>AHHB01000031.1 GCA_000242815.2 Janthinobacterium lividum PAMC 25724
CACGTTTTGAGGGTCTTGCGACTGGTTGAATTATTGTGTCCATAATCGAGTTTGTGGACACAATCGATTTGTGTCTCAACCTCAAATCATGCTGGCAGGAGTAGTCGAGGTAAAGACGGCGCTGGCTTTACGCTTACGATTGAAATGCTGAGTGTACACGCCATTCAGTTGGCGCATGCCCTGCGACAGATTTGCCTCGAGCGTTTCAACGAGCAGATGATAATGATTGCTCATCTGGCAAAAGCTATGCACGACAAAATGGTGCCGCTCACATACCAACGCAAGCACTTCTTGCCAGGCAAGGCGATCAGTATCGTCCCGGTAAATGGCGCCGCGCCGGTCGCCGCGCGAAGTAACGTGGTAGAGGGCACCGGCGAACTCAAGGCGTAGTGGTCGTGTCATGGTTAGATGGTGCCTGGGCTAAGTATATTGGCACTGAGATTGCGCAGAGGTTCCTATGTCGGTATGGCTTAGGTCGTGTCGTAATGGCGGACCTGACCCCGGTGCCACCGGTGCCACGTTGCCACCGGTGCCAAAATTGCCAAAAATCGTAATGAAAATGCCTAAAAACGACTTTTAGGTAAAATATGTCCCGACGCCCAAAAAAATCGCGTCTCAGTCGGTAAAAACCGGAGATTTCTCCCCGTTTTTGACGCCCAGTTAATGGCGACGGCCTGCCCGATTTGGTCGACTTTGCCTGCGACGGTGTCTACGTAGCGATCAATCCCGTGAGTGCGCTCAATCCCCCCGCTCAAATAAATTAGCGATTTTGCTTCGGCGACTCTGTTCGCCGGGACCAATATCGACACCTACCTGCGGACCCTGCTCGATGTCTATGGCAAGCGCTTGTTGGTGATAAGCCACTGCCGACTAATTGTATTTTAATATCAACATTTTTGTTTGCAAAAAGGTAATTATTTTGGTGAAAAAAATTAAGATGGCGCTGGCGTTCTTTGCGTTGGCTACCGTTGGTCTGATGGAGGCGAAGGCCGCGACGGACTACAACTGGACGCAGATCTCGCGTTGGAGGGAAGGAGTCCGCTACCATCAGGATGGTGCCACGATTTATCCCCAAGAGTGGTATCCGGCCAAGGGCTATGACGTGCGTCCCCACCAGCAGCTCTACAAGATGTTTCCCGAGCTGGTCGTCGGAGATGGCAATAACAAGGCCACCAGCGACAACCTGTGGAAGGCCCTGCTCAAATCTCCCAATGTGATAGGCAACTCGAGCAACCTGGTTCGCGCACACGACATCTCCGAAGACTGGGACATCAATTTCGTTGATCCAAACGTGTCCAACAAAAACTACTGGACTGATTGGTATGTCGACAAGGGGTGGGGCGAAGTCGCTCGCGGAGCCTATCCTTTGACCCTGGCAGGCGGTCCTCAGGCGGGTCAGAGCCTCTTGGGTAACAACAATCTGTTAGCCATGGGTGATGATAAATCGGTGTGGCTGGATGTCGATGGTACTTTGAGCTACTACAACTACTTCACCGGCACGCTGGCATTCGACTCCAAGAAGACGGCATTCTCGGGTGGCGCAGATGGCTGGAGTGGCGCATCCCTGACCGGCAAGCTGGGTAACATGATCGGTTTCGAGCAAAATAATTTGTACTTCCTGGAAGGTGCCAATACCGTCCACGTATACAACTATGACCTTGGCTTCGTGCGCACCGACGAGTTCAGATTCGATGGCGATCTGGCTGGGCGTTCGCTGGCCGATCTCATTGATGGCAAGGTTGATGGCTATAGCTACCTTGGCTGGGACTTGGGGCCCGTAGTCGTCGGGGTGTCGGCGGTGTCGCCGGTACCGGAGCCTTCCAGCATGGCCATGTGGTTGATCGGTGGTGGTTTGTTGGCGGCGCGTCTGCGCAAGAAGCGCAAGGGCGGCCAGCAAGCTTGATTCACCTGTCACGCTTGCTTTCTGACTGACTCCAAGGGTTGGTCGGCCAGGTGCTCTCACCGGGTCGGCCAGCCCTTGCGCCTTGTATGCCGGATCTGGCATATCCCAGCCTCAAAGGGGCGCAGCTCGGGAACACCTTCTCCGATAAGGTGTCGCCATGCCAAGAATTTTTTAAATAGCAAGTCAAGGACGTGCTGTGATGATGGCGATGTGCGACGACAAGTCCGCATCGTCGAACGCCCGGTCACAAAAGCCTTTCACATCCAGTAAGTTCTAGATCGCCCTGCAACTGTGCCTGGCGCTGGCGAACGTGCGCGGGATCGTCAGAACGCGTGGGAGTGACACGATTTGCGCAAATATACGTGTATTTCTGTCTATATCTTTATGCTCGCATACATGCCCGGCCAGTCCGCAGCCATATCTTGTCGCGCGTAAAACCGTCATATATCAGTGGCTGCTTCAGATATTTGCTGTCTTATATAAGATTCGTCCCCATCGGATACACAAACAGCGGCAGGACAGTCTAAAATACGTGGTGGGCAAGCACGGCGTCACCGCCGGCACACTAGCCGTCCAAAGCAAGGCTAACCGTCCTGTGTTTGGAATGAAGAAAGTTAACCACCAGGCATCACCGCATACAAGGGAATGAACATGGCAACACAAAAATCCAAAATCATCTACACGCTGACTGACGAGGCGCCGCTGCTCGCGACGTATTCCCTGCTGCCAATCATCAAAAAATTCACCGCGCCCGCTGGCGTGGACGTCGTCGCCAGCGATATCTCGGTGGCCTCGCGTGTACTGGCCGAATTTCCCGAATTCCTGACGGACGCGCAAAAAGTCCCGAATACTCTGGCTGAACTGGGCAAATTGACCCAGAATCCGGACACCAACATCATCAAGCTGCCTAACATCAGTGCTTCCCAGGGTCAATTGATCGCCTGCGTGCGCGAATTGCAAGCCCGTGGCTACAAGCTGCCCGACTATCCGGAAGATGCCAAGACGGAAGAAGAAAAAGCCTTGAAGGCCCGTTACGGCAAGTGCATCGGCAGCTCGGTCAACCCAGTGCTGCGTGAAGGCAATTCCGACCGCCGCGCACCGAAGGCGGTCAAAGAGTTCGCCCGCAAGCACCCGCATTCGATGGGCGAGTGGAGCCAGGCGTCGCAAACCCACGTCTCGCACATGCATCATGGCGACTTTTACCATGGCGAAAAATCGCTGACCCTGGAAAAGGCCCGCGATGTGAAGATGGAACTGGTCACCGCCTCGGGCAAGACTATCGTGCTGAAACCCAAGGTTTCCCTGCAAGCGGGCGAAATCATCGACAGCATGTTCATGAGCAAGAAAGCGCTGCTGGAGTTCTACGAGAAGGAAATCGACGACGCCTTCAAGACCGGCGTGATGTTCTCGCTGCACGTCAAGGCGACCATGATGAAGGTGTCGCATCCTATCGTCTTCGGCCACTGCGTACGCATTTTCTACAAGGACGCGTTCGCCAAGCACGCAGACCTGTTCGACAAGCTGGGCGTGAATGTCAACAATGGCATGAGCAACCTGTACGACAAGATCGAGACCCTGCCAGCGTCGCAAAAAGATGAAGTGCTGAAAGATTTGCACGCCTGCCACGCGCATCGTCCGGAATTGGCCATGGTCGATTCGGCCAAGGGCATCACCAACTTCCATTCGCCGAACGACATCATCGTCGATGCGTCGATGCCTGCCATGATCCGTATCGGCGGCAAGATGTGGGGCGCCGACGGCCGTCCGAAAGACGTCAAGGCAGTCATGCCGGAATCGACTTTCGCGCGCATCTACCAGGAAATGATCGGCTTTTGCAAATGGCATGGCAACTTCGATCCGAAGACCATGGGCACCGTGCCGAACGTGGGCCTGATGGCGCAGCAAGCGGAAGAATACGGTTCGCACGACAAGACGTTTGAAGTGCCTGAAGGCGGCATTGCCAACATCACCGACATCGAAACGGGCGAAGTGCTGCTGACGCAAACGGTGGAAGAGGGCGACATCTGGCGCATGTGCCAGGTCAAGGACGCGCCGATCCGCGACTGGGTCAAACTGGCCGTCACCCGCGCGCGCAACTCGGGCATGCCTGCCGTGTTCTGGCTCGATTCTTACCGTCCGCACGAGAACGAAGTCATCAAGAAGGTACAGGTGTACCTGAAGGAGCACGACACCAAGGGCCTGGAAATCCAGATCATGTCGCAGACGCGCGCCATGCGCTACACCCTGGAGCGCGCCTTCCGTGGCCTCGATACCATCTCGGTAACGGGCAACATCTTGCGCGATTATCTGACCGACCTGTTCCCGATCCTGGAACTGGGCACCAGCGCCAAGATGCTCTCGATCGTGCCGTTGATGGCCGGTGGCGGCATGTACGAAACGGGCGCTGGCGGTTCGGCACCTAAACACGTCAAGCAACTGGTGGAAGAAAACCATTTGCGCTGGGATTCGCTCGGTGAATTCCTGGCCCTGGCCGTGTCGCTGGAAGACATGGGCATCAAGACGGGCAATGCGAAGGCTAAAATCCTCGCGAAAACCCTCGATGAAGCCACCGGCAAGCTGCTTGACAACAATAAGTCGCCATCGCCACGCACTGGTGAGCTCGACAATCGCGGCAGCCATTTCTATCTGGCCATGTACTGGGCGCAAGCGCTGGAAGCGCAGAAAGATGATGCGCAGCTGGCAGCACACTTCGCGCCATTGGCAAAAGCCCTGGCCGAGAATGAAGAGAAGATTGTCGCCGAGCTGAAAGCAGTGCAAGGCAAGGAAATGGATATCGGCGGTTACTATCTGCCCGATCCGGCGAAGACGGAAGCGGTCATGCGTCCTAGCGCCAGCCTGAATGCGGTGCTCGACAGCATCTGATGCCGTCCTGACAGGCAGTCAGTGCTTGACTGCTGCAGGATAAAAAACGCCGCCGGGAGTGATCCCGGCGGCGTTTTTCATTGCGCCGCAGTGTGCAGCCCGCAAGCGGCCATGGCCCGATGTCTGCGCTGCGCCAGAATATTAATCGTTGACGACAAACGCCTTCGGGTCGAGCTGATCGAGCGTGACGATGCTGCCGCTGTCGGCCGCGCCGCCGCTCTGGCTGAGCCGTGCATGTAACTGTGTCAGATAGTCGGCGCGGCAACGGCGCAGCACGTAGTCGCGAAAATTATCCTCTTCCAGGTCGCTCCAGGCACGTTCGCGTCCTTGCGCCGAGCGCACGCCGGCCATCTCGATGAGCGCGGGCGTGATGCTGGCGTCACCGCCGCTGAGACGCGTGTAGCCGTAGCGGTCCATATACGCTCCGGTGAGCGTTTCGATGAGCTCGATATCGTCATCCGATAGTTGCTGCCGGAATTTGTCGATATTGGCCGCGATCGGCGCATAGCAGTTGGCCGACCAGAGCGACGACAACTGCGCGATTTGCCGCGCTTCCGCCGAGGCGGCGACGTCGAGCATCTGCGGCAGGAAGTTGATGCCGAGGAAATGGCAGACCGTTTCCAGCGTCTCCTGTTGCCGCGAGAGGAAATCTTCATAGCGTATGGTCAGCACGCGCTGCCCATAGCGCTGCATGACATGGTCAGCTGCCACATGGGCTGCCAGCCAGGTCCTGGTATTGAGCAAGGTGTCGAAATCGTGGATGATGGCGCGGTTCATCGACGCCACTTGCGCGCGCGGATCGCGCACCACATTTAGGAACAGCATGTCTGGATACAGCTCCATGAGGTCATCGGCGTAGTGCACGCTGTCGAGCGACTTGTCCATTACCACCTGGGCCTGGTGGCGTTCTCCGGCGCGCAGCAGTAGTTCCCATGCCACGCGGTGGATGCTGCGCGGCTGCTCGCGCAGCGTCTCGAACAGTTCCACCGGATCGAAGACGACGCCCGGCCACTTGACCATGCTGACCGCCGCCAGGCCCACCACATCGACCACCAGGCGAAAGTAGGCACGGTCGTCGCGCAAGTCGCCGTACAGGGGCAGCAGCGGCATCATATCGATCAGGTGCAGCGGATACGGCGAATAAAACTGCGGCGACAGGTTCAGGCGCAGGCGCAGGGCATGGCTGCCGCAGCGGCGCAGGGGGATCATCATGACCGGGCGCGGGCGCGCGCCGGTGCCCGAAGGGGAGCTGCTATTCATCTCATCATTCCTCGAAAAAGGTAGCCGCGCGACATCAGATGAAGCGCGGGCAAAGCTGCTGGAATAGCTGTTCGCAAGCCTGTTCCAGCGACAGTGCGGCCGTATCGAGCGATAGCGCTGGCGCCAGCGGCGCCTCATACGGCGCGGAGACGCCCGTAAAGGCCGGTATCAGGCCGGCGCGCGCTTTCTTGTACAGTCCTTTGGGATCGCGCTCCTCGCACAGCGCGCACGGCGTACTGATGTAGGCTTCGATAAAATTGTCGCAGCCGATGATCTGGCGCGCGATCTCGCGGTCGCTGCGCAGCGGCGAGATGAAGGCGCAGATGACCATCATGCCGGCGTCGTTCATCAGCCTGGCGATGACGGCGCTGCGGCGGATGTTTTCCTGGCGGTCGCGGGGAGAGAAACCCAGGTCGCCATTCAGGTGGTGCCGCATATTGTCGCCGTCAAGCACGTAGGCGAGGCGTCCCTCCGCCAGCAGCCGCCTCTCCAGCGCGTAGGCCAGCGTCGACTTGCCTGCGCCGCTCAGGCCGGTCAGCCAGAGCGTCGCGGCCTGCTGGCGGGCCAGCAGGGCCCGCTGCTCTTTGTCGACATGGCCCGCATGCGGGAAGATGTGTTGCGCTACTTCGCTTGCAGCGACGACCTGTTCCAATTTACCCATATGCCTCACTCCTATGTTGCCGCTTTAAAACTGTTCCCACTCGATTTCGCTGGGCTTGGCGACGGCGGAACGGGCCGGCTTTGCCGTGGCGAGCGTGTGCCTCGCCGCTGGCGGTGGCGCTGGCGGGCGGCTAGGCACGCGCGGCGGTGCCGCGCGCACGCTAGCGATGTTGCCCAGACTAAAGACGCTGACTACCTCGTTCAGGCTGTTGACCTGTGCCTGCATCGCCTGCGCGGCGGCGGCCGCTTCCTCGACCAGTGCCGCATTTTGCTGCGTCACATTGTCCATTTGCGTCACGGCCATATTAATTTGCTCGATACCTGTCGATTGTTCCTGGCTGGAGGAGAGCATTTCGGACATGATGCCGGTGACGCGTCGCACGCTGGCGACGACCTCGTGCATGGTCGAGCCGGCCTGTTCGACCAGCCGGTTGCCGGCCTGCACCTTGTCGACCGAATCGCCGATCAATTCCTTGATTTCCTTCGCTGCTGCTGCCGAGCGCTGCGCCAGATTGCGTACCTCGGTAGCCACCACGGCAAAGCCGCGCCCCTGTTCCCCGGCGCGGGCTGCCTCGACTGCCGCGTTCAGCGCCAGGATATTGGTCTGGAAGGCGATGCCGTCGATCACGGCGATAATGTCGACAATCTTGCGGGCCGAGACATCGATCGCCGCCATGGTGTCGACCACCTGCGCCACCACGGCGCCGCCTTTGGTAGCGACATCGGAGGCCGATTCGGCCAGCCCGTTGGCTTGGCGCGCATGGTCGGTGTTAATGCGCACGGTGCTGGTCAATTCTTCCATCGAGGAAGCGGTTTGTTCCAGCGTGCTGGCCTGTTGTTCCGTACGCGAAGACAAGTCCAGGTTGCCCATGGCGATTTGCCCCGCCGCCGTGGAGATCGTCTCGGTGCTGGTATGGACTTGCTGGACGATTTTCGCCAGGCTGTCGCGCATCGACTGCATGGCGAACAGCAGGCTGTGCGTGTCGCCGGCGCGAGTATGGATGGGCACAACCAGGTTTCCACTGGCGATCTGCCCGGCGATCTCGGCTGCCTCGTCGGGCTCGCAACCGAGTTGACGCGTCACGCTGCGCGTGATCAGCACCGCGGCCAGCAGGCTCACGACCAGTGCCAGCGAGCCTATGCTCAGCATCATCAGGCGCGCCTGGTTATAAGCCTCCTCGGCGATGGTAGTGGCTTCGCTATTTTGCTTTTCTTCGAGCGCGATCAAGGTGCGCAACAATTCCCACCAGCGCTTTTGCACGGGGCGGAATTCATAGCGCAGCAGTTGATAGGCCTCTTCCTGCTTTTGACTCAGCGCCAGCGTAGCGGCCCGTTGGATGAAGGGGCCGGCCAGCTCGCTCTGCTGGCGGATCTGTTCGAGCAGATTTCTTTCTTCGGTCGATGTGCCGCCCAATTTGCTGAACATTTCTCCCAGCTTTTGTTGTGCGGCGGCATATTTCTTTTCCTGCGCCGCGATGCGCTCGACCTCGATCTTGATTTCCTTCTCTTCTTTCAGCAAAATAAGATTGCGTAGCGCCAACGCCCGCTCGGTGACTGTCAAGTCCATAGTTTGCGCCAGCCTGGTTTCAACGTTGTTGACCTTGGTTGCCTCATCCATGCGGTCCTGGATTTGCTTCATGCTGGCTAGCCCCAGCGTGATGATCAGTAACAGGAGTAAGGCGACCAGGCCAAAACCCAGGCCGAGCCGCTTGGCTATCGTTAAGTTCAAAAGTCTCATGCTGTCTCCTTAGGGCCGTGCTTGATGTTACGTATCAGCGAATGCGGATGTGTTGCGGTGTTCTCAGCGATCATAGTGATTGCGAGTACGGGAAATGTCACACATAGTCACTTTCGGCATTTGAGCAACAGTATAAATTTACTTGCGGCAACAGTGAGGACGTGCGCTATATGCCGAACATACCCCAATCCGGGCGTGGCGGCAGAGCGCGATGCAGGGCAATCATAAAAATATTGCAATATTATTTTTTATTCATGGCCTTGCATTTCATATTTCATATTTCATATTTTGCATGGACCGATGTGCTGCCGGAGCAGGGCGAGGCTGACAGCGTTGAGTCTGCTTAGTGTGCTGCCTCTGGTGCAGCGTCAACGACAAAAAAGCCCGCCTTCTTGCGAAGGCGGGCTTTTTGCTGGTTTGTTTTTTGCTTGATTCAGCGTAAAGCCGCCTAGGCCTTGGCCTTGCTTTGCCTGATCCAGTAACCGATGCCCAGGGCGCACAGCCACACGGGAATCAGGTAGACGGAGACGCGCAGGCCCGGTGTCAGGTACATGATCACCAAAATGCCGGCCAGGAAAACCAGGCACAGGTAATTGGTGAATGGGTAGCCCAGGCTCTGGAACAGCGTCGTCTTGCCCTCGGCTTTTTTTTGTGCGCGGAAACGCAGGTGTATCCAGCTGATCATGGCCCAGTTGATGATCAGTGCCGAGACCACCAGGCCCATCAGCACTTCGAACGCTTCGCCGGGCATGAAGTAATTGACCACCACGCAGGCGCCCGTGGCCAGGGCCGACACGCCCAGCGCAGCGAGCGGTACGCCACGGCGGTTCAGGCGCAGCAGGGCGCGCGGCGCATTGCCTTGCTTGGCCAGGCCGAACAGCATGCGCGTGTTGCAGTACACGCCGCTGTTGTAGACGGACAGGGCTGCCGTCAGCACCACCACGTTCAGCGCCGTGGCCACCAGGTTGCTGTCGAGTGCATGGAAGATCAGCACGAAGGGGCTGCCGCCGGTGACGACGTTTTGCCAAGGATATAGCGACAACAAAATGCCCAGCGCGCCAATATAGAAAATCAGGATGCGGTAGATGGCCTGGTTGGTGGCGCGCGGAATCGTCGTGCTCGGGTCATCGGCCTCGGCCGCCGTGATGCCCACCAGTTCCAGGCCGCCGAACGAGAACATGATGACGGCCATGGCCATCACCAGGCCCTGCCAGCCATTCGGGAAGAAGCCGCCGTGCTGCCACAGGTTGGCCACCGACGCCTGCGGACCGGCGTTGCCGGAAGCGAGCAGCCAGGCGCCGAAAACGATCATGCCGATAATGGCGACCACCTTGATGATGGCGAACCAGAATTCCATCTCGCCGAAGGCTTTGACATTCAACAAACTGATGGCGTTGATGGCGCAAAAAAAGATGAGCGCCGAGACCCAGGTGGGCACGTCCGGCCACCAGTACTGCACATAGATGCCGACGGCCGTCAGTTCTGCCATGCTCACCAGCACATACAGGACCCAGTAATTCCAGCCAGACAGGAAACCGGGCAGGTGGCCGCAGTATTTGTCGGCAAAATAGCTGAAGGAGCCGGCCACGGGCTCGTCGACTACCATCTCGCCCAGCTGGCGCATGATCAGAAAGGCGATGACGCCGGCGATGCCATAGCCGAGCAGCACGGAAGGGCCGGCCATCTTGATGGTTTGCGCGATGCCGAGAAACAGGCCGGTGCCGATGGCGCCGCCCAGGGCGATGAGCTGGATGTGGCGGCTTTTCAGGCCGCGCTTGAGCTCTTGTGGTTCGGTATTCCCGACTGCCGTCATATGTTTTATCCTGTTTTTACGGGGCTGAGGTGGCTGATTCTAAAGCATGCACGCGCAAATCAGGAGCGAAATGCATGTTGCACTGCGGGCTGGCAAGAAACGCCATGTATCTTCGCCGAACGGCGCGCAAACTGCAGCATGCTGCGCTGGCGGCACGCTGTCATGCTGGCAAATATTGCGCGCACTCGCGCGCGAAAAGCGCTGCAGCGTTGGCGCGGCGTTCGACTGGCAGGGTTGCTTCTTGCTGCGCGAGGGCGTGCAGCAAAGCGGCGTAATGATCCACCGTCGGCGCCGCAGGCTGCGGCTGGAAATGCCACGGTAGCGCAGCCATGGCGCAGGCGCGTGCGCTTTTTCCATGCTGCGCCTACAATAAGTGGCATGAACCTCTCCCTTTTTGCCGATGAAGAGCAAGCCCCTGCCGCTCCTGCGCCGCTGGTGCCGGGCAGTTGCGCGTCGGTCTTGTTGCGCGCTTTTGCCCTGCCTTATCTGGACCAGCTGCTGCCGGCGCTGGAGGCCATTGTGCTGGCCTCGCCCCTGCGCCATATGGCCACGCCGGGCGGCTTGCGCATGTCCGTGGCCATGAGCAATTGCGGCGCCCAGGGCTGGATCACGGATGGACGCGGCTACCGCTACGTGCGGCTCGATCCGGCCAGCAGCCGACCCTGGCCGCCGATGCCGCCCGTGTTCCTGCGCCTGGCCCAGCAGGCGGCGCTGGCTGCCGGCTATCCGGGCTTCACGCCCGACGCCTGCCTGGTCAACCGTTATGTGCCAGGTGCGCGCATGGCCCTGCACCAGGACCGCGATGAATGCGATTTCACCGCGCCCATCGTTTCGGTCTCACTGGGCTTGCCTGCCATCTTCCTGTTCGGCGGGGCGGCGCGCGCCGACAAGGCTGCGCGCATCGCCTTGTTGCATGGCGACGTGGTGGTATGGGGCGGCGCCGACCGCCTGCGCTTTCACGGCGTGGCACCCCTGAAAGAGGGCGAACACGCGCTGCTGGGGGCACAGCGTATCAATTTGACGTTTCGCAAGGCTAGCTGAGCTGGCGCCAGGCAGCGCATGCCATGCCTGCTATGCCTGTAACACCGGTTTAATGCAAGTAACTTGCAAGTTGACGTTTTTCTCTGCATTATATGCAACTTGTTTGCATATGGAGCCATGAGCATGACGCGCGATTCCCTTTCCTTGCCCCTGCCCGACGTGGCAGCCGGCCCCCATCTCGGCCATCCCATACCACTGGACTGGGTCGGCATGCAGGGCATCGCCTTGCCGCTGTGGATCGAGGAGGGCGGGCAGGTACAGCAAGTGCATGCCTGCGCCGACGTGCAAGTCGATTTGCCGGACCCGCACATCAAGGGCATCCACATGTCGCGCCTGTATCTGCTGCTCGATGCGTTTGCCGCCGCGCAGCCGCTCGATGCCGCTGTCCTGGCCGCCGTGTTGCGGCGCATGGTGGACAGCCACGCCGATTGCGGCAGCACGCAGGCGCGCCTGGCGCTTGCGTTCCCCGTGCTGCGGCGCCAGCCGGCGCTGTTGACGGCAGGACTGTCGGGTTGGAAGTCGTATCCCGTGCGCCTGCAGGCCAGTTGCTCCCCGCAGGGCTTTGCCCTGTCACTGACGGTGGAGATCGGCTATTCGTCGACCTGTCCATGTTCGGCGGCGCTGGCGCGGCAGTTGCTGGCTGACGCCTTTGCGGCGCAGTTCGGCAGCGCAAGCGTCGACGCCGCAGCCGCCCGCGACTGGCTGCAAGAGCATGCCAGCCTGGCCACGCCGCACAGCCAGCGCAGCACGGCGACGGTGACCGTGCCATTAACGCAACAGGCGCAGCTCGATTTGTTTCCGCTGATCGACCTGGTGGAAGCGGCGCTGGCGACGCCGCTGCAAACGGCCGTGAAACGGGCCGACGAGCAGGCGTTTGCGCGCTTGAATGGTGCTAATCTGATGTATGTGGAAGACGCGGCGCGCCGCGTGCAGGCGGCGCTGCCACACCATGCGCAGGCGCGTGTTACCGTACGGCATATGGAAAGCTTGCATCCGCACGATGCCGTGGCGCAGGCGGGTCAGCTCGCCTGAACTTTTCATTCAAGCACCGCAGAGGACGACAGCATGCCGGAAAAAATCACGCAGGGCCCTGGCGAAGGTGGCCTGGAAGAGGAACTCGAGCGCGAACGACGCGAACATGCGCTGATCGACGAGGAAAAGCTGGGCATGGACGAACTGGAAGAGGTGCACCTGAAGCGCGAACGCCAACCGGGCGCGCCTGCAGGACGCTAGTTGGCAGGATCACACGCTCACGGTGGTCGATGGTCGCTGGCACCGCGTCGCGCTGCCCGGTACAATTTCGCTTTGTCCTGCTCCCCCAACCCCGGAGGCCCATGAAATATCGCGCACTTTCCCAGTTCATCCTCGGCTTGACAAGCACCGTTCTGGCCGCCTCGCATGTCCAGGCCGCTACCATTTGCACCGCCATGGCCGACGCCAAAACGGGCGCCGTCTTGCTGCAGGAAGGTAATTGCATCGACCGCGTCACCCCTGCCTCGACGTTCAAGATCGCGCTCAGCCTGATGGGCTATGACGCCGGTGTCCTCAAGGACCAGCACCAGCCGACCCTGCCGTATCGCCAGGGCTATGTGGACTGGGGCGGCGAAGCGTGGCGCCAGGAGACGGACCCGTCGCGCTGGATGCAGTATGGCGTGCTCTGGTATTCGCAGCAGATCACGCAGGCGCTGGGTGCCGAGCGGTTCCAGAAATACACGCGGGCGCTCGGCTATGGCAATGCCGATGTGTCGGGCGACAAGGGCAAGGAGAATAGCCTGGAGCGCTCGTGGATCAGTTCCTCCTTGAAAATTTCACCGTTGGAACAGCTGGGGTTTCTGCGCAAACTGGTCAATTACCAGCTGCCCGTGAGCAGGCAGGCGATGCAGGAAACGCAGCGTCTGACGCGCCTGGCGGACGTGGGTGGCTGGCAAGTGCATGGCAAGACGGGCACGGCCTTCCCGCGCCAGGCCGATGGCAGCTTTGACGAAGCGCATGGCTACGGCTGGTTCGTGGGCTGGGCCAGCAAGGGCGAGCGCAGCATCGTTTTTGCGCGCCTGGTGCAGGACGAGCAGAAAAGCCTGCCATCGGCGGGCCTGCGCACGCGCGACGCCATGCTGAAAGCATTGCCAGCCTTGCTGGAGCAGGCGCAGAAGTGACGGCCAGCGCCTGCACGTAATGACTAAGGATAAGGATAAGTTTGGTGGTGCGCAGATGGGCGCCGCCCTGCTGCTGATGGAATACGCTTTTATACGCGGGACGCAGTCTGGGCAATAATCCTGTCATCTTCCGTCCTTGCGCTTACTTATTTCCATCCCGCCACATTGCCCGCCCTATATACTTGCGAAAACGGATCATCCGGCATCAGACAAGGTTACAAGCATGGCATCAGGCACGGAGCAGTTTCAGGCAAAAGCGCGGCAGGCGTTGATACAGGCGCGCGCGCAGGGGAGGCGCCTGGCCGGTGTGGCGTGGGTAAAGGCAGTGCTGCTGTACCGGCGCGGCCATGCGTACTTGATGACCTTGCCGCCGGTGCGGCGCGCGCTGGTGCTGGCCTCATGGTTGATGCTGGCCGTGCTGGCGCTGCTGGTCGTATACTTGCTGCTGTTGATACCCTTGACGCCCAGCATCCACGACTTGCGCCAGGCGCGCGCGGCCGCACCGAGCAGCATGGTTAGCGCCGATGGCAAGGAATTGGCCCGCTTCGATCAGGGTTTGCAGGAACGCGTCAGCTTGCAGCAGATTTCGCCCAATGTGATCAGCGCGCTCATTGCCACGGAAGACCATCGCTTCTACGACCACCATGGCATCGACTTCACCCGCACGGCCGGCGCCATTGTGCACACGGCCGGTGGCAAGCCCCAGGGAGGCTCCACCATCACGCAGCAACTGGCGCGTAATATGTTTCCAGAGGAAATAGGCCGCTCGCGCAACCTGAACCGCAAGCTCAAGGAGCTGATCACGGCGCTGAAGATCGAGGCCACCTACAGCAAAACGGAAATCCTGGAAGCGTATTTGAACACCGTGCCCTTCCTGTACAACACCTATGGCATCGAGATGGCGGCCCGCACGTATTTCGACAAGTCCGCGTCGCGCCTCGACATCCTGGAAAGCGCCACCCTGGTCGGCATGCTCAAGGGCACAAATTACTACAATCCTGTCGGCAATCCCGAACGCTCGCTGCAGCGGCGCAATGTGGTGCTGGGGCAGATGCGCAAACATGCTGTCATCGACGAGGCGCGCTACAAACAGTTGCTCAAGCGCCCGCTGCGCCTGCATTTCGAACGCCAGAGCGAGCGGGCGCAGTCGGACAGCCATTTCACGGCCTATGTGCGCAAGTGGTTGATCGACTGGGCCGACGAGAACGACTACAACCTGGCACTCGATGCGCTGGTGGTGCACACCACGCTCGACCATGCTTTGCAGCAGGCGGCCGAGCGCGCCGTGGAACGCCAGGCGAATGCCTTGCAGGCGATTGCCGACGTGGAATGGAGCCGCGCGGGCATGCCGTCGTCCACCTCGACCGGCATGTATGCGGGCATGCAGGCGGGCAGCGTGCCGTTCGATTATTTCTGGAAATCGCATCCGGCCCTGCTGGACGCCTTCGTGCGCGAATCGGCCGACTACCGCAAGCTGACAGGCACCGGCGCCGCGCCCGAGGCGGCGCTGGCACAGCTGAAGGGCGACCGCGCCTTCATGGCCGCCCTGCGCAAGTCGAAAACGCGCCTGGAAGCGGGTTTTGCGGCCATGGACCCGGCCACGGGCGCCGTGCGCGCCTGGGTCGGCAGCCGCGACTTTGCGCGTGAACAATTCGACCATGTATCGCAGGCGGCGCGCCAGCCCGGTTCCACCTTCAAACCCATCGTGTATGGCGCTGCGCTGGAAAAAGGCTTGAGCCCCGAGCACGTCTACCGCGATGCCGTGACGGATATCAAGGCGGCCGACGGCACGCTATGGCGCCCGACCGACATGAGCGGCACCACAGGGCGCGACATGAGTATGCGCGATGGCCTCGTCTACTCGAAAAACACGATCACGGCGCAAGTGATGCAGGATGTTGGCTTGCCTCCCATCATCAAGCTGGCGCGCGCGCTGGGCATCCGTGACAGCAAGCTGGAAAAAGTGCCGTCGCTGGCGCTGGGCACCAGTCCCGTGACCTTGCTGGAAATGGTCAATGCCTACGCCAGCATTGCCGCCCAGGGCGAGGCGCGCCTGCCGTTCGTCGTCACGCACATCACGGACCGCGAGGGCAAGGTCATCGCCCGTTTCGGCGAAGACAAACCCAAGCGCGCCATGCAGGCGGCATCGGCAGCCATCCTGACGGACATGATGCGCGGCGTGATCGACCGCGGTACGGGCACGGCCATCCGCAGCCGCTTCGGCATCCGCTCCGACGTCGCGGGCAAGAGCGGCACCACGCAAAACAATGCCGATGGCTGGTTCATTTTAATGCACCCGGAACTGGTGGGCGGCGCCTGGGTCGGCTTTAACGACGCCAGGGTGAGCATGCGCAGCAATTACTGGGGGCAGGGCGGCCATAACGCCGTGCTGGTGGTGGGCGACTTCTTCAAGACGGCGCTGGACACGGGCAAACTGTCGCGTGACGCCATCTTCCCCGGTGGCAAGCCACCACCGCCGCTGCGCGCTGTGCAGCCGGTCGAGGAAGCACAGGACGAACCGGTGGAAGAGCCGGGAGAATTGTTGCAAGAAGGCGTGCCGTCGGCACCGCTGGCCATGCCGGTCGAAGCCGAGCAGGAAACGCATGGCAAGGCGCAGCCCGAGCCCGCTCCCGCGCCCGTTCCTGCTTCCGCGCCGCAGCCGGCACCGCAAGGATAAGCGACGCCACTCCGGCCAATTCAACCATTGCATAGAATAATCATGACCTCAACCAAGCCCACGCTGCGCCTGATACTCGGCGACCAGCTCAATGCCCAGCACCGCTGGTTCACCGAAGTCGATGCCGCCACCATCTATGTCTTGATGGAGGTCAGGCAGGAAACCGATTATGTGCTGCACCATGCGCAGAAAATCCTGGCGATCTTCGCTGCCATGCGCGAATTGGCGCGCCAGTTGCGTCAGCTCGGCCACAACGTGCATTACATCGCCATCGACGAGGCGGAAAGCAGGCGCTCGATACCGGACAATATTGAAGCGCTGATTACCCGTTATGACGCTAGCGCCTTCGAATACCAGCAACCCGACGAGTGGCGCCTGGACCAGCAGCTTTACCAGGCGGGAAGACGCTCGGCCGTCCCCTGGCGGATGGTCGACAGCGAGCATTTTTATACGACACGCAACGAGGCAGCCGATATTTTCGCCGGACGCAAGCAATGGCTGATGGAGTTTTTCTACCGTCAGATGCGCAGCAAGCATCAGGTGCTGATGGAAGACGCGAAGAAGCCCGTTGGCGGCCAGTGGAACTTCGATCACGATAACCGCAAGCCCTGGCGCGGCACGCCTGCCGAGCCGCAAGATGCGCGCACGCTGCACGACCATGGGCAATTATGGGCATCCATCGTCGCCGCAGGCGTCAACAGCTTCGGCAACCCCAAGGCCGACCAACTGGCGTGGGCGCTGAATCGCGATGAAGCGCTGCAGCAGCTCGATGCCTTCATCGGCCGGGCATTACCGTATTTTGGCGATTTCCAGGATGCGATGAGCAGCAAGGCCTGGCGCTTGTTTCATTCCCTGCTGTCGTTTGCGCTCAATGTCAAAATGCTGTCGCCACGCGAAGTCGTCGCCAGGGCGCAGGCGGCGTATCACGCCGGCCATGCTCCGCTGGCCGCAGTCGAGGGTTTCATCCGCCAGATATTGGGGTGGCGCGAGTATGTGCGCGGTGTTTATTGGGCCAATATGCCCGGCTATGCGGAGAAGAATTTCTTTGGCCACACGCGCCCGCTGCCGGCATGGTTTTGGGATGGCAAGACGAAGATGCATTGTCTGTCGCAGGCGATTACCCAGTCGCTGGAGCAGGCGCACGCGCATCACATCCAGCGCCTGATGGTGATCGGCAATTTCGCGCTACTGGCCGGTCTGGATCCAGCCAAGGTGCATGGCTGGTACCTGGGCATCTATATCGACGCCTTCGAGTGGGTCGAGCTGCCCAACACCGTCGGCATGAGCCAGTTCGCCGACGGCGGCCTGCTGGCGACCAAGCCGTATGTCTCCAGCGCTGCGTATATCGACCGCATGGGCGATTATTGCAAAGGCTGCCATTACGATAAAAAGGCGCGCATCGGCGAGCGCGCCTGTCCCTTCAATGCTCTGTACTGGGATTTCTTCCACCGCAATGCGGACACCCTGGAACGCAATCCCCGCATCGGCATGGCCTATCGCCAGTTGGAAAAGATGGACGCGGAGGCGATCGCCGCCTTCCGGCAGCAGGCGGCCACGATGCTCGACAGGCTCGATACCCTTTAAAAGAGGACCATCAGGCAGGAGCATCAAACAGGCGCATCAAACAGGCGCATAAAACACGGCGATCCGGCCCCGCGCGCGCTTGTACGGTGTGCATGCCGCAAGCGCGATATTACTGCGCCGTGACGTCCTGGCGCTGGAATTCAATGCGGTTTTCCCGGTAGTCCCACTTGGTGTAGGGGCCGAACACGCGCCGGTTTTCCTTGCTGTCGGCATTCGCTTGCTCGCGCTTCATGCGCCGCGCCAGCGCCGGGTCGACGAGTGGCGCGGTCGTTGCGCTGAACACCTCGTGGCGCACGCTTTGCTTGGCATCGGCGCCGCGCGAAATGATGGTGAGCTTGTGTGACGCTGGATCGAAATACAGGCGCATGGCGAAAGTGTTCATATCCTGCAGATATAAGCCATCGTCGCGCCACTGGGCATAGAAATAGTCGCCGCAGACGGCCTTCGGTTCGCGTTTCCATTCGCAGGCGAGCAGTATCAACAGATGCTGGTCATCGAGCTGCTTGATGGAAACACGGGCCTTGGAATAGCCCCAGCTGCTCGGTGGCACGGTGCTCGACGAGAGCAACTGGTACTCGCCCACCAGCTTGGGCATGGGCGCTTGCGCGGCGGCACTGGTACAGAGCGCCAAGACGGCTGCGGCGCAAGCGCCGTGTATCGAGGAAAGTACGGTCATGATATGCCATAAAAAAAGTTGCCAGATTATAAGTGACAACTTTCTTTGGGCAACGCGCGATTGAATTTCAGCGTGCGCCTTACTTCAGCTTGCTTAACTCCGCCACGTCGATCTTGACGACTTTGTCGCCCACGGCGGCCACCAGCGCCTTGAAGTGGGGCGTCGCTTCGTGCGCCGTCAGCGCCGCCTTGTCGGCCCATTCTTCGAGCATGATGAAGCGTGTCGGCATCTTGTTGTCGAGGTGTAATTCGTAGCGCAGGCAGGTGCTTTCGGCGCGGCTCGGTGGGACGACGGTTTCCAGGGCGACGCGCACGGCGTCGATATGGTCGGTGTGGGCATCGATGGTGGCGACGACGATCAGGGTCATGCTAGTCCTTGTAAAGTGGTAGGGCGGATGCAGCTTAGCGCATCTTGCGCATTCTTGCCCGACTTGCCCACCTTGCTGACCTTGCCTACGTTCATCGCGAATCGTTGCTGTCGAGGTAGTCGCGCTGCTGGGGTGGCAGTGGCAGTTCGCTGCGGCTGTCAAAATTGTCGGCCGTGACGGGGCGCAGGCTGATGGACATGAGCGAAGAGAGGAAAAAGCAGCACTTAGCGCTATGCGTAGAAATGATTCAATAGTCAACCCGCTTCCACCTTCCACCTTCCACCGCATGCTGCATCTGCCGGTCTGCAGTCCGGCTGCAGCCTGACACTACCACTATCGCGCGGGTTTGCGCGCCAAAAGCTGCGAATCGCGGCGCCCGGTTGGACCCCAAAGACACCTTGCCTTGGGTTAAGGTGGTGCACATGGTCTTTGGCCGCATGCAAAAGGCGCCAATATGCATCCCGATCAGAGAAAGGCCGGGGGCTGACGGCAGTGGGTGCCGCATGCCATACTGTCACACTTGAAATGATGACGCGAGAGTGGCGGCCATGTGGCGTGGGATTGTGTGTGGTTTGCTGGCCGGCGCCTTCTGGGGCGCCGTTTTCATTGTGCCGGTCTTGCTGCCGGACTTTTCTCCGCTCGAGTTGATGGTGGGCCGCTACATTTGCTACGGCGTGCTGGCGGCCGCACTGATGCTGCCGCGCTTTTTGCCCCTGCTGCGGCGCTTGCGGCGCGACGACTGCTTGGCCATGCTGCGCCAGGCGCTGTCGGGCAACGTCGTGTATTACCTGCTGCTGGCCTACGGCGTCAAGCTGGCGGGCGTGGCGGCTACTTCGCTCATTATCGGCTTGCTGCCCCTGAGCGTGACGATTTTCGGGCGCAAGGATCACGGCGCGCCGCCCTTGCGCCGCCTGGCCTTGCCGCTGCTCGTGGTGGCAATGGGCATCGCCTGTATCAATCTCGATATCTTCAGCCATGCCGGCGGTGCTGGCACGGACGGCGCCAGCCTGGCCCAAAAACTGCTCGGCGTACTGTGCGCCGTCTGTGCGCTCGCCTGCTGGACCTGGTATGCGCTCGACAATGCCCGCTTCCTCAAGTGCCACGCGCAGGTCAGTGCCGTGGAATGGGCCATGCTGTATGGCCTGGCCAGCGGTGTCATCGCCTTGATTGTCGGTGCCGTAGTGCTGGCGCTGCAGCAGGCGGGCGCTGCCGACGCGGTGCCGACGCGCAGCTGGTCCCAGTTCTGGCTGGTGTGCCTGCTGCTGGCGCTGGGCGCATCCGTGGTCGGCAACTACCTGTGGAACCTGGCGTCGCGTCTGGTGCCGGTGACCCTGTCGGGCCAGCTGATCCTGTCGGAAACCCTGTTCGCGTTACTGTACGGTTTCCTGTATGCGCAGCGCATGCCGCGACCGCTGGAGTGGGGCGCCATGGTCTTGTTGGCGGCGGGCGTGCTGTGGTCCGTACACGCGCATGCGCGCGAAGAATCGGCTGGCGGGGAAGAGCTGGCGTAGCGAAAAATACATCGTTGCCGGCCTGCTGTGGATACGGGGCGGGCCGTATAATGACGTTCTTTTGCTGGCCATTCAGGGAGTTCCGCTTGCAGCTACCTATCCGTTACCCGAACATGCCGCAATTGCTGTTGAAGGCCCGCGACAGCCTGCTGCAGCACTTCCGCCCCATCCTCAATCACTTCGGCGTGACCGAGCAGCAGTGGCGCATCATGCGCGCGCTCAATGAAAGCCCCACCCTCGAACCACGCGAGCTGTGCGACATCTGCCAGATTTCCAGTCCCAGCATGAGCGGCATCCTGGCGCGCATGGAAGAAATCGGCTTGATCGGGCGCAGCAAGTTCGAAGGCGACCAGCGCCGCCGCAAGGTGCAGCTGTCGGAAGCGGGCGCGAGCTTGCTGCTGCAGATGGGCAAGTTGATTGACTTGCAATATGAGCATCTGGAAGCGGCGTACGGCAAGCAAGTGTTCGACGAGATGCGCCGCGCGCTGGACGCCTTCATCGCCCTGGAAACCTTGCCGGTGGCGCCCGCCATCCTGCGCTAAACTTTCCCGCCACGCGCATTTTTCTGCCTGCCCGAGTATCCACCGGGCGCGCGTTTTTTTTAGCACGCGCTGCCGCTGCTGTGCCATGCTGGCAATGGTGCTTAAAGATGTATATGGTTTGCATGTTTATGCGTATTCCGCTACACTGGCAACACGCAAGCACAGAAGAGCGCCACGGTTAGCACTCGATTCAAACAGCGGTACCTGCCCCTCGCGCAGCACTATTTGTCGCCGCCGGCGCAGGTCTCTAGCGCGAGACGCATGCTCAGACCCCGGTTGTTGAAACGCCGGCGCGCTCCCCGCCTTCCTTGCTTACTTTGCTTACTTTAGCTAACGCTAGCTTAGCTATACCTATACCCACAGGAGTCTTACATGCTGACCCAAGCACAACGCGCCATTATCAAGGCCACCGTCCCGATTCTCGAACAGGGCGGTGAAGCGCTGACGCGCCACTTTTACAAGAATCTGTTTCGCGACCATCCCGAAGTGCTGCCGTACTTTAACCAGGCGCACCAGCATAGCGGCGACCAGCAGCGCGCGCTGGCCAATGGCGTGCTGATGTATGCCAAACATATCGACCAGCTTGCCGCGCTCGGCGATCTGGTGGCTACCATAGTCAACAAGCACGTGGCCCTGCAAATCCGCGCCGAGCATTATCGGCTGGTGGGCGCCAGCCTCTTGCAAGCCATCCGCGAGGTGCTGGGCGCCGAGGTGGCCAGCGACGCCGTCATCGATGCCTGGGGCGCGGCGTATGGCCAGTTGGCGGACATCCTGGCCGGTGAAGAAGGGCGCATTTACAAGGCGCAGGCCGCCGCACCGGGCGGCTGGAGCGGCGCGCGTGACTTCATCGTGCAGAGCAAAAATGTGGAAAGCGAGGAGATCACTTCCTTCCTGCTGGCGCCCGCCGATGGCCAGTGCGTGCTCGACTTTGCGCCCGGTCAGTATATTGGTGTGCTGGTTACTGTCGATGGCGTGGCCATGCGTCGCCAATACTCGCTCTCTGCCGCCAGTAATGGTCGCACGTACCGTATCAGCATCAAGCGCGAGCACGGTGGCAAGGTGTCCAATTTCTTCCACGCGCACGTGCAGGTCGGCGCGACCGTGCAACTGACGCCGCCTACGGGCAACTTCGTGCTGATAGAGAGCGACAAGCCGCTGGTGCTGATCAGCGGCGGCGTGGGCATCACCCCGACCCTGCCGATGCTGACGGCGGCCCTGCGCGGCAAGCGTGCCGTGCATTTCATTCACGCGGCGCGCAAGCAGGGCGTGCATGCGTTCCGCGCGCAGATCGACGAACTGGCCGCGCAGTACCCGCAACTGCAGCGCTATTACTGCTATGCGGAACATGGCGGCGAGCCAGAAGCGCCCGATGCGCTTGGCTTGCTCGATAAAGAGCTGCTCGATCACTGGCTGCCCGCCTCGCGCGACGTCGATGTCTACTACCTCGGCCCGCAGCCCTTTATGCGTGCTGTTAAACAATACCTGCGCGAGTTGGGCGTGCCGGAACAGCAGACACACCATGAATTCTTCGGCCCCGCAGCCGCGCTGAACTGACCTTGCCAGCCCTGTGTTGCTCCTGTGAGAAAAAACCGCTGCCGTAAGGGGCGGGTAAGCCTCGCGCGGTATTGTGAACCTAAGCTCAACACTAAAAGAGCAGATTTTTACATAACGGAGGCAACACCATGCAAGACGATTTGGTACAAAAAATCAAGGGCGATCCCAATTATCATCAATTGGTCAAAGTGCGTTCGCGCTTCGGCTGGGCGCTGACGGGTCTGATGATGCTGGCCTACTATGGCTACATTTTGCTGATCGCCTTCAACAAGGAATTTCTCGCCACTAAAACGGGCACTGGTGTGATGACCTGGGGCATGCCGATAGGCCTGTTCGTCATCGTGTTTACCGTGGTTATTACCGGCATTTATGTGCGCCGGGCCAACAAGCAATTCGACGACCTGACCAGCGCCATCCAGGCACGGGTGCAAGCATGAATCGCCGCCCATTGACGCAACGCACATTCGCCTGCCTGGCAGCCTTGATCTCGCTGGCGGGCGTCAGCGGCAGCGTGCTGGCGGCCGGCGCCGACCTCGGCCAGGCAGTCAAGCAGCCCACCAACTGGACGGCGATCATCATGTTCGCCGCCTTCGTCATCTTCACCCTGTTCGTTACCAAGTGGGCGGCAGCGAAGACCAAGTCAGCCTCCGATTTCTATACGGCCGGTGGCGGCATCACCGGCTTCCAGAATGGCCTGGCCATCGCAGGCGACTATATGTCGGCCGCTTCCTTCCTCGGTATTTCCGCCGCCGTTTTCTTGAACGGCTACGATGGCTTGATCTATGCCATTGGTTTTCTGGTCGGCTGGCCCATCATTACTTTCCTGATGGCCGAGCGCCTGCGTAACCTGGGCCGCTACACCTTTGCCGACGTCGCCGCCTACCGCTTCAAGCAGGCGCCGATCCGCATTTTCTCGGCTTCCGGCACTCTCGTCGTGGTGGCCTTTTACCTGATCGCGCAGATGGTCGGCGCGGGTCAGTTGATCAAACTGCTGTTCGGCCTCGAATATTGGATCGCCGTCGTCCTGGTGGGGACATTGATGATGATCTACGTGTTGTTTGGTGGCATGACGGCGACTACCTGGGTGCAGATCATCAAGGCTGTGATGCTGCTCGGCGGTGCTACCTTCATGGCCGTCGCCGTGTTGGCGCAATTTAATTTCAGCCCGGAAGCGCTGTTTGCCAAGGCGGTCGACGTGCATGCCGCCAAGGAAGCCATCATGGGCCCCGGTTCCTTCATCAAGGACCCGATCTCGGCCATCTCGTTTGGCATGGCGCTGATGTTCGGTACGGCTGGCCTGCCGCACATCCTGATGCGTTTCTTCACGGTGCCTAGCGCCAAGGAAGCGCGTAAATCCGTGTTTTGGGCCACTACCTGGATCGCCTACTTCTACATTTTGACCTTCATCATCGGCTTTGGTGCCATCGTGCTGGTGAGCACCAATCCCGAGTTCAAGGATGCTGCCGGTAAGTTGTTAGGTGGTAATAACATGGCGGCCGTGCATCTGGCCAAGGCTGTCGGCGGTAATGTGTTCCTCGGCTTCATGTCGGCGGTCGCGTTTGCCACCATCTTGGCCGTCGTGGCGGGCTTGACACTGTCGGGCGCGTCGGCCGTGTCGCACGATCTGTATGCCACCGTCATCAAGAAGGGCAAGGCTACTGGCGCGAATGAATTGAAAGTGTCGCGCGTGACCACGATCGTGCTCGGTATTGTCGCCGTGGTGTTGGGTATTGCCTTCGAGAAGCAAAACATCGCTTTCATGGTGTCGCTGGCCTTCGCCATCGCCGCCTCGGCCAACTTCCCCGTGCTGTTCATGTCAGTGTTGTGGAAAGACTGCACCACGCGCGGCGCCACCATCGGCGGCTTCCTGGGCTTGATCACGGCGGTAGCGCTGACGATCGTGTCGAAGTCCGTGTGGGTCGACGTGCTCGGCCATCCGGCAGCGCTGTTCCCGTACGCTTCGCCGGCGCTGTTCTCGATGACGGCAGGCTTTGTCGGCATCTGGCTGTTCTCGGTGCTCGACAAGAGCCCGCGTGCGCGCATCGACCGTGCCGGTTACGAAGCGCAGCAAATGCGTTCCGAGACGGGCATCGGCGCCGCAGGTGCCAGCGCGCATTGATGCATTAATGCATTAGTTGTTTGCTGAACAAAACAATGCCCGGCTTGCCGGGCATTGTTGTTTTAGCGCACCGTCCAAGGTGCCTCGCTGCGTGCTTACTTTGCCAGGTGCAGGGGAATCACGCCCGCCGCTGCCGCTGGCACATTGCCTGCGGGTTCGAGGATGGCTGCCAGGGTGACCGTGTCGAGCACGGCCAGGAAGGCGCTCGTGGCTTGGCCCAGCTTGGCTTTCAGCAGGCAATCTGGCGTGAGTGGACAGGTATTGTTTTCCTGGTTAAAACATTCCGCCATGAAAAAATCGTTTTCCGTCTCGCGCACCAGCATGCCGATATTGATCTGGGCCGGGTCGCGCGCCAGACGCAGGCCGCCATTCCTCCCACGCACCGTTTCGACGATGCCTGACAGGCCCAGTTGGTGCACCACCTTCATCAAGTGATTTTTTGAAATGCTATGCAAGTCGGCGATGTCCTGGATGGTCACCAGCCGGTCGCGGTGCACACCCAGGTACATCAGGGTGCGCAGGGTATAGTCGGTATAGGCAGTCAGTCGCATGGGAGAAGAGAGTAAAGCACCCGGCAAGCCTGCAGCGCTTGACGCTTGATGCCTTGGCAGCCTGCGATGCTCACCGTGCATTGGCACAGCTTTGCTACTCGGCCTCAAGGCATTGCGCGCGCCACGGTTTGTCCGGTGGGTGAAAGATGTGGATGACATCCTTGTTTCAGCCGCCAGCATACAGGACAGTGCCTGGGTATGTGACTTGCGCCGTCACTTTTCATCCTGGAAAGACAAAAGTTAATTGCCTTTCGTCTAAATGCGTAGTAAATTTTCATATTGTTGCCCTGGCAAACACCGTGCGAGCCCTTAGCGGCTCATTGATTATGGATTTTATTGATGAAAATCAAGAGGATGGTGAGATGGTGAAGTAAATTTACTACAAAATGAATGATGGGCGTTTCCCTGGCCGGGAAACGCGTACGACGCAATCTGTGCGGTGCCGCCGTGTCCGCCCCAGGAAATGAATACCATGCAAATGAATGAAGTGAAAGACGAGCTGTTGAGCAGCGATATCCGTCAGCTGGGCCGTCTGCTGGGCGACGCCATCCGCAACCACTTGGGCGAGACCGCCTTTGAGCGCATCGAGCATGTGCGCCAGCTGGCGATCCGTTTTCGTCGCGATAATGATGCAGCGGCGCGTGCGCAGCTGTCGGACGCGCTGCAAGCGCTGTCGCAGGAAGAAACCACGCAATTGACGCGCGCTTTCAGCTATTTTTCGCTACTGGCCAATATTGCAGAAGACCAACATCACATCCGGCGCACGCGCGCCCATTTGATCGCCGGTTCGCCGCCGCGCCAGGGTAGCCTTAGTCATGCCGTCGGCAATGTGTTTGACGCCGGCAAGGCCGATGCGCTGGCAGCGTTCTTTGAAGATGCCTTCGTCAGCCCCGTCTTCACGGCGCATCCGACGGAAGTGCAGCGCAAGAGCATCCAGAATTGCCAGATGGCCATCGCGCGCCTGTTAAGCGAGCGCGACCGCGTGCAAATGACGCCGGAAGAGGCCGAGCAAAACGAAGAAGCGCTGGGCCGCGGCATCGTTACCCTGTGGCAGACGCGCCTGTTGCGCACGAGCAAACTGTCCGTCATGGATGAAGTGGCCAATGGCCTGTCGTTCTATGACCACACCATCTTGCGCGAACTGCCAAAATTGTATTCCTCGTTGGAAACCATGCTGGCCCAGCGCGATGCCCGCTGGGAAGATGCAGAATTACCCAATTTCATGAAGGTTGGCAGCTGGATAGGCGGTGACCGCGACGGCAACCCTTTCGTCACGGCAGATATCTTGCGCAGCACCCTGCAAACGCAGGCCGACAAGGTGCTCGATTTCTACCTCGGTGAATTGCGCAAACTCGCGTCGCAACTGTCGCTGGCGCAAATACTCAATGCCTGCAGCGAGCCGCTGCGCGCGCTGGCCGAACGCTCGGCCGATGCCTCGCCGCACCGCGTCGACGAGCCGTACCGCCGCGCCCTGCACGGCATCCATGCGCGCCTGGATGCGACGCGCAGCGTGTTCTCCAGCAAGGGCGAGCATGCGGGCAAGCAAGCCGACGAGGTGCAGCCCTACGCTGGTGCAGGCCAGTTGCTGGCCGACCTGGACGTGGTTCGTGATTCGCTGGTCGCCAATGGCTTGCGCGCGCTGGCCCAGGGCCGGCTGCGCCAGCTGCGCCGCGCCGTCAAGGTCTTCGGCTTTTCGCTCGCGCCGCTCGATTTGCGCCAGAATGCCGATGTGCACGAGCGTGTCGTGGGCGAACTGTTTGCGGGAGCGCAGCCGGGCCTCGTGTATCTGGATCTCGATGAAGAGCAGCGCATCGCCGTGCTGCTCGCCGAGCTGGAGTCGCCACGCTTGCTGACGTCGCCGTATGCGCAATATTCGGCAGAAACCACGTCTGAACTCGACATTTTCCGCGCCGTGCGCGAAGCTCACATCAAATATGGCAAGGAATCGGTGCCTAACTGCATCATTTCCAAGGCCGCCAGCGTGTCGGACTTGCTGGAAGTGGCGCTGCTGCTGAAAGAAGTGGGCTTGCTGCGCCAGGATAGCCGCACAGTCGATGTCAACATCATCCCCCTGTTCGAAACCATCGCCGACTTGCGCGCCGGTCCCGCCATCATGGCGCACGCCTTTGGCTTGCCGTTTTACCGGGGCTTGCTGGCGTCGCGCGCTAACCAGCAGGAAGTCATGCTCGGTTACTCGGACAGCAACAAGGACGGCGGCTTCCTCACGTCCGGCTGGGAACTCTACAAGGCCGAGATCGAGCTGGTGTCGGTTTTCAAGCAACACCAGGTCAAGCTGCGATTGTTCCACGGGCGCGGCGGTTCCGTGGGGCGCGGCGGCGGCCCCAGCTATGAAGCCATCCTGGCCCAGCCGGCCGGCGCCGTGCAGGGGCAAATCCGCTTGACGGAGCAGGGCGAAGTCATCACGGCCAAGTATGCGAATCCAGAAGTGGGGCGGCGCAACCTGGAAGTGCTGGTAGCGGCCACCATCCAGTCGACTCTGCTGCCGCAGGCGCAGCTGCAAGCGAAGGCGTCGGCCAGCGCGGGACACCTGGCCGCGATGGAAGAGCTGTCCGGCACGGCCCTGAACGCTTACCGTGAGCTGGTCTACGGCACGGATGGCTTTGAACAGTACTTCTGGGAGTCGACGGTGATTGCGGAAATTGCCGCGCTCAATATCGGCAGCCGTCCCGCCTCGCGCAAGAAATCCACGTCCATCGAGGATTTGCGCGCCATTCCCTGGGTCTTGAGCTGGGCCCAATGCCGTTTGATGCTGCCGGGCTGGTTTGGTTTCGGTTCCGCCGTGCAAGCCTACCTGGCCGCCCATCCGGCGGACGGCGCGGACGTGTTGCGCGGCATGTACACGGATTGGCCCTTCTTTACCTCGCTGCTGTCGAACATGGATATGGTCCTGGCCAAGAGTGACATCGCCATCGCCGGCCAATATGCAGAACTGGTCAAGGACAAGGCCTTGCGCGAGGCTATTTTCACGCGCATCCGCGCCGAATATGTGGCCACCCTCGATGCCTTGAAACTGATTACGGGCCAGCAAGAGTTGCAGCAAGCGAACCCGCTGATGCAGCGCTCGATACGCAACCGTTTCCCGTATATCGACCCGCTCAATCACGTGCAATTGGAGTTGTTGAAGCGTTTTCGCGAAGGCAAGCAAGATGCGGCGGCCCGCACGGGCATTCATTTGTCGATCAACGGTATTGCGGCGGGGTTAAGAAATAGTGGTTGATTAAGGCAAACCCAAGGGCGAGGGCTGGGGTCGTTCACTGCGTGATCGGAATGCGCCCCACTGGGGCGCATTCCCCCTCAGGGTACGACCCCGGTATTTGCCAGTGGGTTGGCTTTACGAACTGAGTAGAAAACAACAAGGAGACAGCATGAGCATCAAAGTTGCCATCAATGGCTATGGCCGCATCGGCCGCAATGTCTTGCGCGCTTTGTATGAAGGCGGCAAGCAGCACGATATCGAGATCGTCGCCATCAACGACCTCGGCGATGCCAAGTCGAATGCGCATTTGACGCGTTACGACACGGTGCACGGCAAGTTTCCGGCCGTCGTCACCATCGACGGCGACAACATGATCGTCAATGGCGACCGCATCCGCGTCTTCGCGCAGCGCGACCCGGCCCTGATACCGTGGGGCGAACTGGGCGTTGACGTGGTGCTCGAGTGCACGGGCTTCTTCACCAGCAAGGAAAAAGCCTCGGCCCACCTGAAGGGGGGCGCAAAGAAAGTCATCATTTCCGCGCCCGGTGGCAAGGACGTGGACGCCACCATCGTATTCGGCGTCAACGAGCATGTATTGAAAGCCACCGATACCGTCATTTCCAACGCTTCGTGCACCACGAACTGCCTGGCGCCACTGGTCAAGCCGCTCAATGACGCCATCGGCATCGAATCGGGCCTGATGACCACGGTGCACGCCTACACGAATGACCAGGTGCTGTCCGATGTGATGCATGAAGACTTGCGCCGCGCCCGTTCGGCCACGCATTCGATGATACCCACCAAGACGGGCGCGGCCGCTGCCGTGGGCCTGGTCTTGCCGGAACTGAATGGCAAACTCGACGGTTTTGCCGTACGCGTGCCGACGATTAATGTCTCGCTGGTTGACCTGTCCTTCATCGCCAAGCGCGACACCACGGTCGAGGAAGTCAATGCACTGCTCAAAGCGGCGTCCGAGGGTGCGCTGAAAGGCATTTTGACGTACCAGACGGAGCCGCTCGTTTCCATCGATTTCAACCACAACCCGGCCTCGTCGAACTTCGATGCAACCCTGACCAAGGTCTCGGGCCGCCTCGTGAAAGTGTCGTCGTGGTACGACAACGAGTGGGGTTTCTCGAACCGCATGCTCGATACCACGGTCGCCCTGATGGCGGCCAAGTAACAAAAAGCCAGCGCTGATCGAGCGCCCCGGAATGGCCGGCCTACAAGGCTGGCCCTAGTCGCAACTTATTATAGAAAGCAGCACATTATGACTCTGCAAGTACAGCAACGCGCCACCAAGATCGTTGCCACTATCGGCCCCGCTTCGAACGATATCGCCACCCTGGTGCGCATGTTCAAGGCCGGCGTCGACGTCGTGCGCCTGAACTTCTCGCATGGCAAGGCGCAAGACCATATCGACCGCGCCCGCATGGTGCGCGAAGCGGCGGCCCTGTGCGGCCGCGAAGTGGCCATCATGGCCGACTTGCAAGGCCCGAAGATTCGCGTCGGCAAGTTTGAAGAAGGCAAGATTTTCCTGGAAAACGGCGCTTCCTTCATCCTCGACGCAAAATGGGGCGAAAACGGCGAACTGGGCAACCTCGAGCGCTGCGGCCTCGACTACAAGGAATTGCCGCGCGACCTGCGCGCCGCCGACGTTTTGTTGCTCAACGATGGCCTCATCGTTTTGACGGTCGACAAGGTCGTCGGCAGCGAAATTCACACGACAGTGAAAATCGGCGGCGAATTATCCAATAACAAGGGCATCAACCGCCAGGGAGGCGGCCTGTCGGCGCCGGCCTTGACGGCGAAAGACATGGAAGACGTGAAAACGGCGATGAGTTTCCAGGCCGATTACGTGGCCGTGTCCTTCCCGAAAAACGCCACCGACATGGTGATGGCACGCCAGTTGGCCAATATTGCCGGCGAAGCGTGGGACCACAAGCCGATGATGATCGCCAAGATCGAGCGCGCCGAAGCCATTCCTGCGCTGCAAGAGATTCTCGACGCCTCCGACGGCATCATGGTGGCGCGTGGCGACCTGGCCGTGGAAGTGGGCAATGCGGCCGTGCCGGCCTTGCAAAAACGCATGATCAAGATGGCGCGCGCGTCAAATAAATTGGCGATCACGGCCACACAGATGATGGAATCGATGATCGTCAACGCCGTGCCGACCCGCGCCGAAGTGTCGGATGTGGCCAACGCCGTGCTCGATGGCACGGATGCTGTCATGACGTCGGCGGAAACGGCCTCGGGCCGCTACCCGATCGAAACGGTGGAAGCGATGGCCGCCATCTGCCTGGATGCGGAAAAGTGGGATACTTGCAAGCTGGACGCCGATTTCCTCAACGCCACGTTCTCGCGCATCGACCAGTCGATCGCCTACGGCGCCCTGTTTACGGCCCACCACCTGCGCGTGAAGGCGATTGCCACCTTGACGGAGTCGGGTTCCACGGCCCTGTGGATGAGCCGCTGCAACATCGACATTCCCATCGTCGCCCTGACCCCGAGCGTGGGCACGCGCCGCAAGCTGGCGCTGTACCGCAACGTCAGCACCTTGGAACTGACGTCCGGCACGGACCGCGACAAGGTCTTGCAGCAGGCGGAAGACTTGCTGCTGGAACATCAAGTCGTGGCCAAGGGCGACACCGTCGTGCTGACCTGGGGCGAGCCTATGGGCAAGGTCGGCGGCACGAATGCCCTGAAAATCATGAAGATCGGCCAGCACTGATCGATGCGCGGGTGGCGTGCGCGCTACCGTGCGCCACGCCGGGCATCGCGTGGATCGCGACCGCCGGTGGGAAATGCAATCCGAACGACGCCATCGTCGCTCATGCCGTGCCGATGCGCAGGCTGATGGGCGATGGCGGCCAAGCTGTCACCGGCACGCTGGCAGCAAACGCTTGAGCGGCCCCTTGTCGCGTGGCAGCCGCAATAGCTGTCATTGATGATAACTGCATTGCTGAAGTACTATGAAACTGTCGGCAAAGTAACTATACTCAAGATGCTTTTAAAAATCATCGTCAGGCTGGCGGCAAGCTATGCGCGCCAGGGTTTGTACGCATTCCGCTTTTTCTCCCTGAAAGAGCACCTTTTTTCCGCGCTGCAGGCGCTGGCGTGATGACCGAGCCTCGCCTTGGGCGATAGTTGTCGTTGTCATTTTCGCTGTGTTAGTTCTTTGGAAAAATTCCAATCAGCGGCGCGTGGTGCGCTGCCATGTTTTGCGACCTTGGGCTTCACTCTCTTAATATTTCGATAGTATGCTGAGTTCCATCTTTGCCTTCTCGACCGATACCGTGCCGTCTATTTATGGCACGCATGATGCCGGGCTGGTGCTATTTTCGATCGGCATCGCCATCTTTGCCTCGTTCATGGCCCTGCAGATCGCCGGCATGGCGCGCAGCAGCGAACGGGGCTTCCAGCGCCAGACGGCCATCATCACGGGCGCCATCGCATTGGGTGTCGGCATCTGGGCTATGCACTTTATCGGCATGCTGGCCTTCGATATTTGCACGCGCGTTTCCTTCGACCCCAGCCTGACCCTGCTGTCCATGCTGCCAGGCGTGGCCGCCTCGTGGGTAGCGCTGCACTTGCTGGCGCGCCCGGGCATCAGCCGGCGCCAGCTGGTGGTGAGCGGCGTGCTCGTTGGGCTCGGTATCGGTTCCATGCATTACAGCGGCATGGCCGCCATGCAAACCTCGCTGACCCTGCTTTATGAACCTTGGCTGTTTGCCCTGTCGCTGCTGGTGGCTATCGTCATGGCCATGCTGGCGCTGTGGATACGCTTCGGCCTGAGCGCCTTGTGCCAGCGCCTGAGCCCGTTAGCGGCGCTGCTGTCGAGCAGCGTGGTGATGGGGCTGGCAATTTCCGGCATGCATTACACGGGCATGCTGGCAGCGCGCTTTTCCGGCATTCCCGCGGCGGGCGACAACACCATTACCGTGCAGGCCTCGTTCATGGCCCTGGCGGTGGCTCTGATCAGCGTCACCCTGACGGTCTTCGTGGCGGCCGCGAACGGCTTGCTGCGCTACCGCCAGCTGCTCCGTCACGCCAGTGTCAGCGAGTCGCGCCTGCGCGCCATCGTCGATACGGCGGCCGACGGCTTGATCACCATTGACGGTCAGGGCAAGGTGCGCTCTTTCAATCCTGCTGCGGAAAGCCTGTTTGGCTGGCGCGAGGCGCAGATCGTGGGGCGTGACGCAAGCGTGTTGCTGCAAACGGCCGACGCTGTCCAGTACCAAGCTTATCTGCGCGACTACCTGGCAACGGGTTCATCGCGCATCCTCGACAGCGGAGGCGAAGTCGATGGCCGCCACAAGAGTGGCGCGGTGTTGCCCATGCGCGTGGCGATCGGCAAGATCGACACGCCGGGGCAGCTGCTCTTCGTCGCTTTCGTCACCGACATGCGCTCTTCGCGCAGCATGGAGCAGGCGCTCAAGGATAGCGAGCGCCAGTATCGCTCTTTGATACGTAATATTCCCGGCGTATCCTTCCACTGCAGCTATGCGCCCGAATGGAAGATGATTTTCATCAGCGATGCCGTGTTTAACCTGACAGGCTGGATGCCGCAGGACTTCATGGATGGGAAAGTGAGGATAATTGACCTCGTGCATCCGGACGACCGCCAGCGTGTCAACGATACCTGCGTGCAGGCGGCCGGCGAACGGCGCGACTTCGAAAACGTCTACCGCATGATACACCGCGACGGGCGCGAGCGCTGGGTGCGTGAAAGCAGCGGCCCGGTGCTCGATAACGACGGCGTGGTAGGCTGGATAGACGGCGTCATCCTCGACATCACGGACAGCAAATTGCGCAACGCCGAATATGAGGGCAAGGTGACGGCCATCTCGCGTGCAATGGCCGTTATCGAGTTCGACCTGCAGGGCCGCATCCTGGCAGTCAACCAGAACTTCCTCGACTTGCTCGGCTACCAGCTCGACGACGTGCTGGGCCTGCACCACAGCATCTTCTGCGAAGCGGGCTATGTGACTTCGCCAGATTATGGCGTCTTCTGGCAGCAGTTGGCGAATGGCCAATTCAATACGGGCGAGTACAAGCGCATCGACAAGCATGGGCGGGAAGTGTGGATACAGGCGTCCTACAATCCTATCCTCAATACCGATGGCAAGCCGTTCAAGGTGGTCAAGCTGGCCACCGACGTCAGCGAGCGGCGCGCCATGCAGGAAAGCCTGCGCGCGGAGAAAGAGCGCGCCGAGCTGGCGGCCGAATCGAAGACCAGCTTCCTGGCCAACATGAGCCATGAAATCCGCACGCCGATGAACGCCATCATCGGCTTTACGGAAGTGCTGCTGGGCACCGCCCTGGACAGCCTGCAGCGCCGCCATCTGGGCACGGTGGGCCAGTCGGCGCGATCCCTGCTCGAACTGCTCAACGACATCCTCGACACGGCCAAGCTGGAAAAAGGCGCCACCGAGCTGGAACTGGTGGACTTTTCGTTGCCTGACTTAGTCGAGCACGTGGCGGCCTCCCTGCGCATCACGGCGCATGCGCGCGGACTGTTGCTGCAGGTGGATGTCGATCCGGGCATGCGCCAGTTCTTCCTGGGCGACGCGCGCCGGGTGCAGCAGGTGCTGACCAATTTGATCGGCAACGCCGTCAAGTTCACTGAGGTGGGCCATGTGCGCGTGGCCGTCGGCATGCAGGACGGTCAGGTGCATATTGCCGTGCACGACACGGGCATCGGCATCCCCGCCGACCGTCTGGATAAGATCTTCGCCCCCTTTACGCAAGCCGATTCTTCCATGAGCCGTCGCTTTGGCGGCACGGGCCTGGGCACCACGATTTCGCTGCAACTGGTCGAACTGATGCAAGGCAGCATCACGGTGGAGAGCACGCTGGGCGTGGGCAGTGTGTTTCACGTGCTGCTGCCGTTGGCGCCGGGCAAGGCCATGTTGCGTCGCACCGAGCAGCCCGTAGTGGCCTTGCCGCCGCTGCGCATCCTGGCGGCCGACGACGTGCCGCAAAACGTGGAGCTGCTCCTGATCAGCCTGGGCGCGGCCGGTCACCAGGTGATCGCCGCCAGCGATGGCGAGAGCGCCGTGCGCGAGTTTAGCAAAGGTAGCTTCGACATCGTCCTGATGGACGTGCAAATGCCGCGGATCGATGGCCTGGAAGCGACGCGCCTGATCCGTGTGTACGAGCGCGAACAGGGCTTGAAGCCGACGCCCATCATCGCCCTGACGGCCAGCGTGCTGGAACAGGACCGGCGCGCCGCGCAGGCGGCGGGCATGAATGGTTTCGCCTCGAAACCGCTGGAAATGCACAAGCTGACGGCAGAAATCGCCCGCCTGCTCGATCTTGCCGTGGCCATGCCGCCGCCGCCATTGCTGGGTGCGGTGGAGCGTACTGCTACCGGCCAGGTGGATTGGCAGCGCGGTAGCGCCCTGTGGGGCGGCCACGAAGCGTTGCAGCGGGCCATTACGCGCTTCGTGCAGGCCAATGGCGACTGCGCTGCCATGCTGGCCACGGAACTGGAACGTGGCGATGGCAGCGTGGCCGGCCATTTGCTGCACCGTATCAAGGGCGCAGCGGGCAACTTGTGCCTGGTGCACATCGACAGCCTGCTGGGACGCATCGAGCAGGCGATTGCGCGCCAGTTACCGGTCGGCCAATTGCTGGTGCAATTGGCGGCCGCCTTTATGGCGCTGGGCGGCGAACTGGAGTCGGGCGGCGAGGCCCGGCCGGCGCCGGCGCACGCAGCACTCGCCAGCGCACCCCTCGATGCATGCGCCGCAGGGGCCTTGCTGCGGCAAGCCATCGCCAGCCTCGAAGGCGGGCAGCTGGACGACGCCTTGATGGCGCAGGTCGCCGTCATGCTGGCGCCGCACGGCCAGCAGCAGCGCCTGCACCTTTTGGCCTGCGCCATCGACGACTTCGAATTTGCGCGCGCCACAGGCGTGCTGCGCCAGCTGCTGGCGTGGCTGGAAGCGCCAGTGCCTGCCGACCTTTCCTGATATGGGGCTAGACATGACCTTACATAAAGACAAACCGATCCTGCTGCTGGTCGATGATGAGGCGACGAATCTGCAGGTGCTGCGGCAGATCTTGCAGGACGATTACCTGCTGCTGTACGCCAAGGACGGCGCCAAGGCGCTGGAACTGGCGCAGAAGAACCCCGTCGAACTGATCCTGCTCGACATTATGATGCCCGCCATGACTGGCTACGAAGTGTGCCGCCAGCTCAAGGCCATGCCCCTCACCGCGGCCATTCCCGTCATTTTCGTCACCGCCCTGTGCGACGTGAAGGACGAGGCGGACGGTTTTGATGCCGGCGCCGTCGACTACATCATCAAGCCCGTCAGTCCATCCATCGTGCGTGCCCGCGTGCGCACGCATTTGTCGCTGGTCGATGCCGAGCAATTGCGCCGCTCGCGCCTGCAAGTGATCCAGACCCTGGGTATGGCGGCCGAGTACAAGGATAACGAGACGGGCATGCACGTCATCCGCATGAGCTATTACGCGCGCCAGTTGGCGCTGGCGGCCGGCTACAGTGCGGCCAGGGCGGAAGATTTGCTCAACGCGGCGCCCATGCACGACGTCGGCAAGATCGGCATCCCCGACGCCATCCTGCAAAAACCGGGCAAGCTCGATGCGCACGAATGGAATGTCATGCGCCGCCATGCGGAAATCGGTGCGGCCATCATCGGCGAGCACGCGGGCGGTCTGTTGAAAATTGCGCGCAGCATCGCCCTCACGCACCACGAAAAATGGGATGGCAGCGGCTATCCGCAAGGCTTGAAAGGCGCGGAAATCCCGCACGAAGGGCGCATCGTCGCCATCGCCGACGTCTTCGACGCGCTCACCAGCGAACGCCCGTACAAGCCCGCCTGGACGGTGGTGGACGCCATCGCCACCATGCAGCGCGACAGCGGTGCGCACTTCGATCCTGACTTGCTGGTGCTGTTCGTGGAACACTTGCCGGCCATGCTGGAGATCAAGGAAAAGTGGCGCGAGCCGGCGTAGGACGACGGCATTGGCCTAATCAGGCAAGCGCAAAATGCGCCGTATCTCCAGGATCGCTTGCGGGCTTTCCTGCACGCTGTGCCATGAGGCGATGATTTTTTCCGACAGCGCGCCGTCGAGGTGGGCGCTGGCGTAGGGCACCACGCCGTCGCTCGATGCCGCCAGCGGCAGGCCCGGCGTGTCGTTGCCCATGATGGAGTAGTAGCGCACTTTCGGGCTAATGGGCAGGTCGGCTACCAGGCGCACGAACGGATCTTTGTCGCTGAGGTTATCGATGCTGTTGGGAATATGCAGCGCTTCGCTGCTGCCCGTGTCGAGCTGCGCCAGGCTGGCGGCGGCGTCCGACAGCTGATCGAGCATGTTGAAAGGGAGCGTCACGAGGTTGGCGATCCAGCGCGCCACCCTGTGGTTGGCGAACGCAGTGCCGCGGTGCGGCGCGGCGATGAAGATGGCGCGATTGACCTGCGCCATGGGCGCGAAATTGAGGTAAGGCGCCAGGCCGGCGCGTACTTTTTCCGCCTTCTCGCCCTCTAAATTGTATTCTTGCGTGATGGCGTCTAGCACGCTGTTGCTGGCGTCGGAGACCATCAGTCGCGCCAGCACGCCGCCCATGCTGTGGCCGATCAAGACCATGTCGTTTGCCGCATCGGCCTTGGCCGCAGGGTCGAACTGCGCCAAAGTCGTTTGCAGGGCCTGGCGGATGGCGACGTTGTTGGCGGCCAGCGGCGCGTTGCTCGGGTAGTACACTTGCCAGATCTGGTAGCGGCGGCGCAGCTGTTCGTCGCCCATCAGTTCATTTGCCACATTGATCCACGCTTCCGGGCTGCTGGCCAGGCCGTGCAGCATGACGATGGTGCGCTTGTTCGGGTCGTAGGGCTGCATCAGGTGCACCTGCGGGCGCGAAATGCCGTCGGCGCGGCCGAACAGGGTGCGCAGCGCCTGCACGCCGAAGCCGGAACGGGCCAGCCACAGGCCATAGCCGGCCGTGAAGTTGGCCGCCACGGGCAAGTCCTGGCCCGCCATGCGCGTCGATTCGTTGCGCGTCGGGTCGACCAGCATCACCATCAACTGCTGCGTGGCCAGCACTTCGCGCAAGCTGTTGCCGTCGAAGCGGATCAGCGCCGTAACGACGGGGTAGCGGGTCTCCTGGTACGGCACATGGCCGCCTGTCGACTCGCGCGGCTTGGGCATGACGGCGACCAGGTCGGCGCCGAAGCCGTCGCGCCGGTATATATTGCGCAGGCCGGAAAACGACAGCGAAGTCGCTGGCAGCAGTTCCTCGGGCAGCGTGCCGTCTTCGGGCAGGCGCAGGGCCGACAGCTCGCTGTCGATCTGCCAGCCGGCGAGGCCGATCACATGACCGTCGGGACGATACTGGCCACGGTGGTGGAACAGATTGCCGACCGCTTTCTGCACGGCGTAGTTATAGTAGTCGCGGATTTGCGTCTGCCGTTCCTCGAAGGCGCGCTGGCCCGGCGTGCGCGCCGTGTAAAACAAATAGGCATAGGCGTAGCGGGCCGATTCGAGCCAGGCGGCCAGCACTTTGGCGCTGGCATGGCCGCCTTGCTGCTCTTCTGCCAGCGCGCTTTCGAGCCATAATTCGGAGAGTGTGGCCAGGCGCTGCTCGTCGCTGAGCAAATCGGAGCGGGCCAGGTCGGCGCGGCAGCTGCCCGTATTGGCGACGCAGGCGGCGCTGTCGCTGCCGATGATGCGCAGCACTTCGCTGGCCGAGGCGCTGAGCTTACCCGTGGTGAGGATGTCGCCGCGCCGTTGCTGCAGGTAGTCGGACGGCGAGATCGCGCTGACGGTGACGGCAGCGCAGCCGCTCAGTAGCGCCGCAGCGCAGAGCAGGGCGCAGGCGCGCACAGGCCGCATCAGCATCAGCATCAGTATCAGCAAGTTGAGGTGAAATGAGGGCGCGTTAGAACGAGTAGACCAGGGTCAGCGACGTTTGCGTATCCGTGTTCTTCTTGTCGTCCGGTACGCGCGTGTCGTTGCGGGCGCTGAAGGCGGCCTTCATTTGCATGGTGCCGTTGATCTTGGTGCTCAGGGCAGTTTCGGCGATGGAGTGGGTGTTTGAGGTGCCCCGTTCGACGCTGATCGTCTGCGTAAATATCGCCGACTGGCTGATTTTCCACTTCATGGAGGCCGCGCCGCGCACCGTCAGGCCGTGCTCCGATTCGCCCGCGTCGTTGGTGCCGCTGAAATAGCCAGGACCGACTTCCACGTCGACGCTTTTGTCGTTCGACTGGTACCAGCGCGAGCCATGACCGACGGCCAGGGTCGAGTACTTGGTGTAGGCGCCGAACTTGTCGTTCACGTGCGAGGCAAGCACAAACAGTTTTTCATGGTTGGACATCAGCTTGTAAGCGGCCTTGGCGGAGGCGGAAAAGCGTTCTGCCGAGCGCTCGCGCACTTTTTCCCCGTGCTCGTTCGTCGTTTCATCTTCCTTGAAGTAGCCGCTGAAGATGTACTGGTTGCTCCAGTCGTCGAGCTCCTGGCGCGCGTCGATCTTGCCCGTGATGGAGGTGCCGACCGTATTGCCCGAGGTGGTGATGGCGCCTAGTTCGGCGGAGGTGCTCCAGCTGCCGATGGGAATTTCATCGAATAGCATGCTTAGCTTGGAGTCTGCGGCGGCGGCGCTGCCGCAAGTAATGGCCGTGGCCAGCGCCAGTGCGAGAGAGTGGGTCGATTTCATGGCAGTATTCGTCTGTGGCACGCGCCAGGCGCACCTGCTGTGTGAGTGGCAGTGGTATCGATGCAGGCCGCGGCAAGCCGGGAGGCGCCGATAAGAGCTGCGCACATGCGCGCGGGCGCGGCCAAACATTCTAGAGCGCATATTGTACCCGACCCTGTCATCGTTCGCCGCACGCGCCGGTGTGCACGAATTATGTTGCAATAGTAGCAGTAATTGAAGAATAAAATATGTGGAGCATGAGCATGAACACGCCATGCCATGCCAGCTTGTCGCTGTGGCCTGGCTGTGCCGAAGCGCAACTGCCCGATTGTCAAGCTGCACGGAAAGTAGCACTAGCCTGCATGCGCGCTGACGCCACGGGAGTGCGACAAGTCTGGCAAGTGGCGCTTGTCTGGCGTATGCTGCGGCTATTCTCTGCGGCTATTCTCTGCCCGATCTTTACAAGGAATCTCCCGTGCGCTGCCTGGTCATTGAAGACGAAGCCGAAACTTCTCGTTACATTTGTGCCGGCCTGCGCGAGGCGGGCCACGACGTCACCGCCTGCGACAACGGTATCGACGGCATGCGCCTGGCCTGCGGCGAAGATTGGGATGCGCTGGTGCTCGACCGCCTGCTGCCCGGCGAGATTGATGGCTTGGCCATTGTTGCCCGCCTGCGCGGCATGGGCTGCAATACGCCCGTGCTGGTGCTGTCGGCGCTGTCCAGCGTCGACGAGCGCGTGCGCGGCCTGCGCAGCGGCGGCGACGATTATCTGTCGAAACCGTTCGCCATCGCCGAACTGCTGGCCCGCATCGAGGCGCTGCTGCGGCGCGCCGCGCCCGTTCCCGAATCGACGCAACTGCAAGTGGCTGACCTGGTGCTCGACATGCGCACCATGCGCGTGACGCGCGCCAACCGGCAAATCGCCCTGCAGCCGCGTGAATTTCGCCTGCTGGAATACCTGATGCGCCATCAAGGCCAGTCCGTCACGCGTGCCATGCTGCTCGAAGCCGTATGGGATTACCATTTCGACCCGCAGACGAACGTCATCGATGTGCAGGTGAGTCGCTTGCGCACCAAGGTGGACAAGGAGTTTTCCCCGCCGCTGATCCATACGGTGCGCGGCGTCGGCTACACCCTGGGCGTGCTCGAGAGTGCTTGACTGGCACCGCTCCATTGCGGCCCGCCTGGCGCTCGGCTATGGCGTGCTGGTGGTCGTCTCGATCAGCATCGTTTGCGCCGTATTCTATTTCGGCACCATCGGCGTGCTTGACCGCAGCGTGGACCGTAAGCTGACCGTGCTCTCGGAGCGCCTCGCGGCGCTGTACCAGCAAGGTGGCAGCAGCCGCACGACGGCGGAAATTGCCCATCTGCTGACCGACCGTACCGACAGCGACACGGAGATATTCTTGCTGGTCGACGCCGATGGCCGCCGCGTGGCGGGCAATCTGTCTTCCTGGCCCGACGCTGCCAGTCCGATGGGGCGCTTGCTGCACCACGACGTCACGCGCGAAGGGCGCAGGGGGCCCGCGCGCATGTTGGTCCGTGAACTGGCCGGTGGCGCGCGCCTGTTTGTCGGACGCGACATGGAAGAGGGCAAGTCTATCCGCATGCTGGTACTGCGCTCGCTGGCCTATGGCGGCGCGGTGGCCATCTTGCTGGTGGTGGCGGGTGCCTGGCTGTTTCGCCGCCAGCTCGAGGCGCGCATCGGTCAAATCCGTCGCACTGCCGGGGAAATCGAGGCGGGCGACCTGAGCAGGCGCATCCCCGTCGCCAGTGAGGATGAATTCGGCTTGCTGAGCCGCGATATCAACCGCATGCTTGACCGCATCGAACACTTGATGGAGGCGTGCGTCACGTATCGAACGCCATTGCGCATGACTTGCGCACGCCGCTGGCGCGCATCCGCAACAAGCTCGACGGCGCCTTGCGCCAGCAGCAGAGCGTGGCCGGCTACGAAAGTGCAGCGCAGGCGGCTATCGACGATATCGACGACCTGACGCGCGTGTTCGACAAGCTGCTGCAGATCGCGGCGGCCGAATCGGGCATGCGTCCCGAGAATTTCGATGACATTGACCTGTATCAGATCGGCGCTGACATCGTGGAAATGTACGAAGCCACCGCCGACGAGCAGGGCGTGCTGCTGGTGCAGATGTTTGGCGACAGCGTGCCGGCGCGCGGCGATCGCAATCTGCTGGGCAGCGCGCTGGCCAGCCTGGTCGACAATGCCATCAAGTATGCGGGACCGGGTGCCACGGTGGAAGTGTCGGCCGGCAGCGATGAAGAGGGCAGTTGGTTGGCTGTGCGCGACAACGGCCCCGGCGTGCCGAGCGAAGAATTGGCGAAGCTGACGCAGCGTTTTTACCGCCTCGACAAGAGCCGCCACCTGCCCGGCAATGGCCTCGGTCTATCCATCGTGGCCGCTATCGCCGCCTTGCATGGGGGCAGCCTCGATATCGAGGATGCGGCGCCGGGCTTGCGCCTACGCCTGCGCCTGCTGCGCTGAGTTGTCGTTGCCATTGCCAGACTGGTGTGGCATTTCGGCACATTACCAACTTGTAACCCCCTTCATTTTCGCCTCCCCCTATCATCTGTTCGATCCGGCGTAAAGCGGCTGCCTGCGCGTAGTCGCCGTTGCCGGGCTGCTTGCGGCTGTCGCCGCGTCCCGTTCATACAGACCCGTCGTAGAGCCATTTTCATGCAACCTTTTACCGCCACAGGCGACAACGCCGCGCAGCAGCAGCCGGCACTGCGCCAGCATGGCCATCGCCTCAAGGCCGCCCTGGGCGTGTTGGTCTTTCCCGTGCAGCGCGCGCGCTGGCAAGCCTTCATTGCCGGCACGCCCGGCCTGGCGGCGCTGGCGCAAGCCCATCCCAGCCTGCTGTACAAAATCTACCGCCCCTATGCCAGTCGCCACATTGGCTGCGCGGCGCGGGCGGAGCTGTTGCGCGGGCATTACCGCTTTCTGTGGCAGGCGGGCGCTCGTCCGCTGGTGGAATACGCGGCACGCCACGCGCTGGTGTTGGCCGCTATCGAGGGCAAGGATGGCGCCATCTACCGATTGCAACTGACGGCTATCCACGACAGCCACCGCGAGGGCGACCTGTGCCTGCGCCTGACGCGCGACGGCGTCTCGCTGTACCTGGCCAGTTTCCTGTTCCGGCCGCAGCCCGGCGGCTGCGCCATCCAGCTGGGCGCCTTGCAGGGCTTGCGCTCGGCCGCCGGCGCCCAGGCGGTGAAGGAGGCTACGCGCGCGCTGCACGGCTGCCGGCCGAAAAACCTGATGGTGGCCGCCTTGCGCGACCTCGGTGACTTTTTTGGCTGCGGCCATCTGGACCTGGTCAGCAATGCCAATCGCATCGCGCTGAACTGGCATCGGCGCCGTCATATCTCCAGCGACTACGACCTGGCGTGGCAGGAACTGCAGGCCTTGCCTACCAGCGACGGCAATTACCGCCTGCCCTGCAGCGCTTGCGGGATGCCTGACCTGGAGCAGCTGCCGTCGAAAAAGCGGGCCGAAGCGCGTCGCCGCGGTGCCATGTTGCTGCAGTTGGCGGCAGACATGCGCTGGCAAGTGGCGGCCCTGTTGCACACATGATCAAGACGCAGTGAACGGGCAAGCCCGCATTTTTTGACCTGCGCGGCTTTTTTGCCGGGCGGCCCGGCGCAATCGGCTTGATCGGCGTATACTCACTGGCGTTCTCAACCTGAAGCCAGTGATCCCATGCCAGCAAACTACCCAACTTCGCGCATGCGCCGTCTGCGCGCGACCCCGCAACTGCGCGAGCTGTTTCGCGAGACCGAGATCAATCCGCGCGACCTGGTCCTGCCGATCTTTGTCGACGAAGGTGCCAGCGATTTCATCGACATCACCTCCATGCCTGGCGTGCGCCGCATTCCCGAAGCGAAGCTGGCGCAGGAAATCGAGCGCTACGCGCGCGCCGGTTTGCGCTCCGTCATGACGTTCGGCATTTCGCACCATAAGGATAGCCATGGCACCGATACCCTGAACCCGGACGGCCTGGTGGCGCGCATGTCGCGCATCATCAAGGATGCCGTGCCGGAAATGGTGGTCATGTCCGATACCTGCTTTTGCGAATACACGGACCACGGCCATTGCGGCATCTTGCATGGCGACACGGTCGACAACGACAGCACGGTGCTGAACCTGGGCAAGCAGGCTGTCATCGCCGCCCAGGCTGGCGCCGACATCATCGCGCCATCGGCCGCCATGGATGGCCAGGTAGCGGCGATCCGCAGCGCGCTCGACGCGGCCGGCTTCCACGACACGCCCGTGATGGCGTATTCGACCAAGTTCGCTTCCGGCCTGTACGGCCCGTTCCGCGACGCCGCCGGCAGCACCCTCAAGGGTGACCGTAAAACGTATCAGATGGACCCGATGAACCGCCGCGAAGCGATCCGCGAGTCCTTGATCGACGAAGCCGAAGGCGCCGATGCGCTGATGGTGAAGCCGGCCGGCGCCTACCTCGACATCATCCGCGACTTGCGCGAAGTGACGCGCCTGCCGATCGGCGCCTACCAGGTCAGCGGCGAATACGCGATGATCAAGTTCGCCGCGCAGGCGGGCGCCATCGACGAGCGCCGCGTGGTGCAGGAAACCCTCGGTGCCATCAAGCGCGCGGGCGCGGACATGATCTTTACGTACTTCGCGATGGATGTGCTGAATAATCCGTACTAAGTCAACACGGGGCAGGGCAGCCGCCTTTTCAGCTATCATGCGCGCTGCCCAACCTGGTCCTACGATGTGTAGCCTCCTATGCCCCTGAAAATCTCCCGCATCCTGCACGCCGGCTATGTCTTCGAATGTGAAGGCACGGCCATCGCCTTCGACCCCATCGTCGAAAACCCGTTCAGCCGCAACTGCCACGCCTTTCCCTCGGTGCGCTTCGACCTCGATGCCGTGCGCCGGCTGCGCTGGGATGCCGTTTTCATCTCGCACTTCCACGACGACCACTGCTCGCTGGACAGCCTCGATGTGCTCGACCGCGCCACGCCCATCTACCTCTACTGCGTCTTCGACGAGTTATTCGCGATGCTGCGTGCGCTCGGTTTTACTGCCGTCGCGCGCTTGCATGTCGATATGCCCGTGCGTGTCGGTGCCATCGAGGTGATTCCGCGCCGGGCGCTGGACGATGATGTCGATTCGCTGTTCCAGGTGCGCGCCGCCGGCCTGAATGTGCTCAACGTCGTCGATTCCTGGATCGGTCCCGAAACCTTGGCGCAGCTGGCCGCCTTTGCTCCCTGGGACATGGTCTTGTGGCCCTTCCAGACCATGCGCGAGATTGCCGTCATCGCGCCCTCGCTGGCAGCGCGCGACCAGGTGACACTGCCCGATGACTGGGTGCCGCAATTGCGCGCCCTGGCGCCGCGTTACTTGGTGCCCAGCTCTTGCCAGTTCGTACAGGAAGATTGGTCCTGGTACAACCAGGCGATGTTCCCGATAACGTACCGCCAGTTTGCGCAGGAGATCGGTGCCGCCCTGCCTGATGCGCACATTTTTCGCCTCGATCCGTCCACGTCCGTGCTGCTCGATGCGCAGGGCTTGACGCCCGCCGCGCCGCTGCCCTGGGTCATCCCCGTGGGACCGCAGGACGTCGACTTCGACTATCGTCCGGCGCTATGCCCGCCCGCTACCGCCGACATCGCCCGCCATTTTGCGCCCTTGAATGCCGCCGAGACGGCGCTGGTGCTCGATTTTTGCCAGTCCGGCTTGCTCGAGCGCTACCGCGACATGGAACTGTCCGAAGACAGCTATTTCCAGGCCCCACGCCTGTGGCGCTTGTCGCTGTATGGCCATGACGGCGGCGTCACCGTCCTGCATTACCGCACGCATGGCGACGTGATCGACCTTGTACCGGGCACCGGCGAGGCGCCGGACTGGACTACCGAAGTGCCCTTGGTGAAGTGCCATGCGGCGCTGGTGCTCGGTGAATCGCTGACATCAATGTATATGCGCATCAACGATGGCCCGTTTGACGCGGCGACGCAGGCAGAACTGATGGACGCCGACATCGTCGACGACCCCTTGATCCGCTGCCTGTTCAACGACGCCATCGGCGCTTACCAGGCAGCGCAGCTCAAGCGTTTGCTGGCCCGCTGAAGAAAATGCCGCGACAGGGTAAGATAAGGTCCTCAGATCAAGGAATGAACAACATGACACAAAATAACGAAACCGCGATCCTGGCCGGCGGCTGCTTCTGGGGTGTGCAGGACTTGCTGCGTCGCTATCCGGGCGTGATCGCCACGCGCGTAGGCTACAGCGGCGGCGACGTGGCCAACGCCACCTACCGCAACCACGGCACGCATGCGGAGGCCATCGAGATCATTTTCGATCCGCACACCATCAGCTACCGCAAGATCCTGGAGTTTTTCTTCCAGATCCACGACCCCAGCACGGAAGAGCGCCAGGGCAATGACCGTGGCACGAGCTACCGCTCGGCCATCTTTTACACCAGCGACGAGCAAAAGCGCGTGGCCGAAGCGACCATCCGCGATGTCGACGCTTCCGGCCTCTGGCCCGGCAAGGTGGTGACGCAAGTGGCGCCAGCCGGCCCGTTCTGGGAAGCGGAAGCGGAACACCAGGATTATCTGCAGCGCTTGCCGCACGGCTACACCTGCCACTACATCCGGCCGGACTGGGTCTTGCCGCAGCGTCAGCAATAAAGGCTAGCTCGGCAGGGCAGATGCGCAGCGCTGCGAGGTGGGCGATGAACAGCCATCGCGCCCGCCGGCTGTTCAAAAGGCGCTTGCGCGCAGCAGCATCGCGGCACTCCAGCCAGCACCATTGTTTGCGCCAGATCTAAGGCCGCATGCCGCATTCATGGCAGGGTGCCCCGCATATTGGGGAATGCAGAAAAACCCTGGAATTCAAGGCAATAATGTGAGTATATTGATACGAAAACACAGGCTATGCTGTCGCTAGAGTGTTGATGCGCCCAAGCGCCATCAGCATGGCTGATAGCCAGTGCCTGTCGCCGCGCGCGATCTCTCTTTTCATGGCTCAGTAACCATTTCCCCAAAGGAGTTCATTGTGTCTTCATCTGAACTGAATGCGGTAGAACATGTCTATCTGATCGCCGGCAATCTCGGACTGCCCGGTGCACCTATCCTGAATCTGGCCCTGTTTTACCATCCCGACGATGGCAGTGTCAGCGGTGAAGCCCTGATTACGCAGTCGATCGCGCCGCCGCATGGCCGCGTGGTGATCCGTCCCGTTAGCGGTCCCGTGCATGGCCTGGGCTTGGGTAAAGCTACGCGCGTGTTCAGCCTGACTGGCGAATACGTGGTGTCCGTGCCGCCACCGGCCATAGGCAGCTACCTGGCCAAGTTCGAAGCGACATTTGTGACGGATAACAACTGGAGCGGCCACGGTTCCTTCAGTTATGGCAACCAGAAGATCGACAACGTGCCCATCGCGAAACGCGGCTAGTGTTTTTGGCCAACGGACAATGTTGCGAGCACGCTTGGCCTTGCGGGTCATGGGCGCCATCGGCCAGGGTGACGTGGCGCAGCGCTTGCTGTGCCAGGTCGGCCTGGCCATCGCCCTGGCGGTGAGCGCATGACAGGCGCCGGCTACCAAAGCGGCTTTGGCAATGAATTTGCCACGCAAGCGGCGCCCGGCGCCTTGCCGCAGGGACAAAACTCGCCGCAGCAGGCTCCCCTGGGCCTGTATGCGGAGCAATTGTCGGGCACGGCGTTCACGGCGCCGCGCGCGCAGAACCGGCGCTCTTGGCTATATCGCATCCGCCCGGCGTGCCAGCATCGCCCATTTACCCTACTCGACAATAGCCGTATCGTCAGCGATTTCCATGCCATGCCGCCCACGCCGCCGAACCAGCTGCGCTGGGACCCGCTGCCGCTGCCCGACAGCAGTACGCCGGTCGATTTTATCGACGGCTGGCAAACCATGGCCGGCAATGGCAGCGCCGAAGCGATGAGCGGCTGTGCCATCCATGTGTATGCGGCTAACAGCGCCATGCAGCGTTTCTTTTATTCGGCTGATGGTGAATTGCTGGTCGTGCCGCAGGAAGGGCGGCTGGCGATTGCCACCGAACTGGGCTTGCTCGAGCTGGAGCCGCAGGAAATCGCCGTCATCCCGCGCGGCGTGCGCTTTCGCGTGACCTTGCCCGACGGCCAGGCGCGCGGCTATGTGTGCGAAAACTTCGGCACGGCGTTTCGTTTGCCCGACTTGGGGCCCATCGGCTCGAATGGCTTGGCGAACGCGCGCGATTTCCTTACGCCGCACGCGGCCTACGAGGATATCGATGGCGAGTGCATGTTGGTGGCCAAGTTTTGCGGTCATCTGTGGCAGACAACGCTCGACCACTCGCCGCTGGACGTGGTGGCCTGGCACGGCAATTATGCGCCGTACAAATACGATTTGCGCCGTTTTAACACCATCGGCTCGATCAGCTACGATCATCCGGACCCGTCGATCTTTCTCGTGCTGCAAGCACCGAGCGAAAATCCGCTCTTCGGCGCCATCGACTTCGCCATCTTCCCGCCGCGCTGGCTGGCCGCCGAACATACGTTCAGGCCGCCGTGGTTCCACCGCAATGTGGCCAGCGAGTTCATGGGACTGATCCACGGCGTGTACGACGCCAAGGCGGCTGGCTTCGTGCCCGGTGGGGCCAGCTTGCACAACTGCATGTCCGGCCACGGTCCCGATGCGCAAACGTTCGAACGCGCCTCCCACAGTGACACCTCGGCGCCGGCAAAGGTGGCCGACACCATGGCCTTCATGTTCGAGACGCGCACCATCCTCAAGCCCACGCCCTTCGCCCTGGCCAGCGAACTGCTGCAAAACGACTATTATGCGTGCTGGCAAGGCTTGCGCAAGCATTTTGCTGCGCATCAGCCTTAAGTCCAACCGTCGTCACCCAGAGCGCCCCGACGCAGAGTTTCTTGTGCAGGGTCTTTGCCGTTTTTACGAGCAATCGTGGGTTGCCGAAAATTATTGCCGAAATTCATAGGTGCGCCCTGAGCAAGTGCCAAGCGTGCTCTACAATTATGCATCGTGCGCATCTGCGCCATTTCAATTGTATGCATAGTATGTGAAGGGAATGATAAGCCTGTGACTTCCAAGCAGATCAAGATCGCCGCCACCGTCGTCGTGGCACTCGCCGCCGGGGCCGGCATGTATCGCTACACCCGTCCTGCCGCCACCGCCACGGCGCAGGCGCCCGTCTCGGGCAACCCGGCCGCCGCGCCGCAATCCGGCGTTGATGCGGCCGCCGTGGCCAGCGATCTGCGCGACTTGCTGGGCAATTTCCGCAAGATCATCGTGTTGCTGGCCGATGAGCAAAGCTTGGCGGAAGGCGCGCGCGACGAGGCGAGAAAAGTGGGGCAGGCGCTGTTCCATGAAAACCAGGAACGCATCGCCAAGCTCGACGCCGCGCTGGACCAACTGACGGCGCCCACCAATCCCGGCCGCTTCGAGGCGCTTGATGGTCTGTTGACGTATATCGAATCGGCCCCCGGCCTGTTTGACGCGGACCGCCTGGCTTTTCGCGAACTGCTACAAAGCATGCTGGCCCACGTAGCCAAGGATAGCTCCTTGCCAGCAATCAAGCTGCACAAGCGCATTTCCGAGGATCTCGACGCGCTGGGCGAGATCGAGCGTCATTACGAGAAGGAAATCCGACAAATCTTCGGCAACCTGGGCCAGCGCGCCATCGAACTCAAGCGCGAGCGCTGGGACGATTACGTGGCGCAACTGAAAAAGCTGTACAGCCGCGAGCAGATCCTCAAGGAAAATGGCATCATCGTACCCTACACGGTGCCGCCGGCCGCGCCGTCAGCCGGCACGGTGCCTGAAGTGAAGCCGGCGCCAAAAAAAGATGAGGCGGAAATCTTTGGCCTGGGTTTGCCGAAGAAAACCATCGTGCTGACCTTTGACGACGGCCCGCACCGTCGTTACACGGAAGAAATCAGCGCCATCTTGAAACAATATGGCGTGCCGGCCGTCTTCTTCAGCGTGGGGCGCAACCTCGGTAGCCTGGACGCGCAAGGGCGCGCCAAGCTCAATGCAGGCGCGCAAGTGAGCCGCAAGCTGATGCAAGAGGGCTATGCCGTGGGCAACCATAGTTTTAGCCATGCACAATTGTCAAAACAGACGGGCGACAAGCTGAAAGGCGAAATCCTCGGCACCGATACCCTGTTGAAAGCTATCAGCCCCGAGCGGGCCGCGCTGTTCCGTTTTCCGTATGGCGCGCGCAATAGTGAAGGCATGGCCGCGCTGGCCGACGCCCAGTTGAAATCCGTGATGTGGAATATCGATTCACTGGACTGGGCCGACCCCGTGCCGAGCTCGATCACGAATCGCGTGCTGGCCTCGGTCGACAAGGCGGGACGCGGCATCGTCCTGTTCCACGACATCCACGAACGCACGGTGAAAGCCTTGCCGGCCGTGCTCGACAAGCTGATTGCCGAAGGCTATCAATTTGCGGGCTGGGATGGCAGTAGTTTCCAGGTCGCCAACAGCACGGCGCCCGCGCCCGAAAAAGTTGCCGTGACGACTGGCTATGCCAATTCCTGGGCCGTGGTGATCGGCATCGACGATTATGCGAAGTGGCCGAAACTACACTATGCGGCGCGCGATGCGCAGGGCATGCGCGAAACCCTGATCGACAAATTCGCGTTCGCGCCCGAGCGCGTCGTGACCTTAAAGAATGGCGAAGCGACGCGCAACAACATCCTGGCTGCCTTCCATGACAAGCTGGCCCACGGCGGCGTGCAAAAGAATGACCGTATTTTCGTCTTCTTTGCCGGCCACGGCGCCACGCGCAAGCTCAGCTCCGGGCGCGACCTCGGCTACATCGTGCCCGTCGATTCCGACCCGGCGCAGTTCGCCACGGATGCGATTGCCATGACGGAAATCCAGAATATCGCCGAATCGCTGACCGCCAAGCATGCGTTCTTCGTCATGGATGCCTGTTACAGCGGCCTGGGCCTGACGCGTGGCGCCGGTTCCAGCACGTTTTTGCGCGACAACGCCAAGCGCATAGGCCGGCAAATGCTGACGGCCGGCGGCGGCGACCAGTTAGTTGCCGATGGTGGGCCCAATGGTCATTCCGTGTTCACCTGGACTTTGCTGCAGGGCCTGGCGGGCAAGGGTGACCTGAACGGCGATGGTCTCATCACGGCCACGGAACTGGCGGCCTACGTGGCGCCGGCCGTGTCCAGCGTATCGAACCAAACCCCTGCGTTTGGCAGCTTGCCTGGTTCGGAAGGGGGAGATTTCGTCTTCGAATTGCAGAGCGAGACGGAATTTCTCAGCCCGAACACGACGCAGTTATCGACGCAAGCCATCGCCCTGAACAGCAAGCTCGATGCCAAGCCGCCAGCGGCCAGCGTGACGGTGAAGGATTTGCAGGGCGGCGAACAGACGATCGTCACGCCGGGCGCCGTGCCGACGTCCACGCGCCAGTTGGCGCAGCGGGCCAATGACCGTGGTTTGCAGTTGTATAAGGAGAAACAATATGTGGCGGCGGAAGCGCAATTTACGCAAGCGCTGAAATTGCGTCCCGATTTCGCGCTGGCGGCCAATAATCTGGGCTTTGTCTTTTACAAGCAGGAAAAATACCGCGAAGCGGCGCGCTGGTTTGAACATACGCTCAAAATCGACCCGTCGCGCGCCGTCGCCTACCTGAACCTGGGTGACGCCCATGCCAAGGCTGCCGATGTCGCCAAGGCCAAGGCTGCGTACAAAACCTATCTTGAGCTGGCGCCGATGTCTTCGACGGCGCCAGCCGTGCGGCAAAAGATGGAAAAACTGTAAGCCATGTCTGCCATGCATCTGTCATGAGATAAACGAAGGAGCGCAACCTGCGCGTCCTTGATGCAGTAGCTGGTTGACGCTGGCCAGCAGGCTGGTGCCCGAGGTGGTGATGAAGCGGGCGCCGGCCATTTCCGCTTGCGTGCCGTAGTTGGCGAGCGTATCCTTGCTGCAATATACGATGATGGGCAGCTCCGGTTGCACTTGCCGTACCTCGCGCACTGTGCGCACGCCCGCATCCTTGAGCCTGCGGCCGTTTTCCACCCGCCCCATGTCCGTGATGAACAGGGCGTAGCGTTTTTGTTGCAGCATGGCCAGTGCCTGGCGGGTCGACACGGCCTGGTCCACCTTGATGTTTTCCCGTTCCAGTTGTTCCACCAGCAAGGTATTGTTGCGCGGATGGTCGTCCAGCCACAGCACCAGGCTCGATGGTTTTTGCGCCGTCGGCACGCCGGCCATGGCCGTCACGGCCGCGCCGCCATCGGGCGGATGGGCCAGCAGCAGCTGCGTGACGGCTTGCTGCATGTCGTCGAGTGACTTTTGCTGTAATCGGCTCAGTTCCGTCACTTCGATTTCCTTGCCGCTTTCCAGGCGCACGGACTCATTTTTGACAAGGCTGTCGGCGCGCTTGATCATGATGGACAGGTAAATGCGCGTGAGCAGGTAGCCGATCAGGAAACCGTGCACGGAAAAAAACAGCATGATGCCGCCCACCAGCGCCATGGCCGTGGGCATGTCCGTGGCCAGGCTGGGCGCGATGAAGGCGGCCATACTGTGCGCGCTGCCGGGCAAGCTTTTGAGCTCGATCAAGCCTACGCCGACGATGATCTTCGTCAACCAGTCCGACACCTCCACCAGGTTCGAATTGATTTCCATGGGTGTGGGCGTGCCCAAAAACAGGGTATTGCTGGCGTTGTCGGCCGCCGCATCGGCGTTAGGCGCAGGTGGCTCGTCCGTGGGCCTAGCCTTGCCATTGGCCCGCTCGTCGGACGGCGCGGCGTTGACGGTGCCCAGTGGCAGGCTGCGCGGTATGCCGAACAGAAATCCCAGCAGCATGCCGCTGACGCAAAGGCCCATGCTCCACAGCAGCGCCGGTACAGCGTGGTAGTACGGCGGCAGCAGGGCGCCCGCCATGACGGCCAGCAAGCCCGCCAGCAGGATGTATAGCAGGATGAATGGCAGCGCATCTTTCTTGCGCACCGCTGCCGGCGCACTGGCGCCGACGCTGCTGGTATCCGATTTGCCCACGGCCCCCCCCCAATAGATGCGGCATTGCACAAGCTGCATATGCGCATCATAGGCAGTAGGGCGGCCGTGGCATTGAGACGGCGCAAAGCGGCGACATCGCGCCAGTGTCAGTCTTTGTCAGCCGCCTCCTTGCGCCAGCGCCGATTCGCGCGCCACCCGCGTATAGGCATTGGCCAGGTCGTGCCATTGCTGTTTCGCCGCATTCAGGTGCAGCCGCTCGAGGAAACTGCCCAGCTTGTCGTTCTGCTCCGCCTTGAGCAGGTCGAGGATGGATTGCATGTCGGTCTGCGAGGTGACGACAGCGCCCAGCAGTGCTGCCAGGCCGGTCTCGGCGCCGCGGCTGCTGCTATCGAGCTGCTGGAACGCTGCCGAGATGCTTAGGATCGAACGCTTGAACTCGTCGCGGATGGCGTTGAACTTTTGCGGCAAGCCATCCTGGCAGTGATGCGACTGGGCCGCCTGTTCAATCTGCCGCAGCGCTTCCTGGGCCGAGCGGTCGGCACCCTCGATGGCCAGGCGGATCTGTTCGTGATAGGCGCTTTGCTGCTGCAGCGACACCGCCAGCGCCTGCGTGCCCGCCTTCAGCTGGGCCGAACTGCGCTCCATGTCGCTGCTCAGCTGTTGCAGCGCCTGCGTCGCCGTTTGCCGCTGCTCGTCGTTGGGCCCGATTCCCTGGCGAATCTGCTCCTGCACCGCCAGCACGCGGTCGGCGTTCGCGTCAAAGGCGCGGCTAAAGGCTGGCAAGCTGTCTATCCACGCCTGGGTGGGAGCATAGGTCGCGCCCAGGTTGCCCGCATCGCGTTCGGCGCGGGCCAGCACTTGATCGAGCTCGTTGCGCGTCCATGTGAAATCGACATTTTGCGACCATGTTTCCGTGGTCGTCTTGGTGCACATGCCAAGGCCCCACCACGCGTGCTCACTGCACCAGCTGCACTGCGTCGACAGCGGGTACGGTCCCAGAGGCTGGCGTACGGCATTGCGCATATTGGCCACTTCGCGCTGGAATTGCGCCAGTTGGCGCAGCGCGTTTTCCAGCGCGGCGGTATTGCTGTTTTGCGCCATGGCGGGCGCATGCAGCAGTCCCAGCGCCAGAGTGGCCATGGCCAGCAGATGCAGCAGGCGTGCGACGGCGCGCATCATGGCTGCCATCCCGTCGCGTTGGGCGGCGCGGGGAAGTCGAGCAGCGCGTTGCTGGCGTAGCGTTGCGCGGCGACGATGAGCGCCTGCCACAGGGGAAAGGCGTTGGCGCTGGCCAGTGTTTGCGCCAGCCAGCTGTCGTTGCCCAGTTCCGCGTCGCTGGCATCAGCCGCCAGCTGGGTCGTACCGGAACCGAGAGCACTCCACGCGGTGCGCAAGCCGTCCAGCCAATGGATTAGCTCATCGATAGCCGCTTCCAGCCAGCCGCTATTGGCCAGCAGCAGGTTGACGCCTTCCAGTTGTAGTCGCAGCTGTTCGGACAGCGCCGTGTCGCGCGCCAGCTGCTCGCGCAAGGCGTGCAACTGCGCCTCCAGTTCCTTTTTCTTGTGCCCGCTGAACAGTCCCAGGTGCGCCAATTGTTCCTCTATCGATGCGATGGCTGCCAGCAAGCCCCCCAGCGCCTCTTGCTGCGCCTGCAGATCGGTGCCCGTCTGTGTTGCCAGCATGGCCAGCGCCGCATTCGCCGGCAAGACGCCATCCTTCCAGCTGTTCAAGCCTTGTCGCAGGGGGGCAATGGACGCGCGCGCTTCTTCCACCATCGGTCCCAGCGCATGCAGTACTTCGCGCCTGTCGCTGGCGACAACACCGGCCTCGAGCAGTGATTGTTGATACGACAGCATGCTGGCAGCCGAACTTTTCAGGTGCAAGACAAACCACACCAGGGCCGCGTACAGCATGGCCGGCCGCGTGTCCTGCGCCAGGGCGTCAGGCGATGTGGCCAGCAGGGCACGCAAGCTTTTCGGCGTGCCAAAGCGGGCAGCCTCATCCGCTACGGCTTGCGCCGCCGCTGCCAGCGGCTTGTCCGGACCGGGCTGCTGCTTGTCCGCCTGAACGATGTAGTACGTGAGGTGATCCCAGGCGCTGCTGCCTTCAAACGCCAGATGGGGATTGCCATCATCAACCGGTTGCCACAGTGCCGCCTGTTGCACTGCCAGCGGATATCCGAATTGTCTCGACATGGTGTTTGCCTTTCTGTATGCCAACGATCGGTATGTTTGCCCCCCGGTGCCTGAACCGGGGGGCAAAGTCATCAAGCTGCGCGCTGGTTTTCCGACAAGTGCTGGCCGAATGCGAGGTTGTCGTAGTCGACCAGCGACTGCACGGTAAATTGCTTGGCGCTGTCATCGATGGCTTGCCAGGAATCGATGGCCAGATTGGCTTTCGCCTTGACGAGGAAAGGCATGCTGCCCACGTTCGATTCCGTGATGCTGTTGCCCAGTGTGATCATGTCCGTATTCATCTGCACCCATACGCCTTCCACCGTTTGCAGGCTGCTGAGGAATTTGGACATGGCCGGCCCCACGCGCGCCATCTGCGTGTTGAAGTCGCCCAGGTCGCTGCGCAGCCGCTGTTTCTTTTGCAATTCCTGCGTCTGGCTGCTGATCTGTGTGCAATATTCGTTGTAGGCGGCACGATTCTGCGCCGCCTTGACGCCCAGCCCGACGCCGGTGGCGATGGCCGCTGCGCCGCCCACCAGCAGCGAGACGCCGCCCGTGAATGGCGCCAGCAGGCCGCCGATCAGCGCGCAGCCGACGGACGCCGTGACGGCGGCGATGGTGAAGTCGCGCCAGGCCTTGTAGGCTGCATCGCGCAGTTTCTCCAGCTCCACGATCTTCGTTTCCAGGCCGCCGATGGTGCGGTTTACATCAGCGATCATCGTCGACGAAGTGCTGGTAAATGCCTGCAGCTTGCTGTTGTATTCATTCATTTTCTGTTCGAACAGACCCAGCTTCCTGATCAGTGCCGCCACTTCGGTCGACATTTTTTGCGCCAGCGGTATCGGACCCATGGTCTGGTCGAACAGATAGGCTTTCAAGTTCTCCACCTGTTCCTTGGCCGGCAGGCCCGGCAGTTCATCGAGCACGCTTTGATAGCCGCTCACCAGCTTGGTCGAGGTGTCATGCACGCGCTGGCCCAGCCATACTGTGTGCGTGTAGATCTCTGTCGGCGGCGTCGGCGTGGCCAGCAGGCCGGGATTCTTGATCAGGGCCGCGCGCAGGCTTTTCGGGTTGCCGAATTCGGTGGAGGCGTTTTGCACGCTTTTCATTGCGCCGATGCAATCGAGTACCGTCTGCGAGCCATCGACGGCACCGTACTTGCTTTCGAAATCGCCCTTGGTGATGGGCAACTCGCTGGCCGAGCCCACATAGGCTTGCAATTCGATCCAGCTATCGCTGAACAGGGCAAACTGGCTCTTTTGTCCGGATTGGGGATTGGCCGGCGTGGTCAGGCCTGGCGGCGGTTCGATCGATGGCGTGGCGGCGGTATTGATAGCGGTAACACTCATGGTAGTTCCCTTCAGTGATCAGGTCAGACTGCGTGGAAGTACGGAAAACAGCGACTGAAAACGCTGGCGTCAGGCGGCGAGCCTGGTCGCCAGTTGCTGCTGCCAGTCGGGCTGGTCTGGCGGCAAGCTGGCGCCAAAGCCGATCAGATTGGCATCGACAAAGGACCCGGTAATAAACGCCTTCAAGGCGTTGTCGAGCGTGCGCCAGCCATCGGCAGCCTTGACCATCTCGGCTTCGCGCAGCCATGGTCCGGTATGCAGGTTGTCCACGCTCAAATCGCTGGCGCGCGCGCCCAGTTCCCGCGCCGATGCGCTCCAGGCCGCTTGCACGCTGCGCAACTGGCCCAGGATGCCGTTCGATGCCGGCAGCGAGAATTTCATCAGTTCATCGAGCGCGCCCAGGTCGCTGCGGTAGCACACGCGCTTGGCGAGGAAGGCGCTTTGATCGTGTACTTCTTGTACCAGACCATCGTATTTGCCGCGCGCCACGCCGGCCGCCGCGCCCAGCGCCGCTGCGGACAGCGCCACGCCGCCGCCGGTGACGGCCGAACCGATGGCAAAGCTGCCGCCGCCCGTGGGCACGGCCAGGATCACCATGATGGCAATGCCGACGATGCCGATGACGGCCGGTACGATGCAGGCGGAAATAGTCAATGCCAGCCATTTCGAATAGGCGGCGTCGCGCGCGCGCTCCAGTTCCCCGATTTTCTGCCCCAGCGCGCCGATTTCCTTGTCGAGTTCAGTGCGTGTCTTCGATGAGCGTTCGGTGAAGGTGCGCATCAGCAACTGGGCTTCGTCCAGCGCTGTTTCGATTTGTTCGAATTCCGCAATCAACTCGCCGATTTGCGCGATGGTGTTTTGCATATTGTCGAGTATCTGGCCATTGTTGAGGAACAGGCTCTTGATGCCGGCCGTGACGTCGGCCGCCGATTCGTGGCGCGCCATTTCCGGGATGCTGCGCAAGGTCGACGACAGCGTAAAGGCATCGCGGTGCGCCCGTTCCACGGTCCAGACGGTGGCGGAAAAAGCATCGTTTTTCGGGCGCGTGCCGCTGGCCAGGAAATTCGGGTCGCGCAAGATCTTTGCCCGCAGGCTGCTGGGACTGCCGTAGCGCTCGGCCGTCTGGCGCAGCTTGCGCATGGCGTCGAAGCATTCCTTCATTTGCGAACCGGACGAGGCGTCGCCGTAGCGCTGTTCGTATTCGCCGATATCCGACGGCAGGGCCAGCACGGCCTGGATGCGCGTCTGCAAGTCTATCCATTGCTGCGAGGCCAGCACGAAGCGCTGGCTATCGGGATTGTCGCCCGGTGTCAGCAGAGTGGACGAGGGCAGGAACAATGTCATGTAGTTCTCCAGTTCAAAGTGGTCGCCAGGCCGCGCCGTGCAGGCGCGCCGGTGTCTGACAATATGGAAAAAACCAAAGATTTTGCCGCGGCTGCGCCAGCCTGCATGGTCGACATGGCAGGGCGTCGCTTAGACGGCGAAATCACAGCGACAGCCCTGATGCGCGCGGCGGTGCGGCGCGGGCGAAAGAGCGGCAGGCGTGGCGGGAGATGCTGGCGGGCCGGTCTTGTGCGCGGATTCTGGAAGCTAGTATGCACTTTTTACATGGCAACATTCTCTCTAAAGATAACCTTGCCTCGATTTATTGCATTGTTTTAAAACAAATGTTTTGCAGCTTGATTTTGCGCAAATGTTTGAATCTTAACGCCGGTGTTTTGCCTTTCTTCAGAAGCGAGTCACAAGCAGTTCTTTTCAGGATGAACGGCACTTGTTGTCCGGCCTGTAGGTCAACGGCAACAATGGACTGTGGGACGTGCCGCAAAGCGTGCGTAAATATAGCGGCGTGCTGCGCAATAGCCAGGGCAGGCCAGACGATGGGTACAGCGTGACGGGCATGGCGTATCGCAACAACTGGAACGCCACCGACGAGGTGCCGCTGCGCGCCTTGGAGTGCCGCAGCCCTGCCTCTTCTTTCCTTGAATTGGCCGTGCCGAGCGCCACGCGTGCATCGGCGCCGATGCTGGTCTTGCTGCGCCATTGCGCGATGCCCAGGTACACCAGGTACAGTGCGCCAGCCAGTTCGACAGATGCATGGGTGTTCCTGGGGGAGGTCCGAAAGGGGAGTGTGGAGTCAAAACGCACTGACTGTCCGGAGTTTTCGACTCCTGCGTCAGTGGCACCCGCTTGAATCAGGCTCAAGCTCATCTTCAGCTTCAGATTCAGGCAAACAAGCTGGCCACGACATGGTTGATGGCGGCGCCACCGGCGATCAGCCAGAAAAATAGCAGGCCGCCCAGCAGCAGGGGCTTGACACCGGCGCGGCCGATGGCCGACATGTGCGTCGTCAAGCCCAAAGCCGCCATGGCCATGGCCAGCAGGACCGTGTCCAATTCGGTGATGCTGGCCACTGTGCTTGCTGGCAACAGGCCCAGCGAATTGAAGGCCAGCACGGCAATAAAGATGAAGGCGAACCAGGGAATGGCCAGCGCGGCCGCCTTGTCCTGGTCGCTGTTGCCTGCCTGGCCCTTGCCACGCGCCAGCACTGCCGACAGGATGACGAGGAAGGGCGCAAGCATCATCACGCGCACCATCTTGGCGATCACGGCCGCATTCGCCGTTTCTTGGCCGATTGACTTGCCGGCCGCCACCACTTGCGCCACTTCATGTACGGTCGAGCCAATATATACGCCGAAGGCGGCAGGCGTGGCCGCCAGCACATGCCAGCCTTGATTCCATTGATACAGCAGCGGATAGACAAAAATCGCGATGCTACCGAAGAGCACGACGGTCGAGACCGCTACGCTGACGTCCTCGCTGTGTGCCTTGAGCACGGGTTGCGTCGCCATCACGGCTGCCGCGCCGCAGATGGAACTGCCGGCGCCGATCAATATGGCGCTGTTGCGCTCCAGCTTGAACACTGCGGTGCCGAGCAATATGGCCAGGCCAAACGTCGACATCAGCACCAGCGCGTCGATGGCGATGCCGGCCAGGCCCACTTGTCCGATATCGTGGAACGTCAAACGAAAACCGTAGAGGATGATGCCCAGACGCAAGAACGTCTGCTTGGAGAGCGCCACGCCCGCGCCGCAGGTGGGCGCCAGGCGGCCATACACGCTGTTGCCGAGCACAATGCCCAGCATGATGGCCAGTGTCAGGGCGCTCATGCCGTGGCTTTGCATCCATGCGAGCTTGCCCAGGACGATGGCGCCATAGGCGATCACGCCGCTCAGCAGCAGGCCTGGAAGAAGGCGGCCATAGCGGTCGCAGAAACTTGTTGTGTTGCGTGTTGATAGCGATGACATGCCGTGCTCCATGGTTACTGGTGTGTTTGGCATGACTGTACAGTGCGCCTATTAAATGGTAAAACGGTTTGTTTTTGTATATTCAACCTAAAAAATAGGTAGATAGGGGAGAGAAAGCGTGGCGTTAACCTTGCGGCAATTGCAAATTTTCCTGGCCGTGGCGGACACGGGCAGCACCAGTGCGGCCGGCGAGCGCATTGCGCTGTCGCAATCGGCCGCCAGCGCGGCGCTGAACGAGCTCGAAACCTTGCTGGACGCGCAACTGTTCGACCGCGTGGGCAAGCGATTATTGCTCAACGACAATGGCCGCCTGCTGTTGCCGCAGGCGCGGCAGATGCGCGACGCGGCTGACAGCATCGAGCGCCAGTTTGCGGGCGCCGACCCGTCCGTGCCCGTCAGCCTGCAAATCGGCGCCAGCACCACCATCGGCATCTATCTGTTGCCGCAGCTTTTGGCGCAGGCGGCGCGGCAGCATGGGCCCAGCATTCCGCAGGTAACAATAGCCAACACGGCCGACATCGCCGCCGCCGTGGCGCAGTTTCGTGTCGATATCGGCCTCATCGAAGGGCCGTGTCACGCAGCGGGCTTGCTGGTGGAACCGTGGCTGACGGACCAGATGTTGATCGTCGCCGCGCCCACGCACCCGCTGGCGCAACGGCGCCGTTTGCTCAGCTTTGTGGAATTGCAGCAGGCGGGCTGGCTGTTGCGCGAAGCGGGCTCGGGCACGCGCGAGGCGGTGGAGCAAGCGCTGCTGCCACATTTGCACTATTTGCGCGCCGCAGCTGAATTCAGCAACTCGGAAGCGATCAAATATGGCGCGGCGGCCGGGCTGGGCATCGCCTGCCTGTCGCGCGTGGTGGTGGCCGATCTGTTGGCCAGTGGGCAACTGGTGGAACTGGAAACCATGCTGCCTCCGCTGGAGCGCAACTTTTACCTGCTGCGCCAGTCCAAAAAGATTCTGTCGCCGCGCTTGAACCGGTTCCTGGCACTGTGTCGCCACGCGACCCGCAAGGCGGGGTAGGCCGGCGCGGCCTCATTTTGGCCGTGGAGCCTGTAATGGCGCATCGGGCGGTACCAGCTCACCCGCCCGCAGTCGCTGGACGGCTTGCGCCACGGCGCGCGCCACGTTGCGCACTTCTTCCTGCACATGGGTATCGCGGTCCAGCGTCTCATGGCTTTGCGCATAGCTGTCGTAATAACCGATGTAGCGGTCCAGCCGCGATTTCGCGCCCGCATCGATGAGGCCCATCCAGTCGAGCCAATCCGACAGGCCCCGCCGCACGCCTTCGATGCCGGCCACGTCGCCATGCACGACCAGGCCATACGCGCGTCCGGCCAGGTGTTTCGGATAATTCCAGCCTTGTAATTCCAGGGCCTTCGCTTCCACGGCTTTTTTGCCATGCGTGCTCGTGGGGTCGGGGTTGCCGCCATCGGCGCAGACGAGCCGGTCTATCATCAGTTTCAGCACGCCAGGCGTCTGGTACCAGTACACGGGCGTGAGGATAATGACGGCGTGCGCGGCCGTCCAGCGCTCGTAAATGTCGGCCATCCAGTCATTCGTCTGGCGTTCGCCATGGTTCGGATAGCAGCTGCACGGCCAGTGGCACAGGGGCATGGCCGTCGAGACGCAGCCCTTGCACGGATGGATGTGCAAGTCATACGACGATGTCAGCAAGCTCAGGTCCAGCACGTCCGCTTCGATGTGCTCGGCCTGCAGCACGTCCTTGGCCCACTGCGTCATGCGCCAGGTCTTTGAAATTTCTCCTGGGCAAGAACCGTCGTTGCGCGCCGCGCCGCAGATCAGCAGCACGCGCGACGGCGTGGCTGGCTCTTTCTGGCGCGCTGCGGCGGCCAGCAGGCGCTCGCGCGTGGCCAGCCATTCCACCGACAGTTCGTAGTCGGGGTCGGCAAAACCGGGCCCCGCCTTCTGCGTGACGGGCGCCTTACGGCCATCCTGGTAATTCTTCCAGGCCACTTCTTCCACCTGCACCAGGGCGCCGCTGACGGCGTCGAACGTGGGGTCGACAAACGAGCGGATGAATTGCAGATGAAATTCAACCCTGTCCAGCGGCGCAGGCGCCTGGCCCTGGCGCGGCTGGGGGATGGGGGGAGTGGTTGGCATAGTGGGAGTGGCGGACATGGCTTCTCCTTAAGGATGGCACTATCTTGTCGCAGGAGCTGGCGCTGGTCTGTGCGTTGAGTCACTGTGCAGCGATTAGTCAGCAAAATTGCCGTTTCAGACCCTGCGCCGCGTATGGTCTGGCCATGTAGCGCTTGCTGCGCTCGCTGCGCATGCGGGCCGCAAGGAAGAAGTCGCGGCGCGCATCGTCAACAACCAAGGGCGTAAGCGCGTGAAGTGCAGGCGGTGCCGCCGTTGTCAGCTGCGTTATGGAGGCATGTGAAGCATGCCTTGTTGCCGGCGCTAATCGGAGGTGTTTATTGCGTGCGCAGGTAGGCCAGCAGGTCCGCTACTTGCTGGGCATTGCCGATGCCCCAGAAGCGCATTTTGTTTCCAGGAATGAAATCGCTCGGTGCCTTGAGGTAGTTGGCCAGGTTTTGCTCGGTCCAGACGATGTTCGCGTTTTTCATGGCAGCCGAATATTTATAGTCGGTAGTGGAACCGGCTTTGCGGCCGATCACGCCCGTCAGCTTGGGGCCGAAGCCGGCGCGCGCCGAAGGCCCCACCTGGTGACAGGAGGCGCATTTGTGATACGCGGCCTTGCCCGCTTCGGCATTGCCCGTGAGAGCAGCGGGAGCGGCGGCGGCCTGCGCGGTAGCGCCTGGGGCCAGCAGCAAGGCGGTAGCGGCGAGCGGTGAGAACAGACGCAAAAGAAAGCTGGCAGAGATCATCAGTGAGGCTGGCATAGGCTGTAAGGACCAGAGGTCCGAGATGGCACGGGATAAAGTATTCTACAGGCGGGCAGCAAAACCTGCCGGCCAGCGGCGCAATGATGTCAGTATCCGGTGCCTGTGCCAGTGCCGGTACAGGAAGCGCCGCAGCAATGGGTAGGCAAATAGTTTGAATAGCGTCAGCGCTTGGCGCCTTGCGCACCGAGCGCCGCCATGGCCGATGCGAACACGATGCAGGCGATGGCCAGCCATTGCGTTAGGCTCAGCAGTTCCCCCAACACCGCCATCGCCGCCAGCGCGCTGACGGCGGGTGCGGCGCTGCTGAACATGCCGAACACCCCTTGCGGCAAACGGCGCAGAGCAAAGATTTCCAGGGAGTACGGCAGGGCGCTCGATAGCATGGCAATGGCCAGGCCCATCAGCGCCATCGACGGTGCCAGCAGGTCCGTGCCGGAATACGTGATGCCGATGGGCACAGTCACCATGGCCGCTACCGTCATGCCCCAGGCGACGGCTTGCCCGCCTTGCAAGGTCGAGGCGCGTTTGCCGAAGATGATATACAACGCCCAGCATACCGCCGCCCCCAGCGCGTACGCCACGCCGACCGGGTCCAGGCTGCCTGGGCTACCCTGCAGCGGCAGCAATAAATACAGGCCGAACACGGCGCACGCGACGGCCAGCAAATCGCGCGGCCGGCGCGACGCCAGCATGGCCACCGCCAGCGGCCCCGTCACCTCGATGGCGACGGCAATGCCGATCGGTATCAGCGCAAACGCGCGGTAAATCAGCAAGTTCATCAGTCCCAGCACGGCACCGTAGACCAGCAAGTTCAGCACATCCTTGCGCGTCAGCCGGAAACGCCACGGCCGGAAGATCGCCAGCAGGATCAGCGCCGAAAACCCCACGCGATATGCGGTAATGCCTTCGACGCCCATGACAGGAAACAGATTCTTCGCAATCGCCGCCCCCAGATTGACGGAAATCTGCCCTCCCAGTACAGCGAGGGAAGAGAGCAAAATGCTGTCGGGCAGGGGGGAGGTCGAGGCGGATGAGGTCATGGGGCGCTATTTTAATATGCCTAAGCCTGGCAATTGCTGGCAGCTTGCTAAGCGGGGCGATATTTGATTGAATAGTTGCCGACTTTATTGCCGTATCGCGGCTTCCTTTTCGATATTTTCTAGCAAAATACGCTACATTTATACAAATGTTTCCTAGTGGATAAGAGTAGTCGGCGCGAAGACCTATTTTACCAACTCAGGAGTTATCTATTGGACAAAGCTTACTTCTTCATTGTGGGCGCATTCGCATTGTCTGTGTTGCTAGGTTTGCGCAACACAAGACTCTGGCCTGTGCTTTGTCTTGTAGCGATAGCGCCTTCTGTACTAAGCCTTGCAGGCTTAGGCTTTGCGTCGACAAGCATGCTGTTTTTTAGTCTTCATCTTGTCGGTATAACAATTCTGTACACCTTCATCGGTTTGGCGGGGGTGCTGCTGGGCAAAAGCATCCGCAAGCGATTGAGCAGAAATGGCGGCCAGGGAAGCACCAATTTATTCATCTGGCACCATTCCCTGCTGCGGTTTGACCTGAGACAATAACGGTATCGCCACCGTCCGCCATCGATCATGCAAAAGAGCTTCTCTGACCTCGAATACGCCGCCAAGAAGAAACTAACGCGGCGCGACCGCTTCCTGGCCGAAATCGACAGCGTGACGCCGTGGGGCAAGCTGCACAAGCTGATCGAGCCGTTCTATCCGAAGGTCGAGGGCGCCGGTCGCCCGCCGATCGGACTAGCGCGCATGCTGCGCATGTATGTGGCCCAGCAATGCTTTGGATTGTCTGACGAAGGCATCGAAGACGCAATCTACGACAGCCAATCGATTCGCGCCTTTGTCGGCATTGATCTGGGCCGCGAGTCGGCGCCAGACGCGACGACCTTGCTGAAGTTCCGCCACCTGCTGGAAGCCAACGCGCTGACGCGCCAGATTTTCGACACGATCAACGGGCACTTGGCCGAGAAGGGTCTGATGATGCGCGAAGGCACCATCGTCGACGCCACGCTGATCGCCGCGCCGCCGTCCACCAAAAACAAGGACGGCAAGCGTGATCCGGAGATGCACCAGTCGAAAAAGGGCAATGACTGGCACTTTGGCATGAAGGCCCACGTCGGCGTGGACGCCGCGTCTGGCCTGGTGCATACCGTCATCGGCACGGCCGGCAATGTTGCCGACGTGACGCAGATTGAGGTTGTCCAACAGTGTACGCAAAACGTGTCTGGCTTTAAATAGCGGCCAGCTACGACGGGGTACATAATCACACGACTCTAGACATTGTAACTGTCCCCCCCCATCATCAGCCTGCGCTGGTACTCGATTACGCACGCAGCCGCGAGCTGGCCACGGCACCGTTGCTCAAGGGCACGGGCCTCGATGGTGCTGCGCTGCCATCGGCGGAAAGCCAGGTCAGCGCCGTCCAATACCTGCAATTGCTGGCCAACGTGGCGCGCGGCCTGGACAGTGCCGACACCAGCTTCATGCTGGGCCAGCAAATGCTGCCTGGTCATTACGGCGCCGCCAGCCATGCCTTGTTGCAGGCGCAGAATCTGCGCCAGGCCTTGGGCATCCTGTGCGCCTTTCATACCTTGCTGTGTCCGTTGCTGCAGCCCCGCTTGCGTGCGGCGGGCGAGTTGCAGGTGCTGTACTGGACCGATGCGTTCGGCGCACCAAGCCAGCTGCCTTTTTTGGTGGAAATGCACATGACGGCGCTGGCCGCCATGTGCCGCTGGCTGGCCGGCGAGGCGCTGCCTTGGCGCTTTTGCTTCAACCGTGCGCGGCCGCGTCACGTGGAACAGCATGAAGTGCACCTGGGCCAGGCGCTGCGTTTCGATTGCCAGGTCGATGCCATGCTCATCGATTCGGGCTGGCTCGACAAGCCCTGGCCGCGCGGCAATGCCACGGCGGCCGCGCTGGCCCTGCGCTCGGCGGCAATGGCGCCCGCGCCCGCCGCCAGCCTGCCAGGCGCGTTGTACGACTATCTGCTGGCCAATATCCGCTGCGCCCCCACGCTGGAGCGCACGGCGCAGCAGTTTGGCGTCAGTCCAGCCACCTTCAAGCGCCACCTGGCGCGCCACGGCACGCATTTCCAGGCCGAACTGGACCAGGTGCGCGCGCACAAGGCCATCTATCTGTTCCATGTGCATTGCTACGACAACGATGGCGTGGCCGCTTACCTTGGCTTTCATGATGCGACCAACTTTCGCCGCTCGTTCAAACGCTGGACCGGGCAAACGCCGCAACTGTTGCGTCATGCGCTGGCGCTGTTCGTAGCCGGTTAAGCTGAAGCGGGCGCGTCGCGTGCCTAAGCCGCAGACAGTTGTTGTAGAGGGAACAATTGCCCGTTCTACCACATCCATAGTACACTCGATCAGAGAGCGAACAGACGCGCTTTGAGGCGCTCAGGCACAGCGGCAGACGATCGGTGTGCCGTGCCTTAACCCAGCCTGGAAATTGGCGCGACCAGCGTGGTGCGCCGTGAACCGGGCAACTTGATAATGCTCAATCGTGTATTCACAATCGCAGATCGATCCAGTCGTCAGTTTCCGTAACACCCAGGGTGAGGCCGTGCGCGGCACGATGGTTAACTTGCAGCGCAATTCTCTGGTCATGGAAATCTACAATCCCTACTCGATTGTGCAGGTCAGCGAGATGCTCAATGACGTGACGGTACGCATGGGGGCGAAGAACGCCTACGTGGGCAAGGCCGTCGTCATCAGCAGTGTCAATACTGGCCTGACCGCCATCGTTTCGGTAACCCTGATCGATGAGTGGCGCGAGTTGAGCGACGTGGTGGTGGTCAAGGGCGCCGTAGCGAAAGAATCGAGCGCCTTTGTCGCCGGCTGGGGCGAGCGCTTCCGCATCCGCCGCGATTATCAGATCGTCGTCAACGAAATGCGCGCCTTTTTGACGGAAGTGGCGCGCTGGGTCGAGCAGGTCGATTTGTCCGACTCGCTGCCGAAGGAAAACGGCCGCCTGCGCGCCGATATCTTCGATGAACTGGCCTTGCCGCTGATGGAGCAAACCCAGCTGTACTTGCGCCAGCTCGAGGTGGAAGCCTCGCTCGTCGAGGAAGAGCGGGCGCCGGCCCACCGCGCGTTCGCCCAGGCAGCGTTGCACCCGTTGATCCTGCGCGCACCGTTCGTCTTTCGCACGTACACAAAACCGCTAGGCTATGCAGGTGACTATCAGATGGTCAACCAGTTGTTGGACGATCCGCGCCAGGGGCCGAGCACCTACTTCCAGATCGTCAATGCGGCATTTTTGCAGGCGGCCGTGGCCACGGCGCACCGCAACCGCATCGATATCCTGACGCAATTCCTGGAGCAAAAGGCGCGCGCGGCGCGTGCCGCCGGGCGCGTCTACAGGGTGCTCAACGTGGGCTGCGGCCCGGCCATTGAGGTGCAGCGTTTTATCGAAGCCTGCCCCGATGCGCAGTGGTTGGCCTTCGAGCTGGTCGACTTCAGCAGCGAGACGCTGGACTGGACGCGCGCGCGCCTGAGCAGCATCATGCAGCGCACGGGACGCGTGGTGGCTATCGATTATGTGCACGATTCCGTGCACAAGCTGCTCAAGCGCCGCCATGGCTCGGGCGGCACGGGCTCGCCCGGCAGTTACGATGCGGTGTATTGCGCCGGCCTGTTCGATTACCTGTCCGACAAGGTCTGTGCGCGCCTGATGCTGCACTTCGCTTCGCGCCTGCGACCGGGCGGGCGCTTGCTGGTGACGAATGTGCACGCTGACAATCCGGGCAAGTTTGGCATGGAGCATTTGCTGGAGTGGCATTTGATCTATCGCGATGAAGCGGGCTTGTCGGCCTTGTTGCCCGAACATGCGACGCAGCCGAAAATTTATGTCGACGCCACCGGTGTCAATGTCTTTGCGGAAGTGAGCATTCCTTGATGGATACGCCAGCCCTGCACGCCGGCTACGCCGCTGTTTTGCGCGAATTCCGCCTGGAATTTAGCCGCGGCGGGGCTTACACGGGCATCATGCTGATCCTGCTCGGCATGGGTCTCGATTCGGCCCTGTATCCGGACCAGCAGTCGGTCTTCACCGGTGCGCGCATCGTCGTGTCGGCGCTGATCTTTTGCGTCGTGCTGGCCATGCGCACGCGCTGGGGGCAAGAGCGCATCGAGGGACTGACTTTTGTGTGGCTGATCCTGCCGCAAATCATGATCGCCTCGATGATCGCGGTCACCGAAGGCGCCACTTCCATCTACTATGTGGGCATGACCCTGGCGATCTATTCGTCCGGCATCGTGCTGGCGTTTGGCTTGTGGCAAAACATGGTTTTCGGCGTCATTTCCTGCCTGTTGTACGTGGCCGCCTGCGCCTGGCATGCAGGCGGCTTCGACTTGCCGGGGACGTTTGTCGTCAACTGTTTATTTCTCATCATGTCGGCCAGCGTCAGCGCCGTGTTTACCCATTTCAATGAGCGCGCTCGCTTCATGCTGTTCCAGCTGAAGGCGGAAGTGGCGCAAAAGAACACGCAACTGGAAGAAACCAATAAAAGCCTAGCCGATATCAAGGGGCAGATGCTGCAGCAGGAGAAAATGGCCGCCATCGGCACCCTGGCCGCCGGCATGCTGCATGAAGTGAACAATCCCGTCAATTTCTGCATGATGGCCATCGAAATAGCTATCGAAGACCCGGCTGCCCGGCAAAGTGCGTTGGTGAGTGAATGCCTGGCCGACGCCAAGCAGGGCATGCTGCGCGTGCAGCACATCGTTTCCGACTTGAAGACCTTCGCTTACCGCAAGAGTGGCGACCAGCTCGAAACGGGCCACTTCCAGTTTCGCAGCGCGCTCGATGCGGCCATCCGCCTGGTGGGGCATGAAACGAAGAATGTCAGCATCAGCCACGACTTGCCTGCCGACACCTTGGTGCGCGGCGACGAGGCGGCCATCGTCGGCGTGCTGATCAATTTGCTGGGCAATGCCGTGCTGTCCATGCGCAAGGGCAATGTGCCGCCGTTCGAGATCCGCATCACGGCCCGTTGGGATGACAAGCGCCTGCGCATCAGTGTGCGCGACAACGGTCCCGGCATTGCTGCGCAAGACCTGGCGCGCGTGTTCGAACCCTTCTTCACGACGCGCGAAGTTGGGCAGGGCTTGGGCTTGGGCCTGAGCATCAGCTATGGCGTGATCGAGCGCCACGGCGGCACCCTCAGCGCCGAAAGCGAGCTGGGCCAATGGGCCAGCATGAATTTCGACTTGCAGCGCTCTGACTGGGAGGGCTGTCAGCATGCACAACGATAGCCGCGCCAGCGTGCTGTATGTGGATGACGAAGCGCTCGCTTGCAAATACTTCGAGCGCAGCCTCGGTCCCCGCTATCGCGTGCTGACGGCGCAGAGCGTCAATGCGGCACTGTTTGTGCTGGCAGACAAGGGTATCCACATCGACGTACTCGTCACCGATTACCGCATGCCGGGACGCCTTGGCAGCGAGTTGCTGCAGGAAGTGGCGCAGCGTTATCCGCACATCGTGTGCATGCTGGTGACGGCGTACGCGGACAAGGACGTGCTGCTCGAATTGATCAACGGCGGCACGCTATTTCGCCTGCTGGAAAAGCCGCTCGACTTGTCCGCCATGCAAACGGCGCTGCAGCTGGCCGTGCAGACGGGACGCGAGCGCGTCGCGCGCCGCCAGGCGCTGGTGGCGATGGAGGAATCGCTGGCCTTCCTGGCGCATGAATTGAACACGCCGCTGGCAGCCGTCGCCAATTTTGCGCGCGGCATCGCCCGGCGTACGCAGGCGCACGCCGCAATGCAAGCGGAAATCGGCGAAGCGGCCATCTTGATGCACGACAATGCGCGTTATTGCCTGTCCGTGCTGGCCAGCTTTGTCGACACGCTGCGCCTGGCCAGCGCCGGGCCCGGCATGCAAGGCGGGCGCAGCGCGGGCAGCGCGCGTCAACTGCTGGCCACCTTGCTTGACAGCTATCCTTTGAACACGACCCAGCGCGCCGCCATTACGCTCGAACAAGGCGAGGATTTCGCCATTGCCGAGTCGCCCAATTGCGTCGCGCTCATCGTCTCGTCCGTGCTGGCGAACGCCTTGCGCTCGGTTGCAGAGAAAGCGCATCCTGTGATCAGCATCGGCATCGACGCGGGGCGCATCACGGTGCGCGACAATGGCGCCGGCATCGCCCCGAAAATTGTGGCGCAGCTCTTGAACGACCCTATCGGTGCCAGCGGCGACGAAAGCAAGGGCTGGGGCATGGTGTTTTGTCAGCGCATGATGCAATCGTTCGGCGGCAACCTCGATATCGCCACCGAGTCTGGCAGTGCCACCACGGTGACCCTGAATTTCCCCGTACACATAAGGAGCGAGCATGACTGAGGCCCATCTGCGTTTACCGGCTCAGCGTGAGCCGGTGCAAGGCTTGCCGACGATACTCTATGTCGATGACGAAGCGAACGCCCTCAAATACTTCCAGCGTGCCATTGCGCCGCTGGCCAACGTGCTGACAGCGAGTTCGGTCGAGGAGGGCAAACGCATCCTCGACGAGCACGCCGAGCGCATCGCCGTGCTGGTGTCGGACCAGCGCATGCCTGGCGCCTACGGCAATGAGTTGCTGTCATATGCCTGGGACCGTCATCCGCATATCGTGCGCATTTTGACCACTGCATATTCTGAACTGGAGCACACTGTGGAAGCCGTCAACCAGGGGCAGATCCACCGCTACATCCAGAAACCATGGGATATCGCGGCCCTGCGCATGGAGTTGAAACAAACGCTGGAACTGGCGCGGCTGCGCAATGAACATGCCCAATTACTGCGCGAAAAACTGATGGTGCGCCAGCGGCAAGTCGTCGCCAACCGCATCGGCACCCTGTATGCGCTGTGCGCCAGCCTGGCTGGTGCGGAGCAGCAGCTGCCCGTGGAGGCGTATCTGTCGGCGGCCTTAACGGCCGGCGTCACGCCGCCCGAGCCGGACTGGTTATTGATGGATTATGCCGACCTGGTCAGTTCGGAAGCCTTCCGCAGTACCGCCTTTGCCGCCACCGTGCGCCTGCAGCTCGACACGCTTGAGCGCGAGCATCCGGGGCGCGGCGTGGAGCAAACCATCGACATGCTGTTGCCCGTGTTTGGTGCTGCTCTGCAACAACAGGGCGGCACGGCGCTGTTCCTCGATGCACGCCTGCTGACGCAATTCCTGGAGTCGCCCACCACCATGCCCGTCTCATCCATCCACGCATTCTGGCTGGCCAGCTTGCTGTGGCTGGCGCGACGCGGCTGGTCGCTGCAGCTGAGCAAGACGGAACTCGGCCTGCAAGGCAAGGTGGTGCAGGCTGAACCGGCGCTTACGCCCGATCATCTGGCCGCCTGGATAGAGCAGTTCTGAGCGGACCTGAGCACAAGGGGGCGGCCTAAAAAACAGGGCCGCGTGACTAATGCCGTTCAGTTAAGGGTTTTGGCGTGATTTATGAGCGCCAGTAAATTCGCTAACCCCAGAGGCAAAGAGCTGGGGTCGGACCCTCAGGGTCCGACCCCTGTCCTAGTTCTTGGGCTAAAAATAGCATCACTAACACACTAACTGAACGGCATTAGGGCCGCGTGACTCCTGTTTCTGCCGCTAGCGGGCGCCTCAGCGCTCCGCCGCCGCCTTCAGATTATTCAAGCCCTTTTCAAAATCCTTGCCGATCATCGTGTCCATGCTGACGAAAACCATCATGACCTTGCTGACGTAAGGGCTGGGGCCAGTCATGGTCCAGTTCACCCTGGTGCCGTCACCCTCGGCTGCCATGCTGAAGGTAGTGGTGTTGTGGCTTTCGAATGGTTTCTGGAAGTCGAGCTTGATCACAGTGCGCGTGGGCTGGGCCGCTTCCGTGATTTCCATGCGGCCGGCACCCACCTTGTCATTGCCTTGCCATGCATATTGCGCGCCCAGGCCACTGGCCGTGCCCGTAAAGGTGCGGCGCATGGCTGGATCGAGCTTTTCCCATGGCGACCAGGCAGCCCAGTAATGAAAGTCCGTGATCAGGGCGGCGATTTTATCGGGCGGGGCCTTGATGACAATTTCGCGCTCGACACTGAAGGTGTCGGGCTTGGTGGTGGCATAGCCGAGGATGGCGGCGACGACGACAACGATCAGCAGCAGGGTTTTTTTGATCATATGCTCTCCAAGTGTTGAATGGTCGATGCGAATAAATCAAGACAATCTTAGCAGATATGAATAGTAGTGCGCAGCCGCTTGACCTATATTTGCGCCAGCTGCGCGCAGCGCCGCATGCACGCCCGTTGCCTCTCGCACACAGGCGCGCACGCCAGCTTTGTGCGCATTGGTGGTGAAGGCCGGCGTCCGCTAGAATGCTGGCCTGCAAAGATTTCATTTAGGGAAATATGATTCAACGATCGATCGCCAGGCTGACCCTGGCGTGCGGCTTGCTTGCCTGCGCTTTTGCCGCCAACCTGGCGCATGCCGATGCCTGTCCGGCCCATTATGTCGATGGCCGCAAGCCGGAAATCACCAACCCGAAGCTGGACGTGGCGACGCAAGAACTGTGCTACAAGGTGTTTGGCGTGATGCATTCGGGGCTGACGCGCACGCCCTTGTGGTCGGCCGAGCACTTGACGGCGAACAAGCTGGAAGCGGCGCATGATCTGTCGCGCGAGAATTCCTTCCATGCCGAACCCAAGCTGCCCGCCGCCCAGCGCGCAGAATTGGCCGATTATGCGCGCAGCGGCTTCGACCGCGGCCACATGGCGCCGAACGGCGACATGCCGGACCGCCAGAGCCAGCGCGACAGCTTTACCCTGGCCAATATGGTGCCGCAAGACGCGCGCAACAACCGCTATGTCTGGGCTGGCATCGAAGGCGCCGTGCGCAAGATGGCCAAGAAAGAGGGCGACCTGTACGTGATCACGGGGCCAGCCTTTATTGGCGGTAACTTGCGCAAGGTGGGACGCGTGCTTGTGCCCAGCCACCTGTACAAGGTCGTGTACAGCCCGCGCCAGCGCGCCGGCGCCGCCTATTTCATTGAAAACGTCGATACCAAGGCGTATGAAGTGCTGAGCATTGCGCAACTGGAAGACAGGATAGGCATCGATCTGTTGCCGTCGCTGACGCGCCAGCAAAAGCTGCGCATGCTGCGTTTGCCGAAGGTTAATAGCAAGTCCAACAATTAACACGCTAGAAAAGGAAACCCCATGTGCGCAAAGAAATTCGTCCCGTATGCCAATGAAAGCGATGTGCTCGACATCGGTGGCTTGAATATCGAAAACCGCATCGACCGCATCAGCATCAGCGGTGATATCGACCTGACCCTGGACAAGCCGGGCCTGGCGCTGGCAAAACAGCTGCAAAAACTGCTGGGCGACGTAGTGGCCCAGCTGGAAAAGCAAGCGCTGCCCGACCAGTTGCCCCCGCCCAAGGTGACGTCGGTGGCGAATCCCTTCGAGTGAGGTGGGATGCGGCTGGACGCGTTATGCATTGGCTGTGGCAGGGCGCTCGACAGGCGCGCGTGCGGCGCGCAACCCCATCCAACGGCCTGCATCGGGTGGGGCTGACACAGCACCGGCTTACTTGGCGAATGCCTGCGCCGCCGGCGTCACGGTGACCGCTTCGGGCTTGATGCCCAGCTTCATCGCGCCGATGACCTTGTCTTCATCGAGTAAGGCTTGCGGTTTGTTGCCGTCGTACTTGATGGGAGAAAACGCATCGCTGACGAGTTTTTCTTTCAAGCCGGCCGCATCCTTGGCGACCATCACCACGGACAGGTTCTTTGCCGACAGGTGTTGCTTGATGGCGCGGTTGACGTCAAGCACCGTCAGCTTGGCCAAGCCATCACGCATCAGCTTGGTGAACTCGGGCGTGCCATACCATTGAGAATCGAGCGCATAGCCCAGTTGCTGGTCTTGCGTCGAGGTCATGACAAAGACGTTTTTCATCAGGTAATCGCGCGTGGTGGCGAAATCGTCTTGCGTCAAGCCATTGTCGATGAGCTTACCCAATTCCGTCAGCGCCACGCGCAGCGCGAAGTGGGCGTTATCGGGCGCCACCGGGCGTATCCAGATTTCGAACAGCTGCGCCTTGCGGCCCAGGTTCGGGTTCGGGAAGAACTGAACCATGCCGCGCGGGAAGGCTTCAATATACGCATAATCGCCATAGTTCATGCCGCGCAGTTCGCGGATGCGCTGGTATAGATAGGAATTCGAGGCGCGGTGTTCGCCCAGCCAGGTCTTCGCCAGCCACAGGGCGGGGAAGTCCGGGTGCGTGCGCGTCACCTCGAGCGGCAGGCCGAAGGAGATGGCCGTGGCGCGCGTGTTTTTCTCGATGATCTCCACTTCCAGTCCCTGTGCCTTGCGGCCCACAGGTTTTACCGTGGCCGGCAAGCCGGCGCCGGCCGGCAAGCTTGCCAGCGCCTGCGTCAGCGTCGCCGTCATGGCAGCCGAGACGTCACCGGAAATGCCCACCTTGACGGCGCCTTGCGCATACGCGCTTTTCCAGAATTGTTTCACGTCGTCGAGGGTGATGGCGTCGATGCCGGCGAGCGTGCCCAGCACCGGGTGGCCATATGGCGTGCCCGCATACACATTCGTTTGCAGGCGCTCCTTGGCGAATTCCTCTTCGTTATTGTCTTTCAGGTCCAGCAACAGCGCGTTGCGCTGCGCATCCTTGAGGCGACGGAAGTCATCTTCGCGAAAACCGGGCGAGAGCAGCAGGGGCAGGGCGATGGCGTTGAACTGCGTCCAGTTATCCCTGTGGATGGAGCCCGTAAAGGTCGTCATTTCCTTGTCCGTCTGCTGGCTGAAACTGCCGGCCAGCGGGAACAGGGCCTGGTTGACTTCGTCGATCTTGCGTTCCGACGAACCACCGGAGGCCACCATGGCGGCCGTCAGCGCGGCCAAGCCTTCCTTGCCTTTGGGGTCTTGCGCGGAACCGGCCGTAAACAGCAGCTTGTAGCGGATTTGCGGCAGCGCAGATTTTTGCACCAAGACGTCGAACTTGGCGTTCAAGGCAGCCGGCAGCAGGCTGGCCAGCTTCGGCGTGGCGGCGATGGCGGCCGGCATCGGCTGGTGCGACAGGGTGGTTACCACCAAGCCGTCATCGGTCAGGTATTTGCGCGCGGCCGCCTGCAGGTCGGCCGGCGTGAGCGTATCGATCAGCCGGTAGTACTGGTTCAGGGTGGCATACGAGCGCTCGAAATGCACGAAGGAAGCCAGGGTGCCGGCGATCTGCTCGGTATTGTCCAGGGTGCGTATCAAGCCATACTTTTCGGCCGACTTGGCGTCCGCCAAGTCTTTTTCGCTCACTGGCGTGTCGCGCAACTGCGCTACCGTGGCCAGGATGGCGTCGCGCACGTAGACGGCGTCATCGATGTTTTTCACGCGCGCGCCCAGCACGGCCAGGGTCGGGTCGACCCGATCCGGCGTCATGTCGAACAATTGGTCGACCTTTTGCTCGTTTTGCACCAAACGTTTATACAGCGGCGAGGTGCGGCCGAACGACAGCGACAGCAGGGTCGCCAACGCCGCTTGATCCTTGTCCTTCACGGAAAACGCGGGTGCGTGGAAACCCACGGCTACCCACGGCAGGGTCGGCGTGGGCCAGGCCACGTGCTTGTAGACGGGGCCGCGCGGTTTCGGCTCCACCGGCACGGCCGCCTGCTGCTTGCCGCGCTGCCAGCTGCTCCAGTATTTTTCCACCAGCGCGATGGCATGCTGCGGCTCGACGTCGCCGGCGATGATGATGGTGCTGCGCTCGGGACGGTACCAGCGGTCGAAGAAGAGCTTCGAATACGCGTACTGGTTCGGCATGTCTTCGATGTCCTGGATAAAACCCATCGTCGTGTGCTTGTAGGTATGCGTGGTGTAGGCGCTGTCGCGCATCACTTCGAACAGTTTCGAGACGGGATTGGCGCTGTTCTTGTTGTATTCGCCGAGCACGGCCCGCGATTCCGTCTTGAACGCGTCTTCCGCGTAATCGAGGTGCTGGAAGCGGTCAGCTTCGACCTTCAGCACGGTTTCCAGGTCTTGCTTGGCAAACGTGGTGTGGTAATTGGTCAAGTCGTCGCTGGTGTAGGCATTCTGGCGCGCGCCGGCGCGGGTGATGACTTCCTGGTATTTCTCGGGCGGATAGGCTTTGGTGCCGCGGAACATCATGTGCTCGAAGAAATGCGCGAAGCCGGACTTGCCCGGCTCGACTTCATTGCGCGAGCCCGTCTGCACGGGAATCTGCAGTGAAACCAGGTTGGGGAAGCCGGTCGGCACGATGATGATTTTCAAGCCGTTGGCCAAGGTTTTTTCGGTCGCCTTGAATGGCAGCAGATCGGTCTTGTTGGCAGAGGCGCTGCTGGCGCTGGCCGGTTTGATGGGCGCGGCGCCCAAGTTCGACGCGGCCATGGCTGACAGCGCCAGGGCGAAAGCGGGTAGGAATATGGGTAGCAAAGCGGGCATGACTCTTGACACGGGGGGCTCCTTCTTTTGAATGTTATGAAAGTGCAACGCCGCAGCATAGAATATTCATGCCCCCCTGCATAGGGGCAAGTGTTTTGGCAGCTCAGCGCTGGCCCGTCAACGGTGCGCCAGAAACTGCCAAGGCCTGCTGCTGGGGCGGGTGCCTAGATGAGTGTCGATTCCGGCAGGCTGATGCGGTTGCGGCCCAGGTGCTTGGCGCGGTACAGGGCGCAGTCGGCCGTGTGGATCAGCTGTCCCAGTTGCGTGCCGGGGCCGGGCAGGGCCGTGGCGGCGCCGATGCTGACGGTGACGCAAGCACCATTGAGGTGCTTGCGCGGCAGTTGCAGCCGCTCCACGCGCTGGCGGATGCGTTCGGCCACGATGGCGGCGCCCTTGAGCGACTGGTTCGGCAAGATGACGGCAAACTCTTCGCCGCCATAGCGCGCTACCATGTCGTTCGCGCGCATTTCGCTGGCCACGGCGCCCGCTACCTTGCGCAGGCACAGGTCGCCGCCCTGGTGGCCGTGGCTGTCGTTGTATTGCTTGAAATTATCGACATCGACCATCAGCAGCGACAGAGGCTGGCCCTGCCGCTGAGCGCGCTGCCATTCGGCCAGGATAGTGTCGTCGAAGCAGCGCCGGTTCGCCAGTCCCGTCAGTCCATCGCGCGTGGCCAGGCGCTCCAGTTCTCCCTGCGCACGCTTTTCATCGGTCATATCGCGCAGGGTTTCGACGACGGCGATCAGTTCGTCGCCATTGTCGCAGATGGGACTGGCATCGACCGCCAGGTAGCGCCGCCGCCCCGTGCGCGGCATGTCGCACCAGTTTTGCGCGCATAAATTATTGCCCGTGCTGCTACGGTATTGCTGCTGCAGATGTCGCGCGCGCGCATCGCCGCCGCGCCCGGTCAGCAGCAACTCGGCCAGGGTGGGGCGTTCGTCGTTGTAAAAGCAGCGGCCCGGCCCGCACATGCCCAGCACTTCGTCTGCCGGCACGCCCGTCAGCTGTACGCAGGCGCGGTTCCAGATGATCACCCGCCCATGCGCGTCGAGGACAAAGGTGGGCACCACCAGCAATTCCATCATCTTGACGGCAAAATCCTGGCTTGCATCGCAGCTTGACGCGCTGGCATGTGCATGGCTATCCGGCATGTATGCATCCTTCTCGGGCGTGAATGGGGGGGGCGCGTAGGCCATGATGCGGCGTGGCGGGCCGATGGTGTTGATGTTGAGCAAGATCTTCAGTGATGGTGCATCGCTTCTTCGTGGCAGTCTGGCAGCGGTAGCGACAGGTGCAAGGTGGTGCCGGCACCGCTGTGGCTATCGATGTGCAGCCTGCCGCCGGCGGCGGCCACGCGTTCATGCATGCCGGACAGGCCGCAGCCCAGGCGCGGCGGTGAGCCCGGCAGCCCGACGCCGTCGTCGCTGATGCTGCACGCCACGGTGCTGCCCACTTGCTGCAGGCATAGCTGGACATGCGTGGCGTGCGCATGGCGGGCAATATTGGCCAGCGCTTCCTGCAGCGCGTGGTACAGCAGGCGGCCGTGTGCGCTGCCGGCGGCGGTGTCGAGCTGATAATTGCAGCTGCAGTCGATGCCCGTACTGCGTTGGAAGTCCGCCAGCAAGGCCTTGCACGCCGCTTGCAGACCGGCATCGAGGGCGGGCGGACGAAGATCGTGGATGATGCGGCGCAGCGCCTCGATGCTGAGCTCGACATTGCGCGCCATCATGGCCAATTGTCGCTCCAGAGCGGGTGTCGCGCCATGCGTGCCCGCTTGCAGCATGGATAGGTCGATCTTCAGGGTCAGCAGATGCTGGCCCAGGTCGTCATGGATGTCGCGCCCGATGCGCAGGCGTTCCTGCTCGCGCGCCTTGCGCTGCTCGCTGGCCAGGTGCGCTTGTTCGGCGTCTACGCGCAGCTGTTCCAGCGCCTGCAGGCGCAGCGTCTGGCGGCGCTGGCGCCGCAGCAGCAGCGCCAGCGCGCCCAGCAGGACGGCACAAGCGGCCATCAGCGTCGCTTGTGTGTCAGCCGGCAGCAGCGGCTCGATATGCGGGGCGGCGAGCGCGCCAGCTGCCAGGCAGGCCAGAATGCTCAGGCGGTACAGCAGGCTTAGCCAGCGTTGCAGCATGTTCTCGCTCCCCCAATGTTTTCCGTTAAGCAATGGTCTTACGAAAAATATATTAGCTTTAGGCTATTTACATTGTCTAAGCGCAAAAGCTATGCAGTTATGCCGGTCACCGCAGCAAGCTTGCTCGTCGGTGTCGCCGTGCCTGGGCGGGACGGCTTTTGCACGAAATCTGTCGCGGCGCGATATAATAGAGGGTTGTCAATCGGCTTTTGCGGTGACGGTGCTGCGCGCCGCAACCGCTGCGTACGCCCTGCGCGAGGACGCCAGCCAGCTCTTAGGAAATACAGTGACTTATAGCATCAAAGAGATTTTTTACACCCTGCAGGGCGAAGGTGCGCACGCGGGCCGTCCGGCCGTGTTTTGCCGCTTTTCCGGCTGCAACCTGTGGAGCGGGCGCGAAAGCGAGCGCGCCACGGCCGTGTGCCAGTTCTGTGACACGGACTTCGTCGGCACGGACGGCGAACTGGGCGGCAAGTTCAAGACGCCCCAGGAATTGGCCGCGCTGATCGACAGCCTGTGGCCGGCCAGCTACGCGCCCAGCAAATACGTGGTGTTTACGGGCGGCGAGCCGCTATTACAACTGGACACGGCCCTGATCGACGCCATGCATGCGGTCGGTTTTACCATCGCCATCGAAACCAATGGCACCTTGCCGGTGCCGGCCGGCGTGGACTGGATCTGTGTCAGCCCCAAGATGGGTTCCACCCTGGTCGTGCACAAAGGCAACGAAATCAAGGTCGTCATCCCCCAGTTCCAGCAAGATCTGGCTGCCTATGCAGGACTCGATTTCGAGAATTTTTTCGTGCAGGCGATGGATGGCCCGCTGGCAGCGCACAACTTGCAACTGGCCATCGAGACCTGCAAAAGCAATCCCCAATGGAAACTGAGCCTGCAGACGCATAAACTCCTGCAAATTCCTTAATTATTATTAATATAACAATATGCTGACTATCACACGCAAGCTCGAATTCGATGCGGGCCACCGCATTCCCGACCACAAAAGCCAGTGCCGCAACCTGCACGGCCACCGCTATACGGTGGAAATCACCTTGGTCGGCAAGGTCATCGAAGCGGAAGGCAATTCCGACAATGGCATGATCATGGACTTTTCCGACGTGAAAACGTTGGCCAAGCAACATCTGGTCGACGTGTGGGACCACGCTTTCCTGGTGTATGAAAAAGATACCGCCGTACGCGATTTCCTGGCCAGCCTGCCCGACCATAAAACGGTCGTCATTGACCGCATCCCGACCGTGGAAAATCTGGCGCGCATCGCCTTCGAGATCCTGAAAGCGGCGTTTACCGACCATTTCGGCACCGGCTTGCACCTGCATAAACTGGTGTTGCATGAAACCCCGAATTGCTGGGCAGAAGTGAGCGATGACTGAAATGCACGATAGCGTGCGCGACGCGCGCTATATGCAACTGGCCCTGGAGCAGGCCCAGCACGCGTGGGACCTGGGCGAAGTGCCCGTCGGCGCCGTTGTCGTCAAGGATGGGGAAGTGATCGCCGTCGGTTACAACCAACCGATCGGCCGCCATGATCCGACGGCGCATGCGGAAGTGATGGCGCTGCGCGCGGCCGCCGAAAAGCTGGGCAACTACCGCTTGCCAGGCTGCGAACTGTATGTGACCCTGGAGCCGTGCGTGATGTGCTCGGGCGCCATGTTGCATGCACGTTTGGCGCGCGTGGTGTACGGCGCGGGCGACCCGAAGACCGGTGCTTGTGGTTCCGTGCTGAACCTGTTCGCGCAGCCGGCGCTGAACCACCAGACGGCGATCGTTGGCGGCGTGCTGGCCGACGAGTGCGGCGCTTTCCTCAGGCGTTTCTTCGCCGAGCGCCGCCGCGCCCAGGCCGAAGCGCGCAAGCTGGCCAACCCGCCGGATTAATGCCAGCCAGGTGAGGGCAGGGTGGCCAAGTGCTTGCCCTGCCTTCCATGCCAGCCATCCCGGTTGGTTTTTTAGAAACTTTGCGAAAAAGCACTTATCTGGAGCGCTTTGCTATTCTCAAATAAGAATGATTCGCGTTACAGTGTTGTTTTCGCCAGCAAACTTCCCTTGCGTATCGTTATCGATCGAGGTTCAAGAGCCAGCCTTTACTCTTACACCGGATCATCATGACGACACTGTCTTTGCAGCGCTCTGCTGCGTTGTCAAGCGGCAGAGGTCAAGCCTGACAAGGAGGACAAGCGACGCGAGCTCAACCGTGCGATGTACGTTCGTCCTGCCAGGGACGCTCGAAAGTCGGGCGCCCTTCCGCTGCGTGGTTGTCGTCAACAACACTGCCTCGCGCAAAACCGCCTGACACAAGGCACCGCGCTATTTCTGTTTCAAACAGCCGCCCGCCGCCACGACGGCTGTACGATCCGCGACGTGCGCACGCAGTGCATCAGCATGAGAATCCCCGCCAGCGTGCATAGGGTGGCAGCGACCACCGAGAGCTCGGCGCCGAACTGGCCGCCGGTGAGCCATTCGGCGCCGGTCAGGCGGGATTGAAACAGGCCCTGCTGGGCGTCGCCGGAGACGGCCACGGAAAAAATGCCGCCTTGGGAAAAATTCCAGGCGAAGTGGATGCCAATGCACAGCCATAGCCGGCGGGTGGCCATGTAGGCGGCGCCCAGCATGACACCGGCTTCGACCGCGATGACCAGGGCGCCGAGCAGACCCGAGCCGGGATTGGCGAAGTGCATCACGCCGAACACGAGGGCCGAGACGAACAAGGCTATCCAGCTTCCCAGCGCTTCTTCGAGAATGCGAAACAGGATCGCGCGGAACACCAGTTCTTCGAAGACGGCGCCGGTCACGAAGCCCGGGATGGTGGCGAGCATGGCCGCTACTTCGTTGCGGCCACTGATCTGGTAGGCGCCTGCGCCGGCCAGAGTCGTCATGCACAGGGTGAAAAGCAGCGCACCGATGCCCAGGCCCGCCGACAATTCGACGGCGGCGCCGTTGCCGCCAAGCTCGCCGACGCGACGCCGTTCGATCCACCGCACATAGCCGGCGTAAGCGCCGAGGATGCACAGCACGCTGATGCAGGCGAAGGGCCAGCGCATGGTGGCGCCGACGGTCATGTAGTAATGTTTTTTCAACGGCGCCAGCGCCGCCATTGGCGCTAACACGCACAGCAAGGCGATCACGATGCGAACGCATGCCCAGCCTGCTTGGCTGGCACGCAGCGAGGGCCATGCCGCTCCGTCGCGCATGGCTTTAGTCCTCGATGAAGTCGACGGACTGCGGCCGCTGCTGCAGCGTCACGCGGGGATTGGCCGCCATCGTTGCTTCATCGAACGGCAACTGCAGCACGCCGTTGCCGTCGGCGTTGACAACCCGCTCCTGCTCGCCGGAGCGGATGGTCGCGCTGGTGCGCTGGCCGGCGGGAAAGCGCATTTGAACGCCGACAAAGGTGGGCATCAGAAAACGCATCATCCCGGCCTGCGACTTGATCAGGGTGTTGACCTGGCGCACGCTGTCCATCAGGGCGGCATAGTCGAATTGCAGGCCGGCCGGCAGGACCGGGGTAACGGAAAACGAGAACCCGGCTTTTTCGCCGGCAGGCATGCTGGTCAAGACCTTGGGATTGTCGCGTGCCCACAGTGCATGGATCACAGGATCGAAGGTGCCGTCGGCGCCCACCACGATGCGCTTGCTCTCGTCGCCGTGAACGACAGTGAACACCACGTTGGCCGGCGCGATTGCCGGATTGTTCGGCTTCATCGTGCCAAGCATGCGCAATTTGTCACGCTGCGCTGCCGGGGCGGCGTAGAACTTGTCGAGGCTGGTGATTTTCATCAAGTTGCTGTAACTGGTCCATTCGCGGTCGGCGCACAGCGCGGGAGCGCAATACAATGCGGCGCAATACAGCGTCAGTGCAGGTAGGAATTTCATGGTCATGCCTCTCTTGGTATGGCGTGCATGGTGTCGGGGCAAGGCCCGGCGGATTGCATCGTCTTTATTTCCCGCAGGATTGCCGGCCAGTCGGGCAGCAAGGCGCTAAAGTGGCAGGTCGACGCGGCGAGCGTTTCCAGCCACTCTCTGCCGTCGCCGGCGCTCGACACCAGGCGGTCGGCCAGCAGGTCGCCGATCCCCTGCAAATAAAACCAGTGCTCGGGCGAATGGCGGATCTGGGCTTCGAGCTCGCGAAAGATCGCCGCAGTCAGGCCGGCGATATCGGCTTCCAGGTCACCGCTGCGCTCGAACACCAGGGGTCGACCCAGCTTCAAGGTCGAAGCGAGCCCATCGCCGGGGCAGTTGTAGCCGACGATCACGGTAGCGCGGCTTTTCAATGCAAACAGCGCCGTGCCCGCCATCGCTGGGACGAGCCGGCCGAAAAATGGCACGTATAGGGCGTGGCCGCTGATATCGAACACGTCCGGCATCATCGTCAACGCTTCGCCCCGTTTCAGCACGCGCAGCGCTTTTATCACCGCGGTTTGATCGTTGAACAGGGCATTGAAGCCATAGCCGAGGCCCTTCAATAAGGTTTCGAAGCCTTCGGAGGTGCGGTTTTTCGAAGGCGGATTGTAGAATGCGTTGACGGTTTTCGCGTGGCCGATTTCCTTGATCAGTTTCAGGCAGCCGGCCGGGAAATTACCGTAGTGCGGTGTTACAAAAATGACCGGAGCAGCGCTTTGTTTCACCGCGTCGAGCTGGACTTTTCCATCGACCTGGACATTGCGCTCGATGAAGTCGCTCAACTGCCCGGCCGACAGTCCCGACATGTGTTCCTTCATCAGCATGAATTTACGCATCGACAACTGATGGCGCACGTACAGCGCCGCCTTGGCCTGCTCGCTCAGATGGGGAAAAGCGACGCCGACCGAGGTGGCGAACTGTTCTTTCGCATTCCTGCTGGCGGCGGTAGGCAAGGCCAGAGCGAGGCGGGCCATGGCGATGCGGCCCAGCAGCAGCAATTCTGAAATTGATCGCATGGTGGCGACTCCTGTTGACTTAAGCGGCATCGCGCATGGCGGCAATCCGCGCCATGGCAAATTGGTGGGTATGGTCGAGCAGGCCGCCGCGCGCCTGCTTCCACATAAGAAAGTACGCTTCCAGTTGCTTGAGTTGATCGTTGCGCTCGATTTGACGACAATGCAAGCTGGCCCGGTACAACTGCGGCCAGGACAGGGTATGGGCGGGCATAGCGGCCGCCACCGCCGCCAGCTGCGCGCACAACCATTCCAGGGTGCTGCGCATTGCGCCGGCGGGATCGGCCACGCGGCACGCCGCAGCGTCCCATGCAACTAGGTGCAAACCAGCATCGGGCCCGGCAGCGGCGTGGCCGATGGTCAGCAAGGTATTGATCGAGTGTCGGCACAACAAAGGCTCCAGCAGCGAGAAACGGCAAGGCTTGTCGAGGAAAGTCACTGGCGCCGTCGTGCCCGTCCCCAGTGCGTGCAGCTCGGGAAAGCTGACGTAGAGCAGCGGCGCGTCGCTATTGGCGGCGGCCTTCACGTGGCCGATCACATCTTGGGTAGAGCAGCGCGGCAGGGAGCGGTCCGCCAGCGGTATTTCCTCGAGCACCGTGCGCAGCGCCGCGCTTTCGACCAGTATCAGTGGCATGCGCGCGTCGTTGGCCAGGTCCCGCATCAGCTGGATCGCCGCCGTGTTGAACGGCAAAGCGAGCAGGCAGGAACCATGCTCGAGCGCGGTAGCGAGCGTTTGCCGGACGGTGCCGTGCGGCAGCTGTGCGCTGGACTTGACGCTGATGCTGCGCAGAGACTGCCGCTGAACCAGCGCGGCCTGCGCCAGTGCGCCGGTGTCCTGATCGGGTCCGAGGAAATAGGCAGTCCCCCGGCTTGCCTGATCGAGCAGCTGGGCGTCGCGCCGCTGATGGACACGGCGCGCGCCGGCGGGAAGGAAACGCAGCATCAAACGGCGTGGGAAACGCATCAGATTTTCTTCAGGGAAGGCGTTGCACATGCGACAGTGGCGCGGGCCGTCTGCACACTGGCAACGATCTCAGACAGTGCACGCGAAGCTTGTCAAGGAAGAAAAAGCTGCCGAGCAAAATCATGATTGGCCAAAACAAAAGTGCGCAAAACGCCCCGGCCGCCACGACTAGCTGCCATACGTGATCGATGGAAACGGGTCGCAGCGCTTGCGCAGCGGCCGACAGTTTCGGCAGCAAGGTGGTGGCCAGCAAGCCCAGTTCACGCGCCAGGAACAGGCCGAAGTAGACGAAGTAGCCGATGCTCAACACGGAATACGCGTACAGCACGCTAGAGCGCACACTGGGCCCGGCCAGCGCGCGTTTCCTCATCAACATGGCGATCATCGACGCTGTCGACTGGCGCACCTGCTTGTGCAGATTGTGCAAGCCGCTCAGATCGGACAGCAGCCAATAGCCGTCGAATTTGAACACCGGATTGAGCGTGAACAACATGGTGAAGGTAATCAGCCAGACCAGCTTGAGCGCCATGGGATCGCCGGTGAGCAGGGCGAAGGCATCAACGGCAATAAGAAAGATCGACTGAAAATACACACCGCCCAAGTCGACCACTGCCCGCTGTTTCGCCGGCAACATCCAGGCGGCGGTGACATCGGCATACCAGGCGGGAAAAATGAAGTACAAGCCAACACCGATCGCCCCGTGCCGACACTTGAAGTAGCGGCAGGCGCTGGTATGGCCGAGCTCGTGAATCAGGCCGCTCAACATGAACAGCGCCAGCATTTCGGCCGATTGGCCGGCCGTCCAGGCGCCGTGTGCGGTGCGCATTGCTGCCGGCAAGACCGCGATATGCAAGACGGCAAACGCCAGCATGAGGGCGATTGCCAGGCGCGGCGCGAACAACCAGGTCAGGAAACCGGTGACGCGGGTGGCCGCGCGGGCCGGCAGCAAAGTGAGGCTGAAAAGAAAAGGCAGCTCGCGCGTGGCTGCGGGCGCGCCGGCGAACAACGCGGGGGGCAAGCTTTGCGCCAGTTCTATCAATTGCTCGGCGGGCACGCGGTGGCCGCTTTCGGCCTCGAAGTAGTTTGCGAGCTGTGCGCTGTCGGCGGGCTGATACAGCAGGGCCACCACCAAAGCGCGGGTCTTGCCAGAAACGAGAAAATAACTGTCTTCCAAGGCCAGCAAAAACCGGGGAGAAGGGGAAACGGCACTGTCCTGGTACAGAGTGATGCCGATGCCGGGTTTGAGCCGCGGAACCGGCAGCGTGCTGGGAAGAGGCATGAGGTGGGTCCTGGCGACGATCAAGACGGTTGGACACGCCAGCTACGCCGGAGGGCGCAGCCGGGTGCCGATCAGGAGCGGGGCGCTGGTGCCCCGCTAGCCGGCACTTCCTAGAATCAGGACTCGAAAGTGCAGGTGCATTTCCAGTCGGTGCCTGGCACTTCTGGTACAGCTTCCATTTCAAAGCGGGCTTCCAGTGCTTCGATCGAGAATTCTTCGGTCATGACATTCGATGCTTGCATTTGAGACTCCGTAGTAGGTTGGATTGGAACGCCACATCGACGGTGACCGGACACCCGCTTCTTCGAACCGGGCTGCTTCAACCACGTCAACGCGCAGGGCTTCGCGCTGCCCTTGAATGCACCAGCGGCGCCTGTCTTTCAGCGTAATGCTGATGAACTTCGGTACCGCATCTGCTCTCAACTGCTGAGCACACTCTAACCATGAAATTTATTACTGTCAAACGATATTTATTTGTTCTTTTACGATAATTTAACGGGCTTCTCCGGTGCCAGCCCGCAGTCCCGATTTGCTTGCACGCCCGGATAACTCCAAGTCATAATGACCTTATAATAGGAAATATTTTTTACGATAAGAAGTATTGTAAAAATAATTTTTTAACTTTATTCAATGAGTATATGAATACTAGCGGCTTTACCAATCCTGGCCCGTTGCAGCTCACCCGCATGTGCCAGATTATCCGTGGGCTGCTGCTGACTTTCCTGTTTGCGCAGCTCGGCCTGTTTCTGCTGTCGTGGATCATCGCGTCGCCCCTGAGCATCGGCCCCATGCACGTCGAGCTCGGGCCCGACGGCATGGCGCCAGAATCGGTGCACGCCTTGTCTTTACTGCAGCGCATGGTCGGCATGGCGGTGGGGCTGCCCGGGCTGTTGGGTTTGAGCTACGGCATTTTCCGCCTGGGGCGGGCCCTGGCCAATTTCCAGAAGGGTAAAATATTCGCGGTGGACACGATCGGCCACCTGCGCGCGTCCGCCGGTGCCATGCTCGTGTCGGTTGTGTTGTTCAACCTGGAAAAACCCTTGCGCGGCGTTGCCTTGCACCTTGCCGGTAGCACCAGCCACTATCCGCTGGCGCTCGAAGTCACCTCAAACGAACTGCTGTTGATTCTGGTGTGCAGCCTGTTTTATCTGATTGCCGGCGTCATGCATGAGGGCCGTCGCCTCAGTGAGGAAAATGAGGGTTTCATCTGATGGCAATCATCATCAACCTCGACGTGATGCTGGCGAAGCGCAAACTCAAATCCAAGGAGTTGTCAAGTTACGTCGGCATCACCGAACAAAACCTGTCCCTGCTCAAATCAGGCAAGGTACGCGGCATCCGCTTTTCCACGCTCGATAAGATCTGCGAACGCCTGGGATGCCAGCCCGGTGACATCCTCGAGTGGCGTGAAGGGGGGGAGGAGACGGATGATGACGGCGGCGGCATCGACGGGTGATGGGCGTGAGAAAGGCACGTCGGGATGCAGGCAGAGGGTCACGTCTGACAAGCGGACACGAACTCTGCCGTACTAGCGTGCGACTTGCCTCTGCTTATCGCATCGTTTCCGTTTTCCAGACGTGACTAGTGTGATTGTTGCGGGCGCGTCAGAAAATCCAGGGTGGCAGAGACATCATTGATGCCACCGCCCACCGCCTCAAATCCCATAATGCGACCGCTCCGCTGCCCGCACCTTGCGGCGGTGGTGGTCCTTTGTTCCATGTGCTCATCCATCGTGGCGTTGTTGGCGTGGTAGGTGTAGCGGCTCGCGTTTGAAACGTGCCATGCTCGCATTCGACGCGTTTTCACCCGCCACTTCATGCGCCTCAAAAGCGGTGCGCAGGTTCAGAACAAGACCTTGCTGCTGTCGGCGATCTTAGCTGACTCGATGAACCTCGGCTTGACCAAGATGGCGGAGTCGAGCCCGGCGCGCGCTATTTCAACCTGCTCAGACACCGCCCGATTCACGGACCATGTGTTCGCGCTGATGCGCATGCTGGCATTCCGCTTCGCGCCGCGCATCCGGGATCTGGGCGACACCAAGCTGTATTTTTCCGCAGCAGTTGGGGAATATCCCAGGCTGAAGATCATGATCGGTGGCACCCTGAACATCAAGCATATGCGCACCCTTTGGGACGATATCGTGCGTCTAGTCTCGTCGATCAAGCACGGCACCGTGACGGCATCGCTCATGCTGCGCAAGCTCGGCAGCCATCCGCGCCAGAACGGCCTGGCGATCGGGTTGCGCGAGCTGGGGCGCATCGAACGGACGCTGCTCATCCTCGACTGGCTACAAAGCGTTGAACTGCGCCGATGCGTGCATGCGGGCTTGAACAAGGGCGAGGCGCGCAACGCATTGGCCAGGGCGGTCTTCATCCACCGGCTTGGCGAGATCCGGGACCGATGCTTCGAGCAGCAGCGCCACCGCGCAAGTGGATTGAACCTGGTGACGGCCACCATCGTCGTGTGGAATACCGTATACCTTGAACGGGCGACGCAAGCATTGCCCGAAGCCGGCAAGCTGCCCGACGACGGCATGCTGCAATACCTGGCGCCGTTGGGCTGGGAACACATCAACCTGAGCGGGGACTAGGTTTGGCCGCAGAGCCGCAACATTGAAGAGGGAAAATTCCGCCCGCTTCGGACTGGCGGAAATTATTAGCGTAATATTTTTCCGAATTCTGTGGGCGCCCCTATCCCTATGTCAGCCATGTCAGCCCTCCCGGCTGATTTTTTTGAAAACATTGCGATAAAGTATTTATCTGGAACGCTTTGCTATTCTCAAATGAGAATGATTCGTGTTACAGTGTTGTTTTCGCCAGCAAACTTCCCTTGCGTATCGTTATCGATCGAGGTTCAAGAGCCAGCCTTTACTCTTACACCGGATCATCATGACGACACTGTCTTTGCAGCGCTCCGCTGCCCCCGCCGTATTGACCTCCCGCCTGCCTGTGCGCCGGCACAACCTGGTGCTGCGCGCCGCCTTGCTGGGCCTGTTTGCCGCACCGTTGCTGCCCGTGGCTGCGCAAAATAGCGCCATCAATGCGGCCATCAATGCAGGCACTGCCGCGCAGGAACCGGCCAAGCTGCCTGTCTTCCCGGAAATCGTCGTCAGTGCCAAGCAGGATGACGCGCGCCGCGCCGGCACCAAGAGCGTGCTCGGCAGTGAAGACCTGGAGCGCCGCAATGTGACGGAAATGGCTGGCATCGTGCGTTACCTGTCTTTGATTACGGCACCAGTGGCCGCTTCGGGCAGTGGCGCCGTGTGGGATGGCGCGGGTAATACCGGCTACAACATCCGTGGCCTGGAAGGCAACCGTGTCAGCCTGGAACTCGATGGCATTGCCCTGCCCGATGCCGCACCCAAGCCGGACGGCAATACGCTCAACGCCTTCGGCACGGGCCGTGATTATTTTGACCCAGAAACTTTCCGCGAAGTGCGCATCGATTCGGGCACGACGGCCGTCAGCGGCGCCAGCCCTGGGCTGGGCGGCGGCGTGGCCTTCATCACCAAGTCGCCCGACGATTACCTGGGTGAAGGACAGGACCATTACGTGGCCTATAAGTACGCCCGCGCCACGGCAGATCGCAGCAATGCGCACACGCTGACGGGGGCCGCCAAGATCGGCGCCAAACTGCAAGGCCTGGCCGTGTTCGTACACCGCGATGGCGAGCAGACGGACAGCCGTGGCAGCACGGCGCCCAACCCCGATGACTGGCATTCGAATGCCTTGTTGTCCAAGCTGGTGTGGGCCTTGCCGGGTGAGCAAAAGCTGGACTTGACGGTCGACATGTTCGAGCGCAAGAACAAGCGCGATCTGCGCAGCAAGGTCGCCACGTTTTATCCGACCGGCGTGCAGCAGGAGTCCGCCACCAAGCGCACGCGCGTGAGCCTGGGCCATGCGGTGGCACTGAAGGATTTCGTGCTGTTCGAGCGCCTGACGTCAAAAGTGTATCTGCAAAATGCGAAAACCGATGACAAGACGCAAGGCCGCTACACCTACATGACGCCGGCGCAGCGTTCTATCGAGACGAGCTTCAGCAATGACAGCATCGGCGTAAGCTCGGAAGCGTTCAAGCACATCAATGCCGACAATGCACTGCTGTATGGCGTGCAACTGGAACAGCTGAAAACGCGCCGTCCGTGGCGTGAGGACCGTCTCATCATCGCCACCGGCCAGCATCAGATTACCAACAAGAACCGCATGGCCGATATGGATAGCACCAAGCTGGCCCTGTACGTGCGCGATGACCTCAGTGTTAACCTGGCTGGCAAGAAGGCCGTGCTGACGCCAGGCTTGCGTGCCGATTACCGCAAGGATGCGCCTAAAAATTTGCAAAACTACGCCATCGGTGTGCCCGGTGCGGCCAAGGAGGTGCGTGCACAGAGCGACACCTATTTCACGCCCAGCCTGAGCCTGTCCGTGGAAGTGCTGCCGCAAATGGATGCGTATGCCACCTTCACGCGCGGTACGCGCCTGCCAACGGCGGCCGAACGTACGGGCACTTACGATTCCATCAGCTATACGGGTGTGGGGCAGGGCTATGCCGTGCTCGGCAATGCAAATTTGCGCAAGGAAACCAGCGAGGCGTATGAGCTGGGCTTGAAGGGCGACGTGAGCAAGGGCTTGAGCATGCATGCCTCGCTCTACCAGACGCAATACACGAACATGATCGAGTATGTGACGCAAAAGGATGACCCGGTGAATTATCCCACCATTACACGCGGTTTGTTCCGCCCGGACAACATCGGCAATGCCCGCACCTGGGGCGCCGAGTTGACCCTGCGCGCGGAATTGGGTGCCTGGGCGCCGTCCTTGCAGGGCTACCACGTCGACCTCGCTACCGGCGTGGCCAAGGGCCGCTCCTTCAATACCCGGACGGGAAAAAGCGCTGGCCTGGCCTCGGTGGCACCGGCCAAGTCGGCCTTGACCGTCGGCTATGACCACGCGGCCCAGTTGTTCGGCCTGGCGCTGACGGCGGTGCATGCAGGCGCCAAGCAGGCGCCGGAAAACCCGCTCACCGGCGACTCAAGTGCGCTGTTTACCGTGCCCTCGTACACCATCTTCGACTTGGCGACTTACTGGAATGTGCACAAGAACGCCAAGATTGTCGTTGGCGTGTACAACTTGACGGATCGCAAGTACTGGGATTATGCGTCGGCCCGCAGCCTCCTCGCCGGCACCACGGCGAGCAACCGTGCCGAGATCGAACGCTATGCCAAGCCTGGCCGCAATGTCGCCGCCAGCGTCAGCGTGAATTTCTGATTTTTACCGGGGAGGGGTGTTTGCCCCTCTATTTTTCCATGTTTGATTGAATGGTCTTTTTATGAAGTTATCCAAACTCGTTCTATCCCTGCTAGGCAGCCTGCTGATTGCAAACGCATACGCGGCCCCAGCCACTTTGGCGGAACGCTGGTCCACCTTGCGCTTGGAGCAGCCGAAGCTGCAGATCCGCGATGCGGCGCGCGCGCTGGGGGTGTCCGAAGCGCAATTGCTGGCAAGCAATATCGGCAAGGGCGTCACGCGACTGCAAGCGGACGGCAATCAGCCGCGCGAAATCATGCGCGCCGCGCTGGACTTGGGTACGGTGCAAGCGATCACGCGCAATGAAAACGGCGTCATCGAAACGACGGGCGTTGCCAGCAAATTCAAGCAGGCGGGCGACAAGTCGGAACAGGCCGACGTCAAGCAGGATCCAGAAACCGAAGCGCGCCAGCGCAATATCGCAGGCGGCTACCTGGGCGGCAGGATCGACCTGCGTTTCCACTTTGAAAACTGGAAATATGCATTTGCCGTGGAGCAAGCGGGCCGCGATGGCAAGCCGACGCGCAGCCTGCAATTCTTTGACGCCAACGGCACTGCAGTGCACAAGATTTATGTGCGCAGCGAAGCGGGCGTGGCAGTCTACGACAAGCTGGTGGCAACGTTCCGCCAGCCACAGCAAAGCACCGAGCTGAACGTGCTGGCCGTGGCGCCCAAGGTAGTAGAAAAGCCGGATGCCGAGATCGACGTCAAGGAATTCCAGCTAGCCTGGACAGAGATGACGGATGTGCACCAGTTTGCGCAAATCATGCGTGAATTCCATGTGACGCGCGAACAGGCCCTGCGCCTGGCGCCGCCCGGCGTAGCCGAGCGCGTGACGCCGGCAGCGCTGCGCACCCTGCTGGAAAATGCAGCCAAGGACAAGGTCGCGATCATGGTCTTCCTGGGCAATGAAGGCGTGACGCAGATCTACAGCGGCAAGGTCGAGAAAACCATGGCCGGCGGCGGCTTCTTCAACGTGCTGGACCCGGACTTCAATCTGCACATCCGCGACACGGCGCTGCGTAGCGGCTGGGTCCTCAAGCGCGGCGGCGTTACTTCCGTCGAATTCTTCGATAGCGATGGCACGCAAGTGGTTTCCTTCTTCGGCGTGCGCGAGCGCGGCAAGCCGCAGCCACAGGCTTGGGTGGAGCTGGCCGATTCCTTGCCAAAAGCCAAGTAAGCCGCAGCGGCGAGATGGCAGCGTTGCCGCCCGGCGTATCGGCGCGGCAACAGTTGGACTGCGCGCCGCGTGCCGGTCTCATGTCTGACGCACCTTAGTGGTATGCTAAGCGCAAGGCCGCAGCGATGGTGCCTGCGTGCTGGTTCCTGAAGAGAGGCTATCATGGCAACCATCATGGCGAACGGCCTCAACATAGCGTATGAAAGCGACGGCAAGCCGGATGATCCGTGCGTGCTGCTGGTCATGGGTATGGGCCTGCAGCTGATCTCCTGGCCGGAGCACTTTGTCGAAGGCCTAGTCGAACAAGGCTACCGTGTGGTGCGCTTCGACAACCGCGACAGCGGCTTGTCGAGCAAAATGGCGCAGGCGGGCAAGCCGTATCTGCCGCTGGCCTACGTGAAGAGCCTGCTGGGCTGGCCCCTGAAAACTTCCTACACCCTCGACGATATGGCCGACGATGCGCTGGGCTTGCTGGCAGCCCTGAGCGTAGATCAGGCGCATGTGATCGGCGTGTCGATGGGTGGCATGATTGCGCAAGTGATGGCGGCCCGCGCGCCGCAGCAGGTGCTCAGTCTGACCTCCATCATGTCGAGCAGTGGCCGGCGCGGCTTGCCCGGCCCGACGCGGGCGGCGCGCAATGCTATATTGCAACGTCCGAAACGCAATGCCAGCGGCGTCGAATTGCTGGCGCACATGGCAGCGACCATGCGCGCCATCGGCAGCCCCGCCTATCCCGTGGCGGAAAAACTGCTGAACCAGCGTATCGAAGCGGCGCTGCAGCGCAGCAGTTGCCCTGAAGGCGAGGCGCGGCAAATGCTGGCCATTGCCGCCTCGGGCGAACGCACGGGCTTGCTGGCGAGCATCCGTTGCCCGGCACTGGTCATCCATGGCGCACACGATCCCCTGATACCGCTCGCCTGCGGCATCGATACTGCGGCCTTGATCCCAGGCGCGCAACTGGAAGTGATCGAAGGCATGGGGCACGATATGCCGCCGCAGCTGATCGAGCGTCTGCTCGCCTTGATCGATGTGCATCTGCAAGGTAAGATGGCGCCCCAGATACGCTTCCAGCGATCTCAAGTAACCCGCAAGAAATTAGTGTAATTTCTGGCTTCCACAAGCGGCCTGTGCGATGTTTCCCGCAGTTTGCAGTGCAGCCTGTACTTGTACTTGTACGTGCGCTTGCACTGCGTCGTGGCAGGCGCCTTGCATAGTATCGGCAACTGTTTGTCATCCATTTACAAGCCCATGCCGGGGATTACTTTGCCGCACCCACCACTCGACTTGCTAGGCATATTTTGAAGACACCTGAGATTGGCATCGCCATTGTGGCACCGGGCGGTTGCGCGCCCGACGAAGCGGCCGTGGCGCGCGGCATTGCCCGCTTGCAGGCGCAAGGCGCCACGGTTCACAATTACTACGACCCTGAGCAGACATTCCAGCGCTTCGGCGGCACGGATGCCGGACGTTTGGCGCAGCTCAACGCGGCTGCGGCCGACCCGGACGTGCAAGTGGTGATCGCCTTGCGCGGCAGTTATGGCATCAGCCGCATCTTGCCCGACATCGATTTCGAGCGCATGGCCGACAGCGGCAAGCTGTTTGTCGGCTACAGCGATTTCACCGCTTTCCACATGGGCTTGATGGCGAAAACGGGCCGTGCCAGTTTTGCCGGCCCGATGCTCTGCGACGATTTCACCCGCGACGACCCCGAGCAATTTACGCTCGATCAACTGTGGTCTTGCCTGGCCGGTCCGACGCACACGGTGACGGCCACGGCAGCGGGCAATGCGCAGCTCGATGTGACCGGAACCTTGTGGGGTGGCAACCTGGCGATGTTGCTTCACTTGCTGGGCACGCCGTATTTCCCGGACATCGATGGCGGCATATTGTTCCTCGAAGACGTCAATGAACACCCCTACCGTGTCGAGCGCATGCTGCTGCAATTGCTGCATGCGGGCGTATTGCATCGCCAGCATGCGGTGGTGCTCGGGGATTTTTCCGGCTATAAACTCAGTCCCATGGATAAGGGTTACGATGTCGACGCCATGCTGGCCTATGTGCGCCAGCGCTTGCCCGTGCCCGTACTGACGGGGCTGGAATTTGGCCATATCCGCCGCCGCCTTACCTTGCCGTGCGGCGGCCTGGCGCGGCTGCAATCGGATGCTGCCGGTTTCAGCCTGCAGGTCAGCGATTACCCAACCTTGTCACGCGCGTAAATGCCATGAGCGCCAAGAGCGCCGTGAACGCCAAATCCGGCAGGTTGCTGCAGCTCGATGTGCTGCGCGGCATCGCCGTGTTTGGCATCTTGCTGGTGAATATATGGGGTTTTGCCTGGGGCACGATTTCCTTGCGCTACGGCACCTTGCCCGCGCCGCCGCCGGTACTGGACCAGCTCCTCATTTTCGCCGTGGCGGCGCTGGCACAATTGAAGTTTTATCCCATCTTCGCTTTTTTGTTTGGCGCCGGCTTTGCCTTGCAGACACGCTCCTTGCAGCGCCGGCTGGGCAGCCGGGAACAGGCGCAAGCAGCGTATCGACGGCGTTTGCGCTGGCTGCTGGCATGCGGCCTGTTGCATGGTTTTCTTGTCTGGAGCGGTGACGTGCTGAGCTCGTATGCCGTTGCCGGCATGCTGCTACTGCCGCTGGCGTCCGCCAGACTCAGCCGCGTGCGCAACTGCGCCTGGCTGGTGGCAGCCGGCTTCCTGCTATTCATTTGTCTATTGATTCCTGTGGGGCAGCAGGGCGGCGCAGCGGACACGGCGCGCGAGTTGCGCAGTTTTGCCGACCGTTACGCGATGTACACGCAAGGCAGCGCGTGGGACGTGGCCTTGCTGCGTGCCAATGACTATCTGGTCTCGCTGCTATACGCCAGCATCATGTTGCCGCATATCATAGTGTTGTTCTTGCTGGGCATTTTGTGCGTGCGTTTCGGTTGGCTGACGCAGCCGCAGCGCCACCAGCGCCTGTGGCGCCGCGTGCGTGCCGCGGGACTCGGTGTGGGTTTGCCGTTCAACCTGCTGGCGGCCATCGCCATCGCCTGGCAAGTGGCGGATCCCTATCAAACCGCGCTCGACACGGCCCTGTTCGAGGTGGGTCTGTTCGCCGGCGGCCCACTGCTGGCGGCCGGCTATGTGGCTGCGCTGATGCTGGCCGGTCCCTTCATGCTGCGCTGGCTGGGCACATGGCTGGCGCCCGTGGGACGCATGGCCTTGAGCAATTATCTGCTGCAATCGCTGCTCGGCACCTGCTTGCTGCAGGGGCCGGGCCTGGGCTGGGGTGCTCGATTGCGTCCGGCCGAGATGCTGGGACTGGCCGTGCTGATCATGCTGGGGCAGGTGCTGCTGAGCCGCTATTGGCTGCGCCACTTCAGTCAGGGGCCCATGGAAGCGCTGTGGCGCCGCCTTGCGCGCCTGCCGACGTGACTGAGTCGCTATCTCGGCTGTAAGCACCGGGCAGCCTCCCTTCCGTAAGCACCGCGCAAGCGTCTATGATGATGACAGGCAAGGCGATATCGGCCCGGACTTTCACATCTATTTATTAAGATATTGCGATATCGCGATATATGAATTAGAATGTCTGTCTCGTTGCCCCGCAGAGCCTGTTGCTCTTCCTCTGGCAGCTGCTGCACTCAAACAAAGGATGAAATTTTGGAACACTCGACACTTTTTACAACGACCAGCCTCGGCCCGTACACCTTGAAAAGCCGTATCGTCTTGCCGCCTCTGACGCGCTCGCGCAGCACGCAGCCCGGCAATATCGCCAATGATCTGATGGCTACTTACTATGGACAGCGCAGTAGCGCCGGCTTCATGGTGACCGAAGGTAGCCAGATCGAACCACGTGGCCAAGGATATGCATGGACGCCTGGCATACATTCGGCAGAGCAAGTTGAGGGCTGGCGCAAGGTGACGGCGCGCGTGCATGCGCAAGGGGGCATCATCTTCGCGCAGTTATGGCATGTGGGCCGGGTGTCGCACACCACGCTGCAGCCTGGAGGCGCCGCACCGGTCGCGCCATCGGCCATCCTGGCGCCAGGGGTCAGCGTATTTATCGAGACGAGTCCCGGCGTTGGTGCCTTGGCGCAGCCGTCGATGCCGCGCGCCTTGGAGCGTGAGGAAATTACCGAGTTGGTAGCCATGTATGCGCAGGCCGCTGAAAACGCTATGGCGGCTGGTTTCGATGGCGTCGAATTGCATGCTGCGAATGGCTATCTGATTAATCAATTTATTTCGGCCCACAGTAACCAGCGTGACGACGAGTATGGCGGCAGCTTGAGCAAGCGCCTGCGCTTCCTGCGCGAAGTCACGCAGGCGGTGGCCGACAAGGTGGGAAAAGATCGTGTCGGCGTGCGTTTTGCACCCTTGTTCCAGAGCACGGACGAAGCGCGCGTCTATTTGGGGCTGGTCGAAGACGATCCCCATGGCACCTACATTGAAGCGATCAAGGTGCTCGAGGAAGTCGGCATCGCCTATCTGTCCTTGGCCGAAGCGGATTGGGACAATGCGCCCGAACTCCCGGAAACCTTTCGCGTCGCTGTGCGCGCCACATTTAGCGGACAGATCATTTACGCGGGAAAATACACGGCAACGCGCGGCGAACGGGTCATCGAGCAAGGCTGGGGCGACTTGATCGCCTTCGGCCGGCCATTCATCGCCAATCCGGACTTGCCGCAACGCATAGCCAACGGCTGGTCTCTTAATGCTGCTGATCCGAGCACCATGTACGGCGGCACGGCTGTCGGGTATACCGACTACCCACGCTACGGTGCTTAAGACGGGATTGCCGGTTATCACGGGCGGCGTATTTGCGCTGTAATCTTGATCGAAAATATCGTAATATGTCGAAAAGTCGATATGGTGTGATTTATGAGTGTAGATATCAGCGAAGTCCTGAAGGCCCTGGATAACCCGGGCAGGCTGGCGATCCTTTCCTGGCTCAAGGAGCCCGCCAAAAACTTCCCCGAACAGGCCGTCGATGCCGACGAGGTCGGCGTATGCGTGAGCATTATCCAGGCCCGCGCCAACTTGTCGCAATCGACGGTTTCCCTGTACTTGGCGGCGCTGCAGCGCGCCAAGTTGGTGACGTCGCAACGGATAGGTCCCTGGACTTACTATAAGCGCCACGATGAAAACATCGCCGAGTTTCAGCGCGCGCTGAGCGTGATGATATGACGCGAGAGTCGTCGGCGCACGCGCGCAATTGAACCAGCCTGCCACTATTGGCTGACGCCTTGCGCAGCGTCCAGACTCGGGCAGTCATGCCCGAGCGGCGAGGATGCACACGGGGAGGGCGCGCGTTTGGCGTGGGTGTGGTCCAGCGTACAGACTGCGGGCGCCGATCTGGCGCACAGTGGTGCTCAGTCAGATGGCTGACGCTTCTTGCATCGGAGGAACCATGTCGTTTGAAAATCCCACCATCCACAAAGGCTTTATCATTAGCGCCACGGCCAGCCAGCGCCGCGATGGTCGCTGGGTCGGCTCGTACGTCAGCCTGAACCAGGCCTGCGGCGCGTATGCCGACACCTGCGACTACGACGATTGCAGCAATGAAAAAGAGGCGCAGCAACTGGCGCTGTCTGTCGCTTGGCGCCTGGCCGACGGCATGCAGGCCGCTTAAGCCGTACGCCGCGTCAGCTTTTGCGCCGCAAGGCCACCAGCAAGCCGAGCACGGGCAAGAATAGGGCGGTGGCCAGGCGTACGGCATTCAATGAAGCCGTCTCCACGCCCAGCACATGCGGCAGGGCCAGCAGTAACAGTGGAGCCGGTACGGCGATGGCAAAGAAAAACAGATACCATGAGTAGCCCTTCCTCTTGGCCAGCAAGGCAATCAGGGCGCAACCGATCAGGAAGGCCAGCGGTAATTCACAAATTCCATGGTGACGCACTCTTAGCGGGGGGAGCGCGATTATACGCGTCTGTGCCTGCGTCGCGTTAATTGCCGACCATATCAGACGGCTGCGGCACCCGCTTGCTACCGGCCGGTAAAGCCGCGGGCGGCAGCGCCGTGATGGTGCCGCGATAGAGGCGTTGCCGGGGATGCGCCGACGCCCCGGTCAAGGCCGCATGCACGCGCTTGTCGCTGCACGGCGTTTCGATCAGCACGGGCTTGGTGCATACCTGCTGCGTAGCGCCGCTTGCGGCAAGCGCCATCATCGAGCGCGAATGGCGCGTATTTGCTGGGCCGTTTCCTCGATCTCCCGATACGCTTCCTGGACATAGCCATGGATCGGGTGCTCATCCATCCACGCGACATAGGCGCGTTCGTCGTGCTTGATGGCAAAAGGAATATGCTGGTCGCGTATCGATACGGCTGTTTCGCGCACCAGCGAGGCAAATAGCAGCTCCAGAGTTTCCATGATGATCTCCTTGCGAGACAGCAATACAGGATGACGACTGTAGCACAAAGCGCGCCGCGCGCCATGCCGGCGCCTGTGGCGTGCGCGCCCTGGCCTCAGGCTGGATGACCGATATGCTCGTACAAAATTACGCAGCCGATGATGATCAGCACCAGGCCGCCCAGCAGTTCGGCGCGCCGGCCCGCCAGCGTGCCCAGTACTCGGCCCAGCATGACACCCAGAGTAACCATGACGAAAGTAGAAAAGCCGATGGCGGCGGCTGTCACGACAATGTTGGCGCCCAGCAAAGCTAAGCCCGCGCCCACCACCATGGCGTCGATGCTGGTGGCCAGGCCGGTGACGGCTAGCACCCAGAATGAGTGCGACTGGACCGGTGCTTCTTCCTCGTCGGCGTCGGCGAGGGCATTGCGTATCATTAATAGGCCGATGCTGCCCAGCAGGCCGAAGGCGATCCAGTGGTCCCACGCTTCCACGTATGGCGCCGCCACGCTGCCCAGGGCCCAGCCGATAATGGGCGTGATGGCTTCGATGATGCCGAAGATGAGCCCCGTGCGCAGCGCTTCGCGCCATTGCGGCTTGTGCAGGGCGGCGCCCTTGCCCACGGCGGCGGCGAAGGCGTCGGTGGACATGGCAAGCGAGAGAGCGGCGGTGGCTGCGAAATTCATCGTTGGCTTTCTGTAAAACCTGGCTGGGATGGGAGTGGAAACTGCAAACCCGGCGATTTTACCCCAGGTACAGCACCACCAGCGAGGCCAGCAGGCAATATCCGCCAAAGAAATGCCAGCGCCCCTGTTCCAGCCAGTGCGACAGCCAGCGCAGGGCCAGCAAGCCCGCCAGGAACGAGAGCAGCATGCCCAGCAGGCTCGGGCCGAGCAGGTGCAGCATGCTATTGCCGTGTTGTAAATGGTCCAGGCTGCCATTTGCCATGGCCTGGTAAAAGCGCCAGCCCTCTTTGAGCAGCACGGCTGGCGTCAGCACCACGGCCAGGGCAAAGCTGAATTCTTCCGCACTGCGTTGCGGCACGCCCATGGCGATGCCGGTCGAAATGGTGGCGCCCGAACGGGAAAAGCCGCGCAAGGGCAGGCACAGGCCTTGTACGGCGCCAATCACCATGGCCTTGACCAGCGACAAGGTGCCGCCTTCACGCGCCTTCAGTCGCGAGGACGCGATGATCAATATCCCGGCGGCGGCCAGCGCGGCGGCCATCAGTTGCGCATTGCCGAACAGGTGCTCGATTTCAAAACCGGGCGTATCCTTGCGCATGATGTGGGTAATGCCCTTCAGCAAGCCGAAGCCGACGATGCCCGTCATTGCGGTAGCAGCGGCGAGCAGCAGGACATTGCTGCGCAAGGCGGTGGCCGAACTGAAATACGTGGCGCGCCAGGATGTCCAGAAGTAGACGATGACGGCGAACATGGTGCCGGTATGCAACATCACCAGCAGCATGGTCAGTTCTGGAGACGTGGGGTCCAGGCCCATCAGTTTTTCCGCCATGATGACGTGGGCGGAACTGGATACGGGCAGCAGCTCGGCGAAGCCCTGGACGATGGAAAGAATAAATAATTGCAGGAAGCTCATGGGTATCAGGACGCGGGCGTGGCAAAAAGGGCCGCCGATTCTACCTGCCGGTGGCGCCGCGCACGCCCTGCGCCGGATTACAGTTTGTCCATGTTTTGCAGCCAGGCTGCGTCTTGCCGCTTGAACACGGCGCGCAATGCGCGTTCAGGGCTATCCGATAATTGATGATAGAGGCTAGAGGCTAGAGGCTAGAGGTTAGAGGCTAGAGGCTGGCATGGGTCTCTTCCGGCATCCTTTTCAGATGCCATGGCAAGCCGGGACGCCGCCCGAGGCGCCAGGGTGCCCTGGTTTCATCCTAGCAGGTGGCCAATGCCAGACCATGGTTGAACGGCGGCGGTTCCAGCACATATATTTCCAGCACCAACAGGCCCGCCAGCAATTCGCCGACGATGACCGTTTCGCCCACCACGGGTGCGCTCTTGCGCTCTTCGGCGCTGTCTGTCGGGCCCGTCAAATTTACTTGATCGTCAACAGTTCCCGTTCGCGCACGACACCTGTCTTGTCTAGCGTATAGGCGACCAGCAGCGCGCCGTCGTCGGCGCAAGCATGGCAGCTTTTCATGGGCGTGGCAAACAGCAGGCGCAAGCCGCCATCGCCGATGGCCGTGCTGCCGACGAACTCGGCCGGAGCAAACGGTACGGCGTCCGGGTGGGTGCTGGCAAACGCGCGCCAGGCGGGGCTGGCGCGGTCTTGCTCGCGCACCGCGTCTTCGTCGACGTCGATGGCCGCGCCATCGCTGCCAATGAGCAAGCTGCCTTCGTTCGTGTTGGCGCGGAAAGGATAGGTCACGGTGGCCAGTGCCGCCTTGTCCAGCGGGCGCCAGGCCGAGATGAAGCCCGCCTTGCCTGCCTTGACCAGCATCCTGGCTGCGGCGACCGCTTGCGGACGCGCGCCGTAGCGCTGCATGCTGCGCAGCAGGCAGACCTCGGGCGCGGCGCTCGATTGCTCGCTGCGGCAGGCCGACAGCGAGCGTTCCTGCCATACGGCGCGCGCGTCGACAGGGCCCGTCTCCAGTGCAAGAGCCGCTTGCGGGGAGGTCAAGGCGCAGCACGCCAGGACGGCGCAGCGAATTAGGTGGCGGGAAAAGCGTGTAGACATGGGGAGCTTTCAAGAACGGAAACAGGAGAAGCGTCAATTATAGGACGGCGCCGGCGTGCTGGCCCGCACCATCGGCTTGCTTCGGGACACTGTACGACGCGTATTGCGCGCTTTGGCGCCCGGCCAGACGGGTGGGGCTCGTGGTGCGGCTATCAGGACGCAGCGCTAAGGAAGCGCGCGTCGATGTCTTCGGGCAGCGGTCCCACGGTGACCGTGGTGTGCCAGGCGGAAGGCTTGTCGTTGCCATCAAACAAGGCGATGCGCGTGTGGACAAACAGGACCGAATACACGCCAGATTTCACGTCGCGCTGCAAGTCCCAGTGCAGCAGTTCGATCGCTTCACCCAGGCGCGGCAGATGGGCGCCCGTTGGCAGCTGAATGTTCTGATTGATGAATTCCCTGCTTGGGCCCGGTTCCTTGTGGCGCGGATCGATGTAGCGGAACGAGACACTGGTAGTAATGGTTTGCATGCGCAGCACCTGCTTGGTTAGGTATCCGCTGACAATAGCACGGTACGATGATCGGCGCGTGCGCCGCACGTTGCCAGACGCGCGCATGCGCAGCTATGTTCGCTAGCAGACGGTGCTTGGCCGATCATTCGCTTAGGCTGGCGCATTGTTCATCCTTGAGATTGCCGGAAACGCCATGATGCATCTATTTTTATCCGAAAATCGCGCCGAACTGGAGCGTCGTTGCCGAGACAAAGTTGCCAAGAGGCCTTTGCGATTACCGACCGAGCAACAGTTGCAACATGGCATACCCATCTTTCTGGACCAGCTGATCCGCACCTTGAAAGCCGAGGAGGCGGGCCTGATGGTGAAGAGCCTGGCTATTTCCGGTCCCGCCGACGGCAATGCGCTGGCGATATCGGAACTGGCCGATAGCGCCACCACGCACGGCGGGCAATTACTGGCACTTGGCTATTCGGTCAGCCAGGTGGTGCACGATTATGGCGACCTGTGCCAGGCTGTCAGCGACCTGGCCCTGGCGCTGGGCGAGCAATTCGCCGTCGAGGAATTCAGGACGTTGAACCGTTGCCTCGACAACGGCATTGCCGAAGCCGTCTCCGAATTTACCCAGCGGCGCGACGTGCTGATTGCTGACGGGCAGGCTTTGCTGCTGAGCCAGCGCATCGGCTTTTTTGCCCATGAATTGCGCAATCACCTGGGTACGGCCAGCCTGGCCGTCGCCGCGATCAAGCAGGGCGGCATGGGCGTGACGGGGGCGACGGGCGCCGTGCTCGACCGCAGTCTCGTCGGTTTGCGTACCCTGATCGACCGCTCTTTGGCGGAAGTGCGGGTGGATGCGGGACTGACCTTGCAGCGGTCGGTCTTCTTGCTCAGTAATTTTATCAGTGAACTCAGCTATTCGGCGCAGCTCGAGGCGGACTTGCTGCGCTGCACCTTGGTTGTGGAAGAGGTTGCTCCCTTGCTGCAGCTCGATGCCGACCAGGATTTGCTGTTCTCTGCGGTGGGGAACTTGCTGCAGAATGCCTTCAAGTTCGGTGCGCCAAATGGCACGGTGGTGCTGCGCGCGTATGCGAGTGGCGAGCGTGTCAAGATCGAAGTAGAAGACAACGGCGCCGGCCTGGCGCCGCAGGCCGCGCATGACTTGTTCTTGCCGTTTACGCAAGGCGGTGCCAACAAGACGGGACTGGGCCTGGGCCTGTCGATTGCCCGGCGCAGCGTGGAAGCCAATGCTGGCACCTTGAGTGTGGAAAGTGTGCCTGGTCATGGTTGCATCTTCATCATCGACCTGCCGCAGCGCGCCGCAGCTGCCGCAGCGCTGGCCATCTAAGTTGCCATCCGAGCAGATTCGGGCTGGCAGAACACTTGCGGTGCCAGCGTGACGCGATTGCGCAGCCTGGAGCGGGGGCGGGGCGGCGACTCGCTGGCCATCTTCGAGATCTAGCTTGCGCCCTGTGTCAGCCAGTCGCGTGGCGACAAGCCGGTGCATGCGCGAAAGGCCCGGGTGAAGGCCGGCTGGCTGCCATAGCCCACTTCCAGCGCGACATCTTGCACCAGCCAGCCTTGCCGTAGCAGCGCCTGGGCGCGCAGCATGCGCTGGCCCGTCAGGTATTGGGCCGGCGGGCAAGTGATGGCCGCATGGAACTGGCGCGCGAAGCGGCTGCGCGACATGCCGCACAGGCTTGCCAGCGATGCCACCGTCCAGTGGCGCCCCGGATGCTCGTGCATGGCAGTGATGGCATTGGTGAGGGCGGCGTTGGACTGGTCGAGCAGGCACGCGGCCGACATGAGGCGGTTGGCCAGCGCATGGCGCAATAGCTGGACGATCAGGACGTCGCACAGACGGTTGAGCACCACTTTTCGCCCCAGTTCGCCACGCTGGGCCTCATCGAACAGCAGTTCGAGCACGCCAGACATGGCCGGAAGTTGCGCCAGTGGCAGATGCAGGAAGGCCGGCAGACTGTTGAGCATGGCCTCATCGTCGCCGGCCAGATGCACGGTTGCGCATAGCAGTTGCGCCGTGCAGGCGCCGGTGCGCAGCGCATGCGTATGCGGGCGCGGATAGAAAACCAGCGCGGGCGCATCAATGCGCAGCACGGTGCCGTCTGCGTGGGCGAAAGTCGCCGGCCCCTCGCGCACCAGGTGCAAATGCCCCCTTCCCGGTTGCGCGGGAAAGTGGTTATTGCCGCAAAACGCCCCCTGGAAAAAAGTATCGGCTGAAAATCCAAAGCGCAGCAGCAAGGCAGACAATTGATCCATGGAAGTAAGATAAAGACGATAAGATATAAATTGTATCCCTAAAGCAACAAAAGTTTCCACATTTTTCGCTATGATGGCGCCTTGATGTTTGTTCTGATATGGAGTATGAAAATGGCATTATCCAACTTAAAGATCGGTACCCGCCTGTATCTGGCCTTCGGCGTCGTCGTCGCTTTGCTGGCCATATTGGTCGCCTCTGCGCAAGCGAATTTTTCCCGCCTGGATGATGCCAATGGACTCAATATTCATACCTATGAAGTCATGCGTGAGGCCGATGCCTTGCTCGTAAGCCTGATCAACATCGAGACTGGTGAGCGCGGCTTTGCCCTTACCGGCAAGGATAGCTCACTGGAGCCGCTGGCAAGTGGTCAGCGCGATTTTGCCGAACATTTGCAAAAAATCCGCGCCTTGACTGCCGACAACCCTGCACAGCTGGACCGACTGAAGACATTGGAAGGCGCACAGAAGCAATGGCTGGCGACGGCGATCGAGCCCGTGATCGGCTTGCGTCGCGCGGCGGTCGTCGATGGCAGCCTCGACGCCGTGGTAGCGGCCGAGCAGGCTGGCAAGGGCAAGGCCGCCATGGATGCGATGCGCATTGTACTTGCCGATATCGGCAAGACGGAAAGTATGTTACTCGCGCAGCGTGCCCTGGATGTGGCTGCCTTGAAATTGCGCACGACGCTGGTCTTGCTGGGCGGCGGCGCGACCGCCGCTTTGCTGGCGTGCATGTTGGCGATCTTGCTGACTCGCAACATCACCCGTCCGCTGGCCGAGGCGGTGGCGTTGGCCCAGCGTGTGGCGCAGGGCGATCTGAGCAGTGATATCGTCGTGCGTTCGCACGATGAAACGGGTCAGCTGATGGCCGCCCTGCGTGACATGAACACGGCGCTGGTCAGCATCGTGGGCGAAGTGCGCGAAGGTACCGATACCATCGCCACTGCGTCTGCGCAGATCGCTGTCGGGACCATGGACCTGTCATCGCGCACGGAACAGCAGGCCAGTTCGCTGGAAGAAACAGCCTCTTCAATGGAGGAGTTGACTGCCGCCGTCAAGCAAAATGCGGACAATGCGCTGGCGGCGCGCTCGCTGGCGTCGGCAGCGTCCGCCGTGGCAGTCAAGGGCGGTGCGGTAGTGTCCGAAGTGGTGCAGACCATGGGTTCGATCAATGATTCCTCGCGCAAGATTGCCGACATCATCGGCGTGATCGACGGTATCGCTTTCCAGACGAATATCCTGGCCCTGAATGCTGCCGTAGAGGCTGCCCGTGCCGGTGAGCAGGGACGCGGTTTTGCCGTCGTTGCCACCGAAGTGCGCAACTTGGCCCAACGTTCGGCCAGCGCCGCCAAGGAAATCAAGAGCTTGATCGATGATTCCGTGGACAAGGTGGGTGCGGGCAGCAAGTTGGTCGACCAGGCCGGTGCCACCATGCAAGATGTGGTCGATAGTGTGCAGCGCCTGAGCGCCATCATCGGCGATATCACCGATGCGAGCGAAGAGCAGCGTCTCGGCATCGAGCAGGTAAATGAAGCCATCAGTCAAATGGACCAGGTGACGCAGCAAAATGCGGCCCTGGTCGAGGAAGCAGCGGCGGCGGCCACTGCGATGCAGGATCAGGCGGCGCAGCTGTCGCACGCCGTGCAAGTGTTTCGCCTGACGGACGCGCCGCAAAGCGCACAGGCCGGCGCGGCGCGGCCAGCCGGGGATCGCCCCCGAGCCTTGTCCCTGCGCGCCTAGGCCGCCGCATCCTGATCCCCACAGGTCGCGGCATATGGCATTTCCGCACAGATCGTCAAGTAAATGCAGGTATGGCTGGACGAGAATGTTACATATGGGTATTCTGCGCTTTGATACTTATTTCTACACAGAAAAAGTAAAATGACGGTCCGTGCCAGCGGTAACGCGGCTCGCACGGCCAGGCAAGGTCAGGCATGCAAAGGTGAAGTCGTCCGCTTGCTGAGCGAAACTGTTGTGTTTCTGCTCGCGACGGTCAGGTAAACAGTGCTGTCATCTTTAAAATAGTAGGAGAGATTGCTCATGGATGCAGAAAAGGATGTTGTGTACGGTACAGAAGATTTGTTAATGAGTTTGTGCAACTCGGTGGTGCGGGTACTCAACGTTGCAACGCAAAGTAAAGTCAATTATTCAGGCATGGTGCAGCGCATCACGAAGACCGGCCTCAAGCCGGACATCGGCTGCTTCGTCATGTTCGATGGCGGTTTCACTGGCCTGGTGGTGCTCAATTTCGCCGCCGATACGGCGATGGAAATCTACGAGCGCTATATGTTGCACATGGGTATGCCAAAGTCGGAACTGGCCAGTTTCTACACGTCGGACGAAGTGTCGAACATCATGGGCGAGCTGATGAACCAGATCGTGGGCGACTTTACGGGCAAGGTGCGGCGCGAGCTGCAAACGAACATCACCCAGAGCCAGCCGAAGATGCTGGTGCTGAACAAGCAGGTGATGCTCAGCGTGGACACGCCGCTGGACCGTCCGGAAATGCGCCGCGTCACCTTTTACACGGAAAAAAATAACATTTTCTATCTGGAACTGGCGATCGACCGTACCGAGTTCATCAAGTTGCACGATTTCGACTCGCGTGAAATCGATACCGACGCGCTGATGGAGACGGAATACGCGAACCGCGAACGCGACGCAGAGCCGGCAGCAGCCGAACCTGAAGACGACGATAACGCCGACCTGCTCAAGTCCCTGGGCATGTAAAAGCGCGCGCATTGCGCATCCCTGGCGGCATGCTTGCCGCCAGTTACTGCCGTTGAGTGCCGACAAAGTCTTGCTCACACATACGCCGCTGGTGCCTTTCGCAACGTAGGCGATGCCTATGAGGCGGCGCCAGCCGCCGCTGCCCAAGTAGGCGCTGACGCGCCTGCCCGCGCACCGCCACCACGTTCAATAGCTGCTTGTCCTGAGATCCCCCCCCCTCATCCGGCGTTGCTGCATATGTGTCAAGACCAGCCTGGTTATAAACACGTTTAACGAATAATTGTGGCTTTTTTGCCTGCCATTTCTTCATTGCCTGAATCGGCGTTTCGTTGTTGAGAGCACGCTGTGGGATGTTGTGGTTATAGATTTTCAGGTAATTGCGTAGTGTTGATTCGAGCTCGGCCCTGGATGCGAAACGGGTCTGATTGACGACCTCGCTGATGCGGCCGTTGAAGCGTTCCACCATGCCGTTGGTCTGCGGAGGACGTGGCGGGATCAGGCGATGTTCGATCGCCAGCTGTCTGCATAGCACGTCAAACGCGTGCTTGCCGCAGGGAATCCGGTCGCCCGTTTCCGGGTCTTTTTTCTTGCTGCTAAAGCGGTCGGTGAACTGGCTGCCATTGTCGGTGAGCAGCTTGACGATGGTGATCGGACAGGCTTTGTTGAGCTTGATCAGGAAGTCGGTGCTACTACTGTCGGACTGGTCGGCATAGATCTCCATGAAGACCCAACGCGTGGCGCGGTCGATGGCGACGAACAGGTAACGGCGTTCGGTTTCGTCAGGCATCTGCGGCAAGCACTTGATATCCATATGTAAAAAGCCGGGCTCGTAGTCCTTGAACGACTTTTTGGTGACGGGCTTATCGGTTTCCCGGGCGGCCAGTTCAAGCAGGCTGGAGACACCATGGCGACGCAGGCAGCGCCCCAGGGCGGCGCGCGAAAGCGCTGGATTGACGAACTCGCGGGCCACCGCCAGCAGGTCGTCGGTGGGCAGCAGCAGCGTGGTGCGCAGCTCCACGACGATCAATTCCTGCGCAGGCGTGAGCGTGGTGTGCATGATACGTGGCCGGTGCGAAAGATCCTCGGCGCTGTCGCGGTTCTGCCATTTGCGGATCGTCAGACGACTAACGTTGTAGCGCTCAGCCAGTTCCCGTTGAGAGAGCGTCGATTTGCGGATTTAGTCACGGATCAGATGAGTAGTGCGGGCTTGGCTGTGAAGGGCTTGGCTCATGGCGCTGGTAGTTGGGTGACAGGATTCAACAGTGTACTCAAAAGCAACCTGGCCCTGAAAAATGGCAGGCTGCGAGTTGGAATATGATCACCCATATCTAAACAATTACATTGCAAAAAAAATCTCGTTGTTACAAAGAACGCATTTTCTAGTTGATGTTGATGATATATTAAATCAGCCTCGCCGGTGTCATTTTATCCGAATGAGCCGCTAATTTACTCATGTTTTTGGCTTGCAATGCCCCATAGGTCTTTGATTGAGAAGACTAAAAACTTTGTCAAGTGAATAAATTAGCGTCTCCCTAATCGGTAGTGGTTTATGTTCCTATTGAAATAATCAGACTTCAACCAAGGAGAAATCAATGAGCAGCATAACGTTATTTGGAAGCATACAAAGTAATGGTACAATTGTCTCTGGTTCCGGAAATTTCAGCGTAAAGCGCGAAAGCAACGGCAATTACACAATATTATTCAATACGCCATTTACTAATAACCCAGCAATTGTTGGTTCGCAATGGGGTTTTGGTAGCGGTCAAAGCACTTTGGATAACGTCATCTTTTCCACTGTTTCTGGCGGTAGCGCGGAAGTCCAAACGGGTGATTCAAAAGGTAATTATACTGATCGAAATTTTAGTTTTATTGCAATCGGCAATATTTAATTTCTTCAAGCGTCAACTAGGAGCTGTCAGTAATTAACGCAGACCATACACCAGAGTAGTTCCCGTCATTTTTGATGGGAGCTATTTTGGGTACCGATTTAAGGGCGGTAGCCGTAAGACCGATCCAATTATTCCGCTTACTTCAGCGATATCGTGCTTCCGATGCTGGCATACTGGCTATATCTGCATCGAGGCTGGTTCAAGAACGTATGGCTAAATGGCGGTGCGCACTGCGTACTTGCGTACTTGCGTACTTGCGTGCTTGGTACGGGGGGCGGTGAAGCCATTACCCGATCAGGAGTGCCGATGGACTGATCCAATATTTCCGGTGTATTTGCGGTACACAGCAGCGCAGCACCATGATTGAAACTCTTGCTGACGACACCATTGTGTCGCATCCCCGCTGATGTCAACGCTGCGCAGCTAAAACTCGTCCTGACAGGTATACGCATGATAGGCTTGCCTTCGGATCCTCATCTGGCTGGCTGCCGGTGTTTCCAGAATGCCTGATGGCATGAGCTGCCGGATCACCTCCAATACGATGACCTACAGTTGAAACGCTACTGGTCTGCTGAAACATGTGATTTCTCTCGAGCTGCGCTTCACAGTTACTGAGATTATTGCAATAAAGGGCAGTGCCAGCCGGATTCGACGCCGTGCAGGCCGAGTATGAACTGGTTCCGTTTACAAGTTTGCCGGCGCCTTACCCTGCTGAGGTAGTGGGCTTTGATCTCCACGCTTGAACGTCATGATAACGCGCACCAGGCCGAACTGGAGTAAGCATGCGGGCGTGGTCAGATTCGGTGTCGCTGCTGAATGATTTCAGCGGCAGTCTGCTTGGATTCACGCCGCACATATGCAGCTTTTTGTGCACACCATTGGGAGGGCCGTAAAAAACGGGCTAAACCCACCGACGTAGCAATGATCCAGGGGACTCCAGCCGCAACACACTGCAGCGCCTGCTGTGGGCGGGTGGTGGCACTGTAGCAGCGATACTTAGCTTGCGACTGGTGATGTCAGATTATTTGGATTTGCCAGCGGGATTGGAGGGAATCGACTGACGCCCTTATCATGAAGATAGCTTCGGTAAGTGTCAAGATAGTTGTCACGCAAGTGCGGTTTAGAATGCGTCGTTTCAGTCCTTTCCTCAGCAGGTCATGCGGCGTGGCGCTGGTCAAGTTTGGACGACGGGTTAAGCCAAACCTCATCGGCCACCTGCCACGCGCGTGGCGGCCGTTTCCAGCGCAACGGATGGCGCTCCCGCGCCTGCGCGTAGACCTCGCGCCGCTGCCGCAGAACGGCGTTGGCAATGCCGCTGTGGCGCTGCGCTGGCGCAAGAGCAGGGCGTCAGCGCTGAACTGCGCACTTCGATCGCCGAGCAAAACCGCGCTATCGAGGGCATGGCCAAGGCCACCTTGGTAGCGCAGGAACGCGGCGCGGCGGCGCAGGCAGCGGCCGTTGCCAAGGGCAAGAAGTACGACGCAGCCCTGGCGCAGATCGCTGGTGCGCGCGCAAATACCTGCGACGAGGCTATGCCGGCCGTCAGGCTGCTGCTGGAGGGCGTGCGATGAAATGGATGCTTGTATTGCTGCTGGCCGGCTGCGGCAGCGCGCCACCTGTACCGCAGCGGTTCGAAGTTCCCGTCTTTACGCCATGTGTAAAGGTGGTGCCGCAGCGCCCGACCTACGAGTTCGACCAGCTGGCGCCAGCGGCAACGGATGGCGAGATCGTACTGGCGCTGGCGCGGGACTGGCTGCGTGGGCGGAAATATGAGGGTGAGTTGACGGCGGTTATTTCGGGCTGTCGATAATGCCGACTTTGGTGGGCCCGCTATTTTGCGCAAGCCTTGATTTCACTTGGCGCCTGAGCCGCATTTGCAGTTATGCGCCGCATTGATGCTGGCCCGCCGCTGTCATGCCGGCAATCTGCCACATTTGATATTTGAATAGAAGCTGGTGGAGTATCTAAGGAAGCGCTGATCAATTCGGTTTCTGACGAGGCTAGCGCGCCAAATGCCCGACCGGCGAGCCGTTCAAGCCCGTTTATCGTTCAATTTAACGTGATGCTGCGCGTCTTCCTGCAATCAAGACGGACTACGGGATTCGGTGATCGTAAAACGTCTTCCGGCAAGTACCAAGTTGGCAAAGGCAAACAAGGTAAAAAGCTGTGCAGTGTTCTTGGCCAAGCCGCGATAGCGCGTCTTACGATGACGGAACAGGTTCTTGATG
>AHHB01000030.1 GCA_000242815.2 Janthinobacterium lividum PAMC 25724
TGTGAGGAGCTTCGGAGTTTAGTCCTTGGCTCGGTAATGGGGATAGTTCAACAACGGGATGGGCATAGTGATGAAAATTACATCTTAGAAAGTAATAGAACATTTGACATTGCGATTTCGAGTGGAAGTACAGATGGGGTAGATCCTAGGAGTATTTCTTACGATTCGTCAACTGAAGGTGTTCGAATATTTACCCGTAACGATGAAAATAACAATGCCGGTCAGCGTAACGCGGATGTCTATCCTCCAACTCGTTCATTGATTGGCGATTTATATCGTTTCTCAATGCGAGAAACACTTGAATCAAGCAATTCTTGGGATGTGCGGGCAGGATATGGAACGATGGCGTTGATTTCCGCCATTCCGGGTATGTATAACGATATGTCTTCAGGATTTTTAAATTCACCAAATGATTTGATTGGCGGGTCAGATTATATGGTCGATGGGGTGAAGAAAGGAAGTTGGAATATTTTCTCCACTGGACTCGTGCGTACTGGTATCGGGGCTTTGAATCTTGCTGGTGGAGTATTCTTAATTAAAAGCAGTATAACGGCAAATATAAAAGCACAGGATTATGCTGCATACAATGCTGACGTCAGATTAACGTACGCGGCTAATCCGGCCATCGAAAACCAGACTCGTTTGACTCAGAAGCCAAGGGTGTTAGTTGGAGATGAGCCTTATCCTGGGTTGAGTGGAATATCAGATGGAGGAATGGCACATCCTGTAACATCGCAACGTGAAACTATTCGCATTAATGTTGAAACTAGCAGCGCAGGAAATGCATCCAGTAATTTTGGAGCCTTCATTGAACGGGAAGCTTTGACAAAAGAAGCCTTGGCCGGAAATCAATCTCCTTGGCCGCTGGGCTATCAAAAAAATCTAAATCTGCGGCCAATGGTGGTAGGTGAGAGGTTTAATATGGTAATTGACGCAGATCAAGCGCAGGGATTGAAACCGCCAGGTGGATACGGTACGTTCGAGGATATCCCTAATAAATCGTTTGCGCGTAATCAACTTGCTATAACAGAACAGTTTAAGCCAGATATTTCTTTTAAGCAGCGTTATGAGGTTACAAATCAATTTAATTCATTTGAAGGACCGATAGGTCCTCAGATTGATCAAATGACTGGTCGTCTTCTCCCCGGTGATAAAAGTATATTGCAGCTTGAATTGGATATAAAGTGGAATGTAAGAACGAATTATTTGAAGCCCATTGGCCAACCTGTGCCATTGCCGGATTGATAGAGTTATAATTTAAAGGGTATGATATGTTAAAAATAAATTGGTCGGTTTGGGATAATAATTCCACTGTTTCATGGGATTTCAATGTTAATAGTATTAGAGTTGAAATGAAGATGCCTCCGCTTGGGGTTGCCAACTTGAAGAGTAAAAGCTTGATCGCAATTGTTGGTAGGTTTGATGAGTTTGGCTCATCAAATCTTCTTTTGTATTCATATGAAGGTATTCTTCAACGGGCATTTAAAGCCCCACCTCTTGGGGGATGTTCGCAATTCACTTCAGTATCGGAAAGTAATGGAATTGTAAGTGTGGGTATTGGTTTTGAGACTGATTCTGAATGGGGGGAAAAATCTGCTCAGTTCAATATCATTGATGGAACATTAACTAATTACCATAGAAGTTATTGACTAGCCGAACTGGTAGTCTGAACCAGTTTAGGGGTTGCAGAGGGCCCGAGTCACGCAGGTCTGGCACGAGGGCCGGGGTCAGTGAGCAATCCACCCAAGTTAAGCAACAGGCTGCCATCAAGCAACCTTGTAGGCCATGTGTTTATGGGGCTTGTAGGCGTTGGTTTGCCGTGACCTTGATTGTCCTGGGCGATGTTGAAACGGGAGGGTTAGGGTCATGTCCGGCATTCGTACACGATCTCAGCCTTGGCCGTCTCGATCTGCAGCAAGTGACGCTTTTCTAAATGCCGATACTGCTCGACTGACTGTCCTGCTCGAGACGTGAAAAGCTGCGGCGATGTGAGACATCGTAAAAGCTGTCGACAGATAAGCGCGTGCCATCGCCTCGTCCCTGTCACTGTAGCGGGCCTGGTATTGGGCTAATGTTAGTGTGACAGCGCGGCGCTGCAGCCTTGGCGTATCTTTTAACTCATCGGAACGCTGCGATTGTTGATGTGCCGAAACGAAGGTTTCATCGCCAAGTAGAATCTGGTGACAGGTGCGAGCGAGTGGACTTGCCTTTCCTATTCCGGACGCGACAAACCGACAGTAGTTGGCAATTTCCTCGTCGCGCGTGTCGCCGAAATGGCTTAAAAGCCAGTCGCATGCTAACCAACATGGAGGCGCTGCGTCGTCCAAAAAGTAGTGATGGCTACTCCAGTACCAGTCGTCGGGGGACGTGACCATGTGCGCGCGGACTGGATTCAATACGATGTAGCGGGCCAATTCCAATAGATAGTTCTCTTTCTGCACCAAGATAGCTTTGTAGCGGCCTTGCAGTACGTGTCCAACAAGCTTATGGCGCCGATTGAAAGTAAGCGTAAAGCCAGCGCCGTCTTGAGCCCGGCAATGAATTAGAAGATGATGGCATCACACCGCTGGGAAGCGGCGTGTTTTTAAGCCGAGGGAA
>AHHB01000029.1 GCA_000242815.2 Janthinobacterium lividum PAMC 25724
CAGGTCATTGCCGACATCAAGGGCAATCTGAACCTGGAAAGCTTGCAAGATACGGCCAAGTTCGACAGCAAGAGCCAGAGCATTTCCGCCAGCGGCACCATGGGCATCGGCGCCAGCGTCAGCGGCAGCTACAGCCAGAGCAATATGCACAACGACTACGCCAGCGTGCAAGAGCAAAGCGGCATCCAGGCGGGCGACGGCGGCTTCCAGATCAAGGTCGGTGGCAATACGGACTTGAAAGGCGCCGTCATCAGCGCCACCGAGGCGGGCAAGGACAATAGCAGCCTGACCACCGCGACCCTGACGCATAGCGATATCGCTAATCATGCGATATCGAAGGGCAGCAGTGTGGGGGTGTCGGGTGGTTTTTCGGTAGCCGGCAAGGCGACCGAAGAGAATAAGAAATTGACCAACGTCGGTGGAAAAAAAGACGCCACTACAGTGGGCCTTCCAGCTATTGTTTCCCTGAGCGAGAACGCTAGCAGTACTACGCGCAGCGGCATTAGTGGCGGCACTCTGGTCATCACCGATGATGCGGCTCAGCGTGCAGCGACGGGCAAGGGAGCGGACGAAGCTATTGCTGGCCTGAATCGTGATGTGACGACCGGAGTGGATTCCAGCGGCAAGATTGGCAATAATTTTGACAAGGCCAAGTTGCAGGCGACGATGGATGTGACGGCGGCGTTTGCTGCTGCCGCGGCGAAGGAGGTTGGGGATTATGCGGCCAAACGCATGGCGGAATCAAAAGAACTCGCAAAGCAAGCGAATGATGAAAACGATCCTGTCAGGAAGAAAGAATTGCAGCAGCAGAGCGACGCGCTGGCAGACACCTGGAAGGAAGGAGGTTTGGCCAAGACGGCATTGCATACAGTTATCGGTGGTATTGTCGGAGGTGGAGGTGGGGCATTAGGCGCGGGTGCGGCAGAAGTCACGACACAAGCGATATCTGATCAAATTGCCAAATTGGGTCTTCCGAAAGAACTACATAGTGCAATATTGTTGGCCGCTAGCGCATCGGTAGGGGCGGCGGTCGGCGGTGAGGCTGGTGCGAATAGTGCGTTGAATGAAGTTGCAAATAATTACCTTAATCACAACAAGGTTGGCATTAAGAATTCGGAGCGGGAGCAGTATGAAGCGGCAAGGGCTGCTTGCAAGAGCCCTGGTGATCCGTCTTGTAAAACCGCCGAAGCTTTGGCGAAAAAGTCAGCGGAGCGGGATGCCTTGTTGACTTCGGTCTGCGCTGGGGGGACGTCGTCAGATTGTAATGTATTGACAAATCAAGCTATTTCATATGGCAATAGAGTTTTTTACGATCATAACAATCTGCCACATGCGATATCGAAGAATGAGCCGATGCTGCAGGCAATTCCAGATTATCGCGCTGGAACTTATCACTATACCCAGGCCGCCAGTTTGCGCGATGGCGTGGAGATGGCGGCAACTGATTTTGTGATTGGTAAAGCGCTGGGTGGTATTGCTGTAGGTGGGAAGTATGTATATGATGGCTTGGCCATTGGCGCGAAATGGATAGCGCCAGCGCTTGGTGAGGCTGTTTTTAAGTATGCTGAGCGTATGGGCGTAATTTCCTATGCGGTAGAGAATACAGGTGTTTCTACAGTAAAAAACGGAGGTTTGTCCCAAGGGGCAAATAGCTCAGTAGCTAACCCGCTAAGGGCCGGTCAACTTCATGAGGCCGAACAGCTCGCAGCACTTGGCATCGAGAAGAATAATGCCGTATTTAGACCGACAGCCGAACAGATTAATTCCTCAACGTTCAAAGATATTGTGGGCGTGCCAAAGTACACCAAAGGCGGTCAACCGAAAGGAACAATTTTTGATGGTGTTGAGAATGGATATCTTGAAATAAAGGGTGGTTCGAGTGCATTAAATTCGACATACCAATTACGTTTGGAAACCTACAAAGCAAATATTGACGGTCAGCCTTTTTTGATCCAAACAACGCGACCAGTAAATCCCCAGTTTCAAGATTACTTGAATGCTTGGGGAGTGAAGGTTGTTAAACCTACTAAGTGAGTAATTGATGGAATTTTCGTATACCAAGCACCAAATGCCCAGAGGGGCTAGAGCGGACGCGGAGGTGGGTGATAAGGTCTATCTAATAAAGAATGTGTCTCAGCTTCGCTTGACCTATCAGATAAAAATGCTAACATATATGGCGAAAACGCGGAACAAGATACTTATTATTCGATTGCCAAAAGCAGCTAAAATCCACGAGTCGTTACGGGAATTCGTGCGTAGCGTGAACGGATTAATAAATATTGAGTGGACGTAATATGGGCCTATATCTTTGTGTATTTGATGATGATGATAATGAGTTGGATGGCGTTGAGGTAGGTTCATATGCGGATTTTAATTTCTTCCGTGACGCTGTTGTTGCCACTGTTGAAAATGGGAATGCAGGTACAGTTTGCCCCGTGCTTAACACCCATTCAGATAATGATGGCGAATGGACAAGTGAGGAGGCTCGTCACTTGCTTACTGAATTGTCTCAGATCGCAGAAGTGATGCGTGGTTATCCACGGGTCGAATTTAATTCCAATTGGAAAAAAGAAGTTGCCAAAACATTCGGCCTTAGTCCTAAAATGTTGTTGGACTGCTTCTTTGACATTGATGGCGAGCCGCTTGTCGAACGGTTAGGTCAGCTTGCGCAGGTAAGTATTTCTAATAGCCAGCCAATTTTATTTCAGTAGTCGAAGGGCAATCTTCCCAAGTTAAGGAATTTTTGTGCCTTTAGCATGGCTTCTGTGTCATGAATTTGTGAGGTTTGGGCCTGTGCTTGCGTGGTTTTGACTGATTTTCTCGATGAAGATAGGTGTGCTTTCCAAGCAACTTGAACGTCTCGCGCAGATGTTTGGCGACTTTTTTCCCGAACAGCAGCGCTGGCATTGCACGTTTGATAACGGTGTGCGCGTAAGAGTGATTGATACGATCGAGGGCGCGCAGGTCAGCTTGGTGATGAGCGGCCAAAGCGACCAATGCCTGCAGGTTGTCACACATGATTTTGGCGGCGACATCGTGCACGACGGCCTGTTGCGACAGGCCTGAGACATGCTCCAGGTGAAGGCGCGACTTGAGCCGCTTGAAGGCCTCCTCGATGCGCCAGCGCTGGTGGTAAAGGTCGCCGAAAGTGCCGGGGTCAGGTCCGGCATTCGTACACGATCTCAGCCTTGGCCGTCTCTATCTGCACAAGTTGCGCTTTCTAAATGCCGATACGGCTCAACAGGCTGTCCCGCTCAAGACGTGAAAGTGGAGGCCAGGGTTTGCTATTCAGGCACGCATATCGGCACATGCGCAGCAGCTTGCATTGTCTTAAATCCTGGACGGTAGCGGAGCATTGCTGGCAGGTAAGGACATCAATATCAATCTGTCGGGGACCTGAGCAACAGCGGCACGATTGCCGGGCGCAGCGTGTCAAGCTGACGGCGGACAATGTGAAACATGGGGGCGCCTGACGGCGAGCGTCGCCGTGGCGCCAGGAAGACTGAAAATATCGGCGGCACATCCGGCCAACAGGAGTTGATCGCACGCCGGGCGCGACATCATATTGCCAGCACCACGCAAAGTGCCAGCAGCAGCGTGGGGCAAAGTTCAGCCGCACGGATATCGACCGGGTGGCGGGGCTGTACGTGAGCGGCGATGGCAGCAGTGGCGGCGGAACGCTGGTGGTGTCTGCTGGGCGCGATGTGAGCCTGCTTGCCGGCGTGATCGGCAATGCCGGCAAGGATGGCCGGAGCATCGTCAACGCCGGTCGCGACATCAACCTGGGCACCTTGACGACGGCGAGCAGCAACAATCTGAGCTGGGATG
>AHHB01000028.1 GCA_000242815.2 Janthinobacterium lividum PAMC 25724
GATACTGTCCGATCTTGACATTGAGGATGGGTAACTGGTGCGAGATCTACGAAACTGGCTCGAAGCCTAAGGGCGGATACAGCATCCAGTTACCCGGTCTTGATATGCCTACCAAGATTTTGACAGCGGTCGATACCGTTCGCAATATCACGAACGGCATGAAGGGAATAATACAAGGTCGGATTAGCGGGGCAAAGCCCCGCGTAATCCGACAACAGTGTTGGCACAACAGTTTACAGCAGCGCTTTGCGCCATTTCGCATAGCCCGCATGCACGGCCGCCACGTCGCTCGCTTCCAGCGCATTGCTCAGGATGCGCACAGCCACGCCCTTTTGTGTCAGGTCGGCAAAGGCCCGCGTGCAAACGGCAAGGTGCGCTCCATCATCTGCCTGACGAAGGGGGAGGTGCGCAGCGCCTGCAGGTATTGCCCGGCCGCGCTGGTGTTGTCGATGCGTTGCCCCGATGTTGGCAGATGCGCATGCCCGCACGGGGCGAGTATCGCAAACCGCTTAGAACTGTTCCAGGGCGATCAGCTCGGCCACCGTCTGGCGGCGGCGGATCAGCCGCGACGGGTGTTGCCCATCCGCGCCATCGACCAGGTATTCGGCTGCATGCGGGCGGCTGTTGTAGTTTGACGACATTGACGCGCCATACGCGCCGGCACCTTCGAAGACGACGTAGTCGCCCACCTGCGCTGCTGGCAGCAAACGCGTTTCCACCACGCCGCCATCGCGCTGGGTAAACACGTCGCCCGATTCACACAGGGGGCCGCCGACGACGGTGGCGCATGCCGCGCTGGCGTCCAGGGCGCGCCCGTCATGCGCAATCACCGACATTTCATGGTAGCTGCCGTACATGGCGGGGCGCATCAATTCATTGAAGCCCGTATCTAACAAGGTGAAGTGGTTGCCGCCCATTTGCTTGGTGGCGCGCACTTCGGCCAGCAGCAGGCCCGCATCGGCTACCAGGAAGCGGCCCGGTTCGATTTCCAGGTGCACGGCGTGGCCCAGGTGCGCCTCGATCTGCTTGCGCGCCGCATCCCACAGCTGGAAGTAGTGGCCCGTGTCGACCGGCTGCTCGCCTTCGCGGTAAGGCACGGACAGGCCGCCGCCCGTGGAAATGGCTTCCAGGTCGTGGCCCATGTTTTTCACCAGGTCGACCATGGTGCCGCAGACGGTTTCCAGGTGGCTGTAGTCGACGCCCGAGCCGATGTGCATGTGCAGGCCCACCAGGTGCAATCCATGGGCGCGGATGACGGCCAGCGCCTCTGGCAGCTCTTCGTGCCAGATGCCGTGCTTGCTGTTTTCGCCACCCGTATTGGTCTTGTTGCTGTGGCCATGGCCATAGCCGGGATTGATGCGCAGCCAGACGCGGTGGCCGGGCGAGACTGGGCCCAACTGGCGCAGCATGTCGACCGAGCCGCAATTGACTTCGATCTTCGCCGCCGCCACGCGCGCCAGGGTAGCGCGGTCGAACAGATCACAGGTGAACACCACGCCGGCGGCGCCATTCGTTTGTGCGGGCGTAAAGCCTGCCTGCAGCGCGCGTTCGATTTCGCCCAGCGACACGGCGTCGACGTGCACGCCCGCTTCGCGCATCAATGTGAGCAGGTGGATGTTCGAATTGGCTTTTTGCGCGAAGCGCACGGTGTCGAACTGTGCCAGCTGGGCGACGCGCGCGCGGATGGTGGCCGCGTCATACACCCATAGCGGCGTGCCGTGTTGCTGGGCGAGTTGGGCGAGGGTCTGGTCGTTGACGGGCTGCATCGTGTGCTTTCGGTAAAAGAGGATATGACGGCATGATGGCTGATGACGCTTCGAATATAAAATATCCATTTGAGCCTGCCTTATTCATTTATGATATGGGCATGACTATCTCCTTGCGCCATATCGAGGTCTTCCGCGCCATCATGACGACGGGCAGCGTGACGGCTGCCGCCGCCATGCTGCATACGTCGCAGCCCACCGTCAGCCGCGAGCTGGCGCGCCTTGAACATTTGACGGGCTTGATCCTGTTCCAGCGCGAGCGGGGGCGGCTGCGCCCGACCGCCCAGGCGCTGCAGTTATTCGAGGAGGTGCAGCGCGCGTATTTCGGCCTTGAGCGCATCGTCAGCACGGCGGCGGCACTGCGCCAGTTCGACCAGGGGCAGTTGTCGATTGCCTGCCTGCCCGTGTTTTCCCAGTCGCTGCTGCCGCAGGCGTGCAAGCGCTTCGTCGCCGACTTTCCGAACGTGAGCATCAGCATCACGCCGCAGGAGTCGCCGCTGCTCGAAGAGTGGCTGTCGGCGCAGCGCCACGATATCGGCCTGACGGAAGTGGGCAATGCGCCACCCGGCACCGCGCTCGCTACCTTGATGTCCGTCGATGAAGTGTGCGTGCTGCCCGACGGCCATCCATTGTCTGGCAAGACGACCTTGGCGCCCTCGGACTTCGCGGGCCTGCCTTTCATCAGCCTGGCCGCCGTCGACCCCTACCGCCTGCAGATCGACGCCATCTTCGCGCAGGCCGGCGTGGAGCGGCGCATGGCGCTCGACACGCATAGTGCGGCCTCCGTTTGCGCCATGGTGCGCGAAGGGGTGGGTCTGGCGATCGTCAATCCGCTCACGGCGCTGGACTATGCGGGGCAGGGCTTGCAGATCCGCCGTTTTGCCGTGTCCCTGCCGTTCACGGTGAATCTGGTCAAGCCCCTGCACCGGCCTTTGTCGCAACTGGTCGCCCTGTTCGAGCAGGCGCTGCATGCGCAGGCGGGCGAGGTGAAAAGGCGGCTGCAGCAACTGTGACGGCGCTTGTGGAGTGGTGGCGGTCAACAGAGTAAAATGGCGTTTTACTTATTCAAGCCTGATAACATCGATGACCACAATCGCTACCCCTGTCCGCACCCGTTTCGCTCCCAGCCCGACCGGCTATCTGCACCTGGGCGGCGCCCGCACCGCTTTGTACAGCTGGGCTTATGCCCGTCACTTCGGCGGCACTTTCGTGCTGCGTATCGAAGACACAGACTTGGAGCGTTCCACGCCGGAAGCCGTGCAAGCCATCATCGAAGGCATGAAGTGGCTGGGCCTGGACCATGACGAAGGTCCGTTCTACCAGATGCAGCGCATGGACCGCTACCGCGAAGTGGTGGCGCAGATGCTCGCCGAAGGTACTGCTTACCATTGCTATTCGTCGCCGGAAGAGGTCGAGGCGATGCGCGAGCGCATGCGCGCCGCCGGCGAAAAGCCACGCTATGACGGTACCTGGCGTCCGGAGCCGGGCAAGACCCTGCCGGCCGTGCCAGCGGACCGCAAGCCCGTCGTGCGCTTCAAGAATGCGCTCGATGGCGACGTGACCTGGGACGATGTGGTCAAGGGCACGATCACGATTTCCAACCGCGAACTGGACGACCTGGTGATCGCCCGCCCGGACGGCACGCCGACGTATAACTTTTGCGTGGCCGTCGATGACTGGGACATGCAGATCACGCACGTGATTCGCGGTGACGACCATGTCAACAACACCCCGCGCCAAATCAACATCCTGCGCGCCATCGGTGCACCGCTGCCGCTGTATGGTCACCTGCCGATGATTTTGGGAGCGGATGGCGAGAAGCTGTCGAAGCGCCACGGCGCCGTCAGCGTCATGGATTACCCGGCGCAGGGCTTCCTGCCCGAAGCGATGCTGAACTACCTGGCGCGCCTGGGCTGGAGCCATGGCGACGATGAAGTGTTCTCGACCGAGCAGTTCTGCGAGTGGTTCAACCTGAACCACCTGTCGAAATCGGCGGCCCAGTTCAACAATGAAAAACTCGCCTGGTTGAACAACCACTATATCAAGCAAGCCGACAACACCCGCCTGGCCGACCTCGCGCGCCCGCAAATGCTGGCCGCCGGTGCCGTCTTCGACGGCGCGCCGGACCTGGCGCAAGTGCTGGGCATGATGAAAGAACGCGCCAACACGGTTAATGAACTGGCAGCGGCTTCGATGCTGTTCTTCCGCGCGCCGCAGCCGGAAGCGGCATTGGTGGCGCAGCACATCACGGATGCCATCAAGCCCGTTCTGGCGCAGTTTGCCGAGCGCATCGCTACGGTGGAGTGGAGCAAGGAAGCCGTGGCCGCCATGGTCAAGGAAGTGCTGGCTGCCAACACCATCAAGATGCCGCTGCTGGCCATGCCTTTGCGTTTGATTTTGACGGGCCAATTGCAGACGCCGGCCATCGATCAGGTAGTGGTGGTCTTCGGCCGCGAGACTGTGCTGGCGCGTCTGGCAAACTGGCTGTAAAACTGGCCGTACACATCGCGACCAAATAGTCGGAAAAGAGTGTGCGGAAACCGTCCCGATGAAAAGTTGTTCATAGACGAAAAAGGGTATTTGCAGAGTGAAACTTCTTTGCTATACTCTTGTTTCTGCACCAACGGGGGTATAGCTCAGCTGGGAGAGCGCTTGCATGGCATGCAAGAGGTCAGCGGTTCGATCCCGCTTACCTCCACCAGCAGCAAAATCGCAGTCAGGTTTTGTTAGTCGTTAAAGTGGTGCAGATGTTGTTTGGAAGTTCCGCGGTCCCCATCGTCTAGAGGCCTAGGACATCACCCTTTCACGGTGAGTACAGGGGTTCGAATCCCCTTGGGGACGCCAGGTAGTTGTGGTATAGTAGTGGCAGTTGTTTGTGCTGATTGTTGTAAGTTCAGGCTCGTAAAAACGTGCTCAGGGCGGAAAGCAAGTAGTGGAACAAAGTCGCCAAGTGCGGCTTTTATTATTTCTGCGCCCGGGGGGTATAGCTCAGCTGGGAGAGCGCTTGCATGGCATGCAAGAGGTCAGCGGTTCGATCCCGCTTACCTCCACCAACAGCGCAGAAGTGAAAATGTAGTACCGAGGTCCCCATCGTCTAGAGGCCTAGGACATCACCCTTTCACGGTGAGTACAGGGGTTCGAATCCCCTTGGGGACGCCAGTTCAGTCTGGTGTTTTGGTAGTGAAGAAGTAGCAGTGTTTCTGCGCCCGGGGGGTATAGCTCAGCTGGGAGAGCGCTTGCATGGCATGCAAGAGGTCAGCGGTTCGATCCCGCTTACCTCCACCAATAGCGCAGAAAACACACGATAATCAAAGTCGCCTTGAGCGGCTTTTTTTATTTCCGCGACACTTTCCGCCATACCCCTAGGGGAATAAGACTAAGCTGTTAGAGCGCTTGCATGGCATGCAAGAGGTCAGGGTTGGCTCCCGCCAACCTCCACCAACAGCGCAGAAAACACGTGATAACCAGAGTCGCCTTGAGCGGTAATGCCGTTCAGTTAGTGTTGGTGATGCTATTTTTAGCCCAAGAACAAGGATTGGGGTCGGACCCTGCGGGGTCCGACCCCAGCTCTTTGCCTCTGGGGTTAGCGAATTTACTGGCGCTCATCAATCACGCCAAAACCCTTAACTGAACGGCATTAGCCTTGAGCGGCTTTTTTTATTTGCGTCAGTGATTTCTTCGCCCGGGGGAATAGGACTTAGCTGCCCGGCTGTGAGAGCGCTGCATGGCATGCAAGAGGTGGGGGTTATCAGCTTGCTGCCGCGCTGCCTCACTACCGTGCTGGCAGCGCGAGCTGGGTATGTGTATGCTGCTCATTGCCGGCGCATCGCGCGAAGGGGATCTGGGGTAGGCCTGAGTCAGATGCTTGGCGTGCCGCCGCCTTGCATGTCTTCTTGCCATCATTCTGCTCCCGTGGGAGAGAGGAATGCAAATAAGGTGGAAAATAAGAAGCCCAGTGGTTGATTTTGGGAATCGCTTCGTGTTAAACTTCGCGCACGCTTTTTTGAGGGCTTAAGCAAAGCCTTCAACGAAGAGTCCGCTGAGAGTAAAGCCAGCACAGGTCCCCATCGTCTAGAGGCCTAGGACATCACCCTTTCACGGTGAGTACAGGGGTTCGAATCCCCTTGGGGACGCCAGTATGTCGTTGTAAAGTGAGTGCAGTGCTGAACGGGCCTGACAAGTCAGGCTTTTTTTGTTTCTGCAGTTGCTGCTGTACAGGGTCAGGATGCGAAGTAATGCATTCAGGACAGATTTCTGTCCCCATCGTCTAGAGGCCTAGGACATCACCCTTTCACGGTGAGTACAGGGGTTCGAATCCCCTTGGGGACGCCAGATTCGCGTAGTAAACAGGTCGGGATGCAGGGTAGCGCATTCAGGACAGATTTTCTGTCCCCATCGTCTAGAGGCCTAGGACATCACCCTTTCACGGTGAGTACAGGGGTTCGAATCCCCTTGGGGACGCCAGACCGGCTGAATCAGCCAACAAAAAAGCCGCCTGGTAACAGTGCGGCTTTTTTGTTGTTTGCCGGCATCTCAACGTTGTTTCCATCACCTTTACCTGCTCATGTCATTACCTAGCGATCGCGCACCATCTTTGGCTATCTTCTGTAAAGTTGTCGATAATTACGGTGATATCGGTATTTGCTGGCGCCTGGCGCGCCAGTTGAGCGGCGAACACGGCGTGGCTGTCACCTTGTGGGTTGATGATCTTGTGAGCTTCCAGCGCATCTGCCCCGCCATCGACGTGGCGGTAGAGGTGCAGCAGGCCGGCGGCGTGACGGTGCGCCATTGGCGCGCTCAGGATGGCGTGTTTGCCACTGACGATATCGCCGATATCGTCATCGAATTCTTTGCCTGTGACATTGCGCCCGGCTACATCGCCGCCATGGCGCAGTGCGCGCCGCATCCCGTGTGGCTGAACCTGGAAGGCTTGACGGCAGAAGAGTGGGTCGAGGGCTGCCATGCGCTGACCTCGCCACGCCATGGCATGATCAAATATTTCTTTTTTCCCGGTTTCACGCGGAAGACGGGCGGCTTGCTGCGCGAAGCGGGGCTGGACGAAAAGCGGCTGGCGTTCCAGGCCGATGCCCTTGCCATGGCAGCATTCCTGGGGCAGTTCGGCGTGACGGCAGCGGAAATGTCTGCTCTAAAAGTATCGCTATTCTGCTATCCGTCCGCCCCGGTCGCCGAGCTGTTTGCTGTGTGGCAGGCGGGTAGCGAACCGGTGACGTGCCTGGTGCCAGAAGGCGTCGCGTTCGATGCCGTTCAAGCGTTTATCGGCGACGGTACTGCGGCAGTCGGTGCTGCGCGCACGCGTGGCGCGCTCACCGTGCGCGTGCTGCCTTTCGTGGCGCAAGACGATTACGACCGCTTGCTGTGGGCCTGCGACGTCAATTTCGTGCGCGGCGAGGATTCTTTCGTGCGCGCGCAATGGGCTGGCCGACCTTTTCTCTGGCATATCTACCTGCAGGATGAAAACTTGCACCATGTGAAATTGCGTGCCTTCCTGCAGCGCTATGCGGCCGATGCGGACGCTGCCATCGACAGCCTGGTGCAAGCGGCGCTGGCCTGGAATGGCGCTAGCGTGCACGCCTTGTCGTGGGCGCAGCTGTGGCCGGCCTTGCAAGCCGACTTGCCGCGCATCAGTGCGCGCGCCCAAGCTTGGCAGCGGCAGATGCAGTCCAATGGCGATCTGGCAAGTAACTTGCTGGCGTTTGCCGGCGCGACGAGATAGGCGCTTGCTTAAAATTAAGGTAAAATGCCCGGTTATTTCTAACGTATTTTTAACCGATCAAACGCAAGCTTGCGGCGCTGATGGCGCCCAGGCGGCAGATGGTCTTCATGCAACCCCACTTTTTACGTACATTCCTATGAAACCCGCAAAAGAAATTCGTGTTGGCAATATCATCATGGTCGACAGCAAGCCAATGATCGTGTTGCGTTCTGATGTCAACGGTTCGAGCCGCACGGGCTTCACCTACAAATGGAAGATGAAAAATCTTCTGACGAACACCCCGATGGAAAACGTGTTCCGCGGCGACGACAAGTTTGACGTTGTTGTTCTGGATAAAAAGCCAGTGACGTATTCGTACTTCGCCGACCCGCTGTTCGTCTTCATGGACACCGAGTACAACCAGTACGAAATCGAAGAAGAAAACCTGGGCGATGCACTGCATTACCTGAAGGACGGCATGGAATGCGAAGCCATTTTCTATGACGGCAAAGCCATCTCCGTTGAACTGCCAACGACCATCGCCCGTCTGGTGGTGTACTCGGAGCCTGCAGTCAAGGGCAACACATCGGGCAACGTCCTGAAAGAAGCCAAGATCGAAAACGCCATCGATGCACACCGTCATAGCGTGCAAGTGCCGCTGTTCGTGGCACAAGACGACGTCATCGAAATCGACACCCGTACCAACGAATACAAGCGTGTCGTACGCAACTGATAGAGCGTCATGCTGCGCTGCTCGCAGGGTCCGACGAACACCGGTCCTGCCTGTCCCAGTGCTTGACTGCCAAGAAACGCTGCCTTCGGGCGGCGTTTTTTTTGCTTAAAAAATAATTTCTGTCGGCAACAATTATGTTGCAAGGACTGCTATGCTATGCCCAGAACATTATTGCGTTAGAAACATTGAGGTTTCCTGGAGATACCATGCAGCGTAGTCATATGGTGCGCATCGGCGCACATCGGGGAGCGCCGCCTATCGCAGCGGCCGTGCCGGTGCGCCTGTCGCGCCCGGTACTGACCCGTGCCACAGCGCCCGCCAGCCCGATGGCCCATCTGCTCGATGCAGGCGTCTTGCCGCAACAGCAGATGATGACGGCAGGCAAGCTCAGTTCCCATGCGCTGACGTCGCAGTACCTGGCCCGCATCCGCTCGCTGTCGAGTACCGGTGCGCGTGCCCATCCTGGCATTGAAATCAATCCCGATGCGCTGAAAATTGCCCTGGAAATGGATCGCGAGCGGCAGGGGCAAAAGGTGCGTGGTCCTTTGCATGGCATCCCTATCGTCCTGCGTGACAACATTGCCACCGGCGACCGCATGAAGACGCGGACCCAGGCGCCCCTGTCCACGCGTGCCAGCTGCGATTCCTTTGTCGCGGCGCGCTTGCGCGCGGCTGGCGCCGTCATCATCGGCAAAAGCAATTTGCACCAATGGGCTGCGGTCAGCGTGCCGTATGCCAGTGCCAGCTGGGCCGGCCTGACCATCCTGGCCGTGGACAGCGCGGCGGACGGCTCCACCGTCGCGCCCGCATCGACGTGTGGCCTGGTCGCCATCAAGCCCACGGGCAGGGCGGCAGGCGGGCAGGGCGGCGAGCCAGCCACTGCCGGGCCGATGGCACCGAGCGTGCGTGAAGCGGCCTGGCTGCTCGCCGCCCTGACGGGCGAGCGCCTGGTCGATGGCACGATGCTCGATGTGGCCGGCTTGCATGGGCGCCGCATTGGTGTCGCACGCAGTCTGTTTGGCCAGTGTGCCGGGACCGATGCCGTGATCGAGCAGGCACTGCGGGTGCTGCGCGAGCAGGGCGCGGAACTGATCGAGCCGCCGCCTGCGTCCGCGCCAGGCGATATTGCCGCGTTGCTGCGTTCGCACGCGCTCGATGCGCTGGTGGGGCCCACATGTGATGGCGTATCGCAGGCGCCGTGCGCCTTGCCGCATATCACGGTGCCCGCTGGCCTGGTGGGGAGCTTGCGTGTGGGTTTGTCCTTCATTGGCCCTGCCCACAGCGACATACCGCTCATTGCGATGGCGTATGCTTATGAGCAGGCGACGTTGCACCGGCGCACACCGGCACTGCCGTCGAGCATCATGCAGGCGCTGCGCTGATCCTGGGCGTCGCCGTGGTGCTGGCCGCCATGCCGGCGCAAGCGCGAACGCCCAAGCCGCCGTTCATGGAGCAAGCGCAACGCTGTGACGGTGGCCACACCTGCCCATATTCTGTCGAGCTCTACAAGGCCGATGATGCGTTTCGCACGGCCTCCAACGTGGCTTTGAAAAAGGCCGGCCTGAAGCGGCAGCGCTGGGTAGCCGATGGCATGCCAGCCCGCTCAAGTCCATCGAGATCGATGGCAAGGCGCGCCTGCTGAGCCGCGTCTGCGAACCGCACAATTGCGTTCACCACTACACCATCCTGTACGACCGGCTGCAGCGCTGCATGGCCGGTGTGTACATGGGCAGCGATGCCAATGGTGGCGTGCACAGCGTGCACTTCGGCGCGCCCAGCATCGCCGAAGCCGACTTGCTGTTGAAGAACTGATGGACGCGTCGCTGCGTATTTCCAGCGCAAGCGGCGAGCTGGATGTTATCCTGATTCACCGTTACATGATCGACAAGTTCCACCTGTTCATAGACGCAGCGCAGTGGTAGCTATTCCTCTTCCTCGCCGCCGTGATTGGCGATGCACGCTTGCGTCATTCTCAGTCAGCAGCGCGCCACTCGCTCAGATAGTGCTGCGGCGTGCGCCCCAGGATGCGGCGAAACATGGCGCTGAAAGCGCTGGGGCTGGCATAGCCCAGCGCATAGGCGATGGCGGCCACGCCTTCACCCCGGTCGAGGCGGCAGAATGCCTCTGCCAGGTGGACTTGCTGCAGCCATTGTCGATAGTGCAAGCCCGTTTCCTTGGGAAACAAGCGGATCAGGGTGCGCGCACTGGCGCCTGCATCCTGCGCCCAGTCCTCCATGCTGCGCCGGCTGCCGGGGGCGCGCATGATGGCTGAGCAGATGGCCACCAGGCGGCGGTCGCGGGGCCAGGGTATGGCGATGGGCACGCTAGCGGCCGCCGTCAGTTCCGACAAAATCAGGTGCGCGAGCCAGTCGCCGCGCCCCGCCAGCGCATATTCGATCGGTTCGGCCAGCAAGGCCAAGATCAGCTCGCGCAGCAGCCGACTTACTTCCAGCACCTTGCAATCGGCGCCATACGGGGCCGCCACCTGCGCATCGATGTACACGGTGCGCATGCTCAGTTCGCTCAAGATGTGGACTTCATGCACGACGCCCACAGGAATCAGCAGGGCGCGCCGGGGTGGCAATATCCACACGCCATGCTCGGTCGAGACGCGCATCACGCCTTGTGTCGCATACAGCAGTTGCGCGCGCACATGACTGTGCAGCGCCGTATAGTCGCCCGCCGCATATTGCCGGGACATAGCTGTCACGGGCCGTGGCACGTGCTGGTAATCGTGCGAGCTGGTAGCGAGGCTGAACGGCACGCCATCGGCATGGGCCTGGGCGGGGTGGTGGGTATGCATGTGGGGCCTTGGGTGGCGCTCTCAGTTGTCACTCAGTTATCACTCAGTTGTCACTTATGCGACGATTATTGGAAGTTATCAGTTCGATGACCAAACTATACTGGGTTCTTGGCCGGCCGCCCGCTGTGCCCGATTATTGCGGAAGATACATGCATACAAGTACACCTGCCCCAGCATTGGCCCAGTCCGTGCCGGCGGTCCCCTCGCTTCATCGCTCCCCACAAGAATCCGGTCTGGCCATGCACATGCTGGGCGCCGTCGCCTTCGTGCATTTGCTCAATGACCTGATCCAGGCATTATTGCCATCGATTTACCCGATGCTGAAAGCCGAGTTTTCACTCAGTTTTACCCAGGTCGGCCTGATAACCCTGACGTTCCAGTGCACGGCATCGTTGCTGCAGCCGTGGATCGGCTTGTACACGGACCGCCGCCCCTTGCCTTTCCTGTTGCCCGTTGGCATGTGCTTTACCCTGGCCGGCGTGCTGATGCTGTCGATCGTCTCGACCTTCCCGACCCTGCTGATCGCTGCGGGCCTGATCGGCGTCGGTTCATCGACCTTCCACCCGGAAGCGTCGCGCGTGGCGCGCATGGCATCGGGCGGGCGTTATGGCTTTGCGCAGTCACTGTTCCAGGTGGGCGGCAATGTCGGCTCCGCGCTCGGACCGCTGCTGGCGGCGGCCGTCATCGTGGGCCGTGGCCAGGGCAATATCGCCTGGTTCAGTCTGCTGGCCGTGCTGGCCATCGGCGTATTGTACAAGGTCAGCCACTGGTACCGCGGCCACCTGGCCAGCTTCAAGCCGAAGGCCGGTGGTCATGGGCTGAACTTGTCGCGCAACAAGGTGCTGCAAGCGCTGGGCGTGCTGGCCTTGCTGGTGTTTTCCAAATACATTTACATGGCCAGCCTGTCGAGCTATTACACCTTTTACCTGATCGACAAGTTCCACCTGTCCATAGGCGCAGCGCAGCTCTACCTATTCCTCTTCCTCGCCGCCGTAGCGGCCGGCACCTTCATGGGTGGCCCCATCGGCGACCGCATCGGCCGCAAGCGCGTGATCTGGATTTCCATCCTTGGCGCCGCCCCTTTCACCGTGCTGTTGCCGTATGTCGACCTGTTCTGGACGGCCATATTGACGGTGATTATTGGCTTCGTGATTTCCTCCGCATTTTCCGCCATCGTTGTTTTTGCACAAGAACTGGTGCCAGGCAAGGTGGGCATGATCGCGGGCATTTTCTTTGGCCTGATGTTTGGCGTCTCCGGCATCGCTGCCGCTGCCATGGGCCACCTAGCGGACGTGTCAGGTATCGCCTATGTGTACCGGATATGTTCCTACCTGCCGCTGCTGGGCATATTGACGGCGCTGCTGCCGCAGATCGAGCAGGCAAAAAAATAAGCGCGTGGCGCGGGCGGGCTTGACGGCCCGCCCGTCTGCATGCGATATTTGTGCCATGACCACGTTTACTATCGTTCCAGTTTCTGCCTCGGGCGCCGCTCTTGCGCTGTGTCCTTGCGCCTGGCTCCGTGAGGATGCGGCAACGCGACGGTAAGGTTTTACTCCTCATTCGATGGCCACAGTGTTGAAAAACCTGTGGCCATTTTCTTTTTCCGCAGCGCTCATCAAAGTTTCGCATGACACTCCATTTGTACGACACATATAGCCGCAGCCTGCGCCCGTTTGAACCCATTGCTGCAGGCCATGCGGGCCTGTACGCTTGCGGTCCCACCGTCTACGATTACGCACACATCGGCAACCTGCGCACTTATCTGTTCGTCGACGGCTTGCGCCGCGCGCTCGCGTTCAATGGCTTGCAAGTGCGCCACGTGATGAATATCACGGACGTCGGCCATTTGACATCGGATGCGGACAGCGGCGACGACAAGGTCGAAGCGCGTAGCCGGCGCAGCGGCGAGTCAGCGTGGGACATCGCCGCCACATTCACGCGCGCGTTTGAAGACGATTTGCGCCAGTTGAATATCTTGCCGCCCACCGTCTGGTGCCGCGCGACGCAACATATCGCGGAACAGATCGCCTTCATCGGCGATCTGGAAGCGAAGGGCTACACCTACCGCACCGACGACGGCATTTATTTCGACACCACGCGCCAGGACGATTATGGCCAGCTGGCGCGCCTGCAGCGCGATGGTCTGCAGGCAGGCAAGCGGGTGGAACTGGGAGAGAAGCGCGATATCTGCGATTTTGCGCTGTGGAAGTTCAGTGGTGTAGCGGGACAGCGGCAGATGGAGTGGGATAGTCCGTGGGGCCTGGGTTTCCCGGGTTGGCACATCGAATGCTCGGCCATGGCCGAAAAGCACCTGGGCACGTATTTCGACATCCATTGCGGTGGCGAAGACCACGTCGCGGTCCACCACAGCAACGAGATCGCGCAAACGCAGGCACGCCATGGCACGCGCCTGGCGAACTTTTGGCTGCACGGCGCTTTCCTCAAGACGCAGGATGCGAAGATGTCGAAATCCGCAGGTGATTTTTTGCGCCTGCAAAGCCTGCTGGAGCAGGGTGTCGAGCCGCTGGCCTATCGCTATCTGTGCCTCGGTGCCCACTACCGCAGCAGCCTCAATTTCACGCACGAGGCCTTGCTCGCTGCCGCCACCGGCCTGGCGCGCCTACGCGTGGCCGTGCATGCACTAAGCCAAGAGCGGGGCGCGACGGATGGCGAGGCCGATCCCGTTTGGCTGGCGCGTTTTACGGCGTGCATCAACGATGACTTGAACTATCCGCGTGCGCTGGCCGTGGCCTGGGAGCTGCTGAAAAGTGATGTGCCGGACGGCGTGAAAAAAACGACCTTGGCCCGCTTCGATGCGGCGCTGGGACTGGACTTGCTGCGCTGGCAGCCAGCGCAGGTAGACGTGCCGGCGCAGGTGCAGGCGTGGATGGCGCAGCGGGCCTCGGCCCGCGCGCAATGCCTGTGGGCCGAGGCTGACCGCTTGCGCGCGCTGGCGCGCGCGGCCGGTTATGTCATCGAAGATACGCCCCAGGGCCAGCAGGCGCGCGCCTTGTGAGTGCCCAGGCTTGCCCGTCCTGGTTACGTCGCACGAGACGCCGCTGCGCGTACTGGCGCTGCTTACGCTTCGATAAAGCGCATCTTGAAGCTGCGGCCCTTGATGTTGCCGAAGTCGCGGCCCAAGGTATTGCCGGCGTTCAGGCGCTTGAAGGCCGCTTCGGCGACCTTGCGATCGAGTGCCACGTAGGTCATGAACTCGAAGACGTTGATCTTGCCCACTTGCTCCTTGGTCAGGCCCGCGTCGCCCGTCAGCGCGCCCAGCAAGTCGCCCGGGCGCAGCTTGTCCTTCTTGCCGCCCATGATGCACAGGGTAACCATGGGCGCCGGCAGCGCTTCCATGCCGTCATCTTCAGCCAGTTCCTTCAGGTCGTGCCATTCGGCGGCGCTGTTCTGGTACTGCTCGATCAACTTGACCCATTTTTTCTCGTTCGGCGCGCACAGCGACAGGGCCAGGCCCTTCTTGCTGCCGCGGCCCGTGCGGCCGATACGGTGGATATGCACTTCCGTGTCTTTCGACACGTCGACGTTAATCACTGCACCCAGGTCGGAAATATCGAGACCGCGCGCGGCGACGTCGGTGGCGACCAGCACGGAGCAGCTGCGGTTGGCGAACAGCACCAGGATTTCATCGCGCTCGCGCTGTTCCAGTTCGCCGTACAGGGCCAGCGCGGAAAAGCCTTGCTGGCGCAGTTCTTCGGCCAGTCCGCGGCAATGCACCTTGGTATTGCAGAAAGCCAGCGTCGATTCCGGCTTGAAGTGTTTTAACAGCTTGCCGACGGCGCTGTTGCGCTCGTCGAAGCCGATTTCGTAGAAGCGTTGCTCGATCTTGTTGTTGTCGTGCTGCGCCTCGACCGTCACTTCCAGCGGATTGACGAGGAACGATGCCGTGGCGCGGCGGATGTCTTCCGGATACGTGGCCGAGAACAGCAGGGTCTGGCGGCGTGCAGGGCAGGCGCTGACGATGCCGGCGATTTCCTCGTAAAAGCCCATGTCCGTCATGCGGTCTGCTTCATCGAGCACCAGTGTTTGCACGTGGTTCAGATTGATGGTGCCGCGGCCCAGATGGTCGCGCAGGCGGCCCGGCGTGCCGACGACGATGTGGGCGCCGTGTTCCAGCGAGGCGATTTGCGGGCGCATCGGCGCGCCACCCGTCAGTGTCAGAATCTTGATGTTGCCAGCCGCGCGCGCCAGACGACGCAATTCATTGGCCACCTGGTCTGCCAGTTCGCGCGTGGGGCACATGACCAGGCCCTGCACGGCAAACCAGGCCGGATTGAGCTTGTGCAAGATGCCGATGCCGAAGGCGGCAGTCTTGCCGCTGCCCGTTTTCGCCTGGGCGATCAGGTCGCGGCCATCGAGCACCGCCGGCAGGCTTTGTGCCTGGATGGTAGTCATCTCGTGGTAGCCGAGCGAGTCCAGATTGGCCAGGAAGGCGGGCGTCAGCGGCAGGCTGGAAAAAGAATGGGTGGTGTCAGTGGTGGTGTTCATAGGGGCGTAGCCGGTAAAAAGCGGGTGGATGGGCACAGTCTACAGGCGTTCTACGCCCTTGTGCGGATGGTGGTGTGGGAGCTGGCGGCAAACGGCCGCCGGCATGGGTCAATGATCTGGCGCCCAGATGGGCAAGCCGGTCAGATCGAGGCCGGCGTCGCGCGTCCACACGGGTAAGCCCGTGGCATCGGTCGGCTCCAGCAATTCGAGCTGCACCTGCTTCAAAGCCACCTTGCGCACGCGCGGGCGGCGCTGCGGTTCCGGCGCAGGCTCTGACACTTCAAGCGCTGGCGGCGGACCGAAACCTGGCAAGTCGATGGTGGCGTTATCTTTTTTATCTCTCATTTCTGAACCTCTGGCCCCTGGCAGCGACAAAACGGCGCCGGGGAGCGGGCAAAAAACTGTCCGCCATGTGAATACTCTATGCATCTCGTCCAGAAAACAAAAGCCCGGCTACTGGAGTCGGGCTCATTGTTGGAACAACCGTCAGGAAAACCGGTCCTGCGGATTTAAGAACCTGCGGCGACAGGTTCAAAGTGCGGCACGCAGTGTATCACAGGCGTGCCGCATTGTGGGCGCCGCCGCGATGTGCCGCTGCGCGATCAGCGGAAGCTCAGCGCGCCAGTCAAGTCACCTGGCGGCAGGGCGCCGCGCGCCGCAAAGGCATCATTGCGTACTTTCAGGCCTTCGAGCAGCGGCAGATCGTGCAGGCGCGTGATCAGGCGCAGGATCGAGGTCGTGTCGTAGAAGCTGTGGTCGACGGCACCTTTTTTTGCGTAGGGCGAGACGACGATCGCGGGAATGCGCGTGCCAGGCCCCCAGCGGTCGCCTTTGGGCGGCGCCACGTGATCCCACCAGCCGCCGTTTTCGTCAAACGTGATCACCACGATCATGTCTTTCCACTGCGGCGATTGCTTCAGATGCTCGATGACGTTGGCCACGTGCTGGTCGCCCGACTCGATATCCGAGTAGCCGGCATGCAGGTTCAGGTTGCCTTGCGGCTTGTAGAAGGTCACGGCCGGCAGCTTGCCCGCCACGGCGGCGGCCAGAAATTTGTTCGAGATCGGGCTGTCGCCGGTGCCGCCGTCGCGCAGATGCTCGGCGCGCGCAGCGGTGCCAGGCGCGAACTGTTTGAAATAGTTCAGCGGTTGGTGGTGGAACTGGAAGTTCGGTTTGCTGCCGCCGCCCTTGCGCTCGAGCGCCGCTTGCCAGCCGCCGCCATACCACGCCCAGCTGACGCCCTTGCGCGACAGCAGGTCGCCGATGGTGTCATAGGTTTGTGGTGGCAGCGTGTTCGCGTCAGCCGGATCGGCATGCAGCGGGTCGCCGTCAAAGGCGGGGCGGATATAGCTGGGCTGGTACGGCGGCGCCATGGTATTGACGGCGTAGCCGTCCGGCGTGAGCGCGCCGTCGTTCACGTACTTTGGCTTGCCATCGAGCGCAGAGGCGGGGCAATCGGGCGAGATCGCCAGGCGCACGCCTTGCGGGCCATCGGACAGCACGGCGATCTTTTTCTTCGCCGCTGTCCTTGCCGCATTGAAATATTCGTTGGCGCGGCCCGTCACCAGGAACTGGTGGTTCATATAGGAGCCGCCGAAGGCCGCCATGAAGAAGTTGTCGCACAGCGTGTACTGCTCGGCGATCTGCCACAGGTTCAGGTTTTTCGACGTTTCGCCGTAGTGACCCATCACCAGGCCGCCGCTGTCTGCCCACGCGGCAAAGCCGTCGTTTTTGCCGCCATTGATCTGCATCTGGTTGTTATAGAAGCGGTGCACCAGGTCGCGCGTGATGATGCTTTCGGGCAGGGGCTTGCCGGCAGCGTCGTTCAATTTGTAGGGCGCGTTGGGCAGGCCGGAAATCTGCTCTTCCTTGATCAGATAATCGATGCCACCAATATTTTGCTGGTTCGGCACCAGGCCGCCCCAGATCTTTGGCAAGGTGGCCAGCGGCTTGCCGTCGCGGTCCAGCTGCTGCGCCTGTTCGGCCGTGACGGCGGACAGGGGCGCGCTGGTGCCGGGGAAGTTGGCAAACAGATTGTTGAAGCTGCGGTTTTCCAGGTAGATCACCACCACGTTCTTGACGTGCGCCTTGAGTTTCGCATCGAGCGAGCCCTTGACGATAGACTTTTGGGCTGGCGCTGCGTCGGCCAGCACTGGCAGGCTGGCGGCCAGGCCGACTGCGGAAGCGGCCTGGAAAATGCGCCGGCGCGAGGGGTTGGCAGGTTGGTCGGCCGGATCGGCTGGCATGGCGGGGGCGAGGTCCTTCACACATTCTCCTTGGGTGTTTCTATGGGCGCAGGCATTGGCGGTTAGAGCTGCCGATGTCCGTGAAGCGGAAAATTGTATCACTGGCCCTGTGCCGGTGTGAACTATTGAGCCAGTCCTAGAACGGATACCGCACCCTCAGTGCCGCCTTGCGCTCGCGCTCATGCATGCCTGAGTAGCACCAGTCCAACACCTAAGCCGTGTACTGCTGGTCAAACAGCTTGGCCAGATGCATGTTGACCGATTGCGGCGTTTCCTGCACGGACAGGCCCAACTCAATGCTGGACGCTGCCGCGTGGCAGATGTAAAAGTTTCCTTGATGCAAGCTTCCATATGAGAAAATGCGGGCTGTCGATGTGCTGCGGAGCGAAAAATGATGTGGATAGTTGGCGCAGTCCTGCTTGTCTTGGTCGCCAGATTTTTATGGTTGGCTTTTTTTCATCGGGTCAAGGCGATGTCGCGCCAGGCCGAACTGATGAACTGGCGCGATATCGGCCGGGTGTCGAATCCTCAAGGCGGCAAGGATATATTGTTGGCGAGAAATGAGCGCGGTGCCCGCATCGACTGGCGCACGGGCGAGGTCTGGTTGATGAATCCCAAGGTAGCCGAGCCGTTTGCCGATTTTCTTGCCATCGAACGCTGGCTGACTTTGCGCGACATGCCGGTGGCGGACAAGCCGGTGCATGCCGCTCCTGCTCCTGCTCCTGCGGAGCCGGAACCGGCGCCTGAGCCCGGGCCCGTGCGCGACACCTTGCCGGCCTTCCAGCAAAAGGTCGACGCTTGCCTGGCCAAGGCCGAGGGTGGCCAGGAATTGCTGGAAACCAAGCAGGCTTTCGAGGCGGGCAGCGCTTCTTACCTCGAGGCGTCGACGGAATTGAGCAAGGCCGCGCTGGAGCTCGAAGTGTCGCCGGCGATGGTGGCCACGTTGCATATCAGCGCCTTTGCCGCCCTGGCTGAAACGGCGGGCGCCGACAAGCTCGAACGCGTAGCGGCCAGCCTGCATGCGGCGGCCAGGCAGATCCGGGCCAGCGTCGCCGCATAGCTGCGGGCAAGGCCAGACATGAAAAAACCGCTGAGTCCCTTGCAGAAGTCAGCGGTTTCTATGTATTGGTTGCGGGGACAGGATTTGAACCTGTGACCTTCGGGTTATGAGCCCGACGAGCTGCCAGACTGCTCCACCCCGCAGGCGAATTATAACCGACTTTGTTGCATTGCGAAAGGGCGCATGAAAAGCGAGGGTCTTGGGCTTGCATGAAGGCGCTGAGCATGCTGTGCCGAAAATGAAAAAACCGCTGAGTTCCTTGCGGGAATCAGCGGTTTTTATGTATTGGTTGCGGGGACAGGATTTGAACCTGTGACCTTCGGGTTATGAGCCCAAATCATCACAGCCTGTTTCCGACGATTTTCCAATAAAATCAATGCATTGGGCTACCGTTGCTTACCGCATTTTACCGGTATTTACCGCAAATGGTGCAGCAAATTCGTGGCAGCACCCTACGCCACAGTAGGTATTGGTAGCACACTCAGAGTCCACAATGGCGCAGGCATTCAACGCGCATTTTCAACCGTAACTTTAGAAAAATGAATGAGCGCCGTGGAGCAAAATAGACTCAGGCGTGCGGGTTCAAATGCGCCAACAGCCATTTTTGCAGATTGACCGGCAACCGATACCTCTAAATCACCCGCTTGGCCAAGGCTTACCTCAAAAGGAATCAGTGCATCGGTTACCTTGGTGGTTGCAAAGACGTTGCGCTCTTGCGCGTCACCCTGACCGGTGATCGCGAATTGAATGGTATTTGGCTCGTCTGGCATGATGAGCGCCTGCAGTCCCAAAAATGGCCGTTGTCGTGTTGGACCGGCAAAGGTCACGGTCGCCGATGCAGCCCATCCTGGGTGCGAGCGCAGCTCTAAGAATCGTAGTGTCCCCGAGGCGCGCAGCTTGTCCCCAGAAGCTGGAACATTGGATTCATCGAAGCGTCCCGGTGGTGCGTCGCATTCAAAGCTATACGGACCAGGACCACCTTGGTAGTTTAGTTTGTTTACATCCTCTTTGACCACAGAAGGCGGGCTCGTTGCCGCACAGCCCGTTATCAGTAAAATCGCGACCGCGAGGAGCCCCGTTGACAAGGACCAGCTTGTTAAAATGCCGCAGCCATTACGCATTCAATCTCCACAATTCAAAATTCATACATACCTACTGTTTTCCTGAGCCGTCATCTGGTCAATCCAGTCCATGTTGCCAAGGATAGCATCTTGCTCAGGTGGAAAGTACACGGATTCTCACATCTGCAAATCGGAAGGATTGGTCGTTTTACAGCTTTGCTGATAAAAAAGGGGTTACGGCAGATTAGACGATGGGGACTCTTCCTATACTTGAAGCAGTCATGTGGCTGCTTTCAAGGAACATGACGTCATGGAGAAAAAGCTCCTTACCCCAAAAGCCCTGGCCGAACTGCTTGGCCTGGCCGAACAGACCATCTACAACCGTCATTCCACTGGTGGCGATCTGCCTCACGCAATTAAGCTGGGTCGGTTGCTCCGCTTTCACACTGCCGATGTTGATTCTTGGCTTGAACACCAGCGGCAGCCTGCCGTTCCTCCGGCTACGCCGCCCCGCCCGGTGCCATCTGCCCGGAGGCCTGGTCGCCCAACCAAAGCGGAGCAAGTCGCTGCTCGCGGTTCGCTGTGACTTAACACACCGCCAAGGCCTCAAGGGGGAGGCCTTGGCTTGACCTTATTACGGTTTTCGTTTTGGCCGTGAACGCCAATCGCATCCACCCTAAGGGAATACGTCCATGCCCTGCGCCGAGTGCTGCGCGGAGCATGATCGCTACCACCTCCCGGCGCGACTTCACCACAGTCAAGGCTTCCCGCAAACCAGCCTTGACGATTGCGCGCCAGGCTGCTGGGGAGACAGTGCCCAGGACCTCCTCCACGACCTCAACGCAGGCAGCGGCCACTGCCTTAACAGCGTTATTCCTGGAGGCTTTGGCCGATCCGATGAAAGTCAAGGTGTGCTTGCCTTTGATGGCGGTGGCGTATTCCGCGAACAGGCGCTTGGCGGCATGTACGGTAGCGCCATCGGTTACTTGTGCGACGATGCGCAGCAAGTCAGTCGGCGTCAAGCTGTTGGGCTTCTTGCAGTAGCCCATATTCTTCGTGTTGTAGCTGATCGCTTTTTGGGCATCTACATGGCCGATGATGGCGACGGCTGCCTGAGCTTCTTCACTGATGGCGAGACCTGTCTTCTTCCCGGCCTGCTGCCAATGGGTAGATACGATGCTGAATGCATCGTCCAGCGCTGTGCGCCATGAGCGCCCTTTGATTTCCTGCGCGAGGTCCAGCTTGCAGAGGAAGCTAACGTGTAGGTGCGGGTGCCAGCCATGGTGTCCCAATGTCACCTCCAGGCGGCGTACACATCCAACAATGCCTAGCTCCCTGGTGATCCCCTTCCAGATCGGCGAACTGCGAAGGCCCTTCCAGGTTGAGTCCAGTCGATCCAGAACGGTCGCTAGAGGCTCGTTAAGCCGGTGAGGGACCGTCAATACCGCATCGACAAGAACCCCGGCGGCTTGGTAATGTTCATGCACAAGGTGGGAAACGATGTGCTGCTCCCTGGCCATCTTGCGGGCATGGCAAACGGGGCAGATATGTCCGGCATCGCAAATCATCAGACCACCAAGCCGTGCGGTGCCTCGATTGGTGGTGCTGACCATGACTGATGAGTCGCCCAGTCGATGCCGGAAACAGGCACCAACCCGGCTCTCAGGGAGGATTTCTCGAACGATGTTCTGGAGCTCTCCGCTCTCGTACTTGCCACCATCGCGGTGCAAGAACGGGAGCGTAGCTAAGACTTGCTTGATGTGTGACATAGACGCACTCGATGTGCGCCGCAGTCCAGCAGATTAGTTACGTGCCTCGCCTGCCTGATGGCAGCTAAAATATGCCCTCGCGCTGGGTAATGCGACGAGTTTAATGAAGGGGGAAGTGGCGCCGATTCCGGCGGAACTTGAATCAATATAGGAAACAATCAGCGTGATTACCCGACCGTCATTTCCCCAAATGCAGACGTTCACCATGGCTGATTTTTTGAACGTAGAAGAGATGCGGCAGCTCGCCTTGGTAGCCGTGCTGGCGAGCATGCTGGCACAATGCCCATGACTGCTCGCGGACGCCGTGAAAGCCGGGCTGGTTTGCAATCCGCGAGAGGTGGAACTCCACGGCATCATGGTGGCGCTTGGCCAACGACGCGTCTAGCAAGGCATAGTGATCGGCCATCTCGATTTTGGGCCGCCGCCAGGTCCAGCTTGCAGCGCCACGAATCGGATGGCGAACAAGTTCATAGCCCAACCATCCAAGGCGGTGCTTCTCGGTCGCATCGCACAGATGCTCTTGCGAATCAAGCTGGCCGATAGTGAACAGCATCAGCCATTCCACCTGTGCCGCGCCCAGCGGCCAATACATGACCAGCAGGGCGTTGGCCTTGCCGCGCTTCTTGCGCATAAGGCGTTGAGCTGGCGTCGCACCGATGGCATGACGCCCATGCAGCTTGCGGGCAAGGTGCTCGGCTTTATCGGCGGACACGGTGCCGCAGCAGTAAAGGCGGTAGCCCTTGCAGATCGAGTCGATGATGCGGCTCATGGCGGCGGTTTTGCTACGGCTGATAGGGGTGGTTGCAGTCATGGTGCTTTCCGTTGATGGTGACACTCGGTATAGCGTCAAACTGCCAATGAAGTGTGATTGTGTTGGCGGTGATGAGACGTAATGATGTTCCGTGCGCAGCGCGGTAAACGACATCTTGCAAAACCTGTGTTCATGAAGCTCTCGTTACGCTATACATTGGTAGGGCAGATGGAGTTGGAAGGCCAATACCTCAGCGAAGGCTGAGAAGCAATCGCAAGCATGGTGGTCCGCTCGGTGAGCCTTCAATGACATGGAGGGCTTAGCGAGCGGACCGCCAGACTGCAAACACATACGTCCGTAAGGACACGTCGGATCGCCAATCCGACAGGTTCCAGGTCGCCAACCTGGAACTAAGCAAACGCTTAGCCGCATGCCTCTAATAGGGCTGGTGCGGCTGCGAAGGGCGCTGGAGGGTGTAACTCCCTCCTTCGACCCAATCGCGCCGGTCCCTCCGGCGGGATGTTGGGCGACACGGAAACGGCACCTGGCAGGCAATGGCCTGGTGACCTGTTATCGAGTGAAAGTCGGTGAAAGTCCGGCTCAGGGGGCGTACCGCAAGGGCGCAACCTGTACCGCACACGTAGGCTGATGAGCATGTGGCGACGCATGAGGGCCGCAAGGGGAAACCTGGCGCGGCTGGCACCTCGGGAAACCGTGGGCCTCTGGATAGCTTAAGCGTGTAACGGCACCCCTCGACGGGTGCTGTGCGGAGCAATGTAGAGCCATAAGCATGAAGCTGTGGTTCGTAGTCGATGAAGCATGATCTGAGTATCTGAGCCGCTATGGAACATCGGGCTGGAGAAACCTACGGGGAGCCGGAAGGCTAGGTGATTGTGGAGACAGTGGCGCTACATTGCGCAGTAGCTGGTAACTAACGTGGGAACCTCTCTCCGTACGTGTTGGCTGGCACCGAACGGGCTGATGGCAGAGAGGGGGAGACTGACTGAGTAGGGTTTGACCCATGGCGCGATACGACCGAAGCGCCTGGGGAGCCACGACAGTGGCGGCACGGCAGGCACCGTGTCCCGAAAGGTTGGAGCGTTTGCGAATGTGTGTGACTGGGCCAGGCGGCCCGTTGTAGTGATATGCCTTCTGGTTCGCCTGGCGGCGAGTCGGATGACCTCCGGCCTTGGTCGGTCGGAGCGCGAAAAAGGAAACATCACCGAGGCACTATCTCAGGCCGGGTGTCATGCTCGATACCCGGCCTTTCTCTTAAGCCACCCCGCAGGTTGCGGGGTGGCTTATCTGTTTAGGCCGCCGCCCGTACCGCCGCGACCAGTTCGGAATCTGTCGGATTGTAGTACCGCATGGCCATCTGCAGAGTGCGCCATCCCATTACCTTTGCCAAGGTGGCCACTGGCATTTTTCGCGCCATGCGAGAGGCCGCTTCATGGCGTAGATCATGGAAGTGCAAGTCCTTAATTTCAGCGCGCTTGCACGCTCGGCGGAATGCCGCTCCTAAGCCGTTCGAATCATGGAATGTGGTTAGAGCGCCGCCGTGTAGCGGCCGAGGCAATGCGCGAATTGCTGCTTCCGCCGTTTCCGTAAGCGGCACAATACGTTTGCCACCACTCTTCGTCATATCCAAGCGAATCACCCTGTGATGCAAGTCGATTTTTTCCCAGGTCAGCCCGGCAATTTCGCCGCGTCGCATTCCAGTTTCGATAGCGAGTGTGATGCACAATGCTAGCGTCTGCGCGCATCCAGTTGACGCAGCTTCACGCAGGCGGGCCTCTTCATTGTCCACAAGACGACGCTCCCGACCTTGCGGCAGCGGTGGTTTGCCGATATTGGCGATGGGGTTTTCGATAGGAATGGACCACTCTCGATCTGCCATCCTGAACACCGCAGACATCACGGAAAGTTCCAGGCAGACAGTTTTGGGGCCAACAGCTCCCAGCCGTTCCTTTTTATACTCGGAGAAGTCGACGCTACGAAGACTGGCCAGCATGCGAAGCGCCAAAGGATGGCGCTGGAACTGTTTAAGCCGGCTGTTCTCAGCCCGCCAGCCACGCTTGCCGGGCGTAACCTCCGTACGGTAGCGTTCCAAAATTTCGCCGAAGCTGGTGCGCTCTGCTTCGGAGCGATCAACGAACGTGCGCTGCCGCATTTTCAGCTCAACTTCCGCCGCCCAGTCCTCAGCGTCACGCTTGGACTCGAAGGTGCGGGTCTGAGTGGGGTAGCCTTTGCGACGAACTTGCGCTTGGTGCTGGTAAGGGCCGCGATTGGTGAAGGTTGCCATACTGTTTCTCCGTTAGGTAGGTCAACGGTATAGCTCCAAAAACGTCAAGTGCCGCAGAATTGCAGCAAAAACTCGACGCACAATGCGAAAGGGCCTATCGCGATGCGATAAGCCCTTGATTTGTTTGGTTGCGGGGACAGGATTTGAACCTGTGACCTTCGGGTTATGAGCCCGACGAGCTGCCAGACTGCTCCACCCCGCAGCCGAATTATAGCGCCGTTTGCTGCAATGCGCAATGGCCTTGCAGCAGTTCTGTTATCAGGCTGCCGCGAGGCGCCACAGCGAGGTGATTTCCTTCGAGCGGGCCGCATGCAGGCTGTCCGTGGCATCTTGCGCGCGCGGGTGCGTGGGTTTCACGTCCAGGCGGTCGACGACCTTCAAGCCCGCTTGCGCTATCCATTCAAGCAATTGCGCACGCGGGCGCAGGCCCAGGTGCTCGGCCAGGTCCGACAAGATCAGCCAGCCTTCGCCGGCCGCTTCCAGGTGCTCGGCCAGGCCGGCTAGGAAACCGCGCAGCATGCGGCTGTCCGGATCGTAGACGGCATATTCGATGGGCGAGCTGGGACGTGCGGGCAGCCAGGGCGGATTGCACACGATCAGCGGTGCGCGTCCCGCAGGGAACAGGTCGGCCTGCACCACGTCGACTTTATCGAGCAAATCGAGGCGGGCCAGGTTTTCGCGCGCGCACGATAGGGCGCGCGCATCCTGGTCGGTGGCGACGATGCGTGCGACGCCGCGCTGTGCCAGCACGGCGGCCAACACACCCGTGCCGGTGCCGATATCGAACGCCAGGCTGGCGCGCGGCGGCAGGGGAGCGTCGGCCACCAGGCCCACGTATTCGCCACGGATCGGGGCGAACACGCCGTAATGCGGATGGATGCGCTGGCCCAGGGCCGGCAGTTCCACGCCAGTGCGGCGCCATTCATGCGCGCCGATCAGACCCAGCAGCTCGCGCAGCGAGGCGATAAATGCTTCCTCGCCGCGGCCATACGCTTCATTGCAAGCCAGTTTCACATCCGGTGCGCGGCGCAGCGCGATCGTGTAGTCGGCCTCGAAGGGCAGCAGCAGCATGGCCAGGGTGCGGGCGCGTTGCGACTGCGCCTGGCGGTGCAAATGGAACGCTTGCGTGGCCGAGGGTTCGGCTTGCACCAGCTTGGCGGCCTTGGCCTTCTTGCTGGGCTTGTCGTTCTTGTGGTCGGCACGCCGCGCCAGCGCTTGCAGCAACTGGCGCGCGTTCTGGAAGTCGCCGCGCCATATCATGGCCGTGCCTTCGCAAGCCAGGCGGTAAGCCTGGTCGGCCGTCGTGCGGTCATCCGCGATGACGACGCGTTTGGGCGGCGGCATGCCGCTTTCCGAGCGCCAGCGGGCCGAGTGCTCGGCGCCGTTTTCGCTCCAGTGGATCTGCGGATGAACGGTAGGGGAAGAAGTGTCGGACATGGGATTCAATCGATAGAAGGTGGCGCGCGGCATGGTCGCCTGCGCAGGCCGTCTTCCATTATACGTCGCTGGCCGTGCTCTCAGCGCTGTTTGCGCCATAGGCGATGGCCAGCGCACGCGCGCGCGCCTGGTCGTCGGGCATGCTTTGCACGGGTTTTTTGGCTGTTTCGGCGCTATTGTCAGGCTGCACCAGTTTGAGCAAACGCAAGCTCAGGCTGCCCGCCAGGTCGCCCTCCTTGCCGCTGGCGCTGGCGCCATCGGATTGCTGATTGAAAATGCTGCTTTGCAATTGCTGGCCCAGCAGCTTGAACAGCTCGTGCAGATTGCCGGCGAAGGTCGTGGCGGGCAACGCTTTGGCGGGCAGCCCGGCGTCATCGGCGGGGCTTGCTTCCGGGCTTGCTTCCTCGCTTGCGCCTTGCGTTTGCTCAAGCACGCCCGCGCTGATGTTCGATTGATATTGCACTTCCAGTTCGAAGTCGAAGGTTTGGCCATCGGCCGTAGTGATCTTGCCCTTGCCGATGAAATGGGCGTTTTCATCGAGGCTGAAGGCGGCGGCGCGACTGCTGTTGCCGGCGCCCGAAACGCTGGCGCTGCCACTGCTGAAGCTGGAAGCGGCTTGCAGGTCGACCGAATCGAAAGCGATGCTGGCGCCGTCGCCGAACAGCTGGCGCGTCATGCTGGAGAGGAAATCTTGCGCTGTATCGACGGTAGCGTTGCCCAGCGCGTCCGTGCGCCGTTGCAAGCCCTTGGTCGACAGGTCCAGCGCATTGCTCGACAGGGCCACCATGTCTTGCCCCGGGCGCTGCATCAAGGGCATAGCGGCCAGGCCGGCCGTGCCGGCGCGCGGTTTTTGCAGCGCTTGCCCAGGCACGGGCGTGGCGGCAAGCTGGCGCGGGCCGGAAGCGAGGGGGGAAGCGTAGGCGGGAAGCTGGGACATGGTCGGTTCTATACGGGCTGTATATCGTCATTAACGACACTTCATTAACGACAATAATCGCCCGTACTTTAACCATTAGTGATGGTGCGACCAACTACCATCGGCCGACTCCAGGTAGGACTTGACGGCATCGGCCTGGCCCGTGGCGTGGCGCTTGAGTTCGCCGCATGCGCAAATACCCTGGTAGGGCTGGATATGCGAACAGGCGGAGACTTTTTGCAGGTAGACCTGCATGGATTTTTGACATTTGACGCACTTGAAGGTGAGGCTGCGGGCGGCTTTCATGGTTTTCCTTGAACTGTTGCGGGACGCAGGCGGTGCCTGCGCGAAGGCGGCGATTTTAACGTACTCCGGCCATCGTTACACCTTGTTGCATCTGCGCCACGCGCAGGTCAACTCAATTCGCGCCATGACGTTGAACGTCTACAGGAGGTCGTTGGACCGCCATTGAAGAGGTAGCAGCATGGAAAAGCATGACAAGCAAAAGCCTGTACCACCGGCCAAGGAGCTGGTCAGGAAATGGTTGAAAGCGGAGCTGGAACAGCGCCGGCCCCCGCCCGACCCGGAGCAGATTCGCCGCGAACTGGGCTGGGATTTGCTCAAGCTGGGCCGCGAGTCTCTGCCTCGCTGATGGGCCGATGTGCGGGCAGCTGCGCTAGCGCACCGTCACCACGCTCTTGCCGCCGGACCCCGGCTGCACGAGGATGCGGGTGGCGATGCGCTCCGTCATTTCCTGAACGTGCGAGATGACGCCCACCTTGCGGCCCATCGCTTGCAAGCCGTCGAGCGCATCCATGGCGACGCGCAGGGTTTCCGTGTCCAGGCTGCCGAAACCCTCGTCGATGAACAGCGACTCCACGCGCACCCGGTTCGACGATAGCGAGGCCAGGCCCAGTGCCAAGGCCAGCGAGACGAGGAACGATTCGCCACCTGACAGCGAGTGTACGGAGCGTAGCTCGCCGCCCATGTCCTGGTCGCGCACCATCAGGCCGAGAGACGGATTGTTTGGATTGTCGATGCGCTCCAGTTGATAGCGGCGCGCCAAGTGGTTCAAATGCGCGTTGGCATAGCCAAGCAGCACTTCGAGCGTGAATTGCTGCGCGTAGTTACGAAATTTCTTGCCGTCGGCCGAGCCGATTAATTCATTCAGGCTGGCCCAGCGCCGTTCGATGAGGGCTTGCGCCTCGATTTGTGCCAGCATCGCCTGTGCGCTGTGGCGTCGGGCGTCATCTTGCGCGATGGCCAGGCGCAGACGCGTCGCTTCCTGGTTGGCCGCCTGGCGTTGCGTGCCAAGTGCGTCGAGCGCGCCCAGCAGCGTGGCCTCGTCCGTTTCTAGTGCTTCCGGTGGCCGCTCCAGGTGGGCCGCATGCTGCTGCTGGCGTTCGGCCAGCACCGACAGCGCCGCCGTGTGGCGGTCGGCGATCCATTGCATGGCTTCGCGTTCGGCGCGCATGGCTTCCGGCGTGATGGCCAGATGTGCATGCAAGGCGGCCATGTCGGCGGGCGCATGGGCCCGATGGGCAAGCTGGAACTGGCGCAGCCAATCTTCCAGCGCCGCTGCTGCCGCGCTGTCTTGCCGGCGCAAGGTATCGAGGCGCAGGGCCGTTTGCGCACACGCCTCATCGAGCCGCGCGCGCGCCTGGCTCGCTGCCTGCGCCGCCGCTTGCTGCTGCGCCAGCTCAGTTCTTGCGCGCGCGACGGCGCTTGCCAGCGTGCTTTCCACTTCGGCCACGGGCTGACCACCCCACAATGCCGCGCGCTGCGCTTGTAGCGCTTTTAGCTGCACATCGAGGGCCGCGTATGCGCCATGCGCGTCCAGTGCCAGTTGCTGCGTCGTGCGTGCGGCGGCATTGGCCGCGTCCAGCTGCACTGCCAGCGTGGTCAGAGCATGGCTGCGGTTGTCCTGGTCCGCCTGCTGTTTCAGCCATTGCCGGCTTTCCGTTTCGCGCGCCGCGCGGAAGGCGGCAGGGCCGGCGCGCCAGCCATCTTTCCAGTCTTCGGCGCCATCCGTGTCGGCAAAGGCGGCATCGAGCTGTGCCAGCAAGCCATCGAGGGCGCTGCGCGAGGTCTGCGCCCTGTCCTTGTTTGCCGCCTGCTGCGTTCGCAACTGCGCCAGCCGTGTTTGCGTCTCAGTGACGGCGGCCGTCAGGCGCGCATGCTCCGCACCGGCCAGTTCGTGCGCCGCCTGTGCTTGCTCGCGCCGCGCGCTGGCCTCGCGCAACGCTGCCTCCTGCAGCGCCAGCGCCTGCAAGCGTGCCGCATTGGCCGCCAACTGCTGCGTGAACCAGTGCGCGCGCCCGGCTTCTGGCGGTAGTTGCAGTGTCTCGTCATGCGGCCGCCATTGTGCTTCCAGGGCGGCGATGGCGGGCGGCAGGGCTGCCAGTTCGGCTGCTGTTTGCGCCTGCTCACGCGCATAGCCGGCCAGCGCCGCCCTGTGCGTGGCCAGCTGCTCCAGATTGCTGCGCGCCTGCGTGCGGCAGGCCCGTACTTCATCTTGCAAGCTGGCCAGCATTGCTTGCAAAGGGTGATTGCCATGCTCAGCCTGCGTGTACGGGTGTTCGAGTGCACCGCACACGGGGCAGGGCTGTTCTTCCTGCAGGGTCGCGCGCAGTTGTTCGACGCTGGCCGCGCATGCCGCTTCGGCACCCTTCAAGGATTTTTCCGCCTGCGCCAGGCCCGCTTCCAGCTGCGCCGTCCGCGCAGCTTGCGCCGCTAGCGCCGTGTCTTCCGCCAGCGCCGCCTGCGCCAGTTGCGCCGCCCTGGCTTGTCCGTGCGCCAGTTCCTGCCGCTTGCGCGCCAGCTCCGTCCACGTCTTTTCCGCCGTATTCAACTGGCGCGCATGCTCTTCGAGCTGGCCACGCTGTTGCTGCAGCAGTTGTCCATCGATCGCTTGTACGGCGCCAGCGGCTGCGCGCCGCTCGGCATCGCGCGTAGCCAGCGCCGCTGCGGCAGCGGCCTGCGCGGCCTGCTCTTGCTGCGCCGCATCGGTGGCGTGGCGTAGCCGCTGCGTCGATTCGGCCACGCTGGCGTCGGCCGCATCGGCTTGCGCGGCGACCTGACCTGCCTGGGCGAATAGCTGGTCTGATAATTGCCATGACGTGGCCAGTGCCTGCCAGTGCTGGTGCGCCGTCAGCCACAGACGGCCCGTGTCCTGCTCCGCCTGCACGGCGTGCTGGCGCTGCTGCACTGCCAGTAGCGCGCCGCGTGCCGACTCGTTGGCCTGGTCTGCTGCCTGCGCCGCCTCGCTGGCCTGGTGGTGCGCGGGCAAGCGGGCGCCAATGCCGGCATCGAGCGCCTTGGCATTATCGAGTTGTGGCGCCGCATCGCGTTGCGCCGCTTCCTTGGCCTGCAAGGCCGCCGCCGCCAACTGCAAGGCCTGCGCCAGTTGCGCCTCGGCAGCGACGGCTAGCGTCGCCTGCCCGTGCGACGCTTCCAGCGCGGCGCCGGTACCGGCGATCTCGCTGGCCAGGCGCGCCACGTCGTCGATCAGGGCGCGCGCCGGCTGCAGCAATTCCCACTGCGCCAGCGCCGTGCGGCGTGCTTCTGCGGCGGCGTGTTCGGCAGCCGCATTGCCCAGCGCCTCCTGCGCCGCTGTCAACTGGGTTTGCAGCTTGTGCGTCTCCTGGTGCCAGCGCTGCTGCAGTTCCAGTACCGCCTTGCGCTGGTCGATGTGTTGCAGGCGGCTCTCGGCAGCACTGCATAGCGCCTCGCTGTCGGTTCGCTCTTGCGGCGACAGGGGGCGCTGGTCGGCCAGCTTTTCGCCCAGGCGTTCGAGGATCTGTTTTTCCTTCTTTGCCCGCTCGAAGGCGCGCATGGAAATGTCGCTATAGATGCTGCTGCCCGTCAGGGTTTCCAGCAATTCTCCGCGGTCATTATCTTCCGTCTTGAGGAAGGTGGAAAATTCGTTTTGCGCCAGCAGTACGGCGCGCGTGAACTGCTCGAACGACAGGCCGATGCGTTTTTCGATCTCTTCCTTGACTTCCGTCTTGGTGCCGCCGATCGCTTGCAGCGCGGGTAACTGGTGCAAGCTCATGGCGGTCGCCTGCAGCGCTCCCTCGGCTCTGGTGCGCGAGCGACGCACGCTCCAGCGCGCGCGGTAGTGAGCACCATCGTTGCCGACGAAGTCCACTTGCGCATAAGCGTCCGGCGTGCCGCGACGCAGCAGGGTGCGCGTATCCTGGGCGTTCACGGTTTCCTTGCCCACGTCGGGCAGCGCGCTGCCCCGGCCCAGCACCTTCAGCAGGCGCGGCGTGGCGTCATACAGTGCCAGGCACAGCGCGTCGAGCAGGGTGCTTTTGCCCGCGCCCGTGGGGCCGCTGATGGCGAACAGACCGCTAGACGCCAGTGGTTCTTGCTGGAAGTCGACTTCAAATTCGCCGGCCAGCGAGGCCAGGTTCTTACCGCTGATTTTCAGGATTTTCATGGTTCTTTAGGAGCGAAAAGGTCAGGCGCCGGGCAATAGCAGTTCGGCCAGGGCCGAAAGGAGTTCGGGCGGCGCTTCCTTGCCGTATTTTTGCAAGTACAGGCGGCGGAAAATGTCGTCGGGCTGCAACTGGCCCAATTGGTCGAGCGTCATGCTTTGCGTAGCGCTGCTGCGTGCGGCGCTCGAGGTTTCGATCTTCGCCAGACGCACGCTCTTGCCGTCGAGCGCGGTCTCGATGCGCGCGCGCAGGCCCGGTTCGGGCGCGTCCAGGCGCACGCGCACTTCGAGAAATGGCTGCTCTTGTGCCGGTGCAGCGGGCACGTCGAGCGCGCCCAGTTGCGCCAGCACTTCGGCTATGCTTGCTGGCGTGGCCGGCACGCGCAAGAGCGGCACGGCGCGCGGCACCTCGATGGCGCGTACGCACTGCAGCATTTCGCCGTCGATATCGAGGCACAGCACCTGGTGGCGGTAATTGACTTCCGCGAACGATAGGGGTATCGGGCTGCCGCAGTAGCGGATGTGTTCCTGCCCGCCGACGGCCTGCGCCTTGTGCAGGTGGCCCAGCGCCGCGTAGGCGATGCAGGCGTCGAAGATCCCTGACGGCAGCATCTCGGTGCCGCCGATGACGATGCGGCGTTCGGAATCGTTCGACATTTCGCCGCCCACCATGTGGCAATGGCCCATGGCAAGGATGGCTTGCCCGGGCTGGCGGCGCGCCAGCGCCAGGTCCGTCAACTGACGGTACAGCAGGGCGATGCCGCCCAGGTAGGCATCCTGGGTATCGCCGGCCGGCAGCTTGGGCACGTCGCCGGGGCGCAGGAAGGGCACGGCCAGGCACCAGGCCTGTACTTTTCCGTCGGCGCCGGGCAAGGGCAGCAGCAGGCGTTCCAGGTCGATATTGCCAGCTTCATCGCGCAGCAGGTGGCCAATCACGTGCGTGCCATGCGCTGCCAGCAGGGGGGCGGGCGCTTCGAGCCGTCCGGCAGAATCGTGGTTGCCGGCGACGATGACCAGTTGCAGCGCGGGCAGGCGTGCGCGTGCCTGCTGCAGGAACACGTACAGCTGCTTTTGCGAGGCTGCCGATGGGTTGGCGTTGTCGAACACGTCACCCGCTACCAGCAGTACGTCGATGCGTTCGGTGACGAGCGTGTCGAGCAGCCAGTCGAGGAAGCGCTGGTGTTCGTAGCCCCGTTCATGATTGTGCAGGGTCTGGCCCAGATGCCAGTCGGAGGTGTGCAGCAGGCGCATGGTGTGGCAAGGGTAGGGAAGACAGGCGCCAATATAGCAGGAATAATAGGGGTCAGACTCGCGCGCTGCGCCAGCGGCTCAAGTCGTCAGCACGCCGGCGCGATAGGTATTCCTGCCATCCTGCTTGGCCTGGTACAGCAGGACGTCGGCGCGTTGCAGCAGCACGGCGGGAGAAATATCTTCGTCGCGGTAAAAGGCCAGGCCGATGCTGGCGGAAATGCGCACGGTGATGCCATCGAGTTCGAACGGCTGCTGCATGGCTGCGACGATCTTTTCCGCCAGCACGACGGCGTCGTACGGCCGGGCGATCTGTTCCATGACGATGGTGAATTCGTCGCCGCCCAGGCGGGCGACGATGTCGGTGACGCGCATGGTCTGCGTCAGGCGCTGGGCGAAGGCACGCAGCAGGGCGTCGCCGGTGCCGTGGCCATGTGTATCGTTGACGTGCTTGAAGTGGTCGATATCCATGTACATGACGGCCATCAGGTGCTGTTGCTGGCCGCTGGCGTGCATGGCGTCGCTGAGTTTTTGCTGGAAGCCGGCACGGTTCGACAAGCCGGTCAGGGCATCGACCTGGGCCAGCTTCAGCAAGCGCTGTTTCTCGCGCTTTTGCACGGTAATATCCTGGCGCATGACATGAAAACCGACCACTTGCAGCTTGTCTTCGCCGATCTGCGGAATGTAGATCACTTCCATGCAACTCTCGATGCCTTCCTTTTGATCTTCTTCCTCGAAGCTCAACGTTTCACCGGCCAGCACGCGCGCGATATACGGCGCAATTGTGCGGTAGCGCGCCTCGCCGACGGTCTCGCGCACGCTGCGGCCCAGCGCCTGCCGTCCCGTCAGGCCGAATTCACGCTCATAGGCGATGTTCAGGAAGCGGTAGACCTGGTCCGCGTCGATGTATGCGATCATGGCCGGCAAGGTGTCGGCGATGGTGCGCAGGCGCGCTTCGCTTTCCAGCAGCGCCACTTCCGATTCGCGCAAGGTGGTGATGTCGTCCAGGCTGCCCACGTAGCCTTCGATCTGGTCATCGATGAGGATGGGGGCGATCTTCACGGAGACCCAGACCAGCTTGCCATGGCGTTGCAGGCAGCGCAAGGTCGCCTGGAACGGCGCCTGGGTGCGCGTGAGTTGTTCCAGCGCCACGTGCAGCAGCGGATAGTCGTCCGGGTGCACGGCGCTGCTCCAGCCGGCGCCCAGGGCGGCGGCGCGCGGCAGACCCGTGATCGATTCGAAGGTGCGGTTGACGTAGGTGCAGCGGCGTTGGCGATCCATGCGCACCAGACCGAGCGGCGAGGCGTCGTTGACGGCGGTCAGTTCGGCCTGTTTCTGGCGCAGTTGCAGTTCCTGCTGGCGGCGCTGCGAGATATCCTCGGCGATGCACAGGATATGTTCGATCTGCTGTTGTTCGTCGAACACGGGCACGGAGACGCAACGCAGGTAGTGCAGGCTGCCATCGGCCAGGCGCAACGGTTTTTCCGTGTGGTCGATGACGCCGCGCTCGGCCAGGATGGCGCGATCGTCCTCGGCATCGTGCAGGCCGAAGTCGGGCGGGAAGGCCTGGCAATCGGTCTTGCCGATGACGTCGTTGGCCAGGTGGCCGGTAATATCTTCGGCCGCTTTGTTCCACACCTCCATCTGGCCGAAATTTTCGGGGCGTGCGCTTTTCACGTAGACCAGCACCGGCAAATGGTCAATCAGCGACTGCAGGAAGCTGCGGTTGTCCTGCAGCGCCAGTTCGTCGTGCTTGCGCGCGCTGATGTCGCGCGAGGTGACGGCCACGCCGTCGGTGATCGGCACCACTTGATGGCGCAGCCAGCGTGTGCCGCCCGAGGCCAGCGTCAGTTCGAATTCATCCTCCATCGGCTGACCCGTTTCCATCACCTGCACGAAACACTTGAAGAAACGCTCGTCACGCAGCAGCGGCACCTGTTGCAGTACACGCTGGCCCAGCAGTTCGCAGCGTGGCTTGCCCAGCATGTCGGCGGCCCGCTCGTTGACGTCGGCGAAGATGAAGTCTGCCACCGGCTTGCCCGGCGCGGCGCGCCAGGCCTTCAGCAGCAGTACGGAGTCGAGGCTAGCCTGGTGCGCCGCGCGCAGCAAAGCTTGCGCTTCCGTGGCCTGGCGGATGCTGTGGCGCAGGCGGGCGCCCTGGCGCATCAGCAGGGCCGTAAAGCCCACAATGAGCACGCTGGCGGCGAGCAGCGCATAAATATACGTCAGGCGGCGATGTTCGAAGCGCGCCAGGGCGCCAGCACGGCTGACGCCTACCACGGCCAGCAGCGGGAAACGTGGTAGTTCGCGGTAGCTGTAGATGCGCGCTGTTGTGTCGACGGGTGGATCGAGCAGCAATTCTTCGCTCGCCTGCTGGAGTGTATCGGGCTTGCGCAAGACGATGTGCTCGCTGCGGAACCATTGCTCGCCGATGCGTCCTACCGTCAGGCCGCTATCGCGCGCCACCAACATCAGTGCGCCCTGTTCGTCGAGGTTCAGCCGGTCATAATCGTCGACAAAATAGGTGGGGTCGACATGGATAATGATGGCGCCGGCAAAGCGGCCCTGCGCATCGTTCAGGCGGCGTACCAAACGGATGGTCCAGTGCTTGCTGCCGGCATCGAGCATGGGCGTGTCGACCAGGGCCGTATCGGACGAATTGACGGCCAGCGCCCGGAAAAATGCCTGCTTGGCCAGGTTTTCCGAAAAATACGCGTTGGCGCTGTCGATCACACGGCCTTGTGCGTCGATCAGGGCAATCGGCAGTGCCAGCTTCAATGGCAACACGCTGTCGAGCAGGCCCCGCCGGCGCATGAATTCATTCAGGCGCAGGCCGCCATTCGATTCCTCGTACTTCAGCTTGAACAATTGCGTGGCATGATCGGCCTGGCGCAGCGTGAAACTGGTATGGTCGGCGAGAGTGCGCGTCAGTGACTGACTGGCGGCCACGGCGTCGCGTACGGCGCTGGCGCGATCCTCGCTCACATGGTAGAAGACGGCCGTCCACAGCACCAGCAGCAAGACGAGCGCGAACAGGGGCACCAGGCTGATAAGGTACAGGCGGCGCGCAAGTCGTGCAGGGGTCTGGTTATCGCTATCACGGGCGCTAGCAGGCTTGATTCATTGAAAAGGGGAACGTGGAGCAGTTGCATGGCGCAGATGAGGTCCGATCGGCTTTTTTCGCGGCGCCCTGTTACTGTCTCCATCGTCCGTTTATAGTCTGTCGCTGATTCTATTTTGCGTTAATTCTGCGATAAATCAAATATGCGCGTCGCTGCACAGGCGAAAAACAGGCGCCGCGCTGGTGGCACGGGCATTGAGAGTGGCAGAAAAAGTACAATTGGCCCTGCATCGTCATTAAAATGCTGATTCATTCCTTCCATATCGAAAGTTGTCATGCAAAGTAAAAAGCCCGACGCGGCAAGACTGGACAAGATCGTGGCTGAAGCGCGCCGTGCCGCCGACCAGCGCGAGAGCGGCTACCGCGAGCGCTCGCTAAAGATGTATCCGTGGGTGTGCGGCCGCTGCACGCGCGAATTCACGCGTGCCAACGTACAGCAACTGACGGTGCACCACCGCGACCATAATCACGACAATAATCCGCCCGACGGCAGTAATTGGGAATTGCTGTGCCTATATTGCCACGACAATGAGCACTCGCGCTATCTTGAAGCGGACCGTGGCGCCGGCTTGCTGTCAGCCGAGGTGGCGCCCGCCACGCACAATCCGTTCGCCGCACTGGCTGGCCTGATCAAGAAGAAGGACTGAACCGGTCGCTGGCTGCCCCTCCCATGCGCATGTGGTGGCCTAAGCTGGGCGCGAATGCGCTGCGCTTGCCTGTCGTCGGTTGCGTTTGCGGCATCGTGCGCCTGGACCGCGTGCAGTTGGCGGGCAAGCCGAGAGCGATAAAACGTGCAAGTACCACGTGCAATGCGGTATCTTTCAGCTATGCACAGCCCAGACCATCATATTTCTCTCGACCTTTCTCTTTTATCGCTAGCTGCCGCGCGCGCCTGGCACCGGGGCGCCGAGGCGCACCGTTCGCACGGGCGCGTCGAGATCAAGTCGCTGGCGCTGGAGGAGGGCGTGCGCCTTAATTACCGCCTGGTGCAGGACGTGGCCGGCGCCGTGCAGCGCCTGGCGCACTGGCATGCCTGCCCGAATATTGATATTGCGCAAGCACAGCCGGGGCTATTCGGCGCGCAACTGGCCGAGGCCCTGTACGACAGTGGCGCTAGCGCAAGGCGGGCCGCATGATGCTGCCACCGGCTCCTTCCCACCTGCTCGACGCTAATGGCGTTCCATGCTTAGGCCGCTACACGGGCCAATTGGATGCATTCGACTGGGCCGCGCTGGCGCCGCCGTACGCGCGCGGCGCATTCTGGCGCTTGTTTCACCACAAGCGCTGGCATTACGTGGCCCTGTCGACGCCGACCCTGTTCTGTGGCGTGGCCATCGTCGACCTCGGTTGGACCAGCACGGCGTTCGCGTATGCCTTCGACCGCCACAAGGGCAAGATCGTGGCTGCCTTTTCGCAGGACGGCGTGCCGGGCCTCTGCGCCGCCGTGGCGCCGCACGCTGCTGCCAGCAGCCGTTTCCGCTTCCTGGCACACAGCATCGCCATCGAGGCGCAACCGCAGCAGCGTTTCCGCCTGCAGCTCGATTGTGGCCATTTCGGCATCGACGCGCAATTCGGCCCGCCTGTGGCGCCTATCCTGTTGGCGATCGGGCCGGTGGCCGAGGGTGGCAGCGTGCATGCGACGCAAAAATCGGGCGGCCTGCCCCTGTCGGGCAGCGTGCGTTGCGGTGCCCTGGGCTACAGCCTCGATGATGGCGTGGCCAGTTTCGACTATTCGAACGGCTTGCTGGCACGCGAGACGGAATGGCGCTGGGCTTCGGCGCATAGTCTGGAGCTGGGTTTCAATCTGCAGGCCGGCTATTTTGGCGCGCATGAAAACGCGCTGTGGCTCGATGGCCAGCTGTATGCGCTGGGCCGCGCGCATTTCGACTTCAACCCCGACAACCCGCTGGCGCCCTGGCACGTGTGGACGGACGACGATTTATTGGACTTGCACTTCAAGCCGGAAGGGGCGCGGCGCGAGGATAAGAATCTGTGGCTCGCCGCCAGCCGCTACATCCAGCCTATCGGCACCTTCAGCGGCTGGGTGCGTGCCAGCGCGGATTGTCCCAAGCGCATCGTGGCACAACTGGCGGGCGTGACGGAAAGCCATCGTTCGCGCTGGTAGGCGCATGGTTTTTTGCGAAACGCACCACGCCGTCAAGTTTTTTTGGCAGCGTATCCTATACACTGGTGTCGCCGCTCCGGCAATCCATGAGGCCAGAACATGAGTATGCGTAATCTCGACAAGCTGTTCAAGCCGACCTCGGTGGCCCTGATCGGTGCCACGGCGCGCGAACATAAGCTGGGCGCCATCGCGCTGGCCAACCTGCTGGGCGCGGCGGGGCCGGGGACGCAATTGAACGGTACAAAATTCAGCGGAAATATCTGGCCCGTCAATCCCAAGTATGACGCGTTGATGGGCCTGAAATGCTACCGCAATCTGGCGAAGCTGCCGAAAGCGCCGGACCTGGCCATCATCTGCACGCCGCCCGCCACCATCACGGCGCTGATCCGCGAACTGGGCGCGCTGGGCACGCGTGCCGCCATCGTCATGACGTCCGGCCTCGACCCGGTGCGCGAGCAGTCGCTGCGCCTGGCCATGCTGAAAGCAGCCAAGCCGCATCTGCTACGCATCCTGGGGCCCAACAGCATGGGGCTGCTCGTGCCCAAGCTGGGCCTGAACGCCAGCTTTGCCCATCTGGGCGCTTCCAGCGGCAAGATCGCCTTCGTGTCGCAGTCGGGCGCGCTGGTGTCGGGCGTGCTCGATTGGGCCAATGCGCACGGCGTGGGCTTTTCCAAGTTTATTTCGCTCGGCGGCAGCTACGACATCGATTTCGGCGACCTGCTCGACTATCTGGCTGGCGACATCGACACGGCCGCCATCTTGCTCTACATGGAAGACATCCAGGCGGCGCGCAAATTCATGTCGGCCGCGCGGGCGGCCGCGCGCAGCAAACCCGTCATCGTCTTGAAAGCGGGACGCGAGGCCGAAGGCGCGGCCGTGGCGGCCTGGCACACGGGCGCGCTGGCCGGTTCCGACGCCGTGTATGACGCGGCCATCCGCCGCGCCGGCATGCTGCGCGTGTATTCGGCCGAGGAACTGTTCGACGCCGTGGAAACGCTCACGCATATCCGCTCACAGCGTGGCGAGCGCCTGGCGATCCTGTGCAACGGCGGTGGCCTGGGCGTGATGGCTACCGATGCGCTGGTGGGCAGCGGCGGCAAGCTGGCCGATTTGTCGCCCGATACGGTGATCGCGCTGGAAAAGGCCCTGCCACGGGGCTGGTCGCACGACAATCCCGTGGGCTTGCCCGGCGACGCGCCGGTGCAGCGTTATGTAGACGCCATCAAGCCCCTGCTCGACGAGCCGCAGGCGGACGCCTTGCTGCTGCTGCACGCGCCCACGGCCATGGTCTCGTCGATCGACATCGCCGAAGCCGTCACGCCGCTGATCAAGGCCACTTCGCGCACGGTGCTGTCGTGCCTGTTGGGCGGCACCACCGTGGCGCCCGCGCGCCAGGTCTTCAACCGGGCCGGCATTCCCACCTATGACACGCCGGAAAAAGCCGTGCATGGTTTCATGCAGATCGTGCAGTACCGGCGCAACCAGGAAACCCTGATGCAAGTGCCGGCGCAGCTGCCCATGTCGGCCACGCCGCGCCGCGCCCGCGTGCGCGAAATCGTCGCCGCCGCGCTGGCGGCCGGCCAGACGGTGCTGGGCGAGTGCCGCTCGAAGGAAATCCTGGCCGCCTACGGCATCCCCGTGGCCACTACCCGCATGGCGGCCGACGTGGAAGCGGCGCTGGCGGTAGCGGCGGACATCGGCTATCCGGTGGCGCTGAAGATCCACTCACCCGATATCGGCCACAAATCCGACGTCGGCGGCGTGGCGCTTGACCTTGACACGCCCGACATCTTGCGCACGGCCGCCGCCGCCATGCTCAAGCGCGTGCGCCGCATGCGACCCGATGCGCTGATCGACGGCTTTACGGTGCAGCAGATGGCGCGCCGGCCGCAATCGCATGAACTGATCGTCGGCGTCACCACGGACGCCGCCTTCGGCCCCGTCATCCTTGTGGGGCAGGGCGGCATTGCCGTGGAAGTGACGGCCGACCATGCCATCGGCCTGCCGCCGTTGAACATGGTGCTGGCGCGCGACATGCTGGCGCGCACGCGCGTGTCGAAACTGCTGGCCGGCTACCGTAATCAGCCGCCGGCCGATATCGACGCCGTCTGCTACACCCTGATCCAGGTGGCCGAACTGGTGGCCGACATCGGCGAGCTGGCCGAACTTGATATCAACCCGCTGGTGGCCGACGCTGACGGCGTGATCGCCCTCGATGCGCGCATCCGCCTGCAGCCTGGCCAAAAGAGTGACCGCCTGGCCATCCGCCCGTATCCGCAGGAGCTCGAAGAGCAGGTGACGTGGATGGGGCTATCGATCCTGCTGCGCCCCATCCGCCCCGAGGACGCACCGCAGCACATGGACCTGTTCCACGCGCTGGACCCGGATGATGTGCGCCTGCGCTTTTTCACCTCGATGCGCGAGCTGCCCGTGTCGCAGCTGGCGCGCCTGACGCAGATCGATTACGACCGTGCCATGGCCTTCATCGCCACCCACACGGGCCCCGACGGCAAGCCGGAAACCCTGGGCGTAGTGCGCGCCGTGGCCGATCCGGACAATATCCATGCCGATTTCGCCATCGCCGTGCGCTCGGCCCTGAAAGGCAAGGGCCTGGGCCACATCCTGTTTGAAAAACTGGTCGACTACTTCCGTAGCCGTGGCACGGAAGCGTTGGTGGGCGAGGCCATGGCACGCAATAAGGGCATGCAGCGGCTGGTAAAAAGTTTTGGCGGCGAAGTCACGCCATCGGAAGAGCCAGGCGTGGTCAACCTGCATATCCGATTGCGCGCGCCCTGAAAAAGCGCAGGGGGGGGGCGCTGCGGGTTTGTGCAGGATCAAATCGGCCGCCGTCGGTAGTCTTTACACTTTCACTTCCAGGATCAGACATCGAGCGCATTTTTGGGAGTGAGTGCATGCTTACGGCAACATATATATTGGTTTCCCTGTCGGTAGAACAGGCAAGCATCCGCATGAGTTTGTTGGCATTGCAAAAATACATGCAGGTGCAGCTGCGCCAGCATAGCCAGCTGAGCCCGGCGCAACTGCAGACCACGGGCGACTGCCTGAACCGGCTGTACCAGGGGGGCTATTGGCGCAAGGTGGAGATGTATCTGATCCCCGCCATTCGCCAAGCTACGCCGCATGCCGATGGATTGCTCAATGGTTTGCTCAATGAGATCAGCGGCTTGAACCATGCGGCGCTGGAAAGCATCAATGTCGTGCAGAGCAGTATAGGCAGCGCTCTCGACAGCTCGGAGCAGCAGGCCGAGCAGCTGTGCGCGGCGATCGACACCTTTTGCGCGGCCTTGCTGCAGCGCCTGGAAAAAGAAGAGCGCGAACTATTTACGCTGGCGCGCAAGGTCATCGTCGGCGAAGCGTGGTTTGCCATCGCCCACCAGTTCCTTGCCCATGATGCGCGCTTGCAGGAAGCACGCCGCGGCAAGGCACAAGTGCTGCCTTTTGTTTTGCCCTTGCCTGTGCCGGCAACGGGTGTGCCCGACGCTGCAGCAGCAAGCATGGGCAGCGCCGGCAGCACCGCCGCTGATAGCGTGCCTGGCGTGCCGCAGCCCCTGCGCGCGCGGGCTTGAGCGGGGAGCGAGCGCACACCTCGTCGGCCCCTTAGTGCCGGCTCTGCGCCCCTGATTTTTCGCCGATGCCAGCATGGGAGAAATGTCAAGTTACCCATTTAATAACTTGTGCAGACCTGTTCGATGCAATGTGCCGGGCTTTGCTATGATGGTGCTTTTGATCCACGCGAAACCCGTCATGTTCGAATTTCTTTTCAAGCGTTCTGCCAGCAAGCCTTCCGCACCAGACCCTATCGTGGCAGAACAGGCCGCCGCCTCGGCACAGAGCGCATCGCGCCGCGCCGAACAGGTTGCGCGTGCCCGCGCCGTGGCGGGCGATGAAGCAGCGGCCTTTGAATTTATTGTTTCCAGCGAATTTGCCGATGCCCGCCTGATCGCTGCAGAACACATCCATGCCTTGCCGCTGCTGGAAAAAGTCCATCAGGCCATGCGTAACACGGACCGCCGCGTCGCCAAGCTGATGCAGGGTCGCATCGACTTGCTGCGCCACCAGGCGGCAGAAACTCAGCGTGCCCAAGCCAGCATAACCACGGCCCAGCGCCTGTTGCAGGATGATAAGCTGAGTCCCAACCAAGTAGCCGAGCTGGACCGTCAATGGCAAGTCATCAAGGCCACGCCCGAGCTGGCGACTGCCTTTGCCGCTGCGCGTGCCGCGCTGGCGGCCCGCCTGGAAGCGCAAGTGCTATTGCAGCGCGCCGTGATCGACGCCGTCGCCGCCGCGCGCGCTCTTGCCAGCAATGGCCAGGGCGCCGCAGAGCTGGCGCAGACGCTGGCCAACCTGGATGCGCAACATGCGCAGCATGTACTATCGCCCGAGCGCGCTTCGCTGCCAAAACACCTCGAAAACGACTTTGCGCAAGCGCGCGAGCAGGCGCAGTCCGTCTTGCAAGCCTTGCAGCAGCATCAGGCCTTGTTCGACGCGCGCCAGGCCGTGCTGGCGCAATGGCAGGCACAGGATGGCGCCACGCTGGACGCCGATACCTTGAAGCGCGCTTGGCAAGCTCTGCCGCGCCTGCCCGAGTCGCCGCTGTCGGACAGCTTGCAGCAGCAGTTTGCGGCCGTGCTGGCCAGCGCGCCAGCGCCTGTCATTACTGCGCCGGCCGTGGCCGCGCCAGCACTTGCCGAACCTGCGCCGCGCAAGCCGCGCCAGGAGCAGACGTCCGTGGCGAAGGAAGTGACGGAAGCGTTTTTCAAGACGTTAGACGCCATGGAAGCGGCGCTGCAAGATGGTTTGTTGCACGTGGCTTCCGAGCATGACAAGACTTTGCGCGATAGCAAACACGGCCGCCTGACGCCTGCGCAAGCGGACCGCCTGGCGCATGTGCGCGCACAATTCAAGCAATTGGCGGACTGGGCGCGCTGGGGTGGTAACGTGTCGCGCGAAGAGCTGGTCAAGGCGGGCGAGGAATTGCCTGCGCAGCAATTGCCGATGGCCGAACTGGCCAAGAAAGTGGGCAGCTTGCGCGAGCGCTGGAAGTCGCTCGATACCTTGTCCGGCCCCGCGCCTAAATCCCTGTGGGAGCGTTTCGATGCCGCCTGCAGCCTCGCCTATGCGCCGGCGGCCCAGCATTTCAAGCAACTGGCCGAAGAGCGTCATGGAAATGCAGCCAGGGCCCAGGAATTGATCGCGGAAACGGCGGCCCTGGCAGCAGAAGAAAGTACCGACTGGAAACACGTCGCGTCAAGCTCGCAGCGCCTGCGCCAGGCATGGACGCACCTGGGCACCATCGACCGCAAGGAAAAGAAACGCCTCGATGCCGAGTTTGGTGCCGCGCTGGACGCCTTGTCAAAGCCGCTGGACACGCAACGCCAGATCGAGACGGCGCGGCGCGAACAATTGATCGTCGAAGTGGGCTTGCTCAAACCATCGGAGCGCAACACGGTCGACATGCTGAAAGCGTTGCAGGATAAATGCAGGAACTGGCGAAAGCCTTGCCGCTGGAGCGGCGCGCGGAACAGGCGCTGTGGCAGCGTTTCCGTGCCGCCTGCGACGATATCTTTGCCAAGCGCAAGGAAACGGCGCACGCGGCCGACCACGAACGCCGCGAACACTTGCAGGCGCGCGCAGCCCTGTGCGTCAGTCTGGAAACGGCCGTCGTGCCCGACACCGACGACAAGGCCCGTCGCGCTTTCATCGAGCAATTGCTGCGCGAGACGCGTGCCGCCTGGAATGCCACCGGCCCTGTGCCGCGCGCCAGCGAAGCGAAGATCGAGCAGCGCTACCAAGCCGCTGTCGCCGGTGTGCAAGCGCAAGCGGACGCCATTGCCGAGCGCGCCGGTGCTGCCCAGGCCAACGCTCTGCGCGACAAGCTGCGCCTGGCGCAGGCATTGGAAACGGCCTTGCTCGAAGGCGATGCCGGCGCCGATGCGGCGCTTTGGGCGCAGCGCTGGAGCGCCTTGCCCGCTCTCGACGCCCAGTATGAACGTAGCCTGCAGCAGCGCTTTGCCGCCGCCCAGGCGGCACTGGGCGAGGGCAGTGCTGCCTACGTGCAGCAATTGCAGGCCAACCAGGAGCGCTTGCGCGCGGAAGTGCTGCGTCTGGAAATTGTCGCCGGCGTCGATAGCGGCGCCGAATTTGCCCGCGACCGCCTGAAAATGCAGGTGGAAGTATTGCAATCGTCGCTCAAATCAGGCCAGAAGCCGTTCACGCAGGCGGCGCAGCTCATGCAGCTGTGTGCGATTGCCGCCACCACCGATGCGCGCACCGCCAGCCGCATCGAAACCTTGCTGCGGCGCATAGGAGGCCAGGTCAAATGAGCATTTCAGTGCGCGTCCAGCAAGCCGATTTTGACCTTGGTCAAGAAATCGCACAATTGCGTGCAGGCAACCCCAAGGTCGGCGCTGTCGTCGGCTTTGTCGGCACGGTGCGCGACATGAACGACGGGCTGGAGGTGGCCGCCATGGAGCTCGAACATTATCCGGGCATGACGGAAAAGGCCATTCTGGCCATCGTGGAACAGGCGCGAGCCCGCTGGCCCGTGTCGGCTGCGCTGGTGATACACCGGGTCGGCCCCTTGCTGCCGCAGGAACAGATCGTGCTCGTGGCCGTCTCGTCGGCCCACCGCGGCGAGGCCTTCGCCGCCTGCGAGTTCATCATCGATTACCTGAAGACGGAAGCGCCGTTCTGGAAGAAGGAAGATACGCCCGAAGGCGCGCGCTGGGTCGATGCGCGCGACAGCGACGCGACGGCGCTGGATAAATGGACGGCACCAGAGAACGCCATGTAAGGCGTATGCATGGCACACGCCAGCATTTACAAGAATGCATCAGTTTTCTAGTTTGTGACTGCTTGAAAAGTACGGCCTCACCCCAATTTGCTTAATAACTAATTAACCGGGAGTACTTTTCATGCGACAAGATAAACTCACCACCAAGTTACAGGAAGCCCTGGCCGATGCGCAAAGCCTGGCCGTGGGCAATGACAACCCCTATATCGAACCAGTGCACCTGCTGACGGCCCTGTTGAACCAGGACGACGGCGGTGCCCGCTCGCTCTTGCAGCGGGCCGGCGTCAACGTGGGTGGCCTGTCCAAGGCCCTGGGCGCCTCGCTCGAACGCTTGCCCAAGGTGTCCGGCACGGGCGGCGACGTGCAGGTCAGCCGCGAATTCGTAGCCCTCTTGAACTTGTCCGACAAAGAATCGCAAAAGGCCGGTGATCAGTTCGTTTCCAGTGAAATGGTCTTGCTGGCCATGACGGACGACAAGTCCGACTGCGGCAAGCTGGCGCGCGAAAACGGCCTGACCCGCAAGGCCTTGGCATCGGCCATCGACGCCGTGCGCGGCGGCAACAAGGTCGATTCGCAAGAGGCCGAAGGGCAGCGCGAAGCGCTGAAAAAATACACGCTGGACCTGACGGAGCGGGCGCGCAAGGGCAAGCTCGATCCTGTGATCGGCCGCGACGATGAAATCCGCCGCACCATCCAGATTTTGCAGCGCCGCAGCAAGAACAATCCCGTCTTGATCGGTGAGCCGGGCGTGGGCAAGACGGCCATCGTCGAAGGCCTGGCGCAGCGCATCGTCAACGGCGAAGTGCCCGAGTCCTTGAAAGGCAAGCGCGTACTGTCGCTCGACATGGCCGCCTTGCTGGCTGGTGCGAAATTTCGCGGTGAATTCGAGGAGCGGCTGAAATCCGTGCTGAAGGAATTGGCCATGGATGAAGGGCAAACCATCGTCTTCATCGACGAGATGCACACCATGGTCGGTGCGGGCAAGGCCGAAGGCGCGATGGATGCCGGCAATATGCTCAAACCGGCGCTGGCGCGCGGCGAGCTCCATTGCGTGGGCGCCACCACCCTTGACGAGTACCGCAAGTACATCGAGAAGGATGCCGCGCTGGAACGTCGCTTCCAGAAAGTGCTGGTCGACGAGCCGAGCGTGGAGGCGACGATCGCCATCCTGCGCGGCTTGCAGGATAAGTACGCGCTGCACCACAAGGTGGAAATCACGGATGCGGCCATCATCGCCGCCGCCGAGCTGTCGCACCGCTATATCACGGACCGTTTCCTGCCCGACAAGGCGATCGACCTGATCGATGAAGCGGCAGCGAAGATCAAGATCGAGATCGATTCCAAGCCGGAAGTGATGGATAAGCTGGAACGCCGCCTGATCCAGCTCAAGATCGAACGCGAGGCCGTGAAAAAGGAAAAAGACGAAGCTTCCTTGCGCCGCCTGGGCTTGATCGAGGAAGAAATCGTCAAGCTGCAGCGCGAATATAATGATTTCGAGGAAATCCTGAAGGCGGAAAAAGCCGTGGTGCAAGGCAGCACGCACATCAAGGAAGAGATCGAAAACGTCAAGCTGCAAATGGAGCAGGCGACGCGCGAAAGTAATTGGCAGAAAGTATCTGAATTGCAATACGGTAAGTTGCCGCAACTCGAAGCCCAGCTCAAGCAGGCTGACAGCGGCATTCCGAAACGCGATCCCGACCAGCCCAAATTGCTGCGCACGGAAGTGGGCGCCGAGGAAATCGCCGAAGTGGTGTCGCGCGCGACGGGCATACCCGTGTCGCGCATGATGCAAGGCGAGCGCGACAAGCTGCTGCACATCGAAGAGAAGCTGCATGAGCGCGTCGTGGGCCAGGATGAAGCAATCACGGCCGTGGCTGACGCCATCCGCCGCTCGCGCGCCGGCCTCGCCGACCCGAACCGTCCCTATGGTTCCTTCATGTTCCTGGGGCCGACGGGCGTGGGCAAGACCGAGCTGAGCAAGGCGCTGGCGACCTTCCTGTTCGATACGGAAGAATCGATGATACGCATCGACATGAGCGAGTTCATGGAGAAGCATTCGGTGGCCCGCCTGATCGGCGCGCCGCCCGGCTATGTCGGCTACGACGAGGGCGGCTACCTGACGGAAGCCGTGCGCCGCAAACCGTACAGCGTGATCTTGCTCGACGAAGTGGAAAAGGCGCATGCCGATGTCTTCAATGTGCTGCTGCAAGTGCTCGACGATGGCCGCATGACGGATGGCCAGGGGCGCACGGTGGACTTCAAAAATACCGTCATCATCATGACCTCGAACCTGGGTTCGCATAAAATCCAGGCCATGGAGAGCGATGATCCCGGTGTTGTGAAGCTGGCCGTGATGGCCGAGGTACGCTCGCACTTCCGTCCCGAGTTCGTCAATCGCATCGACGAAATCGTGGTGTTCCATGGCCTCGACGAGAAAAACATCGGCGCGATCGCGAAGATCCAGCTCAAAATTCTCGAAGAACGCCTGGCGCGCATGGACATGCAGCTGAGCTTGACGGACGCGGCCTTGCAGCAAATCGCCGAAGCTGGCTACGATCCGGTGTATGGCGCCCGTCCACTGAAGCGGGCGATCCAGCAGCAGATCGAAAATCCGCTGTCGAAGTTGATCCTGGAAGGCAAGTTTGGCCCGAAAGACGAGATTCGCATCGATGCGCAGCACGGCAACCTGGTGTTTTCGGGTGCGCCAGTGGGGTTGGACAAGGTGTAATGTTGGCCCCAACGGGGAAAGGCTGGGGTCGGACCCTCAGGGTCCGACCCCGGTGTTTGCGGTGGGGGGATTTAGCAGCAATAAGAAGGGCGCGATCAGGCTAGACCTGATCGCGCCCTTCTTGCTATCATCGTGACTATTTTCTGATTCTTCTGGAGGCGGTACGATGGCAAACACATGGCAAGCAGGACGGCGCATCGGCGTGGGATTGACCTTGGCGGCAGCCATGCTGGCATTGCCTGCCCAAGCTCAGGCTCAGGAAGAAAAAGTACTCAACATCTATAACTGGTCGGACTATATCGGCGACGACACGATCAAGAATTTTGAGAAGGAAACCGGCATCAAGGTACGCTACGACGTTTTCGACAATAACGAAATCCTCAACGCGAAACTGGTGGCGGGCAAGTCAGGCTACGACATCGTGGTGCCGACGGCACAGTGGGCGCGCCTGCAGATCGATGCGGGCCTGCTGCGAAAACTCGACAAGAGCAAGCTGACGAACTTGAGTAACCTCGATCCCAGCCTGCAGGCCAAGCTGGCGAAGATCGATCCGAACAACGATTACCTGGTCGACTGGCTGTGGGGTTACACGACGGTGGGCATCAACGTCAACAAGGTCAAGGCTGCCCTGGGCGGCATGGCCATGCCCGACAATGCCTGGGACCTGGTCTTCGACCCGAAATACGCGTCGAAGCTGAAATCGTGCGGCGTGTCCTTTCTCGACTCGCCGTCGGAAGTGCTGCCCGCTGCCCTGCAATACCTGGGCAAGCCTGCCTACTCGAAGTCCAGCGCTGACTACCAGGAAGCGGGCAAGGTGCTGCAAGCCATTCGTCCCTATGTAACGCTGTTCAGTTCGTCCGGCTACATCAATGACATGGCCAACGGCTCAGTGTGCGTAGCGCTGGGCTGGTCGGGCGACATCAATATCGCGCGCCAGCGTGCCATCGACGCGAAAAACGGCAATGTGATCCAGGTGCTGGTGCCGAAGACGGCGGCCCTGATGTTCGACACCATGGCCATTCCCGCCGATGCGCCCCATCCGAACAATGCGCACCTGTTCATCAATTACATCCTGCGCCCGCAAGTGCATGCCAGCCTGAGCAACAAGGTGTTTTATGCGAATCCGAATCCGGCCAGCATCAAGTATGTGCGCAAGGACATCGGCGAAAACAAGGCTATCTTCCTGTCCGATGCCGACAAGCAGCGCATGGCGGCACCAGAAGCGACCACGGCCGATATCCGTCGCCTCATGACGCGCATCTATACGAAGTTCAAAACGGGAGTTTGAGCGGCCATCGCCGGTTTGCCACGTTGACAGATCCTCAATACCGATGCCTAACTACTTAACAGTTGAGCACGTCGAGATGCCAACCACGCGACACCGGCGTGCCGACACGTCACCAATTCTTGGCTGACAATTTCAAACAGCGAATCAAATTTGTCAGTTTCCTCTGCCTTTAGGGCGGACTCGGCGGCGCGGGTCGCCTGTGCAAAACGACTCGCACCCAATGAGCCGAGAGTGCCCCGCATCTCGTGCAGCAAACGACACGCAGCGCTATAGTCTCCGGCAATGCGCGCGCAATCAGCTGTCTCGAAGTCGTTAGCGACCGCTATCAGGATTGTTTCAATTAAGTCAATTGTCGTAACATGAGTAGCTGGATCATCAACGACGAACAAGTAATCGACATCGAATACGCCGTCAAGTGCTGAACCGATTGCTTGCGACACCACCGCTGTTGCCACGCTAGCAGCAGTGGTGGGCAAATAATGCTTGAGCATCGCAAACACAAGGTTAACATCGAATGGCTTGGGGATGATATCGGTCATGCCTGCATCGAGGCACTGTGAACGCTCGGTATCGAGCACGCCTGCGGTCATGGCCAATATTGGAACATCTAGTCCAAGGCACTGGCGTATCGCCACAGTGGCCTGTATCCCATCCATCACCGGCATTTGCACATCCATCAGAACGATCTGGTAGTGCAGAGGTTTTTCCCTCAACATCTCGACCGCTTGCTGACCATTATTGGCGATATCGATGTCGATTCCCGCCCGTCGAAGAATACTACTTGCGACGATTTGGTTCAGCACATTATCCTCCACCAGCAATATACGAGCATCAATGCGATGCTGCATCTTCTGCTGTGTCGATGGTAACGCGGCCTTTGCGCCAATGTCGTGGCAAGTACGCGCTTCGTCCACTGCTTTGCGCAGCGTGGCCGATATGACTGGTTTGGTGAGGAAGGCATCGATACCAACGGCGCCCGCTTGCTCCAGCAAGCGGCGTCCGAAGACATTTGTCATACACACGATCAGCGGAATCTGTGCATCGCATCGCAAGGCCTGAATTTCCCGTAGCAAGGTCACCGTGCCTGTGGTGTCGCTGTTGCCATCGACTAGCACCACTTCGTAATGGCTGTCTTTCTGTGCTGCTGCATGGATGAAATCGAGAGCCTGCTCGGCGCTCACTGACTGCATCATCTTCCATCCGCTTGCCTCGATCATTTCACCTACATATCGGATACTCGCCGCATAGTCGCTGACCAGTAAAACACGAAGACCAGAGCCGTGCGCACTGACTGATGCCGAGGCTGTGGAGCTTGCTTGCCCGAGAGGAGCGACCGGCAACTCCAGCGAGAAGCAGAACTCGCTGCCACGTCCCAATTGACTGCTGATCGTTATTTCTCCCCCCATCATTGTTGCAAGCCGATGTGAAATCGATAGCCCCAAACCCGTTCCCCCAAAGCGTCGCGTCGTTGATGAGTCTGCCTGAGTAAAGGCCTGGAACAAGCGGCACTGCTGTTCTTCGCTGATACCGATTCCGCTATCGCGTACCCTGAAACGCAAAACGGCGCTCTGGGCACGGCGCTCGATGCAATCGATCAACAGCGATACCTCGCCCACTTGCGTGAACTTGATGGCGTTACTTAGCAGATTGAGCAGCACCTGGTGCATGCGCAGCGGATCGCAAAGATAGGCCGTGGGAACTGCGGGGTCCACGCCGATCAGCAATTCTAGATCCTTGTCGCCGGCGCTGACGCTCATCATCGCCGCCAGTGGCTGTAGTAGATCGCTGAGCAACGTGATCGTCGGCGTCAGCATCATCTGGCCTGCCTCGATTTTCGAAAAATCGAGGATATCGTTGACGATCGCAAGCAAGGACTGTCCCGATGACTCTATCATCTTGAGATAGCTATGCTGGTCATCCGACAGAGTCGTTGTGCTTAACAGGTAGGTCAGCCCGAGCATCGCGTGCAGTGGAGTGCGAATCTCATGACTCATATTGGCCAGAAAGTCGCTTTTGGCGCGGTTCGCTGACTCCGCGTTGTGTTTTGCGACCAGCAATTCCTGGTCGTGGCGTCTGCGCTCGGTGATATCGCGAAAGATGCCTGCAAAGCCCCGATAGCCCGGGCAACTGATCTCACTGACGGACAGTTCCATTGGAAACTGTGTGCCGTCGCGTTGACGCCCGTTTACCTCTCGCACGGTACCGATAAATTTGTCGATGTCATCGGCGATGAACGCACGCAGGTCGCTCCCCTCGCGATGATACGTTTCTGGCATCAGGGCTTGAATATTTTGCCCGATCACCGCCGCAGCGTCGTAGTCGAAAATACGCGATGCCGCCCGATTTATCGTTTCTATATTGCCCTCGCAATCCGTGGTGATGATGCCATCCATGATGTTGTCGATTACCGCCGTCATTCTGGCCTGGCTCAGTAGTGCCGCCCGCCTCGATGCAGCGAGCGAAGTGGCGCCAAGCTCGCCCTCGATCAGATCACCCAAATCCCGTAACGAGGCCACGTCGCTGGGGCTGAAGCGCCGAGGTTTCGTATCGATAACGCACAAGGTGCCCAAGGGGTAGCCGGCGGGGCCCAGCAATGGAATCCCGGCATAGAATCGTAATCCGGGCGGCCCAACGACCAGCGGATTGTCGGCGAAGCGTACATCGAGGTGCGCATCCTCGACCACCAGAGCCTGATCCTCAAGAATCGCATGACCACAGAACGAAATATCGCGCGCCGTCTCGCACACGGAAAGTCCCTGATTCGACTTGAACCATTGACGCTTGGCGTCAACCAAAGAAACCAGCGCGAATTTGACATCAAACAAGCGCATTGCGAGGCGAGTGATGCGATCGAACCGCTCCTCAGGCGCCGTGTCCAGTATGCCCAAGCCATGCAGTTCCAATATACGCATCGCTTCATCAGGATGATCGTCAGGTCTTAGCACAATATTTCCCCGCTAGAGTTAAGTGAGATATCGAAAAACAATACGACAGAAGCAATTTTGTTGCTTTGCGTGCGTTACTGCGGAGACAATATGGCGTATGCTTGGCTTAATATGGAGGCTCCATGAATAGTGTTATCAATTCATTTTCTTCGTTTCAGCAATTGCGCATTCTGATCGTCGATGACGATGAATTCCAGCTTGAAATACTCAGTGACATGCTGCACCAATTAGGCGTTGAGGAAATCACCTTGGCGCGCAGTGGTATGCAAGCCTTGTCGCTGCTCGATGGAGCCTGTGCCCGGACCGATCTTCTCATCAGCGACCTGCACATGCCCGGCATGGATGGTTTTCAATTCATCGGCAGCGTCGCCGAGCGCGCTTTCCAGGGGGCTCTTCTGCTGATATCTGGCCAGAACAAGCAAGTGCAGCATTCGGCGTCACTGGTGGCACAATTGCAACGCTTCAAGCTGTTGGGTGTATTGGAAAAGCCTGTGACGATGGAGGCGCTCAAATCCGTCTTGCAACAATTGCTGGGCGATGGGCCGACGCTGGTGTGAGCGGAAATCATGGCGGATTCACGCCAGGGCGAATTTCTGAACTTCCTTCGCCATCTGATCTAGCCGAACGATATGCTGCACGGCGCCCAGTCGCTGCGCCTCGCGCGGCATGCCAAATACGACACAGCTTTCCTCATCCTGGGACAGCGTGCGCGCGCCCGCCGCGCGCATGTCGCGCAAGCCGCGCGCGCCGTCGTCACCCATGCCGGTCAGGATAATGCCCAGCGCGTTGCCGCCGGCAGCCCCTGCGACTGACTTGAACAGTACGTCCACCGACGGTTTATGCAGATTGATAGGCGGGCCATCAAGCACTTCCACCAGATAATAGGCGCCGCTGCGAGCCAGTCGCATGTGCTTGCCCCCCGGAGCAATCAGCACCCGGCCAACCAATACACGGTCGCCATCGCTGGCCTCGCGCACATCGACTGCGCATAGACTGTTTAGCCGCGCCGCAAACATCGTTGTAAAGGTGGGCGGCATATGCTGCACGATCACGATGCCGGGGCAGACCGCTGGCAAGCCGGTCAACAGCAATTCCAGGGCTTGGGTGCCGCCGGTAGAGGCGCCGATGGCGACAACTTTATCTGATGTGCGCGCCAGCGCCGGCGCGCACATCGGCACTGGCGGCATGGTCGGCGCACCAGACAGCCTGCGTGGTCTGGTTTGCGCTGCCTGCAATACGTGACGAATCAGCTCCGCCGCCGAATCGGACAAAAAATCTCGCAAGCCCAGCTTGGGCTTGGTCACATAGCCGACGGCACCGGCTGCCATGGCCTGCAGCGTCACCTCGGCGCCGTGTTCACTGAGGGTGGAGCAGATCAACACGGGGGTCGGTTGCTGTTGCATGATCTGGCGCAGGAAAGTCAAGCCATCCATGCGCGGCATCTCCAGGTCCAGCACAATCACGTCAGGCCATTCCAGCGCCATCTGCTGCTGGGCAAGTATGGGGTTGGCTGCGCAGCCGATCACCTGCAGCTGCGCACTTTCTGACAGAATGGCATTCAGTACCTGGCGCACGACAGCCGAATCGTCGACGATCAAGACCTTGATAGCTGGCTTCATAATATGGTGTCGTCCTGGTCGCCGTCGATCCAGTCAAACTTGAGCCAAACATCGCCGCTGCCGACATCGAAGTACAGGCGCCGGTAGCCCTCGTCGCCGACATTCTCGGCGCTGACAGCCAGGCCGGCGCTGGCCAGCAGCTGGCGCGCCATCGCCACGTTGCGCGCGCCGATATCCTGCACGTCAGAGGCGCTGTTGAACATGCGCCCGCCGCCGAAGATTTTGGCCGTGCATTCGTGCAGCGGTATGCCATAGCGCGCCAGATCGGCGCGCATCAGTGTGAATGCGCTGCTGCCGTAGCGTCCATCGGCGGTGGACGCCTGCGCCGCCGTCGGCAGGACAAAATGGCAGATGCTGCCGAAGCGATAGCGCGGGTTCCATAGCGTTATTGCCACACAGGAACCGAGCAGGGTACCAAACACCTCGCGCTGGAATCCGCAAGCAAGTTCACCGGGATTGAGAAACACCTCGCGTGCCGCCAGTGCGCTGAAATTGCGTTCGCTCACGAGCGTCGCTCCATCCGGTAGGCGCCCGGGCCGCAGGACACCAGGCCGTCTATGACACCGCTCAGGGTCTCGGCCATGCCGATGAACAGCACGCCGTCCGGGCGTAATGTGTCTAGTAGCTGTGTGACGACCTTGCGCTTGACGGGCGGGTCAAAATAAATCAGCACATTGCGCAGGAAAATGACGTCGAAAGGCACCAGCCGCGGCAACGGTTCGATCAGGTTGATCTGGGCAAATTCCACGCGGTCGCGCAAGGTACTGTCCACCAGCAGCGTGCCTTCATATTGCCCTGTGCCGTACAGGCAATAGCGTTTCAGCAGTGCCGGTGGCATGTCACCGGTGCGGGCCAGCGTATAGTGGCCCTGGCGCGCCGTCTCCAGGACCCGTGTGCTCAAATCCGAGCCGCGCACTTCCCAAGTGGGTGCACGCGCAGTGCGGCTCAGCTCGGCCAGGGTCATTGCGATGGTGTAGACTTCTTCGCCGCTGGAGCAGGCCGCGCTCCAGACCCGGAACGTGCGCTGGCGGTCGGCCTTTTCCGCCAGGGCGGCGAGCATGCTGAAATGCTCTGCCTCTCGGAAAAAATACGTTTCATTGGTGGTGAGCAGGTCAATCGCGATCTGCAGCTCCGCGCCATCGTTACCCGACATCAGCAGCGCAAAGTAGGCACCATAGGTATCGAGTCCGGTCGCCTGCAGCCGTTTGAACAGCCGACTGCAAACCAGCGCTTTTTTGGCCGGCGTCAGCGCGATGCCGGCCTGCTGAAATAGCAGATCGCGGATGGTGGCAAAATCGGTATCGCTGATGCCTGTCGATTCCGCCGGCCTGCCGGCGAGGCCGTGCGCGCGATCCATCAAGGTGTCGGCCGTCATACGTCGCCGGCCTCCGCCGGCACCATCTGGCTCAGTGCGAACGTGCGCGCGGCATGCAAGATGATCACGAAGCCTTCGCTGAGTTTGCCGATGCCTTCGATGAACTCAGAGCGCACCGGTGTACCGAAGGCGGGCGCCGGTTCTATCCGCTCGGCGGCGATGTCGATCACGGCCGCCACGGCGTCGACCATGATGCCGATTTCCAGCGTGTCACCTTCTTCGCTCAGTTCGAGCACGATGATCGACGTGTTTTTCCCCACCACCAGCGCGGGCCGCTTGAACAGCAGCGCTAGGTCGATCACCGGCACCACGGCGCCGCGCAGATTGATGACGCCTCGTACATGGGCTGGCATCAGGGGCACAGTGGCCGGGTGGACATTGCGCAGGATTTCCTTAATTGACTCGATCCCAAGCGCGAACACTACTTCACCCAGAGAAAAGGTCAAATACTGTCTGAGCTCGGTGTGGCCGTCGTCGTCGTCCGGCTGTGCGCTGGCGTTCAATGCTGCAGTGTGCATGAAAGTTCCTTCGCTTCAGAAACGCTTGAATTGAGACTCGTCGATCAGCTGTCCGGCGGTGATCTTGCGTCCGCTCCCGACCACCTGCCGTACATTGCCCACCTTGCGTACCGGTTCCAGCTCGGGACGCTCGCGCGCCTGCTGGCTGATGGTGAAGAAGCTCATCAACTGTTGCAGCGCGCCGGCCTGGCCCGACATCTCTTCGGAGGTCGCGGCCAACTGTTCAGACGCGGCGGCATTTTGCTGGGTCACTTGGTTTAACTGTCCCATGGCCTTGCTGATATGCGACAGTCCGCCGGTTTGCTCTTCCGATGCCGCTGCGATTTCCTGCACCAGGTCGGACGTCTTGCGGATCGACGGTATCATCTCGTCGAGCAGGCGCCCGGCGCGTTCCGACATGGTCACGCTGGTGCCGGCCAGCTCACCGATTTCCTTCGAGGCGACCTGGCTGCGCTCGGCCAGTTTGCGCACTTCGGCGGCCACCACGGCAAAGCCCTTGCCTGAGGCGCCGGCGCGCGCCGCCTCGATGGCCGCGTTCAGGGCCAGCAAGTTGGTCTGGTCGGCGATGTCGTCGATGATGCCGACCTTGGCGGCGATCTGCCTCATCGCCTCAGCGGTGCGCGTGACGGCGTCGCCGCCTTCCACCGCTTCGCGCGACGATTTTTGAGCCATGCTGTCCGTGACCTTGGCGTTTTCCGTGTTTTGTGCCACGGAACTGGAAAGCTGTTCCACCGAGCTGCTGGTACGCTCCACGCCGGACGCTTGCTCCGATGCTGCTTGCGACAAGCTCTGAGCCGTCGAACTGACCTGTTCGGAGGCAGAGGTCAGGGCGTCGGCGGCATTACGCACATCGGTGATGATATTGGTCAACTGGTCGCTGGTGCTGTTAGCGTACTCCTTCAATTGGCCAAAGGTGCCGTCGTAATCGGCGCTGATGCGCTGGGTCAGATCACCGCTGGACAGCGCCTTGAGCATGCGCAGCACCTCGTTCAGGCCTGTTTCGCTGGTGTCCATCAGGCGGTTCATGCCGGCCGCCATGATGGCGAAGAAGTCTTCCTTGCCGTTCGGATCGATGCGGTGGCTGAAGTTACCCGCCGCCGCGCCATCGACGACGCCAGCGATCTCGCGTTCGACCAGCACCTCGCCGGTGCGGTCGCGCCATTCGACGACCGTGCCCAGGCGTTCTGATCGCGCGTTCAGGACGGGGCTGGCGGTGAGCTGCATGGTGCGCCCGCCGAGCACGAGCTCGGAGCGGTCCGTGCCGCGCAGGTCGGCCAACAGCGCCCGCTGGTGGGCGGGATTTTTGTGGAAGCTGTCAAGATTGCTGCCCAAAATGAGATCGGCCCGGAATTGCGGCAGATCCTTGCGCAGATCCGCCTCGGCCTCCTTCATCATCGCGGCTACCGCGTCATTGAGGTAAATGACGGCGCCCTCGATATCGGCGATCATCACCCCGGTCGAGCACTTGTCCAGCGCCTGGCGGATGCGCGCGTTGGCACGCGCATCGTGTTCGGCCGCCAGTTCGCCGGCGCGGTCCTTCCATTCCACCACGGTGCCGCTGCGCTGGCCCTGTGGGTCGACGATGGGCGTGGCGGTCAGGTTGAAGACGCGCCCGCCAACATTAATGTCGACCTTGTGCACGCTCTGCAGGCTGGCCAGCAGATTGCGTTGATGCGACGCGTTTTTATGGAAGCGGTCAAAGCTGCCGCCGATGATCTCGGCCGCGCGGAACTGCGGCAGCTCCTTGCGGATGTCGCCTTCGGCCTCGGCCATCAACGCCGTCTGCGACTGGTTCATGTAGATGATGGTGCCGTCGGCGTCGGCAATCATGGCGCTGGTGGACGTGCAGTCAAGTGCCATCTTGATGCGCAGGGTCTGCTTCTGCTGCTGGCCGACCAGGGTTTGCATATTGCCCAGCGCCGTCATCATGCGTCCCAGCTCGTCATTGCGATGGGACTCGACCAGATTGTCGAATTTGCCGCCCGCCATGCTTTCGCAAACGGCGATACTGCGCAGTAAAGGCTTGATGATAGCGGCCAGCAACGATCGTCCCATCCAAAGCGCTAGCGCCAGGCCCAGTGCGATGGCGCCTAGCGTGATGGCGCGTATGGTGGAGAATGTTCCCAGCGCATGCTGATATTGCTGCGCCAGGATATCATTTTCCATTTTTTCGATTGCCATGATGCTGTCGTGTACCGGCACATAGCGCGTGCCCGATATGGCCGCCAATGTCCCCGCCTGTTTCAGGTCGTTGATGCGCAAAGCCGCCAGCATCGGGCGCAACACTTCCGCCACATATTTACCGTGTGCGTCTTGGAATCGTTCGGCCAGGCGCTGTTGCTTGGGGCTCCTCTGTATGCGCTGGTAGGCCGCCCATTGGCTGGTGTTTTCCGCGATGTTGGCATCGACCTTGGCGCCATGTTCCCGAATCAGCGTGGGCTCCACGATGGCTTCCGCCAGCAGGCCGCGATTGCGCAATAGCCGGACCTGGATATCGTTGATCGCCGTCAGGTCCCTGACTTCCTCGTCCACCAGGCGGCGCATGCTTTCATTGCCACTTTGCATACCGTACAGGCCCAAGATGCCGACGGCCGCCAGTAGCACGCCCAACAAGGCCATCACTATCACCAGCCTGGCTCGAATCGATAGTTCCTTTAACATGTTGTCCTCCTTGGACGCTTGAAATAGGTGACTTGCGAGGCGTATCGGGCAGCGGCGCCTCTTGTTTATGTGCTCAGTTACAACTGCTGTGGGCTAACCCGGGATGGCCAAGGCGGCTCCGCTGTCGCGTGGCGTGCCCTGGGCCGCCATCTTGACCAGGGTGGCCACATCGAGAATCAGAGCGACGTCGCCCGAGCCAAGCACGGTCGAGCCGCTGATGCCGCGCAGATTGCGGAACAGTTTGCCTAGCGGCTTGATCACGGTCTGGTATTCGCCATCGAGGTGGTCGACTATCAGGCCGGCGCTGCCGCCGCCCTGAACCACGACGATGCGCCGCTTGGCCGGCGCCGGTCCTGGCACGGAAAAGATCGTGCGCAAGTCCAGCAGCGGCAGCACACCGTTGCGTAAATTGATGAAACCGGCCGCCTGCCGGCCCACTGCGGCGCCGTCGTCGACGGCGTCGATGCATTCGACGACGGCGTGCAGCGGGATCACGAAGGAGCCGTCGCCGATGCGTACCAAGAAGCCATCGATGATGGCCAGCGTCAGCGGCAACTGTATCTCGACGGTTGTGCCCTTGCCGGGCACGCTGTGCAGGGTCACCGTGCCGCGCAGCGCTTCGATGTTCTTGCGCACCACGTCCATGCCGACCCCGCGCCCTGACAAATTGGTGACCTGCTCGGCGGTGGAAAAGCCGGGCGCGAAGATCAGTTCAAGCTTTTCGCGCTCGCTCAACTGCTGTGTGGCACCGACCAGACCGCGATCGCGTGCCTTGGCCAACAGTTTTTCGCCATCCAAGCCGCGGCCGTCATCGCTGACTTCGATCACGATATTGCCCGCGTCGTGGCGTGCCGTCAGGCCGATCCGGCCCTGTGCCGGCTTGCCGGCGGTCAGCCGGCTCTGGGGCGGCTCGATGCCATGATCAAGTGCATTGCGCACCAGGTGCATCAGCGGGTCGCCGATCTTCTCGACTACGGATTTGTCGAGCTCGGTCTCGGCGCCATCGATTTCCAAGCGCACTTCCTTGTCCAACTCGCGCGCCACGTCGTGCACCACGCGCCGGTAGCGCACGAAGGTCTCGCCGATGCGTACCATGCGCAAGCCGAGCGTACCGTCCCGAATTTCTTCGATCAGTCGGCTCAGCTGATGCGTCGTGCCGACCAGACTGGTATGCCCGGCCTGCACCGCTTGCAGGCTGGCGCTGGCGCCGCAGATCACCAGTTCGCCCACCAGATTGATGAGATCGTCGAGCTTGTCGGCCGGCACCCGCACGAACAGGCCGCCATCCTGGCGCTGCGTTGGGCCGCGCTCTTGCCGCTCCAGCGCGGCATCAACCACTTCGACGGGGATCTGGTGCCGGGCCACCAGTATTTCGCCCAGTGGGGTGTCATTGAGCGTTTCTTTTTTCTGGCGCGCCAGCGCCGCGTCGAGTGCATCACGTGTCAGGGCGCCGCAGCTGACCAGTATGTCACCGAGGCGTAGCTCTTGTGGCAAATCATTGATCAGGGCAATAAAATCAGCCACACGCCGAGTCGGCGGGATAAGGCGTATGTCGCAGTCTTCCGCCACGAATTCGAAGGCCGCTTCGATATCGCTCTTGCTGGCGCTGGTCAGCAGGCAGATCTCGAAACCCAGGTGGCAGGATTCAGGATCGAGTGCTTCCCAAGCCGGCAAGCCGTCTTCGACTGTGACGATGGTATCGAACTGGCCGAGCGTCTTTAAGTAGGCGATGACGGTCAACGGATCGAAACCGTTGCGGTAGGTGTCGCACCGGAAGCGCAGAGACAGGTGCCAGGACGCCGCTTGCGGCGTCGCTGCTGCGATGTTGCTGGCCGGTTGTGTCACTGCTACGTCGCCGTTCAGGTAGCGCGTAAGGCGGGCGGCCAGCACGGCAGCGCGAGCGTCGGTCTCAGCCAGGGTCGCCACGTCGGCGCAGTGCTGCTCGCTTTGCTGCAGCAAAGCGCCGATCATGTCACGGCTGGCCAGCAGCAGTTCGCCGAGGGCTGGATCGATGTGGAGCGCGCGTTTGCGTACCTGATCGAGCACGCTTTCAAGCAAGTGCGTGAAGCACACCACACGTTCCAGGCTGAACACTCCGCTGCTTCCCTTGATCGTGTGGGCGGCGCGAAACAGCGTGTGCACCGCTTCCGTATTGTCTGGGTCCTGCTGCAGGCACAGTAGACAATCCTCAATCTGCTGCAGCATTTCGCGCGCTTCTTCGAAGAAGATCAGCAGTGCGTCTCCGTACAGTTCGTCATTCATGCCGCTTGCTCCAATGAAAAGCGTTCCGACAGACCGTACTCGGCTAGCAAGCGCGCCACCGGCTCTGGCACCCGGCGAAGGGCCACTGCCCTGCCGCTGTCGGCGGCACAACGGACGAAGGCCAGCAGCAGCTGCATCCCGGCGCCGTCGAACTCGACGACCTGGGCCAGGTCCAGGACGAAGTCGTTATTGTCGCCGGCCATCAGCGCCGTTTGCATCGTGGCGCGCAAGGCCGCCACGTGCTCGATGGTCAAGTTCTCGGCGATCGCAATCACGCTCATGGCGACTCCTTCAGGGCAGGATCAGTTTGGTGACAGCGTTCAACATTTGCGCCGGATTGAACGGTTTGATGATCCAGGCCTTTGCGCCGGCGGCCCGCCCGGCATGCTTGACTTCATCGTCGCCTTCCGTGGTGAGCATGATCACCGGCGTAAACTTGAAGGCGTTTTTCTGCTTCAGTTGGGTGACGAATTCAATCCCATCCATGCGCGGCATATTGACGTCGCTGATGATCAGGTGCACTTTCTTGCTACCCTGCTTTTCCAAGGCCGCGAGGCCATCGACGCCATCGCCGGCTTCGATCACCTCATAGCCGGCGTTGCTTAGGGCCAGCGCAACAACGCGCCGCAGCGAAACCGAATCATCTACCACCAAAATAGTCTTTGCCATGCTTGGGCTCCCACCATTCAATAATACGTATCAATGTCTCAGAAAAAATCCACTTCGCCGCTTGCCGCGGGCTGACCCGGGGTGATAGCCGGAGGCTTGCTCAGGATGCCGTGTCGGCGCTTGAAGGAACTGTCCGCGCCGCTCATCCAGTCATCATTGCTAGGCAGTTCGCTCGACGGATCGCTCAGTAGTTCCCGCAGGCGTGTCATATCACTGCCCAACACTTCCAGTATCTGCGACACACGGTCCTGGGATTGCAGTGCAACCATCATCTGTTCGACATCGTTGCGGATGATGTTGCCGTGTGTGCGCATCTGCATCATTGAACTGCCCAGCGAACGGACATGCTGCAGCACGTCACCGATGACTTCGGCTGTCACGCTCATGGTTTTGCGGTCACTGGCGGCAGCGATATTGGCGCTGTCCAGCGTGGTAGTCATGCTCTGTCCGATATGCTGCACCCGCCTGGCGATATTCTTGCCCGTTTCTGCCGACATATTCGACAGCTTGCGCACTTCGGCCGCGACCACGGCGAAGCCGCGTCCGGAGGCGCCGGCATGCGCCGCCTCGATCGCGGCATTGATGGCAAGCATATTGGTGTGGGCGGCGATCAGACTGACCTCGCTGGCCATCGCTTTCAACTCTGCAGTTTCCTTCGCCAGATCGTTCACCCGCTGAAGCAATTCGTCCTTGCTGCGAACTAATTGCTCGAGCATGGCGACAACCGGCGTTAATTCGCGTTCGCACAAGGTGAGCAGATTGATGGTGGTGTCCTCGTTGGCCGCACTTTCCTGCCCACCGACGCCACCAAAGCCAGCGTTGTCAAATTCCCTGATCATGGAGGTGAAATTGTCGACCACTTGCAGGCCGGCCGTGTCGTTCTGCGATCTGGCCATACCCGTTTGCGTCTGCCATACAGGAAGGATACCGGCCAGCAATCGGCTCAGTTGTTGCGCGCCACCGTCACTGTCAACGCAACGCGCCTCGGTCGATGCGGCGATCGGCGCTACGCGGCCGACGCACCAGACGCACCAGACGCTGCCCAGGCTAGCAAGCGTCACGCCGATCAATGTAAGCAGTTGCAATGGGCCGGCATGGTGCCACGTCGGCAGCGCAGCACAGGCGATGGCGACAGCGGTGCATGCCAGCACCGCGCCGCGAGCTTGTACGAGACCGAGGGTGGCAATGGATCTGTATAGTGGCATGGTCTAGTCTTTATCTGACGTCAACGGTGGCATAGATGCGAGCAACATGGCCAGCGACTCTGGTCGCGACCTTCAGGAGAGGCCGGCTAAGGTGGCCGGCGCGGCAAACGTGAATGTGTCTGCCATATGCTGCATAGTTTGGAGGATCGACGCTGAATTGAATGGTTTGGCGATGAAGCCATCGGCCCCTTCCTCCATGGCCCGTTTGACGTTGTCGTCATCATCATTTGCAGACACCATCAGTATCCGAGCTTGTGGCCTGATTTTCTTCAAGGGTCCGATAGCATCGAGCCCCGGTACGCCGGGCATCAGGATATCGAGTAGCACCACATCCGGTTGCATGGTCTGACACATTTGTATCGCTTGCTGCACCGATATCGCCTCGCCCACAATGTCATGTTCATCGCCGCGCAGTATCACACGCAGTAAAGCGCGGGATAAATCATTGTCGTCGACAATCAGGATGCGCAGCGGTCTTGCTTTAGGCATTTTTTTCCTCAACATCAAACGACATTTCATCGGATGGAGCGCTTGTCCCGGCAATTTTTATCAGTGCCGCGATAACAGCGTGCTCTGTTTGCGGGAGCTTAGTATTGCCCCCCGCTTGATTTAGATTAAGGTACAAGCGATGCCAACACAAGCGATTATTATGCTGCTTGCGCTGGCGTTGTTTTCTCGATGTAGCGCTACGCGGTCGGGCTCAGCGATTGAGATTAAATCGGTTCCCGTTGCAGATGCGAGCGTCGAGAGCTGGTGACATGGTTTGTATTGCAGTCGCTCGTCAAGTCAATTATTTTTTCGTCGGGCCGTACGTCGCTTTCACTCGCTCGTCCTACCTGCTCGCCTATCGACCTTTGCGGCCACTTTTTGCGCTGCCAGGCGGTCGTTGTGGCGCATGTCAAGGGCAACGCTTAGCATCCGCCGGGCGATTGCATGAAGGCTCAGATTGCCAAGCCGAATACCTTGGCAAGTAAGCGCTAAACAGACGGTGTCATTGACGTCACCGGCGTTCGTCGCGCTGGTCTAGGTCGGAGCGCAGCGGCTTGTTGGCGCACAGCGACTTCCACAGGCGCGAGGCCAGTTGTTCGATCTCGGGTGCGCAATGCTGGCCCACGCGCTGCAAGACAGCGACCAAGTAATCGTAAGGATGGGCATTGTGCCGGCGCGATGTCGCGAGCAGGCTTTGGACGATGCCGATTTGCCTGGCGCGCAGCTCGGTGCGACTGAAGATCCAATCGCGCAGTGAGTTTTGTCGGCAGATACAACGATGGCGCGAGGGACGGACCTGTAGGTCGTCACTGGCGCCATGCAATAGTGCCGAGGTGAACACTACTCGTGGTAGCGGTCCATCAGCTTGTGGTGACTGCCGCGCATTTCTTCGACCAGTTCAAATGCAACGAAGCCGATAATGGCGGCGAAGATGGCGATAAAGAGAAAAACGAGCAAGGTAATCATGGTCTTTCAGCCGCCGTTGGACGGCTGTCCGCTGGGTTGCTCAATGTGCCGGGGCAGGGCTCCGACACGTAGTTGATGCAATTAAACTCTAGCAGATCGGCAGCGCTTTGCAAGGCCGCGGAGTTGGGATCTCCGCCAGTATTTGTCCCGCCGCATTTTTTGCGCATTGCTCTATTTCAGCACCCTTATTTCACAAGCAAGTCATGCGCCATCACGGCTTTCAAATAGATACTGACCGGGTCGTTAGGTTCGCGCCGGGAGAACCTTTCCATCCTTGCGCGGCCTTGCGCATTTCCGTGATTGATCGCTTATTTTATGACCAAGTCATGCGCCATCACGGCTTTCACATAGATACCGACCGGGTCGTTTGGTTCGTGCTGGGAAAACCTGTCCACCCTTGCGCTGGCCTTGCGCATTTCCGTGATTGATTCCACTTATTTCACGACCAGGTCATGCGCCATCACGGCTTTCACATAGATACTGACCGGGTCGTTTGGTTCGTGCTGGGAGAACCTGTCCACCCTTGCGCTGGCCTTGCGCATTTCCGTGATTGATTCCACTTATTTCACGACCAGGTCATGCGCCATCACGGCTTTTAAATAGACGCTGATGGGGTCGCCTGGTTCGTGCTGGGAAAACCACCACGCGCTGGCCTTGCGCATTTCCCATTCCTGCTCCTCGCCCGTCAGCAGCAGGGCGGCCGCCTGGCCCAGGGTGGGCTGGTGGCCGACGATGAGTACGGTTTCTTTGCCGCCGGGCCAGTTGGCCGCCTTCAGGATGTCTTGCGCCTCGGCGCCGGGCGCCAGTTCCGGCATCAGCTTGAACTTGCGCCCAAGTGCTTGCGCCGTTTGCAAGGTCCGCAAGGCGGGGCTGACGAGGATGCGGCAATTTTCTGGTAGTTGCGAGGCCAGCCACTCCCCCATGCGGCGCGCCTGTTTCTGGCCTTTGAGGGTCAGGGTGCGTTCCAGGTCGGGCAAGCCCGGCTCGGCTTCTGCGTGTCGCCACAAGATCAGATCCATGCTGTGCTCCTCTATGTAAAAAGTGCCTACTCGCCTACCTCCACGCTAGGCGTGCCCAGTGTGTGCATCAAATACTGCTGGGCGCTGAACGGCGTTTGTTTGCCGCGCGGCTTGCGGCGCGCGTAATGGCCCGTCGGCTCCAGTTCCCAAGCGTTCGTATTATCCTTCAAATAGGGATTCAGGCCCTCGGCGATTACGCGCCGCTTGAGCGCCCGGTCCAGTACCGGGAATGCCACTTCCACGCGACGGAACAGGTTGCGGCTCATCCAGTCGGCACTGGCCAGGTAGACATCGTGTGCCAGATCGTTGCGGAAGTAATAAATGCGGCTATGTTCGAGGAAACGGCCGATCACGGAGCGCACCTTGATGTTTTCCGATAATCCCGGCACGCCCGGCTTCAGGGTGCAGGCACCGCGCACGATCAGGTCGATCTTCACGCCATCGGTCGAGGCTGCATAAAGGGCACGGATCACGGACTCATCGACCAGTGCGTTGACTTTTACGATGATGCGCCCGCGCTGGCCGGAGCGGGCGATCTTCGCCTCGTTGCGGATGGCCTTGATGATCTCGCTTTGCAGGCCGAATGGCGCCAGCCACAGATGATTCAGGTTGTGCGGCTTGGTCAGGCTGGTCAGGTGGATGAAGACTTCGTTTACTTCCACGGCCAGGTTCTGGTTAGCCGTCAGCAAGCCGAAGTCGGTGTACAGCTTGGTGGTGGTAGGGTGATAATTGCCGGTGCCCAAGTGGGCATAGAAGCGCAGCGCGCCTTCTTCTCGGCGGATGACGAGCGCTACCTTGGCATGGGTTTTCAGTCCCACCACGCCATAGACGACCTGCGCGCCCGCCTGTTCCAGCTTGTCGGCCCAGTTAATATTGGCTTCTTCGTCGAAGCGCGCCATCAATTCCACGATGACCGTCACTTCCTTGCCCAGCTTCGCCGCCGTGATGAGTGACTCCATCAAGTCCGAATTCATGCCCGTGCGGTAGATCGTCTGCTTGATGGCGACCACGGATGGATCGTAGGCGGCGCTGCGGATGAAGTCGATTACCGTCTGGAACGATTGGTAAGGGTGGTGCAGCAAGATATCGTGCTTGGTCAGCGCGGCAAAGATGTCGTTGCCGATGGCTTTATGCGCCAGTCCCGGGAAAAAGGGCGGGAAGCGCAGCTCGGGCTGCTTGACGTGGTCGATCATTTCCGACAAGCGCACCAGATTGACGGGGCCATTGACGCGGTACAAACGGCTTTGATCGAGGTTGAACTGGTCGAGCAGGAACTGCGACAGTTCTGGCGGGCAGTTGTGGGCCACCTCCAGGCGCACGGAGGTGCCGAACTGGCGCCCTACCAGTTCGCCTTTCAGGGCCTGGCGCAGGTTCTTGACTTCGTCCTCGTCCACCCACAGGTCGCTGTCGCGCGTGACCCGGAATTGCGAATAGGCGATCACTTCACGCCCGGCGAACAAGTCCGAGATGTGTGCATGGATGACGGAAGACAATAAACAGAACGATACGCCATCGCCCGATATGTCGTCCGGCAGCTTGATGACGCGTGGCAAAACACGCGGTGCCTTGACGATAGCAATCGCCGTGCCGCGTCCGAATGCATCCTTGCCGCTCAGCGAAACGATGAAATTGAGACTTTTATTCACCACTTGCGGGAAGGGGTGCGCCGGGTCCAGGCCGATGGGGGTGAGCAGGGGGCGCACTTCGCGGTCGAAATACTGCTTGACCCAGGCGCGCTGTGCCTCGTTGCGGTCGCTGTCGCGCAGCAAGTGCACGCCCGCTGCGCGCAGCGCCGGCAAGACATCGCTATTTAATATCTCGTACTGGCGTTCCACCATCGCATGGCACTCCTTGCCGATGCGCTGCAGGTTGGCCGCCAGGGCGGGGTGGCCGGCCAGCGTGCCACTGATGCTGCTGGCCGCCATCAGGCTGGCCACGCGCACCTCGAAGAACTCATCCATGTTGCTGCTGACGATGCACAGGTAGCGCAGGCGCTCGAGCAGCGGAATGCTCTGGTCTTCCGCCTGGGCCATGACGCGCCGGTTGAAAGTCAGTTGCGACAGTTCGCGGTCAAGCAGGATGCCCGATTTGTTCACTTCCGTGTGCAGTTCTGGTTTCATATTCTTTTGTCTTTGCAGATAGTTAATTCTAGCCGTATTTCATCATATATGACGCGCTGTGAGTGTAATCATGAAATATGACGTAAGCGTGACATAGTCTGTCATAAATCGTGCTCCATGCTGTCATTTTTCCTGCCGGAAATAGCATTCTCCCGGGCGTAGGCATATATTTTATGAAATTTGACGCATGTCATAAAGCTGTCATATTCGCTTGCTAGACTGCGCAGCATTCAACCGGGACTTTGCGCCCTAACAACCCTGAGGACTTGATATGCAAATGAAGCAAATGTTCAAATTTATCGTCGTGGGTGCTTCGGCAGCGATGGCATTTTCTTCTGCTTCCGTCATGGCGGCAGATATGACAGGTGCTGGTGCTACCTTTCCGTACCCGATCTACGCGAAATGGGCTGAAACCTACAAGGCCAACACGGGCAATGGTTTGAACTACCAGTCCGTCGGTTCCGGCGCCGGTATCAAGCAAATCAAGGCCAAGACTGTTGAATTCGGCGCCTCGGACATGCCTTTGAAGGCAGAAGAGCTGGAAGAAGCCGGCCTGATGCAGTTTCCTGCCATCATGGGTGGCGTGGTCACCATCGTCAATCTCGATGGCGTCAAGCCAGGCCAGTTGAAGATGACGGGCAAAGTCATCGCCGACATCTACCTGGGCAAGATCACCAAGTGGAGCGCGCCGGAAATCGCTGCCCTGAACAGCGGCGTCAAGCTGCCGGACGCGGAAATCACCGTGGTGCACCGTGCCGACGGTTCGGGCACGTCTTTCCTGTTCACCGACTACCTGTCGAAAACCAACCCGGAATTCAAATCGAAAATCGGCGCCGGCTCGGCTGTGAAATGGGCCGTGGGCGTGGGCGGCAAGGGTAACGAAGGCGTCGCCGCCAACGTGCAGCGTATCAAGGGTGCGATCGGCTACGTCGAGTGGGCTTACGCCAAGAAAAACAATATGTCGCACACCCAGCTGCAAAACAAGGACGGCAACTTCCTGCAGCCTGACGACGAAAACTTCAAGGCAGCAGCCGCTTCTGCACCTTGGACGCAAACCCCAGGCTTCGGCGTGGTACTGACCGACCAGGCTGGCAAGAACAGCTGGCCTATCACGGGCGTGTCGTTCATCCTGATGCACAAAGTCCAGGCTGACGCAGCCAAGGCAAAAGAAGTTCTGAAGTTCTTCGACTGGGCCTACAAAAACGGCGGCGCCGCTGCGGTTGAACTGGACTACGTGCCTATGCCGGCATCGGTCGTAAAACTGGTGCAAGAGTCGTGGAAAGCTAACCTGAAAGACGCATCGGGCAAAGCGATTTACTAATCTGCCAGCTCGATGGCTTCAATAGCTATCTAAAGTATCCATCCTTGCCCCTCCGCCAGCAGTAAGGCGGGGCAGGGAGTTAGCCAAGACCGCGCGCAAGCCCTTGCAGGCGGTCCTGGCTAAAAGAATAAAAGTAATAATGCCTGACAAAACTGTAGTGAGCGCAAGGGAGTTGCGGCCGGGAAGCGCAACTGTACGAAGGTACAGGGAGCATCGCAGGTCGTAAATCGCGACGCGCAGTAGGTTTTGACAGGCATGCAAAAGCAAGAGTTCAAAATAGGTAATACCTGCAGTACCACCCACACGGCACATTATGAGCGCACAATCTACCACCTCCACGATCCCCATGCCAGGCGGCACCATGAGCGATTCCATCAGCTACACGCAAATGCTTTCCACCATGCGCAAGCAGCGCATCCAGGATTTCCTGTTCCACAAGGTGACGATGCTGTTCGCCCTGTCGGTGCTGATCGTCCTGGTGGGCATCATCATTTCACTGATCATGGAATCGATACCGGCCTTCAAGACGTTCGGCCTGCATTTCATCGTGTCGGCCGAGTGGGACCCCGTCAATGACCAGTACGGTGCCCTGATTCCCATCATCGGTACCCTGGTGACGTCGGTGATCGCCCTGCTGATCGCCTTTCCCGTCAGCTTCGGCATCGCCCTGTTCCTCACGGAAATCTGCCCAGCCTGGCTGCGCCGCCCGCTGGGCACGGCCGTCGAGCTGCTGGCCGGCGTGCCATCGATTATCTACGGCATCTGGGGCCTGTTTGTCTTCGCGCCCCTGTTTGCCGACCATGTCCAGCCTGTCTTGAAAGCCACCCTGGGTACCGTGCCCGTTATCGGCCAGCTGTTCAGTGGCCCCATGATGGGCATCGGCTTGTTGACGGCCGGCCTGGTACTGGCGATCATGATCATCCCTTTCATCGCTTCCGTGATGCGCGACGTGTTTGAAATCGTCCCTGCCGTGCTGAAGGAATCGGCATACGGCCTCGGTTGCACGCGCTGGGAAGTGGTGCGCAAGATCGTCTTGCCTTATACCAAGACCGGCGTCGTCGGTGGCGTCATGCTGGGCCTGGGCCGCGCGCTCGGTGAAACCATGGCCGTTACCTTCGTCATCGGCAACGCTAACAAACTGTCGTGGTCATTGTTTGCCGCAGGTAATAGTATTACTTCCCTGCTGGCCAATGAATTCGGCGAAGCGCAATCGGAGCTGCACGTGGCTTCGCTGTTCTCGCTGGCACTGATCCTGTTTGTCATCACCTTAATCGTCTTATCCGCCGCCAAGCTGATGCTGGCTGGCATGTCCCGCAAGGAAGGCACGAAATGAGCCAGCTCAGCCCAGTAAGCACTCTCGACGTTACGGCCAAGCCGGCCATGAATCCTGTCTACCGCAAGCGCCTGCTGATGCACCGCATCGGCATCGGCCTGTCGGTCGCTGCCATGGCGCTGGGCCTGGCCGTGCTGGTGTGGATCCTGTTCACGCTGGTGATCAAGGGTTTCGGCGCGCTGTCCATCGACCTGTTCACGCAAACGACGCCGGCGCCCGGCAGCGAAGGCGGTGGCTTGATCAATGCCATCGTCGGCAGCGCCCTGATGGTGGCACTGGCAACGCTGGTCAGCACCCCGATTGGTATCCTGGCCGGTATTTACCTGGCCGAATATGGCGAAGAAAACAAGCTGGCGCAAGTGACGCGCTTCGTCACCGACATCATGCTGTCGGCACCATCGATCGTTATTGGCCTGTTCGTGTATGCGCTGTACGTGGCGCACGTCAAGCATTTCTCCGGTTATGCGGGCGCCATCGCGCTGTCGCTGATCGCCGTGCCGGTGGTGGTGCGTACCACGGACAATATGCTGCGTCTGGTGCCGAACAGCTTGCTGGAAGCCGCCTTTGCTCTCGGTGCGCCACGCTGGAAGGTCGCCACCCTGGTGCGCTTGCGCGCCGTCAAGGCAGGTGTCATCACCGGTGTACTGCTGGCTTTGGCCCGTATCGCCGGTGAAACGGCGCCGCTGCTGTTCACGGCGCTGAATAACCAGTTCCAAAGCTTCAACATGAATGCGCCTATGGCCAACTTGCCGTCGGTCATCGCATCGTTTGCGATGAGCCCGTACGACAACTGGCGCTCGCTGGCCTGGGGTGGCGCAATGCTGATCACCTTCAGCGTGCTGGCCTTAAATATCCTGTCGCGCACCGTGTTCAGCCAAAAAGTCCCTAATTAAACAGATACCGAGCGAAGCGAACCCCTATGAATACGCAAATGAATCCAGCACAAGACCTGGCACCAAAGAAAAAAACCATCGAGATTTCGGGCCTGAACTTTTTTTACGGCAAAACGCAAAGCTTGCATAACGTCAACCTGGACATCCACGAAAAGAAGGTCACGGCCTTCATCGGCCCGTCCGGTTGCGGCAAGTCGACCCTGCTGCGCACCCTGAACCGCATGTATGATTTGTATCCGGGCCAGCGCGCGGAAGGTTCCATCCTGTACCGCGGCCGCAACGTGCTTGACGCCGACCAAGACGTCAATATGTTGCGCGCCAAGGTCGGCATGGTGTTCCAGAAGCCGACGCCGTTCCCCATGTCCGTGTACGACAACATCGCCTTCGGCGTGCGCCTGTATGAAGACCTGTCGAAGGGCGAGATGGACGAGCGCGTCGAATGGGCGCTGAAAAAAGCTGCATTGTGGGGCGAAGTCAAGGATAAGCTGTCGAAGAGCGGCCTGTCGCTGTCGGGCGGCCAGCAGCAGCGTTTGTGCATCGCGCGCGGCGTGGCGGTGAAACCGGACGTCTTGCTGCTCGATGAACCGACCTCGGCGCTGGACCCGATTTCGACTTCGAAGGTAGAAGAGCTGATCAGCGAACTGAAACAGGATTACACGATCGCCATCGTGACGCACAATATGCAACAGGCGGCGCGCTGCTCCGACTACACGGCGTATATGTATCTGGGCGAGTTGGTGGAATTCGGCGAAACGGACCAGATTTTCATGAATCCGGCGCGCAAGGAAACGCAGGATTACATCACCGGCCGCTTCGGCTGATCCGCCGCGTATCGCTACACACAAGACAACTGAATACGGAGAGACAGCATGATAGGCGAACATTCATCAAAGCAGTACGACAACGAACTCGAAGCGATCCGCTCGAAAGTGCTCCTGATGGGCGGCATCGTTGAAACCCAGTTCCTTGACGCGATGACGTGCTTTCGCATCGGCAACTCGGAGCGCGCTGACCGCGTGATGCGCGAAGACGACGTCGTCAACCAGCTCGAAGTGTCGCTGGACGATGCCTGCAGCCATTTGATCGTGCGCCGCCAGCCGGCCGCCAACGACTTGCGCACCATCATGGCCACCATCAAGGTGATTACCGACCTCGAGCGCGTAGGCGACGAAGCGACAAAAATCGCCCGCGTAGCGAAGAATCTGCACATGCGCGGCAACGGCGTCGTCAACCATTACGAGATGGTGCGCGGCATTGCCAATACGGCCACCGACATGTTGCACGACGCGCTAGACGCATTCGCGCGCAACGATGGCAAGCAGGCGCTGCAATTAATTGCACAAGATGCCATTATCGACCATGAGTTTCGTTCTATCATGCGCAACTTGATCACCTTTATGATGGAAGACCCGCGCACGATTTCGGCGGCGCTCGATACCCTGTGGGTGGCCAAGGCCATCGAACGGATCGGCGACCATGCGAAAAACATCGCCGAATACGTGATTTACGTGGTCGAAGGCAGGGATATCCGCCACACCAAGTTGGCTGCTCCCGCCATTTCCGAGGAGCTCCCTGAGTAAGCTTTATGGCATCTGATAAAACCACGGTATTGATTGTTGAAGATGAACCGGCCATCGTTGAACTGGTGACCTATTCGCTGCGCGAATCAGGCTGGAATTGCTGTTCTGTACAAAACGTTGCCGATGCCTGGGAATTCATCCAGCACCGCACGCCGCACCTGATCCTGTTGGACTGGATGCTGCCTGACCAGACGGGTTTGCGCTTGCTGTCGCGCATTCGCGCCGACCGCAATTTCGCCGCCATTCCCGTGATCATGCTCACCGCCAAGAGCATGGAAGAAGACAAGTTGGCCGGCCTCAATAGCGGCGCGGACGATTACGTCACCAAGCCGTTCTCGCCGCGCGAGCTGCTGGCCCGCGCCAAGGCTCTGCTGCGACGCAAGAGTCCGGAACACGCGCAGGCACCCATGCGCGCTGGCAAGGTGGCCCTGGATCCCGTCAGCTGTACCGTGATGATGGATGAGCAGAAGATCGATATCGGCCATGCCGAATACAAGTTGTTGAAATTCTTGCTGGCCCATCCAGAGCGCGTATTTTCGCGCAGCCAGCTGCTCGACAAGGTCTGGGGTGACCATGTGGTGATCGAGGAACGCACGGTCGATGTGCACGTATTGCGCTTGCGCAAAGCATTGAAAGAGGCTGAAAGCCTGATCAAGACCGTGCGCAGTGTTGGCTATATGTTGTCTGAAAAGTAAAGCCTGTCTCTTATGAATCCGAAATTGCTGTTCTGGGTACCGGCTGCCTTGCGCATGGTGCTGGCGTTGCTGGGCGTGTCCATCGTCTGGTATCTGTTTGGCGCCACGTATGCGCTGGGCATTGCCTTCGTACTGATGGCCATGATGGTGTTCGTGCAGCTGTCATATCTGTTCCAGCTCAGTGACTGGCTGGACAATCCGCAAAGCGCCAAGCTGCCCGACGGCTGGGGCGCCTGGACCAGTATCTTCGCGCGCCTGTACCGCATGCGTCGCGACGACGAGAAAAACCAGTCCGAGCTGACGGAATGGCTGGCGCGTTTCCGCCAGGCCATGCATCTGCTACCCGATGGCGTCGTCATCATGGATGACGTGCTGTTCCTCGAATGGTGCAATCCGGCTGCCGAGAAACACCTGGGCCTGACGCATGAGCGAGACAAGGGCATGCGCGTGACTAACCTGATCCGCAGCCCCGAGTTCATGGATTACATCATCCTCGGCCGCTATGACCAGCCGCTGACGATTACTTTCCGCAATCGCAAGCTGATCGTGCAGATTATTCCCTTTGAAAACCGCCGCCAGATCCTCGTCACACACGATGTGACGGAGACGGAACGCATCGAAATGATGCGCCGCGACTTCATTGCCAACGCTTCGCACGAACTGCGCACGCCCCTGACGGTCATCGTCGGCTTCCTGGAAATCGCCTCTACCGAGCTGGACCTGGATGCCGCCACGCGCGCCGCACACATCAAGCTGATGACGGAGCAGGCGCATCGCATGCAGCATTTGATCGAGGACATGCTGACCCTGTCGCGACTCGAATCGGTCGACTATCCGCTGCGTCCCGAGCCGGTGGATGTCAAGAAGCTCATGCAGCAAGTCTTGCGCGACGCCAAGGGTTTGTCTGCAGGCAAGCATGAAGTGAGCATGGAATGCAAGGGGCCCGATGTCTTGGGCAGTTATGACGAGCTGTACAGCGCCTTTGGCAACCTGGCGTCGAACGCCGTGCGCTATACCCCAGCCGGTGGCAGCATCACGCTGCGCTGGCAAGATGGCCCGGCCGGACCGCAATTCATCGCGCAGGACACGGGCATCGGCATCAGTCAGGAGCATATTTCGCGCCTGACCGAGCGTTTCTACCGCGTCGACAAGAGCCGTTCGCGCGAAACTCAGGGCACCGGCCTGGGCCTGGCTATCGTCAAGCACGTATTGCTGCGCCACGGGGGGACGTTGGCCATCCAGTCCGTGGCCGACAAGGGCAGCAGTTTTATTGTCAGCATGCCCAAGTCCGTCGTGATGCCGCTGCAGGGTGAGCTGCTGGTCAAATAGTTCGCAGGGGCGATAGTTTCCCCCGGCGACTGGTGTAATGTTGGCATAAGTCGTTACAATCAGAGCATGACTTTAATCAACGCTTCTTTTCGCCACGCCGGCGCGCAGCAACTGGCCCAGTCGCTGCAGGCCGCGCGCCAGAATACCCTGTCCCTGTTCGACTGTTATATCAGTGCCGGCCTGGACGTGGTGGCGGGCCTGCCCCACCATCCGCGCCTCAATCCGCCCTTATGGCAACTCGCGCACATCGCCTGGTTCGCCGAGTGGTATATCCTGCGTGAAGCCGCGTCCAGCCATCCTGGCGACGCCGTCAGCAATTGCCTGCTGACGCGCGGCGACGACCTGTTCGACGCCAATATGGTCGAGCACCGTGCGCGCTGGAAGCTGGAACTGCCGAGTCCGGGCGCCGTGAAAACGTATTGCCGCGAAGTGCTCGACAGGGTCCTGGATAAACTTTCGCGCGTACCCAATGTCGACACCGCCCTGGCGCCGTATCGGCTGGCGCTGGCGCATGAGGATTTGTGCTGCGAGGAAATGCTGACCGGTTTGCAATGGCTGGGCCTGGAAGCCCCGCAGTGCCTGTCTTCCAGTGCCGTCTTGCCGCCGGGAGCAGGGGAAATCACTTTTCCTGGCAAAACCACGAACTGGGCTCGCCGCGCAGGCCCGGGTTTGCCTTCGACAATGAGTCTCCGCCTTACCGCTGCTACGTGGCGCCGTTTTCCATCGATGCTTGCGCCGTATCAAATGCCCAGTTTGCCGATTTTGTCGCCGATGGCGGCTACCAGAACCGCCAGTTCTGGAGCGCGGCCGGCAGCGCCTGGCTGATGCAGCAGGAGCGCTCGTCGCCCCTGTACTGGCTGCGCGAAGCGACACAGTGGCGCACCATGCGTTTCGGCCAGCGCACGACCTTGCCGCCAAATGAAGCCGTGCGCCACATCAACCTGTATGAAGCGCAAGCGTACTGCGCCTGGGCGGGCCGCCGCCTGGCGACCGAGGCGGAATGGGAGTATGCTGCGCTGTCAGGTCATCCGCGCTTTCACTGGGGCCAGGTGTGGGAATGGACGGCGACACCGTTCGAGCCGTATCCGGGCTTTGCGCTGGACGCCTGGCGCGAGTACTCGGCGCCGTATTTCATGCAGCACCAGGTGTTGCGTGGCGCCGCCTTCGCTACGCCGCCGCGCCTGCATTGCTTGCGTATGCGCGCCTTCCACGCGCCCGAACGCGGCGACATTTTTGCCGGCCTGCGTACCTGCGCCTGGTAAGCCCGACACAGGCAGATGCCGTTGCCACCCTTTTCAGGAATATTTTTGAGTACCGATAACGCCCCGCAGTTCATTCCCAAACGCATCACGCCCACGCCAGAGCAGGTGGCTATCCAGACGGCGCAAAAGAAAGTGGTCTTGATCGACGCCAATGCCGGCGCCGCCAAGACGACGACGCTGGCCCTGCGCCTGGCCGAGGCGCTGCACCGGGGCCGCGCGCCCGAGCGCATGCTGGCCCTGGTCTTCACCGAGGCGGCGCGCGTGGCCCTGCGCCAGCGCCTGCTGGAAGTGGGTGTGCCGCTGGGCGTCGTCAAGCGCCTCATCATCGATACCTTCGACGCCTTTGCCGCCAAGTTACTGCTGCAACTGGAAAACATGCAGGTGGCGTTCATGCGCAGCGATGAAGAGCTGCGTCCCGTGGCCTGGGAAGCACTGGAAGTGGTCTGCGAGAAGTACGCCGAGCGCTATGCGCTGGAAATCACTACGACGAACGGGGCGATTGCCGAATTCCTGAAGTTACAGTTGCGTACCAAGGCACGCCTGGATTTTCAACATCCCGACTTCGAGAGCAACTCCCTCGATGACAATCTGGACATGCTGGGCATGTCGCGCACGCACTATCTGTGGCTGCGCGAGTATGAAGGCTTGCGCGGTGCCGACACGGGCGACATCGAGTTCCGCGCAGCGTTTGATGCCACCTACGACCTGGTGCGCATGCTCGATGGCGACGAGCCGTTGCGCCAGCAATTGCCGGCCTTCCAGATCATCGTTGCCGATGAATTGCACGATTTGAACGAAGCCTCGTTCCGCTTGCTGACCATGCTGATACGTCGCGGCAACGCGTTTTTCTGCGGCGCTGGCGACAAGGATCAAGTGATCTACACCTGGTCGGGCGCCGATCACCGCTTCCTGCGCCAGCGCTTCGAGCAAGAGTTTCCTGCCTTGCAGCGCTTGCCGCTGACGGCATCTTACCGCTACGGCCCGCAACTGGCGCAGGCCATGGGCGTGCTGAAGAACAAGGCCAGCGTCTCGGCCCTGGCGCGCGCCACCCACATCGAGCTGCTGGAATATGACCATGCACAGCCGCAGGCCTGCAGCGCGCAGCTGATCGCCGCCCTGGAACACGCGCATGCGGGCACGACCGCCATTTTGCTGCGCGACCGTGACCAGGCGATCCGTGTGGAAACGGCGCTGTTCCAGAGCGGCATCGCGTACGGACTGGTGGATATGAATAGTTATCTGCTGAGCCTGGAAGTGCTGATGCTGCGCGGCATGGTCGCCATCGCCCGCAAGGATTTGCACGCCATCAAGAGCGGTCCGCGTCGCGGCGAGATCCTCGAAGCCCTGGTGGCGTTTGCGGAAATCCCGTTTACGCGCACGCAATTGCAGCAAGCCAAGGCCGACGTCGCCAATTATCCGGACTTGCTGGAAGGCTTCTTGACGAACCAGCTGGCCAAGTCGCATAACCAGGACAAGGCGGCGCTGACCCTGGCTGCCGTCGACTATCTGCGCGCCTTGCCAGCCGATGCGTTGGCGGGCGAAGCACTGCAGCACATCTTTGGCTTGATGCAACTGGAACAGACGGCGCGCCGCATCTATGTCGACCCGGCCCAGGCGCGGGTCGTGGCGCGCTCCCTGCATGGCTTCATTGCCGTGTGCAAGGAAGCGGGCGTGGCGCTGGGCGGCTTTGCAGGCTGGCTGGGTGAGATGGAGGAGGCTGTTGCCGTGACCAGCGGCAAGGCCAAGCTGGTCATCGCCTGCATCGACCAGATCAAGGGCCTCGAATACAACCATGTGATTCTGCCTTACCTGGCCGTTGACGAATTTCCGCGCAGCAAGACCGACCCGCTGGAAGAGGAAAACCGTTTTTATGTGGCCGCCACGCGCGCGCGCGACAGGCTGACCCTGCTGACGCCGCAAGACCCCGCCTACCGAAGCCGCTACATCGCCGCCTTGCAGCTCAAACAGAAGATAGTTGCGTCCAAGGCATAGCTATTGTGTCGCGCGAGCACTTTTATGTGATGGCCGCAGCGCACCAGCGCCGTTTGATGCAGCTCAACAAAGCGGCATCTGTGTACGTTAGCGAACGGTGCCAAGTGGCGATCGGGAGTATGATGGTTGCGCTTGGTTGAGACGCACTGCCGTGAAGTTGGCGCCATGTTCGATCTTCCAGCAGGTCAGCCGGTCGCCTCAAGGATCGGCACCAGATTTCCGCTGCTGGCGCACTTGCGCCAGGCGGCCGCGCACTGCTACTCCAGCTTGTGGTGCTTAGCGCTTACCGCTTACCGCTTACTCCATCCATGCCGGCCCAGCCGGTCTTGCCTCTCATGCCAGCCGCTGCGCCATTCACCGCTGCCTGTCCGCCATTGGCCGAAGCGGTGTTTTCGCGCGCCCGAAATCGGCGTATCTTTACGATTAACCAACTTCAAGGGGACAACGTGAAACCTGAACCTGCTTATTCCCGCCGTACCCAGCTGCTGTGGGGCGTGCTGCTGATCGCCATCGGCGCCGTCATCTTGCTGGACCGGCTCGATGTGATCTATCTCCACGATTACTTTGCACTATGGCATTATTGGCCGCTGATACTGCTCGTCTTCGGCCTCAACAAATTGCTGACGCCTGTGTCCGCCAAGCAGGTGCTGAGCGGCTTGTGGCTGATCTTTTTCGCTGCCTGGTGGTATGTATCGTACGAAGAACTGTGGCACTTGAATTTCTACCGTAGCTGGCCAGCTTTGTTGATCGCCTGGGGCGTTGGCCTCGTCCTGGAACCGCTGCTGAACAAACATTTTATTGCCTACCGGGAGTCCGAGCATGAAAAATAAACCGCCGCTGCACTCGCCATCGCAGATCGTACTCGGTGTCATCGTCATCGGCTTGGGGCTGTTGTTCCTGCTCGATAACCTCGGCCTCATCAATGTGCGCTACACCTTTCGCTTCTGGCCCACGGTGCTGATCGTGTTTGGCTTGCTGAAACTGTCGCAAAGCCGCAGTGCGAAAGGCTATTTGTTGGGCGGCACGCTGGTGCTGCTGGGCGTGGTCGCCACCCTCAAACACATGGGTATTTTCTACCTGAACTGGGACTTGCTGTGGCCCTTGCTGATCATCGGCCTGGGCGTGGCCGTAGTGTCGAAGTCTTTGCCCGGCGCGCAGCAACGCCAGCGGCGCCGGCGTTTTACCGCACAGCAAGACAGCACGGTCGCGCCCGATTCCTTCGGCCTGCCCCGTAGCGGTGCCGTGTCGCTGGACAAGGCCGCTGCCAACACCACGGCAGTGCCCGGCACCGGCGCGCAGGCTGATGATGACTGCATCATCGAAGTGACGGCTATCCTCGGCGGTTATGTCAGGCGCGTGTCGTCGCAGCGCTTCAGGGGCGGCGATATCAATGTCATCATGGCCGGCTGCGAAATCGATTTGCGCCAGGCATCGATCGAAGGCGAAGCCGTGCTCAACGTATTTGCCCTGTGTGGCGGCGTCACCATCAAGATTCCGCCCGACTGGAGCGTAGTGCTGCAGGGCACGCCCATCCTCGGCGGCTTTGAAGAAAAGACCATCGTGCCGCCGAATCAGGCCAAGCGCTTGTACGTGACCGGCTACGCCATCATGGGTGGCCTGGAAATCCGCAACTAGGCGCGCATGTCCGGGCCCTTGTCGAAGTGGCACGGCGGCGCGGCCGTGGTGGTGCTCTGCCTGGCGCTGGGGCTGGCACTGGCGTGCGTGCTGGCCAGGGTAGCCCAGGCGCCCCGGCTCAATGCAATCGTGCTGGTGGTGCCGGCTACGCTCGTGTATGCGATCGGCTCGGGTTTTTCCGCATTTTACCTGTGCCGCGCCTATCCCTTGCATGCGCGCCATCCGCTCGCCATTGCCGGCGTGATGGGCGTGGCGGCCCTGTTCGCGGGCTTGCTGTGGGCTACCCTGCTGCAATTTATGAATAGCGCCAGCCTGTTGCTGCAGCTGCGCTGGCTGGGCGTGAACCTGACGCAATCGCTGCTGGCTTTGTTTTTCGGCCTGGGCGTGCTGCTGTATTGCCTCGCTGTCGCCGTGCATTATTTGTTGCTGCAATTTGTGCGCGCCAGGATGGCAGAGCAGCGGGGCCTGGAAGCGCAGCTGATGGCGCAGGAAGCGCAACTGCGCATGCTGCGTACGCAGATCGATCCGCATTTCCTTTTCAACAGCCTGAACTCCATCAGCGCCTTGACATCGATCGATGCGGCGGGGGCGCGCCAGATGACGCTGCAACTGGCCAGTTTCTTTCGCCAGAGCCTGAGCCTGGAGGCGCACAAGCACATTGCGGTGGAGCAGGAACTGGTGCTGATCCGCCATTTCCTGGCCATCGAGCAAGTGCGTTTCGGCGCGCGCCTGCAAGTGGCGCTCGTCATTGATGACGGCGCGCTGGCCTGCCTGCTGCCGCCCATGCTGATACAGCCGCTGGTGGAAAATGCTGTCAAGCATGGTATATGCGGCTTGACGCAGGGCGGCCTGATCGAGATCGCGGTGCAGCGCGCGGGCAGCTTGCTGCACATTGCCGTGCGCAATCCGGTGGATGTGGATCAAGGACCGGCCCACGGCAAGGGCGTGGGGCTGGACAATGTGCGCCAGCGCCTGGCCAGCACCTATGGGCATGAAGCGGGCGTGCACTGGATACGGCGCAATGCGACGTTTGAAGTGACGCTATCGATGCCGGCGCAGACCGGCGACACGGAGGAAGCATGATGCAGGCAAGAATGCGGGTGGCCATCGTCGATGACGAAGCGCTGGCGCGCAGCGTGTTGCGCGAATACCTGGCGCGCCATGACGATATCGACATCGTGGCCGAATGCGCCAACGGCTTCGAAGCCGTCAAGGCCATCGCGGAGCTGGCACCGGAACTGGTGTTTCTCGACATCCAGATGCCGCGCCTCGATGGCTTTGAAGTGGCGCAGCTGATCGGCGCGAAGACCAAGCTGATCTTTGTTACGGCGTACGACCAGTATGCATTAAGGGCGTTCGAGTACCACGCCTTGGACTATCTGCTCAAACCGTTCAGCGAACAGCGCTTCGAGCAGGCGCTGGCCCATGCGCGCAGCAACTGCAGCATGCCCGAGACCGTGTTGACGCTGGCGCGTGAGGCGGCCACGCGCGCCGCCCCTTTGGCCCGCGTGCTGATACGCGACGGTGCCAAGGTCCATGTGATCGCCAGCGCCCGCATCGACTATATCGAGGCGCAGGACGATTACATCAGCATCCGTTCCGAGGGCAAGTCTTACCTGAAAAGTCAGACGCTGGCGCAGCTGGAAATCCAGCTCGATCCCGCCAGGTTCGTGCGCGTGCACAGGTCGTATCTGCTCAATATCGATGGCATAGGCCGCATCGAGGCGAGCAGCAAGGATAGTCACGTAGCCATCTTGCGCGATGACACGCGCATTCCCGTGAGCAAGGCCGGGTATCAAAAACTCAAGGCATTAGTCGGCTAGCTGCACGTCCCACCAGGTCGGCAGCAATTGACGGATTTCGGGTCGGGAAAAACGGTCGTCGATCAGATAGACGACGCCCTTGTCCGACTGCGTGCGGATGACTCTGCCAGCCGCTTGCACTACTTTTTGCATGCCCGGATACAAATACGTGTAGTCGTAGCCGGCGCCGAAGATGTCGCCCATGCGCTGGCGGATCTGCTCGTTGACGGGATTGATCTGTGGCAAACCGAGGGTGGCGATGAAGGCGCCGATCAGGCGCGCGCCCGGCAAGTCGATGCCTTCGCCGAAGGCTCCGCCCAGCACGGCAAAGCCGATGCCGCGCGTGTCCAGGCCAAAGCGGCCCAGGAATTGCGCGCGGGCATTATCGTCCATGCGGCGCGGCTGCTGCCAGATGGGCACGTCGGATTGCTGCTGTGCAAACAGGCTGGCGGTCTTTTCCATGTAATCAAAACTGCTGAAGAAGGCCAGGTAGTTGCCCGGCGTTTCGGCGTACTGGCGCGCCATCAGTTGCACGATGGGCAGTAGCGAAGCGGCGCGGTGCTGGTAACGCGTGGAAATAGTGTCCGCCACGCGCACGGATAGCTGTTCCGCCTGGAAAGGCGATTCCACGTCGACCCAGGCCGTGTCGGCGGGCATGCCCAGGGTGTCGCTATAGTAATTCCACGGGCTCAGGGTGGCGGAAAACAGGGCCGTGCTGTGGCTGGCCGCGAAACGTTCCTTGAGGAAGGGCGCCGGGACGATGTTGCGAATGCAGACGGTGGAGCCAGCAGTCGATCCCGTATTTGTCTTGCTGACATCGAACAGCGAATGTGCGCCAAAGCTCTCCGCCAGGCGGTTGATCAGCAACACGTCAAAATAAAAGCGCTGCACGTCCTCATCGAGCGCTGCCGCGTGTTCGGCCTGGTAGTCGCCGATGGCCGTCGCCACACCTTGCAGGGCGCCAAAGAATTTTTCCGGTAAGTCCGCATGCACGTGGTAGTCGCCATCTTGTTCCTTGAGCAAGGTCGTCCATTGGCGCGAGAGGCGGTCCAGCGGTTTCTTCAAGGCGACAGGCGCGACCTTGCGCAACAGCTTCAGCTTGACCTGCTCCAGCTCGGCCGTATACATGCTGCGCGCGCGCGACACCATATTGTGCGCTTCGTCAACCAGCACATTGACCTTCCAGTCGTGCGCCAGGGTCATGCCGTACAGCATGGCGCTGAGATCGAAATAGTAATTGTAGTCGCCGATGACGACATCGCTCCAGCGTGCCAGCTCCATGCCCAGGTAGTAGGGGCAAACACCCTGTTGCAAGGCGATGGCGCGCACCGCTTGCTTGTCGAGGATCAAGCCGCTGGCCAGCGCGACTTCGCGCGCCAGCGGCAAGCGGTCGTAAAACCCCTGCGCCAGCGGACACGATTCGCCGTGGCAAGCCTTGTCAGGATGCTCGCAGGCGCTGTTCTTGGCGCTCAGTTCCAGCACCCGCAGGGGCAGTAGCGGCGCGCTCTCCTTGAGGATGGCGCAGGCGTCGAGCGCCATTTGCCGTCCCGGCACCTTGGCGGCCAGGAAAAACAGCTTGTCGAGGCCGTGCGCGGCCGTGGCTTTCAACATGGGGAACAGGCTGCCCACCGTCTTGCCGATACCCGTCGGCGCTTGCGCCAGCAAGCCGCAACCACGGCTGCTGGCCTTGTACATGGCCTCTGCCAGCTGGCGCTGGCCCGGACGGAAGTCGGCGTGCGGAAAGACCATGCTGGCGAGCTGCGCATCGCGGCTGGCCCGGTGCGCCATTTCCTGCTCGGCCCAGTCCAGGAAGAGGGTGCAATGCTGCTCGAAGAAAATGCGCAGCGCCTCGGCCGTGCATTCCTCGTGCATGACGCTTTCCTTCTGGCTGACGATGTCGAAATACACGAGCGCCACGCGCAGCATGGGCAGTTTCAGTTGCTGGCACAGCAAATGGCCGTAGATGCGCGCCTGCGCCCAGTGCAGCTGGCGGTGGTTGGCAGGCATGGCGTCGAGCTCGCCCCGGTAGGTCTTGATCTCTTCCAGCTGGCGCCGCGCCGGGTCGTAGCCATCGGCGCGCCCGCGCACATGCAGGGGGCCGAAGTCGCCGCAAAGGCTGATTTCCCGCTGATAATCGTCGTCGCGCCGGCTAGTCACGGTGGCGTGGCCGGCCATGCCTTCCTGCGCCGTGGGGGCGGGCGTGAAACGCAAGTCCAGGTCGCCGACCTTGGCGGTGAATTCACACAGGGCGCGCACGGCGATCGTGTAGCTCATGGCGCGCCCTCCCATTGCAGGTAGCACACGCTGACGGGCATGGCGTGTTCGGCGCAGTACGCTATCCAGCGCAGCTGGTTGTCTTGCAGGCGGTCACCCGGACCCTTGACTTCGATCATGCGGTAGCGCTGCTCGGCCGGCCAGAACTGGATTAAATCGGGCAAGCCGCTGCGGTTGTTTTTAATATCGAGCAAGATGCGCTCAAACGCCTTCTTCAGGTGGGCCGCCGGGATGCAGGCCAGCGCCAGGTCCAGCAAGTCCTTGTCCAGCGCTTGCCAGCTGACGAAGGGCGAAACGATGCCGTGCTTGCTGGCCAAGGTGGCGCGGATGGCGGCGCGGTAACGGCCGTCGTCCAGTTGCGCCAGGCAGGCGGCAAAGTCCCGGCTGCGGCGCGCATGGAAATCGGCGCTGTGCAAGTCGGCCGGGCCACGGTGAAACGGGTGGAAAAAGGCGCCCGGTATGGCCTTGAAGATGGCCGGCCAGCACAGCAGGCCGAACAGCGAGTTGATCAGGGTGTTTTCCACGTAGTACACGGGCGCGTCGTCCTGCATCAGGTGCTGCTGCACCACGCCTTCGACGTAGCTCGCTGCGCCTGGATGCGGCAGCCGCAGATCGATGCGGTCCACGGCGGCGGCGACGTTGGCTGCCTGTTTTGCGTGGCCCAGCTTGCGCCGCAAGCGTGGCGCCATGCGTAGCAGCAATTGCTGTTCTCCTTCGCTTTCCGGCGCGGCCAGGGCCAGCGTCAGGCGTTCGTAGGCCGCTTGCGCCTGCTCATCTTTTTCCAGCACGCGGATGGCGCGCCCGCGCGCGCCCGGATAGCGGCAATCGGCGTAGGCGCGGTAGGCGGCTGGCCAGTCCTGGCATTTTTCCAGATGCTGGGCGATCTGGAAGCGCAGCTTGTCGCGCCGGCTGGCTAGCCAGGTATTGTCCGGCGATAATGGCAGCGCCGCCAGTTGCTGCAGCACTTCGTCTGCCGGCACGTCGTCGTTGTAGCGTTCGCGGCACTGGTACAGCACTTCATAGTGCTCGATATCCTGGCGCGTGCGAAAACCGCGCGACTGCGGCGAGAATTCCACTTTTTCATATTGGTACACCCCGAGGTCGGACAGCACGAATTGCGACCAGTCCTGGCGATAGTTGCCAAAATAGATCAGGCGCAGGCGGTCGCACAGCGGTTGCAGACCGATGCGGTACAGTACGTCGCCCGAGGCCGGATACCAGGCGGAAAACGGCTTAGCTTCAGCATGTTGTTCGCGCAAGGCGTCGAGTTGCTCGGCCTTGCGCGCCGTCTTCAGGGGGGCTGCAAGGCTGAAGGCTTCGGCGACTTCTGCTTTCAGCAGCAAGTCGAATACCGCATCGAGCGCAATGACGGGGTCGGCCTCCACCCATGCCAAGGCGAGCAAGGGCAGGGCGGCCGCGCGCGTGTCGCCGATTTCCGGGTAATTGAGTTTGCTGGCGCGAAATAGACAGCCTTTGCGCATGACCAGGCGCACGAACAGGGCGCGCGAGGGCTGCGGCAGTGCGCCGAATGCGGCGATGAACTGTATTTCTTCAGCGCTCAGCAGATCGGCGTAACGCGCGCCGATCCAGTGTAAGACTTCCTGGAAATTATCCAGATAGTACAAGGGATTTTCCAGGACTCTCAGCATGGGGGCGATAGGGCAACAGGGCAATAGGGCAGTGGTGCAACAGGGCAAGTTGCAAGCGGATGATTTTTACTGTGTTTATATACAGTTTAAACCTTCCGCCGCCGCTTGCCCAGCGATTTCATGTCCAGCCACCTGTACGGCAGGCAAAACAGCGCTTGTGCTTGTGATTGCTCGGGCAATGATAGCCGAGGCGATGGCATGCACGGCAGCAAAGCAATGACGGGTATAATTAATAAACATTTTAGTTTACTTATATGGCGTGGCCACGTAGGCTTGCCAGAGACAATCCGCCGAGGCCGCATGAAAAACATCATTCTCATTTGCGCCGCCTGTATGCTGGCGCTGCTATCGACCATCGGCGCCTCCCTGCCATACCCGATCTTGCCGCCCTTGTTCGCCGCCGAGGCGCCGAATGCCTTCAATCATTTCCTGGGTTTGCCGTCGAAACTGCTGTTCGGCTTGGCGCTGACCATCAATCCGCTGGGCCTGCTGATCGGCTCGGCCGTGCTGGGGCCGCTGTCGGACCGCTATGGTCGCCGTCCCTTGCTGATGCGCACGGCCGTGGGCGCCGCCATTGGCCACGCCATCACGGCATGGGCACTGGTGATCCAGTCCTATCCGCTGTTCCTGGTGGCCCGTTTCATCACGGGTTTGCTGGAAGGAAACGGCGCCGTGGCGCGCGCCATGCTGGCCGACCAGTTGACGGGGCCGCTGCGCTTGCGCGCCATGTCCTGGCTCAATGGCGCGTTTTACCTTGGTTGGCTGGTGGGCCCGATCCTGGCGGGTGCGACCCTGCATTGGGGCGTCACGGTGCCATTCTGGATCGCCGCCACCGCCCTGATGCTCGTCGCCGTGCTGGTGGCCGCCGGTTTGCCGCGCGAAACGCCTTCGCTATTGACGACCTCGTGGTGGCAGGTGGCGCGCGACCGTCATGTGCTCAATTTGCTGCGCCATGCCGAGTTGCGCACCTTGTTCATCGTGCAACTGGCGCTGACCTGCGGCGTGGCCAGTTTTTACGAGTTTTATCCGCTGTGGCTAGTCGAGACGGCCAGTTACCATGCGCAGGAGATTGCCTGGGTGAATGTAGGCCTGTGCGGCACGATGACGATCACCTCGCTGCTGGCGGGCGGTCCCAGCCGCCATGCGCCGCTGCTGCGCGCCAGCTGGTATGCGAGTGGCGTGGCGCTGGCCATCGGCGTGCTTGCGCTGGGTGATATATGGGTGGGCCTCGCCGCCATCGTGCTATTCGGCATTCCGAATGCGCTGTACAACACGGTCATCCAGGGCTGGTGCGCCGAACGCTTCAGCGTGCATGGGCAGGGCGCCGTGATGGGCTTGCTGTCCACCACCTTTTGCATTGCCAATATCGTCGTGGCCCTGAGCGGCTCGGTGCTGACGCTGATCGACACGCGGCTGATCCTCGCCGCAGGCGCCATGTCCGCCGCCTGGGCTGCCTGGCGCATGGCGGCCTGGCGCCGCCAGCTCGATGGCGCCGCCGACGCCAAGGCGGTCGCATGAGCGCCAGTACGTCCGGGCAGAGCTTGTCGCTGTTGAAGCTGCGCGGGCCGCAGACGGCGCAGCAACTGGCGCTCTTGCTCGGCATCACCTCCATGGGCGCGCGGCGCCAGCTCGAAGCGGCGCAGCAGAAGGGCCTGGTGGCCTTCGAGGACGTGGCTGACAAGGTGGGGCGCCCGGCGCGGCGCTGGGCGTTGACGCGCGAGGGCCACGCGCGCTATCCGGACCGGCATGCCGACCTGACCCTGGAATTGATCGGGCAAGTGAAAAACCTGTTCGGTGACGAGGGCCTGGATAAATTGATCGACGCGCGCGAACGCAGCAGTGTCGCCGCCTACAGCACGCTGATCGACTTGCGCCTTGCGCTGGCGCAAAGAGTGGAGATCCTGGCGCGGACGCGCGATGACGAGGGTTACATGGCCCATGCCGAGGCGCAGGACGATGGCAGTGTCTTGTTGGTGGAAAACCATTGCCCGATTTGCGCAGCGGCCACCGCATGCCAGAATTTCTGCCGCTCGGAGCTGGCCATCTTTCAGCGGGTGTTGGGGGACGATTGCATGGTGGAACGCAGTCAATATCTGCTGCAGGGCGGGCGGCGCTGCGTGTACCGGATCGTGCCGGTGAGGTGAAGCCAAGCAAAGGCTGGGGTCAGGCCCGGCGGGTCTGACCCCACATGGAGTCAACTTACTTTTTGGCAGCCTTCGGCTTGGCAGCGGGCGCCGCCTTTTCCGGCGCAGCTTGTGCGCCGGCCGTGGCCTGCGCCACTTGCGCGCTGGCCTTGGCAATTTGATCTTCCACCGTCTTCACGGCCTGTTTCGTGGCCTTGGTTACTTGTTCGTAACCGAGGAAGGCGTTGTCGATGGCAGCCTTGACGATGGCCACGGCGTTTTCCGAGCCCGGCGGCACGTTTTTCGTGACGTCATAAATCAGGGCGCTCAAATTGCTTTTTGCTTCGGCCACGTGGGCTTCTGCGGCCGTGGTGAATTCCGTGTGGATTTCCTTGATGATGTCGTCGAGTTGCTGTTTATACGCTTTTGCACCGGCAACACCCGGTTGCAGCTGGGCAGCGGCGGCCGCCATGGCAGCCTTTGGATCCTTGGCCTGACTGATTTCCTTGCTGGCGGCAAGGCCATCTTCGATGCCGGACTTGGCGGTAGCCATGTTCAGCGCCAGTACCTGCTCCACGCCTTGCACGGCCTTGGAGGTGAGGCTGTTGAAGGTCATCAGCTGGAATTCAAACAGGGCCTTGGTGGCCGATGCGAATTGTTCGGGATTTGTAAACATGTGGTCTCCTCGGTTTGAATAGATACGTTCTTATCGTTCCATACTCTTTCGATGCCGCATTGCCATTGCTTGCTCTCAAGCCGGTGCCCCGTGTGGTCATGGCCCCATTATTTAACAAGCGCCGGTTTTTCGCAACGGCTATCTTTGTACGGTCCCGAGGCCAGTTCCCAGCCAAATCCCAGCGTGGACTGGGCGCATGACAGGGTGCCGTCGATCTTGCTGCGCCATTGGTACCAGGGTGCCGGCGCGGCCGAGGCGTACGCGCAGGCGGCCAGCAGGGCTGCGGCGATCAGGTATTTCATCAGTGCTCCGAAAGAAAAGTCTGCCGACATTGTAGCGCGCTGGCGATTCAGGCAGCCGGCGATTGCGGCGCTGCGGCCGGTAACTGCAGGGTGAAGGTGGTGCCGCTGTCGGCACCGGTGCTGCTGCTGGCGCCGATATTGCCACCCAGCACGCCCGTGACGATATTGTGCGCCACATGCAGGCCCAGGCCCGAGCCGCCGGACCCGAGCTTGGTCGTGAAAAAGGGGTCGTAGATGCGCGCCAGATCGTCGGCGGCGATGCCCACGCCCGTGTCGGCGATGGACACGGTGATCATCTGCCCGTCATCGCTGGCGCACGCGGTGATGCTGATATTGCCGCCGCTGCGCCCCTCGAAGCCATGGCGCAGGCAGTTTTCCAGCAGGTTGCTCAGTACCTGACCCAGCGGATCGGGATAGCTGTCCATGACCAGGCCGTCTGGTACGTTTTGCGTCAGGCTCAGGCCGGCGGCCTTGAGCAGCGTGGACATGGGCAGCATCAGTTCGGCGATGAACTGGCGTAGCGGAAAACGCCGCCGTGGCGAGCTGGCGTGGTCAACGGCGATCAGCTTGAAGCTCGAGACCAGGTCGGCGGCGCGCTGCAAGTTGCGCAGCATGATGGCGTCCGCTTCGCTCGCTTGGCTCAGGTAGGCACCGAGTTCGGAGCGGCGCAGTCCGTCCTGGAAGCTGGCCTGGATATCGCGCGTGCGCTCGGCCATGGTGGTGGCCACCACCAGGCCGTTGCCGATCGGCGTATTGAGTTCGTGCGCAATGCCAGCGACCAGCGCGCCCAGTGCGGCCAGCTTGTCGCGGCGCACCAGTTCTTCTTGCGTGATGGACAGGTTTTCCAACGCTGCGGCCAATTCCCGGTTCGTCTGCTCGGAGTGCTCCTTGGCCTGCGTCAAGGCTGCCGTGCGTTCGTCTACCAGCTCTTCGAGGTGGGCGCGGTGGCGCTGCAGTTCGCGTTCGTGGCGCATGCGCCCGATGGCGATGCCTGCCAGGTCGGTGGCCGTATCGATCAGCTGCAGCTCGTGCGCATCGGGCTTGCGCACTTCGCGGTAGTACATGGCGAAAGAGCCGAGCACGGCGCCATCCTGGCCGAAGATGGGGCGCGACCAGCAGGCGCGCAAGCCGAACGGTGCCGCCAGCTCGCGGTAAGGTGCCCACAGCGGATCGTGCATGATATCGCTCACGACCACCGGTTCGTGCCGGAACATGGCCGTGCCGCAGGAGCCCACGCCGGGTCCGATGGCCACGCCTTCGAGCTGGGTCAGGTACTCGGGCGGCAGGCTGGGGCCGGTCGCGCTGTGCATGTGGATGCCATCATCGTCGAGCAGCATGATGGAACAGAGCACGCCACGCGACTGGCTTTCGATCAGCAGCAGCAGCTGGTTCAGGGTGGGGTTCAGGGGTGCGCCCTTGGCGACCATTTCCAGCAAGGCGCTCTGGCCCGCGCGCATCGCTTCGGCGAAGTTGCGTTCGGTTAAGTCGATGACGCGCGCATGGACCAGCTGGCGCCCTGGCACGGACAAGCGCATCAAACGGATTTCGCACGCGATCGGGTGGCTGTCGCGGTGGCAGCAGATGGCGCGGAAAACGACGATCTTGCCTTGCAAGGTATCGCCGATCTTCTCTTCCAGCAATTGCGGCGAGGCGCGGCCGTCGTCCTGATGCCTGGGGAACAGCGGCTCGATGCCGCCTTGCAGCAGTTCGGCCAGCGGCATGCCGAACAATTCTTCGGCCAGGTGGTTGGCGTCGATCAGCAGGCGGTTGTCGATATCGAACAGCAGCACGGCGTCGGGTGAGCCAGCCAGGATGGCATGGTAATTGACTTCCAGCGTTTGCGGATGCCGCGGCCGCGCCGTTGTTGCAGCCGTTGCAGTGGTAGCGGAAAGGCGCGCGGCCTGCACCTCGGCCTTGTGCAATGCCAGTTCCATGAGGATTTTTTCCGCCACGTCGCGCGCATTGAAGGGCATTTTGATGTAATCGCTGGCGCCGGCGCCCACGCTGCGGCCCTGTTCCTCGGCGCTGGGCGTGGCCGACATCAGCAGCAGGGGCACGCCGTGGCTTCCGCCCGCATTGCGCAGGCGCAGGCAGGTGGCGCCGATATTCGTGCCGGCCAGCGCCGCGTCGAGCAAGATCAAGTCGGTACCGCCGGCCGCCAGTTGCACGCCTTCGTCGACATCACCCGCCAGTCCCGTGCCCAGGTTATGCCGGTCCAGCACATACAGCAGTTCGCGCACATCGTCAGGTGAATTGCTGACCAGTAGCACCTTGGCCCGATCGGCGATGGAAGAAATCAACTGAGTCATGGTGGCGCGCCCTTACGCGTATCGTGAGGTGTGAGGTTAGTATTACATCAAGGCAAGTCGGAGTAAACGACAATTCCTGGTAAGCCAAAGCAAGGCAATGTCAGACGATGTTACGCCTTCTGTGATGCCAGTTCGGTGCGCGCTTGTTCGATACGCGCGTAATTATCCTCGATCCAGTCGACCAGCACGGCCAGCCGTTCGGCCGCCTCGCGTCCCAGCGGCGTGAGGCTGTATTCTACCTTGGGCGGTATCACCAGATACGCCTGGCGCAGCACGAAGCCGTCGCCTGCCAGCGCTTCCAGAGTTTGCGCCAGCATTTTTTCGCTGACCCCGCCCACTTCGCGGCGCAGTTCGCTGAAGCGCCGCGTGCCGCTTAGTAGCAATACCAGCACTAGCACGGCCCAGCGGCTGGTCAGGTGGCTGAGCACGACGCGCGACGGACAGGCCGCTGCGAGCAGTTGCGCGCCCTGGTTTTGCTCGGTGAGGGCGGCGCGCAGGCTGGCCCCTGGAGTGTCTGTGGACATGCTAGTTGGCCTTCAAGATGGGAGTGTGGTGGGCGTGTAAATTAATACTTACCAAAAGGTACGTACTTACAATAAGTAAGTAATAGTCCTATTATAGGGTCTTGTCATCCACTCTCCAAGGAAAAATCATGATCGTCATCACCGGTGCCACAGGTAATCTGGGCCAGCACGTCATCGCCAGCCTGCTCACGCGCGTACCTGCAGGGCACATCATCGCCGCCGTGCGCAACCCGGCCAAGGCCGCCAACCTGGCCGCACTGGGCGTGCAAGTGCGCCAGGCCGATTACAACGATGCTGCCAGCCTCGACGCGGCTTTCAAGGGCGCGACAAAAATCCTGCTCATTTCGTCGAGCGAAGTGGGCCAGCGCGCGCCGCAGCACCAGAATGTCGTCGACGCGGCCAAGCGGGCAGGCGTGTCTCTGCTCGCCTACACCAGCGTCTTGCGCGCCGACACGTCACCGCTGGGCCTGGCCGCCGAACACGTCATCACGGAAGCGGCTATCCGCGCCTCCGGCCTGCCTTACGCTTTCCTGCGCAACGGCTGGTATCTGGAAAATCACACGGAGCACCTGGCGCCCGTGCTTGAACATGGCGTGGTATTGGGTGCAGCGCAAGGCGGGCGTTTCTCGTCGGCCGCGCGCGCCGACTACGCCGCCGCCGCCGCTGCCGTGTTGACGGCGCCAGAGCCGCAAGCCATTTATGAACTGGCCGGCGACCAGGGCTTTACCCTGGCCGAGTACGCCGCTGAAGTGGCGCGTCAGTCGGGCAAGGCGATTGTCTACAAGGATATGGCGCAGGCCGACTTCAAGCTAGCCTTGCTTGGCGTGGGCGTGCCGGAAGGTTTTGCGCAGTTGCTGGCCGATTCCGACGCGGGCGCAGCCAAGGGGGCTCTGGAAGACAATGGGCAGCAATTGAGCGCGCTGATTGGTCGTCCGACGACTAGCCTGCTTGACGCCGTCAAGGCGGCGCTGGCGAAGTAAGGGAAATGCAGGGGCGCGGCCGCAGGAGAGGGTGGCCGCGTGGCATTCTGGAATGAAAAAAGCCGCAAACTCGTGAAAGTTTGCGGCTTTTTTGCGAATTAGGTAATGGTGCCCACGAAGGGACTCGAACCCCTACACCCGAAGGCACATGGACCTGAACCATGCGCGTCTACCAATTCCGCCACGTGGGCACTGATGCTGCTTATTGCTTATTGCTTATTACTATCTACTGCTGTCTCACTACTGTACTGCGGACTACAACGACAACATCTCGTTGCTGGTGGTGCCCACGAAGGGACTCGAACCCCTACACCCGAAGGCACATGGACCTGAACCATGCGCGTCTACCAATTCCGCCACGTGGGCATTATGCTGCTGACTGCTTTACTACTTTATCACTTTTTACTGCGGATCACAACGCTCAACAACGCGTTGCTGGTGGTGCCCACGAAGGGACTCGAACCCCTACACCCGAAGGCACATGGACCTGAACCATGCGCGTCTACCAATTCCGCCACGTGGGCAATGTTACTGCTTGCTACTCTTTATCGCTGCGTGTTCTGCAGCGAGGACAAAATCATAAGGGCTGGCGCGCATTCGGTCAATCAACATTTTGCACTTTTCTTCAAGAAACATATCTTTTCGCCTGAAAATGGCTGTTCCCTATGAAAAAAGGCAAGATGTGCCTCTTTTTTCAGCGCTTTTTCGTCAGGTTCCTTCCGTGGGGAGCGGGAGCGGCTGCCGACCTGCCGCAGTACGAGCGGCAGGCGGTGATTTGCGGCGCAGGAATGAAAAAAGCCGCAAACTCGTGAAAGTTTGCGGCTTTTTTGCGAATTAGGTAATGGTGCCCACGAAGGGACTCGAACCCCTACACCCGAAGGCACATGGACCTGAACCATGCGCGTCTACCAATTCCGCCACGTGGGCACTGATGCTGCTGTAACTCACTACTTTACTACTTTACTGCTTGCGTCATTGTTGCCAAATAAATTAGCAACAATTCTGCTATCATAGCGACTTGAAGAGTTTTGCGCCAGATGAGCTTTCGCTCCATACTGCACATCAACCCTGTACCGCTTCTCTTGTGACGCCACGCCGATAAAGGCGTTTTGCTGCAAGAGGGCTAGATTATAGAGCAATATTTGCCGAAGTCAAATGCATTGCGCAGTTTTTCCCCCTTTTTTCATTGGCGGGGCACTTGTTCGGTTTCCGCTACGCTGTCCGTTAGGCAAACTAAGGCGTCGTCCGGTACACTACCGGACATCACCGTGTCAATATTGACGGTGATGTCATCGGTCTTTGCATTCCGTTTGATCACTGTCAATAACAACTATAGAAATACTTTTGAGCCAAAATACCCACACCATCCCCAGCCGGGAGGACATTCTCGGCATATTCCGCAGCGTCAACGCGCCTCTCGACCCGCAGTCTCTGGGGAAAACGCTGCAAGTGCATGCCGATTCCATGGATGTCCTGGTCCGTCGCCTGAAGGCGATGGAGCGTGACGGCCAGCTGAAGTCTGATGCCAGCGGCGTATTCTGCCTGGCCGACCAGAGTGCGCTTGTCGCCGGTCGCGTCACCAGCCACCGCGATGGCTTCGGTTTCGTCATTCCCGACGACGCCAGCGCCGACCTGTTCTTGCCTGAAAAAGAAATGCAGAAAGTCTTGCATGGCGATAAGGTCATGGCCCGCATCGTCGGCACGGACCGTCGCGGTCGCCCGGAAGGCACGATCGTGGAAGTCACTTACCGCGCCAATACCCACGTGATCGGTCGTTTGATCCAGGAAAACGGCACCTGGGTCGTGGCGCCGGAAGACCAGCGCATCGGCCAGGACATCCTGGTGACCGGTTCGGTGGGCAAGGCGAAGGCCGGCCAGATTGTCAGCGTCGAGTTGACCGAACAGCCGATGCGCTTCAAGCAGCCGGTCGGCAAGATCGTTGAAGTGCTCGGTGCACTCGACGATCCCGGCATGGAAATTGAAATTGCCGTGCGCAAATTCAACGTGCCACACATCTTTTCCGCCACTGCCTTGAAACAGGCGGAAAAACTGCCGTTCGAAGTGCGTGCCGCCGACTTGAAAGAGCGTGTCGACCTGCGCGACGTGCCATTGGTGACCATCGATGGCGAAGATGCGCGCGATTTCGACGATGCCGTGTATTGCGAACCCGTCAAGATCGGCCGCGCCAACTGCTTCCGCCTGATCGTGGCCATTGCCGATGTCAGCCATTACGTGAAGCCGAACGACGCGCTCGACGTCGACGCGCTCGAACGCAGCACGTCCGTCTACTTCCCGCGCCGCGTGATCCCGATGCTGCCGGAAAAGCTGTCGAATGGCTTGTGCTCGCTGAACCCGGCCGTCGACCGTCTGACCCTCGTCTGCGACGCCGTCGTCAGCGACAAGGGCGAATTGAAGGCCTACCAGTTCTACCCGGCCGTGATCCATTCTGCCGCGCGCCTCACGTATGATGAAGTCGCTGCCGTGCTGGGCAATACCAAGGGACCCGAAGCGGCACGCCGCGCCGACATCCTGCCGCACCTGCAAAACCTGGAAACTGTGTATCGCGCCTTGCTGAAAGCACGCACGCAGCGCGGCGCCATCGATTTCGAGACGACGGAAACGTACATCGTCTGCAATAGTGCCGGCAAGATCGAAAAGATCATCCCCCGCACGCGCAATGAAGCGCACAAGATTATCGAAGAGTGCATGCTGGCAGCGAACGTCTGTGCCGCTGATTTGTTGCTGCGCAACAAGCATCCTGGCACTTACCGCATCCACGCCAGCCCGACCAAGGAAAAGCTCACGCAAGTGCGCACCTTCCTGAAACAGGTAGGCTTGAACTTGACGGGTGGCGACACGCCATCGGCATCGGATTACCAGACGCTGATGCAGCAGATCAAGCTGCGTCCCGACGCGGCCCTGTTGCAAACGATGCTGCTGCGTTCGATGCAGCAAGCCGTCTATAGCCCGGACAATATCGGCCACTTTGGCCTGGCCTATGAGGCGTACGCCCACTTCACCAGCCCGATCCGTCGCTATCCCGCTTGCTCACGCACCGCGCCATCAAGGCTATTTTGCAAGGCAAGAAATACGAGCCCAAGCTGTCCGATAAGGTCGTGTTGAACACCAACGTCTCGAACGCCACGCGCAAGCAGCAGGCCAAGGACAAGGCCGACGGCAAGCCGAAGAAGACCGATCTGACCATCTGGGACGCGCTCGGTGTGCATTGCTCCGCCAACGAGCGCCGTGCCGATGAAGCGTCGCGCGACGTGGAAGCGTGGCTGAAATGCTACTTCATGCAAGACAAGCTGGGCGAGGAATTCACGGGCACCATCACGGGCGTGACCACCTTCGGCGTGTTCGTGCAGCTCGACACCCTGTTTGTCGAAGGCTTGGTGCACGTCACCGAGCTGGGCACCGACTACTTCCAGTACGACGATGCGCGCCATGAATTGCGCGGCGAACGCACGGGCAAGCGCTTCCAGCTGACGGACCGCTTGACGGTACAAGTGGCGCGTGTCGATCTGGAGACACGCAAGATCGACCTGCGTCTGGTGACCGATGCGGAACTGGCGGGCGAAGAAGCGCCAGCCAAAGCGAGCGGTGGCGGCAAGCGCAAGGGCGAGAAGAAATCGATGCACAAGCCAGGTCCAGTGACCGAACAGCGCCACGAGATCAAGGCCGTCGTCAACAACGGCGGCAAGGCTGGCAATGGCTCCGGCGGCCGTGCCAATGGCGCCCAGGCGCCAGTCCAGCCTGCTGCCAAGGCGCAAGCCAAGGCGGCGCCGAAGGAAGCCCCTAAGGCGGCAGCCCCCAAGGCAGCGGCGCCCAAGCGTAGCAAAAAACCTGTTGCGGCCCCCGCCGCAGCGGCACCACGTGCAGCAAAAACTGTATCAAAAACAAGCAAAAGCAAGCGATAAAAGAAGCGATAACACATGAAGAATAAAATGATTTTCGGCTTCCATGCCGTCACCTCGCGCCTGCGTCACGAAGCGTCGTCCGTGGAAGAAATTTTTGTCGATGCCAGCCGCGTCGACGGCCGCATGAAAGACATGATTGCTGCCGCCAAGGCTGCCAACGTGCGCGTCATGCCGGTTGACTCCTCGCGTCTGGACAAGATCGTCGGCACGCGCCGTCACCAGGGCGTAATCGCCTTTGCGTCGCAGCTGTCGCTGGCGCGCAATCTCGATGAGCTGCTCGACGCCATCGACGGCCCGCCACTGCTGTTGATACTCGACGGCATTACCGACCCGCACAACCTGGGCGCCTGCCTGCGCGTGGCCGACGGCGTCGGCGCACATGCCGTCATCGTGCCGAAGGACCGCGCCGTGGGCTTGAATACCACGGCCGCCAAGGTCGCCAGTGGCGCCGCCGAAACCGTCCCGTACATCACCGTGACGAACCTGGCGCGTACCATGCGTGAACTCAAGGACCGCGGCATCTGGCTGATCGGTACCTCGGACGATGGCGAAAAAGGCCTGTACGAAGCCGATTTCACGGGCCCGACCGCGCTGGTCATGGGTTCCGAAGGCGAAGGCATGCGCCGTTTGACGCGCGACACCTGCGACATCCTCGTCAGCATCCCGATGTTCGGCTCCGTCGAGAGCCTGAACGTGTCGGTGGCCTCCGGTGTGTGCTTGTATGAAGCGCGCCGCCAGCGTATTGCGCTGGAGCCATAACAAGCGGCCAAGTCTTCAGCGTGCCATTTGCTTGAGCTATTTTTACCCCAAAAGCAAATCCTGGGGTCGTACCCTCAGGGTACGACCCCGGCACTTTCGCCGTTGGGTTGAGTGCATTTGATCAGCCGCCGCCCTTGAGGCGGCGCTTGTTTATCTGCCTCCCCGGCAGCGCACCGCCGAATACGCTACCATTTGCGTCTTGTCTCTTATCTATTCAGAAATCCGTCTTATGTTCCACCACCTGCGCGAAGATATCAACAGCATCATAGAACGTGACCCCGCCGCCCGCAATGGCTGGGAGGTGATGACCTGTTATCCGGGCTTGCACGCCATCGTCATGCATGGCTGGGCAAACTGGTGCTGGACGCGCCACATGAAGTGGGTGGGGCGCTTCATTTCCTACATCGCGCGCATCATCACGGGTATTGAAATCCACCCGGGCGCTGTCATCGGCCGGCGCGTCTTCATCGACCATGGCTTCGGCGTGGTGATCGGCGAGACAGCCGTCGTCGGCGACGACTGCACCATTTACCAGGGCGTGACCCTGGGCGGCACCTCGCTGCACAGCGGCGCCAAGCGCCATCCGACCCTGCAGCGTGGCGTCATCGTGGGCGCCGGCGCCCAGGTGCTGGGCAGCTTCACCGTAGGCGAGTATGCCAAGGTTGGCTCGAACGCCGTGCTGCTGAAAGCCGTGCCGTCCGGCGCCACGGCTGTTGGCAACCCGGCACACATCGTGCAAAAGGATGTCAGTGCCTTGCGCGAGGGCAGCACGGCGCACCTGTTTGCCGCGTATGGCGTGACGCCCAACGGCGACGATCCCCTGTCGAAGGCGCTGCAAGGATTGATCACGCATGCCGTGGCACAGGAGCAGCGCATCGAAACCATCGTCGCCACGCTGAAGGCGGCGGGCATCTGCTGCCAGGGCGTGCCCGATTGTGATAAATTCGATTCCGAGCAAATGAACAAGCTGGTTGATTAAGGAAACAGGCATGACTACAGACGCAAATGCAGCAGAAAAGAGTAGTGACAATCCGAATTTGCTCGACCCCTTCGAGATCCGCGTGCTGGCCGTGCTGGCTGAAAAGGAAGCGCTGACGCCGGACAGCTACCCGCTGTCCCTGAATGCCCTGACGAACGGCTGCAACCAGCTGTCCAGCCGCGACCCCGTCATGGTCTTGTCCGAGGAAACCGTGTACGACGTGCTGCAGCGCTTGATGCAGCGTAAATTCGTCAACGGCATCACGCAGGCAGGTGCACGGGTCGCCAAGTATGAACACCGCATGCGCATCAAGTGGTCGCTGGAACAGGACAAGCTGGCCATCCTGACGATATTGATGCTGCGTGGTTTGCAAACGGCGGGCGAGATTCGCAGCCGCAGTGGCCGCGTGCATGAGTTCAAGTCGGTGGCGGAAGTGGAGTCCGGCCTGCAATTTTTGATCGACAAATATCCGCCGCTGGTGGCCAGGCTGGCGGTCGCTCCCGGCGCCAAGGAGCCGCGCTATGGCCACTTGCTGGGCGGCGAAGAGGCGCTGGCGCAGATCGAGACGGCGGCCGGTTTTGCCGGTGCCGTCAGCGCGCCGCAGCAGGGCAGCCGGGTCGCCCAGCTGGAACAGGAAGTGCTGCAATTGCGCAGCGACTTCGATGGCCTGGCAGCGCAGTTCGAGGCCTTCCGCAAGCAATTCGAATAGCAGTCCTTCACGCCTGGCTTTTAGCCGCTCCCTGTCAGTTCGAGCGCGTTTCCGGTATCATTGGGCATGAATAAGATTTCTTTCCAACCGTTTGTTATTGGTGTCGCTGGCGGTAGCGGCAGTGGCAAGTCCACCGTATCCCAGCAAGTACTGGCGTCCTTTGGTGCCGACATGGTCTCGGTCGTGATGCAGGACGATTACTACCGCGACCAGACACACCTCACCCCAGAAGTTCGCCGCCAGCAGAATTACGACCATCCGCAGGCGTTCGAGTGGTCATTGCTGGTGCAGCACATCCAGTCTTTGCGTAACGGCGTCGCCATCGAGATGCCCGAGTACGACTTCACACTGCATAACCGCTCCAGCAGGACTATTCTAGTCAAGCCGGCCCCGGTGATCGTGGTCGAGGGCTTGTTTGCCTTGTACGACGCCAACTTGCGCGACATGATGTCGCTGAAGATTTTCGTCGATACCGCTTCTGACGTGCGCTTCATCCGCCGCATGCAACGCGATATTACCGAGCGCGGCCGTTCGGTAGAGAGCGTCACCGAGCAGTATCTGGAAACCGTACGCCCGATGCACAAGCAATTCATCGAGCCCACCAAGCGCAATGCCGATGTCATTTTGCCGCATGGCGCCAATGGTCCTGCGGTCGATATGATTACCGCCAAGGTGGCCAGTGTTATCGGCCAGTTGCAGCGGGCCACTTGAAGCAGCGCTCTCCTTGGTTCATCGTTCCCCCATCGATTCCGAAAACGTCTTGGTGACCGCTTTCGTCAGATAGCCCAAGACAGTTTTGCGTCGCGTGTTGATTTCTACGCAGGCCCTCATGCCCGGCTGGATCAGCACGGGTACGTGATTCTTGCCCACCAACTTGCGCCTGCCGGCTCTGGTAAATAATTATTTTTCAGGCGACTGGACCGCTCCAATATGCAAAACGCCCCGACGGACGGGTAATGCCGTTCAGTTAAGGGTTTTGGCGTGATTTATGAGCGCCAGTAAATTCGCTAACCCCAGAGGCAAAGAGCTGGGGTCGGTCACTTCGTGATCGGAATGTGCTCCATTGAAGCACATTCCCCCTCAGGGTCCGACCCCTGTCCTCGTTCTTGGGCTAAAAATAGCATCACTAACACACTAACTGAACGGCATTGCCGACGGACGGGGCGTTTTTGCGCGTGCGGGTATCGTGCGCTGTCAGCCTTCCTCGCGCCAGCGGCGCAGGCCGATGGCCGCGTATATCATCGCCGCGCCGGCCACCGCACCCAGCCAGACGGCTGGCAAGGCCAGGCTGGACCAGGAATTGCTGAAGACATCGATGCGTGTCATGTGCGATCCCCCTGCTGCCATGGCGTACATTTGCGGTAGCAGTTGCGGCTCGAACATATACCAGCTGCCGGGCAGGGTGCCCAGCAGGGCGCGTCCGAAGACAGGCAGCTGTACCCAGCTAAGTTCGTTTTCCGTCTGCGTCAGCTTGCCTACCCAGGCTGTCAAAATGAGCAGCAGCAGCGGCACGCCGACGGCCCACAGGAAGACTTTCGATTTGGCCCAGCTCGATATCATCAGCAGCCAGCCGACCGTCGGCAAGGCCCACAGGCAATACACGGGCAGCAAGCCGAACACGCGCAGCGGTCCCAGGTACAGACCGGGAGAACCTAGCAGTTCGGCAAACACGTCGATGCCGTTGGCCGCCAGCACGCCGCTCAGCAGCAAAATCAGGGCCAGCGAGGTCAGGCTGGCGGCGGCAGCCACGATCAGTGGTGCGACTAGCAGGGCGATGGCCACTTTTGACAGCACCGTCTGCGCATCCGAGATGGGCAGCGATTTCCAGAACAGCACGCTGCGGTCGCGGCGGTCGTCATGCAAGGCGCTCAGGCAATAGAAGAACACCAGCAAACCCAGCGCCAGGAACAGCGGCGCGGCCGCGTAGGTATAGTTGTTGGCGACGGCGTCGATGATTTCCGTACGGCGCGGAGCGAAGCTGCGGGTATTGAAGATGGTGCTCCAGGAAATTTCCTCGCCATTGACCACCAGCGCCGTGCGCATTTTGGTCTTTGCGACCGTCGCAGCCGCCATCACGGCACCGAGCACCGTCATGACGACGCCGATCAGGGCCGGGGTCCACACCAGCATGCCCTTGTGTTCCCATAATTCACGCCGGAGCAGCCATTGCAGCTTGTTTGCAGGGGAAATATTCATTGGTACGATCCTTTCATGGTCGCGACAAACAGATCAGCCAGGCTAGGCGTGCGTACTTCGCCCAGGGCCGCCAGTTGGGTGCGGTCAACGCCGTCGAACAGCATCACCGATTTGCCGAACACGCTGCGTTCGCTGATCGGCTGCAGCGCGCGCGCCGGATTGACGTGCTGCGGGCCCACCATCACCTCGATGTAGCGCTCGCCGACCTCTTCCATGGTCGAAGCGAGCACGATCTTGCCGTCGCGAATGAACATCAGGTCGCTGAGGATGTGTTCCACTTCCTCGATCTGGTGCGTGGTGATGACGATGGTCTTGTTCTCATCGAAATAGTCTTCCAGCAGGTTCTGGTAAAACTGCTTGCGGTACAAAATGTCCAGGCCCAGCGTGGGCTCGTCGAGCACCAGCAGTTTGGCGTCGATGGCCATGACCAGCGCCAGGTGCAGCTGCACCACCATGCCCTTGGACATGGCCTTGACCTTCATCTTTGGCGTCAGCTTGGTGTGGGCCAGGTAGCGTTCGGCCTTGCTGCGGTCGAAACGTGGATGCACGCCGGCAACGAAATCGATGGCGTCGGCCACCCGCAGCCAGCCCGGCAGGATGGCCACGTCGGCGATGAAGCACACGTCGTCCATCAGCGCGTCGCGCTGCACGCGCGGATCGCGCCCCAGCACCGACAAGTCGCCATCGAAGCCCGTCAAGCCGAGGATGGCCTTGAGCGTGGTGGTCTTGCCGGAACCGTTAGGCCCGATCAAGCCGACGATGCGCCCTGGCGCGATATCGAAGCTGATGCTATCGAGGGCCACCTGTTTGCCGTACTGCTTGCGCAGGCCGCGCGCGCTGATGACACTATCGTTGTTCAATGCATTCATGCGTTCTCTCCAGGTGCGCCGCTGTCGCGGCTCGCTTGCAGCAGTCGATCGAGGTCCAGCCCCAGTTGCGTGATGCGTTCGAGCATCGCCGGCCATTCTTCGCGCAGGAAGCGCTCGCGTTCACTGGCCAGCAATTTGTCGCGGGCGCCTTCCAAGACATACATACCGAGTCCTCTGCGTTTTTCCACCAGGCCATCGTCGACCAGCTCCTGGTAGGCGCGCGAGACCGTGATGGGATTCAATTGATAATCGGCCGCCACCTGGCGCACCGAAGGCAGGGCGTCGCCCGATTGCAGCATGCCATCGAGCATCATGCCCACCACCCTGGCCTTGAGTTGGCGGTAGATGGGGCTATTGTCGTTCCATTGCGCGCTCATGGAATGCGCTCCGATATGGGTGGCGCGGGGCGGGGAGTAAAAAGTACTGTCGGCATGCAAGCTCCGTGATGTATTGAGTTGGTGTTGTAGTTAACTATAACACTAAGAATTAAAAAATCAACACATATTTTCGCGCCAATTGCCTGGCCATACGCTGCAGATGGCTGCCATCAAGGAGGAAGTGGCTGGTGGCGGCGTGGAGATGTGCCAGCCGGCCGTGCCGAGGTGATCAGTATGGACGTCGCCATGACGGTTAGCCCAGGCAAACGCGGCTACCGAACAAATGCCCGTGCGCCAGTCAGCGCTGGTCTAGCCGATGATATCGCCGTTCAAGCCATGGCGCATGATGTTGCCGCGGGTATCGATGGCAATCCAGCCGCCGCGCGGCTGTTCCTGCGCCGCGACGTCGCACTCCCAGTCGGGCAAGACATAGCGCACGGTATTGCCAACTTGATGCAGGGCCGGGCGGTGCGTATGGCCGTGTATCATCACGCTGCTGTCGTGTTCGGCAAATACTTGTGCGATGGCGTCGGGCGTGACATCCATGATGAGCATGGATTTTTCGCCATTGTGCTCGCGGCTGCTTTTGCGCAAACCGGCGATGATGGCCTTGCGCTGTGCCAGCGGCATGGACAGGAACTGTTTTTGCCAGGCGCTCTGGCGCACCATGGCGCGAAACTCCATGTATTGCAGGTCTTGCGTGCATTCGGCGTCGCCATGCAGCAAGACGATGCGCTGGCCGGCAATCGTGGCCACGTGCGGTTCCTCGAGCAGGGTGGCGCCAGCGGCGGCGGCAAAGCCGGAGCCGACGAGAAAGTCGCGGTTGCCAGCGATCCAGTAGACGCGCACGCCAGCATCGCTGACGGCGCGGATGGCTGCCGTCATGCGCGCATTGAACGGGTCTTCCAGGTCATCGTCGCCGGCCCAGTATTCGAACAGGTCGCCCAATAGATACAGCGCTTGCGCATATTGCGCATGGCGTTCCAGGAAAGAAAGAAAGGCCGCGCTGGTGCGCGGGTGCGAGCTCTGCAGATGCAGGTCGGAAATAAAGAGTGCGGCAGGCATTGTCATCGTTCAACGCTCCCGTAATGAAGGGATTGCTTGGTTGCGAGACGCATGATTACTGCCCGGTTTGGTTGGTGTATTGAATGAATTGCTGAAGGTGGCTCTAAAAACCGTAGCGAGCAGGCCCAATGCCGGGTCGAGTAGCGGAGCTGTACTTGAGTACAGCGAGCAACGGAAACCCGGCAGTGGGCTGAGCAATAGGTTTGCAGGCCTACCTTATGCTGCTTCGACTTTCTCGATGATGACGTCCGTTACTGGCACGTCGGCGAACATGCCGGTGCGCGAGGTTTTTACGGCGCGGATGGCGTCGACGACTTCCTTGCCGTCGGTGACTTTGCCGAACACGGCGTAGCCCCAGCCGTCCTGGCCCGGATAGTCGAGGAAGCTGTTGTTCTTGATGTTGATGAAGAACTGTGCCGATGCCGAGTGCGGGTCCGACGTGCGGGCCATGGCCAGCGTGTAGGTATCGTTTTCAGACCGTTCTTGGCTTCGTTTTCCACGGTGGTGTCGGCTGGCTTTTGTTTCATGCCTGGCTCGAAACCGCCGCCCTGGATCATGAAGCCGTCGATGACACGGTGGAAAATCGTGTTGTCGTAGTGACCGGCTTGCATGTAAGCGAGGAAGTTGGCAACCGTTTTCGGTGCTTTCTCGGCGTCCAGTTCAGCGGTGATCTTGCCCAGATTGGTGGTGATGATAACGGATGTCATGATGATCCTTAATGAATTGGATGAAGAATGATTCGACGGCCCCCATGGTTCAGGGCCGTAAAAACGCTATTTTACAGTTTTGCGGGCGCAGATTTGAGTAAAGTCGCCGATTCGATCACCACGGGGGTGACAGGCACGTTCTGATGCGGTCCCTTGTCGGCAACGGGCACGGCCTTGATCTTGTCGACTACGTCCATGCCACTGACGACTTTGCCGAATACCGTGTAGCCGAAACCGTCGCGGCCTGGATAGTCGAGCGCGCCGTTGTCATTGACGTTGATGAAGAATTGCGAGGTGGCCGAATGCGGGTCGCCCGTGCGCGCCATGGCGATGCTGTAGGTGACGTTTTGCAAGCCGTTTTGCGCTTCATTCTTGATCGGCGCTTTCGCCGCTTTCTGCTTCATGTTCTTCTCGAAGCCGCCACCCTGTATCATGAAGCCGTCGATGACGCGGTGAAACACGGTGCCCTTGTAATATCCGCTTTTCACGTACTGTAAGAAATTTGCCACGCTGTGTGGCGCTTTTTCCTGGTTCAGTTCCAGCACGATCTCGCCCAGGCTGGTTTTCAGGCTGACGTGCGGCGCCGAGGCGGGGGCAGCCGCAGGGCTTGCAGGCGCGGCTGCCACGACGGCGCTGCCCAGGGTGAGGCCGGCAAACACGGTGCAAAAGCGGGCCAGGAAAGACAGGCGTTTCGATTTAATTTCTTGCATGAAGGTGTCCTTGATCGTTATTTTTCTCTAAACTTGCTGTCGTGCTAAAGAAATGAGTTTCGGTTCAACATCGTAAAAACCTGATTCATATCGGGCCAGTATGGTTTTTATCAATGTTATACTTGAACGCTAACGCCCTAATTCTAACAAACAAGAACAACACTACAGCGGCTCGACCAGCCTTGGCGCACACGGCAGTTCAGTGGCGCGGCACCCCCGGTGTCCGCGCCTGTCTGTCGTTTCCCCAGGCTGGCGGTCGTTCCACTTGCAAAGTACGATGAGCAATCTAAAGATTTACAACACCCTGGCTCGCGAGAAGCAGGTATTCGTCCCGATGGAAGTCGGCAAGGTACGCATGTACGTCTGCGGCATGACCATCTACGATTATTGCCATATCGGCCATGCGCGCATGATGATGGCGTTCGACGTCATCTATCGCTGGCTGAAAGCTTCCGGTTTCGACGTCACCTATGTGCGCAACATTACGGACATCGACGACAAGATCATCCGTCGCGCCGTGGAAAACGGCGAGACGATTTCCCAGCTGACGACGCGTTTCACCCGCTACATGGATGAAGACACGGCCGCGCTGGGCATTCTGACGCCCGATCATACGCCGCGCGCTACCGAGTACGTGCCGCAGATGGTGCGCCTGATCGAGCAGCTCGAAGCGAAGGGCCTGGCTTACCAGGGGGGCGATGGCGACGTCAATTACGCCGTGCGCAACTTTCCCGGCTACGGCAAGCTGTCGGGCAAGTCGCCCGATGACTTGCGCGCCGGCGAGCGCGTCGACGTCAATACGGGCAAGCGCGATCCGCTCGACTTCGTGCTGTGGAAGTCGGCTAAGGAGTCGGAGCCGGAAGAAGTCAAATGGGACACGAAGTGGGGCCGCGGCCGCCCGGGCTGGCATATCGAGTGTTCGGCCATGTCCTGCGCCCTGCTCGGTGAGCAGTTCGACATCCACGGCGGCGGCGCGGACTTGCAATTCCCGCACCATGAAAATGAAATCGCCCAATCCGAAGGCGCGTTCGGCCATGCCAGCGTGAATTACTGGATACACAACGGTTTCGTGCGCCTGGACAATGAAAAAATGTCCAAGTCGCTCGGCAATTTCTTTACCATCCGCGAAGTGCTGCAAAAGTTCGATGCCGAAGTGATCCGCTTCTTCATCCTGCGCGCGCACTACCGCAGCCCCCTCAATTACTCGGACGTGCATCTGGACGACGCGCGCCTGTCGCTGACGCGTTTGTACACGGCGCTGTCCGATGTGGTGGTGGAAGAGGGCGCCATCGACTGGAACGAAGCGCATGCAGCCCGCGTCGCCGAGGCGATGAATGACGATTTCAATACGCCACTGGCCGTCGCTGCCCTGTTTGACCTGGCAACGGAAGTCAATAAGAGCAAATCGCCGGCCCTGGCGCGTCAATTGAAGGGTCTGGCGAGCGTGTTTGGCTTGCTCGAGCGCACGCCGCAGCAATTCCTGCAAGCGACTGTCGGCGCTGCCGCTGGCGGCGAAGATGCGTCAGCCGGCATCGAAGCGGCCATCGCGGCGCGCAGTGCGGCGAAAAAAGCGCGCGACTTCGCCCAGTCCGACAAGATCCGTGCCGAACTGTTGGCCGCTGGCATCATTCTCGAAGACAAGCCTGACGGCTCGACCAACTGGCGCCGCGCATGATGCCAACGTCCAGGGAAAACGGGGAAGCACCCAAGGTGACGAATTCGGCGCAGGTGATCCAGGTGCCGCACTATTGGGAAGAAGCGAAGATCGAGCTGATGAAGCGCGACCGCATCATGAAAAAGCTCATCCCGCAATTTGGTGACCTGCACCTGGTCGGCCATAGCGACCCGTTTACCACCCTGGCCCGTTCGCTGGTGGGCCAGCAGATCACGCCCAAGGCGGCCGATGCCGCCTGGAAAAAGCTGCTGGCTGCTTGCCCCAAATGCACGCCCTCACAAGTGTTGAAGGCGGGCGCCGAGCAACTGTCCGCCTGCGGCTTGTCCAAACGCAAGACCGAATACATCCTCGACCTTGCCGACCATTTCAAGGCCAAGCGCGTGCACGCCAGCCAGTGGGACCAGATGGATGACGAAGCCGTCATCGCCGAACTGGTGCAGATCCGCGGCATCGGCCGCTGGACAGCCGAGATGTTTTTGATATTTAATCTGCTCCGGCCGAATGTCTTGCCGCTCGACGATCCCGGTTTGATCCAGGGTATCAGCGTCAATTATTTCTCCGGCGAACCTGTTTCCCGCAGCGATGCGCGCGAAGTTTCCGCCAATTGGGAACCGTGGCGCACCGTGGCGACGTGGTATTTGTGGCGCAGTCTCGACCCTGCTGCCGCACCCGATGCAGCCCCCGGCGCAGCAGCCGGTACGGTAAAATAATCATAGATGAGGCCGCGCGCGCTGGCGCCGTGGCCGGTAAAACCTGGAGGTACAATGACTAAAACGACTTTCCTCAATTTTGAACAGCCGATCGCGGAACTCGATTCCAAGATCGAAGAGTTGCGCTTCGTGCAAGACGATTCGGCCGTCGATATCTCGGAAGAGATCGACCGTCTGGCCAAGAAGAGCCAGCAGCTAACCAAAGATATCTACGCCAAGCTGACGCCCTGGCAAGTGGCGCAGATCGCGCGCCACCCGCAGCGCCCCTACACCATGGATTACGTGAATGAAATCTTCACCGATTTCCACGAATTGCATGGCGACCGCAGCTACGCCGACGATTTGTCGGTGGTAGGCGGCCTGGCCCGCTTCAACGGTCAGCCGTGCATGGTCATCGGCCACCAGAAGGGGCGCGACACGAAAGAGCGCGCTCTGCGCAATTTCGGCATGCCCAAGCCGGAAGGCTACCGCAAGGCCATGCGCCTGATGAAAGTGGCTGAAAAATTCAATCTGCCCATCTTCACCTTCGTCGACACGCCAGGCGCCTTCCCCGGCATCGACGCGGAAGAGCGCGGCCAGTCGGAAGCCATCGGCCATAACCTGTACGTGATGGCCGAGCTGAAAGTGCCGCTGATCGCCACCATCATCGGTGAAGGCGGTTCCGGCGGCGCGCTGGCCATCGCCGTGGGCGATGCCGTGCTGATGCTGCAATACTCGACCTATGCCGTGATTTCGCCGGAAGGCTGCGCCTCCATCCTGTGGAAGAGCGCCGAGCGCGCCTCCGACGCGGCCGAAGCGCTGGGCTTGACGGCGCACCGCCTGAAAGCCATGGGCCTGATCGACAAGATCATCAATGAACCGCTGGGCGGCGCCCACCGCGATCCGAAGCAGATGGCGACCTTGCTGAAACGCGCACTGGCCGACACCCTGCGCCAGTTCCATGGCATGAAAACCAAGGACTTGCTGGCCGCGCGTCATGAAAAACTGCTGAGCTACGGCAAGTTCAAGGAAACCACGCCGAGCGAGTAAATTATGTAAGCCCAACGGCAGAGTCTGGGGTCAGACCTTAAGGTCTGACCCCGGCTTTTCAAGGTCTTGGGTTGAGACAACATCAGGGACAGTCCGCTAAACGACACCATCCGTTTAGCAGCCTGTCCCTCTTTGCATTCCTGGAGTCCTGATTGAAAAAGCAACAAACCGCCACCGTCGCCGATATTTTTGCCCGCGCGCTGGACGCCTGCGCACCGCCAGCTGGCAGTGCTGTCGGCATCGCCCTTAGCGGCGGCCTCGATTCCGCAGCCCTGTTGCACTTGGCACATGCCTGGGCGCAGGGACGGTCCGTGACCCTGCACGCGTTTCACGTACACCACGGCCTGAGCCCGAATGCGGATGCGTGGCTGGCCCACTGCGAGCAAGCATGCGCCGACCTCGGCGTACCCTTTGAGGCGCGCCGTGTGACCCTGGAAAAAAATGCCAAGACAGGCACGGAAGAGGCCGCCCGCAAGCGCCGTTACGCAGCCTTGGGCGAACTGTGCGCCGTGCACGGCGTGCGTCTGCTGCTGACGGCCCATCATCAGGATGACCAGGCTGAAACGGTGCTGCTGCAATTGCTGCGCGGCTCCGGTACGGCGGGTCTGTCGGGCATGGATGGCGCCAACAGCGCGCCCGAGCTGCTGGGTAATCCGGATCTGGTGATGGCGCGCCCTTTACTTTCCGTGGCGCGCAAGGAGCTCGAAGCGTATGTGGGGCAACATGGCGTCGCCCACATTTACGACGAATCGAACGATGACCCCCGCTTTGCCCGCAATGCTTTGCGGCACCAGGTGATGCCCGTGCTGGCGCAAGCCTTTCCCGGTTTCCAGGAACGTTTCGCCCGCAGCGCCCAGCACGCGCAATCGGCGCAGCGCCTGCTGGCGGAACTGGCGACGCAGGATCTGGCCGCTTGCCTGGACGACGATTGCATCACACTGGCGACATTGCGTGAATTGAGCGCAGACCGATGCTACAACTTGCTGCGTCACTGGTTCGGCACGCGTGGCTTGCGCATGCCATCGACGGCCTGGCTGGCGCAAATGCTGGCGCAATTGCTCGAAGCGCGGCCCGATGCGCAATTGCTGGTGACGCATCCTCAATGCCATGTGCGGCGTCACCGCGATCGTTTGTACCTGACGCCCAAGCTCGATGATCTCGCTGGCATGCGTGACAAGAGCGACGCGAACATCCCCGGCCTGGAAAAAGCCAGTCAGCAATTTACCTGGCGCGGCGAGGCCAGCCTGGCCTTTCCCGCGTATGGCGGCGTGCTGCATTTCGATGTGCTGGCAGCCGGTGAGCAGGGCATTGATATTGCCTGGTTGCAAGCTCAAACCTTGACGATCGACTTCCGCCAAGGTGGCGAGCGCCTGAAACTGGCCCTGAACCGCCCCACCAAGAGCTTGAAATACCACTATCAGGCGTTTGGCGTGCCCGCCTGGGAGCGTGAACGTCTGCCCCTTGTATGTGCGGCGCAACAATTGTTGTATGCGGCCGGTATCGGTCTCGATTGCCATTGTTTGAGCTTGCTGGAGCGGCCGCGCGTAGCCCTGCGCTGGCTCCCCTGCTGAGCGTAAGGGCAGCCGCTACGGCCACTCTCGGGGTGGCAGGCAAGTGGCTGTCCATGCGCTCCCGACTGCATGGATTGCTTATTTCCTTATGCGTAAACGGTATGAGCTCATGCGCTTTTTAGCTTGTTATTTTGCATTGCGGCATGTAGAGTAAAGCCCTCCTTTTTTATTCTTCTTGAGCGGAAACTTCACTCTTATGGCTTTAATCGTCCACAAATATGGCGGTACGTCGATGGGCTCGACTGACCGTATCAAGAATGTCGCCAAGCGCGTTGCCAAGTGGCACGACGCGGGGCATCAAATCGTAGTGGTGCCATCTGCCATGTCGGGCGAAACCAACCGCCTGATTGGACTGGCCAAGGAAATCATGGATCAACCCGATCCGCGTGAACTTGACATGATCGCCTCGACAGGCGAACAAGTGTCTGTCGGCCTATTGTCGATGGCACTGCTGGCGATCGGCAAACAAGCCGTATCGTATGCTGGCTGGCAAGTCGCGATCAAGACCGATTCCGCCTTTACCAAAGCACGCATCCAATCGATCGATGACGAAAAAGTCAAGCGCGACCTCGATGCGGGCAAGATTGTCATTATTACCGGTTTCCAGGGCGTCGACGAACACGACAACATCGCGACCCTGGGGCGCGGCGGTTCGGACACGTCGGCAGTGGCCATCGCCGCTGCCATGAAGGCGGCCGAATGCCTGATCTTCACGGACGTCGACGGCGTCTATACGACCGATCCGCGCGTGGTCTCCGAGGCGCGCCGCCTGAAGACCATCACCTTTGAAGAAATGCTGGAACTGGCTTCGCTCGGTTCCAAAGTGCTGCAAACGCGTTCGGTGGAATTTGCCGGCAATTACCGCGTTCCCACGCGCGTGCTGTCGTCGCTGACCGACCCGATGTTGCCGCTGGAAATAGAAGCCAATTCAGGCACCCTGATTTCGTTTGAGGAAGATACAAACATGGAACAAGCAGTCATCTCCGGCATCGCCTTCAACCGCGATGAAGCCAAAATCACCGTGCTTGGCGTGCCCGACCGCCCAGGCGTGGCGTATCACATCCTGGGGCCGGTGGCGGACGCAAATATCGAAGTCGACATGATCATACAGAATCAGTCGGTCGACGGTAAAACGGACTTCACCTTCACCGTCTCGCGCGGCGAGTACCCGCGCGCGCTGGCCGTGCTGGAAGCGAACAGCGTATCGCTGGGCGCGACGAGCATCACGGGCGACGCGAAAGTGTCGAAATTGTCCGTAGTCGGCGTGGGCATGCGCAGCCATGTTGGCGTTGCCTCGCAAATGTTCCGTACCCTGTCGGAAGAGGGCATCAACATCATGATGATCTCCACTTCCGAAATCAAGATCTCCGTACTGATCGATGAAAAGTACATGGAGCTGGCCGTGCGCGCGCTGCATAAAGCGTTCGAGCTGGAAAAAGCTTAAATTTCCAAAAATATTGCTCCACGCCCTTGACCAAAGGGGGGGCAGTCGATATTATGACGTTCGTCGCTGCAGCGCAGTTAGCTACAGAGACATAGTTGAGTAATCAGCTAGGAGACGTGGCCGAGTGGCCGAAGGCACATCCCTGCTAAGGATGCATACGGCTTATACCTGTATCGTGGGTTCGAATCCCACCGTCTCCGCCAGTATTCTGAAAAAGCCCCTGTGAAGGGGCTTTTTCTTTTTCCCCTACCCACATCTCTACCCCCATTAGTTTTTTGCCGACGGCGCATTCGCATCCGCGATAATTTTTTCTTGCCATGCTGCGATTGCTGTCGAATCCCACACCACTGCGCGCGGCCCCAGGCTGATCGGAGCAGGGAAGGTGCCCTTCTTGATGCGGTCGTAGATGGCCGTGCGTTGGATGCCAACGATCTCGATTACCGAGGGCAGGCGCAGGAATTTTCGTACTTCGGTCATAGTGCTCATGATGTGGTTTCCAGTTGTTTCAGGGGTTTGATCAGGTCGAGCTGGCGCGGATCGCTTTTATCCAGCACGTAGATGTAGGTCATGCCAGCCGGAGAGCGGTCGTCGCAGTCCGGCTGGTCGTTGGCCACGGCCAGCGATGCAGCCGTCGAGCACACGCCTACGGAGCGCTCGAACAGGCAGCCCTCGCAGCTGGGCGCCGCTGCTTCCTGCGCCTTGTACCGCACGGCGGCCGGGTTGACCGGTTCGTCACGCTCGCCGCGCCACTTGTCGCTGGTGATGCATTTCGTCATGACGCAGGCCCTTTCTCAAGCATATACACGGTGTCGTAGCCGATATAATTTGGCTTTCCCGGATGATCAGAGCCGTAATAAATGTTCTTGGCAGCAATCTTGCATTGCCGGCTGAGTTTGCCGAGAACATGGCCAAAGCAAAAGCTGATCTGGTATTTTTCAGTTATCTTTCTGAAGTCACTGAAACGCAGCCACTCATTCGGGCGGCTTTCGAAGGCCGCCAATACGGCGGCCTCGACTCCGCTGGAAAATGCCAGCTCCCAGCGCAAGTCGCGCCCGTCGCGCCGCTCTACCTCAAATAGCGCAAGCTGCGTCATAAGGCCGCCGTGATATTGCGGCGCGCGCACTCGGCGGCATATTCAAGCCAGGTTTCGACCACTGCGCCGCCACGCTTCACGACGGTGCCGTTCTTGTCAACCTTCGGGCCGCGCACCATGATTACCGCCTCGCGAACTTCGCCTGGGCTGATCGCAAGCCAGTCGGCGCAAAACTGAGGCGTGTCCAGTTCAGGGCTTACCTTCACTCGGCGGGTCGCATCCTTAAACATTTTTTCTGCCAGGGCGTCGCGCTTGCCCCCCCCATTCTGCAGGCGAGTAATTGCGGCGGTTCGCGCCTTCGCCTTCACCAAACGGCTGCTTTTTCGATGCCGCTGCTTTGCAGACGCCGCGGCTGATTCCATATACACAAAATGCTCCCATGTTATCTCCCGGGTGGGGTTTTAGATTTGCGCTCACATGCGATGCAGCGGCCGTACTGGCGCAGCTGGCGCGCCGTGCTGACCTTGCCGCAGGCGCAGCGCTTGCGGATCAAAGAGAACCCAGGCCCCTTTTGTTGGCCAGGTGCTGGCGTTCGATGCGGGCGAGGTCGTACATCATGTTGCTCTCCTGTATGTTTTAGTAAGCTCCCCGTTGACGCAATGTCCGCGCCGCATTACCGCGCGCGCCAGCGCCGCGCGATCAGCGTGGCTGCTGTCTGCCTGGCGTAGCAGACCGAAATAGCTGTTGGTCGCCGCGAACACGTCGGGCGCTGGGATGCCGGCAATACGGCTGGTCGCCTCGTGCACGGTGCGGCGGCGTGTGCGGCTGTGCCAGGGCTTGATGACCTGGCCAACGAAGTCGACGCCGCGTGCGATCGGCTGCAGAATCGTCTTGGTGGGATTAAGGTTGGCGTGCAGCACGCGCGGTAGGAACTCATTGATGTCGGCCAGCGCCGCACCCAGCCACTGCGGCGATTCGTGCAGCAGCAGGAAGTCGTCGACGTAGCGGATGTAGTGCCTGGCGCCAATGCGGTGCTTGGCGTGCTGGTCCAGCGCATCGAGGTAGATGTTGGCGAAGAACTGCGACGATAAGTTACCAATCGGCAGGCCCAGGTGCGCCGGCTGATTGACCAGGCGTTTGTGCGCTGGTAGGCGCGCCAGCAACTCGGGCGCGCCGCGCAGCTGGTAGTTCTCGCGTGGGTCGTGAAACAGGATCGTTTCGGCCAGGCGCAGCCACCATGGCTCGCTGACGCGAGCGGCGATCTGCCCGCGCAGCACGTCCTTGTCGATGGCGACGAAGAAGTTGGCCAGGTCGCACTTGAGATAGAACGCTGGCCGTGCCCAGTTCTGCGTGACGCTACGGATCTTCGCCTCGAGGCGTTTGGCTGCGTACATCGTGCCGCGCCCAGGGATGCAGGCGCAGGTGTCCTTGATGAAGCTGCCGTAAAAGCGTGGCGAAATCTTGTTGTACAGCAGGTGGTGCACGACGCGATCACGGAAATCGGCCGCCCACACCTCGCGCGCTTTTGGGCGCGTGACGACGAAGCAAATCGAGCGGCCGGGCTTATATGAGCCGTCCTGCAGCTCGTCGTGCAGTTCGATCAGGTTGCGCTCCAGGTGCTGCTCAAACACCAGGGCGCTGGGGGTATTGCGTTTGCTGCGGCGGCAGTCGAAATATGCGACGGCCAGCTGCTCGAGCGTGAAGTCCGCATCGGGATGATCTGCGGACGGCGCGGGCGCGGCCCTCGTACGAGCGGTTGTTGTTGTTCTGGTTGCCATTGTTGAAATTCTGATTCCACGCGTTAGAGGGGTCGGCCTGCGTCAATTCGTGCTATCTACGTCGCCCCACCGAAGGCTATGCCGATCAGTGGAGAAACTGCGCCAGGCCTGCCTGGACGCCGCCAGGTGGTTACTGCGGTGCGCATAGCGGTGGCCTTGTGAGCCAGCGGCACGACCAGATTAAAAAATTCGCACGGTCAACCCGGCCTTGACCGGGAAGATGCAGGCGACGATGCGGTGTATTTCTTCCAGCCGCCGGCCTGCTTGCCGATCATGCTGGTCAGTGCGATGGCCCGCGCATACTGTGCGACGGAGATAAAGCGCAGATCCTTGGAAAGCCGGAACAGCAGCTCGATCACCTGTGCGCGCTCGAGCAGCTTGTCGAGGTACGGTGTTTTGTCGGCCGCGACATTCGCGCGGAAGATCAGCACCGTCAAGCGCACGCACTCGTCGCGGATTTCCTTGCCGACCGATGCCTTGAAGTCGCGGGGCATATTTTTGGTCAAGTCGGTCGCTGCGACCAGCAGGTCGTAGGCAACTTTGGAAATAGGCAGGTCGGTATGGTTGGCCATGTTGAAATGGTTAAACGGTTAAATTTCTAATCTGCGGACGGCGCGGGCGCGGCCCTCGTACGAGCGGTAGTCGTCGTCCTGGAGGCCATTGCCGAAACCCTGAATCCACGCGACAGAGGGGGCGGCCTGCTCGCTGGACCAGTAGTAGCGAGGCTCGAACTCATGCTTCAGGTTGGCGAACAGCAGCGCCTGCTCGGCGCGCGTGGGCAGGCTGTGGCCAAGCTTCTTGGCCCAGTCCATGGCCGCTTGCCATGTCACGCCTGTGGCCTTGCCTGGCTGCAGGAACAGGTGATAGTCGGCGGCGCCGTTCTTGCCGAGGATCAGGCCGGCGTAAATCTCGCCTTCCTGCAGGTTCTCGGCCATGAATTGTTGTTTGCTCATGCTGGGCTTTCGAAGTGAAAGAAAATTGATAAATGATTAAATTGGGAATCTGCGGACGGCGCGGGCGCGGCCCTCGTACGAGCGGCTGAAGTAGTCCTGGCCGCCATAGTAGAAATCCTGATGCCACGCGTCAGAGGGGGCGGCCTGCTCACTGGACCAGTACCAGCGCGGCTGGAACTGGTCTTTCAAATTGGCGTAGAGCAGCGCCTGCTCGGCGCGCGTCGGCAGCTCGCCGCTGACGCTGGCAGCGAAGGCGCAAGCGGCCTCCCAGTCGACATCGACAGCTTCGCCGGGCAGCAGCACCAGGTGCTTGTCGGGCGCGCCGTCCACGCCGCAGCTAATACCGGCGTAGATGCCGCCGGCAAACGCGTCGCCGATGGCGGTGGAGGCAGTAGTGGCGACCTTCGGCAGTGCTCCGGTAGCCATTTGCAGCGCGAAATAGGCGGCGTCGATGGATTTCTTTTTCTCTTCCCAATACCTGAGATCCGCGCCAGGCATGCGGCCCATTTCATGATTGAAGCAACGGGAATCGATCAAGGCGTCGAAGATGATGTTCGCGTGCTCTGCCGGGAGAGCAAGGATCGGGGCGCTCACAGGGCACCGCCTTTCGCATCCAGCAACTGTTCGAGGTCGCGCTCAAGTTGGGTGCGGGTGATAATGGCGCAGTTGGCCTGGATGCGGCGGCCGGTCTCGATGCTGGTCAGGCGGTCGATCTCGGCCTGAGACGCCACGCTGCCGGCGCCCCAGCCCAGCACCAACACGGACAAGAGGATGATGGCGGCGCTGGCTGCTGGCTCGATTTCGCCCAGGCTCATGGCCAGGCTGCCGGTGATGGCGCCGATGATGGCCACGGCGATGATCAGGTAGATGTTGAACTTGAATTTCATGTGAGACCCCTAAGCAAAAAGCAAAGAAAATTGATAAATGATTAAATTGGGAATCTGCGGACGGCGCGGGCGCGGCCCTCGTACGAGCGGCCGTTGTAGAGCTGGTAGCCAAGGCTGAAAAGCTGAAGCCACGCGGTAGAGGGGGCGGCCTGCTCACTGGACCAGTAGTAGCGTGCTTGGAATTGGTCAGGCAGGTTTGCCATGAGCAGGCGCTGCTCAGCCCGTGTTGGCAGGGTTGCACCCTTGGCGGCGGCCCAGGCGCATGCGGCTTCCCAGGTGACGCCGTCGGTGTCGCCGTCCAGCAGTACTAGGTGTTGGTCTGGAGCGCCGTCGGCGCCGCGGATGATGCCGGCATACATGCCGCCGGCGAAGGTGCTGCCGATGGCGCCGGGGCCCGCCAGCAGCTCCAGGGCGGAAAGCGCATCGCTGTAGTTCAGGCGGGACATGCGCGCGTCGGCCTGAGCCTGATCCATGCCCCAGTTGTGCAAGAACATGGCGCGGATCTCGGCGATGAGCTCGCTGTCTTCGGGCCACAATTCGGCGTCGAGCAGGTTATCGGCGATCAGGTCAATGGCTGATGCCGGCTTTGCGCCAGGCTGCTCGCTGGCATTGGCCTGGATGACTGCGTTGCATTCAGCGCAGGTGAGGTAAGGGATTTTGACGGTGGTGCTGGGCGCTGGTGTGTTGCTGGTGGCGTGTGACATTTTCTCTCCATCGGTTGAGGTACGATGGAAGAATATTAAGCCAACTTAAATTTAAGTGCAAGTATTTTTTTAAGCAAACTTAAAAAGTGATGCGATTCTTTCGTTGCATCAAAAAAGGGTATCTGGAAGTCCAGAAAAAATCTCGCGGGGCAGCGCAAATGCAGATAGGTGGAGCCGGCAAACGCCTCGCAGTACCCTTGGGGAAATCAGCGAAACAAGCAAGGCGCACAGGGTCGAGGACTTGGCTGGCGCCAGATTGCTCGGGCGGCGGCCTAAGGTGCGAAGGTGAGGGCGGTGAGGCGACTTTTGTTGAGGTTGGCTACAAGCTCTGAGCCTTAACTGCCTTGATCTCTTTATGGCAATCAGCGATATTGTCAAAACTGTATCTAATTACGACGGTAGCTGAATCAATTCCCGACGCGCTCGCGAACGCCTCAATGGACTTTAGTTGATTCGGGAGGCGCTCTTGCCGCTTGGGATTTGTCCATGTGTAGGCATAGAAGACTGATTCCTCCTTGAGGCCCATCATCCAATATTGCGGGTTTCGTCTGTAAACATCCTCCCCGATATATTCGGATTTATCCGAATATATTCCGTATTTTATTTGCAGTAGGTCTGCAATTTTGTCTGTTTCGGCCTTAACTTGATCGCCTGATCCATTGACAGTCTTAACTTCGATGATGCCTATCACGCGGCACACGCCGGCTTTCGGCGCGACAAAAACCAAATACTCATCAATCCCTTCCATTGGTTTTGGTGGCTTGCCAGTAAACATGGTTGGGTCGGAATTCATCATCTTGAGGCCGAATTTTCTCGTAAGATCTTCGCCCGGTATTCCCATAGCCAATCCGAACGGACCGTCGTAGGCCTTCCTTGCAATTGATGACTGCGGTTGCGATGTCTTTTGTTCTGACTGGGCCGCCGTAGGGGACGCTTCTGTCGGCCCAGACTTTTCTTGCTTGCACGCGGTCAAAATAGTGAGTGCAACTGCAATTGCTATAGTTTTTTTCATATTTTCTCAAGCTCAGACGGTCGCTAGATGTCTATTTATTATGCGTTAAGTTGATAACAGGAAATCTATCGAATTATCCCCCCCCAATCATAGGCCGCCCGTGCCGCTGCGGTCGCGCACCCGGCCAATCACAGCAATGTGCTCACTCACAAGTTGCGGCGGCACTTCCTCATCCTTGAATAGCGGATTGACACTGCGAAGCGTTAGTGTGCCATCCAGCTTCTGAAAAAGATACTTTACCCGCAATTCGTCGCCATACCGAATGGCGTACATTTTTCCATCAATGATATTCGTCTCATCCGTATTGACAAGGATGGTGTCCCGGTCAAAGAGCATCGGCTCCATGCTCTCACCGGACACGCGGAAGCGACGCGCACGCTCAGGCTTGATCCCGTATTTTTGGAACCAGGACAGACGGTAGCTGGCCGGCTCCTGGTCCTCGATCAACTCATACACGGCCGTGCGGCCATTCCCCGCGGCAAATTGGATCCGCGATTCCGGAACGAAAACCACATCATCGTCGTGCGGGTCGTCTGGGTGGACGGCTGTCACAGTTGAGATATTCCCGCTGCCGTGAGCGCTCATTTCACCCTTCCCGTAGAGAATCCAGCCAGGTGTGACATCCAAAATCGCGCACACCTTAACCAAGTTGTCACCCTTGATTTCTTGCGTCGCGCCTGATTCCCACTGAGTGATCGTGGGCGCAGACACTCCGACCATCTTTGCGAAGTCAATTTTCTTAATATTTTTTGCAGTACGAGCCTGCGTTAGTCTTTTATTCCAGTTCATTAAGTAACCTTAATACAGATCATGTTAAGCGTGAAAATTTTGCTTGCACTTAAATTTAAGCGCACTTAAAATAGTCAAATGGAAAAACAACTTACGCCTGACGAAATCATTGATGCCCTAGGCGGGACATCGGTAGTCGCTGGACTGTGTGACGTGAGCGCCGCCGCAGTTTCGCAGTGGAGGACATCAGTGGGCGGGATTCCAAAATCCCGTTTGATGTTTCTCGAACTGAAGAATCCAGATGTCTTTGCGACACTGGGAGGCCGCACTCAGTCCACCCACCGTGCCACCGAACCGGCAGCCGAGTCCGGCCACCCCGGTCGCCAGCCTCCCTCGACCAACAACATCCTAGACACGGTGCCATCGCATTCTGTGATCGCGATTCCCGGCAATCTGAACTGATTTTCCTGTTGTTTGATTGAAGTATCACATTGTTTTCTGGAAACTTCATCATTTGTATTTAGGTGCCGAAATGAATATTCGCGACGCGATCCACCAAACCGTTCACCGCGCCGCTGGCGGCGTTGAAGTGCTTGCCGTGCGCATGGGCCTCCGCGCCCAGATCCTGCGCAACAAGGCCAACCCGAACAGTACGACCAACTACCTCAGCCCGATCGAGTTGGACAGCTTGATGGCCCTGACTGGTGACCACGCGGTATTGCACGCCCTGGCGCGCAACCATGGCTACATCTGCATCAAGGCCCAGGAAGACGTAACCGCGTCGGACATGGCCATCCTCGAACTGGTGACGCAGGTGTGGTCAGCCAGCGGGGTGGTCGGCGCCGAGGTGCACGCGGTGCTGACTGATGGCGTGGTGGAAAAACACGAGCTGCCACGGGTCGAGACGGCCATTTACTGCGTAGTGCAGGCGCTCAACGAAATGGCGGCCCGACTGAAAGGCATGGCGGAGAAATGATGCCCCCCCTCACCCCAAGGAGGCGCGCCGAAATTGTGGTCGCGTCAGCGCCGCTGCAAGAGATTCAAAGCAAAAAGGGCGGCATCGCTAATGTGATCGGTTCGCGCGTAGCTTCGCTGCCCAGCCGAGTCCGTGCTTATGTGCTCATGTCGGGCCTGCTCGCATCGCTTGATTGCATCGCGGAGCTGCCGCATTTTGTCGGTTCGCATGAACGGGTGCAGCTGATCGAGGTCGGATTCGTCGACCACTCCTCGCTGATTCCCTGGGGCTCTTGCCTCGCTTTGCAGCCTGGTTCGTATCGGGTCGGCAATGTCGTTCCACTCTTTGCGGATATCGCGCCGCAGGGCGTACAGGTGCTGTCCGTAACCACCGATCACGGCACCAATAGCGGTCCAAAAGAGAGTGAACCCCGGGAACGCCAAAGTGCGCTCAATCAAGTTCGTGACCATGTCAATGCTCATTTTCCGAAGCCCGTCTTGCTGGCGATCCAGGCAACGGTGCTTATTGCTGTTATGGGGATCGTTGCAGTCCTTGCCTCGCAAGTTTTTCCTCTCGTCTTATACGGCTGGACGGAGTACTGGGCAGATATTCGCTTCTGGCTATGGCAGCACGATATGTGGCCGTAATTTTCCATGGGAGTTTCCTTTAATAAATTGCTGAGTGGAATTGGTAATTTAACATTATTTGAAATTCCCACCCAATTTCCCGGACACCGTGCCGGAACAAGTTTCAAACGGGGCAGCGGCTGCGCGGCTGCGACCGGCGATTCCAGCCCGCCGGTCACGCCCCGATCCCATTCACGGCTGGATGGAAGGTTGGAGATGAATTTGAGTAACTACCTGATGGGAAAGCGAGATGGCTAATCCCTGGTGCCGGTTATGGGCCGATATGCCGAACGATCCGAAGTGGCGCACCATCGCGCGCGTTTCGAGGCAGCGCATCGGTGACGTGATTGCGGTGTATGTGCACCTGATGGTGTGCGCATCGAACGCAGACGAACGCGGGCAAACGCAGTCGTTCGTTTGTGAGGACGTGGCAACCGCACTCGACCTTGAAGAGGAAAACGTGACAGCAATTCTCAGCGCCATGCAGGGGCGTGTGTTGAACGGTGAGCGGCTTGCTGGATGGGAAAAACGTCAGCCGTTGCGTGAAGACGGCTCGGCCGAACGCGGAAAAGAGTATCGCGAGCGTCAAAAAGCCGAAAAAGAACGCCTGAAAGCGGAAGGCGAACAAAACCAAACGCAACCGAACGCACAAAAACGCCCAGATACAGATACAGATACAGATACAGAAGAGAAGATAACTACAAAAGCAAGGTCAAGAGCAGAGGCGAAAGCCACCGCGACGCGGTTGCCTGCTGACTGGGCTGCATCGGCCGAGGATATCGAGTTTTGCAAAACAGAGCGCCCGGAGCTGATTCCGGCGCAGACCGAGCAGCGCTTCCGCGACTACTGGATCGCCCAGCCAGGCGTCAAGGGCCGCAAGGCGGATTGGCCGGCTACATGGCGCAACTGGGTCCGCAACGAGCGCGCGCCGCACGGTGCGGTAGCAGGGCGCCCGGCGAAGTTTGACCCGACCGCATTCGTCAATCGTGGCCGGCCGCAACCTGGGAGCTCGACATGAGCGCACTTGCAACTGCCGGCAGCCAAAAATGTTTTCTTGGCCAGTCCAGCACAGCGCCGGACTCGCGCTGGTTCGACGTACACCCAAAGCTTGGCGTGTCCATGATCCAGCACCTGTACAACCGCCTGGACGGCGCCTATCCGCACTGGTTCTCGTCCAATTTTGCGAGCGAAGCGGCGCTCACGAACTGGTCTGAGTCGTGGGTCGAGGCCTTCGAGGAGGAGGGCATCAGCCCGAAAGAGGCCTCCGTCGGCCTGAAGGCCTGCCGCCTGCGGTACCAGAAGCCGCCGAGCTGCGCCGAATTCATCCAGGCATGCAAGCCGTTTGCCGACCCGGTACCGGCGTACCACGAGGCCATCGTCGGCATCGAAGCGCGCCACAAGGGCGAGTGGGGCGTCTGGTCGCACCCGGCGATCTATTGGTCGGCGATGCTGCTTTCCCGCGACCTGATGATGCAGTCATACGGCCAGGTCAAGGATCGATGGGCGGCTACGCTGAGCGCGCAGCTGGCACGCGGCGAATGGGCCGAGATTCCGGCACCGGCGCCAGCGCTGCCAGCGCCTGGCAAGGGCAGCCTCTCCCGCGAGGATGCGGCCCGCATGCTGGCCGAGCTGGAGGCTAGCGGCGTTGCGAAGTCGGCCAAGGCAACGCATTTTGATCACAAGACCTGGGCGCGAAAGATCATGGCGCGCCTGGCCAATGGCGACAAGTCGCTGCTGGCCATGCAGATCACCAACGCCAAGACCGCCCTTGGCATTATTTGAAAGACACGAATGAGTTTTCACCTGTTTCGGGCCGGCAAGGCCAAGAATTACCACTACCGCTTCCAGATTGCCGGCGCGCGCGTGCAGCGCAGCACCCGCGAGAGCAGCAAGGCGAAAGCCAACGCGGTAGCGCAGCGCGCGTACGACGAGGCGTTGATCCTGACCAATGGCGGCAAGGTCGTGCCCACGCTGTCGGTCATGGCGAAGGAGTGGCTGGAGGTGAACGGCCCGATCAGCAGCGCCGCGCACCAGCGCAGCGTCGAGACCACCGCCCGGCTGCACTTCTACGACCTGGGCGACCTGCCGCTGAACCAGATCACCACCAGCCACGTCGAGCTGGCGCGCAACCTGCACCTGGTCGACCACAAGCCGGCCAGCGCGAACCACTGGTTGCGCGTGCTCAAGCTGATCGCCAACTGGGCAGTGAAGCGCGAGTTGATCAGGTCGATCCCCTGGCAGGTGCGCATGCTGAAGGTGCAGAAGCGGCCCCGCTCGATTCTGCCCATCGCGGCCGTGGCCGAGTGGTTTGCAGCCGTCGACCAGGTCACACGCGCAGACCCATCGGTGGCCATGGCCATTCGCCTGATGTTCGGCCTGGGCCTGCGCGAGTCCGAGGCGGCCGGTGCGCGCTGGGAATGGCTGGACTGGCAGCGCGCCACCTACACGCCCGGCATCACCAAGGGCCGCGAGGCCGAGCCCGTGCCTGTTCCGGCCTGGCTGGTCGAGCAACTGGCACCGCACCGCCAGGTGGAGGGCCTGATCGCCGGCAAGCGCGGCGGCGCCCAGCAGCACCCGCCTGGATTCGCGCGCAAGGCCATGCGGTCCGCCAACCTGAGCTGCAAGATCAAGGGCATCACGCCGCACCGGTTGCGCGGCACGTTCGCCACCATGTTGTCGGAGCAGGGCGTGCCGATCCAGACCATCCAGGCGGTGATGCGCCACAAGTCGCCGATGACCACCATGGCCTACCTGGAGAAAAACCGGGACCAGGCAGCGCAGGCGCAGAACGATATCGCCGAGAAAATCGGTTTCGGGCGTGGCGAGAAAGTGGCGAGCGGCACCCCGCAAACCCGCATGGATAAACATGTTGATGATTATCATCAGTCATCAGTTGATGGCAATTCGGGCGACGCCGAATGAACCGCCGCAGCCCAACGCCGGCACCGGAAACCCCGGCCGAGGCGGCCTACAAGCGCGACCGCGCTTTGCTGCGCGCGCTGTACACCTGCCAGCCCGTGCTTTTCGACGGCAAGCAGCACTTCCTGCACAGCATGTCTCCCCAGGTGCTGGGCGGCGGCGTATCTACAACTATTTACCTGATGGGCGACGCGACACCGCGCCAGCCCAGCGAAATCACTTTTATGGAACAAGTAGAATGAACAAGTCTACCGATGACGAAATCCTGGCCGAATTGGCGTGGCGCACGAACATGATGACCTATCACCTGGCAAATTGTTTGACGCCTATTGGCGGGCAATTTATCGAGACGGCTTGGCTGCTACGCCAACTCAAGCGCATGGAAAAGACTGGCAAGGTTATACGAGTCAGATCGAACTATGCTGTTCAACTCTGCTGGGCCGTTGCCAGTAAGGCGGTCGCATGATGGTAGCCGCCCAAGGAATTGGCGACGTGACCAGCCAAGCAAAGGGGAGCGGCGCCCGCTTCAACTACGGCAAGCCGGATTATTCACTGATCCCGCTGACCACCATGGCCGATGAGGCGCGCGTGTGGGCCTATGGCAAGGAAAAGTACGCGGCCTGGAACTGGACAAAGGGCATGGCCTGGTCGATCCCGTTCGCGTGCCTGATGCGCCACATGGCAGCGTGGCAGGCCGGCGAAGAGTGCGACGCTGAATCGGGCCTGCCTCACCTGGCGCACGCCATGTGCAATCTGCGCATGCTCACGCTATATGCGACCAACTACCAAGAGGGCGATGATCGCCCGACAAAGGAACTCCAGCCATGAACCAGACCCGGCTCGGCTCGCTGATCGAGGCCATTATCAATGTGGTGATCGGTTTTACCATCAACTTCACCGCCAACATGCTGATCTTTCCGCTGTTTGGCTTTCACATCACCGCGCGCGATAACCTGCTGCTGGGCCTGATCTACACGGTGATCAGCGTGGCGCGGTCGTACTGCATTCGCCGCTGGTTCAACGCAAAGCTGCACATGGTGGCGCAAGCGGCGGCCACGGCGATTAAGAGGAATTGAGCAAAAGCGCTGGCGGGAAAGTGGCGAAGACCACCCCGCAACGCCGCATATTTCCTCATGTTCATGATTATTGTGAATCATCGGTTAGAACACTTCCGGCGCCAGAAAATAGGACCATAAATGAACGTAATTCAGAAATACACCAGCGCCCTCGGATCGTCGAACCTGCGCGACGACGTCCACCATCACAGCACCGAAGTACTGGCCGCTGCCGCGCTGTGCCGTGACCTTGGCACCAAGTTGTTTCGTGTGAAATACGCCGGCGACGCCACTAGCTACCCGGCATTGCTCGATGCATGGGGCGAGATAGTGAAGTCCAAGGCAGGGCACCGCACTTGGCCGGCCGACGTGAGCCCGTCCAAGGTGGCACGCCTGTCGCTGGACCACTGGCTGAACGATGTGTGTCCAGCCTGCACTGGGCGAGCCTACGAGCTGGTGCGCGGTCAGACAACGGCGATGTCGGACATTGCCTGCCGCGCATGCGCTGGCAGCGGCACGCGCGCTGTGCAGGCCCAGCACAAGATGCTGCACCTGGTCGAGGATATGGTCGAAGCGCTCAACGCCATGGCGGCGCACGCAGCTGGCCAGACCATGAAGCGCCTGGCCGCCGACATGGTTTTGTGACGTTAGGGAATGTGTTGCACTGTTTGTAAACACAGGTATATAATTGAATCACTGCGCGCCTTACGATTCATCCAGCGCGCATAATTCAAGCCTAGCGCTACGGCGCGAAGCAGGGCAGCGGCAGACCTCAAGCCGAGACCATTGATGCCCTGTTACGCCTGAATAAAGTGTTCACCACGCAGATAGTCGTGGGAGCAGATAGAAGCCACCCTCGCGGTGGCTTTTTTGCATTGGCGATTCACTTTTCGAGGACGCCGTGACAGATACCACACATCCATCGCCACAAAAGGTACGCGAGTACCTGGAGCGGCGCACGCACTCCGAAGACCCGCCTCCCACGCCTGATGAAATTCGCAGGGAGTTGGGCTGGAACTTGATCGCTGCAGAGCGTCAGATCCAGGCTGAGAGCGAAGAACGAAGCTGAGGTCGATATGAAATTGCTGCCATGCCCGTTTTGCGAAGGTCCGCCCATGCCGATAGTTGTGCGCGACGCCCATAAAGGCGGCGGATGCTTCCCGGATTCTGAGCTGAAAGGTGATGACGGCCTTGATGTGATCGCATACGTGTTCTGTCACGAGTGGGGAACCAAGGGTCCTGGCGTTGATGATGTCGCATTCAGCCGCGCCGATTGCGATGAACTAAAGGCTAAAGCTGTCGCCCTCTGGCAAGATCGCAGCAATAAGAATCGCGAGCTTTACAACGGCGGCGAGGCTGATGGGTTGAACGAATACCCGCGCGTCAAACAGAACTGAACTGGCCGGATGCGCGCGCGATCATGCCGCCGCAGGCCTGAAAAGGAGGTACGCCATGAAGTAGCTCAACCAAGCTCAGTTTGGCGCCGGCCCGCTAGGCCTGGCGCCAACAGGTAAGCCAATTGCATCCACGCGCAAAGCGACAAGCGGCTTTCCTGTTGGTGATCGCCAATCTCAATTCTAATTCCCCCGAATTCGACGGAATTAAAACTGTCTCCTTGCCCGGCATGCCGGGCCTTCGCCGTCAGCCGCATCACTGCGCTGGCGGCTTTTCTATTTGAGGTTCACATGTTCGGTCTACTGAAATCCTTGGGCAGCCTCGCTGCCGATGTGGTGCAGGTTGTCGCTGCCCCTGTTGAAATGGTTGTTGACGTCACGGCGGCCGCAGTCAAGCCTGTTGCCGAGGCGGCAAAGGAGCTGGTCGCCGACGTCAAGAGCTTGAAGGACTGAGCATGTTTGATATCGACTTCCGTAGGCTTATCGTCACCATGGCCCTAGTGGGCGCTGTGATTGGCGGCGCCATCGTCGCGCTCGTGCTGCTGGCTTGGCCTTGGCTGTGGGCAATGGCTAAGCCAGCGCTGCACTCATTCACCGCCTGAGGGAAACGATATGCGAATCTCCGCCAACACGGCCAGCCCCGACTACCGCTCTGACTACATGGGCGCCAGCATCTACCTGGATGGCGTGCTCGTTGACCTCGTCATAGCTGTTGATGACATTGCGGGCGAGGTAACACGCGCCAGGCTGGACGAGTTGGGCAATATTTATGTGGCTGGCGATGAGATTGCCACCGAAGTGCTCAAGGGCGCAGTGCGGATCGTGAAGTATGGATCTTGGCGGTGTGCGGAAGCGATCGGCTTCGATGCCTGGATGCGCGCCCGTACCGATGCTGCGCACCAGGCCATGATGGCGCCCGGTACTCTGCATGAGGCGCGCTGATGGCCTGGTCGAAAGAATCCCGCCAGTCGCGCGGTTACGGCGCCGCATGGGACCGAGTCCGCAAGGTGGTGATGGAGCGCGACTGCGGGCTGTGCCAAGTGTGCCGTAAGAATGGCATTGTCACCATCGCAACGCAGGTCGACCACATTGTCAGCAAGGCCAAGGCTGCAACGCTGCGCTGGTCGCAAGAGCGCATCGATGCCGAGGCTAACCTGCAGGCGATCTGCAAGCCCTGCCACGACGTGAAGACCGAGGAAGAGCAGGGGAAGAAGAAGCGCCGGCAGGTCACCATTGGCGCCGATGGCTGGCCAGTCGATGATGCAGCACACCCCGGGGGAGGGCGAAATGTCTGAGGCGTCACCGCCCAGGACCGCGTGTACCCTCTTCTTTCATAAACGTGGACAAAAAAAGTAAAAACGGGATTCGGGAAAATGGCAACACGAGGCAGAAAATCGGCGGCATCGCTTGAACTGAACGGCGTCGTCACGACCGTTCGCGAGTCGCGCCGCCTGTCCGCTCCGCTGCACATGAGCGATGCCGAGCAGATGGTGTGGGCCGAGGTGGTCAACGACCAACCTGCATCCTCGTTCACGCCAACGCATGCGCCGTTGCTTGAAATGTATTGTCGGCACATCGTCCAGGCACGCATCCTCGCTGACGAGTTGATGAATTTCGACCGCGCATGGATGGCCGACGACGATGGGCTAAAACGCTACGACCGATTGCTAGGCATGTCCGAGCGCGAGAGCCGGGCCGCATCGTCGCTGGCCACCAGGTTGCGCATCACCCGCCAAGCGGTCGAGCACCCGACCACGATTGGCCGGGGAATTAAAAATCAGGCAAAGGCGCGCAAACCGTGGGAACTGGCACTCGACGAAAAAAGCTGACGCGAGGCGATCGCAACGCAGCATGGATTGAGGCTCATTGCAGGATTCCAGAAGGGCGCCTGGTCGGCCGGCAGGTGAAATTAACGAAGCACCAGCGCAAATGGATCTGCCGCATTTACGATTCCCCTACGCGCGTATTTATCCTGTCCATGGCGCGCAAGAATGCGAAGACGGCGCTGGCCGCGTTCCTGTTGCTGCTGCACTTGTGCGGCCCGGAGGCCAAGCCGAATAGTCAACTGTACAGCGCGGCGCAATCGCGGGACCAGGCGGCTATCCTGTTCGCGCTGGCGGCCAAGGTGGTGCGGTTGTCGCCCGACCTGTCTGAATATGTCGGCATCCGCGACACGGCGAAGCAATTGCATTGCGCCGAACTGGGCACGTTATACCGCGCTCTGAGCGCCGATGCTGCGACGGCCTACGGGTTGAGCCCGGTGTTTGTAGTGCATGACGAGCTGGGCCAGGTCAAAGGCCCGCGCTCAGAACTGTATGAGGCATTGGAGACGGCGAGCGCGGCGCAGGAATCGCCACTGTCGATTGTGATCTCGACGCAGGCGCCGACGGATGCTGACTTGCTTAGCCTGTTGATCGATGATGGACTGACCGGTGCCGACCCGCGCATCAAGGTCGAGCTGTGCACGGCTTCACTCGACCTTGATCCTTTCAGCGAAGATGCGATCCGTGCGGCCAATCCGCACTTCGACGACTTCATGAACAAGGAAGAGGTGTTCCGCCAGGCGTCCGACGCAAAGCGCATGCCGAGCGCCGAGGCGGGGTATCGCAATCTAATCTTGAACCAGCGTGTCGAGGCGCGCAGCCCGTTTGTGACGCGTTCGGTGTGGCAAGAGAACGGCGCCGCGCCGGCAGAGTTCGAGCCCGGCGCCGAGGTGTTCGGCGGCCTCGACTTATCTAGCGTCAGCGACTTGACCGCCCTGGTGCTGACATCGGCCGAAGGAGATGGATGGGGCGTGCTGCCGGTGTTCTGGTTGCCAGAAAATGGCTTGGCTGAGAAGGCGAGGGCGGACCGTGTTCCATACGATCTGTGGCGCGACCAGGGATTTTTGCAGACGACGCCGGGCGCTGCCATCCAGTACGAGTTCATCGCCCAATATCTGCGGGCTGTGTTTGACCGGTACACGGTGCGCGCGCTAGCGTTCGACAGGTACAACATGAAATTCTTGAAGCCATGGCTTATTGCTGCTGGCTTCAGTGAGGAAGAGCTGTTGCTGTTTGTAGAGTTTGGGCAGGGTTTCGTGTCGATGTCGCCGGCGATCCGGGAACTGGAATCGATTCTGCTGTCTCGCAAAATACGACACGGAAACCACCCGGTATTGGCGATGTGTGCGGCGAACGCAACCGTCGTCAAAGACCCGGCAGAAAACCGCAAATTCGTGAAGGGCAAGGCGACCGGCCGCATCGACGGCATGGTGGCACTGGCCATGTCGGTCGGCGTGATGCCGATGGATACAGCGACTGCAACTTCATTCTGGGATAACTAATGAGCTTTTTTGGAAAACTGTTCGGACGCAAAGCGGCCGCGCTGACGTACGACCAGGTCGCGGGCCTGATTGACGGTACGGGCGCCAGCCGCTTCGCCGGCGTGACCGTCACCGCAAAGACGGCGCTGCAAGTGTCGACGGTACTGGCGTGCGTGAAGGTCATTGCCGATGGCTGCGCCACGCCGAAGCTGCACGTGTACCGAGAGGACAGTGACGGGCGACGCCAGAAGGCCACAAACATTCCGGAGTATCGCCTACTGTCGCGCCGGCCAAACGAATGGCAAACCTCATTTGAGTGGCGCCGCCAGATGACGATTCACGCCGCCCTGACCGGTACCGGCCTGTCGATCAAGGTCCGAGGTGATAACCGCCGTGTTCGCGAGCTGATCCCTGTGCAGCCCGGCAGCTGGAGCATGACCCGCAACTCTCGGTACGAACTGGTGTATCGGTGCTGGGACCAGTTCGGCCTGATCGGCGAGTTTGGGCCGGATGATGTCTTTTTGCTCAACGGCGTGCAGTGGGATTGGACGGAAAGTCTCAATGCCGTGGCACTTGCACGGTCCGCCATTGGACTTGCCATGGTGACGGAGCAGAGCCAGGCGGCCATGCATGAAAACGGCCTGCGCCCTAGCGGCACCTATTCCGTGGAAGGCAACTTGAACGAGGAGCAGCATGGGCGCCTCACCAGCTGGATCAGGAAACAGGCCGGCGCACGTAATGCCGGCATGCCGATGGTGCTGGACCGCGCCGCGAAGTGGATGAGCACGGCGATCTCCGGCGTCGACGCGCAGCATGTCGAGACCCGGCGCCTGCAGATCGAGGAGATTTGCCGCGGCTACGGCGTGTTTCCGATCATGGTCGGGCACTCGGACAAGTCGGCTACCTTCGCCAGTTCCGAGGCTTTCTTTGCCGCACACGTCAAGCACACGCTGGCGCCGTGGCACGAGGCATGGACGCAACGTATCGACGAAATGTTGCTGGACGGATCCGGCCCGTTGTTCGCCGAGTTCGACACCAGGTACATGACTGAGGGCTCCATGAAGGACCGTTCGCAGTGGGCGCGAACAATGTCCGAGATGGGCATCTATACCCGCAACGAAATCCGCGACGAGGAGGGCAAAGATCCGCTGCCCGGCCTCGATGAACCACTCACGCCAATGAATATGACCAGCGGCCAGAAAGGAAAGACAGATGACCCAGCACCCGACGCTTGAAGTGCGCAACGTAGCAGGCGGGCGCCAAGTGCGCTCGTTCGCACTCCAGATTAAAGCATCTGGCGAGGATGGCTCGGTCGAGGGCTATGGCTCGGTGTTTGGCGTGCGTGACAACTACGATGATGTGATTGTAGCCGGCGCCTTCCAGGCATCGCTTGTAGCTCACCGTGCCGCTGGCACTATGCCCGCGATGCTGTGGCAGCACGACGCAACGGAGCCAATCGGCATCTGGACCGAGATCGTCGAGGACGCCAAAGGTCTGCGCATGAAGGGCATGCTCGCACTGGACACCGCGCGCGGCAAAGAGGCGTACGCGCTTCTGAAAATGGGCGCCCTGAACGGCTTGTCGATCGGCTTCATGTCGAAGAAGTGGTCTTATGAGGGCGATCTGCGCATCCTGGCCGAGGTGGACTTGTGGGAGGTTTCCATGGTTACCTTTCCGGCCAACGAAGCTGCCCGCATCACCAGTGTGAAATCCGCCGACGACATGTCGGCGCCAAAAGATGCTGAACGAATCCTGCGCGAGGCCGGATTCAGTAAGTCCGACGCCACGGCCTTCGTGTCGCGCGTCATGCGGATGGGAGAGGCGCGGAGCGATTCCGTCAACTCGACCGCCAAAGCAATGGGCGCTGCAACCCGCCTTCTCTCCTCACTCAACTCTTGAAAGAAATTCATGAAAAAGAATATTATCGGCGCCACCCTGGCCGCCAGCATGGCACTGCATTTTGCCGCCTTCCAGGCCAAGGCTGCGGGCGCGCCGATCTACGAGCAGCGCGACGATCCGACCATCAAGTCGGTTGCTGACGCGATCGACAAGATCGCCACGGCCTTCGACGAATACAAGAAGACCAACGACCAGCGCATCGAAGCGATCAAGGCCGGCAAGGGCACGGAAGACCTGGAAGCCAAGCTGGCGCGCATGGACGAGCATATCGGTTCCATCACCGAAGCCAAGGCCCGCCTCGAAAAGATGGAAACCAAGTTGGCGCGCCCTGGCGCATTTTCCGGTGGCGGTGATCGCGAACAGCGCGAAAGCGATGAATCCCTCGCCTACAAGAGCGCGTTTTTCGACTGGATCCGGGCGCCGAAAGATTCGGGCTGCGAGCAGCGCTTGAGTCAGACCTTCAAGGCGCTGGAATCCAAGGCGGCCGCCGAAAGCCGCGAATCGCGCTCGGCGCAGGTAGTGGTCGGCACCAACGCCGCCGGCGGTTACGCGCTGCCCAAGGTTATCGAAAGCGCCATCGCGCGCCTGTCGGTCGATATCTCCCCGATCCGCCAGATCGCTACCGTGCGCACGGTCGGTACCACCGACTACCACGAGCTGTTTGACATCAACGGCGCCGGCTTCGAATGGCTGGGCGAGGGCGACACCCGCAACCAGACCAACACGGCGGACCTGGCTGAAATTGTGCCCACCTTCGGCATGGCCAGCGCGAAGCCGCAAGCGTCGGAGGAATCGCTGGACGACCTGTACTTCAACGTCGAGGACTGGCTGATCATGTCGGCCGGCGAATCGATGGCCGGCGGCGAAGGCGCGGCGTTCATCTCCGGCAACGGCGTCAAGAAGCCCACCGGCATCCTGGCCGGCCCGACTCCGGTGGTCACGGCGGACAGCGCGCGCGCATTCGGCACGCTGCAGTACTTTGCATCCGGCCAGGCGGCGGCGCTGCCAACGACTCAGGACGCCTTCCTGGACATGGTCTACGGCGTGCGCGCACGCTACCGCAACAATGCTCAGTGGCTGACATCGAAGGCGGTGCTGGCCGGCCTGCGCAAGTACAAGGACACCACCGGCCAATACCTGTGGCAGCCAGCGCTGACTGCCGGCCAGCCGGCAACCTTCCTGGGCTATGGCATCACGGAAGCCGAGGACATGCCAGCTATCGCCGCCAACTCCTTCCCGCTCGCGTTCGGCGACTTCAAGGAAGGTTATCTGATCTGCGACAAGGTGGGCATGCGCATCACCCGCGATGAGATCACCACCCCCGGCTTCGTGAAGTTCTACGTTCGCCGCCGCGTGGGTGGCAAGCTGCGCAATACCCAGGCTATCAAGTTGCTGAAAATCGCCGCAGCCTAATCACCCACAGGCCCGCTGATGCGGGCCTTTTCAGTTCAAGGGAAGAATCATGAAATTGATCGCCAAACAGGCATTCAGTTGGGCACACCGCGGTATCGATATCCAAGCGTTCGCGGAAGGCCAGACCATTGAGACGGACGACGACGATCTGATCGCTGTGGCGCTAGCTGAGGGCTGGGCCAAAGAAGTGGGCGCCAAGGTAAAAGGCTCCGCGTCGGAAAACAAAGAAGTGTAACTGGAAGGTCTGTCATGCCCAAGACTATCAAATACGTCGGCAACGTCGACCGCTGGTCAGAACTCGCCGTGACCGGCGGCCAAGCGCTGTGGCGTATCTCGCAGCAGGAGCAACGCGCGGATTCCGAGGCGGAAATGTTGCTTCTGACAGGCCTGTTCACGCTCGTGCAGGAAACGACGCAGCTCCCGTTGTCTGTTTCCCCTGCTAATAAGCGTGTCGTCAAGCTGCCCGAAGGCCAGGCCCTGACCGTCACCGGCGCGCCAGGCGCCACGGGCGTCGTCTACCTGCTCGATCCGGTGCTGGGCGGCACGAACTCACTGCAGTCCTGGGCGGTTGGCAGTGGCGCGCTGGCGCCCATCGGGCCGTATGCTGGCGAGCAGCGCTTTCTGGTGACGTGTTCGGCGGGCAGTGTGGCTGCTACCGTGGGTAACTCGTCGGTGAGTTTGCCGATGGATTGGAACCACGTTTCGATTCTGAAAAAGGCAGCGATTCCAATGGCGCCGCTCGCTCAGTTCCCCGACGGCTCGTATATGTGCACCAGCAAGGTGTTCGGCAACAGCGCCAATTACCTGTTCAAATTCACTGGTGATATCTCGACTGGCGCGGGCACATCGCTGCGAATGGGGCAGTGGTCCGTGGCTTTCGACACCGATGTGCCTGGGGCATTACTTACTGCGGACGGTTCGTCGCTTATTAGTGGTGTGGGGGCAGGGATGAATTATGCCAAACTATTGACAAGCGGCGCAGTGCTGGTATGGGTGTCTAGTGCGGATGGCAGGAATTATATTTGCCGAGCCGACCCAACTACCTACGCAATTGGGAATTCTCTTGGCGCCAACCGTAGGGCTGTTCTGCACTTAGGTTCGACAACTGGCATCGGTAACGGACAGACGCCAAATATCCGCCTACTACATGCCCGCTCGATATGCGAGGCTTCTGTGTATTCCACAGCAGGAGCTCCCCCCGTCAAGAAGATCCTGATAGCGGAATACAACGTGGCATCAGGGCGTGTAACTGGCGCCGCTAACGATCAAGTCATCTGCTGGCAGTCCCTAGACGACGGCTTTACGTTTTCGCCGCTGCTGACATTCAACACCAACGGCGCTCACTTACCCACCCACTTCCATGCCGTGATTCAGGACGCCCGCACGGGATTGATTTATTTCCTGCTAGGTGATGTCGCAACCGAAAGCGCTGTGATTTCGTGGGATGGCAAAAGCGCCGCACCTGTTGCGAACGCGACGTATGCACAAATCGCCGCAACTCCAGGCTGGAGCGTCATCACTGGCAATGAACTTTGCCGCTACGGTGATTTGGTATTTGGAATGAACGGCGTATATGGGCTACCAGACGCCGATGCCGAGACATTCGAGACGCACACCACTGCATTCCAGTCGATCTCATTCGACCGAAAATTGCAGTACATGGTGCAGGGGAAGCCGTTTAAGCGCGTGGACCAAATTTGCCCGCTGATCGGCATGACTCTGCGCGATGGCGGCTACATTATGGGCAGCCTGCGCACACAAAGCGTAGGCACAGCAGGTGAGCCATACCATCATTTCTGGTCATCTTGGGATGGCATGGAGTGGGATTTGTCCGCGAAATCCAAGAACTACAGATTGGGCGTGACAGCAAACGTGCTCGACATCTGGCAGGACGCCGCCGGCAACGTCATTGTGCCTGCCTTGTACAACCGAGGCATAAACTGGATGCCGAGCGTCGAATCGGCCAGCGCGCTGGTCTTGACCTGCGCCCGCGCCAGCTCGGCACCCGCACTGCAAATATTCGATTAAGGCACGCCATGATCACCATCGAAATCGGCGCCGGCCTGCCCGCTGCCGAATCCTACGCCAGCGTTGCCGCAGCAGATGCGCGCTGCGCCAGCCTGGGCCTGACTGCCTGGGGGGCGCTATGACCGCTATCCGCATCACGCCGCCGGCGAATCTCCCGGTCAGCCTCGACGTTGCCAAGGCAAACATGCGCGTCGACGGCGGCGATATGGATGTGCTGATCACGACGTGGATCAAGGGTATCGTCGCCGCGCTCGAGCACGAGATCGGCCAGTGCCTGATTGAGCAGACGTGGCGCGTGACGCTCGAATGCTTTCCGGAGGCGATCAAGTTGCCTCATCCAGTTATGTCGGTCACGTCGGTAAAGTACTTTGATGCCGCCGGCGCCGAGCAGACGCTGGCCCCTGCAGCCTATCGCCTGTGGCGTGCGCGATACCAGTCGCACCTGGTGCCGGCGCTCGGCGGCGCCTGGCCGACCACGCTGGCCGGCACTGAAGTGACTGTCGAGGTCGTGTGCGGCTATGGCGCTACACCGGCGGATGTGCCGGAAAACGTACAGCTCTACATCCTGGCGAAACTCGTGGAGCAGTTTGATCCGGCCACTCGCCTGGAGCGCGACACGGTGCAGTCGGCTTTCGTTGATCGGCTGCTGGACGCGTGCCGGAGCCATGCATGAGCCTCGGTGCGCGCCTAAACAAGCGCATCACCTTGCAGGTGCTGGCGGGCGGTCGGGACGAGGCTGGTCAGCCGCTGCCAGCCGATTGGACGAACGTCATCGCCAGCGGCGACGGCAAGCTGTGGGCCGAGGTGCGCGACGTCAGTGGCCGCGAGTTCGTCGCCGCCGGCGCCACACAGAACAAGGTGCTGACAACCATCACCATCCGTTACCGCGCCGATGTTGCGGCAAAGATGCGGGTGTTGCACGGAACGGACGCCTACAGCATCGAAGCCGTTCTCGGCCAGGACCAGCGCACGCTTGCGTTGATGTGCTCGCGCGGTGCGGCATGAGTTTCAATATCAATCTGGCCGGGCTTAATGAGCTGCAGGCAAAGCTGCGCGCCTACGGCGAGGCGGTAAAGGATGAGGTTGCCATCGAGGGCGCCGCCGGCATGGGGCGTGTGATTTACGATGAGGTCCAGGCAAATGTGCGCGATTCGAGCAAGCCGCATTATTTTTACGGCAGAAATTCCAAGAAAAGCGGCACGAAATACCTGTTCAACCCCGGCAATTTGAGGAAGGCAATTTACCGAGTCTACTCCCCGGAAAAATCGAGCGACACGCTGAAAGTCTACCGAGTGAGCTGGAACCACACCAAAGCGCCCTATGGCTACATGGTCGAGTTCGGCACAGCGCGCGCGCCGGCCACGCCGTTTTTACGTCCATCGCTGTCGCGGCTGGATGACGCTATCGCAGCCGGGAAGCGGCAGATGGCGGCAAAACTAGACGAAATACAAGGCCGATAATGAGTATTGATATTGCACTATTTGCCGCATTGCGCGGCCTGGTTGCGGACCACGTCTTTCCGGACGTCGCGCCCGAGAATACGCCTCGCCCGTACATCACCTACCAGCAGGTGGGTGGTGATGCTGTCAATTTCGTTGAGAGCACCACCCCATCGAAGAAAAACGCGCGCATACAGATCAACGTATGGGCCGATACGCGCATCCAGGCGACCGCCGTGGGTGGTGCGGTCGAGGATGCTCTGCGCACCCTGATAGCCATGCAACCGACCGTCTTAGGCGCTGCCATTGCAACCTACGACGAAGAAACGAAGCTGCGCGGCACTAGGCAAGATTTTTCCCTTTGGATTTGACGATATGCCAACTTCTCTTGCTGGTAGCACGCTTGCCGTATCACAGGCGACGCCTGCTGACGTGACCACCGTTGGATTCGCCGCACTGAGCTACACGCAGATCAAAGGCGTCAAGGTCGTGGGCGAGCTTGGCACGCAGTACGCCACGTCCACGCGAAATTACATCGGCCTAGCTCGGCCATACCAGGCTATGTCCGGCCTGGCTGAGCTGTCGTTACAAGTCGAGCTGATCCGCATCGCCGACGCCGGCCAGGACATGCTGCGCGCCATGGTCGGCTTGGAATCGGCGTGCAGCTACCGCGCGACGCGGCCAGACGGCTCGCAGATTTACTTCACAGCCCAGGTCAACGGCATGATGAGCGGCAGCTTTACGTCGGGCTCAATCGCCGAACAGAAATGCAATATGGCCGTGCTCAGCAAGGTCATCGAGGTAGATTAGAAAAAACAACAGAATTTATAGAGGCCAGCCTAACCCGCTGGCCTTTTTCATTTGAGCCGCCCCAGGAAACTCGGGCGGTTTTTTTATGCCCGCGAGGGTTACCACTCTCGGTCAAGCGACCGGAAAGGCTTTACATATGTCGATCTCCCTGCCTAACGGCGCAACGCTGAAGCTGGCCACCGTGTACGGCTCGGCCATTTCCATCACGGCGGCAAGCAATGCCAACCCAGCCGTTCTCACCGCCGCCGCCCACGGCCTGGCCAATGGCGACCTTGTCGAGGTTACCTCTGGCTGGTCCCGCATCAACAACCGCATCTTCCGCGTCAGCCTGTCGGCTTCCGGCACGTTCGCCCTGGAAGGCCTGGACTCGTCCAGCACCACGATCTACACCCCAGGCGGCGGCGTCGGCTCGGTGCGCAAGATCACCACGCTGACCCAGATCACGCAGATTCTGGAAACCACCAGCTCGGGCGGCGAAATGGGCTTCACCGAGGTGTCACTGCTCGAAAACGACTTCTCGACCCAGTTGCCGACCCAGGCAAGCGCGCAGTCGATCGCCATCTCGATTGCCGATGATCCGACGCTGGCCGGCTTCATTGCCGTGAAAGCGGCCGCTGAAACGCGCAGCCCGCGCGCGCTGGTGGTCACCCTGCCGAACAACTCCGTGATCCTCTACAACGGCATCGTCTCCTTGGATGAAACGCCGTCGCTGACCAAGAACTCGATCATGGCCGTCAAGTCGACCTTCAGCCTGCAAGGCCGCCCGGTCCGCTACTGATCCACCGCTTTACCCCGTAACCGTTTGCCCGGCCCGCTTCGGCGGGTCTTTTCATGCCCGCTTGGTCGCACCTTGCTGGGCCTTTTTCCTCTATTAGAAAGCACAAAATCATGGCAAAGCCTAAATTCAGTCTGACCGCATCCCCAACCTTCAAAGCCAAGGTGACCATTCCGGTGGCCGGCGGCAAGCCTGTTGACGTGGAATTCACCTTCAAGCACCGCACGCGCGAAGCGTTCAAGAAGTTCATCGAGAGCCTGGACGACCGCGAAGATGTGAGTGTCATCCTGGACATCGCCAGCGGCTGGGACCTGGAAGATGCCTTCGACGCCGATTCGCTCGAGCAGATGGTCGAAAACCACATCGGCTCCGGCCTGGCCGTCATCCATGCCTACATCAGCGAACTGACTGCGGCCAAGGTAAAAAACTAAAGGCCGTCGCCACAGCGCTTTATGAGCAAGGTCCGAACGAGGAGGAGTTAGCCGCGTTCGGCCTGACGCTCGAAGATGTGGCGGCGGATCCTGTGGACATTTGGCCAGACAACGTTGCCGCCTTCGAAATCTTCTCGTTCCTCGGCACCCAGTGGCGCGTTGGCATGAGCGGCGCAACCGGACTTGATTACAACGTGGTGTATCGAAAGATGGACCGCCTCTTGTTGACGCCCGAAGAATACGACGCATTAGAGCGCGACATCCAGATCATGGAAAGCGCCGCGCTGGCGTGCATGCATCAGAAAACATAGCCACCTTCGGGTGGTTTTTTTATGGGTAAAACATGGCAAATACCATTGGCGGCGCGACTATTGAGCTGGCAGTTGATTCCAGCGGCGTTGAATCCGGCCTCGACCGCGTGGATGGTGCTGTCAAACGCACCGGCCGCACGCTCGACAGCCTGCGCACCCAAGGCGGAGGTGCGCTTGACAGAATCGGCACTGGTGCCGACACGGCTGCAAATCGCGTTGATAAGGCAACGCGCAACATGATTTCCCAGTTCGAGCGGTTCAACTCATCCCTGGTCACTGGGAAGAAGGTGGGCAGCGAGTTTCTAGAAGAGTTGGCGCGCAGTCGTGGTGCTGACATGATGAAGCTGGCCCCGCTCATTGCGCAAACACGGGAACTTGAAGCGACGCAACTGCGGGCAAAAGCATCAACCGAGGCCGCCGCAGCAGCCCAGCAGGCAGCAGCGGAGGCGTCGCGCGTGCAAGCGGCTGCCCTGCGGGAGGTTGCGCAGGCCCAGGCTGGCAAGGATTCCTACGTTGCCGGCCTGCGTGAGCAAATCGCGTTATATGGTAAATCGACCGAGGAAGTGTTGCGCTACAGGGCCGCACAAGCTGGCGCCGCTGAGGCGGCCGGTCCGCTGATTCTGCAATTGCAAAACATGCGCGCGGCGCACGATGCTATTACGGAATCGACACGCCTGGAGGCTCAGGCGCAGCGCCAAGTCGCACAGGCCCAGGCAAATAAGGATGGATTCCTGTCGGCCCTGCGCGAGCAAGTCGCCCTACACGGCAAGTCTGCGGAAGAGGTGTTGCGATACCGCGCCGCGCTGGCCGGTGCTGCCGCCGACGCGGAGCCGATGATACAGTCGATTACCCGCATGAGGGCAGCGCAGGAGGCGGCAGCCGCATCGGCTAAAGCAGCGGCCGACGCGCAGCAGGCAGCCACACAGGCGCAAGCCAAGGGTGATGCGTTCCTGCTCAGCCTGCGTGAGCAGGTGGCGCTGTACGGTAAATCCACGGAGGAGGTGCTGCGCTATAAAGCTGCGCAGGCTGGCGCCGCAAATACTGCCGAACCACAAATCCAGAAATTGCAACAGCTCAAGGTTGCGCAAGAGGCCGTGACGGAGGCTGCCCGCCTGGCAGCAGCGGCGCAGCAGCAGGCCGCGCAGGCCCAGTCCAACCGCGACACCATGCTGGCAGGCCTGCGCGAGCAGATCGCCTTGTATGGCAAGTCCACCGAAGAAGTGTTGCGCTATCGCGCCGCCCAAGCTGGCGCCGCCGGCGCGGCCGAGCCTTTGATTCAAGAGCTGCAACGCCAGAAAGTGGCCCAAGATGCGGTGATGGAAGCAACCCGGCTCGCCGCCGCCGCTCAGCAGCAGGCAGCTCAGCAGCAAGTTGCTGGCACGACGATGGTGGCCAGCTTGCGCGAACAGATCGCGCTGTACGGGAAAACCACCGAAGAAGTCTTGCGTTACAAGGCGGCACAGGCTGGCGTCGCTGGCGCAGCCGAGCCGCACATTCAAGAGCTTCAGCGCCTCAAACTCGCTGAGGACGCCGTTACGGCAGCGGCGAAAGCGGCAGCCGAGGCGCAGCGCCAGGCCGCCGCGGCGCAGACTGGCCGCGACTCGTTCGTCGCTGGATTGCAGCAGCAAGCCGCTGCTATTGGCAAAAGCCGCTCGGAATTATTGGAATTGCAAGCCGCTCAGATGGGCGTGACCGCGCAAGCCGCCCCATTCATCGCGAAACTGCGCGAAGTTGAGCAAGGCCTGAACCATGCAGGTATGTCGGCGCGCGCTACCGCCGCTGCAATGCGCGGCGTGCCGGCGCAGTTCACCGATATCATCGTCAGCATCCAGGGCGGGCAAAATCCGATGACTGTGCTGCTGCAGCAGGGTGGGCAGTTGAAAGATATGTTCGGCGGCCTTGGCGCTGCAGCAAAGGCGCTGGGTGGCTATGTTCTCGGGCTGATCAACCCATATACGATCGCCGCAGCAGCCGCTGCGGTGTTGGCGGCGGCATTTATTCAGGGTCGCAACGAAGCAATCGCCTATAACAAGGCGCTGATCATGGCCGGCAATACCGCCACCACCACGTCCAACCAACTGGCGGACATGGCGCGCAATATCAGCAAGGGCGTAGGCACTCAGGGCGCTGCCGCTGAGGCGGTGCTTGCTATGGTCGCTACCGGCAAAGTCGCCGCTGGCAACCTAGAGCAATTTAGCACCACGGCCATCAAGGCGCAGCGGGCACTCGGCCAAAGTGTCGGTGACACCGCCGCGCAGTTCGCCGATCTGGCGAAGGCTCCTGCCGCCACGCTGCTGAAATTAGACGAAACATTTAACTTCTTGACGGCTGACGTCTATAAGCAAGTCAAGGCGCTGGAGCTGCAAGGGCGCACTGTAGAGGCTGGCACGCTGGCCCAGAAGGAATGGAATAAGACGCTGGGCGATGTGTCGGGTAAAGTTACAGAGAATCTCGGCAGCCTGCAAAAGGCGTGGAAATGGGTAAGCGACGGCGCCAAGGAAGCATGGGATTCCATGCTGAACGTCGGTCGCGAGGAATCGCTGGAGGATCAACTTGCGGCAGTCCAAAAGCGTCTGGCCACATCGTCAGAGGCTGCAAGCGGCAAGTTGCCCAACGGATTGACTGCGGGCGCCGAGACGCGCAGCCCTGCTTATGCTAAACGCCTGGCCGAAGACCTTGCTCTTGAAGCAATCCTGAAAAGCCAAATCGCTACCGAAAAGGCGGGGATAGCGCCGAAGGAGACTGCGAACAAACTGCGAGAAGCTGGCCTGAAATGGGTGCAGGATGAGGAAAAATACCTTACGCGTGTGCAGTTGCGCGAGCAGGAAATCGCAAAGACGAGCATCCAGGGCGCAGCCTTGGTCGCGGCAGGAAGCATAAAGCAATCAGAATTGGATGGCCGTCTTGGCGCCATCAGAATTAAATACGCCGATACATACAACCTGTCCATCGACGCGCAAATCGAATTACTGAAACGTCGCAGCGTGGTAGAGGAAGAGGCGGCCAAGCGATCCATGACGACGTTGGGCTCAGATCGTGCTGCTGGTCTTGCCACCAGTTTGCTGGCTGAGTTCAAGTATGCCGAGGATGTCGAAAAACGCGATCAGGAAGCGTTCGCGCGGAGGAAGAAATTGCTGGAGAAGGAGCTTGCTCTTACTGCCGGCAAGCCGAATAGCGCCAAAGAACAGACTGGTCTGCGCGGCACGATTGCCGAGGTGGATGCGCAGGCGCTGTCCCGCACACTGCAACTGAAAGATGATATCCGAGTCCTGGATATTAAGGATACCAAGCAGGCAGCGGCCAGCCTTGCCGACTTGGCTGACAAGCGCGCCGCAGACTTGCAAGCAATCCGAGCTCAATTGCAAGCACAAAAGGATGCGAACGACCTGATTGGCAAGAGTGCAATCGAAGTTAATTCTTTCAACAAGGCGCAGACCGAAGAGGTTGCTAAGCGGCTGGAAAATGAGGCGTCCATCATCGGGGCCAATGAGGCGCGTTCCGACGAGGCTGCAAAGATGCGCGAAACCGCTGCCGCCGTGCGCGAGCTGGGCGCTGAAAAAGCGCGCGGCTTGACCCTGAGCGCTGGCACTGACGTTGCCAAGGCAAAGGAGTTGCTGGATATCCTCGTCGCCGTCGATAACGCAGCCAAGCAGGCCGCGCAGGGCATGACTGAATCGTTTGGCCGCGTCGGTTCCGCCATTGGCGGCCTGACGACTGCACTGTCCGGCTATGCGGTGCAGCAGATGACGATTGCCGCGCAGCTGGCGTCCATCAAGGCCGATCCGAAAAATGGCGCCGACAAGATCGCCCAAGCTGAACTGGCTGCAACGAAGGCGTCGGCGACGGCCAAGGTCAAATCGTACGCAGACATGGCCACTGCGGCGAAGGGCTTTTTTAAGGAAAACACGGCCGGCTACAAAGTCATGGAAGGGGCTGAGAAGGCATTTCGCGCCTACCAAATGGCTCAAGAAATACAAGCCATGGTAACCAAAAGCGGCTTGCTTACGGCATTCACCGGCATGTTCGTCACCGCTAAGGCCACCGAAACCGCAGTCGAGAAAGTATCTACAACCACGTCCGTGGCCAACGCGGGGGCTCAAGCCAGCGCCTGGGGCGTCACGGCTGTAGTCAAGGCTATAGCATCGCTGCCGTTCCCGCTGAACCTGGCGGCCGGCGCTGCGACGCTTGCCGCTGTGGTTGCCATCGGCGCCAAGATGGTGGGCGGCATGAGTGGTGGCAGCGGTGGCGGAAAGTCTGCCGCCGATGTCCAGAAGGTTCAGGGCACCGGATCGGTGTTTGGCGACAGTTCGGCTAAGTCCGATTCGATCAGACGATCCATTGAGCAGCTGAAGGCTAATTCCGACAACATGCTGCCGATCAACCAGGGCATGCTGACGGCGCTTCAAAGTATCGAAGCGTCGATGGCGGGCCTGACGAATCTGGTAGTTCGCACGCCTGGCCTGACTGACGGCACCAACATGGGCATCCAGACCGGGACGATTGCCAAGTCGAACGGCATGTCCATCGCCTCTGGCGCGCAGATCGGCTCGATGATCGGGGGCTATATCGCCGGCCCGCTCGGGATGGCTATCGGTGCCATCGGCGGTGCAATCATCGGGGGGCTCAAAAGCATCTGGGGCAAGACGACGCAAAACATCGTCGATTCCGGCCTGCAATACGGTGGGAGTCTGCGTGGGCTGGAGGGTGGCAAGGGCTTCGCTCAGTACGCCAGCATCGACACGAAGAAATCTAGCTGGCTTGGACTGTCGAAGAGCACCAGCAACTCGGTGCAGACGCAAGGCCTGAACGATGAGCTATCCAAGCAGTTTGGGCTGATCTTTACGGGGCTGGACAAGTCGCTGCAGGCCGCTTCGGTGGCGATGGGTGGTTCGGCAGCCGAAGTGACGAAGGTGCTCGACAACCTGACGCTGGAAAGCACGAAGGTTTCACTCAAGGGCCTGACCGGCACGGCACTGACCGACGCGCTCAACTCCGTGATTTCCAAATCCATGGACGAGATTGCGCAAGCGGCGTTTCCGCAGTTCGATGACTTCCGCAAGGTGGGCGAGGGCTACGCCGAGACGGTCATGCGCCTGGCTGGCGACTACGCTAAGTTGGATTCGATCCTGGCGAGCAGCAGCACCACGTTCGGCGCAACTGGCATCGCCAGCATTGCCGCGCGCGAACGCCTGATCGAACTGACTGGCGGCATTGACAAGCTGGCCAGCCAGAGCAACGCCTTTATCCAAGGCTTCCTCAGTCAAGCCGAACAGCTGGCACCGGTGCAAAAGTATGTCGCCGACCAACTGGCTGCGATGGGCCTGCAAAGCCTGACGACCCGGGACCAGTTCAAGAATTATGTCCTGGGCCTGGCAAGCTCGGGCGCTCTGCTCGTTTCCGGCGATATCACCACGCGCAGCCAAGAGCAGTACGCCGCACTTCTGGCCCTGTCCGAGGCATTCGCCAAAACCCACGCCGCGACCGAGGACCTGACGAAATCCGAGCAGGCGATCGCGGACGAGCGCAAGGATCTGCAAACCCAGCTCAACGAGCTGACCATGACCAGCGTGCAAATGCTGGCCATGCAGCGCGCCGCCATCGCCGGCAGCAACAAGGCGCTGTTCGACCAGGTGCAAGCGGCCAAGGCAGTAGTTTCGGCCAAGGACGCACTGGGCAAGGCCTACGAGAAAGAGGCGTCAGCGGCCCAAGCGGCGCTGGACAAGTCGAAATCGTGGGTCGCCACCCTCAATGGCCTGAACGCCAGCTTTGCCCTGGGCAACCAGTCCATCCTGACGCCGGAGCAGAAATACGCCGAGGCGCGCGCCCAGTTCGAGAAAACCCTTGCTGCGGCGAATGCTGGCGACACGACGGCGCAGTCCGGACTGTCGGCTGCTGAGCAGGCCTTCCTGACGGCCTCGCAGGCGGTGAACGCATCGGATGCCAAGTATGCGGCTGACTATGCACGAGTCATTGCCGCTAACGAGGAGGCTGCCAAGTGGGCCTCGGCCCAAGTCAACGTGCAGCAGGCCAGCCTGGACGCCCTCAAGGCCCAGGTATCGGGCCTGATTACCATCAACGACAGCGTGCTGACGGTGGCGCAAGCCATCGCCAACCTGCAAGCGGCGATGGGCACGGCGACCGGGCTGGGCGTCAAGTTCGACGGTTCGCATGCCGGCGGCCTGGCCAACGTGCCGTTCGATGGCTACGCGGCCGAGCTGCACCGCGGTGAAATGGTGGTCGATGCGCCAGCGGCGGCAGCCATGCGGCGCTACTTCGGTGGCGCACCAAGCCAGGGCGGCGGCAACAACGATGCGCTGGTGGCGGAAATCAAGCTGCTGCGCGCGGAAGTGGCAGCGCACCGCGCCGATCAGGACAAGCAAACCGGCGCCACCATCCAGGCCACCGTCGAATCGAACGACAAAGCGGCGAAAACGGTTGTGGCTGGTGTCGACAAATCAGCCAAGGGCTCAATCTGGGCTAATACAGTGAAAGGTGAATACGCATGACCGATGAGCAATTTCTACAATGGCTGCAAAGCCCGTCGGCCACCCGCATGGTGCTGATTGAGGCGCAGGTGAACGTGGCAGGCAGCGAGGTGACGCGGTATATCGCCTCGCGGCCGTACGTCACCGGGCCGACCGAAGTGCCGGCGAACACCGAGTATCTGCCGCTGGCCACTGGCGGCCTGGCTTTCACCGAGCAGGTCAGCCTGACGGGGGAGGCTGGCCTTTCGGGCGGCGACATCGAGCTGGATAACGGCGACGGTGCATTAGATGGCTGGTTGCTCGATGTGTGGCGCAACCGTACCATCAGAGCATGGGCTGGCGACCCTAGTTGGCCGCGCGCCGACTTCTGCCTGGTGTTTGACGGCATCATTGATGATGTTGGCAGTTCCAGCCGGGAGACGATCAACCTGGTGCTACGCGACAAGTTGCAGCGCTTGAATACGCCCATCACCGAGGCCAAGCTGGGCGGCACGTCGCCGAACAAAGACGCAATCTTGCCGATTCCGTTCGGGGAATGCCACAACGTGACGCCGTTGCTGATCAACCCGAATACCCTGGAATATGGATTTTTGGGGCCGGTCGAGTGGTTTATCAATGACGAGGCGCGCACCAGTGGCAAGCCAGCACCGACCGTTATCAATACCGCCACAGGGCGCTTCACGCTGCCGATCAACCCGCTGGCTAACACCGTCACCATCAGCGTGCAGGGCGATAACGTGGGCGGCTACGCGCCGCGCATCGCGCCGCTGGTGCAGCGTATCGCCACCGGCTACGGCAAGGCAGCTGACCGATTCACTCTGGCTGACCTGGACCTGGCTAATCTGGCCGCCTTCGACGCCGCTCACCCGCAAAAGGTGGGCCTGTACGTTGCCGACCGCACAAACCAGGCGCAAGCCATTCAGCAGCTGGCCGGCAGCGTGGGCGCCCAGGCGCTGATGTCGCGCACGGGCAAGTTGCGCCTGGTGCAAATCGCCTTGCCCGCTATCGGCGTGCCGATTGAGATTGGACCGGACCAGATGCTGGAGCACTCGTTGCGCCCGGTCCAGCGCTTGCCGGTGGCCGCCGCCGTCAAGATAGCCTTTGACCGCAACTACACGGTGCAGGCTGGCCTTGTCACCTCGCTGCCACCGGCGCATGCCGAACTGTATGCCGCCGAATGGCTGACCGAGACAGTAGTCGACGAGGCGGTGCGCGCGCGCTACCGTTTGACCGATGACCCGGTGCAGATCGAGACGTGCCTCAAGTCGCGCGCCGATGCGCAGGCCGAGGCGGCGCGGCGCCTAGCGATGAACAAGGCGCCGCGCACCATTTATGAACTGGATGGGGAACCTGAATTGATGATGCTTGAACTGGGGCAGCCTGTGCTGCTGCGCGATGCGCGCTTCGGCCTGCAGGATGGTTTGCCGGGTGTGGTGGTGCTGCTGTCGCGCTATTGGCTGACCGGCCGCGTCACCGTGGGGGTGCTGGTATGAGGCCCATTGCGGGAGAGCGCGACAACATCATCATGAATACCGTGCCGCGCTTCGCGCCGGCGACCGACCGCGTGCTGCTGCTGGCGGCCACGGCGCAGGCGTTCAAGGTGGCGGCAACGGGCTTGGCCAGCCCGGCAGCCATCACGTTCACGGCGGCCCTGCTGAATATGGCAGGGGCTGTCGATATCGTTACCAGCGATGGCAGCGTGCTAGAACTTGCAGGCAACGTCGCAACGCTGCGCTACGCGGCCATGGCCAGCAATACGACCGTGATCACGGCCCGCATCGTGGTCGATGGCCTGACCTACACCGCCAGCCAAACGGTGAGCAAGCTTTTCGATGGCGTGACTGGCAACTCCTCGCGCGTCTGTTACAGCAAGACCAGCTTGTCCTCGCTGGCCAGCGCGCCTGCAACGATCAGCACGGCCGGAAGCGCATCGTACCCGCCGCTCAACACTTGGGGCGCAGGCACTGTATGGGAAGGCTCGCCGCAAGAATTCGCTGCGGGCGAATCGCTATACCGGTCTGATGGGATTTTCAACCCGGCCAGCGGCACCACCACGTGGAGCGCGCCGTACCTGAATGCGTTGAAAGTGGGGCGGCTGAGCGCGATCAGCGCAGATATCGGCGAGATTACGGCCGGCACCTTGAGGGCGGTCACGATTTATGGCGGCCCTGGGTATCTGACCAAGGACTATGCCTGGCCCACCAACGGCCTCGGCGGCTTCCACCTGAGTTCCGCTGGGCTGCTCATGGGCTGCTACAGCACGGGGAAATACTTTGAGGCCCGGGCAGATGGCAATCTTTACATGCCAGGGCTGAAGGTCGAGAACGGTCAGGCTGTATTTTCTGGGCAGCTCTCCGGTGTGGCGGGCACCTTCGGCATCCTGCAAAGCCCTGGGCGCGCTACCGGGGCAGCCGGATACGACTTGCTGGCGACAGGTATCTACTTTTATGACGGCACGCATCCTATGCCGTACATCGAGCTGGGAGCGTCAATTACATGAAAAATAACAAAAATGGAGATCAGGATGTCTGAGCAGGTCTTGATCGTGCGCGAACCTGGCACGAGCCGGGTGAAATTTGATTCTCGCCTGGCAGTGGGGGGCGTGTGCCTAGGAATTTATGATGTTCCGTCCGGTGGGCATACCTACTCATTCCCTGGGATGGGGCCTTCTTTGGTCGGAATGGTCCTGACCATCAGTGGCAACAATTTGTCGGGTCTGGCTTATACATACGATAATGCCCTGGGCTACCCACGGTTTATTTTTAATGGCGTGAGTATTGGTGAGCCGGTCGCGCTCTTCGTCAAATGAGTGCCCGTCTTCGCATCCGCAATGGTGCGCGTGAGCTTGTGGTGACATCAGAGGGGCGTCTGCCGTACTGCCTCGGCATGGCCACGCCGCAACCTGTCGCTCAGCCCGCTGGCGACGTGAGAAATGCCGCGCCTGGGCGTGTCGCAGGCTATCAGGACTATCGCGTCTACCACCCCGGCCCTATTTTGGCGGCCTTTGATCTCCCCCTCGGTCGCAATGTCGGCATTGTCAGTTTGACGAGTCCAGCGCCAGGAATTTGGGACATTCGTGCCTATTGTGGCGCCTCACCGGACGCGTATGGGTTCGACACGCAATACGCTCTAGATGTATGGGCGTTCGGCCTCCCGGGCGCCACTCCAGCATCGAAAGGGTTGGTCCTACGCGACCCAATCAGCCAAGTGATCGCTGCTGATTTCGGGCAGCATTCGCCGTTATTCCCTCGTGGGTCAGGCGTGACAGGCGGAACAGTAACGCGTGTCAGCATCCCGTTGCTACAGCGCCCAGTCGGGATCGGAATGCCAAATTTTTGGAGCACTTCGGAATCGGCGGGCAGCAAACCTGGCAGTTTCGATCACGAAGAGCGCCGCTCGAACTGGTGCCGCACTAGCGCCACCGAATTGACTGTCACAAACAACGTCATGCAGCGCTACACCATGCCGGCAGGTGATGCGTATCAGGATGGGCTGGACGGTGAAGGCACAATTTTTATTATTGAAGGCGCAAACCTGCCATGACAAACCTACGCATCATTCACGACAACGCCGCCGACCGGGCCGTGCTGACGGCATCCAGCCAGGCCGGCGCGCTGGGCCCTGCCAACCTTCAGCGCGAACGCAAGTCAGCGGTGCTGCGCTCTGTCGGCACGGCGCTGACCATTACCGCCACGCTACCGCTGGGCGAGATCATCGGCGGCGTGGTCCTGCCGTTCTGCAACCTGACTTCGAATGCCAAAATCCGCGTGCGTGGCTATACCGCGCCCGGGGATGCCGTGCCGGTGATCGATACCGGCCTGGTGCTGGCATGCGCCTATGCGCCGCTGGGCACACGGGACTGGGGCACTACGGCGCTGGCGGTCAATGCCTTTTCATTTGGTGGTGGCACCTATGCGCGCGCCTGGTTCCCACGCCAGACCGCGCGCTATTTTGTGATCGACCTCACTGATTCTGCTAACCCCGCCGGTTACATCGAGTGCTCGCGCCTGGTGATGGGGAACTACTGGGAGCCCGATAACAACGCCAGCTACGGCGCCAGCGTGACGCCTGTCGACACGTCGACCCAGTACCGCAAGGCTTCCGGCGAGCAGGGCGTCGAGGCCGGCTGCAGCTACCGCAAGCTGTCGTTGCCGCTCGATCACATGACGCCGACAGATCGCGCCGCAGTCTGGCGCCTGGTGCGCGGCAGCGGCAAGCGCCTGCCGATTCTGGTGAGCCTGTTTCCCGATGATGCCGATCCTGAGCTGGAGCAAACCCACCAGCTATATGGCCGTCTCAGCGAACTGGCCGCCATTTCGGCGTCGTACTTTCAAACCTATGCAACATCGCTTGATATCGAGGAACTGTAATGGAAGATATTTTTACTCCCGAAATGAAGAACTGGCTCGATGAGCTCAATAACCTGGCCAAGGGGCAGCTGCTGCCTATTCAGCCGGACTGGAACGCGGCGCCGAATAGCCTGAAGGCAATCGCCAACAAGCCCACGTTGGCGGCCGTGGCCATTTCGGGCAGCAAGGTTGACGTCGGCTTGGGCAGCGTCGATAACACCAGCGATGCAAATAAACCTATCTCAACGGCGCAGCAAACAGCGCTGAACTTGAAGGCGAGCGCGGCCAGTCCCAGCACCACCGGGAACTGGTCGCATACAGGGGGATCAATATCACTGGATTCCGGCACATCTACCTGGGCTGCGTTCAGAACAGGTATCGTCGGAAATTCATATATGAAGTTTATCAAAGGCGGCAGCGATCTACAAATCGGGTACCTCGGCTCAGATGGCGGGGCCTTGGTGCCTGGGGGCATTGGTGAAAATTTTGTGGTTCGGGGAACCAGTCATCTGGTTTTGGTATCTGACGGCCAGGTAGTGCGTCCCGGGGTCGACGCCGCGCACAATCTCGGCCTACCCAGCTATCGCTGGGGGAACTCCTATTTCTCGGTCGCACCGACTGTTACATCAGATGCACGCGAAAAAGATATGTTTCGCGCACTCGGTCCTGCAGAGATTGCGGCGGCCGTAGACCTGGCGCGGGCGATTGGCGTCTATCGCTGGAAAACCGCAATAGCGCTGAAGGGGCGCGGCGCCCGGGAGCATATCGGGCCGACCGTCCAGGTTGCGATGCAGATCATGGCAGCGCACGGCCTTGACCCGTTCAACTACGGATTCATCTGCTATGACTCATGGAAGGGGGAAATCATCGAGCATGCAGCCATCGAGGCGACAGAAGACCGGGAAATGCAGCCAGCATGGACTGAAATAATTCCTGCCGGTGATCGTTACGCATTCCGCTACGACGAGTTGAATCAGTTTATCGCGGCAGGACTAGAGGCGCGCCAGACCGCGATTGAGGTACGGCTTGCAGCCCTAGAAAGCACCACCCCATAACGTCACGCAGTTCAATTGCAACAATCTAGCCGCCTTCGGGCGGTTTTTTCATTTCCACCACCTGAAAGGCACTACATGGCCATCGAAACGACCGCCGCTGGCGGCGCACTGATTAAAATTTTTGGCATCCCGGTTCTGGCCGGCGCTGCCGCAACCTCACTGGGATTCATGTTCATGTGGCCTAAATCTGCCAAGGAAGCCTTCGTGCGCTTCTTCGTCACCATTTTGTTTTCCGCCCTGATGGGTCCAGCCCTGGTCGTAGTCGTGCGTAACTGGATGCCGGGCCTGTTCGACAGCGCGCGCGCCGTGGCCGTGCTGTACGGCAGCGATCCGGCCCTGGGCTTCCTGTTCATTGCTGCGCCGCTGATGGTGGCCGCTGGCTTGCCTGCCTGGTGGATACTGGGCGCCACAGTGCGCTGGTTCGACAAGCGCCGCGACAAGGATATCGGCGAACTGGCGCGCGATGCGGCCTCCGTCGTCAAGGACGTGCGGGGTGGCCTGTGAATCTGACCAAGAATTTCACCCTACAGGAACTTACCGACTCCGACTGGGCCGCGCGCCACGGCGTCGACAACACGCCACCAGCCGCGGTGCTGGCCGAACTGCAGCGCACTGCCGAGCTGCTGCAGCGCATCCGCAACTACCTGACGGCGTGCACGGGCATCGACACGCCGCTGACCAATATCAGCGGCTACCGCTCTATTCCGGTGAATCGCGGCATCGGTAGCAGCGACGGCAGCGACCATGTGCGCGGCATGGCGGCCGACTTTAAGGCGCTGCGCATGACGCCGTACCAGGTGTGCCAGGCGCTGCTGCCCAAGCTGGACGAGTTCGGCATCGGCCAGATCATCAACGAACTGACCTGGGTGCATGTCAGCACGAAGATGGTGGCCAAGCCGGTCAACCGCATCATCACCATTGACCGCCAGGGCACGCGTGCTGGCATCCTGCAGGTGCGGCCGTGAGCGCGCTGGGTATGCTGGCTAGCGCCGTCGGCGGAATCTGGAAGGCTGCCGCCATCGTGCTGGCTGCCGTGCTACTGCTGGTGGCCAGTTCTGCCGGTACCGGCTGGTGGTTGGCCGCTGGCGACCGTGACGCCGCGCGCGCCGCGTTGGCGCAAGAGCAGGGCGTCAGCGCTGAACTGCGCGCTTCGATTGCTGAGCAGAACCGCGCCATCGATGGCATGGCCAGGGCCACTCTGGCAGCGCAGGAACGTGGCGCTGCGGCGCAGGCGGCGGCCGTTGCCAAGGGTAAGAAGTACGACGCGGCCCTGGCGCGGATCGCTGGTGTGCGCGCCAATACCTGTGACGACGCTATGCCGGCCGTCAGGCTGCTGCTGGAGGGAGTGCGATGAACATTCAGTTGTCAAGGATTGCTTTACAACTCGCTCTAGCCGCCTTGCTGGCCGGCTGCGCCAGCGCGCCGCCGGCCGTGCAGCGGGTCGAAGTTCCCGTCTTTACACCATGTGTAAAGGTGGTGCCGCAGCGCCCGGCCTACGAGTTCGGCCAACTGACGCCAGCGGCAACGGATGGCGAAATCGTCCTGGCGCTGGCGCGAGACTGGCCGCGTGGGCGAAAGTACGAGGGGGAACTGGAGGCGGTTGTGGCAGGGTGCAGATAGTATCCTACACTGCCGCACCGTGTATGGCTGTCACGCTGGCCATGACGGGGACCGAGTTGCAGAAGTCCGCCCATACCTGCATCAGCAAAATACGTTTCTCCAACAGGTCGCCCCGGCGATATGCAGCCTCGACCTTATCCGGCAAGCTGTGCGCCAGCGCATGTTCGCAAACCTCGCGCGGGAACGAATTTGCGACCGATTCCGAGCACCAGTCACGGAAGGTCGACCGGAAGCCGTGTACGGTGATATCGTGCCGATTCATCCTGCGTAGCACGGCCGTCAGGCTCATATCGGATAGGGACGTAGCCTTTTTGCTGCCTGGGAAAACATGCTTTTCCACGCGCGGCAGCTGCTTGAGCAGCGTGATCGCTTCGGCCGACAGCGGAATTCGGTGCTCCCTCCCGGCCTTCATCCGGACCGCAGGGATTGTCCAAAGTGCGCAGTCTAGATCGATTTCCTCCCACACCGCTCCACGGACCTCTCCCGATCGGGCGGCGGTCAAGATCGCAAATTCCACGGCGCGTGCCGACATTCCCTCGCGCACGCGCAGCTGTTTCATGAACTCGCCCACCTCCTGCCACGGCAGGGCAGGGTGGTGCTTCACTCTTCCAAGTTTGCCGGGATCCGCCAGCAGGTTATCTAGGTGGCCGCGCCACCTGGCAGGATTTTCTCCCACGCGGTACTTGCTGACGGTCGCCCAGTCCAGAATGCTCTCGATGCGCCCCCGCAACCTGGTTGCCGTCTCCGTCTTTTCCTGCCAGATAGGGCTGAGCACCTTGACCACTAGTCCTGTATCGACGGAAGCCACAGGTAAGTCACCAATAAAGGGCGAAGCGTAGGTCGCTATCGTATTTTCCCACTGCTCCGCGTGCTTGAGGTTTTTCCAGCTGCCTCGGTGCGCGGCGATGTAGGCGCTTGCGCATTGGTTGAACGTGATTGCCCGAGCGCGATCCAGCGCATCGGTCAGCTTGTCGGCAGCACGCGTTTCCAGTGGGTCTTTCCCTTCCAGCAGCAGCGCCCGGCTATCCCGTGCCTTGCCACGCGCCTCGGCCAGGGTTACAGTGTGCACGGCGCCAAGGCCCATCTCGCGCTGCTTGCGCTCGCGCGTATAGCGGAAGATCCAGCTCTTGGTGCCTGTCTTCGATACCTGCAAGTACAGGCCTGCACCATCGCCGAAATACCCAGGCGTTTTTGCCCGACTCACTGTCAATGCCGTCAATTTTTCAACCGTCCGCGCCATCTCCTACCCCCATTCCTACCCACACATAGAGTGCGGATTTTACCGTACTCAAGCGACACCAAGCGGACTAATTGGAAAAAATAACGCATAAATTCAAGGGCGTAGAGGCATCAAGCGACGTTTTGCGAACATCACTTTGGCGGACACCGTCTCCGCCAGTATTTCTAAAAACCCGCTTCGGCGGGTTTTTTCATTTCCGCTCCCCGCATTGCGCTCCCATTGGTTTTCTGCCCACGGCGCGCGCGCATGCGCGAAAATTTTTCCCGGTGCTTGGCAGTAATATCGACTGCTTGGTAGCGGCGTAGCAAATACACCGGGCTCGGCAGCACCTGTCCCCTGCAGTCATTCTTTTTTTGCCTGACTCTCCCCAAGCTTCTTTAAAAATTGCATAATCAACAAATGCTGCGCAGAAACTTCATTCTGACCAGTGCGGCATATGCCAACGGCATTGTGGGCATGGTCCGGATTACGAAGGGAATACGCAAATGCAGCTACTTCGCCAATTAAAACTGTCGCACAGGCTGGCCTTGTTGGTCGCCATTTTTTCGCTGGGCCTGATCGTGTATGGCGGCTTGTCGCTGCGCGTACTCGGCGAATTGAAAGTCAATGGGCCCGTGTACCAGCGTATTGTGCAGGGCAAGGACCTGGTGGCCGATGTGCTGCCGCCGCCCGAATACATCCTCGAATCCTATTTGGTGGCCTTTCAGCTGATGGCGTCCGAAGACCGGGCGGCGCAAGACAAATTGGTCGAGCGCCTGCAGGTCTTGAAGGGCGAATACGACACGCGCCATCAGTTCTGGCGTGGCCAAGATCTCGATACCGACATCGCCGATGCCTTGCTGGCGCAGTCGCATGCCCCTGCAGTGGCATTCTATGAAACGGCATTCACGCGCTTCATCCCGGCGCTGCGGGCTGCGGACAAGGCCGCTGTGGCCAGTGCCATGAGCGCCATGAGCGCCAACTACGACGCCCATCTGGTGGCCATCAACCGGGTCGTCGACCTTACCAGCAAGCGTTCGGGCGCGTTTGAGACCCAGTCGGCCGATAGGGCGCGCTCGGCGACGGTGCTGCTGGCGGGCTTGCTGCTGGCATTGCTGGGCGTCAGTATCGCCGGCGCCGTCTTGATCAGCCGTAGCATTACCGGTCCTTTGCAGCAGGCGCTGCGGGCTGCCCAGATGGTGGCGGCCGGCGACCTGACCAATCGCGTCGACAAGCTCTATGGTGATGAGCCTGGTCAATTGCTGCAGGCGCTCGAAGCGATGAATGGCAGCCTGTCGCGCACCGTGGGGCAGGTGCGCAGCAGCACGCAAAGCATCACTGTTGCTTCGCGCGAAATTGCGGCCGGTAATTTCGATCTGTCCTCGCGCACGGAGGCGCAAGCGAGCTCGCTGGAAGAAACGGCTTCTGCGATGAAGGAGTTGACCAGCACGGTCAAACAGAATGCCGACAATGCCAGGCAGGCCAATGAGCTGGTGCTGTCGGCGTCGCAATTTGCCGTGCAGGGCGGGCAGGTGGTCGAGCGCGTGGTCGATACGATGGGTGCCATCAATGCCAGCTCGCGCAAGATCGTCGATATTGTCGATGTGATCGATAGCATCGCTTTCCAGACGAATATCCTGGCCTTGAATGCGGCTGTGGAGGCGGCCAGGGCGGGCGAACAAGGACGCGGTTTCGCCGTCGTCGCCAGCGAAGTGCGCAACCTGGCACAACGTTCGGCCAGCGCCGCGCGCGAAATCAAGGCCATGATCAGCGATTCGGTCGACCGCGTTGATGCGGGCAGCAAGCTGGTAGACGAGGCGGGTGCGACAATGGACAAGATAGTGACATCCGTCAAGCGGGTGGTCGACCTGATGAGTGAAATCGCCGCCGCCAGCCAGGAGCAGAGCCTGGGTATCGAACAGGTCAACCAGGCCATCACGCAGATGGATGAGGTCACGCAGCAGAACGCCGCCTTGGTCGAGGAGGCGGCGGCCGCTGCCGGCAGCCTGGAAGAGCAAGCTGCCAGCCTGGTGCGCGAAGTGGGGGTGTTCAAGCTCCTCGCGGGCGTCACTGCAGGCGTGCCTGCCACGCCTGCGTAGATGCTCGGGCTGGCGGCGCTTTGGCGCGCGGACCGCTGAAGCGGCTTGCTTGTTGCAAGCGGCCAGCGCGCGCATCATGTTTGCACATGTGCAGACAAATGGTAATGATTCTCATTTATAATTCATGTCTTATGGATAGCGACGCGCTGGCGCCATGGCGCCACGGCTGGTGAAGGAGGGCATGATGGGCAGTGTGTATGGCAATGAGGATCTGATCGCGCATGAACATCGCGTGTTGATGGGCGAGTATGGGCGGGCCCAGGCCCGTTGCAGTGCACAGCTGGCCGCGCAGGCGGCCCGCATCGCGCAGCTGGAGTCGGCATTGATGCGTGCGCGGGTACAGGTGGTGATCCGCGATACGCAGCTGGCGCTGGCACGTGATGAACTGGCTGAGCTGGCGGCCAGCATGCCGGGCTTGCCGACGCGCGCCAGGCTGGCCCGCCGGGTCGAGTGGCTCGGCGACAGGGTGCAAGACTTGATGCGCGAGTTGCTGCGCCTGCAGTGGCTGCCCGTGCCAGGCTTGCAAGCCGATCTGCGCGAAAAAGCCGTGCTGTACGTGGGCAGCTATTTTAGCCAGGATACGGGTCAGGCTATGGGCCAGGCTATGCGCCAGGATATGGGCCAAGCTACGGGCGCTGCCCATATGGCGCAGCATGCCGTCGAGCAGGCCGGCGGGCGCTTTCTTCATCATGCGGGCGGCGACGCTGGTGCCGACGATGCCGCGGCCCTGGAAGCTGGCCTGGTGGCGGCCGACCTGGTGATTTGCCAGACCGGCTGCGTCAGCCATGATGCCTATTGGCGCGTGCATGACCATTGCAAGCGCACGGGCAAGCAGTGCGTGCTGCTGGACCAGCCGCACACCGTGCATGCCATACATTTTGTGCGCAAGCAGTCACTGCTGGCGTGAGGCTTGACGAAGCTGCCACTGGCTTGGTCGTTGAACTCGATGTTGTGCCGGCTTGGGGTGCTTTGATTGCAGGAATGGGGCTGTTGCATGACAAGCCGCACATCGCTCCCGATGTGCGGCTTTTTTTACGCCTTGTCCTTGTTACGTACTCTCTGATAGTATACCCCCCTATAGTATTTAGTCGGGTGAAATCATGGGCCATACGGCGCACAACAAGACCAAGCTGCTCAATCGCGTGAAGCGCATCCGCGGCCAGGTGGAAGGCCTGGAGCGGGGCCTGGAAGAGGGCCGCGACTGCGGCGAAGTACTGCAGTTGATCGCCGCCGTGCGCGGCGCCGTCAATGGCCTGATGGCCGAAGTCATCGAAGAGCACTTGCGCGAGCACGTGGCCAGTCCCGACCTTGCCGGCGACGAGCGCACCAGGGGCGCCGACGACATCGCCGCCATCCTGCGCACCTACCTCAAATAATCGATCAAAGAGACCAGCATGAAACTGCAACATATCGAGGAAGACCTGTCAGCCTGGCAGCACGAACACGTTTTTGGCGGGACCAGCGACAAGGCAGAACGCCGCGCGCGCATCGTCATGTGGATCACCTTGGCCACCATGGTGCTGGAAATCGTCGCCGGCTGGTGGTACAACTCCATGGCCCTGCTGGCCGATGGCTGGCATATGAGTTCGCACGCGCTGGCCATCGGCCTGGCCGCGTTTGCGTATGCGGCGGCGCGCCGCTATGCGCGCGATCCCCGCTTCGCCTTCGGCACGTGGAAGATCGAGGTGCTGGCCGGCTACACCAGCGCCATCGTGCTGCTGGGCGTCGCCGTGCTGATGGTGGCGGCCTCCGTCGAGCGCCTGTTGTCGCCGCAGCCCATCCATTATCCGCAAGCGATGGCGGTGGCGGCCTTCGGCCTGGTGGTCAACCTGGTGTGTGCGCTGATCCTCGGCGGCCATCACGAGCATGAGCATCAACACGGTCACGATCACCACGATCACCACGGTCACGATCATCATGATCGGCATGGTCACGGCGAAGACCTGAACATGAAAGCCGCTTACATCCACGTGCTGGCCGATGCCGCCACGTCCGTGCTGGCCCTCGTCGCGCTGGGCGGTGCGTGGGCTTACGGCTGGCGCTGGCTCGATCCCGTGATGGGCATTGTTGGTGCCGTGCTGGTGGCGCTGTGGGCGAAAAAGCTGATGCACGAGACGGGCAAGGTCTTGCTGGACCGCGAGATGGACCATCCCGTGGTGGATGAAATCCGTGCAGCGGTGGAAGTGGAAAGCGCCGGCGATACGCCGCGCATCGTCGACTTGCACGTGTGGCGGGTGGGCAAGCAGTTGTACTCGTGCGCCTTGTCCGTGCTCAGCGGCGACCCTGCGCTGACAGCTGCCGCGCTGCGCGCGCGCATCGGCATCCACGAGGAAATTGTCCACAGCACCATCGAGATTATTCGCCGTCCTTGATAATGATGGCGAAAAAAGCGCGCTGATGCAGGGTGTAGGCAGTATACTGTCGGCTTTTACAGCACGCGCTGTTCACCAGACAGAGAAAAAAATGAGCACATTACCACCATGCCCGCAATGCAAATCCGAATTCACGTACGAAGACGGCAGCCAGTTGATCTGCCCTGAATGCGCGCATGAATGGTCGGCCACGGCAGGCGATGCCGTGGAGGAGGGCGCCAAGGTGTACCGCGATTCGGCCGGCAACATCTTGCAAGATGGCGACACGGTCAGCGTCATCAAGGACTTGAAATTGAAGGGCGGCGGCGGTGTCGTCAAGATGGGCACCAAGGTCAAGAATATCCGCCTGGTCGATAGCGACCACGATATCGACTGCAAGATCGATGGCTTCGGTTCCATGAGCCTGAAGACGGAGTTCGTCAAGAAGGTGTAACGCTTTTACCCTTAACACGGCGCGCTGGCTTCATTGCTGCGCGCCGTTTTTTCATTGAGAATCCATGCAAATCGACCATCTCCGTCAGCGCCTGCGCGCCTTGGGCGCCAAGCCCTTGCACGAACAGCGCGTGCTGCGCGACTGGATACAGGCGCAGCCGCACGACCAGGGCCGGCGCCGCGCCGAGGATTTCCTGCCGCTGCCCGTGCGCGAGGCCTTGCCTGCGCTGGACCTCGAATTGCAGGGCATGCTGAAACTGCTCAGCACTCATCCGGGCGCGGACGGTTCGGCGCGCCTGCTGGTGGGGCTGCACGATGGCCAGACGGTGGAAAGCGTGCTGCTGCCACGCGACGGCCTGTGCGTGTCGAGCCAGGTGGGCTGCGCCGTCGGCTGCCAGTTCTGCATGACGGGTCGCGACGGCTTGATCCGGCAAGTCACCAGCGGCGAGATCGTCGCGCAGGTGGTATTGGCGCGTACCCTGCGCCGCGTGAAAAAAGTCGTCTTCATGGGCATGGGCGAACCGGCGCATAATTTGAACAATGTGATGGAAGCGATTGAATTGCTGGGCACCGAAGGCAATATCGGCCACAAGAATCTGGTGTTTTCCACGGTGGGCGACCCGCGCGCGTTCGAGCGCCTGCCGCAAGGGCGCGTCAAGCCGGCGCTGGCCCTGTCGCTGCACACCACCAAGCCGGAACTGCGCGAGCAGCTGCTGCCGCGCGCGCCCAAATTATCTCCGCGCGAATTGGTGGCGTTTGGTGACGCGTATGCGCGTCTGACGGGCTACCCGGTGCAGTATCAATGGACCTTGATGGAAGGCGTGAACGATGGCGAGGACGAGATGGACGGCATCGTGGCGCTGTTGCAGGGCAAGTATGCCGTGCTCAATATGATCCCGTATAACACCATCGACGACTTGCCGTTCAAGCGTCCGAGCTGGGAAAAGGCGCACGCCATTGCCGCTGCCCTGCACGCGCGCGGCGTGCTGACCAAATTGCGCGATTCGGCCGGCCAGGACGTCGAGGGCGGCTGCGGACAGTTGCGCGCCCGCGCCGCGAAGGGGAAGAAAGTGATCGAGATACACGCAGCGTAAAACCGGGGTCAGCGGCGTAGGTCGGATTAGCGGGAACCGCGTAATCCGGCATTGCGAGGCCAACAATGGTGTCGGATGACGCTCCGCTAATCCGACCTACTCGGCTCACACTGCGCCCAGCAAATCGTTTTCATTCAAGATCGCAAACGCGATTTGCGGATGCGCGGCCAGGCAGCGGCGCACCGCTGCCGGAATGGCGGCGCGCGTCTTGCGGCACAGGCCGGGCCGCTCCAGCAGGCGGATCTGGAAGCCGCGCACGGTGCGCACTTCGCCGCTGCCCGGCGTGATTTGTAATTCCACGCCCAAGTTGCTCTTCAACAGCAACTGCAGCTTTTGCAGCTGCGCATGGGTGGCGATGCCCTCGATGTGCGCCAGCAGGCGTTTTTCTTCCGTCAGGTTCAGGCGCAGGATGGCAAGGTCTGCCTGCGCATCGTCGAGCAGGCGCTGGCGTTCGCAGTCGCACAGCTGCGGCGGACACTCTTTGCGGACTTCAAAATCGACGCTACGCATGCGGGTGTTCCAGTGACATTCCAGTGATATTCCATAGGCGATGGCGGATGAATCAAGTATCGTCCGCCATTTGGCGCGTGTCAATCAGCGCGGGCTGACGATCAGGCGCCAGCGGATAGCACCTTGCTCGCTGCTGTGCTGGTGATGGTTTTGCGGCGGCATGACGTGGCCTTGCGTCGACACGATTTCATGCGCGCAGCCATCGCAGCGGTAAATGCCTGAATACGGTACGGCATCGCCTGGCGAGGTCAGTTCATCGAAGCGCGGGTGCATCGAGCGGGCCACGTAGCTGGGGTTTTTGTAGTCGGCCATGGTATCGCCTGGAAGTGGGTAATGGTCCATTCTGGCACACAATCGCGCGCGGCCTTGAGCGCGCGTCTTGGCGTGCTTGCCAGTCCGCGTCCCGTTTTCCTGGCCGGCAGCATCGATGCTGGCGCTGTGACGAAGGCGCTGCGCAACGTGGATGCGGCGCTGTACGCGCAAGCTTAAGCGACCGTTGTCAAAGCGTTCATCTCGCGCACGAACGCTTGCGTAAATGCAGCAACCATGCCGCTGGCCGCGCGCGGCGAGATCAGGCCCACGGCGCAATGCGATTGCTCATCGGGCAGTGCAATGAATCGCACGCCCGGCGGCGCCAGCAAACGCATGCTGTCGGGGACGATGGCGATGCCCATATCGGCCTCGATCAGGTTTAGCTGCGAGGTCTTGCGCGACAGGGCGCGCGCCGCCTTTGGAAAGAACCCCTGCGCCAGGCACAGGCTCGCCACCAGGTAGCTGAGGCCGCCGCGGTCCTTGTGCGGGATCGAGACGAACGCTTCGTCGCGCAGGGCGGCAATGGTCGTGCGCTCCAGTGTGGCCAGTTTTGAGGCCGCTGACACGGCCACCACCAGCTTTTCCGCATACAGTTCGTGCACGACGATATTTGCATGCTTGCGTAGGGTCGGCAGGCGCACCAGGCCCAGGTCGGCGCGGCCTTCCTCGATATCGGCTGCCTGGTTTTCCGACGAGCCCTTTGAGATATCCAGTGTAAGGCCTGGAAACTGCGCCAGCAGCCGGTTCAGCACCGCGCCTATGGCCGGCGTGAGGGTGACGGAGCTCGAATGGAGCAGGCGGATGATGCCTTGCGCGCCTTGCCCTACATGGCGGGTCTGGCGCACGGTTTCGTCGATCTCGTCGAGAATGCGTCTGGCACGATCATAAAACACCTGTCCTGCCGGTGTGAGTTCGATATGGCGCGCGTCGCGCGTCAGCAGCAGCGCCTGCACCTCGTTTTCCAGTTCCTTGATTTGCCGGCTCAGGGCCGACTGCGCGATGTACAGCTTTTCCGCTGCGCGCGAGTAGCTGCCCGCATCGACGACTTCGACAAAATAGCGGAACTGTTTAAGGGAAATCAATCGTATGCCTTTTCGAGATCGGTGACTGCCGGATTTGATATTCGCTTTGCGCCGGCGTTCAGGCTACAGTGGATTGCTCTGCTGTCATTGCGAAGGAAAGATCATGCTGGAATTGCTCGGGGTGCTGGGATTACTCGTCAGTATTATCGCAAAACTGATTTTCGTCCAGATCGGCGCGGCGGGAAGTGACAAGGAAGATTAACAGGCCAGGCTTGCCACGTAGGGGGCTGGCACGGGTAAAGCCTGCAAACGGCACGCGGGCGTGGCTCCTTGCCACTCGGCCAGCTCTTGGCCGGAGTATTTGAGCGCCGCTTCGCGCGCCGTCCAAGCCCGTGCCAGCGCTGCCGGGCGCAGGGTGGCGGGGCAGGCGGCCAGTTCCTGCGCCACCTGCGGTCCCAGGTAATCGCGCGCCAGATTCGCCCAGTCGGCAATGTCCTGCACGCGCATCACGTCGATACCGACAGGGCCATGCAGATGGACGGCGGCCAGCGACAGTCCCTCGTCATGGCTGAACGACAGGCCCGCCGTGCGTCCTGCCAGCAGCAAACGGGAAGGGGCTCCTGGCGTTGACTCCACCGAGATCGCCTCGATGTCCATCTTTTGCCACCGCGCCGCCGCTGCGCGCACGGCGGCGCGGATGCGCTGGCGCGCTTCGGCGCGCGGCATGACGGCGGCGATGCCGATCACCAGCACGCCGTCGCCCGGCCAGAGCAGCGTTGAATCCATCAGCTGCGCAGGGGTGCGGCCGGGCAACCGGCCCAGTTGCTGCCAGCGGGGATGTGTTCGCCCTTCATCACCAGGGTCAAGGGACCCAGGCGCGCATTGTCGCCCACTTTGGCGCTGTACAGCACGGAGCTGCGCGGGCCCATGTAGACGCGCTCGCCGATTTCCACGTGGTCGATCTTCATCACGCGGTCTTCAAACAAATGCGTTTGTGGGCAGGTGAGGGCGTTCAATTCGCTGTAGTGGCCGATGTGCACGCAGTCGAATTCCGTGATGTCGGTCGTGTCCATGTAGACGCCACGGCCGATCTTGCAGCCGAACAGGCGGAAAGCCAGCGGCAGCCATGGCGTGCCGCGCAGGTAGCGCATGAAGTTGGGCACGGCGATGCCTTCATACAGGTTGGTCACGCCTTCTGAAATCCACACGAAGGGCGTCCACATGGGCGCCGCGTGCTTGCGGTAGCGTCCCAGCAGTAGCCATTTGAACAGCACCACGACCAGGAAATTGCCGATGCCATAGGCCAGGCCGGCGATGGTCAGGTCGCCCACCACTTCGCCCCAGCGTCCGGCGCCCGCAATCGGCATCACGTCCAGTACCAGGGTATAGCCGACGGCGATCACCACCGCGTGCGGCGCGACGATACGGAACGCTTCGATCAGGCTGCGGCCCAGGCGGCGCAGCATGGACGGCTTGAAGGTCAGGTGTTCCGCATAGCCGGCGACCTGTTCGCGCGCGGGCAGGTGCATCGGAGGAGAACCGAGCCAGGTATCGCCGCTATGCATCTGCGCATTGCGCGGCGCATGCGTGTGCACGCCGATCAGCACGTGCTCGGGCAAGGTGGTGCCGTCCGGGATATAACTGCCGTTGCCAACAAAGCTGCGGTGCGAGATGACGGTGGGGCGCATGGTCATCCAGCCGCCATCGATCTGCTCGTCGCCCAGCATGACGGCGTCGGCGATGAAGGTATCGTCGCCCAGGGTCAGCATGTCGGGCACCACGCCCAGCGCCGTGGAAATCTCGGCGCCCTTGCCCACCTTGGCGCCCAGCAGGCGGTACCAGTACGGGGCGTACACGGTGGCGTAGATGCCGTGCAGCACATTCAGACTCGACTCCTGGATATGGCTGACCAGCCACTTGGCACAATAGATATTGCTGTGCACGGGCGAGCTGCCCGGCTTCAAACGGGGCAGCGCGCCCCAGCGGATGGCGGCCGACAGCAAGGCCGTCAGCACGATCAGCACGGCGCTGGCGGGGAAGGCCAGCAGGAAGTAGCGCGCCAGTTGGGTCGTCACGTCGCGTCCCTGCAACCACGGCATCATTTCGCGTTCGTCGAACCAGTCGATCAGCACGAAGCTGGGGAAGACAGGCATGAAGAACAGCACGGCGATCAAGACCATGCCAAAGCAGAAGAACAGGGTTTCGCCCGTCAGGCGCAGGCGCGAGACGGCGGGGCGCGGCGGCTGGCTGGCAGGATCGTAGGGCCCGATGTCGCGCGCGGGCGAACCCGTATAGATACGGCCGTCGGGCACGCAGGCGCCATCGGCCAGCGCTGATTGACCCTCCAGGTGGCCGAAGGCGCCCACCGTGGTATTGCCTTCCAAAATCGCATAGGAACTGATGCAGGCGTCGTCGCCGATGCGGATGCGGCCCAGCAGCAAGCGGCCCCGTTCGACGCGGGCGTTTTCAAAGTTGACGGCATTGCCCACGCTGACGTTGTCGCCGATATCGAGCAAGTCGGGCGCGCGCAGGGTCATCGAGCCGATGACCACTTCCTTGCCCACTTTCGCGCCCAGCGCGCGCAGCCACCAGCTGTTCAGCGACGAACCGCTGAGTAGATACGCGGGCGCCGATTCGACCAGGCGGTCGGCCAGCCACCAGCGGTAATACGTGACGCCCCATAGCGCATAGCTGCCCGGTTTCAGACGCCCGGCGATCAGCCACTTGCCGGCAATCGCAATGACAAATTCGGCCAAAGTCGCCAGCAGGAATACGCCGATGGAGGCGGCGATGGCGCGCGGCACGGTGTCTCCCGTGTCACCGGTGAAGAAGTGATAAGTGAAAAACGGTGCCATCCACTGCGCCATGCGCAAGGTGACCAGGCCCGGCACGGCTGCCGCCTGCGCCGCGCCGCAGATCCAGCGCTTCCATGTCGACGGCGGCGTCCAGTCCGCTTCCGGCGTGGCCAATGCGGGCACCTCATTGAGCGCGGCGGCGATCTTGCCGATTTGCCGGTTCTGGTAAATGTCGCGCACCGTCATGTGGGCGTAGGCCGGATCGGCGCGCAGGGCGGACGCCAGGCGGGCGGCCAGGAAGGAATGGCCACCGAGGTCGCTGAAGAAGTCCAGCTGGCGCAAAATTGCCTGGCCCGGGAAGAGCTTGGCCAGGGCCGCAAACAGGGCCACTTCGGCCGGTGTTTCCGGCGCGTCCGATGCACTCACTTCAGCTGTCGGCGGTGCGGACAATGGCATAGTTTTCAAGGCTTTGCGGTCGATTTTGCCGGAAGTGAGGCGCGGCATCAGCGCCAGCAGCTCGAAGCGGCCCGGCACCATATATGGCGGCAAATGCAGGTTCAAGGCCGCGCGCAGGGTTTTCGCCGCCAGCGCGTCGTCGGGGGCATCGTCGCTGCCGACGATGTAGGCCACCAGCTGGTCGATGCCATCATCCTTGCGCAGCAACACGGCCACCGTGCCCACGCCCGCCTGCTGCGCCAGCACGGCTTCGATTTCGCCCAGCTCCACGCGAAAGCCGCGTATTTTGACCTGGTCGTCGGCGCGGCCCAGGCACAGCACCTGGCCATCGGCATCGATGCGCGCCAGGTCGCCCGTGCGGTACAGGCGCGCGTCATCTGCGTTGGTCGCCCATGGATTGGGCAGAAATTTTTCCACTGTCAGGTCGGGCCGGCCCAGGTAACCCTCGGCCAGGCCGGGGCCGATGATGCACAGCTCTCCCGTTTCGCCGCGCGCCAGCAGGGCCAAGCGACGGTTTTCACCGGGCTCGGCCACCTGCAGCACCAGCAAGCCATAGTTGGGCAGCGGCGTGCCGATGGTGACGGGTTCGCCGGGGCGCAGGCGCGCCAGGCTGCACGATACGGTTGCCTCGGTGGGGCCGTAGGTATTGAACATGGCGCGGCCCGGGCGCGACCAGCGCTCGACCAAGGACTCGGGGCACATCTCGCCGCCCAGGTTGATCAAGCGCAAACTGGGCACGTCCTCGGCGAACAGGGCCAGCAATGTCGGCACGGCGTGCAGCACGGTGACCTTGTTTTCGGCCAGGGCGCGCGGCAAGGCTTCCGGGTCACCCGAGATATCCTTGGGCCCCAGCCACAGGGTGGCGCCCACCAGGTAGGCGATCCAGATTTCTTCGAAGGACATGTCGAAGGCGACGGAAAAGCCCTGGTAGACGGTGTCGGCTTGCGTCACTTCCAGCACGGCGTTTTCGCTGCGCAGGAAGTGGCAGATGCTGCGCTGATTGATCAATATGCCCTTGGGCTTGCCCGTCGAGCCGGACGTGTAGATCACATAGGCCGGATGTTCGGGCAGGACGCTGCCGCGCGTGGGCAGAGGTTCGCCCGGCATGATGGGCGCCAGCAGGCTTTCCGCCGTCCACACGGGACGCTGGACGCCAGCATCAAACAGGCGTGGCGCGAACTGCGCGCAGCTGATGATGCCAACGCCATTGGCATCGTCCAGGCATACTTGCAGGCGCTCGACTGGCGTGTCTTCGTCGACGGGCAGCCAGGCGGCGCCCGCCTTGGCGATGGCCGCCTGCATCAGCAGCAAATGGGGGCCGCGCGGCAGCCACAGGCCCACGATGTCGCCGGGCTTGACGCCAGCGGTCACCAGGCGCGACGCGGCCAGGCCGGCCTGTGCATCGAGTTCGGCGTAGCTGATGCGGCGCTCGCCGGCGATCAGGGCGATCTGTGCGGGGCAGCGGCGGGCCGTCGCCTCGAGCAGGTCGGCCAGCACTTCCTCGCGCAGCAGATCCGGTCGCGGCGGGCCGTACAGAATGTCGGCGTGGGTGGAAGGGATGCCTGGCTGGACTGCGGTGAACTCGTTCATGGATGACGCTTATCTGTGATGCGGTGTAAAGAATCTGACGCGCTACGCGTGGTGCGCAGCACAGTTGATACCTTACAGTACGCCAGGCATTTTGGTGTTGTGTAAAGCATAATTTTGCCGGACTTTGCAAAATTATGTGCTTATCGGCTCAACTGCCATGATGACGGAATGTAAATCGCGCAAACATGGCGCCGATGTGCGCCAAAGTGCTCGCCGCCGGATAGCCGTGCAGGGGGCGGCTGGCCAGCGACGCGTCCGCACAGCCTTCGGCGCGAAACTGCTGCAGCACGTAGTTGTCGACGCCTTTGGCGGCCAGGGTGGTGGCCAGGGCCAGCAACTGTGCATCGGGCAGCAAGTCCGGGTGGGCGGTGGTGCGGCATTCGTAAGCGACGCCGCTGGCAAGGATGGCGTCCAGGCAGGCGCGCGCCGGATCACCGCTGCCCGCTACGCCCGTCACAAGACGATAGTGGGCAAACGGCGCCTTGATGTCGAAGCCCACCCAATCGAGCAGGGGCAGCACTTCCTGCAGGCGCTGCGGATAAATGCAGGCCGTGTGCAGGCCGATGTTGAAACCGAGCGCCTTGACGTCATGCATGGCGCGCGCCAGGCCCGGGTCCATGCACGCTTCGCCGCCGCTGAAGACGACGGCGTCGAGCAGGCCGACGCGGCGGCGCAGCCAAGCCAGCACGTCGCGCCAGGACATGGCGCCCTCGGGCGTGCGCCGCTGCAAATGGGGATTGTGGCAATAGCGGCAACGCCAGGGGCAGCCCTGCACGAAGACCACGGCCGCCAGCTTGCCCGGATAGTCGGTGGCGGAAAAGGGCGTGAGGCCCCCCACTTTCAGTTCAACTGCCATCGCGGGCGGGCTGGTCAAGCCGGGCGCTTGCTTGCGTAAAATACTGGCGCTCATGGACTTCGCCCTGCTTGCCGATGTTGAACGAGGCGACGGGGCGGTGATAGCCCATCACCCGGGTCCAGATTTCGCAGCGCTGGCGTTCGCTGTCGAGCAGGCTGATGGCGGGAGTGAAGTCGGGACGTGTATTCATGGCGTTTCCTCGAGTGATGCAGCAGGGTGGGCTTGCTTGCGGGCGATCAGCTCCGCGTCGCAGGTGGGGCAGAATGTATGTTTGCCGGCCAGGTAGCCGTGGCGTGGGCAGATGGAAAACGTGGGCGTGAGCGTGATGTAGGGCAGCGAAAAGCGGCTCAGGGCGCGCTTTACCAGCTCGCGGCAGGCGTTGGCGTCCGAGAGCGCTTCCGTCATGTACAGGTGCAGTACCGTGCCGCCCGTATATTTGCGCTGCAGTGTGTCCTGCATGGCCAAAGCCTCGAACGGGTCGTCCGTGTAGCCCACGGGCAGCTGCGACGAGTTCGTGTAATACGGCTGCTCGGGCGTGCCCGCCTGCACGATGGCCGGATAGCGTTTGCGGTCTTCGCGGGCAAAGCGGTACGTGGTGCCCTCGGCCGGTGTCGCTTCCAGGTTGTACATGTGGCCCGTCTCTTCCTGGAATGCCACCATGCGGGCGCGCACATGGTCGAGCAGGCGTACGGCCAGCGCATGGCCTTGTGGCGTCGTGATGTCATACGCGTCGCTGCTGAAATTGCGGATCATCTCGTTGATGCCATTGACCCCCAGCGTGGAAAAGTGGTTGCGCAGGGTGCCCAGGTAGCGCTGCGTGTAGGGGAACAAGCCTTGCTGCATCAGGTCCTCGATGGTGCGGCGCTTGATTTCCAGGCTTTTCTTGCCCAGTTCCAGCAGGCGGTCCAGGTCAGCCAGCAGCGCCACTTCATCGCCGCGCCACAGGTGGCCCAGGCGCGCGCAGTTGATGGTCACCACGCCCAGGGAACCGGTCTGCTCGGCGGAGCCGAACAGGCCATTGCCCCGCTTAAGCAGCTCGCGCAAGTCCAGTTGCAATCGGCAGCACATGGAGCGGATCATGTTCGGCTTGAGTTCCGAATTGATGAAATTCTGGAAGTAGGGCAAGCCGTAGCGTGCCGTCATTTCGAACAGCCGTTCTGCATTCTCGCTATGCCAGTCGAAGTCCTCGGTAATGTTATAGGTGGGGATGGGAAAGGTGAAGACGCGGCCCTTGGCGTCGCCCGCCATCATGATCTCGATATACGCGCGGTTGATCATGTCCATCTCCGCCTGCAGCTCGCCATAGCTGAAGTCCATCTCCTGGCCGGCGATGACGGGAATCTGCTGGCGCAGGTCGTCCGGGCAAACCCAGTCAAAAGTGAGGTTGGTAAACGGCGTCTGCGTGCCCCAGCGCGATGGCACGTTGAGGTTGAAGATCAGCTCCTGCATGCATTGGCGCACGTCTTCGTAGCGCAGGCCATCGTTGCGGATGTAGGGTGCCATATAAGTGTCGAAGGAGCTGAACGCCTGCGCGCCGGCCCATTCGTTTTGCAGGGTGCCGAGGAAATTGACGATCTGGCCGACAGCGCTCGACATGTGTTTCGGCGGGCCTGACTCAACTTTTCCTGGTACACCGTTCAAGCCTTCATGCAGCAGGGTACGCAGCGACCAGCCGGCGCAATAGCCGGCCAGCATGTCGAGGTCGTGGATGTGCAGCGCCGCTTCGCGGTGCGCCGCGCCCACTTCCGGCGGATACACCTGGTCCAGCCAGTAGTTGGCGATGACCTTGCCCGACACATTGAGGATCAGGCCACCGAGGGAGTATCCCTGGTTAGCGTTGGCGTTGACGCGCCAGTCGCGCCGCTCCAGGTATTCATTGATGGACGCGGCGACATCGACCTGGCCGCGTGTGGGGGAAACTGCATTTGTCACCATGGAACCTCCAATAAACACAACATACGGTGTTTTTTGAAGACTATCGACTAAATGTAGTGATGTCAAAGGTGGCGTGCAAGCGCTGTGCGTATCCTTGATCCAGGTGAAAAAACCACCTCAGGCGGTAATGCCGTTCAGTTAAGGATTTTGGCGTGATTTATGAGTGCCAGTAAATTCGCTAACCCCAGAGGCAAAGAGTTGGGGTCGGACCCTCAGGGCCCGACCCCTGTCCTGGTTCTTGGGCTAAAAATAGCATCACTAACACACTAACTGAACGGCATTACGCCTCAGGCGGTTTTGTTCCAGCGCGTTTCGCGCAGGACCAGCCAGCTCGCGCAAAAGAAGGCGGCGATGCTGGTGACAGAGGTGGGCAGCACCCGGGCGCAGATTTCCAGCGGCGTATAGGTGCTCCAGCTGGCCATGCGCGCCTCGAAGATGGCGACCTGATGCAACTGCGGCCGTTGGCGGCGCGCGAACACGGTCAGCAGGAAAATCAGCAGCGCTTTGCGGGGCATGGTGGGCCTTCAAACAGGAGGAAAGATGGGCATTTTACAGCCAGGTCAAGCAAGTTGAAGGTGCGCCAGCCATGCATGTATTCCTTCACCTGCATCAACGACTGGGCAGCATGGGCGGGGCTATAGTGTGCACCTGAGCCGATACAGGACTGAGAACAGCATGATGCTTGAAGCAACCACCGCCCCCTGCGTAGCCGGACCATTGGAACTGGTTTGCCCTGCCGGCAGCTTGCCCGCCCTGAAAGCGGCCGTCGATAATGGCGCCGACACCGTTTATCTGGGCTTTCGCGACGCCACCAATGCGCGCAATTTCGCCGGCCTCAACTTCGACGAGAAGGCCATCGCCGAGGGGGTGCGCTACGCCCACCAGTACGGACGCAAGGTGCTGCTGGCACTAAATACCTATCCGCAGGCGCATAACTGGGCCGTGTGGCGCAGCGCCATCGACCGCGCCGCCGCGTCGGGCATCGACGCCATAATCGTCGCCGATCCAGGTCTGATGGCCTACGCCGCCCAGCACCAGCCGCAGCTGCGCCTGCACCTGTCGGTGCAGGGCTCGGCCACGAATTATGAAGCCATCAACTTCTATCACGAACACTTCGGCATCTCCCGCGCCGTGCTGCCGCGCGTGCTGTCGATGGCGCAGGTGGAACAACTGATCAGCAAGACCGCGGTGGAGATCGAGGTGTTCGGCTTCGGCAGCTTGTGCGTCATGGTCGAAGGGCGCTGCGCACTGTCGTCGTATGCGACGGGCGAGGCGCCGAACACCCACGGCGTATGCTCGCCAGCGAAGGCCGTGCGCTGGCTGGAAACACCGAACGGTCTGGAGTCGCGCTTGAACGGCGTGCTGATCGAGCGCTACGCACCGGCTGAAAACGCCAGCTATCCGACTCTGTGCAAGGGGCGTTTCGACGTCAATGGCGAAGTGTATTACGCGATCGAGGAGCCGGCCAGCTTGAATACCCTGGCGCTGCTGCCGCAACTGATCGCCATGGGCGTGCGTGCCGTGAAAATCGAAGGGCGCCAGCGCAGTCCCGCCTACGTGGCGCAGGTGACGCGCGTGTGGCGTGAAGCGATTGACGCCTGCCGAGAAGGTCATCCGCGCTACGCCGTCAAGCCGGCCTGGATGGCGGCCATGGACAAGCTGGCCGAGGGTCAGCAGCACACTCTGGGCGCTTACCATCGCTCCTGGAAATAGCAAAACCTGCCGCGCATCCCGGGGCGCGGCCCCGTGCTCAAGCACGGCTGCGCTTCTCGGCCTCGCTGCGAGCCGCTCGCTACGGTTTTGTAACTTAAAAGATACTGGAAAAGGCATGCTGAAACTCTCTTTGGGCCCTTTGCTGTACTACTGGCCGCGCGCCACCGTCTTCGAGTTTTACCAACAGATCGCCGGCAGCGCCGTCGATATCGTGTATCTGGGCGAAACCGTATGCTCGCGCAGGCACGAGCTGCGCCTGGCCGACTGGCTCGATATCGCCGACATGCTTGCTGCAAGCGGCAAGGAAGTGGTGTTGTCGACGCAAGCGCTGATCGAGGCGGGCAGCGAACTGGCGATCCTGCGCCGCATCACGGGCAATGGCCGCTATGCGGTCGAGGCGAATGACATGGGCGCTGTGCACTGCATGCAAAAGGATGTCTCCTTTGTCGCTGGCCCTCACCTGAACCTGTTCAATGGCCCCAGCCTGCAACTGCTGGCGCGCTTGGGTGCGCGGCGCTGGGTGATGCCGCTGGAAATGGGACGGGTGGCACTGGCCGAGATGCAGCGCCAGAAACCGCAAGGGCTGGAGACGGAAGTATTCGCCTACGGCCGCATGCCGCTGGCGTTTTCCGCGCGCTGCTTCACGGCGCGTAACCGCAACCTGCCGAAGGACGATTGCGGTTATAGCTGCCTGGAAGAGCCGGACGGGCTGCTGCTGCGCACGCGCGATGAGGTGCCATTCCTCGTGCTCAATGGCACGCAGACGCAGTCGGCGCTGGTCTATAACCTGGTGCGCGAACTCGACGTCATGCGCGACATGGGCGTGGCGGTGGTGCGCATCAGCCCACAGGCCATGCATACGCAACAAGTCATCGCCATTTTCGACCGGGCGCGCCGCGGCCAGGTCAGCGGCGTCGGCGCCCAGGCCCAGCTGGCTGCCTGCCAGCCGGCCGCCGCCTGCGACGGCTATTGGCACGGTCAGCCCGGCATGGAACTACACGCCGCTCATTGAACGCATCGAAAGGAAGCACCATGCAAGATCAACTGGAAAGGTTGCCGGTCCCGGTTCCGGTCCCTGCCAAGCCCGTGACGAGCAAGCCTGCCGCCGCGTACCCCGCGTACCGGCTGCCCGAACCGCTGGCCGAATTGCTGTCCAAGCTACCGTCGTATCCCGCCTCCTGGCTGTTCGTGCAAGGGTTGAATCGCTTGCTGGCACCGCAATTGCCCGACGACGTGCGGCGCAGCCTGGAAGGGCGCAGCCTGCGCCTGCGCTTGCTCGATGCGGGCATCGCCTTCGATTTCGAGTGGCAGGGCACAGTGTTCGTGGCCGAACGTTATGCCGACGTGCCGCACTTGTGCATCGCCGCCAGCGTGCATGACCTGATGCTGCTGGCACGGCGCCAGGAAGATCCGGACACCCTGTTCTTCAGCCGTCGCTTGAGCCTGGAAGGCGATACCGAACTGGGCCTGCTGTTCAAGAACACGCTCGATGCCATCGCGCTGCCGCCGTTCGACTTGCAGGCGCTGAGACCGCGCCGCGTGCTGGCGTATCTGTGCGACCTGGCGGCGCGGGAAGGCTGAGCGTAGAAGGGGGGAGGCGCGCGCAGAAGGGCTCGACTCGGCGTTCAGTGACGGCATTGGCCGCAGGCGCCGCTGCAGGACGGCAGTTGTTTCTCATCGGAGGCCTCGGCCATGAAGCCGGCGTCGTTAATGGCCACCAGCAGGCGTTCTTGCGTGGCTTGCCGTTCGTCAAATTGTACCGTGGCGCCTTGGCGCGCCAGCGAGACGCACACGGTGGCCACGCCCGTGACCGCTTCGAGCGCGCCCGTCAGCCTGTCGGCGCAGCCTTCGTGATCCATACCAATAATATTCAAGCGCGCTGTCTGCATGGCTTCCTCTTGTTTTTAAATAAATAAACAGCGTAGGCGAGGACTGCACATGCCGTCCAGAGCCGCACGCAAGATTTATAATCTTTTTGCGTTTTTATTGAGCTCGATTAATTGACGCCTTCTCGCGCAGCCTGAAAAATATTGCCTTTTATGCACGCTTGCGCTACTCGATGCGATTTGCGTGCCAGCCACATCAGGCAATAGTGCAGGCTGCAATAGACATCCGTGGATATAATTGTTATTGTGAAAGTATAAACATGGCAAGCCCGTGCTTTCCCCTCATTCACTGACTGGACGCTACATGGGTATATTGCAAGGGCATTTATTATTGCTGGCCAGCGCGCTGGGTGCGGCGATGCCCGCGCAGGCACAGCTGCCAGCGGGCGCACCGTTGAGCTTTGACGAAGCGCTGCAGCAAGCAGCAAAGGTTTCGGGCACCGTGCAGGGCGCGGCGCTCGACGTGCGCGCGAAAACATTAAAGGCCGAAGCGCTGTCCAATATCGACGGTCCCTCCGTCGATTTGACGGCATTTCGCGGTCGCTTGTCGACGGACTTCAATATTGATACCAGCGGCTTGGTGGGCGGCATCGAAGCGGTGCTGCCGCCAATGCCCGGCTTGCCCACGCCGCATATCCCCAATTCCCTCAACCGCGCAGTGGTGACGGATCTGACCTCGTTCGGCTTGCTGGGCATGTGGCCCATCTACACTGGCGGGCGCCTCGATGCCGTCAAGGGCCTCGCTTCCAGCCAGACGCTGGCCGCGCAAGCGGAGCGCACGGAAGCGGAAGAACAGTTGGCCACCCTGGTGGCGCAGCGCTATTTCCAGTTGCTGCTGGCCAAGCGAGTGGTGGCCGTGCGGGCCGAAGTGACGGTCGGCGTGACGCAACACCAGCGTGACGCGGCCAGGCTGGAAAAGGGCGGCCTGATTTCGCGTGCGCAACGCCTGCGCGCCGACGTGGCCTTGGACAGCGCTCGCAGCGATGAAGCGCAGGCGCGCAGCGACGCGGAAATCGCGCAAGTAGCGCTAGCCCGTTTGCTCGCCGTCAACACGCTAGTGCGGCCCAGCACGCCGTTGTTCGTCAACAGCTTGCCGGTCGGGAGCTTGCAATCGTTCATTAGCACGGGCATGCGCGAAAATGCGAACTGGAAAAAAATCGACAGCAAGCGCGTGCAGGCTGAGCAAGCCTTGAAGCTGCACGGCAAGCAATACGCGCCCACCGTGTTTGCCATCGGTAACTACAATCTAAATCGCGGCCAGATGGTGCGCTCGAACTGGGCCATCGGCCTGGCCGTATCCGTGCCGCTGGTGCACCGCATCAATACGGGCAAGATGATCGCCGCCGCCAAGCTCGACCAGGAGCGGGTGGAAGTGGTGGCGCGCCAGGCCGAGCGCGACATTCCCACCCTGATCGAGAAAAACTGGCGCGCGCTGGAAAACGCGCGTATCCAATACCTGTCCACGGCCTCGTCGGTGGAGCTGGCGCGTGAAAATATCCGTTTGCAAACAGTAGCGTTCCAACAAGGACAAGTGACGTCGCTGGAAGTGGTCGACGCGCGCCTGAACCTGGCCAAGGTGGAAACTCAACGCGCGCAGACGGCCTATCACTATGTGATGGGGCTGGCGCAATTGCTCGAAGCGACGGGCGAGACGCAGCGCCTGGGCAGCCTGGCCGCCGCGGCCGATATCCAATTACCTGTGGACAAAGAACAATGAGTACCTCCAAAAAACCATGGACCTTCGGCACCGCCGCCCTCATCATTCTCGCCCTGGCCTTCGTGGGCTGGGGGCTGTACCAGGCTTTCCTGCCGCAGCGCCTGCCTTTGCAGGGGCAGATGGATGCGCAGGAAGTCAATGTCTCGTCGAAAGTGCCGGGCAGGGTGGGCGAACTGTACGTCACACTGGGCCAGACGGTGCCGAAAGGCGAACTGCTGTTTCAGCTGACGAGCCCGGAAGTCGATGCGAAGATCGCGCAAGCGACGGCCGCCACGCAGGCAGCCGACGCCGTGGCAAAGAAGGCGCAAGCGGGCGCGCGGCCAGAGGAAGTGCGCGCCGCCAAAGCCAACTGGGAGCGGGCGCAAACGGGGGCGACCATCGCCAAGACTACCTTTAGCCGCGTCAGCAATATGTTCGAGCAAGGCGTGATCGCCGAGCAGAAACGTGACGAGGCGCAGGCGCAATGGCGCGCCGCCGACCAGCTGGCGCAAGCGGCACGCGCGCAATATGACATGGCGCAACAGGGTGCCCGTGCGGAAGACAAGACGGCCGCTGCCGCCCAGGCGCGCCAGGTGGGGGCGGTGCTGACGGAAGCGCAAATCGCCCTGGCGGAAACGAAGATCGCCGCACCGGTGGCCGGGCAAGTGAGCAAGATCCAGATACAGCCGGGCGAACTGGCGCCGCAAGGTTTTCCTGTCATCACCTTGGTGAACCTGGACGATGCCTGGGCCGTGCTGCAGGTGCGCGAAGATGACATGGCGGCGTTTGCCATGGGCAGCACGCATGCGGCCAGCGTGCCAGCCTTGCAGCAGCAAGTCAGTTTCAACGTCAGCTCGGTGGCCGTGCTGCCCGATTTTGCCACCTGGCGCGCTGCCCGTCCGGGCGGTACGGACTTGCGCACCTTCGAGATACGCCTGCGTCCCGCCATCAAGGTCGAGGGCTTGCGTCCGGGCATGTCGGTCGTGTTTCCCCCGCTCCGATAGCCGATGAGCGAGCCTGATAAAGAGCGGCCGACGGCGCTGGCACGCGAATGGGGACGCTTGCGCGGCGACTTCTGGGATGTCGGCATGCTCAGCTGGATTCCCGTGTTGCTATGCGCCATCTTGTGGTTGGTGTTTTCTGCCGGCATCGCGCGCGACTTGCCCATCGTCGTCATCGATAACGATAACTCTGCCTTGTCGCGCCAGCTCACGCGCTGGCTCGACGCTTCGCCCGGCATTGAAGTCACGGCGAAAGTGGCGTCCAGCGATGAAGCCCTGCACCGCCTGCGCGAACGCACGGCGTTCGGCTATCTGCTGATCCCGAATGATTTTGAACAGAAATTGCTGGGTGGCCGCCAAGCCACCGTACAGTGGTTGTACAACGCGCAGTTTTCCTCGCACGCGGGCGCCTTGCTGCGTGATGTGCGCACGGTCAGCACGACCTTGTCAGCCGGCATCGAGATGACGGCGAGGATGAAAAAAGGCATGTCGCCCGTACAGGCGGCGGCCCAGTTCGAACCGATACGCACCACGCTGAATAGTTTGTACAATGAAAATGTCAGCTATGAAGCGTTTTTGACCCTGGCCCTGATGCCAGCGATGCTGCAGATTTTCATCGTCGTCGCCGTCGTCACCTCCATCGGACGCGAGTTGCGCGACGCCACGGTGCCGCAATGGCTGGCCTCGGCCAACGGTAGCTGGCTGCGCGCCGTCGGCGCCAAGCTGCTGTTTCCCCTCATCGCCTACAGCGCGCTGGCGCTGCTGTACTTGCTATTTTTCAGCCTGGCGCGGGACTGGGCCGTAGCGGGCAGCTTGCCGGCCTTGCTGCTGAGCATGTTGTTGCTGGTGCTCGCCTATTGCGCCCTGGCGACCCTGCTGATAGCGGCCACCTTGTCCCTGCGTCTGGCCCTGTCGGGCGCGGCCTTCATCACGGCACCGGCTTTCGCGTTTGCGGGCCAGGCCTTTCCCTTGATGGCCATGCCGGCGCCGGCTCGTGCCTGGGCGCAAGCGTTGCCGCTCACGCATTATCTGCAGCTGCAAACGAAGTACTGGCTGGCCGGCGCGCCGTGGCGCTATGGGGTGCAGGAAATGCTGATACTGGCCGCTATCACCATCGGCTGCGGCGTGCTGGGTGTATTTCTGCTGGCGCGTCGCGCCAATAGCCCGCAAGCATGGGGGCGCACATGAGTAGCTGCTGGTCAGCCTTTCTTGCCACCTGGCGCGCCATGCTGACGGACAAGGGCGCGCTGACGTTGCTGTTTGTCGGCGGCATTATTTACTCTTTCTTCTATCCGCTGCCATACGCGACGGAAATCGTCCAGCGCGTGCCCGTGGTGATCGTCGACCAGGACCGCAGCGCCATGTCGCGCCAGTTGACGCGTTTTGCCATGGCCCATCCGTCGCTGCAGGTGCTGGCCGTCACGCCGGAATTGCCCATCGCGCAAGATTTATTGTGGAGCGACAAGGTCATGGGCGTGTTGATCCTGCCCGATGGCTTGCAGGCAGACGTGCTGGCCGGCCGCACCGCCCACGCGCAGGTGGCCGGCAATGGCTTGTATTTGATGCTCAACAAGGTCGCCTTGAACGGCCTGGCCGAAGTGGTGGGGACCGTGTCGGCCGGTATAGAGCTCAAGCGTTTGGGCGCGGGCACACCGTCCGCCATCGAGGCCAAGCAGCAGCGCTCGCCCATCGTCTTTGCCGCCGTGCCCCTGTTTAACGTCAAGGAAGGTTATGGTGCCTATGTCGTGCCCGGTGTAGCGACATTGATCGTGCAGCAAACCTTGCTGATCGGCATGACCATGCTGTTCGGCACCTGGTTTCAGCACCAGCGTTTTCCCCTCGCGGGCCGACGCACGGCAGGCGGCTACGCAGGCATGCTGCTGGCGTTTGCCTGCGTGGCATTCATCAACTGCTGCTATTTCTTCGGTTTCGTTTTCTGGTTCCAGGATTACCCGCGCGGCGGCAACTTCGGCGGCATGCTCTTGCTGCTGGTGCTGTTCTCGCTGGCGCAAGCGGCTTTCGGCATGCTGCTGGGCATGCTGTTTCGCACGCGCGAACGGGGTACGCAGTTGATGATCGCCACCTCGATGCCCGTGCTATTCCTGGCCGGCCTGACCTGGCCCGTCTCGTCCATGCCCATGGTGCTGCAATGGCTGCGCTGGCTGCTGCCATCGACGGCCGGCATCCAGGGCTTTGTCGCGCTCAATCAAATGGGCGCCTCGCTGTATGACATCGGCCATGAAGTGGCCGGCTTGCTGTGCTTGCTGGCGGCTTGCGTGGCGCTGGGCTGGTGGCGCTGGAGCAAGCAGGAGCAAGCCGTTGTTGATTTGAACAAGGCGTAGTGGGAACGATATGCAATAATTTCGTTTCCACATTAAATAACAACGCCTGACAAAACCGTAGCGAGCGGAAGGGAGTTGCGGCCGAGAAGCGCAACTGTACGAATGTACAGTGAGCATCGCAGGCCGTAAATACCGACGCGCAGTAGGTTTTGACAGGCGTTAGCCAATCATGTCCGCCTTTAACTTGTTCCAGCGCCTGTCCCAAGCCCCCACCAAGCCCAAGGCCGCGCCCGCCGCGCGGCAGTTCGACGTGGCGGACCTGTACCAGGGCCCCATCGCGCTGGGAGCGGAAGGCGAGGCGCAAGCGCGGCCTTTCGATGAAAAGCTGCGCCAGGCCTATTTCTGGATCGTCAACCACGCCATCATCAGCCCCCATTACGATATCGAGTACAACGATGGCCCGTCGCAGACGTACTCCGTGGGCGACAGCCGCCGCACCCTGAACTTGCCGTCGGCGCAAAGCTATTCCAGTTTCATCTTGCTGCCGCTGCTGACGTTCGCCACGCGCCGCAAATGCCTGTTCGTCGGCGGGCCGGGGCGGGGCAAGACGGCCAGCGCGCTGCTGATGGGCGTGCTGGCCGGTTCCACCGTCAAGGAGGTGAAACGCGCCATGCAGCACGGCCACCCGCAGATGACGGTGGCCGATTTGCTGGGCAATCCGCTGCCGGCGGACCTGGTCAACGCGCAAAGCATGGACGATATCCGCATCGCCTGGCGCGCCTGGCTGGGCATGCGCGTGAAGATTGTCGATGAATACAACCGCATCCCCACGCGCACGCAAAGCGCGCTGCTCACCGTCATGGGCGACAATTACGCGGAAGTGCTGAACCATATTTACGAATGCCCGGAAGCGGCCTGGTATTTGACGGCCAACGACGACCAGGGCGGCGGTACGTACCAGGTGATCGAAGCGCTGCGCGACCGGGTCGACGTGACGGTGCAGGCGCTGGCTTTCAATCCGCGCTTCCTGAATGAACTGCTGCTGCGCGTGGAAGAAAACGTGCGGCCCGAAGAACTGGTACCGCCCGATATCATCTTCACGGAAGGCGAGGTGGATCAAATTGGCGAATCTATCCGCCAGGTGGGCATACCCGACGCCGTGCGCCGGCGCCTGGAATTTTTCGCCAGCCAGTTCGAGCTGTTCGAGACGGCCGGCGGCCAGTTCGAATACATGACCAAGGATACGGCCCGCCTGGCCGGCGCCGACCGGGGGGCCGCGCAGGCGGCCGACAATGGGCGCGACCGCCTGAAAGACCTCGGCTGCCAGACCCTGAACGGCATCTCCGTGCGCACCCTGATGGCGCTGATGATCTACGCCAAGGCCATGGCGTATTTTCGCGGTAACGGTGAGGTGGAGCTGGAAGACTTGCGCCAGGTGCTGCCCTTCGTCCTGCACAACAAGCTGCAGCCGGACCCGGACGCGCCCTTTTTCGCGCTGCCGGAAAACGCCGCCTACCGCAGCGACAGGCTGGGCTGGTTGCGTCGCCTGTTCGACTTGTCGAACGATGAATTCAACCGCCTGGACCTGGACCGCGATGATCCGGTGGGCGTGCTGTCGGCCGAATTCGACCTGGGCCTCGATGGCGTCAGCGAGCGCGAGACCCTGGCGCGCCTGAACCGCATCGAAAAGCTGATCGGCGAACGCACCAAGGGGCGCAAACTGTATGGTCCCCTGTATGACGATCTGCTCAAGCTCAAATACCTGCACCAGCGCTATACGAATTACCGTAGCTGGCTGCGTTCGCAATGATTTACGCTCTGAATATGGATCACTGCCGAGGATATCTCTGCGCGCTTGAGAGGCTGAACAGCGAGGCCAGCGACCTGTGCGCAAGCTACGAGCTGCAGCGCCTGCCGGACGCGCCCGACCTGCTCACGGCGCTGGGCATGCGCGTGGAAGAGCATGCCTTGCACGTCATCGAGCCCGCGCGCGACTTGCCGGCGCCCCTGTGGCACCTCAAGGTGGCGCCGTGCGGGCGCGCACAACTGGAGCAGGTATGCCAGCGCTGGTTCTTCTCGTCGGCCCACATGCAGACGGCGCCGCCGGGCCGTTTTCGCGCCTGCCTCGTCGACGCATTCCTCGAAGCGCTGGACATGTCGCTGGCCGGATTCACAGTGCATGTCGTGAAGATGGTGCCGCCACCTGGTTTCTGGTACGCGATCCACTGGGATGAGATCGCGTTCGAACTGGGGGATGAACGCTATCTGCTGCACTTCTCGCACAGCGATTGAGGAGCGGCGATGATCTCTCCTGCCTTTGCCTCGATACTCGCCGGCGGCCGCGCCCAGTTCAACGGCCGCGCTGTGGAAGCGCGCCGGCGTTTTCCATCGCTCGACATGGCCGCCTTCGGCGCTTTCCTGCACGATGGCGTCGATCCGCTGGTAGTGGCCGTAGCCGACGCTGCGCCTGAGCGCGCAGGCGGCGTCACCCTGGCCGCCTACGACATGGCTCTGGAGCTGGTGGGCCACGGCTTGGCGGGGCCGACGGCGAAAAATTTCTTCCTCAACACCGTCTGGCGCGAACTGGCACCGCAATTTTCCCCTCTGCTGGCGACGGCGCCCGTCGAGGTGCTGGGCATGCTCAGCAACGCCGCCATCCACATAGCCTCCGTGGCGGGCGCGCGTCCCGCGCAGTGGCAGCGCGAGCTGGCCGCCCTGGCAGCGCAGATCGCCACGCTGGCGCAGCTGCGCGCCGTTGGCCAGGTGCTGGCCTGGCGCGCCGGTGTCGCGCATTTCCGCCTGGGCGCGCTGGCCGCCGCCGATACCTTGCCGCCAGCCTTGGCGCTGGCCGCCTTTGGCGAGCCCGGTGCGCAGTGGCCGCAGGTGCATGCGCAGTTGCTGGCGAATCCCTGGCGCGGCAATGCCGAGGGCAGGGATTTTGGCAGCTTCAGCGGCCTCGGTGGTGCTTTCGGCACGCCGCCGCAAGTGCGCGCGACAAAGGACGGTTTTGTCGTGCGCAGCGCCGAGCGCCACTACCTGCTGGTGGCCGATGCCTGCGGCGCCGTGCTGCACAGTGCCACGGCGCAGGAGTTCGAGCAGGCGCCAAACGAGCTGCCATCGTCCGTGCGCGTCGATGGTGCGAGCCTGCATATCGGCGCGCGCAGCATCGCGCTCGACCTACCCGCCGGCGACATCGCGCTTGCCGCCAATGCGCATACAGTTGCCATCACGTCGCCGTGGACGCACGCGATCCGCTTGCTGCCGCTCGCATGAAGAAGGACGCTGAACCCGCCCTGATCGACGCCTGGCAGGCTGCCTGGCCCGAGGCCCTTGCCGTGTGGAGCAAATTTACGCGCTTGCGCGACCCGAGCCTGTGCGCCAGCCGCGTCGAGGCCAGCAAGAAGGGGCTGTCCGGCAGCTTCGCCATGATCCGTTTGCTGGACCAGAGCATCGTGGTGGACTTGCCGCTGGTGACGGAGCTGGGGCTGGACGACTATGCGCTGGAAGTGCTTGCGCATGAAATCGGCCACCATATCCTCGCGCCGGGCAGCGCCAGTGACCAGTTCCGCCTGCTGGCGCGCATGCGCCGCGCCTTGCCCACTTTGGAACAGCACGCGCCCATGGTGGCCAACCTGTACACGGACCTGTTCATCAACGACCGGCTGCAGCGCCAGGCAAATTTGCGCATGGCCGACATTTATCGCAAGCTGCAACAGGGCCGCGAGCCTTCGCCGGACGGCAAGGCCAGGGCCAGCGGCGGCGTGTGGACCCTGTACATGCGCATCTATGAAAACCTGTGGCAGCTGGAAAAGGGCGAGCTGGGTGGCGCGAATGTGGATGAGCGCCTCGATACGGACGCCTGGCTGGGCGCGCGCCTGATACGCGTGTATGTGAATGACTGGATGCTGGCGGCGGGGCGCTTTGCCACCTTGCTGTTGCCGTACCTGGTGGACGGCACGGATGCCTTGGGTGGCAGTCTTGACCCCAGCCGCTACCTGCAGGACACACGCGACGCGGCCCGTGGCTGCCAGACGTATGGCGCGCAGCAGATCGAGGATGACGAAGAGGGCGGCGCCATCCATCCCGTGCACGACAAGCGCATCTCCGGCCTCGATGGCGAGGAGCCGCAAGCCGAGGCGCCGGCCAGGCCGGGTAGCGGCCAGTTGCGCGAGCCGTTCGAGCTGGGCGACATTTTGAAGGCCTCGGGCATCAACCTGAGCGACCATGAGATCGCTATCCGCTACTACCGCGAGCGCGCCTTGCCGCACCTGGTGGCGTTTCCCAGCCGCCCCGCGCCCGAGTCGCAGGAGCCGCAGATGGAAGGGCTGGAAGCGTGGGAAATCGGCGACCCTTTGGAAGACATCGACTGGCTGCAATCGGTGATGCAGTCGCCGCGCCCCGTGCCCGGCGTGACCACCATGCGCCGCGTGGTTGGCCGCGAACCGGCGCGCGCCATCGACGCCGTGCCCGTCGACCTGGACATGTACGTGGACAGTTCCGGCTCCATGCCCAACCCGCAGGCGCACACCTCGTTCCTGACCCTGGCTGGCGCCGTCATCGCCTTGTCCGCCCTGCGCGCTGGCGCGAAGGTGCAGGTGACCTTGTGGAGCGGCAAGAATGAGGTGATGCAGACGCCAGGTTTCGTGCGCGACGAAGACATGATCCTGGGCGTGCTGACGGAATTTTTTGGCGGCGCCACCTGTTTCCCCATCCACTGTCTGCGCAAGACCTTTGCGGGCAAGCGCGAACGGCAAGCGCATATTCTGATGATTTCCGACGACGGCATCACCACCATGTTCGACGACGATGAACTGGGCAACAGCGGCTGGGATATTTCCGCCAAGGCGCTGGCGCAGGGCGGCGCGGGTGGCACCATGGCCCTGAACCTGGAGCGCGGCTGGGATGGCGCGGCCAGCCACACGTGGCTGCAGCAGACCTATGAAACCCTGAAACGCGCGCGCCGCGAACAGGGCTGGGATATCCACGCCGTCGAGCGCTACGAAGACTTGCTGGACTTTGCGCGTGCGTTCAGCCGCAGGCGTTATGTATAAATTACCCCAACGTCTAAACCTGGGGTCGGACCCTCAGGGTCCGACCCCGGCACTTGCATTGTGGGGTTGGAATTTCAAAGCAAAAAGATGAATACTCCTGGCCCATTGCTCGAAACCCTGACCCACCGCCTGGCCGACACCCCCGTCGAGTTCCTCGCCGAGCCCCGCATCGCCGGCGTCGCCAACGCGCAGGCGGTGGCGGTTGCTGCACTGGTCAACGACATTTTGCTGCTGCATGGCACCCGCGCGCCGGCCGCGTCACTGCAGGGTTTTATCGGCGCGCAAGTGAAGGCGGACCGCAATCGCCTGGCGCTGGCCATGATCTTGTGCTGGCTGCTGGCCGACGAGTGGTTCATCGGCCAGCAATTGCGGCAGCAGGATTTGCTGCAGGTACTGGGCGAGACGGCACGCGAACTGGCCGCCGCCACGCCAGCCCACCAGTTCACGCACGACCCGGAGCGGCGCGAGGAGCTGGCGCGCCTGGCCTTTCGGCCCCGTGACGAAAGCGTGGCGCAGGCGACGGACAGATTGTCCGCCATCAGCGGCACGCAGCGCCGCCGCCTGCTCGAAGCGAGCCGGCTAGCCGAACAGCGCGCGCGGGAGATCCGCGAGGTGCTGGCGAAGAAGGCGGCCGAGGAATCGGCCGACAAGTGGTCGCGCGAATGACGCTCGCTGGCAAACCTGATGTCAATCTGCCGGGCGGCGCCTGGGAATCGGACCGCGACTACTGTCCCACGCTGACGCAAGCGGGTGCGCGCATGCTGGAAAAACTGCGCAGCCATCCTTGCGCGCCCCAGTACCGCAACCGCAGCGGCAACAAGCTGCTGGCCGGGGAGGTTGAAGCGCTGCGCGCCTATGAGCAGGAAGTCATGCAGGCGGTAGTCGCTTGGAGCGCGGCCGCGCCGCCATCCTGGCTGCCGGATTTTCTCAGGGCGACTTATGCCACGGTGCCCTACTATCGTGCCTGCGGTTCGCCACCGGCGCGTCTCATCGATGCAACGCTCATCAGCCGCGCCGAATTGGCGCGCGATATCGCCGCCTTCGTGCCCGACAATGCGGACTTGGCGCGCATGATCAATTTCCAGACCACGGGCACCACGGGCCACCCGTTGCTGATCGCTTCGCACCCACTGGTGGCGGGGCGCTACCTGGCCTTCCACAAGCGCGCGCTGCGGCGTTTTGGCGTGACCTTGCGCCATGGTGCGGGACAGGTGGGCGTCATGCTGCTGGGGCATCAGCGCCGCTGCTTCACCTATGTCTCCGTCACGCCCACGATGGACGAATCGGGCCTGGCGAAGATCAACCTGCACGTGGACGACTGGCGCGAGCCGGATAACCGCGCGCGCTACCTGGACGCCATGGCGCCCGAATTGATCGCGGGCGACCCTATTTCGTTTGCCGAGCTGCTGACCTTGTCCATGACGCACAAGCCGGCCGCGCTGCTGTCCGTGTCGATGATGCTGTTGCCCGGCATGCGGGCGCGCCTGGAAGAACGTTTCGGCTGCCCCGTGCTCGACATCTATTCGCTCAATGAAGTGGGTCCCGTGGCCGTCTACGACGAACAGGCGGGCGGCCACGTGCTGCTGCAGCACCGGCTGTACGTGGAAATCCTCGACAGGGAAGGGCGGCCCGTGGCCGACGGGGAGCGCGGCGAAATCACCGTGACGGGCGGTTTTAACTTTTGCCTGCCCCTGGTACGCTACCGCACGGGCGATTACGCGTCGCTGACGCATGGACCACACGGTCCCGTGCTGGTGGGCCTGGCGGGGCGCAGCCCTTTGCGCTACAGGATGATCAACGGCGAATGGATCAACAATATCGACATCACGCACGCCCTGAAGCCGCTGGCCATCGCCCTGTTCGGCGTGCACCAGCAGGGCGACGGCAGTGTCGTACTGCGCCTGGCGCCGGGCGCCATGCCGCAAGCCGATCGGGCGCGCACCTTGCTCGCGCCCTTTTTCGGCGCCATTACGGTCGAGACTTTGCAGGCGCAAGACAAGATCATTCAATACACCTCGGATTTGCAGGACGCAATGGCATGAACCTTTATAAACGCGGCCTCGTGGTAGGCAAATTCTGCCCGCTGCACAAGGGCCACGAACTGTTGATCAATCGTGCGCAGGAGGCCTGCGAAGAGCTGCTGGTGCTTAGCTACACCAAACCCGAATTTCCCGGCCTGGACCCGGCGCGCCGGGAACGGTGGCTGCGCGCGCAGTTCCCGCAGGCGCATATCGTCGTGCTGGACGATGCGCGCCTGGCCGCCCTGTGCGCGGTGCGCTGCGTGCCTGCGCGTTCGCTGCCGCACAATGACGACGAGGGCGACGAGCATCGCCACTTCATGGGCTGGCTGTGCTGGACGGTGCTGGCGCTACCCGTCGATGCCGTGTTCAGCAGCGAAGACTATGGTCCCGGCTTTGCGGGCGTGCTGGAACGGCATTACGCGATGGGAGCGGTAGCGCATGTCAGCGTGGACCCGGCGAGAACGCTGGTGCCCGTGTCAGGCACCCTGGTGCGACAAGACCCGCAGGCGCGCAGCGCCTTCCTGTCACCCATTGTGCGCGCCGATTTGGTTACGCGCGTGTGCGTGCTCGGTGGCGAATCGAGTGGCAAGACGACCCTGACGCAGGCGCTGGCGTGGCATTTCGAGACGGAATGGGTGGCCGAATATGGCCGCGAACTGTGGGAAAGCCAGGATGGCGTGCTGGGCTATGATGATCTGCTGAAGATCGGCCGGGAACAGCTGCGCCGCGAAGCGCAGACGCTATTGGCTGCGCGGCGCTGGCTGTTTTGCGATACCTCGCCCCTGACCACCTATTTTTACTGCATCGAGATGTTCGGCAAGGCCGAGCTGGAGCTGGCGCAACTGGCCGAGCATGGCTACGACTTGGTGCTGCTGTGCGCGCCCGATTTCCCCTTCATTCAGGACGGCACCCGCCGCGACGGGAATTTCCGCGCGCGCCAGCATGCGTGGTATCAGGCCGAGTTGGCGCGGCGGGGGATCGCCTTTGTCAATGTGTCAGGTTCGGTGGATGAGAGGATCAGGCAGGTGGCGCAGTTGCTGGCGCCGCGATAGCCGGAAATATGGCGCTTGCCAGCGTCAGTGCGGGAGACGAAAGGCGGCATCATCGAGGGCGTCGGTCGCCACCCTGAACAAGCTTGATGCGACGCTGCCCACTGAACTGCGGTGCGCGGGCAGCCCAGGCAGCGGAAGGGAGCGACATGCCGCCGGTGATGGCATGCACAGCCCTCCGGACTACATGTTTCTTAGGCCGCGCTCAAGGCCTGTTCCAGGTCTTCGCGCAAGTCGTCGATATGCTCGATGCCGACCGACAGGCGCAGCATGTCTTCGGACACGCCCGCCTTGGCCAGTTCTTCGGCATTGAGCTGGCGGTGCGTGGTCGACGCCGGGTGGGTGGCCAGCGACTTGGCGTCGCCGATGTTGACCAGGCGCGTGAACAACTGCAGGGCGTCGAGCACGCGGGCGCCGGCCGCGCGCGGATCTTCGCCAGCGGCCAGTTTCAGGCCGAAGGACAAAATGCCCGAGGCGCGGCCTTGCATGTATTTTTTCACCAGCGCGTGGTCCGGGTGGTCTTCCAGGCCCGCGTAGTTGACCCAGGCGACTTTCGGATGCTGCTTCAGGTGCTTGGCCAGGGCCAGCGTGTTATCGCAGATGCGGTCCATGCGCAGGGCCAGCGTTTCGATGCCCTGGATCAGCTGGAAGGCGCTCAAGGGCGAAATCGCCGCGCCCATGTTACGCAGCGGGACCACGCGCGCGCGGCCGATGAAGGCTGCCGGGCCGAATGCTTGCGTGTAGACGACGCCGTGATACGACACATCGGGTTCGTTCAGGCGCTTGAAGCGCTCCTTGTGCTCGGCCCACGGAAATTTGCCGCTGTCGACGATGGCGCCGCCCACGGTGGTGCCGTGGCCACCCAAGTATTTGGTCAGTGAATGGACGACGATATCGGCGCCATGTTCGATGGGGCGGAACAGATACGGGCTGGGCACGGTGTTGTCGACGATCAGCGGGATACCGTGTGCATGCGCGATTTCGGCCAGTTTCGCCACGTCCGTGACATTGCCCAGCGGGTTGCCGATCGATTCGCAGAAGATGGCCTTGGTGCGGCTGTCGATCAGGGCGGCGAAGGTCTCGGGCTGGCGCGCGTCGGCGAAGCGCACTTCGATGCCGATCTGCGGCAGGGTGTGGGCAAACAGATTGTAGGTGCCGCCATATAGTTGGCTGGCGGAGATGAAATTGTCGCCCGCTTCCGTGATGGTCTGGATCGCATAAGTGATGGCTGCCATGCCCGAAGCGACGGCCAGCGCGGCGACGCCGCCTTCCAGCGCAGCAACCCTCTTTTCCAGCACGTCCTGCGTGGGATTCATGATGCGCGTGTAGATATTGCCAGCCACTTTCAAGTCGAACAGGTCGGCGCCATGCTGGGCATTGTCGAAGGCATAGGCCACTGTCTGGTAGATGGGGACGGCGGCGGCCTTGGTGGTCGGGTCGGGGGTGTAGCCGGCGTGCACGGCCAGGGTTTCGATTCTCATGTGGTCTCCGGTGTCGATGGTGTGCGGTGGTGAAATCCGCAGCCATTGTGCCATGCGCACCTTAACTCATTGCAACGCTTGATAGAATATTAAGTCATAAGCTAGTGCTGTCTTGATATAAGTCATGCAGTTCTGCCAGCGCGATGAAACGTTCATGCGTGCCATGCTGCGCGCAGGCAAACGCGCCGCCGATGGCGCCGCGGCGCATGGCCTCGTCCAGCGGTCGTCCATCGAGCCAGGCATGCAAAAAGGCGGCCACAAACGAGTCGCCCGCGCCATTCGTGTCCACCACGGGCGGCTTCAATCGCGCCGCCGGAGTGTGGCGCACGGACGCGCCGCCCCGTTCCAGCACATACGCACCCTGCGCGCCGGCCATGGCGATGACAGCCTGTGCGCGTCCCTGCGCGACTATCGTGCGCATGACCGATTCCGTGCGCTCGCCCAGCGCGGCCGTACTGAGAAAGACCAGGTCGGCGCGCAGCGCAAAGACCTTGTGGTGCGCGTTGATTCCATCCCAGTCGTGCAAATCGGTCGATACCGTCGTGCCGCACGCTTGCGCGTCGTCAAACAGTTCGGCCACCCAGCCCATGATGGAAAAGTGCGCGTGGCGCGCCGGTCCCAGGTAGGGAAGATAAAAGGCGGCCGGCATGCGTACGTCTTGCCGATGGCGGCCGTCGTACAGCGACAGCCGGCGCCCTTGCGGGTCGACCAGGTTGACGCTGCGCCGCGTGCCAGACGGTTCGACGATGTGTGAAAAATCGAGCTTTGCCTCTTTATAGCGTTGCAGGATGGCCGCGCCTTGCGCGTCGTCGCCGATGAAGTCGATGAACTTGCAGCGCAAGCCCAGCGCATGGCAGCCGAGCGCCACGCCATTGCCCGTGTGCGCCACGTAGTCGTGGATGGGGGGCACGTGCACGGAATCGGCGACGGGCAATTGCAGGTCGGGGACGCGCACGATGGTGTCGATGCCGGCGCCGCCGACCACTACTATGTCATAGGTACTCATGGTGCAGCTTTCTCCAGCAGGACGGTGCCGGCCGCGTTCACGGCGACGGCGCCATCTTTGACGATATAGGTTTGATTGGCGTAGGCGTCGCGCAGCAGGGCGCCATCGGCGAACACGCCGTGCACCTTCAGGTCGAGCGCGCCTTGCGCTTCGGGCACGGCGATGACGGCGTCGTCCTTCATCACGCGGGCAAACGCATACGGTTTCTCGTCGATCAGGCGATGCTCGCCGCGCGCCAGGGCAGGGTGGCGCAGACGGAACTGGCCCAGCTTGCGCGCATGCGCCAGTATGGCCGCATCCATGGTTGTCCAGTTCATGTCGGAGCGCGTGGCCTGCTGTTCGTCGCCGATGGGTGCCGCGCCAGGCTGGCGACCGCTTTCATCGCCGTAGAACAGCTGCACGCCACCGGGTGCCAGCAACAGGGCGGACAAGCCATGTTTCAGTTCCTTGCGCGGGAACAGGCTGGTATCGTGCGAAGAGATATACGACAGGATGTCGTAGCGGGGACTCTTATTCAGCAAGCCCGCGTACCGGCGGTAGACGCCATCGATGCTTGCCCAGTCGCCGCCGGCGCGGTGTTGAAAGTCGAAATTGATCATCGAGTCGAAGCCGGCATCGAACCAGCTGCTGCGTTCGGGGCCATGGCCCCACGCTTCGCCCGTCATCCAGAACGGCGCGTCATCAATCTTTTGCTGCGGATGGCGCGCCTTCCAATCCCTGAGGGCATCGGTGGCCGCCGCGCGCAGGGCCAGCCAGCTGGCCGGCTCCACGTGCTTGACGGTGTCGGCCCTGAAACCGTCGACGCCGAATTCGCGCACCCAGTCGGCCAGCCAATGAACAAGGTAAGAACGTACTGTCGCATCGGGCAGGGCCACGGCGCGCGTGTCGCTTTTACGCTGCAGTATCGGTGGCAAGCCCACGGCTTTGCCGCTCTCCGTGCGGAAGTCGGGCAGATAGGCCAGTTGCATGGTGACATCATCCTGGCCGCCCTCGCGATAGCCGGGCAAGCCCGCGCGCACCCAGTCCGGCCCCCACCACTGCGCGAATGCGAAGTTGTTGTAGTCGATGAAGCTGTGATAATCACGCAAGCCGGCCTTCTCGTGGCCGGGCCACAGCACGGGCACCTTGTATTGCGCCAGGGTGCGCAAGTCCGCGTAGCCGGGGTGGTTCAGCACCACGTCGAACAGCACGCGGATGCCTTGTGCGTGCGCCGTGTTGATCATCTCGCGCAATTGTTCGCGCGTGCCCATGTTGGCGTCCATGGTGGTGTAATCGAGCGCCCAGTAGCCGTGGTAGGCGTAGTGCTGGAATTGCTGCTTGCCGCCCACCACCCAGCCGTGTATCTGCTCGTACGGCGCCGTGATCCACAGGGCGTTGACGCCCAGGTCTTGAAAATAGCCGGCTTTCAGCTGTTGCGTGATGCCGGCGATGTCGCCGCCGTGAAAGCTGCCCACATCGCCGCCTTGCGGGTCGGCCGCGCGGCCATAACTATGGTCGTTGCCGGGATCGCCGTTGGCGTAACGGTCCGTTACGACGAAGTAGACGATGGGGTTGTCGGAGAATTTTTCCGAACCCTCGCTCCCTGCGTGCGCCGAAGCGCACAGGAGCAGGGCGGTCAGCGTCGTCAGGGAGCGTCGCATGGTCAGCCCTTTACGCCGCCAGCCGTCAGGCCCGAGATCATCCATTTTTGCGCCAGCAGGAACACGGCCGTGATGGGCAGGCCGGACAAAATGGCTGCCGCGGCGAAGTCGCCCCATAGGTATTTTTGCTCGTACAGGAACAGCTTCGAACCGACGGCCAGGGTCAGGTTGTTCTGTTCATGCAGCAGTACGGAGGCGATCGGATATTCGATGATGGCGCCGATGAAGGACAGCAGGAAGACCACCATCAGGATCGGTACCGTCATCGGCAGCAGCACGTAGATGAACGCCTGCCATTGCGTGGCGCCATCGACCTTGGCCGCTTCCTCGATTTCGATGGGGATGGTTTGATAGTAGCCCTTGATGGTCCAGATATGCAGGGCGATGCCGCCCGTGTAAGCGAGCACCAGGCTGCCGTGGTGGTCGATGCCCAGCCATGGCACGTAATTACCCAGCACATCGAAGATGGCGTAGATGGCCACCAGTGCCAGCACGGCGGGGAACATCTGCAGCAGCATCAGCGCCGACAGGGTTTGCGACTTGAAGCGGAACTGCATGCGCGCGAACGCATATGCGCAGGTGGTCGACAGCAGCACGGTGACGGTGGCGCTCATGCTGGCCACCTTGATGGAATTCCACAGCCACAGCAGCACGGGGAAGTCCGGCTCGACCAGGGTGCCGTTGGGCGCCTGGTAAGACATGCCCAGCGCCAATCGCCAGTGCTCTAAGCTGATCTCGGGCGGGATCAAACTGCCCGAGGCGAAGTTACCGGGCCGCAATGAGATTGACAAGATCATCAGGAAGGGAAACATCACCAGCGCGATCAGCGCGATCACGGCGACGTGGGCCGCCAGGATGCGCCAGCGGTTGGAACGGTCGACAACGATAGCCATTACTGTCCTTTATGCTTTGTTCATGCGCGTCAGGCGCATGTTGACCAGCGAAATCGCGGCCACGAGGAAGAAAATCAGGGTCGAGATGGCGGCGGCCAGGCCAAAGTTCTGTCCGGAATCCTCGAACGCGATGCGGTAGGTATAGGACACGAGCAAGTCCGTCGTGCCGGCCGGTAAGGTGGTGTCGAGGAAATCGGGACGCCCGCCCGTCAGCAAGCTGATCAGCACGAAATTGTTAAAGTTGAAACCCAGGCTGGCCACCATCAAGGGCGTCAGCGGCTTGATGATCAACGGCAGGGTGATCTTGAAGAAATTCGTCAGCGGTCCCGCGCCGGCCAGGGCCGACGCTTCATACAGGTCCGACGGGATCGCCTTGATCAAGCCCATGCACACGACCATCATGTAGGGGTAGCCGAGCCAGGTGTTGACGATCAAAATCATGGCCTTAGCCAGCGTGGTGTCCGAGAACCAGGCGGGCTTGATGCCGAACAGGGCGTCGAGCACGAGGTTGATTTCACCAAAGTTATTGTTGAACAGCCCCTTGAAGACCAGGATGGAAATGAAACCGGGCACGGCGTACGGCAGGAACAGCAGGGTGCGGTACAGGCCGCGGAAGCGCAGCGCATCCCAGTTCAAGAGCACGGCCAGCACCATGCCCAGGCCCGTCGTGGTGGCCACGCTGATCAAGGCGAAAACGATGGTCCAGACGAAAATGCGCAGGAAGGGGCCGCGGAACGCTTCGTCGGAAAAGATCTTCACGAAGTTGGCGAAGCCCACGTTGACCTTGAAGCCCGGTTCCAGTTTCGTGCCATCGGGCATTTCATAAAAGCCTGTTTTGAAGTTCGGTTTGACCAGTTCGCCCGTGGCGATTTTTTTCAGGGTTTTGTCGGGCAGTTGCTTGTAGACATGCGCGACGGGGCCGAATTCGCGCAAACCGACCATGCGCAGCTCGATTTTGTTCGGCATGACGAGGGTGAGCTGTTTCAAATCCTTTTGCAGCGCGATGATGTCCTTGATGGGCAGCGGCGGGGCCAGCACGGGCGCCTGCACGGGGTCGGCCGGCGCCACCTCCACGGTCAAAGGTACGGCGCGCTTCAGGGCCAGCGGCTCGGACAGCAGCACGTCGCCCGTGTCCGGGCTTTCCAGGCGCAAGCGATATTGCTTGTTGTCCTGGTGCACGGTCAGCGCGTAGCCCGTGCTTTCCACGCGCTGCGTCTCGTCGAGCAAATATTGCGTGGCCCGCTCATAGGTGAGCAGGTTGCGCGAACTGAAATTGGTAAAGCCGATCGACACCGTGTACACCATCGGCAGCAGCACGAAGACGATGACCGCCGTGATGCCGGGAAACAGATAACGGTAGGCATAGGCGCGCGGCGACGTGAAGACAAACGTCGTCAGGGTCAGCAAGCCGAGGAAAACGGCGGCCAGCATGGTCTGGCCGGAAATGTACAACATGAAGAGCAGATACAGACCCAGCGCCATGCTGATGGTCAATACCGTAGGGCCGATAAACTTGCGCACGATGGATACCTGTAATGATACGTAGGTCGGATTAGGCCCAAAGGGCCGTAATCCGACAACATTGTTGGCGGCACATGTCGGATTACGCGCTACACGCTAATCCGACCTACGCTCAAACAAAATATGGCTTAATTGGCCGTCGTAATCCGCTTCGCCGCCGCGTCCAGGCCATCCTTGGTGGACTGGCGGCCTTGCGTGATGTTTTCCAGCGCCGATTGCATCGATGACCAGAAGCGGCCCATTTCCGGGTTGTTCGGCATCGGGCGGCCCGCTTGCGCGCTTTCCATCGTCGCCTGGATGTTCGGATTGGTTTTCAATTCGGCGAACAGCACCTTGTTCGCTGGCGTGCCCAGCGGGACGTCGGCGTTGATGGTTTTCAGACCATTGAGCTGCAGCACCTGGTTTTCCAAAAATTCTGTCGCCAGGTCCTTGTTCGGGCTGGCTTTCGACACCATCGCGCCCAGCACGCCCACGAATGGGGTGGCCGTCTTGCCGGCCACGGTAGGAATCGTTGCCACACCGTAATTAATTTTCGATTTGCGCGCGTTGTCCCACGACCATGGGCCGTTGATCATCATGGCGATCTTGCCCTGGTTGAAGCCCGCTTCCATCTCGGCATAGCCGGCGCCCTTCGGCATGGCGCCGCTGTTGATCAGGGTCATCAGCGCGTTCACGCCCGCCTGCGAACCGGCATTGTTGACACCCGTCTTGGCCGCATCGTAGCGGCCGTCGCTCTTGACTTCAAACGGGAAGCCGCCGCCCGCGCCCAGCAAAGGCCAGGTGAAATAGGTATTCGTGTAATCCCACAGGATGGCTTTCTTGCCTTGTGCCGACAGTTTTTTGTCCAGCGCGGCGATTTCCTCGAACGTCTTGGGCGGATTCGGCACCAGATCCTTGTTGTAGACGAGGGCCACGGCTTCGATGGAGATCGGATAGCCCCAGGTCTTGCCGCCCACGGTAAAGGCGTTCCATGCCAGCGGCAGGATGGCGGCGCGCGCTTCCTTGCTTGGCGTCACTGGTTGCAGCAAGCCGGCGTCAATCCAGCCGCCGATGCGGTCATGCGGCCAGATCCAGATGTCCGGGCCCTTGCCGGCGGCCGCTGCCTGCTGAAATTTGTTCGGCGCATCTTCCGGGTGTTCGACGACGACCTTGATGCCCGTCTTCTTGGTGAATTCCTCGCCGACCTTGGCCAGGCCCTTGTAGCCTTTGTCGCCATTGATCCAGATCAAGAGGGTACCTGCTTCGGCCGCGTTTGCCATGCTGGCGGCGGCCAGGTTGCCGATGCCGGCCAGGGCGGCGGCGATCAGGGTGGTCTTGATGAAGCTGCGTTTCGCGTGTGTGACGGACATGTCAATCTCCAGTATCTTTTTTTATGCTAAGTTTATGTTGAGTATCAAGGCTGAAACGATGCAACCAGGCCAGGCGGCGCCTGTAGCGCCTGGCCCCTTAAGTTCGCAATCAGGTACGGGTCTGGCCGTGTTCGTCGAACACGTGGACGCGCGCGGGCGCTACCTGCAGCGCCACGCATTGGCCTATGGCCCAGTTTGTATCGGCATCGGCGCGCACCACGAGCGGCTCGTCGCTGCCCGCTACCTGTACATACAAATAGCTGATGTCGCCCAATTTTTCCACCGCCTGCACGGTGGCCGTGATGGCGCTCGCCACACCGGGCGCGCACGCCTGCACGTGTTCGGGGCGCGCGCCGATGGTGACTTGTGTGCCGGTGGCCAATGGCTGTGTCAACGCCGCCTGCAGCATGCCGCCCGCATTCGTGGCGATGCTGGCCACGCCGTCGACGACACTGTGGATATTGCCTTTGAGAAAGTTCATGCGGGGCGAACCGAGGAAGCCGGCCACGAACAGGTTGGCGGGGTGGTGGTACAACTCGAGCGGCGCGCCCACCTGTTCGATGCGGCCCGCGTTGAGCACGACGATGCGGTCGGCCAGGGTCATCGCTTCGACCTGGTCATGCGTGACGTAAATCATGGTCGAGCGCAATTCGCGGTGCAGATTTGCCAGTTCGATGCGCATCTGCACGCGCAGCGAGGCGTCTAGGTTCGACAGCGGTTCGTCGAACAGGAAAACGTCGGGTTTGCGCACGATGGCGCGGCCGATGGCCACGCGCTGGCGCTGGCCGCCCGACAGGTCTTTTGGTTTGCGTTCGAGCAAAGGTTCGATGCGCAGGATTTGCGCGGCGCGCTGCACGGCGTCGGCGATTTGCACGCGGCTCTGTCCGGCCAGCTTCAGGCCAAACGCCATGTTTTGCGCCACGCTCATGTGCGGGTACAGGGCGTAGCTCTGGAACACCATGGCGATGCCGCGTTTGGCGGGCGGCACGTCGTTCATGCGCGTCTTGCCAATATATAAGTCGCCGCCGCTGATTTCTTCCAGGCCGCAGATACTGCGCAGCAAGGTCGATTTGCCGCAACCCGACGGTCCCACGAAGACCATGAATTCGCCATCGGCGATCTCCAGGTCGATGCCGTGCAGGGTTTGCACGTCGCCATACGCCTTCTTCAGCCCTGCTAATTTCAGTCCCGCCATGTCGTCCTCACTGTGTCAAGCCGTCCCCGCTGATGCGCGGGGCTCGTTATTGTAATTGGCGGCACGGCCGCCAAAGTCTGCGATTTACGCCAGGGTGCCGAACCAGCCGCCATGCGCTGGCAGACTGATTTGCTGGCCTTCTTTGCTGCCTGGCAAGCCGTGACCGGCCAGGTCGGCCGCTGGCGCCGCATCGGGCCAGGCGAACGTGAGCGCTTGCGTGCCCAGGTTGAAGGCGGCCAGCACGGACGGTTGGCCGGGCAAGTCGCGGCGCAGGGCCAGCACGGGTTCGGGCGCATCGAAGAAAACGATGTCGCCGCCCAGCAATTGCGGTACGGTGCGGCGCCAGGCGAGGATGTTGTGCGCAAAGGTCAAGGGCGAGGCGCTATCGCGCTCTTCGACGTCAACGGCGCGCGCCAGATGCTCGGGCGGCACGGGCAGCCAGGGTTTTGCCGAACTGAAGCCGCCATGCGGCGCGTCAGCCACCCACGGCATCGGCGTGCGGCAGCCGTCGCGACCCTTGAACTGGGGCCAGAACGGGATGCCGTACGGGTCTTGCAGCGCCTCGAAAGGAATGTCCGCTTCGGTCAGGGCCAGCTCGTCACCCTGGTACAGGCACGGCGTGCCTTTCAGCGCCGCTTGCACGGCCAGCACCACCTTGGCCAGCGATGGCGACGGGTGTTGTCCGCCCCAGCGCGTCATGACGCGCACGCTGTCGTGGTTGCCCACGGACCAGGACGCCCAGCCGTCGGCCACTTGCGCTTCGAATTCTTCCACCTGCGTGCGGATGTGCGCGGCGGAAAACTCCGCCGTCAGCAAGTTGAAACTGTAAGCCATGTGCAGCTTGTCGGCGCCCGTGTAGGCAGCCATGGTGGCCAGCGCATTGTCGTCGCCCACTTCGCCGATGGAAATGGCCTGATATTCGTCAAGCACGGCGCGCACGCGCTGCAGGTAGGCGATGTTTTCTGGCTGCGTCTTGTCGTACACGTGCGCTTGCATGCCGTACGGGTTGATGGCCGACACGCTGCTGGCGTCGCGCTGCGCGGCCGGCGGATTGTCGCGCAGCAATTGGTCATGATACGGGAAGTTGCAGGAATCGAAGCGGAAGCCATCGACACCGCGTTCCAGCCAGAAACGCAGGTTGTCCAGCTGCGTTTGCTGCACGGCCGGGTTATGGAAATTCAGGTCGGGCTGGCTGGCGAGGAAATCGTGCAGGTAGTACTGGCCGCGGCGCGGCTCCCATTGCCAGGCGGAACCGCCGAACACGGACAGCCAGTTATTGGGCGCCGTGCCATCGGGTTTCTGGTCGGCCCAGACATACCAGTCGGCCTTGGCATTGTCGCGGCTGGAGCGGCTTTCCACGAACCACGGGTGGACATCGGACGAGTGCGACAGCACCTGGTCGATCATCACTTTCAAGCCCAGTTCATGGGCGCGCGCCACCAGGCGGTCGAAATCGGCCAGGCTGCCGAACATGGGATCGACGTCGCAGAAGTTGGCCACGTCATAGCCGAAGTCTTTCATCGGCGACGTAAAGAAGGGCGAGATCCAGACGATGTCGGCGCCCAAGGCGGCGATGTAATCGAGCTTGGAGGTAATGCCGGGCAAGTCGCCAATGCCGTCGCCATTGCTGTCGAGGAAGCTGCGTGGATAAACCTGGTAAATGACGGCGCTGCGCCACCAGTCGGCGGGCAGGTGGGCGAGATTGTTCTGGATGGTCGGCATGAATGATTTCTTAAAAGTTGCCTGTAGCCTCGGCTATCAGGACAGCGCTGCTGGTTGGTAGGCGAACGTCTTATTTTAAAATTCAAAGCGCTTTGGGTATGAAATGAGTATAGTTCAAAGCGCTTTGAAAAGTAAAGCGATACGCGCGCCAGACATACGATTTTTTTATGAGGGTGATTCAGGACAACAAGATGGGTCCGACCCGCCGGGGGAATGCGTCCCAGTGGGACGCATTCCGATCACGCAGTGACCGGCCCCAGCAGTTGGCTCCAGGGGTAAATCAGGCGTGTATTACCGGCCCGGTCGACTCGCCCGGCAACAGTTCGCACGGCCACAGCTCTTGCAAGTCGGCGACGGGCGTGCCATCCATCAGGGCCAGCAGCATGTGGATCATCTTCGCGCCGGCGCCGCGCGGGTCGGGCTGGACGACGGTGGTGACGTTGTGGCCGGCCAGGGAATCTTCCATCACGCCCCAGACGATCAGCGACATCTCGCTGCCGATGGCGATGCCCGCGTCGAGCAGGGCGCGCACGGCGCCCACGCCCGACATGTGATTGTCGACGATGACGGCGGTGGGGCGGGGCGAGCGGGCCAGCAGGCGCTGCATCGCCTGGTAGCCGGCGCGGCGGTCGTGCGCATGGTCGACCAGATTGTCCGGATCGACGGCCAGGCCGCCGGCCTGCATGGCGTGCTGGAAACTCTCGACGCGCTGGCGCACGAAGTTCAGGTCTGGCGTGGCGCTGATCAGGCCGATGCGCTGGTGGCCCAGCTGCGCCAGGCGCTCGACGGCCAGGCGCATGCCCGCCTCGTTGTCGTAGTCGAACCAGGCGTGCGGCTGGTTCAGCTGCGTGCGGCCATGCGCGACAAACGGCATGCCTTGCTGCGCCAGGTAGGCGATGCGTTCGTCGTACGGTTTCGTGCGTCCGACGATCAGGCCATCGATGCGACGGCCCTTGACCATGCGTTGATAGGTGTGGAATTCATTGGTGGCCGAGGCGGGCGCGATCATCATGTCCATCTGCTGCGCTTCCAGCGCCTCCGACATGCCGCCGACGATGTCGATGAACATGGGGTCGGCCAGGTCGTTCGGCATCAGCGGGTAGATGATGCCGACGATATTCGTGCGTCCCACGGCCAGGCTGCGCGCCATGGGGTTGGGGCGGTAGCCGGCGGCCTGCGCGGCGGCCAGCACCCGCTCGCGCGTGCGTTCACTCACTTCCGGATAGCCATTCAAGGCGCGGCTGACGGTGGTTTCGGATATTCCTAGCGTTTTGGCGAGATTTTTGAGGTTCATGGATGCTGCGTCTGGGATGGGTCGGGAGCGATGCAGGGTAGTTTATCTGATAAATGCCGGAATGATCAGGGGGATGACCCGCGGCGCCAGCGCCCAAAAAAATACGCGGGCAAACCCAGGGGCACCCGCGCTAAAAGAGGATACTGCTGAAAACACTACAGTGTAGCTGCCGGCCATCGCGTGCAGCGGCGAAATGGTGGGTCCGGATATTGCCTGCCCCTCGGTGAGCGGGCGGTGTTGCTGCCTGTGGCAGGCGTCCAGGGACGCTTGCCAAAGTTCTAGAGTCCCGCGCTTACCACCAGGATTCCACCTGGAAACCGACCGAGCTGCCGTTGGTCTTGCCACCGAACACACCCGTCGTCGACAACGCCGATTCGGCAACGGCGGCCGACTGGGCTGCCTTGTTCCATTTGGCGTAGGTGTAGAAGGCGCGCAGCACGGGGCGCGACCAGAAGCTGTTGCCGGCCGACAGTTGAGGGGCAATGGTCAGCTTGGTCAGGTTGCGGCTTTCGCCGCCTTCCGGCTTGACGATGTCGTGGCCCAGTTCCACCGCCAGGCTGTAGTTGTCCGTAAAGTGGTAGACGGGGCGCGCGCCGATCGAGGTCCATTTGCTGCTGACGCCCGCCGTTTCCTTGTCTTCGTAGACGAAGGTGCCCATGCCCGACCAGGCGCCTTTGGGCTGGATCATGACCTGTTCCGTCAGGCGCACGACCTTGTCATCCTTGCCGGCGCCCAGGCTGAAGCCGCCCGTGTTGGCGGCGCTGCCTTTGCCATACTGCAATGCCACCTTGTTGAAGCCGCCCAGCAGATTGCCCTGCGTATGCATGATGGTCAGCAAGTGGCCGCCGGCGATGGGGGCCGCGCCTTGCGCGTTGCGTTTCTGATTCAATTGCAGGCCCAGCGTCAGTTCACCGTCCGGGTTGACCTTGATGCCGGAAAAGCGCAAGTCGTGGGACAGGCCCATACGCTTGCTGTCGCCGTCGTCGGCCGTGCGCACGATGGCGTAGGCCAGCTTGGCGGCGCCCAGGTCGATGTTTTCCAGGCCGGCGCCAGGGCCGCTGTTATTCCAGAAGTAGTAATCGGTGATGTGCACGTCCTGGCGGTCGTAGTAGCGTTTGCCGACCCAGGCGCGCGCTTCGGCGAAGGCGCCCGTGCCGATCTTGTCGGCCACCACGTTCATTTCGCGCCATGACGGGTTCGACTGCTCCCAGTCCTGATTCTGGTTGACGGAAAACGCCACCAGGGTGTTGATGCGGAAGGTGGTGCCGTTGGCTGCCTTGAAGGCTTCGCCGCCGAATTTCAGCTCGCCGTAGGTTTCGCACTCATTGCCCAGACGATACTTGGACGAGGCGCCGGCCAGGCCGAAACAGGCTTCCTTGCCGCCTTCGCTGCTGGTGCCAAAGCCCGAGCGGATGTAGCCGCCGAAGTCGACCGGCAACGCCGCCTGGGCAGCCGAAGCGCTCAAGGCCAACGCCACGGCGGCAGGCAAAGTTTTCAAGAAATGTTTGTTCATTGCGTCTCCAGTATTTTTATAGGTGTGGGATCGGTGCGCATAACTTCGCACAGCCAAAGCGCTTTAGTTATGGTTCAAAGCGCTTTGAGTATAGTTCAAAGCGCTTTGATCGGTAAACTAGTTTTGCTCTTTGAATTCTTCTTCAACTGTTGAGCTGTTGCGGAGAAACATCAAAGGCGGGTGGCGCTGCCCAATATGAACAGGCTTCCTAGGCTGATCCGTACGACCTCGGTGATGCAGAAAGGCAATCGTCGCACCGCGTCATGGCGCCGCGCGGCAGGCGTGGTCTCGGCCTGCCCGTGATCGGCTAGCGCATCATCTTGCCTTGCTGGCCCAGTGCCTGCTGTAATCGTGCAACCGTTCGTTGCTGTGGCCGTCGGGCCGCCACCGGCGGCGCAAAAATCGCGTCTTTGTGACGCATTTGCGTGCCCACCTGTATGCTCCCGCGCCATCGCGAGTCCGTCGAACAGTCTGGCGGCCGCGATGGCGGGAGTTGAGCGATATTCTGACATCAGGAATTTTTTCCCAACATTGCAGAATATATATTTGCTGCGATGCACTACGCCACGCCGCGTATTGTCAACTTATGTCTTTTCTGAATACCCATCATGCGTCAAGTAAATTGCAAAAAAGAATTGATCTATGTTAATTTCATATCTGTTTGTGTCAGATTGCAATAGTTTCCTATTGCTACAACATGGGCATACATCAGCGTATTAAGCGTGTAGTCACCAATAATGAGGGCGCGAGCCCGGTTCCGTTCAGGGAGTGTGCATGAAGACAGCAAGCATGACGCCGCCATATCGGGCACCCGCCAAGAAACCTGCCCGCAAGACGGGCTTGCTGCTTGGTGGCGGTGCACCAAATTCCACCTTGATTGCGGGCGCGCTAGCCGCGTTTCTCGATGCAGGCATCGAATTCGATGTCATTTCGGCCTCCGGCGCCGGTGTGTTGATGGGCTTGCTTTACACCACGCCGCATCAGGCTACGCCGCGCCAAGCCTTGCAAAACTGGGCCGATACAGGCGTGGCCGACAGCATTTACAAGATGATTCCGATCAACTACAAGGTGTTCCAGAAGCCGGGCATGCACGCGAGCACCTTTCGAGACGCTTTCCAGGCGCCGGCCAACAATCCTTTTTACCAGGCATTCCAGCAAAGCTTTGCGGGCGTGCCCACTGCCTGGTCGGACTGGGGCAAGCTGATGCTGTCGTCGCTGTCGCCATCGGACCTGTCGGCGAAGAGTCTGGGATTGTGCGCGCATTTGCCTTTCCTGGAATCAGCCGTGGATTTTTCGGGCGTGGCGCATATGCGTCCCGATTTTTACATCAATGCCTATAATCTCAGCGAGCACCGCATGCAAATCTGGGGCAAGCACGAGATCGCACCGATCCACGTGCGCGCAGCCCTGTCGTTTCCTTTCTTGTATGCCCCCACGACCATCGATGGTGACGATTACATCGAAGGTGCGGCGCTCGACACGCTCAATTTCGAGCCCTTTATCGAAGGCAAGGGGGAACACCATGACGCCGACACCCTGGTCATCCTCGACATCCTCGGTGACGAACGCCTGCTGCGCAGGCCGCGCAACCTGTACGACGCCTGGGTGCGCTCCATCATCACGCCGCTGGTGAAAATTTCCAAGAGCGAATTGCGGCTGTTTGAACTCGAGCACAACACCGACGCGCGCACGGGCCAGCCCAAGCGGCGTTTGCTGAAACTCGACTTGATGGGCGGCATCCCCGAACAGCACTGGCCCGATACTCTGGACTGGTCCAGTTCGAACATGCAGTTGCTGTTTGACGTGGGCCACAAGGCGGGCCTGGCATTTTGCCGCCAGCATGGCGACTTGCTGCGCCGCAAGCCTGATGCTTCCCCCCTGGCGGCCTGACGTCGCCAGCAACACGTCCCCGGCCACCTGATCGGCAGCTACTTATCCTGCCTGGCTCCCCAGGCTGTTTTCCTGACTGTGAAACATCATGAATATCACCAAACAATTAATTGTGACTCTTACCATCGCCTTGCTGGCTCTGCTGCTGCTGGGCGCCGGCGGCGCCATTCAGTTGCAGCGCGCCCAGCAGCGTTTCGATACCGTGCAAAACCGCATCATTCCCAGCATCCAGGGTTTAAATGCGGCCAAGGGTTTCCTGGCCGATGCGCGCCTGGCTGGCTACCGCCTGTCCGTGTTCGCCAACCTGGCCGACAAGACGGCGCTGGACAAGGCCGTGGTCGACGCCAACACCAATTTTGACAAGCTCATCGCCACTTACCGCGCCGAGCGCCTGTACGACGCCACGGACAGCAAGATGCTCGACGCCGACCAGGCCGCCATGGAAGCCTACCGCCGCGCGCTGGTGCCATTTTTCGCTGCCGCCTACGCTGGCGACATGGATGGCGTGCGCGCCACCTTGCTCGCTGGAACGCCACTGGCCCTCACGGCCGCTGCCGCGAAAAAGAGCATAGATGAGCATATTGCCTACAACAATAAGCTGGTCGACGACGTGAAGGCCGAGAGCCTCGCTGCCTACGATACGGCGTTTACCACCATGCTGGCCGTGCTGGGCGTGGCCGTGCTGCTGACGGGCGCTCTAGCGTGGCATATCTACCGCACCATCAGTGGCGGCCTGGGTAATATCGAGCATACCCTGGAGCGCGTCAGCGCCTCGCTGGACTTGTCGTCGGCCATGCCCGTCGAACGCATGGATGAAGTGGGCCGCACGGCCACCGCCTTCAACAAGTTTTTGGAGCGCATCGTCGACGTGATCGCCACCGTGCGCACCTCGGCCGATACGGTTAGCGTGGCAGCTGCGCAAATTTCCGCCGGTAACGCGGACTTGTCCGTACGCACCGAGCAGCAGGCGTCTTCGCTGGAAGAAACGGCTTCCAGCCTGGAAGAGCTGACCTCGGCCGTGCGGCAGAATACGGACAATGCGCGCCAAGCCAATACCCTGGCCGTGTCCGCCTCGGACGTGGCGCGCAAGGGCGGCGCCGTGGTGGCGCAAGTGGTGGGCACGATGGGTTCGATCAATGAATCGGCGAAGAAGATTGCCGACATTATCGGTGTGATCGACGGCATTGCCTTCCAAACCAATATTCTGGCCTTGAATGCGGCCGTCGAAGCGGCCCGCGCGGGCGAGCAGGGCCGCGGTTTTGCCGTGGTGGCCACGGAAGTGCGCAACCTGGCGCAGCGTTCGGCAGCGGCGGCCAAGGAAATCAAGGGTTTGATTGAGGATTCCGTGGATAAAGTCAACACCGGCAGCGCGCTGGTCGATCAGGCGGGCGCGACGATGGAAGAGATCGTCGCCAGCATCGGTCGCGTGACGGACATCATGGGCGACATCGCCAATGCCAGCCACGAGCAAAGCGCCGGCATCGAACAAGTGAACCAGGCCATTTCGCAAATGGACCAGGTGACCCAGCAAAATGCAGCCCTGGTGGAAGAGGCGGCCGCTGCTGCAGTGTCGCTGCAAGAGCGCGCCGTCGAGCTGGTCGACGTAGTGGCCGTGTTCCGCTTGCGTGGCGATGCGCAGGCCACATCGTTGAAAACGGCGGCTGGCTTGCCGGCCAGGGCGACGCCTGCCGCCAGCCGGCGCATGACGCTGCCCAGTCGCAGCGCCCGCAGTTAAACCTTGTGACGACCCCGGTACGCCGGGGTTTTTCTTCGGTGATATGATAGTTGTTCAAGCAAGCGTTGCGTTCTGTCCCTGTGGCGACGGTGAACCAAGTTGACGAGAGACACGGCGCGGGCCCGATAAAAGACCCGCTGACTTTCATCAACATGATGGGGAGATCAAAAATTGAGGCAGATCGAAGCAAGCATCCACATTGCAGTCCCGCCCACGCTCATCGATCAAATCTGGAGCGAAGTCGACCGATGGCATGCGTGGGACCCCGATACACGGCAAGCGTGCCTCAACGGGCCATTCGAAGTTGGCACAAAGGGCAGGATAGTTCCCAGCAAAGGGATGGGTATTGCGATGCTGATCACCGAGCGCTCTGCCGGCCGATCGTTTACTGTCGAGGGGCATATTCCGCTATTCCGATTACATTTTGAGCACACGGTTGTTGCCGCAGATGGCGGATCGGAAGTCATTCACCGCGTATGGTTCTCTGGCGCGCTTGCTTTTCTGTTCGGGCCAGGCGTTGCCAAACAAGTCCGCCAAGGTCTGCCCAAAACGATGCGTTCGCTCAAGGCCTATGCCGAAAAACGCAACGCTGCTATCCATGATGGCGAGGTGGATGGGGCCAAGGCGACAACAGTCTGACGGATAGTTTCCCATCGTCAATTCCTGGCAAGGCAGCGTAGCGTCGCAAATTAACGTGCCGTTCCCGTCATGATGGAATACAATTCTCGCGTGGCAGCCAGCGTGCCTGGTAAGGCCAGGTACGGCGCCATGCCTTGAACTTGGAAAGATGGTGGCTTATGACTCCGCAGTTCCCTCAGCAAACGGCGCCTTGCGCGCCACCCACGCGGCGCATCTCACGCCAGCCCTTCGTTTCCCGCTTCGTCCTGATATGTTGCTGTCTGCTGGTCACGGCACCGGTCATGGCCGCCACGCCTGCCACGCCTGCCAACAGCAGCGTCATGCTGGAAGAGCTGACCAGTACCGAGTTGCGCAGCCGTATCGAGCACGGCGCCACCACCGTGCTGGTGCCGATTGGCGGCGTCGAGCAGAGCGGGCCATATATTGCGCTGGGTAAACACAATGTGCGTGCCGGGCTGCTGGCGCGCCAGATTGCGCAAAAGCTGGGCAACACCATGGTTGCGCCCGTCGTTTCCTATGTGCCGGAAGGCAGTATTGCGCCCCCGGCCGGGCACATGCGCTATGCCGGCACGATTTCGATTCCGCCCGCCGTTTTCGAAGCCGTACTCGAAGCGATAGCTGCCAGCCTGCGCCAGCATGGTTTCCGCGACATCATCTTCCTCGGTGATCACGGTGGTTACCAAAAGAACGAGCAGAATGTGGCGAATAAACTCAACCTTGCCTGGGCAAAAGCATCCGCGCTGCACGATGCACGTGCGTATGCCTTGTCCGGCTATTATGACATTACGCAATCGACCTATATTGCCGAACTGCATAAGCGTGGCTATAGCAGCGCCGAGATCGGCCTGCACGCGGGCATGGCCGACGCGGCGCTGATGCTGGCGACGCAGCCGTCGATGGTGCGCAGCGATGCCATGGCCCACGGGTCCAAGCCCGGCGTGGCCGACGGCGTGCGCGGCGACGCCACGCGCGCCACGGCGGAACTGGGCCAGATCGGCATCAAGCTGCAGGTCGATAGCTCGGTGGCCGCCATCAGGCAGCTGCTGCAACGTAATCAATAACATCCGCCGGGGTGCTGAACTTCCGGCTTTTGCAACGAAAATGACGCGAAATAACATGAAAAAATCTCAACGACGTCACATCGTCACCTTGTCCGTCCTGGCTGCCGCACTGGCAGCCTTGGGCGTGGCCAGCCAGGTCATCGGCGCCAGCACAGCGGCCCCTGCCGCCGCTGCACCCGCTGCCATCTATTCTCCGCTGCCGGGCATGCCGCCGCTGGTGGACCCGAAAAACGTGTATGGCAGCACTGCCAGCAGCAATATGAGTGCCGTCGTCAAGGATCACTTGCGCCGCATCTATGTGCCCAATCTGCGCTCGAACGATGTCTACGTGATCGACCAGGATAGCCTGAAGGTAGTCGACAAGTTCAAGGTCGGCAGCGGCCCGCAGCACGTCGTGCCGTCGTGGGACTTGCGCACTCTGTGGGTAGCGAACAATGCCGAACGCACGGACAAGGGCAGTCTGACGCCGGTCGACCCTTTGAGCGGCAAGCCGGGCAAGGAAGTGCCGGTCGATGATCCTTATAATATGTACTTCACACCGGACGGCAAGTCGGCCATCGTCGTGGCCGAGGCGCGCCGCCGCCTAGATTTCCGCGATCCGAAGACCATGGCGGTACAGTATGCGATCGACACGCCCCAGTGCGGCGGCATCAACCATGCCGATTTTTCAAATGACGGGCGCTACGCCATCTTCACCTGCGAGTTCGACGGCACCATCGCCAAGATCGACCTTGTGGGGCGCAAGGTTGAGAGCTACCTGAAATTGCAAATGCCGGCCAAGCGTTTTGCCGAGTCCGACCCCGTGGGCGGCCCGGCAAATGAAATCTGCAGCGTCAAGAAGGGCATGCCGCAAGATATACGTATCTCGCCCGATGGCAAGAAATTCTATATCGCCGACATGGACGCCGATGGCGTGCACATCGTCGATGGCGCCACCCTGAAGCAAATCGGCTTCATCCAGACCGGCGTGGGTGCGCATGGCTTGTACCCTAGCCGTGACGGCAAGAAACTATACGTGGCCAACCGCGGCACGCACCGCATCCACGGCAAGCCGAAGGGCAAGGGCAGCGTCAGCGTGATCGATTTCGCCACCGAAAAAGTGGTGTCGCAGTGGCCGATTCCCGGTGGCGGTAGCCCCGACATGGGCAATGTGAGTGCCGATGGCAAATATCTATGGCTGTCCGGCCGTTTTGATGATGTCGTGTATCGCATCGATACGCACAGTGGCGACGTCTCCAAAGTGAAAGTCGGCCAGGAACCGCACGGCCTGACCGTGTGGCCGCAGCCGGGCCGCTATTCGCTGGGCCATACGGGCAACCTGCGCTGAGCGAGGCAGGCGCCAGGCGATCACTCCATCAGCCCCACTACTGTGCGGACATCTTCCGCCGCGCAGTAGTGCTTGCAAATCTTGCCTATAATGCAATTACGATACATACTGCGTTTTCCGTGCCACATTCTGCTAGGAGTGCCCTCATGATTCTTGATCATATCGGTTTGAATGTCAGCGACGCACAGGCCAGCAAGGCTTTCTTTTCTGCTGCCCTGGCACCGCTGGGCGTATCGGTGGTGATGGAAGTGCATGGCTGGGTTGGCCTGGGGAAAGATGGCAAGCCTGATTTCTGGTTCGGCGTGGGCGGTACGCCGCATGCCGGCATGCATCTCGCCTTCGTGGCAGACAACCGCGCCCAGGTGGATGCGTTTTACCAGGCCGCGCTGGCAGCAGGCGGCAAGGATAACGGCGCCCCTGGCATCCGCGCCATCTACCACCCGAATTACTATGGCGCCTTCGTGCTGGGCCCGGACGGTCACAATGTCGAAGCCGTCTGCCACCATCCCGAGCCGTGACGCCGAGCATGACCTGAGGAGAGCAATATGCAGCACAGCGCCACCCTGTTTGCCGACGATGCCGGCCGCTATGCCTACGTGAGAGCGGGATTTTCCTGGTCAGCCCTGTTTCTGGGCTGGCTCTGGGCCGTGGCCAAGCGCCGCTGGTGGCTGTTGCTGCTGATGCTGGCGATGGATGTCTGCCTGTGGTTTGGCAGCCAACTGGCCAGCGAACTGCGCCTCGCTCCGATGCTGCTGCTGATGGCTGTCGCGGAGCTCAGTTACCTGCTGGCGCGCGGCTGGTATGCCAACCGCTGGCTGGAAGCGTCGCTGCGCAGCCATGGTTACAAGCCCGTCGCGCTGGGTGCCAGTACCGGCGACGTTCGTTGAGCGTGCCTGACAGGGATTGTCCGCTGCGTCATTGATGTTTGGCCAGGGCCTGTCGCTGAGCCAAAAATTTCTGCGCAGCCTGGCGCACATTTGATCCTGATCATCCCCCACCTGCGGTACTCACGTAGCCTTGGGACTCGCGTTGCAAAGCATCTCTCCACCAATCGGATATGTTTTTTCGCGTTTCGTGGCGTAGCCCGGCCGTCTGCGTAAGCGTGCGACAGCCGCTGGTGGCGCCGTGTGTCTACCCAATCGCTATTTAGTGAGGAACTTCATGTATTCCTATTCTTTTCGTGTTACCCCTGCCGCCGAAAACCACCTGGAAGCGCAACTGGCCTTTTTTAATGGTTTGTCAAAGTCGCTGTTTCAGTTGCTGCAGCACTTCAATGAGCTGAACATACAGCTGGCGCAAGGCTTGCTTGAACAAAGCACCGCCACCAGCCATAGCCTGCTGACGCTCGAACGCGCTGAAGATGTATTCCAGGTGGCTGCCGTAGCGGGCCAGCCAGCGGCCGAGCAACTGCGCAAATACCAGCAACAGCTGTCGCGCCTGGCTGCCGATACGCAGCTTGAACTGGCCAATGTGGCAGAGCGGCATGTGAATGAAACGAGCCGTACGGCCAAGGCCCTGGCCGAAGAAGTGGCCCGCACGGCTTCAGAAGAAACGGAGAAAAACGCGCGCAAGCAGCAAGAAGCCATGCAGCGCATCGCCGAACCGTTTCAGGCCTTTCATCAAAATGGTGCCAACCGCGACCAGCAGCGCGGCATGCAAAGCCGTGACGGCCAAAGCCTCCAAAACGTCAACCAGCAGAGTAACCAGCAGAGTAACCAGCAGTCGGCCGGCAGCGAAAGCTCGGCCGGCGGCAGCGCTTCGCATGCGGGCTCCACCCAAGGAAAAAGCGGCAGCGCCAGCCGTAAAGAATAAACGGCTGTCGGCTGACGGCTGAGCGGTCGCTGAACCCGTATCGCGCGGGCCTAGCCTTGCGCTGCGCTGAGTTTAGCTGGTGCAGCGCCGTGCGGCCGGGCAGAGCGGTCTTTTCAGAGCGTCCTTCTTTAAGGGGCGGACGTTTTTTCGTGGGTGCGCGCCGCGGCCGTCTGCGTGGTGGCGCTTTGCGCCGTTGCGGCAGGTAAGGGCGTGGCGGGGATTTGCCGCGCGTGCGTGCCCGCGCCCGTGTCAGCTGTCAGCACGCTATCGACCTTGCTGTTGGCGTCGATAAAGGCGCTCACGGCGTCCAGCGTGGGCGCCAGCATGCGCAAGGGACTGGCCAGGGAGGCGACCAAGGTGGTGTGGCTGACCTTGGCAAAATACGTTTCCGTCACGGGCCGGTGCAAAGCCCGCAAGGCCTTGGCCAGTCCTGCCGTGTTGCGTTGCGGATTGACCAGTTTATCCTGTCCGGGCAGGGGAGCGATCAGCAGGGCGGGCGGCGCTTCGGCAGTCACGTGGTAGATGGGCTGCGAAGAGGCGGGCGTGTCCGGGTAAAAGAAAACGGGCTGGGCGGTGGTATTTTCGATCGGCAGGAAATCATACGGACCGGCCAAGCCTATCCAGCCCTGCAAATCGTGCGGGCGCATGCCGTGGCGCGCCAGCAGGCTGGCATCGAGCGCTACCATCGCTGCATTGTAGGCGCCGGCGCTATGGCCCATGACGAACAAGCGGGCGGGGTCGCCGCCATGGCGGCCAGACTCCATCGCGGCCCAGGCCACGGCGCGGGCCGCATCCTGCAAGATTTCGGGGTAGTGCGCGTGTGGATATAGCCGGTAGTCGGCGATCACGGCCAGGTAGCCGCGCGCAGCGAGCGCGTGGCCAACGAAGGCATAGTCGGCGCGCTCGCCCGTCGTCCAGTTGCCACCATAAAAGAACACCACTACGGGCACGGGGCCGGTGCGCATTTTTGGAGCGTAGACGTCGAGTTTTTGCCGTGGCAGGGGGCCGTAGGGCAGGCCCAGCGTCACTTGCGAGGCGCTGCCGGACGACAAGGCATTGATGGCACCCAAGGGTGAACAGGCGACCAGGCTGGCAGCGAGCGGGATGGCCGCCAGCACGCCGAGCATGGTGGTGCGCAGGATCGTCATGTTGGCTCCTGATGCTTGTGAATGATGCTTGCAGTGTAGGCCATGCAGGGCAGGGCAGGCGAGAGGAAGTTGCTGTCTGTCATAGATAACGATTGCATGCGTCGCTCAATTCTGCAACAGCCATTTGCGTGCCGTGGCGATGACGGCGTCCGACAAGGTGCGCGTCAGGGGCGTCTGGATATCCCAGGCATGCCAGGTCAGTGGCACGTCGAGCGCCTGCCCGGCTGCCACGTCGACCAGCCGGCCGGCGGCCAGCGCCGTTTCCGCCTGTAGCAGCGGTACCATGCCATAGGCATAGCCTGCTTCGATGAAGCGCACGAAGTCGCGCGCCGAGCCCAGTACATGGTGCGGATAGCGGCCCGTGTAGCCGAGGCGGTGCTGCAGATAGCGCTCGTGCAGGGCATCCTTGCTACCAAACGTGATGGCCGGCGCCTGGCTGACAGCTTCTACCGTAAAACCGTGAGGAAACCATTGCTGCGCGAACGCGGGCGACGCTACGCACAGGTAGCGCATGCCGCCCAGCGGCGTGGCCGTGGTGCCGGCCACCAGGTCGTCGGCACTGGTAACACAGGCAAATACGCGGCCTTCGCGCAACTGGCTCAGGGTGTGGTCCTGGTCGTCGAGGCGGATGTCGAGCAGGCAGGACGGCGGCGACAGCAGCGGCCCCAGCGCTTCCGGGATCCAGGTGGCCGCGCTGTCGGCGTTGACGGCGATGGCCAGCTCCGGCAATTGCGTGGTGGGGCCAGGCTGAGCGTCGAGCGCCGCTTCGAGCAGCTTGACTTGGCGGTAGTGGGCGATCAGGCGTTGCCCCGCTTGCGTGGGCAGGGGCGGGTGGCTGCGGATGATCAACAGGGTGCCTTCCAGGTTTTCCAGTGTGCGGATGCGCTGCGACACAGCCGGCTGGCTGATCGCCAGCGCTTGCGCGGCCTTTTCAAAACTGCCCAGGCCGATCACGGCGTCGAGGGCGGCCAATCCACGGTAATCGACGACTCGCATAAGATTCTCTTATATATGTTTAGAATCATTAATTATACTTATATTTACTTTTTCTTTACACTGTTGAAATAGGGTAACAACTCCACTCTCCCGCGCGGTCCTCCTGGTTCCGCTACACCCTCTACCTACCTCTGATGACTTTGCCGTTGCCGGCAGAGCGTGGGCGACCGTGCGCGTGATGGAAAGCAATATAAAGGATGCAATATGGACAGCGCAATTTTCTTGAAAGGCATGGGGCTCGGAGCGAGCCTGATCGTGGCCATCGGCACGCAAAACGCATTCTTGCTCAAGCAGGGCTTAAGGCGTCATTACGTGCTCACCTGCATACTCGTGTGCCTGCTGTGCGACGCCATCCTGATCACGGCCGGCGTGGCCGGCATGGGTACGTTTATTGCCGACAATCCCAATTTCCTGCTGTGGGCCAAGGCCGGCGGCGCCACCTTCCTGATCGCGTATGGCTTGCGTGCTGCCAAGTCGGCCTGGCGTCCCACGGCCATGGCGGTGTCGGCCGCCAAGGCCCCCGAAGGCTATTGGGCCGTGATCGGCGCGGCACTGGCGTTCAGCCTGCTCAATCCGCACGCCTTCCTCGATACGGTCATCCTGCTTGGCTCGATCGGCGGCCAGCATGAAGGCGTGGGACGCTTTTACTTCGCCGGCGGCGCCATCATGGCTTCGGCCCTGTGGTTCTTCCTGCTCGGTTTTGGCGCCCGCTATCTGGCGCCTGTGTTTGCCAAGCCCATGGCTTGGCGCGTGCTCGACGGCATCATCGCCTTTGTCATGTGGGCCATTGCCGCCTCGCTGTTCCTGTAAAACATCAGCTGTAAAGCATCAACGTGTCAGGAAGGCCAGCACGCGGCTGGCCAGTTTGCCATACGGCGGCCACAGCAGTGTCAAAGCGCTGTAGCGCGCCTGGTAAAACACCGGGCGCAGCTTGCTGAAGGTGTGGAAGCCTTCCACGCCATGATAGTGACCCATGCCCGATTCGCCCACGCCGCCAAAGGGCAGATCGTGCTGGCCCACGTGGTACAGGGCATCGTTGACGGACACGCCGCCCGACATCACGCGCTCGATCAGGCGCTGCACGGTGTCTGCGTCGTTGCTGAACGGATAGATCGCCAGTGGGCGTGGCCCCGCGTTGATGCTGTCGATCACGGTGTCAAGCTGGGTATAGCCGCGCAGCGGCAGGATGGGGCCAAAGATTTCCCTCTGCAGCAGCAGGCTGTCCTCGGGCGCATCGAGCACGATGTGCGGCGCGATCTTGCGCGTGGCCCGGTCGTAGCTTGGCCCCGGCAACAGCGAAATCACTTGCGCACCGCGGTCGCGCGCGTCGTCCAGCGCCAGCAGCAAGCGCTCAAAAGCGGCCTCGTCGATGATGGAAGTGTAGTCGGGCGTGTCCAGCCGCGGGTAGCGCTTGGGCATGATGGTGCGCGCGTGCGCGACGAAGGCGGCGATGCTGGCCTCGGGCAGCCAGGCGTGGTCGACGCTGGTGCAGATTTGCCCTGCGTTCAGATACTTGACGAACAATATGCGCTCGGCTGCCATACGCAAGTCGACATCGGCGCAGACGATGGCCGGTGCCTTGCCGCCCAGTTCCAGGGTGACCGGGCATAGATTGCGCGCTGCTGCGGCCATGACGGCGCGCCCCGTCTGGCCGGAGCCGGTAAACAGCAGGTGGTCGAACGGCAGTTGCGAGAAAGCCACGCCCACGCCGCCTGTCTCTTCAAAAAACTGCAATTTTTCCGGCGGAAAGTAGGCGGGCATCTTGTCGATCAGCAGCCGGCTCAGATGGCGCGAGTTCTCGCTCATCTTGACCATGGCACGGTTGCCGGCGGCAAAGATGTAGGTCAACGGCACCAGGCTCAGGTTCACGGGAAAATTCCACGGCACGATGACGCCCACCACCCCCAGTGGCTGGGGCAGCACGCGGTTGCGGGCGCCCAGGAAATTGCGCCTATCGACGCTGCGGCGCTGCGGCTGCATCCACTTTTTTAAGTGTTTCAGTACATGGGCGATGCCGTCGATGGCGGGAAAGATCTCCGCGAGCAAGGTTTCGTGCCGCGAGCGGTTGCCATAATCGGCACTGATCGCCTCGCAGAGCGCTTCTTTATGCTCGCCGATGAAGCGCTGCAGGGTTTGCAGGTCGCGCTTGCGCTCGGCAAGCGTGGGTACGGGGTGGAGCAAGTAGGCGGCACGTTGCAAGGCCAGGGCGGCATCGAGTTCTGCGTGCGCCGGCTTGCTGCTCAAATCCATGTTTTTTGCGACATCAGGCATTGTTTTCCTTGGCTGGGCGGGCAAGATGCGCGCCGTTCCAGCACACTATAGTGGAGTATTGACGCAGGCGCTGCCAGCGTGCCGACAGCGCTGCACGATAAGCCGTAAAATATTGCTCAACTTTACGCTACGTTCCCCAGGAATGCCATGACCTCGACCACGCCAGACTGCCTGCACATCGTTTGCCCCCATTGTGATGCCGTCAACCGCCTGCCGCGCGACCGGCTCAACGCGCAACCGACCTGCGGCAAGTGCCAGAAGGATTTATTCATGGGCCAGCCCGTGGACCTGGCCAGCGCCCGTTTCCTCAAGCATATCGAGCGCAGCGACATTCCCGTACTGGTCGATTTCTGGGCGCCGTGGTGCGGTCCGTGCCGCAGCATGGCACCATTCTATGTCCAGGCCGCCAAAACCCTGGAGCCGGCGTTTCGCGTCGTCAAGGTCAATACGCAAGCGTCGCCGGACCTGGGCAGCCGTTTCAATATCCGCAGCATTCCCACGCTGGCCCTGTTCGTGCGCGGCGTGGAAGTGGCGCGCCAGCCGGGCGCCATCGATGCCCATGCCATCATCGCCTGGGCCAGGGGCCAGGCGCGTCGCTAGGCGCGTGGGGAAACGCGTCAGCTTTCCCGTCTTACATTGACCATGACGCCATGCAGCAGGGCGTCCGATGCACAAACCCGGGCAGAAATATCTGGCCATGCGGGGCGACGTGCAGCGCCGCGGGTTTGCGCAAGCTACCCGCATCACTGAGTGTTCGTTCGCTAACAGACGCCTCCCTGTTCTCTGCGTAGTCTTGCCCCATGATGTATCACACAGGGAGCAGCCATGCAGGGATATAGCGGGCAAGACGTCGGGAAGACGGGCGAACAAGGTAAACAAGGTGAAGAAGGTGAACAAGCGCGCCGTGAATTCATTGCCGAACTGTGGCGGCGCTTTGAAACCTTGCAGGAATGGGCAGTCCATCACTGGCCGGATCAGCAACATCCGCTCAGTTCGGCTGACTTCGTCGAGGCGCGCAAGGAACTGTTAAGTTTGCGTTCGCCGGCCGGGCCGTTGAAGCAGCCGTCGCAGCAGAATGAAGCGGAACCGGAGCAGGGCGGCGCGCAATATTTGGACGTTACGCCTGCGCCCTGGCCGTAATCGGACCTGCGCGTCAGCGCTTACCCTGCGCAAATACCCAGCACAATAGCGCCACCAGCAATCCCGCCATCACGCCATACGCCAGGTTCAGGGCGCTGTCGAACAGCAGCGGCGCCACCAAGCCCGACACCAGCGCGAACAGCAGCATCTGGATGAACGACTGCATCGACGAGGCCAGGCCGCTGTTGTTGGGGAAGTGGTTCAGGGCCATCAGCGTCATCGGCGGCATGGCAAGGGACAGGGCGAACGAATAGAAGAACAGGGGCAGCACGGCCCATGGCACTTCGGCGGCGAAGACAACGTTGTAGCCGATGTTGGCCAGCGCTGCCAGCAGCATCAGGATGAAGCCGGCCCAGATCATCTGGCGCTGGCTGATGCGATGGGCGATTTTCGCCGACAGGGCCGAGCCGAACACCATGCCGCCAATTAAGGGAATGAACAGCCAGGCGAATGCCGTTTCGGGCAAATGCAGGATGTTGATGATGAAGTAGGCGGCCGAGCCGATATACAGGGCGAAGCCGCCAAAGGCGGCGCCGATGGCCGTCGACAGCAGCAGGAACTGGCGGTGGCACAGCACTTTCCAGTAATTGACGGCGATGTCGCCCAAGTGGAAGGCATGGCGCTGCTGCTTCGGCAGGCTTTCCGGCAGCGCGCGCCAGACGACGAGGAACATCAGTACGCCGAAGGCCGTGAGGAACCAGAAGATCGCCCGCCAGCCCAGCGACACTTGCAGCCAGCCACCCAGCACGGGGGCGATGGCCGGCGCCAGGGCGAATACCATCATGATGTGCGAGAGGATTTTTTGCGCAGCGGCGCCCGAATAGCGGTCTTGCACGATGGCGCGGCCGATCACGGAGCCGGCGCCCGCCGACAGGCCCTGCAGCACGCGCCAGGCCAGCAGCCAGCCCAGCGACGGCGCCAGCGCGGCGCCCACGGAGGCGATCACATACATTACCAGCGAGACGAGAATCACGGGACGGCGGCCGAACGAATCGGACAGGGTGCCGTAGAACAGCATCATGAAGGCGAAGGTGAACAGGAAAAAACTCAGGGTTTGCTGCACCAGCAGGGGGCTGGCATTGAAATCGTGCGCGATGGCGGGAAAAGACGGCAGGTAGGTATCAATTGCAAGCGGTCCGACCATCGCCAGGCCCGCTAAAATCCAGGTTAATAATTTAGTCATGTTGAAGATTTGTTTTGTTAGCCCATCATTTTACGCTAGTCACTGGAATCGGGTCAGGCGCGCGCCTTGCTGGTCAACGATATGCGTTTTCCGCATATCTAAGCGCACAATCCTTCGTTGGCTTCGCCCCTCGCCGCCATTATGCTAGGGCGACCCGGCTTGTTGGCCGTTTTTTTTGGAAGTGACACGCCATGCACAGCATTGATCCCGCAGCGCCCGCCGACGACACGCCCCAGTGGAACCTGGGGCCCGTGATCCAGGCGCTACGCATCTCGCGCGAAGACAAGCACAAGATCCGCCATAACGGCAGGGTGCGCGAACTGCCGTCGCGCGAAGCGCTCACCAGCATCGTCAACGGCTTGTCGGCAGCGCTGTTCCCCACGCATTACGGGCGGCCCAACCTGACGGACGAAAGCATCGACTACTTTGTCGGCGACACACTCAATACCACCCTGAACCGGCTCAGCGAGCAGGTGCGCCGTGGCCTGTTATTTTCCGGACCGCCCGGCGATGAGGGCGCAGACGCCAGCGACGATGTGGCCCTGTCTCTGCAGGCGCGCGATATCACGCGCGCCTTTGCCGCCAGCTTGCCCGATATCCGCGCCCTGCTGGTGTCGGACGTGCAAGCCGCCTACGCCGGCGACCCGGCCGCCACCTCGGTGGCCGAGATCATGCTGTGCTACCCGGGCACCATCGCCATCTTGTACCACCGCCTGGCGCACCGCCTGCACGCGCTCGGTGCTCCGTTCCTGGCGCGCCTGATCGCCGACATCGCGCACAGCCTGACGGGCATCGACATTCACCCGGGCGCGCACATCGGCGCGTCTTTCTTCATCGATCACGGCACCGGCGTGGTGATCGGCGAGACGGCCATTATCGGCCAGCGCGTGCGCCTGTACCAGGCCGTCACCCTGGGCGCCAAGCGTTTTCCTGCCGATGCTTCCGGCGCCCTGATCAAGGGTACGCCGCGCCATCCCATCGTCGCAGATGACGTGGTCATTTACGCGGGCGCGACCGTGCTGGGGCGTATTACCATCGGCGCGGGATCGACCATCGGGGGCAATGTATGGCTGACGCAGAGCGTGCCAGCGAACAGCAATGTATCGCAGGCGCAGATGCGCAACGATTGAAGCGATTCCGAGAAAACGTCGATCGCGGCGGCGCTGCATCGCTGCGCCTTGGCCTGCCAGCGTACGCTCTGCTGCGCCGTGCAGTGGCTGGCCCGGTACGTTGTTCAGGCACGCTCGCAATACGCGAGTACGCGTTTTACTGCGGCGTCAGCGCTTTTCCTGTTCCAGGCGGGCGTCGAGCCGGGTGTGCGCGGCCGCTACGTAAGCGCGGCACGCCTGCGGCTCGATAAAGGCATCGCTGCCGCGCGTGGCGCTCGCCTCCAGCCGCTGCCACAGCTGCGACGCTTCCGGATGCGCCGAGATGAGCACGTCGCAGGGCAGTTTATCTGCTACGTCAGGCCGCTGCCAGAGCGGCGCTGTCGGAGGCGATGCTGACCTGGCGTCCCGCATGGCCTTCGGGCAGGCGCGGGCCTTGGCCGAAGACCTTGTGGCGCAAGCTGCCTTGCTTGTAATGGGTGCGATAGCGGCCGCGCCGCTGCAGTTCTGGCACGATGTATTGCACCACGTCGGCCATGCTGTCGTGCGCCACGGCGAAGGCCAGATTGAAGCCGTCGATGCCCGTCTCGGTTATCCAGCTTTCCAGCTGGTCGGCCACCTGACGCGCATCGCCGACGATCACGGGGCCGCGCCCGCCGAGGCCGATGTATTGGGCCGCTTCGCGCACCGTCCAGGTGCGATCCGGGTCGGCCTGGCTGAAGGAGGCCAGCGCCGAGCGGCCCGCCGGGGAATCGATGTAGTCGATGGTGGCGTCGAGCCGATAGCGGCTGAAATCGACGCCGGTCCAGCCCGACAACAGTACCAGCGCCGCCTCGATATTGATGTGCCGCAGATAATCGGCGTGTTTTGCGCGCGCTTCATCTTCGGTGGCGCCGGTGATGATAAGCGCCTGCGCATAGATCAGCAGCGCATCGCCATCGCGTCCCGCTAGCCGCACGGCGGCGCGCAAGTCGTCGGCGTAGTGCTTGACCACTGTTTTGCTGGGGCCACTGACAAAGGTCGCCTCCGCATGGCGCGCCGCGAAGCGCGTGCCGCGCGGCGAGGTACCGGCCTGGTACAGCAGCGGCGTGCGTTGCGGCGATGGTTCGCATAAATGGATGCCTGGCACCTGGTAATGGCGCCCCACGTGATTGATCGGGTGCACGCGGGCAGGGTCGGCGTAGATGCCGCGCACCTTGTCGTTGACGACGGCATCATCGTCCCAGCTCTTTTCCCACAGCTTGTAGACGACCTCCAGGTATTCGTCGGCCAAGTCGTAGCGTTCGTCGTGGCCCAGTTGCTGGTTTAGGCCCAGGTTGCGCGCCGCGCTATCGAGGTAGCCAGTGACGATATTCCAGCCGACGCGCCCGCCAGTGAGATGGTCCAGGGTGGACATGCGCCGCGCGAATGTGTACGGATGTTCATAGGTGAGGGCGCAGGTGACGCCGAAACCCAGGTGCGTGGTGGCTTGCGCCATGATGGGCACGAGGGCCAGCGGGTCGTTCAGCGGTACCTGCACGCCGTGTTCCAAGGCCGCATCAAGGCTGCCCCGATATACGTCATACACACCCAGCACGTCGGCCAGGAACACTGCATCGAACAGGCCCGCCTCCAGCAGCCGCGCCAGTTCCGTCCAGTGCTGCGGATCGGTATAGCGGTGGCTGCGGTCGCTCGCATGCGTCCATAGTCCCGGCGACTGGTGGCCGACGGCGTTCATCTGGAAGGCGTTGAAGCGTATCGTTTTGGCCATGGCTTATTTGCTCGCCGCGTTGGCAGCCGTCTGCACGCCTTGCTGGTAATCAGGTTTAGAGTAGCCGGCAAAGTGCTTGTTGGTGATGTCGAGAAATTCGCGCGAGCGGTAGGCTGCCGCCAGGTCTTTCGCAAACTGCTTGTCCTTGTCGGCCGTGCGCACGGCCACCAGGTTGATGTAGTTGGGTGAGATTTTCTCGGTCAGCAGCGCATCGCTCAGTTTCAGCCCGGAAGCCAATGCGTAATTGCCGTTGATGAAGGAGTAATCGGTATCGCTCAAGGAACGTGGCAGCTGCGCCGCCTCCAGCGGCAGCAGCTTGATTTTCCGCGTGTTGACGGCGATATCTTTTTCCGATGCGCGCACGGGGTCGAAGCTGGCGCGCAGCTTGATCCATCCCAGCTGATCGAGCAGCACCAGTGCGCGCGCCTGGTTGGTCGGATCGTTCGGCAAGCCCACCGTCGTGCCCTCCTTCACCTCGTCCAGGCTCTTGTGCTTCTTGCTGTAGATGGCAATTGGCGCCGTCGGTATCGTGATCAGGTCCGTCAGCGCCAGCTTGTGTTCGAGCGCGAATTTCTTCAGGTAGACGATATGCTGGAATACGTTGGCATCGAGCGACCCCTCGGCCAGTGCGAAATTGGGCTGGATATAGTCATTGAATTCCACCAGCCTGACCTTGTAGCCCTGTTTTTCCAGGATAGGCTTGATGCCCAGCTTGATCTGGTCCGCGTAGGGACCGGCGCTGGTGCCGATGGTGATGTCTTTCGGGTCCTTGGCGCAGACAAGGCTGCTGGCCAGGGCGAGGCTCAGGGTGGCAAGCAATACGTTGCGGCGGGCGATGGTCATGGTGTCTCCTTGGTGGGTAAGTTATGAGTACGCGGTTGGCTCGGGCAGCGTGCCAGTCAAGGCAAAGCGCCCCAGGTCGCGCAGCTTGTAGTCGATGGGGTCGTGCAGGGTATGCACGCGCACGTTGCGCCAGTAGCGGTCGAAGCCATATTGGGCAGAGGTGGAACGGGCGCCCGTCAGTTCGAACATCTGGCTGCTGATTTCCAGCCCAGCCTTGTGCGCCAGGCACTTTGCTTCGGCCACGGAGACGGCCAGCAAGCCCCGTTCGTGCGCCGTGACCAGCGATCCCTTGCGCAACACGGTTTCCAGTGCCTGCGCCGCCGCGTCGGCCAGCACTTGCGCGGGGCGCAGCAGCAGCCAAAGCTGGCCGTAGCGGTGCTGTATCAAAGGGTCGTCCGTGGCTTGTGCCACGCCCGCGGCAAACCAGGCTTTCGCCTGCTCGCGCGTATAGCGGCGTGCCGCCTCGAATGCGCCCTCGGCGATGCCCAGATAGAGATTCGCCATGATCAGTTGCGCGACCTGCGAGCGCACGCTCGCTTGCGGCGTAGCTGCCTGCGCGGGCGCCTGCAGCACCAGTTCCTGCGGCAATGCGACGCGATGAAAATGTACATTGCCGCTATCCGTCTGGCGCTGGCCGAAGGCATCCCAGTCCGCCTGCACGCTCACGCCATCCTGGCGCGTGGGCAGGGCGGCGATCAGCGCCGTTTGCGTGGGTGCGTGCCAGGCCGAAACCGTCAGCCAGTCGGACCCCACGGAGCCGGAAGAAAAGCTCTTGATGCCGTCGAGGAGGTAGCCGTCATCGCTGTCGATGGCCGTGACTCGCTTGTCGAGTGGATTCAAGGCATTGCCCCAGAAAAGGCGTTCATCGACGGTGAGGGCCAGCAAGCGGCGCTGCTGCTGCGCGCTGCCGTACAGCTGCAGGCCGGCCAGTTGCAAATGGTGGAAGCCGAAGATATGGGCCAGTGCGCTGTCGGCGCGCGCCAGGATGCGGATCACCTGGTACACCAGGGGCCAGGATGCGCCCTGGCCGCCGAATTCGACGGGAATCGACAAGGTCAGCAAGCCTGAGTCGCGCAACCACTCGCGTTCCTGGGCCGCATGGCCGCCGGCCTGGTCGCGGGCGTTCGCCGTTTCGGCCAGGCGCGCGGCGAGTGCAGTGGCAATGCTGATGGCATCCTGCAGCAGCTCCTGTGCGGGGCGCTGGGGGCGGGTAGTGTGGAGGAAAGCGCTAGACATGGATGACATTCCAGAAAGACGATGCAGCCGATAGTGCACCGCCAGGCGTGCGCCGTACACGAAGAAAACCGCGCATGGATATGCGAAAAAAGGCGCACGGCCCCCGGCGCCTTCGCGTGCGGGGCGTCAAGCCCGGATAGTCAAAAAACGCATATCGAAGCGCGAAAGCATTCGTTTTGCCGGGCCGCTGATGGCGATAGGCTGCAAGCATCCGAGTAACTCCATCTTCGACAACCTGCAGGGACGGACATCACATGAGCATCTTGTTATTGGGCGGTAGCCCACAACTACCATCGAGTTCCAGCCGCTTGCTGCTGCATATCGGCGAACAACTGGCGCTACAGGGCCACAGCTACGCCAAGCTGCATGTGCGCGACCTGCCGGCGCGTGCCCTGCTGCTGGCCGAACATGACGACGTGACGATTGCCCGTGCCGTGCGCGCCGTGGCCGACGCCGATGCCATCGTGATCGCCACGCCGATCTACAAGGCGTCTTATACGGGTTTGCTGAAAGCCTTTCTCGACCTGCTGCCGCAAGATGGCCTGGCCGGCAAGCTGGTGCTGCCGCTGGCCACGGGCGGCGGCCACGCCCATACCCTGGCGCTGGATTATGCGCTGCGCCCCGTGCTGCAGGCGCTGGGCGCCAAGCAGGTGTTCACCAGCATTTACGCCCATGCGCAGCAGCTGGCATGGCACGCAGAGCAGGGCCTGAGCCTGGACGCGCAGATTGCCGAGCGCGTGCAAGCCGGCATCGAAGAACTCTCCAATGGCCTGTTCGTGCTGCAGGGGCAGCGCCCGCCAGCGGCGGCTGATGCTTCAATACCCGGCCGCTCGCTGAAAGACCAGCCCTATGCGCCGCAATGTCAAGCCGCCTGATTATTTACTGACCAAGGAACTGCCATGACACATCGCCATGCACAACGACTCTCGCGCCGCACCACTTTGGGCCTGCTGTTTGCCGCCGCTGCCGGCGTGATGGCGGCCGGCATGCCGGCTGCGGCGCTCGCGCAGCCCAAGGGGGAGGTGCAGGTGCGTATTGGTTACCAGAAGTATGGCACCCTGACCCTGCTCAAGGGGCGCGGCACGCTCGATAAACGCCTCGCCGAGCAGGGCGTGGGCGTGAAATGGACCGAGTTTCCGGCCGGCCCGGTGCTGCTCGAAGGGCTCAATGTGGGCAGTATCGACTTCGGCACCGTGGGCGAGGCACCGCCCATCTTTGCGCAGGCAGCCGGCGCCAACCTGGTGTATGTCGGCAATGAGCCGGCGTCGCCGGCCAGCGAAGCCATCGTCGTGCCCAAGGGCTCGGGCCTGCGCACGCTGGCAGACTTGAAGGGCAAGAAGGTTGCTCTGAACAAGGGCTCGAATGTGCATTACCTGCTGTTGAAAGCACTGGAAAAGGCCGGCGTCGCGTATGCCGACATCCAGCCTGTGTTCCTGCCGCCAGCCGATGCGCGCGCCGCCTTCGAGCGCGGTAGCGTGGACGCCTGGGCCATCTGGGACCCGTTCCTGGCGGCCGCCGAAAAGCAGCTGGGCGCGCGCGTGCTGGCCGATGGCAAAGGCCTGGTGGCGAACTATCAGTTTTACCTGGCGTCGCGCACCTATGCGGAAAAAAATCCCGAGATCTTGCGCATCGTGCTCGATGAAGTGGCCAAGGTCGATGAATGGGGTCGCAACAATCCGCACGAAGTGGCGACGATTTTGTCGGCGCAGACGGGCCTGAGCACGGAAGTGGTGGCGCTGGCCGCTTCGCGCTATGCCTACGGCGTCAAACCCGTGTCGGTCGACGTCATGGCTTCGCAGCAAAGGGTGGCCGATGCGTTTGCCAGCCTGAAGCTGATTCCAAAACCGATCAGCGTCAAGGATGCGCTGCTGCCGGCGCGCCAGCTGGCTACCAGCGCAAAATAAGGAATAAATACCATGTCATTCAATATCTTCTGGTTCATCCCGACCCACGGCGACAGCCGTTACCTGGGCACGTCGCAGGGAGCGCGCCCTGTCGATGCCGATTATTTGCGCCAGGTGGCTGTCGCCGCCGATACGCTGGGCTATGACGGCGTGCTGTTGCCCACGGGGCGCTCCTGCGAAGACGCGTGGGTGGTTGCCTCGTCCCTGATCAGCGTGACGCAAAAGCTGAAGTTCCTGGTCGCCGTGCGTCCCGGTCTGTCCACGCCCGGCCTGGCCGTGCGCATGGCGTCAACGTTTGACCGTCTGTCGAACGGGCGCCTCTTGATCAACGTCGTCACGGGCGGCGACCAGGGCGAGCTGGAAGCGGACGGCCTGTTTGCCGACCATGCCAAGCGCTATGAAATCTCCGATGAATTCATCAAGGTGTGGCGCGCCACGCTGGCGGGCGAGGGCGGCGAGGCCGGCTACGATTTCGAGGGCAAGCATATCCAGGTGAAGGGTGCGAAAACCCTGTATCCACCCGTGCAAAAGCCGTATCCGCCGCTGTATTTCGGCGGTTCGTCGGAGCCGGCGCATGCACTGGCCGCCGAGCAGATGGACGTCTACCTGACGTGGGGCGAGCCGCCCGCTGCCGTCGCCGAGAAAATCGCCGACATCCGCTCGCGTGCGGCAAAAATAGGCCGCACAGTCCGGTTTGGCATCCGATTGCATGTGATCGTGCGCGAAACCAACGAGGCGGCCTGGCGCGCGGCCGATGAACTGATCAGCCATCTGGATGACGACATCATCGCCAAGGCGCAGGCGGCTTTCGGCAAAATGGATTCCGTGGGCCAGCAGCGCATGGCGGCCCTGCATGGCGGGCGGCGCGACAAGCTCGAAGTGTCGCCGAATCTGTGGGCCGGCGTGGGCCTGGTGCGTGGTGGTGCCGGCACCGCCCTGGTCGGCGATGCGCCCACGGTGGTGGCGCGCATGCAGCAATACGCGGACCTGGGCATCGATACCTTTATTTTCTCGGGCTACCCGCATCTGGAAGAGTCGTACCGCTTCGCCGAACTGGTGTTCCCGCTGCTGGGCAAGGGCAAGGCTGCGGGTGAGCAGTCCTTGAGCGGCCCTTTCGGCGAAGTCATGGCCAGCAATATCGTGCCGGTCGCGCCGCAAAAAAAGGTGGCCTGAGATGGCTGCCGGCACCATAAAACGGGCCAGTAGCGCGCCGTGGCCTTCGCTACGTCACGCACTGGCGCCGTGGGCCTTGCCCGCGCTGCTGCTGCTGGCGTGGCAACTGGCCGCGCAATGGGGCTGGCTGTCGAGCCGCATCTTGCCCGAGCCATGGGCCGTGGCGAAGGCTTTCTGGCACTTGGCTGCATCGGGCGAACTGTGGCTGCACCTGAAAACGAGCTTGTGGCGCGCCACGCTCGGTTTTGGCATCGGCGCGGGACTCGGTTTGCTGCTGGGCCTAGTCACGGGCAGCTTCCGCCAGGCGGAAACCTTGCTCGACACGACATTGCAAATGGTGCGCAACATCCCGGCGCTGGCCCTGATCCCGCTGGTGATCCTGTGGTTTGGCATCGACGAGACGGCCAAGCTGTTTCTGCTGGCCGTCGGCGTGTTCTTTCCCGTCTATCTGAACACCTTCCATGGTATCCGCTCGGCTGACCAGGACTTGATCGAGATGGCGAAAAGCTACGGCCTGTCGGGCTGGCCGCTATACCGCGACGTGATACTGCCGGCCGCCATGCCTTCCATCCTGGTAGGCGTGCGCTTTTCGCTGGGACTCGTGTGGGTGCTGTTGATCGTCGCCGAAACCATTTCGGCGCAGGCCGGCATCGGCTACATGACCATGAATGCGCGCGAATTTCTGCAAACGGACGTGGTGCTGGTGGGGATCTTGCTGTACGCCTTGCTGGGCAAGCTGGCCGATTTGTTTTCTCGGGCGCTGGAACGCCACTGCCTGCGCTGGAATCGCGCCTACCAATAGTGACCAATAGTGACGCAATCAGGAAAGAAAATATCATGCTGCTCGCCCCTATCCAGATCGAAACAGATTTGTTGTCGCACTTCGTGCAATACGGCCCGGCGAGCCCGATGCCGCAGGCGAAGACGGTGCCGTGCGCTCCCTTGCAGCGCTGCGGCGTACCCTTGGCACTGACGAAGCTGACTAAGTCATATACCAGCCGTCGCGTGCTGGATAACGTCGACCTGCAGCTGGAAGCGGGCGAGTTCGTCGCCATCGTCGGGCGCAGCGGCTGTGGCAAGAGCACCTTGCTGCGCTCGATCGCGGGCCTGGAAAACATCGATGAAGGCAAGATCGCCATCGGCAGCGGCGTGGGCGCACCCGATATCCGCATCATGTTCCAGGAATCGCGCTTGCTGCCGTGGAAGACGGTGCTAGCCAACGTGGCGCTGGGTTTGCCGCGCTGCGTCGGCGCGGCGGTGGCCTCGCTGTGGACCGTGGGCCTGGCCGAGCGTGCCGACGACTGGCCGGCTTCCCTGTCGGGCGGGCAGAAACAGCGCGTGGCGCTGGCGCGCGCCCTCGTGCACGAGCCGCAATTGCTGCTGCTCGACGAGCCCCTGGGGGCGCTCGACGCGCTCACGCGCATCGAAATGCAGCAGTTGATCGAGTCGCTGTGGCTGGCGCGCGGTTTCACGGCCGTGCTGGTGACGCATGATGTGGCTGAAGCGGTGGCGCTGGCCGACCGCGTGCTGCTGATCGAGGATGGCCGCATCACATTCGATGTGCGCGTGGATTTGCCGCGCCCCAGGGCGCGGGGCAGTGCGCGCTTCGCCGCGCTGGAGCAGCAGATATTGGCGCGTGTGTTGTCACTTTAGAAGTGTTGCTGACGGGTAAACAAGAAAGCGGCCAAAATCACACGACGCCCCGCTGCGTGAAAAAAGTCACTGCCGGCCCCCGCTCCTGCGCGCCGCTGGAAGGCGCGGCAGGCAAGCGTGGCTGCGCTGCAATGCGCATGGAAGCATGCTTTTGGCAATACCAACGACAATGTGGCAGCTTTTTGGAGGGCGCGAACGAGGCGCGCCGGCAGGAAAATTGCGGGTCTGAATACTTTCTATATAGAACTAAAAATTTCCAAAAAACGGTCGGAATATGAGAACATGCAGATATTGAGTGTTTAGTAAGTATTCATCTTGACGCATTATTGCGCGCCATGGGGGATATTCGTATCTGTTCCTGTCACGAGAAAGAGCCCGTTTTGATTCCATTTTCCTTGCAAGCGGGTGCCAAGCGCATGCCCTTACGTTTTGGGCTGAAAATCCTCACCGCTGCCATTTGCGCAAGCACCGTTTCTGGTTGCGCCACCGATCCCCGTACCGGCCAGCCCTCATTTAAAGAAACCTTTGCCAGCGAAGACCCTTGTTCGAATAATGCACGCAATGTCGGCATTGCCGTCGGTGCAATTGCGGGGTTGGTGATCGGTAATCAATTCAAACACTCGGATAAAAGTCGCTTGATTGGCGCCGTCTTGGGCGGGGCAGTTGGCGGCTTGATCGGCCATGATATGGATGCGCGTCGTTGCGCCCTGGCGAAAATTGCCAAGCAATATGACCTGGATATGAAGATATCGACTGTGGGCGCCAATGGCAGCGTACTTGACGATGCCGCCCTCAATGCGAACGCGAATGGCGCCGATATCCGCAAGAGCGCAGTCGGTTCGGTGGTGGAAGTGCGTGGGCAGGGCGTCAATGGCGGCCATTTTGAATTGAATTCCGATCAGTTGACGGAACGCGCGCAAAACTATTTCTCCGCGATTGCCGATTCCTATAATGCGCGTACCATGACGGCCGATATCCAGGATCCGAAAAAGAAGGCGGAATTCCTGGCGCAGATAGCCGCGCGCAAGATTCTGTTGATTGGCCATACGGACGATACGGGCAATTCGCGCCTGAATGCCGATTTATCCGAGCGCCGCGCGCGGGCTGTTTCGGCGTATATGGAAAAGCGCGGCATTCCGAAGCATTCGCTGTATTTCCAGGGCGCCGGCGAGGCCTATCCTGTGGCCGACAATGCCACCGAGGCGGGCCGCGAACTGAATCGTCGCGTGGAAATCGTGGAATTGGCCAACCAGGCCAGTTTCGACACCTATTTGACGGCGCGCAAGCCCCGTTACGATCTGTACCGTAGTACGCCCATCGCGCCTGCCGCCGTCGTCGACGTGGCCGCACGCGGCACGCCGGCCGTTGCGGCGCGCAAGCCGGCCAAAACGAGCAAGGACAATGCCCGCGTCGCGGCCAATGCGCCGCCTGCAGTGGCGACAGCGGGCGCTGCAGCCAGTGCAGACACGGTGGCCAGCGCCCCTGCCGCTACCGCGCCGCGCGCCAGCAACACCAAGGGCGGCAAGGCGGACAGCGATGCGGGTCAGGCCATCGATTTTGGCGGCGTGCCGTATACCACCTCGGTCAACCTGGCCAATGTGGGCCAGGCTATGCCGAAGCGCCCGTCTTTCTCGCTGATCAGCACCGCCTATGCATCGGAACCGCTGGTCATGACCGATTGCCGCCGCGACCGTCCGCGTGCCTCGAATGCCGTCAAGGCCTTGGCTGATGGCAAGGTCTATTCGACCAGCGAATTCATGCCTGGCCTGTATGGCAAGACTTGGACGGACCAGGTCAATGGACACCAGATCGTCATTAACAAGGTCTCGGTATTGGCCGTCGATGGCGCGCTGGCCAATCCGCCGCAGTTCAAGGTCTATACCAATTACAATCCGGCCAAGCGCAACAGCGGGCAGGCGGAGATAAGCGTATCGCCGGAGGTAAATACCTATCTGGGCGAGAACGGTCTGCTGTATCGCATGTTCCTGAACGGACGTGCGGGCTTGGAATGCGTCGATATCGTGTTTGGCAAGGACGGCGCCAATGCCGCCAAGGCCGGCACGCTGGTCTATACGCGCGCGGAAAAAACCTATGCCGCCGATTTCAAACCAAGAATTTATCAAAAATAATACAGGGAACCTGAAATGAAAGAATTTATTGCAAGCTATCCACTGGCGGCGTGGAGTATTGTCAGCGTCTTGCTGGCGGCAGTGGCGATTACCGTCCTGTGGGAAAAGGTCAAATGGTGGTGGTTCAATACCTGGGTCAGTTTCCCCGTCGTGGGCCGCATTGCCGCCTTGTCGCGCGATGCGAATGAAGACAGCAGTTATCCGGGCTGGTTTTCCGGCGAGCGCACCTTGTGCCAGGAGTACAAGAATTTCGTTCATGTGCAGGACGAACACGATTTCAATGAGAAAGTTACGTACCTGACCAAGGCTGGCGATAATGGCCGCAAAAACACGCCGGGCTGGATTTGGCTGTTGACGGTATCGACGGTGTTTGTCGAGGCACTGGGTTTCTCGTATGTGTTGGCCGGCTATACGATTCCTGGCGCTAGCGAGAATCTCCAGCAAAACGGTGCCTATGGCATCGCCTTCCTCATTTCCGTGATCCTGGTGGCATTTACCCACTTTGCCGGACACGAACTGTATAAATCAGGCCGCATCAAGAATGCGCGCCGTGAATGGATCGAGGACAAGCGCCGCGAAAAGCTGTTTACGGGCACCATTCCGCTGGCGCGCGACCAGTCGCAGGATGATGGCATGCCGTCGTACACGCAGTTGTGCAACCGCGTGGGTGCGCATCCCGGCTATGTCGTCAGTATCGCTACCCTGGTGATCGTGCTGGTGATCGCCGGTTTCGCCACCTATGTGCGCGGCCAGGTGCTGGAAAAGGAATTGGCGCACCGCGTCAGCACCGTCAGCGCCGAGATCGACCACAACAGCCGCGCCGCCAGCGACAGCCTGGACATGCAGCAAGTGGCGCTGCCCGATGCGGATGCGGTTTCGAACAACGACGCCGACAAGAAAGTGGCGGCCGATGAAGCCAAGATCGACGGTCGTGGCGGCTGGGCTACTTTTATCATCCTTGCCGTGGTGTTTGTCTTCCTGCAATTGCTGGGCGTGATCTTTGGCTACCGCTGGGGCTTTGCGGGCGAAAACAGCGCGCAGGCGTTCGCCGCCATGGGTGGTGGCCGTTATGCCACGTATTCGGCCGTGCGCGAGCACTACCGCCGCATCGCCGATACGGCGCAAGCCAAATTGGCGGTCTTGCAGCAGCGCATCATGGCCAACAACAGCAATGTGGGCACCTCGGGCCAGCACCTGAGCAAGACCTTCCGCGACTATGTGCAGGAAGCGCGCACGGCCGACCATCGCGACCGCAACCACGAGCGCGAGCATGCCCGCGAGGAAGCGGCCCGTGCCGCCGCCAAGCCGGCTCCGGCGCCCGTCCCTGCGCCTGAGCCCGTCAAGGCTGTGGTGCAGGCGGACGCGCCGCAACTGGCCGACATCCTGCGCCAGCTCGATGCCCTCGGCGAGGACAAGGAAGCGAAGAAACAGTTGATCGGCGCCTTACCGATGCAGCTGCATGCGCAAGTGCTCGCCACCCTGAAACAGCAAAAGGAAGAGCGCAAATCGCGCGATGCTGAGCTGGAGGACCTGTTATGAAATGGTTGTTGCCTGTAGTTCAGCTGCTGCTGGCCGGTGCCGCCGTGGCCGGTCCCGGCGATGCCTTGCGCAGCTGCTACGACAGCAAGAATCTGCCTGCCGCCGGCAAGCCGACGACGCAGCTGTTCGTCGCCATCGACCAGACGACGCCGCTCGATACCAGTCTCAAGCAACTGGTGGCGGACAATGTCAAGCCATTCCTGGCCCCCGGCAATGCGTTTGCCGTGGTGACGTTTTCCGCCTACACGCAGGGCCGTTATACGGAAGTGATCGCTTCGGGCGCGCTCGACATGCTGCTGCAGCCGGGGCAACGCGACGATATTTCCAAGCCCATGCTGTCGAAGTTCGATCAATGCACGACGCGCCAGGCGCAGCAGGCCGCGCAACTGATGGGCAAGGCGCTGCGCAGTGCCTTTGATAACACCAGCAGCGATATCGCAAAGTCAGACGTGTTGGCCAGCATTAAGGCCATTTCGGCGATGGTGCAGCAATCGCCGACGCAAAACAAGGTCGTGCTGATCGTCTCGGACATGCTGGAAAATTCATCGGTGGCCAATTTCTATGCCGACCAGGGCAGGGCCGTGCGCAAGATCGATTCCATTAAGGAGATGCGCACGATCGAGGAAAACCAGATGCTGGCCGATTTCGGCGGCGCCCGCGTGTACGTGATCGGCGCCGGCCTGCTGGCCGCCGACGGGCAAAAGAGCAAGACCTACCGCGATCCGAAGACCATGCAGGCGCTGGCCGGTTTCTGGGCCAGCTATATGCAGAAATCCAAGGCACAACTGGTGGAGTTTGGACAGCCGGCGCTGCTGAACCGCATCCACTAGACCGCTACGCTACGCCACGCTGTCAGCCGGCGCCGGTCTTCCCCGGCGCCACGTCTTCAAGTACGATAAATCCTTCCTCATCGAGCCTTGCCGCGATGGCGGTATAGCTGGCGATACTGGCGTGCCGCGTAGCGAGCGGGTGTGCATGCGTGGCGGTGACGACGATGACTTTCGCGCCAGCCGCCTCGCCGGCCTCGATGCCGACGCACGCATCTTCGAACACCAGACAGTCGGAGGGCGCCACGCCCAGTTTTTGCGCCGCCAGCAGGTAGCAATCGGGTTGGGGTTTGCCCGCCTTGACGTCTTGCGCCGTCACCATGATGGCAGGAATCGGCATGCCAGCTGCCTTCAGGCGTGCCGTCGCCAGTGCGCGCGGCGCCGACGTGACGATGGCCCATTGCGCCGGCGGCAGCGATTGTAAAAAGCGCAGCGCGCCGGCAATTTCAATAATTCCTTCCACGTCGATGATTTCAGCATCCGTGATGCCTTGCGACTCTCGTTGCGCGTCGACGCCGGGCAGGCACAGCTTGGCGATGGTGTCGACCGAACGCGCGCCGTGGATGGTGGGCAGGAACGCTGCCACGTCGAGGCCCTGGCGCTGCGCCCAGGCGCCCCAGATGCGTTCGGCGGCGGCGATGGAGTTGATGACGGTGCCATCCATGTCAAACAGAAAAGCTCTGTAGCGGCCGGCGGCCGATGGCGGTGGCGCAGACAGCGGCGAGGGCAGTGCGGACATGGCTTCCTTTCAGGTGATGGGCTCGCTGCCATTGTAACCGTACGGTAGCAGCGATTCTTTCCATTTTGCCAGTCTTGGCATTACACTGATGCTTTCTGCTGTTTCAACCTTGATCGGGAGCCGGGCCGATGCTGCAAGCGCAAGCGCTGGATAATCGACTGGTCGCCACCAGTGCCGACGACGTGCTGGTCGACCGTATCGTGCCCGGCGCGCCGTTGGTCATCGCCTTCGGCTTCGTCTCGTGGACCACGCGCCCCGCCTTCGATTTTTATGGACGCTTGCGCAAGCTCGAACAGGCCAGCGGCCAGCCGCTGAACAAAATCCTCGTGCGCGATTCCGGCAATGCCTGGTATCACCGCCGCATCGCCGGCCTGGGCAGCCATGTGGATGAAACGGCGCAAGCCCTGCGCGAGCTGGTGCGCCGCATCGCGCCAAGCCAGGTCGCGACCATCGGGCAGTCCATGGGCGCCTACGCGGCCGTGATGTTTGGCTTGCTGCTCGAGGCACAGCAGATCGTCGCCTTTGGCCCCTTGTCCTTTCTCGACGTGCAGCAGGCGCGCTTGTACCATGAGCTGCGCTGGCTGACCGTGATGGAGTCGCTGGCGCACGATGCGCCTGCCTCGGGCTACTACGACCTGGCGGCCCTGTGCCGTGCCAGGGCGACGCAGCAGACGCATTTGCACCTGCTGTTCGGCACGCGGCCGGACGCGGCCCGACCGAACGCGGCCCGACCGGACGCGGCCAGCGCCGGAGGCAGTGCCAGCATCAGCGCCAGCGAATCGGTCAACCTCGACGCCATGCACGCGCAGCGCCTGGCAGCCTTCGGCCGCTGCACCCTGTACCCGTTTCCCGATGCAGGCCACACGGTGGTGCAGCACCTGATCGACACGCAGCGCATCAACGGCTTGCTGGCGGCATGCGTACTCGGCCTCACGCTGGCGCCCGAGTCGATTTCCTAGGTCAGCGCCGTATGGAACAATGGATGGCAGCAGCGTCGCCGCCATGACGCCGCTGGTATCTTGCCGTGCCGGCTTGGTGTGAGATTTGTTGTTTAATGTGATGAAGAGAGAGATCAATGCCTGTCAGTTCCTACCTCAATACCCGCCCCGTACTGGGCGAACGCGTCTACCTGCATGATACGGCGCAAGTGATTGGCGATGTGCAGATCGGCGACGACTGTTCCATCTGGTGCAATAGCGTGCTGCGCGGCGACGTGAACCGCATCGTTATCGGCGAGGGTAGCAATATCCAGGACTTTTCCATGGGCCATGTGTCGCACAAGAATGCGGCCAAGCCCGACGGTTCGCCTTTGACCATAGGCAAGTACGTGACCATCGGCCACTCCGTGATCTTGCATGGCTGCAACATCGGCGATGAATGCCTGATCGGCATGGGCAGCATTGTCATGGATGACGTGGTGGTGGAAAAACACGTGATGCTGGGCGCGGGCAGCCTGGTGTCGCCGGGCAAGGTGCTCGAAAGCGGGCATCTGTACGTGGGCCGGCCCGCCGCCAAGGTACGCCCGTTAACGGAAGCGGAGATCGCCTACCTGCGTTATTCGGCCGAGCATTACGTACGCGTGAAAAATAATTATCTGGCGGGCCCGTCCAGTTGAAGGCGAACACGATGCCGGTGATGGCCCCGGCCGGCTGCTGACATCAACCCTTGGGGGCCGAAGATGGTTGCGTGTACTTGTCGAAATTGTTGATGTAGTCGTTGAAGTTATCGTTCAGCATGCGCTTGTACTGTCGAAATTGTTGATGTAGTCGTTGAAGTTATCGTTCAGCATGCGCTTGTACTGTTCCGTAAAGAAAGCTACGGCGCCTTCCTTCTCTTCCTGCATCTTGGCCACATCCTCGCTCTTGCTGGCGACGAGGAAGGCGTTGAAGCGTGCGGCCGCGTACAACAGCGAGGTGGCTACTTCATTGCCGCCGCTATGCATGCATTGTTCATTGGCCAGGGCGATGACCTGATCGGCGCGTTCCCAGAATTCCGGGCCCGGTGCTGGTTTGGTGGTAGGTGTGGTCATAAAAATTCCTCATGAAAGTACGCGCCAGTCTACACAGCGCTCTACGGGCTGTCCAGCCGCGTGGCTGCCGGTCAGGGCGCTCGCAGGATCTGTGCCAGCAAAACGGCTAGCGGCTGGCAGATATCGAGCACGATGCCGGTCTCGTCCGCTTGCAGTGGTTGCAGGGTGGCCAGCTGGCTATCGAGCAGGCTGGGCGGCATGAAATGGCCGGCTCGCTGCATGCGGCGCGACAGCACGTCGCGCGGGCCGTCCAGGTGGACAAAGCGCAGGGCCGGGTCGCCTACGCGCAGCACGTCGCGGTAGCTGCGTTTCAGGGCCGAGCACGATAGCACCAGGCCGCTGCCTTGCGCGCGGGCCGCGGCGATTTGCTCGCGCAGCGCGGCCAGCCAGCCGGCACGGTCGGCATCGTCGAGTGGCATGCCAGCAGCCATCTTGGCCACGTTTTCCGGCGCATGCAGGTCGTCGCCTTCCACGTAGGGTACGCCCAGCGCGCCGGCCAGCAGGCTGCCGACGGCGCTCTTGCCGCAGCCGGACACGCCCATCACGACCCAGCGCGCGAGGGGCACGCCTACGTTCACGGGGCCGAAATGATGACGGTGACGCGGCGGTTTTCGGCCTTGCCCGCCTTGCTGGCGTTCGAGGCTACCGGTTTGCTCATGCCCAGGCCCTTGACGATGATGTTGTCGCGTGCGATACCCGAAGCGCTCATGTCGTCGGCCACCACGTTGGCGCGCGCCAGCGATAGCTTGTTGTTATACGCTTCCGGGCCTTCGTTATCCGTATGGCCTTCCACGCGCATGTGTGTGATGCCCACTTTCAGCAAGGCGGCGCTGATTTTCTGGATGGCGCTGCGGCTCTGTGGCGTCAGTTTGGCGGCATCGAATTCGAACAGCAGCTTGTCGGTAAAGCTCAGTTCCCAGCCTTCGTCGGTCTGCTTAAAGCCTTGTTCTTGCAAGGTGGCGACTTGCTCGGCGTTGAAGATGGGCTTGCTAGCTGGCGTGCTCTGGCAGGCGGCCAGCAGGCCCAGCATGAACAGCCCGAGCAAGCCGAGGCCTAATTTTTTGTAAATGAATTGCATGGTATTGCTCCTTGTGGTCAGGGTTGAGTATGGGGTTGCGGCGAGCGTGCCACCTGGCGCGTGCCGCGCTGCGCCTGTTTGGCGCGGTACATGGCTGCATCCGCCGCAGCGACCAGCGAGGCAGCGTCGATGGCGTGATCAGGGAAGACGGCCACGCCGATGGTCAGCGAGCTGACGATGCTGTCGCCGGTAGGCAGCTCAATGGCTTGCGTCATGGCGGCGATGATGTTGTCGGCGATGTGCATGGCATCGCTGCTGCTGCGCAGCGGCTTGAGAACGATGGCGAATTCGTCGCCGCCCAGGCGCGCCACCAGGTCGCCCTCGCGCAACTGCTGCTTGATGCGTGTGGCGATCGTCACCAGCACATGGTCGCCCGAGGCATGGCCGAAGCTGTCGTTGATGTACTTGAAGCGGTCGCTGTCGAGGAACAGCACGGCCACTTTGCCAGTGCCGACGCGCGCTTCCAGGATGGCGCATTCCAGCGTCGCTTCCATGAAGGCGCGGTTCGACAGGCCCGTCAGGCTGTCGTGGTTGGCACGGTGCGACAGCGAGGCGTGCTCCTTTTGCAGATGGCTTTGCCACGCTTCCAGTTCGTCGAGCAGGGCGTTGAAGTCGTCATTGATCTGGTTCAGTTCGGCAATATTGGCCGGCGGCACGCGCAGTTCGAAGGAACGGTCGCGCCGTACGCGGTGCGCCGTTTCCGCCAGGTGGCGCAGCGGCGACGTGATTTCGGCTTCCATGCGACGCGACAGGCGTACGGCGACGGCCAGGCTGAGCACGAGGCAAGCTAACAGGCAGGAGAGACCGCTGAGCAAGAAAGGCAGCAGGCTGCGGCTGTGCGGCACCAGCCTGATGCTGCCGATGGCTTGGTCACTGCGCACGATGGGAAACGTCAACGAATCGGGCAGGATCCAGCCCGTCAGCACGCGTTCGATGGCGTAGCGCGTGCCGTGCTGACCGCGTTCCCAGCGGGCCAGCACCTTGCCAGTCTTGTCGCTCACTTGCGCCTGGTCAATGTCTTCATTCACGCCGATCAAGGCCAGTGCTTCCCTGGCGGCCATGGAGTCGCCAAAGACGACGGCTCCTTCCACTGTGTAGCTCATCGAGCGGGCCACCAGGCGCAGGTTCTGGTCCGAATACACACGCAGGGCCAGCAGGGCCACGGCCGTCAGTGTCAGGCCCGCTGCCAGCACGGCGATGACCGATACGCTCAGGTGGGCGCGCCGCAGCACGCTGTCGAGCGTGGGGCGGGGCTTGCGTGTCAGCTTGGGAAGCATGCTGGCGCTCATGGCGGCGGTGCTTTGCGACGTGCAATTTGCAAGGCGTTCGGATGCACGCGCAGGCCGCTGCGGGCGATGGCGTCGAGATTGACGTCAAAACCGATCTGCGCCTCGGCCAGGCGCAGGCAGAACATGCAGCCGACGGAGCAGGTCGTGCCGGGTTCGGCGACCGACAAAACCGGTTTGCCGATGATCTGCGCCAGCAGACGCTCGCGCTCGCCCTCGGGCAGGCTGCCCAGGTATACGACGTCGCATTCGCTCGCTGCCGCTACCGTCGGCGCGACTTTCACGCGTATGCGCTGGCCCAGGCTGGAGGCGGGTGTGTCGACGATGGCCGCGTCGTGGCGGGGCGCGCCGAGCATGCAGACGCGTACTTCGGGGCGCGCTACGGGCCAGCGCACGTAACTGATGATGCCAAACAGGACCTGGGCTACTTCGGCCGGACGTTTCATGTCGGCGGCCGCACCCGTTTGCGCCCACGCCGCGCCCGGTGCCAGCGTGCTGCAGACGAACAGCGTGGCCAGCAGCGCGGCGGCCAACAGAGAGGCGAACAGTGCCGGCGGCGCGCTGCGCTGCCGGTGGCAAGGGGAAGAGGGCACGGCGTAGTGTGTCTTTATTCAGGTCCGGTGGCTATTTACAGCGCTACTCATGAGCACAGGCTTGAGAAGTCCATGCCGAAAGTACATCGCGACGCTATGCTATCGAGCCTTCAATTATAAAGACGAATGTCGAAACTTGCATTCTTTACCATGAGCATGCGCTCTCTACAATGCCGTTGCGCGCCAGAGTGTTGCTATTCTTCCAGTGTCGCTTCCAGCAAGTCGATTTCGCGCAGCAGGCGCAGATGAATAGTGTCGTCCAGTTCGCCCGAGATGCGGCGACGGAACAGTTCATCGCGTTCCGCATTGAGCGCTTCGAGGCGCAGCGCGCGCTCGGCCTTGGCCAGTTCCTGCAGCCGCACGGCTTCGTCGTTGCTACTTTCGCCGTACGCGAGCCGGCGCCGGTAGGCTTCGATCAGGCGGTTGGCCGCCTCGTTGACGATTTGCTGCTTGTCATTCTTGTCGATGCCCTCGCAGACTTTTTCCAGCCGCGCGATGGCCGCTTCGGCCGCTGCGGCGCGGGCATTGCGCTCTTCCGTCGAGCGGCGCGCGGGCGGCGCGAATACCAGGCCCTTGGTCAGCAGGGGCAAGGTCACGCTGGCCAGTATCAGCGACAGTAGAATCACGCCCATGGCGAGGAAGATGACCAGGTCGCGCGCGGGGAAGCGATTTCCGTCAGGCAAGAACAAGGGTAGCGTCAGAATGCCGGCCAGCGTCAGTGCGCCGCGCACGCCGGCAAACGACGCCACCAGCAGCAGGCGCAGGCTGGGGCGCGCCAGCAGCGCCGCGTCCTTCGGTTCACCGGCTTGTTTCTTGTGATGCTTGAACAAGGTGAGCTTCATGGAAATGAAGACCCAGATGAAGCGCATGAAGGTCAGCCCCACCGTGATGGCGATGACGAACAGCGGCAGTTTCCAGGCGCTGCCGGCGCCCACTTCCACGGAGGCGGCGGGCAAGCCGGCAACCGTGGTGGGCAGTTGCGCGCCCAGCATGACGAAGATCACGCCATTCAAGAGCAGTTGCACGGTATCCCACACGGCCTTGCGCTGGGTGCGCGTGGCGGCCAGCGGGCGCCCGATCAGGTCGGCATAATGCATGCACACGCCCGCCGTGGCAGCGGCCAGAATGCCCGAGCCGTGGATATGCTCGGCGCCCAGGTAGGCGGCAAACGGGATCAGGATGCTGATGAGGATTTGCAAGCCCGGTTCTTCACCGACTTTGCTCACCAGCCATTTATTTGTCAGGCCCACGCCCCACGCAATGGCCAGGCCGATGATGATGCCACCACCGGCTTCCTGCAGGAAACTCAGCGAGGCGGCGCCGATGGAAAAGCCGCCCGTCAGCATGGCCCCCACGGCAAACGTGAAGCAGACCAGACCCGACGCGTCGTTCAGCAAGGATTCGCCCTCGAGGATATGCATCAGGCGCGGCGGAATCGGGTTGCCAGCGACGATCGCCGACACGGCCACGGGGTCGGTCGGCGAGAGGATGGCGCCGAGCGCGAAGGCGACGGCCAGCGGCACGCTGGGGATCAGCCAGTCGATGAAGAAACCCATGCCCAGCACGGTAAACAGCACCAGGCCGATGGCCAGCATCAGGATCGAGCGCGCATCGGAAAAGAAGGCGCCTTTGGGGATGCGCCAGCCATCGAGAAACAGTAGCGGCGGAATGAAGAGTAAGAAGAAAATGTCGGGATCGAGTGGCACTTGCACGCCAAACAGGGCCAATCCCGTGCCGCCGGCGATCTGGATCAGGGGGAGCGGCAGCTTGACCCAGTGCGAGCGGGCGATGAAGCCGCACAGGACGACGCTCAAGACAAGGATGAGGATGATGGCAACGGTATGCATGGAGGAGCGAGGAGCGGCGGCGTGCTGAAATGCTGATTATATGCTGCAGAGCACGCGCGGCATTGCCTGCGTGTGATTGCGCACATACAAGCAGTCATAAGCGCGGTAAGATCGGGACAATTGGCCATGCCGCCGACACCCGCCGACACCCGCCGACACTCGGCGAGATTCGGCGAAATTCACCGACACCCGCCAACACGCGCCAACCCCGTTTTTTCCCGGCTGGCCCGTGGTCTTTGACACTTACCGGTACCTGCTTTGCTGAAAAAAATCTTGACGGGCCTGCTACTGCTGTTGGCGCTGCTTATCATGGCGGCCCTGGCCACCTACCTATATTACTGGCGCCCCGCGCTGGCGCCCGTCAATCCGCCTGCCGCCACGGCCTTTTCGCCGCCAGCGGTCGAGCGCGGCCGCATCTTGGCCGGCATGGGTAATTGTGCCGCCTGCCATACGGCCAAGGGCGGCGCCGATTACGCGGGCGGCCATGGCTTGGCCACGCCGTTCGGTACGATCTACGCGACCAATATCACGCCCGACCCGCAAACGGGCATCGGCCGCTGGTCGCAAGCGGCCTTTCAGCGGGCCATGCGCGAAGGCGTGGGGCGCGATGGTGCGCACCTGTTTCCTGTCTTTCCTTACACCCATTTCAACCTCGTCTCGGACGCCGACCTGACGGCCTTGTACGCCTATTTCATGACGCGCCCGCCCGTGTATGCGGAAGTGCCCGCCAATAGCGTGCCTTTCCCCTTGAATCTTCGCCCCTTGCAGGCGGGCTGGAAGCTGCTGTTTTTCAAGCCGGCCAGCTATCAACTCGATCCCGCACAAGGGCCGGACTGGAACCGTGGCCGCTACCTGGCCGAGGGCTTGGCGCACTGCGCCGCCTGCCACACGCCGCGCAATGCGCTGGGCGCCGAGCTGGCCGATTCACCGTATCTGGGCGCGGCCATCGACCATTGGTATGCGCCGGCCCTGAGCAGCGCCAATACTGCAGCGCTGCCGTGGACGCAGGAGGAACTGTATACCTTCTTGCGTACGGGAGCGACATCTTTGCATGGCGTCGCTGCCGGGCCCATGTCGGCCGTCGTGCACGAAGGCATGGGCGCATCGCCCGACAGCGATATCGGCGCGCTGGCGACCTATTTTGCCGATGTTTCCGGCGCTGCCGGGCGCAAGGTGGATGCGGATTCAGTGATCAAAACCGGCATTGCCCGTTCGCAGCGCGTCAGCCTGGTCGACAACGACCGTGGCGCCAGCCTGTACGTGGCCGCCTGCGCGTCATGCCACTCGAACAGCGATGGTCGGCCCGTGGCCCTGCGGCCGGAACTGAGCTTGAACAGCGCCGTCAGCGCGCCCGATCCCGCCAACCTGATTCAGGTGATATTGCACGGCATCAGCAAGGACGAAGCCATGCCCGGCGTGCTGATGCCCGGCTTTGCCGCCTCGCTGACGGACAATGACGTGGCCCAGTTGGCCGCCTATCTGCGCCGCAGCCGCAGCCACGAGCCGGCCTGGGCGAACCTGGATGCAGCCGTAGCGCGCACCCGTGCCGGCAAGTAATTCTTGAAACTTTCTTATGTGCAATGCTCATAGATAGCACTTATGGATAACACTCATGGATAACACTTATGTATAACATTTCTGTCAATGGCCAGCACTTCGGCACCGAGGTTGATGCCGAGACTCCCCTGTTGTGGGTGCTGCGCGACGAAGTCAACTTAAAAGGCACGAAGTTTGGCTGCGGCATCGGCATGTGCGGCGCTTGCACCGTGCATGTGGATGGCCGCGCCATGCGCTCCTGCATCACGCCGATCGCCGCCGTCAACGGTTGCGCCATCACCACCATCGAAGGCTTGTCGCCGGACGGCACGCACGCGCTGCAACGGGCCTGGATCGCCACGCAGGCGCCCCAGTGCGGCTATTGCCAGTCGGGCCAGATCATGCAGGCGGCCACCTTGCTGCGCGACTATCCGCAGCCGACGGACGCGAATATCGATGCCGTCATGAGCGGCAATCTGTGCCGCTGCATGGCGTATGTGCGCATCCGCAAAGCCATCAAGCTGGCGGCCGGCATGCAGGAGGCGCCCGGTGTTTAAGTTGCCGAAAGAAAATTCTGCTGCCCGTCCCAGCTCGCTGGGACGGCGCGGTTTCCTGATCGCCGCCGCGGGCACGGGTTTTACGCTGGCGTTCTTGCGCGCCGACAGTTCCTTAGCCGCCGGCAAGGTAGCGCCCGCGCCGCCGGTCAAAGCCAGCGCACCGGCGTTCGATCCCAGCATCTGGTTGCAGATCGAGCGTGACGGCATGGTCACCGTGAATATCGCCAAGGCGGAAATGGGCCAGCATATCGGCACGGCCTTGGCGCGCATCGTGGCCGAGGAGCTCGAAGCGGACTGGAGCAAGGTGCGCCTGCATTACGTCGACACGGACCCGAAATGGGGCTTGATGGTGACGGGCGGCAGCTGGTCTGTCTGGCAGAATTTTGATCCGCTCAGCCGTGCCGGCGCGGCCGGGCGCCTGGCGCTGGTCGAGGAGGGCGCGCGCCTGCTGCGCGTGCCCGTGGCCGCCTGTCATGCCAAACTGGGCATGGTGCATGGCCGTGGGCGCTCGATCAGCTATGGCGACATTGTGCGCCGTGGCAAGCTGGCGCGCCAGTACACGCCCGAGCAATTGCAAGCCATCGTGCTCAAGACAGCGCAGCAGCGCAGCCTGATCGGTCAGCAGGTGCAAGCGCTCGACATTCCGGCGAAGACGAATGGCACGGCCGTGTACGGCATCGATGCGCAGGTGGAGGGCATGCTGTATGCGCGTCCGAAGATTCCGCCTACGCGCTACGGCGCCAAGGTGGTGTCTATCGATGATACGGCCGCGAAAAAAGTGCAGGGCTACTTGCGCTCGGTCGCCTTGCAAGACCCCAGCGGCACGGTGCCCGGCTGGGTCATGGTGGTGGCCGAGACGTATGCGGCCGCCATTCGAGCGGCCGACCTGGTGCAGGTGACATGGCGCACTGGCGCAGCGGCCCACGTGGCCGAGCACGATATCGTCAACTACGCCACCAAGCAGCTGGCCGATGCCAGCCTGGGTGCCCGCGTGGTCGATGATGATGGTGTGGAGCAAGCGTTCAAGGATGCCAGCCTGCAGCTCGAGCGCCACTACACCACCAGTACCGTGCTGCATTTCCAGCTCGAACCGGTCAATGCGCTGGCACAGGAAATCGACGGCGTCTGGCATATCCATGCAGGCAACCAGTGGCAATCGTTGATACTGCCCGTGCTGGCGCAGGCGTTGCAGGTGCCAGAGAGTCAGGTCGTGCTGCATCCCTATCTGCTCGGCGGCGGCTTTGGGCGGCGCTTGAATGGCGATTATTGCGTGCCGGCCGCGCTCGTGGCGCAAGCCGTGGGACGTCCCGTCAAGATGATTTGCACGCGGCCTGACGACGCCCGTTTCGATTCGCCTCGTTCGCCGTCCGTGCAGCATGTGCGCATGGCCTTCGACGATGCCGGCAAGGTGACGGCGATGGTGCACGAGGCGAGCGCGGGCTGGCCCACGCAAGCGATGATACCGGCCTTCCTGGCCAAGGATAAACAGGGTCATCCGTATGACCCGTTCGCCATCGCCGGTGCCGATCATTGGTACACGGTGGGGGCGCAGCGCGTGCGGGCCGTGTCGAATGACCTGGCCAGCAGCAGTTTTCGCCCCGGCTGGCTGCGTTCTGTGGGGCCGGGCTGGACCAATTGGGCAGTCGAAAGCTTCATGGACGAGGCGGCGCAGGCGGCCAAGGTCGATCCGCTGGCCTTGCGCCTGTCGCTGCTGCAGGCGACGGGGCGCAACGCGGGCAGTGCGCCGAACGCCGTCGGCGGTGCCGCGCGCCTGGCCCACGTGCTGCAGCGGGTGGCGGACAAGGCGGGCTGGGGCAAGCCCATGCCACCCGACACGGGCCTGGGCATCGCCGCCACCTTTGGCCAGGAGCGCGACATGCCCACCTGGACGGCCTGCGTTGCCCGCGTCAAGGTGGACCGCAGCACGTGCATGGTGAAAGTCGAAAAGCTGTTCATGGTGATCGACGCGGGCAGCATCGTCGACCCCGATGGCGCGCTGGCGCAGGCGGAAGGGGGCGCGCTGTGGGGCGTGAGCATGGCCTTGCATGAAGGCACGGCTTTCCTCAATGGCGAAGTGAAGGATACCAACCTCAATACCTACACGCCGCTGCGCATGGCCGACGTGCCCGAGCTCGATATTGAATTTGTTGCCAGCACGGCAACGTCGATGGGCATGGGCGAGCCGCCCACCACAGCCGTGGCGCCCGCCATCGGCAACGCTATCTTTGCCGCCGTGGCCTCGCGCGTGCGCCATTTGCCGATCCGCCCGGAAGCGGTGCTGAAGGGGCTGGACCGGCATGGCGCCGTCTGATGCGGGCGCGTGGCAGTATCACGTGCCAGCGTGCCAACGTGCCAACGGGCATGCCAGTACGCTGCAATAGCGTTTGATCAGGCCACGGTGCGCAGGTTTTTGGCATGGAAGCGTAGATGCTCTTCCATGAAGCTGGCGATGAAGTAGTAGCCGTGGTCATAGCCGGCATGGCGGCGCAGCAGCAATGGCTGGCCGGCGTCGCGGCAGGCCGCTTCAAACACTTCGGGGTACAACTGCTCGGGCAAGAACTTGTCGGCCAGGCCCTGGTCGATCAAGATGCCGTTAGGGAACAGTGCCGGCTGGCCTTGCCTGCTGCGCATCAGCGCGCTGGCGTCGTACTGCTGCCAACTGGCCGCATCGCTGCCCAGGTAGCCCGTGAATGCCTTCTTGCCCCAGGGACACTGGCTCGGTGCGGCGATGGGGGCGAAGGCGGAGACGGAGCGGAACAGTTCCGGGTTGCGCAAGGCCAGCACGAGCGCGCCATGACCGCCCATCGAGTGGCCGAAAATACCCGTGCGCTCGGAGTCGATGTTCAATTCATGTTGCAGCAGCGCGCGTAATTCCAACATGTAGCTATACATGCGGTAGTGGCTGTTCCATGGTGCTTCGGTGGCATCGACGTAAAAGCCGGCGCCCACGCCGACATCCCAGGCCTCCGTTTCACCGGCGATATTCGCGCCACGGGGGCTGGTGTCGGGCGCGATCAGGATCAAGCCTTGTTCGGCCGCCACGCGCTGCGCGCCGCCCTTGATCATGAAGGTTTCTTCCGTGCAGGTCAGGCCCGCCAGGTAAAACAGGGCCGGGCGCTTGGTGCTGAGCGCGCTGCCCGGCGCCGTACCGGGAATGAAGGCTGAAAAACGCATGGGTAAGCCGATGGCGTGCGCGTCATGGCGATAAAAGCGTTGTACGCCGCCAAAACAGGCGTGTTCACTCAACAGTTCCAGCATGAATTCTCCTCGTTAATCGCACAGTATAGCCAGAGTGGCGTACCGCCGAGTCAGTATCAGCCCAGCATGGCCGCTAGTGCTGGCAAGATGTCTTGTGCCGGTGCTTCGGTCTTGAAGGCCAGCAAATGGTCGGCGCGCGTCTTGCCCATGTTGACAGCGGCCACGGGCTTGCCCGTTTCGGCCGCCATGCGACACAGGCGAAAGCTGGAATACACCATGACGGACGAGCCTATCACCAGCAGGGCGCTGGCCTCCATCATCTTACGCTCGGCTTCGGCCGCGCGGGCCGCGGGTACGCCATCGCCAAAGAACACCACGTCCGGCTGCACGGTGCCACCGCAGCGTGGACAGACGGGCAGGTGGAAGGTGGCCAGCTGGGATGGCTCCAGCAAGGCGTCGCCATCGGGCGCCGGCGTGGCCGTGGTGCCCAGCAGGTGAGGATTGTGGTGTTCGAGCTGATCCTGGATCAGGCGGCGCGTGTGATGGGCCCGGCAATCGAGGCACACCACGCCATGCAAGTTGCCGTGCAACTCCGTGACGGCGGCGCTGCCTGCCTGCTGGTGCAAGCCATCGACGTTTTGCGTGACCAGGCCGCCGATCAGCTGGCGCTGTGCCATCTGTGCGATGGCAAGGTGGCCCGGATTTGGCGCGGCGCGCTCCATGGTGGGCCAGCCCACCATGGAGCGCGCCCAGTAGCGACGCCGCACGGCTTCCTGGCGGCGAAAATCGGGGCCTTGCACGGGGGCATTACCGTGCCGCACGCCCTCCGTATCACGGTAAGCGGGAATGCCGGACGCCGTACTGATGCCGGCGCCCGTCAGCAGCAGCACGTCGGGATGGCGCTGCAGGAACTGCGCCAGCGGTTCCAGGGTGCGATCATCGCTGGCGGCTTGCTCGCTGGCTGAGGAAATTTTTTGCATGGTGCCTCATGCTAACCGAAAAACGCGGCGCCGTTGCAAGGGCAGATATTTACTCCAGCGGCATGCCGAAACGCGATAGCCGCAGCTGCCAATGCTCCTCGATATTGGCCGAAACGAGGATGCGCTCGGCCTTGCCGATCAGCAATTCACGGGGCACGAAGCCGAAATAGCGCGAGTCGGCGCTGTTGTCGCGGTTATCGCCCAGCATCAGAAAATGGTCGACCGGCACCGTCACGGCGGCAAAGCTGCGCGCCGCCCCTGCGATTTGCGGCAAGAGCTGGATGCGGTGCTGCTCGTTCTGGTTGCGCTCGCTAATGCGCTGCGCCGTCAGCAGGCCTACGTTGGCGACGGTTTCGGGCGCCGTGTCGAGCGCCGTGTACTGCGCGGCTTTGCCATTGATGAGCAAGCGCTCGTCGCGCATTTCCACCGTGTCACCGGGCAAGGCGATGATGCGCTTGAAATCGCGTGCCGTCTTTTGGCGAGGAAAAGGTGACGATATCGCCGCGCTGAGGCTCGCCCAGGCGCTGCAGCACAATGTCGGTCAGCGGCACTTTCAGGTTGAAGGCCAGGCGGTTGACGAAGACGACATCGCCTTCGAGCAGGTTGGGGCGCATGGATGCCGATGGTATCGGATTCCAGTCTGCCACGGCCGTGCGAAATACGCCGAACAGCAGCAGAAACATCAAAAAACCTTTGTTGGCGCGCATCCATGTTTTCATATTGGCTCTTTCGCTGGGCCGTGCCCGTGAGTGTGGGTGTGAGGGGAGTCGCCATGGCTGCTGGCGCCCTATCGACGATGCACGGCGAGGCTGAAGCCAGTCTTAAATCAAACCCATGCACGAGCGTTAGCGCGATCTTTGTTGCGCCAATGATACGGGCGATTGCCGGCGCTTGTCGGCGCTTGTTGCCGCGCCCTCGGCGGCAACAAGCTGTGCGCCTGCTGCCACGGCGGCAATAACTGAGCGCCCTGCCCACACGTGCGCTTCGTTCCAGCCCGGCGCAAGAAAATCGTGTGCCCGCCCGCTTCGCCGGCGCAATAGAACTCGTCGAGCTGCGGCGCTTCGATGCGCGTGCTGGCCAGCATGGCATGCACTTGTCCTCGGTGGTGGGTCTGGCGCTGGAATAAATGCGCCAGCATGCGCTGGCGCGTGTCGACTTGCGGCGTGTCGCGCACGATCGTCACGCGGCGCGCCAGGTCTGCATCGTACAGGCGGGGCCTTGCAAAGCAGGAGAAGCCGAGACGGCACCACTGTAGCACTTTGCCGCAGGTGCACAAGGCCGGTCACATTCGCCGCACCAGCGCGGCTGTCATCAAGTAAAATTGCGGGGCGGATTGCGCGATAATGATGGATAAAGAGTTAGAACGACAAAATGGGTTGGATAGGAAAATTACTCAACGGCGGCGACGAAAAAAACAAGCCTGCGCCAGTGGCAGTAGCTGCATCTGCAGCGGCGCCCGACATCACACGCCAGCCAGCCTCCATCAGCGAAATCGATGCCATCTACTACCGCTGGCTGGCGGCCGTGGGTGCGACGCAGGCGCCGGAGCAGGCCGAACAGCAGATTTTGGATGAATTGATGCGCCTGGCGCGTGAACCGATCGCCGGCGCTGCGCTGATACCGCGCATTCCGGCCATCATTCCGCAGTTGATGCGCACCTTGCAAGAGGAAAACATGAATGCGGCCGAGCTGTCGCGCCAGTTGGCGCAGGACGTGTTGCTGGTCGCCGAGGTCTACCGCGAAGCAAACAGGCCCTGCTACCAGTCGCGCTACAACACCAGCCCGTCGATCAACAATATGGAAGGCGCCATCATGCTGCTCGGGCAAAACGGCATGCGCATGCTGCTCGCCCGCGTCGCCTTTCGTCCCATCGTCAGCATGCAAAGCGGCGGGCTGACCGTGCGCACGGCGCCGCTGATCTGGCGCCAGTCCGAGAAATGCGCGCTGGCGGCCAACCTGCTCGCGCCGGCCATGCAGGCAAACGCCTTCGACGCCTATCTCGCGGGACTGATGGCCAATGTCGGCCTGGTGGTGGCGTTCCGCCTGATCGACCAGATGCACGCGCCCGATGCCTTTCCGCAATCGGACGCCTTCATTGCCCAGGTGTTTGCGCAAGCGCGTATCTTGTCGGTGCGGATCGCCGAATTATGGGAGTTTCCCGCCTCCGTGACCCGCGCGATCGAGCAGGCGGGCGTCGATGTCGACGCCGATGCCCACACCGATGCCGATCCGCAGGCGCAAGCGCTGGCGCTGGGCGAGCGCTTGAGCAAGCTGCGCATGCTGGTCGATACGGGCCGCCTTGCGGCCGACGATCCCTTCGTGACGGCCGGACTTGGCAAAAGTGCGCTGCTGGCGTTTGACAAGCTGGCCGACGACGATGACGACTGACGCCTGACGCCAACGGATATCAACTGCGTGCGGCTGTTGTCATTCAGCGTGCAAAATATAGCGCATGTAAATGATCGAGGTTGACCTCGGAAGCTTTTTGCGACAGCGCCACTGTGCCGCTTTGCATCAGGTAGACGTGATCTGCCACGCCCACGGCGCGCGCCGTATTCTGTTCGACGAGAATGATGGTGCGCCGGCCGTCTTTCAGGCGCGCGAGGATGTCGAACAGTTCGTTGACCACCAGCGGCGCCAGTCCCAGCGAAGGCTCGTCGATGATCAGCAGCGACGGGTCCGACATCAATCCTCGCGCCATGGCCAGCATCTGCGCCTCGCCGCCCGACAGTGACCCGGCCAGTTGCCGGCGCCGTTCGTGCAGGCGCGGGAACATGGCATAGGCCTCGGCCAGGCGGGCTGGCATGTGGCTGCGATGCTCCTTCGGGAAGGCGCCCATGATCAGGTTTTCTTCCACGCTCATGTCGCGAAACGTCATGCGCCCCTCAGGGATCATGGTGACTTTCGCGTCGCTCATCTTCCAGGTGGGCGTGCCGTTGATACTACTGCCGTTGAGCGCAATGCTGCCCGCGCTCACCGGCAGTAGGCCCATGATGGCGCGCAGCACGGTGGTCTTGCCGGCGCCATTCGGGCCGATGATGGTAGTGAGCTTGCCCTTCTGGACGGACAGCGACACATCCCACAGCACATTGATGGCGCCATAGCCGGCGCGCAGGTTTGTTATCTTGAGCATCGTCTCGGGCATCGTCTCAGGCATCGTTTCAGCTGTCGCTTCAAGCATTTGTTCAAGCATGCGCGGCTCCCGTGTAGCTTTCGATGACGGCCGCATCGCGGAAGACCGCGTCGGGCGTGCCGTCGGCGATCAACTGACCAAAATTGAGCACAGCGACGCGCTGGCACAGATTGCTGATGGTTTCGATGTCGTGCTCGATCATGACGATGCCCACGCCAAAGGCGGCATGCAAATCCTTCAGCATGCCCATGAAGCGGCGCTTGCCGTTCGTTTCCAGGCCCGCCAGCACTTCATCGAGCAGCAGCAGTTTCGGATTGGTGGCCAAGGCCTTGGCCACTTCCAGTGCTTTGAGCTCCGTCAGCGCCAGTTCGCTGGCCGCGTCGCGCCCGGCCTTGTCCGCCAGGCTGGTGAATTCGAGTATTTCATCGATCTTGCGCATGTCCACCGTGCCGGTGCCGAAGCGCTGTGCCACGATGAGGTTTTCGCGCACTGTCAATTCATGCATCGGTTGCGGAATCTGGAAGGTGCGGCCCAGTCCCAGTCGCGCGCGCTGGTACATGGGGGTGGCCATGATGTCGCGTCCCTCGAAGCGGATGCTGCCGCTGGTGGGGCGCACCAGGCCCGAGATCGCATTGAACAGCGTGGTCTTGCCGGCGCCATTCGCGCCCACCAGGCCGATCACGTCGTGGCTGCCCACTTTCAAGGTGACGCAATCGACGGCCGTCAGGCCGCCGAAGCGCACCGAGACATTATCGAGTTCAAGCATGTGCTTTCTCCTTCGCTTTTTCCTTGACCGGCACTTTCTTCAGCCACTTTTTCAGCAGCGGCAGCAGACCGTTCGGACTGAAAACGATCATCGTCACCAGCAGCACGCCCAGCACCAGTTGGTGGCCCGTGGGGATCAGCGCTTTGAAAATGAGCTGGTCGACCAGGTAGACCACCACGGCGCCCAGCACGGGGCCGAGCAGCGTGCGGTAGCCGCCGAAGATGGCCGCCACGATGGGCAAGGTCACCCACAGGCTGCTGAAGGCGTAGTCCGGTTCCAGGAAGTTGATGTAGTGGGCGTTGAAGGCGCCGAACAGGCCCGCCATGAAGGCTGAGACCAGCAGCATGGCGCCTTTCAGCAAGGTGCTGTTGACGCCGACGACGCGCGTGGCGTCTTCGCTGTCGTGCATGGCGCGCAGGGCGATGCCGTAGTGGCTGGCGCGGATGCGGCTGTAGGCGAAGGCGCAGGCTACCACCAGCGTCAGCACCACCAGGTAGGCACCCGTCTTGCTGGACAAATCGAAGCCGAGAACGGTCGGCAGGGTGGGGATGTTGTTGATGCCGCCGGCGCCGCCCGTGACCGAACTCCATTGCGTGGCCAGGATGCGGAAGATATGCGCGTAGGCGAGGATGGCCAGCGCAAAATACGGTCCGCGCAGGCGCAGCACGGGCAGCATGATGACGGCAGCGATGGCTGCCCCCGCGCCGCCCAGCAGCATGGCCGGTAACACGGGCAAGCCCAGTTTCACGCTAGTGAGGGCGGAGACATACGCGCCCACGCCGAAGAAGGCCGCATGGCCGAAGCTGACCATGCCGCCCAAGTTGCCCAGCAGGGCCCAGGACATGGCCACGCCGCCGATGATCAGGGCCGCCACCACCATGCTCATCACATACTGGTTGCCGCCCAGGGCCAGCGGTACGGCAATATACGCGGCCAGCAGCAAACTGGCTGTTGAAATCAGTGTCGAGCGCTTCATCCGCGCCTCCGTTGTGCGCCGAACAAACCATTGGGCATGATGAACAACACCAGCAGGAACAGCACCATACCGGACAATTCCTGCAGCGCGGAGCTGGCCAGGGTGACGGTTAGCGCTTCTGCTACGCCCAGCAGCACGGCGGCGATCAGCACACCGGGGATCGAGCCGATGCCGGCCAATACCGTGATGATGAACGCTTTTACCGTCAGCGCGCCGCCGTAGGCCGGCTGGATCACGCCATAGCTGAACAGGGCGATACCGGCGAAGGCGGCCAGGATGCCGGCCACGAGGAAGGAGACCAGTTCCGTGCGGCCCGGGTCAATGCCCATCAGCTTGGCTGCGTCGCGGTTGCTGGAAACGGCTCGCACGGCGCGGCCATACCAGCTGGTGGCGAGCCAGCGCCATAGCGCCGCCATCAGCACCAGGCTGACGCCGAAGAAAATCACTTCGCTGCGCATGCTGAAAAACGGGCCGATCTCGATGCCCTCCTGTAGCCAGCTCGATGAGGTCGAGCGGATGTCCGCCTTCCACACCAGCAAGATGCCATTGGTGAGAATGACGCCGATGCCGTAGGTGAGGATCAGCGAATTGATTTCGCGGTCTTTCTGGATGCGGCTCACTATCAGGTAGACGCCCACGGACGCCAGGCTGACGATCACCAGCGCGATGGGAATGGCGAACATGGGGCCGAGCCCCAGGCCAGACTCCACGCTGTAGGCAATGTAAGCGGCCAGCAGCACCAGTTCACCGTGCGCCAGGTTGATCACCTTCATGGTCCCGAAGACCAGCGCCAGTCCCAGTGCGATCAGGGCGTAGGAGCCGCCCTGCAGCAAGCCCGAATACAGGGCTTGCAAGATTAATTCTGTCATGTCGTCGTCCCGTCAGGCATCCCGCTTGCATCGCCACGGATGCATCAGCGATGCCGTTCATCGGTGCACGCCCGGCGGGCGTGCGCGTGTGCAGGGGGAGGCTGCCGCTTACCAGGGCAGGGCTGGATAGGCCAGCTTGCCCGTGGCGTGTTCTTTTGGCCAGACGATGACCACCTTCTTGTCCTGGTGCTGCGCCATGCGATGCACGAAGTTCGGGTTGTCGCCATTGGCGGAAAACTGCACCCGGCCGATCAGCGTTTCGCGGTCTGTCTTGCGCATTTCCTCGGCCACGCCGCCTTTCTTGAGCGTGCCCTTGTCGGCCGCGCGCGCGATCGCCTCGAACAGCAGCATCGATTGCACATAGCCGAACTGGCCCAGGTAATCGGGTTCCTTCTTGTACAGCTGTTTGTAGGCGTCGTTGAAAGTCATGCCGTCGGCTGTCTTGAAGTCGGCGGGGAAGGGCAGCAAGGCCGTGCCGAAGACATTTGGCATCAGCTCAGGGAAGTCGGCCGCCATCTTCGGCGTGGCCAGCGACCACACGCCCACCATGGCCTTGATTTTTGGCTTGAGCACGCGGGCTGCGCGGATGATGCCCACGTAGTCGTTTTCATAGCCGACCATGGCCACCACTTCTGATTTATCCTGCAGCTTGATCTTGTTGATGATGGGCTTGAAGTCGGTAATGGCTGGGTCGAACGAGTGCGTCGTCACCTTCACGCCCCTGGCGGCCAGGGCCTTTTCCACGTCTTTCGCCAGGCCCGTGGTGGCATCCTTGGTCGAATAGACGATGGAGACGGATTTGGCGCCCACGTCCTGTAACAGTCCCAGCATGGCCTTTTCGTAGCCGGCTGTGTTATTGATGCGAAAAAAATTCTTGCGCCCGCTGGTCACCAAGCTGTCGTCCACGCCGCCCGAGGTGATGTAGACCAGGCCCAGTTTGTTCGCCGTATCCGAGGCAGGCGAGATATTGTTTGAGCCATAGCCGCCCGTGATGGCCACCACGCCCTGGCTGGCCAGTTTTTCCACGGCGGCGATGGCCTTGGCGGGCGCCGATTCGTCGTCGATGGTGATGACCTTGATGGTGTGCTTGCCATTGCTCTTGTTAAATACCTCGGCTGCCACCATGATGCCTTCTTGCATGCCGGCGCCGACCCTGGCCAGGTTGCCCGTCAGGGGAATTTCCGCGCCGACCAGGAATTCGTCGGCGCTGGCGTGCGTCATCGAGGCGCTGGCAAGCAGCGCTGCCATGGCGATGCGTGTGTATCTGCGTTTCATCGTGTCTCCTCCGGTGATGTGACTCGGTTTGCCGGCGCCAGGATCGGTGCAGGCAAAGCTACCCGCCTGGGTTTTATTGTCGGGTCTATTGAAAGCAACTGCAATGGAAAATTTACTGCCTGTTCTGTGCCAGTAGCCGCAACTGGCCCTTTAAAATCTTGCCCGTGGCGGCCGCTGGCAGCACGTCCATGACGATGATGGCCGACGGGCGTTTGTAAGGCGACAGGGTCTGCGCCAGGTAATCGTGCAAAGCCTGCAGCGTCACGGGGTGCTGCGGGTCCAGTTCCACATAGGCGATGACGTCTTCGTTGCCATCGTCCAGGGTGCGTCCCACCACAGCCGACTGCACCACGCAAGCATGCGCGTTGAGAGCGGTTTCCACTTCCAGCGGATACACATTGAAGCCGGAACGGATGATCAGCTCCTTGGTGCGGCCCACGATGAACAGGGCGCCGTCCGGCTCCTGGCGCGCCATGTCGCCCGTGTTGAGCCAGCCGCCATCGCGCATGGTCGCCGCCGTCAAGGCAGGTTCGCGGTAATAGCCGGCCATGACGTTCGGTCCGCGTACCCACAGTTCGCCCGCTTCGCCCGGCGCCACGTCCGCGCCGGCCACGTCCACCACGCGCACTTCCACGCCCGGAATCGGCGTGCCGACGGAACTGTCTTGGCGCGGCGCGTCGAGCCGCGTCTGGCTGATGGTGGGCGCGCTTTCCGTCATGCCGTAGCCGTTGTGCAGCGCGGTGCCCAGCAGTTTTTCGACTTCGTGTTTGAGTGATGGTGCCAGCGGCGAGCCGCCCGCATACGCGAAGCGCAGCCGGGTGGGCAGCGGCGTGTCGGCGCCGCCCAGGGTTTGCAGCAGCTTGGCGTACATCGCGGGCACGCCTTGCACGATGGTCAATGCCTCGCTTTTCAGCGCGCCCAGCAGCGCGTCGACGGAAAAGCGCGGCACCAGATACAGCGCCGCGCCCGCATACAGCGTGCCCAGTGCAACCGAGGCCAGACCGTACACGTGCGAAATCGGCAGCACGCCGTAGGCGCGGTCACTGGGCGTCAAGCCGCGCAATGTGCTTGAGACGGCAGCAATGAACAGCAGATTGCGGTGCGTCAGCATGACGCCCTTCGATTGTCCCGTCGTGCCCGTCGTGTAGATCAGCGCGGCCACCTGTTCATTGCCGGTCACGCAGGCTTCGGCGATGGCTGTGTCGTTCAAGCCACCCGCCAGCAGCTCTCCCATGCCATCGACCCGGCATGGGGTCGCAGCGTGGCGCGCCGCATGCGCGGCCGCTTCCGGCGAGGCGCCGGCCAGGAACAGCACGCGCCGCGCCGAGCAATGCGTGGCGATGGTGTCGATCTCGCGTGCCGACAGGCGCGCATTGACGTTGACGATCCAGGCGTCGATACTGGCGGCCGCGAAGATCAGCGCCACTTGCAGCGCGCCGTTTTCGCCCACCACCATCAGGCGGTCGCCGGCGCGCACGTCGAGCTTGCGCAATAACTGCATTGCATTTTCCACACTGTGCTGTAACTGCGCATAGGTCCAGTGCCGTCCACCCTCGTGCAGCGCGGGCGCGTCCGGCGCGCGCGCCGCCCAGTAGGCGGGGATAGCCGACAGGCGCGCCGGCAAGCGGGCCAGCAAGGCTGGGATATCCATCGCCGCCTGCTTCACTTTTGCGCTGCCTTGATCATGTTGCGGGCGATGACGATTTGCTGGATCTGCGTCGTGCCTTCGTAGATGCGAAACAGGCGCACGTCGCGGTAGAAGCGCTCGGCCGCATATTCGCTGATGTAGCCTGCGCCGCCGTGGATCTGCACGGAGCGGTCCGCCACGCGGCCGCACATTTCGGAGGCGAACAGCTTGCAGCACGACGCTTCTGTCGAAATGTCTTCCTGCCTGTCGCGCCGGCGCGCGCAATCGAGCACCATGCTGCGCGCGGCGTAAATTTCTGCCTTGCTGTCGGCCAGCATGGCCTGGATCAGCTGAAATTGCGCGATAGGCTGACCGAACTGCTGGCGCTCCATGGCATACGCCAGCGCGTCAGTGAGCATGCGCTCGGCCGCGCCCACGCAGACGGCGGCGATGTGCAAACGGCCCTTGTCGAGTACCTTCATGGCCGTCTTGAAGCCCACGCCTTCCTTGCCGCCGATGATGTTTGCTGCCGGTACGCGGCAGTTTTCAAAGATCACGTCGCAGGTATGCGCGCCTTGCTGGCCCATTTTCTTGTCGATTTTGCCCAGGGAAAGACCCGGCGTATCCTTTTCCACGATGAAGGCGGAGATCGCCGAGGCGCCGCGCTTGATGGGGTCCGTGCGCGCCATCACCGTGAAGATGCTGGCCTCGGGCGCGTTGGTGATGTAGCGTTTGCTGCCGTTGAGAATATAAAAATCGCCATCGCGCACGGCACTCGTGCGCAGCGATGCCGCATCGGAGCCGGAATCGGCTTCCGTCAGGGCGAATGAACCGATGATCTCGCCGCTCGCCAGCTTCGGCAGGTAGTGCTGTTTCTGTGCCTGCGTGCCGTCGATGACGATGCCTTGCGAGCCGATGCCGTTGTTCGTACCGATCAGCGAGCGGAAGGCGGGCGAAGTGCGGGCGATTTCAAAGGCGACCCGCACTTCCTCTTCCATGCTCAGCTCCAGGCCGCCATAGGCTTCCGGGATGGACAGGCCGAACAGGCCCAGTTCACGCATCTGCGCCACGATGGCGGGCGGTATCGTATCCGTTTCGGCTACCAGCGCCTCGTTCGGCACCAGCACTTCGCGCACGAAACGGGCGATGCTGTCGAGCAGAATGTTCAGAGTTTCTTCGTCGCGTATCATCGGGGTCCTCGGAGGCAATGTTGAGAGGGGGCGCGCAGTCTAACCGCGACCCAGATTTTTTTCCACTGTCTTGACCAAGGCAACCAGGCGCGGCCCCAGGTCAGATTCGAGTTTTTCACGCGATAGCAGGAAGGCGGGGCCGCCGCAATTGAAGGCCATCACCTGTTCGCCGTCAAGGCCCGGCATGGGCACGCCCACCGCATGCACGTCACTTTGCCATTCGCCGGCAGAGATGCAAAAGCCGCGCTCCTGGTAATCCTTGAAGCCTTGCTCGATGCCGGCCTTGATGCGCGGCCAGCGTTCTGTGTCGTGTGCGCGTGCATGATCCATCAGATAGTCGCACTCGGCCTGCGGCAAGATGCACAGCAGGGCCTTGCCCATGGCCGTCGTCATCAAGGGAATGCGCGAACCGACGTCGAGGCGCAGGGTGACGTTGGCGCTGCTGCGACAGGTCTCCACGTAGACCATGCTGAGACGGTCGCGCGTGCCCAGCGACACGGAGGCCTGCGCATGTTCGGCCAGTTCTTCCATGTGCGGGCGTGCCATCTTGCGCACGTCCAGGTGCGACAGCATGCGGTAGCCGAGGGCCAGCACGCCGGCGCCCAGCTGGTACTTGCCCAAATTGTCCGAATAATTGAGGTAGCCCAGTTTGGTCAGGGTATAGCTGAGGCGCGAAATCGTCGGTTTCGGGATGCCCGTGCGCTTGGCCATGTCTGCGTTCGAGAGGAACACTTCGCCGGGGCAAAAGCAACGCAGCACTTCCAGGCCGCGCGCCAGCGCGTTGACGAACTGGCGGTCCTTGCCTTCCTCATCATCGCTGAAGACCATGATTTCCGGATCTGCTGCGACCTGACGATTTGTCATATGTGCATTCATTTTCCACCTCCCCGAAGTGAGTTTGCCTAGCCGTAGCGTACAAGTCAACCGTTTTGTGAAACGTCCGTTCGCACAGCGAAATGCTGCGCTGCATGAAAAAGGCCTGAGATTGGGCTCGCGCGCGACTTTGCTGATGCCGCACCGGCGCGCATTTGTGCAGCAGTTGGCGCGGGGGAGCAATTGTTGCGCGAAGCCGTGCAGTGATGCGCGGCAGGCGAGGGCGTCCTTGCCCTGCATGCGCGGGCTGGCGTTATGGATGTGCGCGGGGAAAACGCCGGTGTCGCCGACTGGCTGGCGCTGGAGAGGAGAAATTAAACTATTGTGTTGATAGTTGCGCGGTTCAGGTCTTGACGTCGATCAGGCTGCCCAAGGCCTGGTCGGCCGCCTTGACGACATTCGCCGACAGGTTGAAGCCAGCCTTGTAGACAAGGTTATCCGTCAGTTCGGATGCCAGGCCCACACCGTTGGGCTTGCTTTCAGCGGCCTTGGCCGCAGTCGCATTGGCGCCGCTGACGCTCTCGCTGGCGGCCAGTTTGCGCCCTTAGACGGAAAGGGTGACGCCGGTGCCGGCCGGGCTGGTTTCCTGGAAGTTGGCCGACTGTGGCTGGAAGCCCGGCGTATTCGCATTGGCGATATTATTGGCGGCCACGTCCAGCGCGCGCTGGTTGGCGGTCAGCCCCGAGGTACCGGTGGTGAGTGCGGATATGGACATGACGGCTCCTTCAGAATGCCGCTAGTTTACTCTTGTTCCACCTGTTACGCCCTGTTTCCCCGGTTTTCTGCTCAGTTTTCCTTGTCGGCCCCTGAAAGCGTCGCCGGCTTACGCGCCAGCACCAGTGCAAACGCCGCTGACCATGCGCAATAGGCGTACCGCGCACGATAGTTGTCGCCGAAACGGGCGATGGGCGAATATACTAGGCGAAAAGGGAGGCGTTGCGCCTTCCGTCAGCCCTTATTATCGAGCGAGAATTCACCCTTATGGCGTCATCCCCAGAAAACCTCAGCATGGCCGTGTTTTGCGACTTCGAGAACGTCGCGCTCGGCGTGCGAGATGCAAACTACGAAAAATTCGATATCAAGCCCATCCTCGAACGCTTGCTGCTCAAGGGCAGCATCGTGGTCAAGAAGGCCTATTGCGACTGGGACCGTTATAAAAGTTTCAAGGGCACCATGCATGAGGCGAACTTTGAGTTGATCGAAATTCCCCATGTGCGCCAGTCCGGCAAGAATTCTGCCGACATCCGCCTGGTGGTCGACGCCCTGGACCTGTGCTACACCAAGGCGCATGTGAATACCTTCGTCATCATCAGCGGCGATTCCGACTTTTCGCCGCTGGTGTCGAAGCTGCGCGAAAATGCCAAGCAGGTGATCGGCGTGGGCGTCAAGCAGTCAACCTCCGACCTGCTGGTAGCGAACTGCGATGAGTTCATTTTCTACGATGACCTGGTGCGCGAGAGCCGCCGCACTGCCGCCAAGCGCGATGCGCGCGAAAGCCCGGCTGCAGCCGTCAAGCGTTCGCCCGACGAAGAAGTACGCCGCAAGGAAAAATACGAGTCGCGCAAGACCGAAGCGATCGACATGGCCGTCGAAACCTTCGACGCGCTGGTGTCCGAGCGCGGCGACAGCGGCAAGATCTGGGCTTCGATGCTGAAAGAAGCAATCAAGCGCCGCAAACCGGACTTCAGCGAGTCTTACTATGGTTTCCGTACCTTCGGCAACTTGCTGGAGGAAGCGCAGACGCGCGGCTTGCTCGAATTTGGCCGCGACGAGAAATCGGGCGCCTATGTCTACCGCAGCAGCGCCCTGGTAGCCGCGCCGGCTGCCGCGAACACGCAGACAGTCAGCGAGTCCACTGCCAGTGGCGACACTGGCGTGACGGCGGAAGAGGGCAACCATCGCGAAGGCGGTAGCCGCCGCGATTCGCGCCGCAATAGCCGTGGTGGCCGTAAGCAGAATGAACATCGCCGCGGCGAAGCGCCACAGGCCTTCGTGCCGGTGGCCGAGGCCGAAGCGGCTGTCACCGAGCAGTTTGTGCCGGCATCACAGCCGAAAGTGCAGCCGGAAGCGTCGCAGGAAGCGCCGCAGGAAGTAGTCGAAGCGGTAACCGAGGTGGTGGCAGAAGAAGGCAGCGCCAAGCGCGGTTCGCGCCGTAATGGCCGTGGTGGCCGCAAGAATGGCGATGGCGCCCGCGAAGCGCGTGCCGAGGCAGTCGAGGTGGCAGCAGCGCCCGAGCCGGCGCCCGAGCCAGTAGCCGAGGTGGTCGTGGAAACGGTCGCCGAAACTGTTGCCGAAGCGAAGACCAAGGCCAAGCCGCGCACGCCGGCGCGCAAGGCGGCAGCATCGAAAAAGCCGGTCAAGAAGGCGCTTGACGCCGTACTTGAAGCGGCGCCTGTCGTCGAAATGGCGCCGCTGGAAGTGGCGCTCGTGGCGGAAGCCAAGCCGGCCAAGGCGCCGCGCAAGACCCCGGCACGCCGTCCCGCGCGCAAGAAGGCGGAAGCGGCTTGATAGGCTGAGCCGCAATAAACGGGGCGGCAACTGCATGCGCCCCGGTTTTTAGCGGTACTGCCTTGCGCAAACCGCGCACCGAGATCTCCCCAAGCGTGTACGATGAGCGTTTTTTAACGCAGCGGGCGGTCAAGCATGTACCACGGTGAGCGGTTCAATAGTATTTCCCATATGCTGGGCGCCGCGCTGGCGGCCATCGGCGGCGTCATCTTGGTCGCCGCCGCAGCTCGCGCGGGCGACCCCTGGAAAATCGTCAGCTGCAGCGTGTATGCGGCGATGCTGCTGACCCTGTACCTCACTTCCACCCTGTACCACAGCGTGCGCGGCAAGGCCAAGGCTGTGCTGCAGCGGCTCGACCACTGTGCCATCTACCTGCTCATCGCGGGAACCTATACGCCGTTCATGCTGGTGACCCTGCGCGGGCCATGGGGGTGGTCGCTGTTCGGCGTCGTCTGGGCGCTGGCGCTGTTTGGCATCGTGCAGGAATATGTGTACGCGAAAGGCGCGCGCATCCTGTCGCTGGTGATTTACGTGGCCATGGGCTGGCTGATCGTCATCGGCATCAAGCCGCTGCTGGCGGCGCTCGAGTGGAACGGTTTCCTGTGGCTGGTGGCCGGCGGGCTGTGCTACACGGGCGGTATCGTTTTCTATGCCACCGACCACAAGCTGCGCCATGGTCACGGCATCTGGCACCTATGCGTGCTGGCTGGCAGTAGCTGTCATTTTATCGCCATTTTGTTCTACGTTGCCTGATCTTGCCTATCGCCCTGATTGTTGCCGCGATTCTATTATAATGCCGGGATCTGTGAAATTCCGGCAATAATGTGGGCAATAATGTGGGCAATAATGTGGGCAATAAGAAGGCAGCAATGGATATCAATTCGGACGACCTGAAAATCTTCGTCACCGTCATCGACAGCGGCACCCTGAGCGCGGCCGCCGTGCATCTGGGGCAAACCACCTCGGGCGTCAGCCGCGCGCTGTCGCGCCTGGAAGACAAGCTGGCTACCTCGCTGCTGACGCGCACCACGCGGCGCATGGAGCTGACGGAAGAGGGGCAGCTATTTCTGGACAAGGCGCGCGCCATCCTTGCCTCGATGGAAGACGTCGAGGAATCGATCCGCATCCGCCGCCAGAAGCCTGCTGGGCGCCTGTGCGTGGATGCCGCCTCGCCCTTCATGTTCCATTGCGTGGTGCCCCACGTGGCCGAGTTTCGCGCCATGTACCCGGAGATCCGTCTGGAGCTGAGCAGCAACGAGCAGATCGCCGACCTGCTCGCACAGCGCACCGATATCGCTATTCGCATCGGCGCGCCCGTCGATTCGAGCCTGCATGCGCGAGCGCTCAGTGCCAGTCCCCTGCACGTGCTGGCCACGCCCGCCTACCTGGCGCGCCACGGCGTACCAGGCACGCCGGAAGCGCTGTCCGGCCATGCCCTGCTGGGTTTTGCGCAAGATGAACGGGGCAATCACTGGCCGCTGCGCCACGCTGCCGGCAACAGCCTGCAGATCGTGCCTGCGCTGGCCGCGACCAGTGCAGAAACGCTGCGCCAGCTGGCGCTGCACGACCAGGGCATCGTCTGCTTGCCCGACTTCATGGCGCAGGCTGACATCGCGGCCGGCCGCCTGGTCAAGGTGCTGCAGCCGTTTTACACCGGCTATCGCCAGCAGATCGACGCCGTGTATGAGCGCAATACGCAGCAGGCGCTGCGCATCCGCTGTTTCCTCGAATTCCTCCGGCAGAAGCTGTAGCCATGGACAGCGGCATGCAGTGTCCGACTTGCGGCCAATATGGCGACCTGCTGCATGCAATCATCCGCAAAACGGGGCAGCAGGTGATCGTCTGCTAGGAGTGCGACGCGCTGTGGGAGCAAGCAGAGGCGCAGACCGACGTTGCCAGTAAGCTCGATGTCGACGCGTTCCTGGCCGGCTGGGGTCCGCACGGAAGCTGGGAGGAACTTGAGGTCCTGGTGAGGCTGCCTGCGCTATAGCGTGCGGCGGCAGCTGCAGTGCGCTGCGTGAGAAAACGCGTATTTTCCATCAAATCTGGCATGTTGGCCTATGGCAATCAAAAACATTCCAAGGATGAAATGAAAAGGCTATTTTTCCTGATTGTCTTGCTGTGTGCGTCCAGTGCCGGCGCCGCTGAGATCAATTACGCCGGCAAGGCCGATTGTCGTGTTGCCGAGCATGCGCGGGTTGCCGGTCAAGCGGCGTACTGGAGTGGCGCCTGCAAGGAAGGCTATGCCAGCGGACCCGGTGCCTTGCAATGGAGCAAGGACGGCAAGGCAACGGAACGCTATGAAGGGACGCTGAGCGAGGGCCAGCCGCAGGGTGAAGGTATCGCGCAGTGGGCGGATGGCAGCCTGCACCAAGGCAGCTATCGGAACGGCATGCTTGAAGGTCCTGGCCTGATCGTCTTTGCGGACAAGGCAAAGATGACCGCCACGTTCGAGCGCGATGCGCCAGCCGGTGCAGTGACGGTGATAGCGCGAAATGGCGACCGCTATGAGGGCGGCTGGCAGAATGGTCCGGAAGGCAGCGGCAGCATGACATTTGCGTTGGGCGGCGTCTATCGGGGCGCATGGCACGAAGGGAATCCTCTGGGGGACGGCGAAATACTATATCCGAACGGACAAGTGCTGAAGGCACGCTTCAATGGCAGCTTTCAGCTGACGCAGCAGCCGGAGGCTTCTGCGATACCGAGGCTGTATGACATCAAGCAGAAAGACGGATATATCGGCTCGAATATTGCGCCCGTTGTCAGTAGCGGCCATGCCGTACCGCCGGAAAAATCGTATGCCGAATTGACACGCGAGCAGCAAATGCTCGTCAAACGCCGCTACCCCTTGTTGCAGGATGATGATGTGCCGGCCTATCCGGAAAAGGGCTTGTCGTTCGTGTCGCGCGCCATGCGCCATATGATTTCGTATGCGGGCATCACCGGTGTATTGCGCGCCAATGTCAGTGTCAACGAAAATGGCGTGCCACAGAGTGTCGTCGTGCTGGAAAGTCCCGACAGCGAGGCTGGCAAGCTGGCGGCGTCTGTCTTCATGCTCGCCAAATATTCGCCGGGCCGATGCGCGGGCCATCCCTGCGCGATGGTGGTGCCTTTCAGTTTCTCGCTGGAATTCAAGCAGTAGCGTCGCTGGCACGCCGCAACTGCTGCCATGCCTGTGAGTTTGCTTGAGCGAGATGCCCGCTCAGGCGGCCACGTTGATGTCGCTGCGCAGCAGCAGTTCCACCTCGTGTGCGGGCAGCGGGTGGCTGAAATAATAGCCTTGCGCTTCATCGCAGCCGTGCTGGCGCAGGTAGTCCAGTTGTTCCGCCGTTTCCACGCCTTCGGCTACCACGCGCAGTTTCAAATTGTGCGCCAGGGCGATGATGGAGACGACGATGGCCGCATCGTCGGCATCGCGCGCCACGTCGCCGACGAAACTACGGTCGATCTTCAGCACGTCGATGGGGAAGGTGCGCAGGTAGGCGAAGCTCGAATAGCCGGTGCCGAAGTCGTCGATCGACAGTTGCACCCCCAGTGCCTTCATGTCGTGCAGCTGGCTGACCGCCAGCGCCACGTCGTGCATGAACAGGCTTTCCGTCAATTCCAGTTCCAGGCAGGCGGGCGGCAGGTCCGTTTCGAGCAGCACTTCGGCGATCGAGGCGACCAGGTTCGGTTCATTGAACTGGCGCGCCGACAGGTTCACGGCCAGGCGCAGCTTGTCCAGCCCCGCCGCATGCCAGCTTTTCACCTGCGCGCACGCCTGGCGCATGACCCAGGCACCGATCGGCACGATCAGGCCCGTATCTTCTGCCAGCGCGATGAAGCGCTGCGGCGCCACCATGCCCAGCTCCGGGTGCTGCCAGCGCAGCAGCGCTTCCACGCCGACGATGCGCCCGCTGGCCAGGTCCACCTGCGGCTGGTAATGCAGCACGAACTGCTCGCGCTCGAGCGCGTTGCGTAGCGCCGTCTCGATGCGCAGGCGCTCCAGCGTGGCCTGGTTCATGGCTGTGGTATAGAACTTGATGTTGTTGCGGCCCTGTTTCTTGGCGCAGTACATGGCGATGTCGGCTTGCTCGATCAGGTTCTGCGTCTCGCCATGCAAGGTCACGTCGCCGGGAGCGTCGTAGCGCGACATGTCGTAGACGGCCACGCCGATGCTGCAAGTGACGAAAAATTCTTTGCCGTCGAGCAATACCGGCTGGGCCACGGCATGCATCAGGCGCTGCACGATGGCGTCGCTGAGCACTTCGTCGGCCTGTTCACTGAGGATGGCGACGAATTCATCGCCCGACAGGCGCGCCACAGTATCACTTTCGCGCAGGCTGGTCTGCAGGCGTGCGGCGATGGTTTCAGGAGCAGGTCGCCGGCCTTGTGGCCCAGGCTGTCATTCACAAATTTAAAACGGTCGAGATCGATCAACAGCACCCACAGCGCGCGGTTCTTGCGCCGCGACAGGGCCATCGCCTGCGCCAGGCGGTCGCGCAGCAGGGCACGGTTAGGCAGGCCCGTCAGCACGTCGTGGTGGGCGATGTGCTGGATTTTTTGCTCGACTAGCTTGCGTTCCGTGATTTCGGACCCCGTGCCCCGGTAACCGCGAAATTCGCCCAGCTCGTTGAACAGCGGTTCGCCATTGACGCTGAACCAGCGCAGCTGGCCATTGCGGTCTTTCATTGCATATTCGAGGTTGGAGAAGGCCAGGTGCGATTCCAGATAGGCGATATGCTGCTTGCCCCAGCGCGAATTGCGCATCTCCGGGTTGTTGTCCCAGCGCGTCATGCCGATGAAGCGTTCCAGCGGCATGTTCGACTTGTCCGAGAAACCGCTGGTGATGTGGGTGAAGCAGAAGTTGGCATCCTGTTCCCAGTACCAGTCCGAGGACAGTGCCAGCAGCCGGCGGAAGCGTTTTTCGCTTTCCCGCAAGGCGCGCTCCGTTTGCTTGCGCGCCCGCACGTCGGCGCTGAGCAGCTCATTGCTGCGCTTGAGGTCGGTCGTGCGCTGTTCCACCAGCAGTTGCACGCGGCGCGAGCGCTGCGTCAGCGATTGCACGAACGCTGCCGTCAGCACGCTGAACAGCAAGCCCGTGATCAGGGTGAGCAGGGAGCCCAGGTGGTCGGCCAGGAAGGGGCGTGGATGGGCCTCCACGCGCACATGCCAGGAGCGACCGGCGCAAGCAAAGCTTCGCTCATAATGACTGTGATAGGGAAATTGCAGCCAGCGCGGCAGCGACTGCCAGGTTCCGGACGTTGCATCGGCGGGCGCCTGACCATGGCCGAAGATTAATTGGCGTGGGTCTGCGCTAGCGTCGGCATAGACGCTCAGTGCGAGCTGCGGGTCGCCCAGCAAGTCGGCTCCGGCGAGGATTTTCTGTACCAGTTCGTCTGCGCGCACGACGACGGCCGTATCGCCGATCAGCGCCGCGCGCCGCTGCTGCAGCGTCTGCAGGGGCGCGCCGTGGCGGTACACGGGACGCAGGATGAGGAAGCCCCGTTGCGACCCCTGCGCCAGAGTCAGCAGGCCGCTGGCGGTGGTCTGGCCGCTGATGATGGCCTGCTCCAACGCTTGCGCCAGCAAGCTGTTCTGGCTGACGTCCAGGCCAAAGGCGGCGCGGTTGCTGTGCAAGGGGACGAGGTAGTCCACCACCAGGTAGCTGGCGCGTGTCGTGACGGGCACGACGATGCCATCGCGCATTTCCGTCATGGCATAATCGGGCACAATCTGGCGCAGCTCGGCCTCGAAGGCGGCGCGCTGTGCGTGCGGCAAGAAGCGGTGGAAATTGAAGGCCTGAATGAACGGATGGCGCTGTAGCAGCGGCGTGGCGAAGTCTTGGAATTGTGCGCGCGTGACCTGTGGCACTGCGGCAAACAGCTGGTTCGTCGTGGTCAGCAGCTCGACCGCGTCGTCGAGTCCCTGCTCGATGGCGGCCACGCGCGCGCCGGCGCGTTGCTGCAGGCTCAGGCTCATTTTGTCGTATTCGAGTTCGCTGATGGCGGCGAACAGCGCTGCGGTGATGCTGATACCGCAGGCAAAGGTCAGCGCTGCAGCGGCAGAAATCTTCAATGGCAGGCGGCCACGCAGCATGGTTTTTCCTATCTCACTTCATGGACACTTCGAGGGTGCGACGCCTGCCGGCCCCGCGCAGGCCGTAGTCTGTCATAAACTACATGCATGATACTGATTTTGCACCAAATTGCTGTGAATTAGCAACAGCATCGACGCTGCTGGAAGGCCGCTGTCAGTCGCCGCCCGCGCCCGACTGCCTGCGCACACGCCACAATTGCCATGCGGGCAGCAAGCGGTTCAGGAAAGCCAGGCCGCACACCCGCCGCCAGCGCACCAAGCGCACCATGCGCAAGGCACGGTCCGCCCCGAGCTGGTCGGGCCTGGCGGCGAAGATAATGCGATTATTGCCGGCGATGTCGTCGAAGTGGCACACGGCGCCGCTGAAGGTGAGGTTCAGGCGCGCGAGCATGGCGCGGTAGTGCTCGTCATAGCTGAACAGGTTAGCCACCAGCACCCCGCCGGGCAGCAGGGCGCGCAGGCAGTCCGCATAGAAGCGTGCGCTGCCGAGTGCGGGCGGCAGGCCCGTTTCGTCGTAGCCATCGAGCAGCAGTACGTCGGCGCAGCCTGGATGCTTGGCGATATAGTTGACGGCGTCCGTTTCGATGATGCGCAGGCGTGCATCGTCGGGCGGCAGCATGAACTGCTCGCGCAGGGCGATCACGTCGGCGCGCAATTCCAGCACCGTGATGCGTGCCTCGGGCAGGTAGCGGTGGCAGAACTTCAGCAGCGAGCCGCCGCCCAGTCCCACCATCACAATGTGCCTGGGACGCGGCACGAACAGGGTGAAGCACATCATGGCGCGCGCATAGCGCAGCAGCAGGTGGTTGGGGCGCGACAGCAGCATTTCGCTTTGGATCATGCCGGGCTGGAATTCCAGGCGGCGCCGGTCACCGCAGGTATGCACCTGAGGCGCGCTTACGGCAGGTAATTTGCTATGCGACATAGGACGGGTTCGCTGAGTGGGCTGGGGGAGATGCTTTGTTGCATTCAGAGAAATCTGATAAGCTCCCCATGAGCATACCCGATTAATTCGCACCGAGCGTCCGTAGACGGCATAGGCGAGCTTGCCGCCTGCCGTCCGACTCGCCTTCAGGCGCAGCGCAAGGCGCTCTACGGCACGCGGCGGTTCGGCCGCGCAGTCGGGCACCATGGAGACAAGCATGTTTTTAGACCACCCCATCATTACCGCGACGAACAGTTTGACCGAGCCTGACCGCATCGAGCGGCTGACGCGCGTGTATGGTTACGCGGCGGCGCTGGCCGACGTGGCCGCCAATGTCGGATTGATTGAAAAAGTGGCGCAGATCCACGATCACAAGGGCACCCTCATCGTGTTCTGGCACGAGGCGCCCAGCGACATGGAAAAGCAGTATTTCGTGCAGGCGTGGTCCAGCAAGGTCGGCGACGGCAGCACGAATGTCGAACACGAAATCTGAGCTGGCGCGCTGCGCCTGCGCATCGATAGCGTAGCCCATGGATATCAAGACCCTGGTACTGGCCCTGGCGCTGGGCAATCTCAGCCTGTGCGCGGCCCTGTTCTTCTTTGAATACGAGCGCAAGAAGTCGCTCAGCATGTCCACCTGGGCGGTGGCCAAGCAATGCCAGGCCGTAGCCTGGTGTTTGCTGTATTTCCGCGGCGTGCTGCCCGATGTGCTGTCCATCTTGCTGGGCAACAGCCTGCTGTTTGTCGGCATGGCGCTCGACGCGGGCGCGCTGTGGCAGGCGGCCGGACGCAGTGGCTGGCGCCGCACCATGCTGCCGGCACTGGGCCTGTCGCTAGCGCTGTTTGCCGCCGGCTACCTGTTTGACGTCGCGCCGCTGTTGCGCAGCGCCGGCGGCTCGCTGATCGTGGCGGGCTTTTTCCTCTCTGGCGTGGCCGCGCTGAGCCTCCAATGGCGCGAGGCGAGCATGCTGCGCCGCTTCCTCGTTGTCAGCATGGGCCTGCTGTCGCTGCTGATCGCCGCGCGCGGCATGCTCGCCGCTGCCGTGCCGGATGTCGACGCCGGGTTGCTGCAACTGGCCGGTTTCGGCGCCCTGTACCTGATGATGCTGACGAATGCCTTCGGCTATCTGTTGCTGTCGCGTGAAAAACTGGGCGGCGAACTGGCGCGCCTGGAAGTGCTCGACGCGGCCACGGGCGTGCCGAACCGGCGCGGCTTTTACCAGGCGCTGGCGCCGTGGATGGCGCTGGCGCGCCGGCCAGGTTTGCCGACGGCGCTGGTGGTGCTCAATATCGACCATTTCAAGCGCGTCAACGACAGCTACGGCCATCCGGTCGGCGACGCGGTGCTGAAAGCGATCGTCGATATTTGTCGCCAGCAACTGCGCGACAGTGACTTGATGGGTCGCCTGGGTGGCGCCGAATTTGCTATCCAGCTGCCGCGCACGACCCTGGCCGATGCGCTGATGGTGGCCGAGCGCATCCGCGCTGCCATCGAAGCGCTGCCCGTCAAGACGGAGCGCGCCGTGCTGCAGCTGACAGCCAGCCTGGGCGTGACGACCATCCGCGCCGAGGACAGCAGCGTCAGCCTGTTCAAGCGCGCCGACGAGGCGCTGCAAGCGGCCAAGCAGGCGGGCCGCAACGCGGTGGTCGAGGCGCAGGGTAGCAGCACGCTGGACGTGTAGTGCGGCTATTTTCTGGGCGACCCCAGCCAGCTGGGCTCCTTGCCGCATTCCTTGCTCAAGAACAAGGCGTCGAGGCCGGGATCGCAGCGCCTGTCTGGTGCCTTCATCGGTGTCACGTGAAACCATGCGCTTCTGGGTAAGATTTTTTCCTCGCGTGGCGTCACCGGCGGTGCGGGCGGCAGGCTGTCTTGCCACCTTGACTCGGTGGCCGGCTCAGGCGGGTTGGCCCAGTCTGCATCAAGCTCCATCAGCTCTATCAGCTCCACAGCGTGCGCCTGTGCTTCGCCAGCGTCCTCGGGGGGCGATTGCGTGCCTGCCTGTGCGCCAGCGCACAGGATGCTGCTGGCGAAGAAAAATAATGCGCTGCGTATAGCTGCGCTGCTTGCTCGATTCATGGCCTGTCCTTGTTTATTCCGGTTCATGCCTTGTCTTTGCTCATTGCCGCGAGAGCGTGCCCTGCAATAGCATCGCTTGTGCAAGCAAAAAGACAAGCAAATTACACGCTTATGTTACCAAAGGTACTATAGTTATGGCTAGCGGGTAGCTGCACTGCAGCACGCTGAGCGAGGCGCAAGGCGTGGGCACCGCGAGGTAGGCATTGCCTAACTGTTATTTAAGCCAAGCAAGTTATGCTACGCCATGCACGCCAGGGTCTCTCTGCTCGTCCGCACTGCAGTTCCCTTTTTTACTCTTGCCAGGCCTATCATGAAAATGCTCAAATCCCTGCCTGTATGGCCGCTTGCCGCGCCCCTTGTCGGCTGGCTGTTACTGTTCGGTGCCACCTTCAATGTCGCTGGCGCTTACCAGATCTTGCTGGTCGCTGGCCTGATCGGCAGCGTGCTGGCCGCCGTCTACCACGCAGAAGTGGTGGCGCACCGCATCGGCGAACCCTATGGCACGCTGGTGCTGGCGCTCGCCGTGACCTTGATCGAGGTGGCGCTGATCGTCTCGCTGATGCTGGCCGGCGGGCCGGAAACGACGGGACTGGCACGCGACACGGTGTTTGCCGCCATCATGATCATTTTGAACGGCATCGTCGGCATTTGCCTGCTGCTGGGTGCTGGACGCCACCGCGAGCAGAGCTTCGGCCTGCTCGGCGTGAGCGCGTCGCTGGCCACCTTGGCCGCCATCGCTATCCTGACGCTGGTGCTGCCCAATTACACCTCCAGCGCCGCCGGCCCGTACTATAACTCCAGCCAGCTCATTTTTATCGCCGTCATCTCGCTGGTTTTGTACGGCACGTTCGTGCTGGTGCAGACGGTGCGCCACCGCGATTACTTCCTGCCCGAGGAAGCGGTCGGCGATGAAGAGGTGCATGCGGCACCGCCCACGCCCACTGTCGCCTGGGTCAGCGCCGGCGCGCTGCTGGTATGCCTGGGCGCCGTGGTATTGCTGGCCAAGTCGCTGGCACCCGCGCTGGAGACGGCCATTGCCGCCATGGGCGCGCCCAAGACCCTGGTCGGCATCGTCATCGCCGCCATCGTGCTGTTGCCCGAAGGCCTGGCCGCCGTGCGCGCGGCGCGCGCCAACCGTTTGCAAACGAGCTTGAACCTGGCGCTCGGCTCCGCCCTGGCCAGCATCGGCCTGACGATTCCCGCCGTGGTCGTGGTGTCGCTGGCCACGGGCCTGACGATCACCCTGGGACTCGATATCAAATCGACGGTGCTGTTGCTGTTGTCGCTGATGGTGGCCACCCTGTCCCTGGGCACGGGGCGCACCACGGTGATGCAGGGCACGGTGCACCTGGTGATTTTTGCCGTGTATCTATTTACCACTATCGTGCCATAAGTACGGCAGTGGGTCGCTGTTTTGTCACCATCCTGTCACGCCGCTGTCATACGATGGGGGTAGTGTGGTAGGATTTTTAAATCGTTTAAATGATTTATATAGTTTAGCAACTGAGTTTGCCAACTTTTTCAGTTGGCACGGCAATGACAAGACAAGAGGCAAGTATGTATGCAGCGGTGGACCTGGGGTCCAACAGTTTTCGTTTACACGTCGGCAAGCATGATGGCGACACCATACGCGTGGTCAAGAGCGTGCGCGACCCGATACGCCTGGCCGCCGGCCTGGACGCCAATGGCGACTTGACCGAGACCGCCATGCAGGGCGCGTTGGCCTGCTTGCAGCGCTTTCGCGCCATCCTCGCCGGCTATGAACTCGATGCCGTGCGCGTGGTGGCCACCTCGGCCATGCGCGTGGCGCGCAACGGTGCGGTCTTCCTGCCACTGGCCGAGCAAGCCATCGGCTACCCGATCGAGATTATTTCTGGCGAGGAAGAGGGACGCTTGATCTACATGGGCGTGGCCAATGCGCTGGCCATTCCTGGCGAACGCCGACTGGTGATGGATATCGGCGGCGGCTCGACCGAACTGATACTCGGGCGTGGCAACGATATCGAGCGCGTCGAATCGTTCAGCCTCGGTACTGTCAAGCAAAGCCTGTCGTTCTTCATTGGCGGGCGCATCGACGCGCCCTCGTTCGAGGCGGCCATCCTGTCTGCGCGCAGCCATTTCGAGGATGCCGCTCCGCCGTATCATCCGCAGCACTGGAAGACGGCCTATGGTTCTTCTGGCACCATCCGCACCATCGCCGACATTATCGCCCGCAATAAACTGGGCGATGGCTTGCTGTCCGGCGCCAGCCTCGATGCGCTGGTGCGCCGCTTCATCGAAATCGGCCATACCAGCCGCATTGACATGCCTGGCTTGCGCCCCGATCGCGCCAGCACCATCGTCGGTGGCCTGGCCATCTTGATCGGCTTGTTCCGCGAACTGGCCATTCCCGTCATGACGCCGATCGAGGCGGGTCTGCGCATGGGCGTGATGTGGGACCTGTACCTGCGCTCGACCAAGCGCGACCGCCGGGAACAGTCGGTGCAGTCCTGCATGGAGAAATTTCATATCGATCAGCAGCGCGCCGGCCGCGTGGCCGAGCAGGCGCTGGCCATGTATGCGCAGCTCAAGCCCACCTCCGAGGCCCTGGTGAAATGCCTGCGCTGGAGCAGTCTGCTGCACGAAGTGGGTCTGGCCGTGTCGCAGACGGGCTACCACAAGCACGCATCCTACATCGTGGAAAACGCGGACTTGCCCGGTTTTACCACGCGCGAACAGAAGACCATGAGCCGCTTGATCCTGGCGCAGAAGGGCAATTTGCGCAAGATCGGCGAAGTGTTGTCCGACCCTGATTTCGCCAAGGCCGTGCTGGCGCTGCGTCTGTCGATTCTGCTGATGCATGCGCGTATCGAAGCCGATTTTAGCGAACTGCGCCTGCGTATGAAAAGCCGAATCGAGCTTGACATCAAGCGCGACTGGGTAGCGCACCATCCCACCGTGTCGTTCTGGATTGAAAAGGAACAGGAATTCTGGGATGAAGTCGGGGTTGATTTTACCATCCGCGCCAGCACCTAGGCAGCGATGCCATAGGCATGGCTTGATGTTTGGCAAGCAAGATTTTAAAAAAAAGTATATATTGTTTATATTATTTATTAGATTGGAAAAACCATGACGAAAACTGTTCCAGTGCAAAAAACCGACAGCGCGCCCGTATCGATGTTCCCCACCAGCGCCTCGATCAATGCGGCAGCAGCCAAGGCCGCACCGGCTGCCAAGCCTGCCGCGAAACCGCTCGCCAAGCCGGTGGCAAAAGCTGCCGCCAAGCCAGTAGTGGCCAAGCCCGCCGCAGCCAAGCCTGCCGTTGCCAAGGCCTCCGTCGTCAAGCCAGTGGCCAAGGCGGTTGTTGCCAAGCCGGTCGCCAAGCCGGTCGCCAAAGCCGCTGCCAAGCCTGCCACCAAGCCTGCCACCAAGGCGGCGGCCAAACCGGTCACCAAGGCTGTCGCCAAGCCGGCAGCGCAAGCCGCTGTCAAGCCGGCGGCCGCGAAAAAAGCACCGCTTGCCAAGGTCGTCGCCGTGAAGGAAAAGGCCCGCAAGCCGAAACTGGTGCGCGATAGCTTTACCATGCCGGAAGCGGAATACGAAGTGTTGGGTCAGGTTAAGAAAGTTTGCCTGAAGGCTGGTTTCGAGATCAAGAAAAGCGAATTGCTGCGCATCGGCGTTGCCCTGATCAGCCAGATCGACCTGGCGACCCTGCAAAGCGTGCTGGCCAGTTTGCCGCAGCTGAAAACGGGCCGTCCGAAGAAGGATTGATGACGCGCGCGGAGGGCTTCGCGCCCCCGCTTGCCGATTCTGGTTTACCATGAGGGCTGTGATAGTTCCCCCATGGTTGCCATGTCAGAAGAAACCAGTAGTGAACGCGCCGGCTTCGTCGAGCGCGCTATCGTCCGCCACCGCGCGGGCCAGTCCACCGATGCCATCGACCATGTCGCCGAGGAAATTCCCGTCGCGCTGGTCTTCAATGGCATATCTCATGTTGTCATGATGGCTACGCCGCGCGACCTCGAAGCGTTCGCGTACGGCTTCGCGCTGACCGAAGGCGTGGTCGCTTCTGCCAGTGCCATCTTCGACTGCGAAGTGTTCCTGCGCCCTGATTCCGCCGAAGTGGCGCTGACCATTGCACAGGAAGATTTCGTGCGCCTGAAAGACAGGCGCCGCGCGCTGACGGGCCGCAGCGGCTGCGGCGTGTGTGGCATCGACAGCATCGACATGCTCGACTTGCAGCCCGAAGCGCTGCCGCCGGCGCTGATCAAGGTCAACCTGCCCGTCGCGTTGGCGCGCGCATCGAATGGCTTGCGCGAGCACCAGGTACTGATGTTGGCCACCGGCGGCGTGCATGCTGCCGCGTGGTGCACGCCGGATGGCGATATCGTGCACCTGTTCGAGGATATCGGCAGGCATAACGGCCTCGATAAACTGATAGGCCATCTGGCATTGAGCGGCACCGATATGCGGCGCGGCTTCGTGTTCCTGTCGAGTCGCGGCAGTTATGAGCTGGCGCGCAAAGCGGCGCGCATGCAGATCCCTTTGCTGGCGACCATTTCCGCGCCCAGTTCGCTGGCTATTTCCATTGCCACGCAGGCGCGCATGAAGCTCGTTGGCTTCTGCCGCCAGGATGCTTTCGTCGACTACACCCCCGGTATCACGCTGTAAGTTCACTACGCTGGCGCCGCACTGGCACGCTCCCCGCTTCCCGTGCAGGGCGTAATGTGCGGTGCTTCCCTTGCGTTCAGCATGGCTTCCTGCGCGGCGACTGTGGTAATGATGCACGCTTCCCGCATGGCATTTACTTGCGTCATAGAAATGACATTTGGCTGTCATTTTCCTGACATATTAAGCAAGTACGCTGGAGTTGTCTTGTTCACAGGGGATGAAACCATGCAAAATATTAGCGCGTCAAAGGAAGCCAAGGCCCGGCCGGTCCAACTGGTGCTAAGCCAAGCCACAACAGCGGCGGAATTGCGTGAAGTACAGCGTTTGCGTTACAAGGTATTTATCGAGACGATGGGCTTGACGTCGCTGGCCAATGCCGATGGCCTCGATAGCGATGAATTCGATGCGCATTGCGATCATCTGATCGTGCGCGATGCCGATACCCTGAAAGTGGTGGGTACCTATCGCGTGCTGAGCGCGGCCAAGGCGGCCAAGATCGGCCGGCTGTATTCGGAAAACGAGTTCGACCTGAGTCGCCTGAAGAATCTGCGCGGCCGCATGGTCGAGGCAGGCCGCGCCTGCATCCATCCCAAGTACCGGGGCGGCAGTGTCATCATGCTGCTGTGGTCGGGCCTGGCCGAGTACATGCGCCGCGAGCGCTGCGACTACCTCGTCGGTTGCGCCAGCATCAGCCTGGCTGACGGTGGGCATAACGCCGTTGCCGTGTACCAGGCGCTGGCCGAAAAACACATGGCCCCAAGCGAATACCGCGTCACGCCACACCTGCCTTTCCCTATCCATCAGGTGGAAGCGGCGCACAAGCCGCAGGTGCCGCCGCTGATCAAGGGTTATTTGCGTTCGGGTGCCTGGATTTGCGGCGAACCGGCGTGGGATCCTGATTTCGAAAGCGCCGACATGTTCATGATGATGCCGCTGGCGAACCTGGACGAGCGCTATGCGCGCCATTACGGCGTGGTGCCTGGCTGATACTCGACAGTGAGGCCTGCAGTGGCTGGTCAGCGCCTGCACGGCGCTGCGCCAGCTGGTGTCCGTACTGTAGGGTAGCGGCAGTTCGCGCAGTCAGCGCGGCGCGCGCGTGAGCGTCGGGCGCTGCACTGGCGGTGCGGGAGCGGTGCTCGCAATGCGGCGCAGATCACTGCTGACAAGCTGGCCGTGACAGGTGCAGCGAGTATGCGGCTTGTATCAGATTAAGTTTGGCTCGACATGCTGGCAAGCAGGGAGGCCATGCGCAGTGAAAGGAGAGGGGGGGATGCTGGAGCGGGTGGGCAGAGAAACGGTCAGCATGGTTTGGGCTGGGTCTCTTCGCTATCGTGCTCGGATGTTGTACGTTGAGCCAACTACGCGAATTTCATGGCAAAAGTTCATGGCGCCGGGGACCTGGGTGCCTGGCATGGCATGACAACAGCAGGTGTATCAGTGGATAGGCGTGGCCGATAGTTCCTTCAGTTCGCGGATGGTGATTTCCGATTTTTCATGCATGCGCAATAAAATCGTTGCACCGACCGACAGTTTGCCGTGACGAATCTTGCTGATGATGGGAGGCTGGACTTCCAGAACACGGCACAGTTCCGCATCATTTTTCAGGTTCATCTTCTCGATGAGGGTATCGAGCAGCTTGTTGGGCACAAAACTCGATGGTTCGAGCGCGCGCGCCCGGTTCATCGCTTCAATCATTTCCAGCTTCTTTTGCCGAACGTTCATTTACTCCTCCTTCAGGTTATGCAAGGGACGAAACCACTGTATGCGGTCCCGGCTGTCGTTTGTCATCGCAGTATGGCTGTCTGCCTGAGGTGACAGCGTTTGCGTTGCAAAATTAATAACAATGCAGGTTTTTTCAATAATACTACGATAACAAAACTTGTGAAAGATGGTCAGTTAAATTAACTGAGTGTTTGATCAATTTGCTAGGTGATCGTTGCATTCTGTAAGCCGTTTTTGGTCAGAATCATGGTTCTGTCCGCCATTTCGGCGGCGGCCAGCGAATGCGTGACCATGATCGCGCAACTGCCGTTGGCCTTGATTTCGGCGCGCAGCAATAGCAGTATGCTGTGTGCCGTATCCGGGTCGAGGTTGCCGGTGGGCTCATCGGCCAGCACCAGCGCCGGCTTGTGCACGAGCGCGCGGGCAATGGCCACGCGCTGCATTTCGCCGCCCGATAGTTGCTGCGGAAAGTCACCGCCGCGTCCGCCCAGACCGACCGCTTCGAGCATGCTGGCGGCGCGCTCCTGGGGCATGCCGTTGAGCAGCAGCGGCAGTGCCACGTTTTGCAGCAGAGTCAGGTGCGGCAAGACATGGAAGGCCTGGAAGATAAAGCCCATGCGGGCCCGACGCAGCCGGGTGGCGGCGGCGTCATCAAGGCCGGACATGGCTATGCCGTCCACCAGGATAGGCTGCGCTTCGGCACCCGCATCGGGCGTATCGAGGCCGGCGATCAGGTTCAGCAAGGTCGACTTGCCGACGCCCGAATCACCCATGATGGCAATGAATTCCCCAGCCTTGAAGCGGCAGGAAATGTTGGCCAGCACGGGACGGGCATGGGCATAGGACTTCGACAGATGGCGCAATTCAAGCATGGTGTAAATGGCGATCGTAAAGTGAGGCACGCGGGGGAGAGGGGGCCTGGGAGCTGCAAAGGGGCGCGGATTATTTGGCCGGCAACGTGTAGTATACGACAGGATTATCATTTTTGCTGGGCATTAGCAGTTTTGAGTGCGCACTGCCAGTTTGACCTTAAGTTACCTGTCGCACGTCTGTCATATACGCATTGCGCTATGATGAGAAAAATCATCGCAGATGGTGCCCGCCATGCCATGCTCTGCGCGGTAGCAGGCAGCACGGGCGCATGCCGGCTGCCAGCCCTGCAACCCTTTCGTGAACCTTGAGAAACGACGCCAGCCCATGATCCTGCCACTCGCGCAACAGCAGTCAGATTTGTATCTCGCCAGCAACGTCCAAGTGGCCAGCGCCACTCCTGCCACGATAGTCGAGATCAGCAGCGGTCTGCTGGCGCGCGATGCCTGGACCTCGCCCAAGTACCTGTACGACGCGTTGGGTTCGAAACTGTTCGAAGCCATCTGCGCCTTGCCCGAGTACTATCCGACGCGCACCGAAGCGGCCATCTTCGCCCGCTACGGCGCCGAGATCGCGCATGCCGTGGCGCCCGGCAGCACGCTGATCGACCTGGGTGCCGGCAATTGCGCCAAGGCCGCTGGCCTGTTCCCGCTACTGCAGCCGGTCCAGTATGTGGCCGTGGATATTTCCTATGATTTCCTCAGTGAATCGCTGAGCCGCTTGCAGCAGCGCTTCCCGCGCATCGAGATGACGGGCCTGGGCCTGGATTTCTCCAGTCGCCTGGACTTGCCCGACAGCGTGCGCGCGGCGCGGCGCCTGTTCTTCTATCCAGGCTCGTCCATCGGCAACTTTGCTCCTGAGCAAGCGACCGCCTTCCTGCGTCGCCTGCGCGCCAATGCGGACAGCGATGGCGGCTTGCTGATCGGCGTGGACCTGATCAAGGACGACGCCATTGTCGATGCTGCCTATGACGATGCGCTGGGCGTCACGGCCGCCTTCAACCTGAACATGCTGCGCCATGTGAACGGCCTCATCGGCGCGGACTTCGACGTGCGCGCGTGGCAGCATCATGGCTTTTTCAATGCCGACGAGCGCCGTGTCGAGATGCACCTGGAGGCGCGCAGCGAGCAAGTTGTCCACTGGAAAGGTGGCCAGCGGCGCTTCGCGAAAGGTGAACGCATCCATACGGAAGACAGCTACAAATATACGCGCGCCAGCTTCGTCGGCTTGCTCGAGCAGGCCGGCTTTTCCACCGTACAAGTCTGGACCGACCCGCAGCAATGGTTTGCCGTGATTTACGCGCGCGTGATCCGGGATTGAGAAGGAAACAGATGCTGATTGATCATTACAACAAGGTGCGCCAGCACTCGCTGCGGTTGGCCGAACCTCTATCCGACGAGGATTGCGGCGCCCAATCGATGCCGGACGCCAGTCCCGTGAAATGGCATCTGGCGCACACCACCTGGTTCTTCGAAACGTTTATCTTGGAAAGCATGGAAGCGGCGTTCGCGCCGTTTCACCCGGCCTTTCGCGTACTATTCAATTCCTACTACAACGGCGTAGGTGAGAAGCATCCACGCGCGCAGCGGGGCTTGCTGACGCGCCCCGGCATGGCCCAAGTGCGCGCCTACCGGAGCGATGTCGATGCGCGCATCGCCCGCTTGCTGGGGAGCGAACTGGCGCGCGACGCGCGCGAACGGCTGACCATGCTGCTGGCGCTGGGCCTCGAACACGAGCAGCAGCACCAGGAATTGCTGTTGACGGACGTGAAACACCTGCTGGCGCAGAGCGCGCTATTTCCCGCTTACCTGGATTCCGCTTATCTGGATCGCGCCGATTTAAACAGTGCGCCGGACAAGGTCGTGGCGCCAGTGCAAGCACATGCCCAGCCCACGGCCTGGCTCGCCTTCGACGGCGGTTTGGCGCAGATCGGCCATGCGGGCGATGGTTTTTGCTTCGATAATGAATTGCCGCGCCATCGGCAATACGTGGCGCCGTTCGAGCTGGCCAGTGCCTTGGTGACGAATGGCGATTATCTGGCCTTCATCGAGGCCGGCGGCTACCGCACGGCGCATCTGTGGCTGGCCGAAGGCTGGGACTGGGTGCGTAGCGGGCAGCTGGAATGTCCGCTGTACTGGCAGCGCGACGAGGCGGGGCAATGGCAGGAATTTACTTTATCTGGCTTGCGCCGGCTCGACCTGCAGGCGCCAGCCACGCACTTGTCGCTGTTCGAGGCCGATGCCTACGCGCACTGGGCCGGCGCGCGTCTGCCGACGGAAGCGGAGTGGGAGGTGGCGGCGCAACGCATTGCCGTGGAGCTCGGCGAGCTGCAGCCGGCCGCCGCTGCACCGGGGGCAGGACTGCGGCAAATGTTTGGCCACTGCTGGCAGTGGACCAGCAGCAGCTACGCGCCTTATCCCGGCTACCGCACCGCACCGGGCGCGTTAGGCGAATACAACGGCAAGTTTATGCTGAACCAGTATGTGCTGCGCGGCTCGTCGTGCGCCACGCCGGCTGGCCATGCGCGCGCCAGCTACCGCAATTTCTTCCCGGCTGGTGCACGCTGGCAATTTTCCGGCATCCGCCTGGCGCGTCAAGTGGCATAGTTTGCCGACTGCAAGCGTGGAACGCAGCGCGCAGCGAGAGACGGTGCTTTGCTGCAGGTGTTTTGTTCCAGCTTGAACTGGCTGACGAGGGTTTCCAGTTCGCCCGCCTGTACATGCATGGCTGCCGCCGCTGCGGCCGCCTCCTCGACCAGGGCCGCGTTTTGCTGCGTCGTCTGATCCATCTGCATGATGGCGGCATTGATTTGCTCGATGCCTTCGCTCTGCTCGTGGTTGGCGACGCTGATTTCGCCGACGATGGCGCTGACCCGGCCTACGCTGGCTACCACTTCTTCCATCGTGACGCCCGCCTGGCTGACCAGTTGCGCGCCCTGTCCTACGCGGTTGACGGAGTCGGCAATCAGTTCCTTGATTTCCCTGGCCGCTGCTGCCGAGCGCTGCGCCAGGTTGCGCACTTCGGACGCGACGACCGCAAAGCCGCGTCCCTGTTCGCCGGCACGGGCCGCTTCCACGGCCGCGTTCAGGGCCAGGATATTGGTCTGGAAAGCGATGCCGTCGATGACGGCGATGATGTCGACGATCTTGCGCGAGGAGGCATTGATGGCATCCATGGTGCCGATGACGTCCGCCATGGCCGTGCCGCCGCGCTGAGCGATGTCGGATGCCGAGCGCGCCAAGCTGTCGGCCTGGCGCGCATTGTCGCTGTTGCTGCGCACGGTACTCGTCAGTTCGATCATCGACGAGGCGGTCTCTTCCAACGCGCTGGCCTGTGCTTCCGTGCGGGCCGACAGGTCGGCGTTGCCGCTGGCAATCTGGCTCGACGCCACGGCGATCGTACCCGTACCGCTGCGCACTTGGCCCACGAGGGTCGCCAGGTTGGTATTCATGGCGTGCAGCGCCTGCAGCAACTGGCCCGTTTCATCGTTGCCATCGGCCACGATTTTACTGCTCAGATCGCCTGCCGCCACGGCTTGCGCCACGCGCAAGGCATACGCAATCGGCGTGGTGATCGAGCGCGTGACCCACCAGGCGAAGAGCACGCCCAGCAGCAGGGCGGCCGTGCCCAGGCTGGCCATCAGCACATTCGCCGCTGAAATATTTTGCTCGATTTGCTGGCCGCCATGCATGACCACTGCGCGCTGCAGTTCGTTCATCTGGTTCACCGTTTTTTGCAAGCGGTTCAGGGCGGGCAGGGTGTCGTCGCGCACATGCACGGCCGCCTCCGCGCGCTGCCCTGCCAGCAGCAACTTATCGGTCTGGCTGAACGAGGCGACATAGGCTTTGCGCTGCTGCTTCAGGGTGGCCAGCAGTTCCTTGCCTTCAGGCAGTACGATCAGGCGATCGAGGATGGCCAGCGCATCGCTGATGATGGTTTTATTGGCATCGATTTCACCGTGGATGGCGTCGGCGCGGGCCGCATCGGCGTGGATGAACAGTTCCAGCACGAGCGCTGCGTTCGAACGCGTGGCGCTGCGAATGGTGGCGATGGCATCGGCCTTGGCCCAGTCATTTTCGATGATGGACTCGCTGAGCCCGCCGATCTTTTCCAGGCGCAGCATTCCCGTGCCTACCAGCACTGCCATCAGCAGCAGCACCACACCAAAACCGGCACCCAGGCGCGCGCCTATCTTCATATTCGTTGATTTCATACTCATTCCCTCGGTAGCTAATCTTTTAGATCTGTCTCCGCTGGTCTTTTTATGAAACGATTATATGGTCGGTAATACTTGTTTTGCACTACTAATTGCCCAAGAGAAATGAAAAAGCGGCACGGCGATCAAGCCTTGCCGCTTTTTTTCCTATGCTGAAGGTCCGAGTCGGACTCAGGCGGCGCTTGCGGCCACCTCAGCCGTTGTTATTTTTTCGGCTTCCGTCTGCGCGAGGCGCCGGTTCACGGCCGACAGCACGGCCTTGAACGAGGCGGTGACGATATTGCTGTCGATGGCGGCGCCGAACAGGGTCGGACCGTTATCGAGGCGCAATTCCACGTAGCAAGCCGCCTGCGCATTGGCACCCGAGCCTATCGAATGCTCATGGTAATCCATCAATTTGATGTCCAGGCCCAGTGCATTGACGAAGGCATCGATGGGGCCGTTACCGCCGCCTTGCAGGGCCAATGGCGTCTGCCGGTGCGACAGGCTGATATCGATCTGCACCGATTCATCGCTGCTGGTGTCTTCCACCATGCGGTGTGCAGCGTAGGCGTACGGCGTCGTCTGCAGCAGGTACTCGTTCTGGAAGATGGCATGGATATCGTGCGCGGCGATTTCGCGGCCCGTAGCGTCGGCTACGGCTTGCACGGCGCGCGAGAATTCGATCTGCAAGCGGCGCGGCAAGACCAGGCCGTATTCCTGTTCCAGCAAATACGCCATGCCACCCTTGCCGGACTGGCTGTTGACGCGGATCACGGCGTCGTAGCTGCGACCGAGGTCGGCCGGGTCGATGGGCAAGTACGGCACTTCCCAGATGCTGTCTGCTTGTTGCTTGGCAAAACCCTTCTTGATTGCATCCTGGTGCGAACCGGAGAATGCCGTGAAGACCAAGTCGCCCGCATATGGGTGGCGCGGGTGGACGGGCAACTGGTTGCACTCTTCCACGCACTTGCGCACGCTGTCGATGTCGGAGAAATCGAGGCCCGGGTGCACGCCTTGCGTGTACAAGTTCATCGCCAGGGTCACCAGGTCGACGTTGCCGGTGCGTTCGCCATTGCCGAACAAGCAGCCTTCCACGCGGTCGGCGCCGGCCATGACTGCCAGTTCTGCCGACGCGACTGCCGTGCCGCGATCGTTATGCGGGTGCACGCTGATGATGATGGAATCGCGGCGCGCCAACTTGCGCGACATCCATTCGATCTGGTCCGCATACACATTGGGCGTGCTGCACTCTACGGTCGATGGCAGGTTGATGATCATCTTGTTGGCCGGCGTCGGCTTCCAGATGGCGCTGACGGCGTCGCAGATATGCTTGGAGAAATCGAGTTCCGTGGTGGAGAACGATTCCGGCGTGTATTCAAAGCCCCATTGCGTTTGCGGGTGCTGCGCCACCAGCTGTTTCACGAGGGTGGTGCCGGTGGTGGCGATTTGCGTGATTTCCTCGCGCGACATGCCGAACACTACCTTGCGGAACACGGGCGCCACGGAATTGTACAGGTGGACGATGGCGCGCTTGGCGCCGACGACCGATTCCACCGTGCGGCGTATCAATTCTTCACGCGACTGCGTCAGCACGATGATGGTGACGTCGTCCGGGATGCGGCCTTCATCGACGAGTTTGCGCACGAAGTCGAAATCGGTCTGCGATGCCGATGGAAAACCCACTTCGATTTCCTTCAGGCCGATGGCGATCAACATCTCGAAAAACCGCAGCTTCTTTTCTGCGCTCATCGGTTCGATCAAGGATTGGTTGCCGTCGCGCAAGTCTGTGCTCATCCAGATAGGCGGTTTGCTGATGATCTGGTTCGGCCATTGGCGGTCGGTCAATTTGACGGGTGGAAAGGCGCGGTATTTGGAAGCAGGGTTTTGCAACATCATGATCGGGTACTCCTGAAGATAGGGGGAAATCAATGGTTGTGGCGCAAGCTTGCCGGGCGGCCACGTCATACTAGGCCAGGCAAGCGATCGGTAGTGTTAGCAGGCAAAGCAGGGCAACGGCGCCAGCGGTGGCGCTCGCGGCAGAAGTTAAGGGTGTAGCGGGGAGTGGTGCAAACATCATCAAACCTTCCAGGGTTTTTGAAACACGCCGGCGTGTGGCCAGGCGAAGCAATGCGGCAAACTTATGCGCGTGCTAGGGGTAGTCGCGATAGCGACAGCAGGGAAGGGGAGGATTGTTTGAAAGAGGACATGCGCTTAATGTACGGGAAGTCGAACGCGGCTGTCAAGCGTTTCCGCTTTACCTGTGATGCACCTGCGCCAGGCTGGCTGGCATTTGGCGCGCGATGTTGCTATGGCGCAAGCATATCGTCGCAAGGGGCAGTCGATTCATCGTCACCACAAACATTTAAGGTCCGCTTCAGTGCCAGCGGCCCCGCTTGCGCTACAATCGGCCCTCCTTTGTTGTCACTGCCGCGCGCGGTTTTCTTTTGCCACTATGCTCCCTAAACGCCTGACCCTGCTTGCCCTGGCCGCCTTTGTACTGGCCGGCTGTGATACCACCGTGCCGAAACCGATACAAGTATTGACGCCACCGGAACCGATCGTTGTGCCGCCGCGCAAGATCAAGATCGGTCTGGCGCTGGGCGGCGGTGCGGCGCGCGGCTTTGCGCATATCGGCGTGATCAAGGCGCTCGAATCGCAGGGCATCCACGCCGACATCGTCACCGGCACCAGCGCCGGCAGCGTGGTGGGCGCCCTGTACGCGGCGGGCAACTCCGGTTTCGCCTTGCAAAAGATGGCCTTCGACATGGACGAGGCGGCTATTTCCGACTGGGCCTTGCCCTTGTTCGGCAAGTCGTCCGGCGTGCTCAAGGGGGAGGCCCTGCAAAGCTATGTTAACAAGGCTGTCGGCGGCGTGCCGCTGGAAAAACTCAAGATTGCGTTTGGCGTGGTGGCGACTGATTTGAAAAATGGCCAACCGATCCTGTTTCAGCGTGGCAACACCGGCATGGCAGTGCGCGCCTCGTCGGCCGTGCCCGGCGTGTTCCAGCCCGTGACGATCGCCGGCCACACCTACGTCGATGGCGGCCTGGTCGCTCCCGTGCCCGTGCGCTTTGCGCGCGACATGGGCGCTGACTTCATCATCGCCGTGAATATCTCGTCGCAAACGGATGCGCAAAAAGCCATCAGTTCGATGGAAGTGATCATGCAGACGTTTGCCATCATGGGCCAGCGCATCAACCAGTTCGAGCTCAAGGATGCGGATGTGGTGATCCAGCCCAGCCTGGGCAGCATGAAGGGCAACGATTTCAACAGCCGCAATCAGGCGATCCTGGCAGGCGAGCAGGCGACTTTTGCCGTCATGGCGCAGCTTAAGCAAAAGCTGAAGGCCAGGCGCGAGCAGTAAGCGCGAGTGCCGCTGTGCATTTCGTATACAATTTTGCTTCAACTTTGCTACAACATAACAAGGACGCATCATGCAATCGAAACCGATTTTGACCCTGGACGACGTAAAGAAAATCGCTGCCGCCGCCGAAGCGGAAGCGGTCAAGAATAACTGGGCGGTCGCGATCGCCATCGTCGACGACGGCGGCCACTTGCTGTGGCTGCAGCGCATGGATGGTGTGGCGCCGATCTCGTCGCACATTGCTCCATCGAAAGCCAAGACGGCCGCGCTGGGGCGCCGCGAATCGCGCATCTATGAAGAGATGATCAATGGCGGCCGCGTGTCGTTCCTGAGCGCGCCGGAAATCGACGGTTTGCTCGAAGGCGGCGTGCCTATCGTCGTCGATGGACATTACGTGGGTGCCGTCGGCGTCTCGGGCGTCAAGTCGGCGGAAGATGCGCAAATCGCCAAAGCCGGTATCGCCGCATTGGTATAACAGTTGGCCAAACCTGCTGCGCGCCGCGCAGTAGGTTTGGCCATGTGTTGCGACGTCAACGGTGATTTAAGTAATAACCGTAATTGCATCTCCAGAAGAATGAAGCAGCCGCACCGCGCAAGCCGGGCGGCTTTTTCATGGGGTGCCGGTTTTGTGTTGCTGCACAAAAAAATGCCGCCCATAGTCTATTTTCTTCCTTGTGGAAAAGCCCCCTTTTGGTTATAATTCAAAGGTTTAGCCAATCACACATATACCGTAGCGACTACCCATCCCCTCATTCAAAATGACCGTTGAAACACCCTGAGTGCATCTGGCTCGGGTACTACGGCGGTCGGTCTGACGTGGCGCAGCTACGGTAACTTTATCAGGAGTTGCCCTTGCCGCCATTTTTTTCTGGCCCTGCCGTTCCAGCCATATTAGCGCTTGCTGATGGAACGATCTTTAAAGGTTTTTCGATCGGTGCCGCCGGTCATACCACGGGCGAGGTTGTTTTCAATACCTCCATGACCGGGTATCAGGAAATCCTTACCGACCCCAGCTATTGCCGCCAGATGGTCACCCTGACCTATCCGCATATCGGCAATACGGGCGTCAATCCGGAAGATGTCGAATCTTCCAAGGTACACGCCGCTGGCCTCATCATCCGCGATCTGCCGCTGCTGGCATCCAATTTCCGTTCCACGCTCTCCCTGTCCGATTACCTGAAAGCTGAAAATATCGTCGCCATCGCCGGCATCGATACACGCAAGCTGACGCGCATCCTGCGTGAAAAAGGTGCGCAGGGCGGCGCCATCCTGGTCGGTACGCAAGGCAATGAGCCATCCGCCGCGCAAGCGCTGGAACTGGCCCGTTCCTTCCCCGGCCTGGCCGGCATGGACCTGGCCAAGGTAGTATCGAGCAAGGCAGCCTACGAGTACCGCGAAACAGAGTGGACACTGGGTGCAGGCTACGGCCAACTGGCCGACGCCGACGCGACATACCACGTCGTGGCCTTCGACTACGGCGTCAAGCGCAACATCTTGCGCATGCTGACGGCGCGCGGCTGCAAAGTCACCGTGCTGCCGGCGCAAGCGACGGCGGCCGACGCCCTGGCGTTGAATCCGGACGGCATCTTCCTGTCGAACGGCCCCGGCGACCCTGAACCGTGCGACTACGCCATTGCTGCTACCCGCGAGTTGATCGAGAAGGGTATTCCGACCTTCGGCATCTGCCTCGGCCACCAGATCATGGCGCTCGCTTCCGGCGCGAAGACCCTGAAGATGAAGTTCGGCCACCACGGCGCCAACCACCCGGTACAAGACCTGGAAACCAAGCAAGTCTTGATTACCTCGCAAAACCACGGTTTCGCAGTCGACGCGGCAACCCTGCCCGCGAATTGCCGCGTGACCCATGAATCGCTGTTCGACGGCTCCCTGCAGGGCTTTGCCCGCACGGACAAGCCGGCCTTCTGCTTCCAGGGCCACCCTGAAGCGTCGCCGGGCCCGATGGATGTTGCTTACCTGTTTGACCGCTTCATCAACTTGATGGCTGCGGAGGAGAAAAAGAAAAATGCCTAAACGTTTAGATATTAAAAGTATTCTGATTATTGGCGCTGGCCCGATCGTGATCGGCCAGGCCTGCGAGTTCGATTATTCCGGCGCGCAAGCGTGCAAGGCCCTGCGCGAAGAGGGCTACAAAGTCATCCTGGTCAACAGCAATCCTGCGACCATCATGACGGACCCGGAAATGGCCGACGTCACCTATATCGAGCCGATTACCTGGTCGGTTGTGGAGCGCATCATCGCCAAGGAACGTCCTGACGCTATCTTGCCGACGATGGGCGGCCAGACGGCGCTCAATTGCGCGCTCGACTTGTTCAACAATGGCGTGCTGGCGAAATACAACGTCGAGCTGATCGGCGCGTCGCCGGAAGCCATCGACAAGGCGGAAGACCGTTCCAAGTTCAAGGACGCGATGACCAAGATCGGCCTCGGTTCGGCCCGTTCCGGCGTGGCGCACTCGATGGAAGAAGCGTGGGCCGTGCAGCGCACGCTGGGTTTCCCGACCATCATCCGTCCATCGTTTACCATGGGTGGCTCCGGCGGCGGCATCGCCTACAACGAAGAAGAATTCGAAACCATCTGCAAGCGCGGCCTGGAAGCGTCGCCGACGAAAGAGTTGCTGATCGAAGAGTCGTTGCTGGGCTGGAAAGAGTACGAGATGGAAGTGGTGCGCGACAAGGCGGACAACTGCATCATCATTTGCTCGATCGAAAACCTCGATCCGATGGGCGTGCACACGGGCGACTCCATCACGGTGGCGCCAGCGCAAACGCTGACGGACAAGGAATACCAGATCATGCGCAATGCCAGTCTGGCAGTGCTGCGCGAGATCGGCGTCGACACCGGTGGCTCGAACGTGCAATTTTCGATCAATCCCGTCGATGGCCGCATGATCGTCATCGAAATGAATCCACGCGTATCGCGTTCGTCGGCGCTGGCATCGAAAGCGACCGGTTTCCCGATTGCCAAAATTGCCGCCAAGCTGGCCGTGGGTTTCACCCTGGACGAGCTGCGCAATGAAATCACGGGCGGCGCCACGCCGGCATCGTTCGAGCCATCGATCGATTACGTCGTCACGAAAATCCCCCGTTTTACGTTCGAGAAATTCCCGACCGCCGACCACCACCTGACGACGCAGATGAAATCGGTCGGCGAAGTGATGGCGATAGGCCGTACGTTCCAGGAATCGTTCCAGAAAGCCTTGCGTGGCCTGGAAGTGGGCGTGGACGGCATGAATGAAAAGACCAAGGACCGCGAAAAGATCGAAGAAGAACTGGGCGAGCCTGGTCCTGAGCGTATCTGGTATGTGGGCGATGCGTTCGCCCAGGGCTTTACCCTGGAAGAAGTGCACAATCTGACCAAGATCGACCCATGGTTCCTGATACAGATCAAGGAAATCGTCGACCTGGAACTGTGGCTCGATACGCAGAAGCTGGACAAGCTGGACAAGAACACCCTGTACAAGTTGAAACAAAAAGGCTTCTCGGACCGCCGCCTCGGTTTCCTGTTGCAGACGACCGACACGGCCGTGCGCCAGCAGCGCCATGCGCTGGGCATCCGTCCCGTCTACAAGCGCGTCGACACCTGCGCAGCGGAATTTTCGACCGACACGGCGTATATGTATTCCACTTATGACGAAGAGTGCGAATCGAAGCCGAGCGACAAGAAAAAGATCATGGTGCTGGGCGGTGGCCCGAACCGTATCGGCCAGGGTATCGAGTTTGACTATTGCTGCGTCCATGCCGCTCTCGCCATGCGCGAAGATGGCTACGAGACCATCATGGTCAATTGCAACCCAGAAACGGTTTCGACCGACTACGATACCTCGGACCGTTTGTACTTTGAGTCCTTGACGCTGGAAGACGTGCTGGAAATCGTCGCTATCGAAAAACCGGTGGGCGTGATCGTGCAGTACGGCGGCCAGACGCCATTGAAACTGGCGCTGGACCTGGAAGCGAATGGCGTGCCCATCATTGGTACCTCGCCCGACATGATCGATGCGGCCGAAGACCGCGAGCGTTTCCAGCAACTGTTGCACAAGCTGGAACTGCGCCAGCCGCCTAACCGCACCGCGCGCACCGAAGCCGACGCCCTGGCGCTGGCGCAGGAAATCGGCTACCCGCTGGTCGTGCGTCCATCGTACGTGCTGGGCGGGCGCGCCATGGAAATCGTCCATGAGCAACGCGACCTCGAGCGCTACATGCGCGAAGCGGTCAAGGTGTCGCACGATTCGCCGGTGCTGCTGGACCGCTTCCTGAACGACGCCATCGAGTGCGACGTCGATTGCATCTCCGACGGCGAAACGACGTTCATCGGCGGCGTGATGGAACACATCGAACAGGCCGGCGTGCACTCGGGCGACTCGGCTTGCTCGCTGCCACCGTATTCGCTGTCGCAAGAAACGATTGATGAACTGAAACGCCAGACGGCGCTGATGGCCAAGGGCTTGAACGTAGTCGGCCTGATGAACGTGCAGTTCGCGATACAGAAGCAGGAAATCGATGGCGCGATGAAAGATGTCGTGTTCGTGCTGGAAGTCAACCCACGCGCTTCGCGTACCGTGCCTTTCGTCTCGAAAGCCACCGGTTTGCAACTGGCGAAGATCGCCGCGCGCTGCATGGTCGGTCAATCCTTGGCCTCGCAAGGCATCACGCAGGAAGTCGTGCCGCCGTATTTCAGCGTCAAGGAAGCCGTGTTCCCGTTCGTCAAGTTCCCGGGCGTGGACACTATCCTCGGCCCTGAAATGAAATCGACGGGCGAAGTCATGGGCGTAGGCCTGACGTTCGGCGAAGCATTCGTGAAGTCGCAATTGGGCGCCGGCGTGAACTTGCCAAAATCGGGCAAGGTCTTCATCAGCGTGAAAGCGTCGGACAAGCCGCGCGCCGTGCAAGTGGCGCGTGACCTGGTCGAGTCCGGCTTCACCGTGGTCGCCACCAAGGGTACCGCCGCCGTGATCGCTGCTGCCGGCATCGCCGTCACGCCAGTCAACAAGGTGATCGAAGGCCGTCCGCATATCGTCGACATGATCAAGAACCATGAAATCGTGCTGGTGATCAACACCGTGGAAGAAAAACGCAGCGCCATCGTCGATTCGCGGGCCATCCGCACTTCGGCCCTGGCCTCGCGCGTGACGACCTACACCACCATCGCCGGCGCGGAAGCGGCGGTCGAAGGCATCCGCCATCTGGATGAGCTGCGTGTGTACGATTTGCAAGGCTTGCACAAGACCTTGAACTAAGTGCGTTTGCAGTGACCGCCGTTAGGCGGTACACTGCATGCTTATCAACCACAGAGTTCCGTGCAGAGCAGCGCGCGGCCTCTGTGGTTTTCACTTGGTGCAGCCGTTAAACGTGATAAAACACGGGCAACGGCGCCGATAACTAGCAGATAGTAGAGATAACATGACCTCAGTCCCATTGACCAAATACGGCGCAGAACTCTTGAAAGAAGAGCTGCATCATTTGAAGACCAAGGAACGCCGCATCGTCATCGATGCGATCGCCGAAGCGCGCTCGCACGGAGATTTGTCGGAAAATGCCGAGTATGATGCTGCCAAGGAACGCCAGGCCTTCGTCGAAGGGCGTATCGCCGAACTCGAAGGCAAGCTCGGTGCAGCGCAAATCATCGACCCCACCGCGCTCGACGCGGAAGGCCGCGTGGTGTTTGCCTCGACCGTGAATCTGGAAGACCTGGAGTCGGGCCAGAAAGTCACCTATCAGATCGTCGGTCTCGATGAAGCCGACCTGAAAAAGAATAAAGTGTCCGTCACGTCGCCGATCGCCCGCGCGCTGATCGGCAAGTACGCCGGCGACGTGGTGGAAGTGCAGGCGCCGTCTGGCCCGCGCGAATACGAAATTCTGGAAGTACTGTATATCTGATGCTGAGCCGCCTGCGCCTCCTGGTTGCCACCCTGTGGGCTGGCAGTTTGTGGACCATCGGTTTCATCGTGGCGCCCACGCTGTTTGGCACCTTGAGCGACCGTGTGCTGGCGGGTAATATCGCCGGCAGCATGTTCCGTGCCGAAGCCTGGTTGTCCTTCGCCTGCGCCGTAGTGCTGCTGGCCTTGCTGCAATGGGGTGCGGGCGCGCTGGAGCTCAAGCGCCGCCGTCTGCTGGCCGCGCTGGTGCTGTCTATGCTGGTGTGTGCGCTGCTCAGCCATTTCGGCATCACGCCCCTGATGGCCGCGCTCAAGGCGCAAGCGCAGGGTTCATCGGGTATCATGGACGAAGCCATGCGTAGCCGTTTCGGCATGCTGCATGGCGTATCGACCCTGATCTTTGCCGTGCAGAGCTTGCTGGCGGGCGTATTGATCTGGAAACAGCAATAATCGCTGCCGTGCTTGTCGGATTACGCGCTCGGCGCTAATCCGACCTACATGACAATACGTAGGTCGGATTAGCGAGGCCGTAGGCCACGCGTAATCCGACAAATGCCGTAGCGGCAATAAAAAAGCGGAGCAGGGGAAATCCCGTGCTCCGCTTCTTGTTTCAAGCCCGGCAGCCTTGCGGTTGCCGGGTGAACAGGCTTACTTGCTGCCCAGTGCGCTTTTCTTGGCGCTTTTCTGACGTGGCTTGGCACGCTTGATGGAACCGCCTTCGGTAACGCGCTCATTGCCCTTGATCATGACTTTCGTCACGCTAGGGCGCTTGGTGCCGCTGGCGCTGGCCTTGACGATGGTCACTTCGCGCATGCCTTTGCCGGCGCTGACCTTCTCCTTAACCACTTCTTTTTTCGGACGGTAGATTACCAGCAGTTTGCCAATATGTTGTACCGGGGCGGCGCCGAGATTGCCGCAAATCGTATCGTACATTCCGACGCGGGCTTCGCGGTCATCGCCGAACACGCGGACTTTAATCAGACCGTGCGAATCCAGGCCAAGGTCGATCTCTTTGAGCACAGCAGGTGTCAAGCCCGCTTCGCCAATGATGACGATAGGCTTCAGCGCGTGTGCTTCGGCGCGCAGTGCGCTGCGCTCTACGGGTGTAAGTTTTAGCATAATAATATTTAGTAATTCCCTTAAAAGCAGTATTCTACGCGAATGGCAAAGAAGAAATTAAACAAAAACTGGTTGCACGACCACATAAATGATCCTTATGTGAAGTTAGCGCAAAAAGAGGGCTACCGCGCCCGGGCAGCATACAAGCTGAAAGAAATCGATGAAGACGAAAAACTGATCAAACCTGGCCAGGTCATTGTCGACCTTGGGTGTACTCCTGGCAGCTGGGCCCAGTACGCGCGGCGCAAGCTGGCCGGCAAGGACGGCGGCGGGGTCAATGGTACCCTGATTGGCCTCGATATGCTGGAAATGGAGCCAATCGCCGATTTTCATTTTATCCAGGGCGACTTCCGCGAGGCGCGCGTATTGCGCCAGCTGGAAGTGGTGTTGCAAGGACGCAAGGTCGACCTGGTTCTGTCGGACATGGCGCCCAACCTGTCGGGTATCGCCACGGCCGATGCGGCGCGCATGGAACACTTGATTGACCTGGCTCTCGAATTTTCGCAATTGCACCTGAAACCATCGGGCGTGCTGTTGGTGAAATGCTTCAAGGACATGGGTTTCAGCCAGATCGTGGAGAAATTCCGCGCTGAATTCAAGGTCGTGGTGCAGAAAAAACCCAAGGCCAGCCGCGATAAATCGTCAGAAATCTTCCTGATGGGGCGAGGAATCAAGAATCCGCTGAAAAATGCTGTGCAAGAAGATGATTCGGCCCTTGATATTTAAGGGGCGATCCGCACATGGGAACGAGAAGTGCAGTAGCGTCTGATGGCTTAAAAGCCTAAATTGTTTATACTGCATTTTTCATGTGTGCGCGTTGTTTCGCGCGCACGAATCGGCGGGCTTTGGCACGGCCCGCTTATTGCGAGTAAAATCGTGTTTCTAGCTATTGGTAAAGAGATGCGCACTGCATCCAAGGAGTCTTCGTGAATAACATGTTTTCCAAATCTGCCATCTGGGTAGTCGTATTGCTGCTGTTGTTTATGCTGTTCAAGCAATTCGACAGTCATGGCGCCACAGGCGGCAGCAAGGCCATCGCTTATTCCGATTTACTGGATGAAGTCAAAGCCAAGCGCGTCAAGGATGTTGTGATCGAAGGTTCGTCGATCACCGCCAAGCTGATGGACGATACCAAGGTGCGTACCACCGCCACCAGCCTCGACAAGGGTTTGATTGGCGACTTGCGCGACAACGGCGTGCATTTCGATGTGCGCCCGCCAGAGGAAGCGTCGTTCCTGCAAACTATTTTTGTATCCTGGTTCCCCATGCTGCTGTTGATCGGCGTCTGGGTGTTTTTCATGCGTCAGATGCAAGGCGGCGGCAGGGCGGGGCATTCTCGTTCGGCAAGTCGAAGGCACGCATGATGGATGAAGCCAGCAACACCGTGACCTTTGCCGATGTCGCCGGTTGCGACGAAGCGAAAGAAGAAGTCAACGAAGTGGTCGACTTCCTCAAGGACCCGAGCAAGTTCCAGAAACTCGGTGGCCGCATTCCCCGCGGCGTGCTGATGGTCGGTCCGCCGGGCACGGGTAAAACCCTGCTGGCGCGTGCCATCGCCGGCGAAGCCAAGGTGCCGTTCTTCTCGATTTCCGGTTCCGACTTCGTGGAAATGTTCGTCGGCGTGGGCGCCTCGCGCGTGCGTGACATGTTTGAAAACGCGAAAAAGCATTCGCCATGCATCATTTTCATCGATGAGATTGACGCTGTTGGTCGTCACCGCGGTGCCGGCATGGGCGGCGGCAATGATGAGCGCGAACAGACCTTGAACCAGTTGCTGGTCGAGATGGACGGTTTTGAAGCCAACTCCGGTGTGATCGTCGTGGCCGCCACCAACCGCGCCGATGTACTCGACAAAGCCTTGCTGCGTCCCGGCCGTTTCGACCGCCAGGTCTCTGTCGGCTTGCCCGATATCCGCGGCCGCGAGCAGATCTTGAACGTGCACATGCGCAAGGTACCTATCAGTACCGATGTGAAAGCCGATATCCTGGCCCGTGGTACCCCTGGTTTCTCGGGTGCGGACCTGGCCAACCTGGTCAACGAGGCAGCCCTGTTTGCCGCCCGCCGCAGCAAGCGACTGGTGGAAATGGCCGACTTCGAAGACGCGAAAGACAAGATCTACATGGGTCCTGAGCGTAAGTCGATGATCATCCGCGAGGAAGAGCGTCGCAATACGGCTTACCATGAATCCGGTCACGCCGTCGTTGCCAAGTTGTTGCCGAAAGCTGATCCCGTGCACAAAGTGACGATCATGCCGCGCGGCTGGGCTCTGGGTCTGACCTGGCAGTTGCCGGAACACGACAACTTGTCCGCCTACAAGGACAAGATGCTGGAAGAAATTTCCATCCTTTTCGGTGGGCGTATCGCCGAAGAGATTTTCGTGGGACAAATGTCCACCGGTGCGTCGAATGACTTCTCGCGCGCTACCAAGCTGGCCCGCTCCATGGTGACCCGCTTCGGCATGTCCGACAGCATGGGCGTGATGGTCTACGAAGACAGCGAAAACGAAGGTTTCTTCGGTGGTGCTACCAAGACGATCTCGGAAGCGACCCAGCAAAAGGTCGACGCCGAAATCCGCAATATTCTTGACAAGCAATATGCTTTGGCGCGTAACTTGCTGGAAAGTAATCGCGACAAGGTGGAAATGATGACCAAAGCCTTGCTGGAATGGGAAACCATCGATGCACAGCAAATTAATGACATCATGGCCGGCCTCGAGCCGCATCCGCCGAAAGTCATCCCGCCACGCCGTAATGCGGGCGATAGCGACACGGGTGGCATCTCGCCAAACGTGACGGCGCCAGCTTAATAGCGCCAGCCGCTTGAGCGGCGGCGTGTTGTATGAAAGGGTAAGGAGCGATCCTTGCCCTTTTTCGTTGCCGCTGCAAATTTTTCCTGACGACTAAAAAGAGTTACATGCGACACTATTTGCAATTCGGCCGTTTCGGCTTCAACCTGCAGGGCACGCAGGCGCTGGTGATGGGCATCCTGAATATCACACCCGATTCATTTTCCGATGCAGGCCAGTATCAGCACTTGGAATTTGCCCTCTCGCGCGCCGAGCAGATGATGCTCGATGGCGTTGATATCATCGATATCGGCGGCGAATCGAGTCGCCCCGGCGCGCCGCCCTTGCCGCTGCAGGACGAGTTGCAGCGCGTTATGCCGGTGCTGTACGCTTTGCGCGACTGTGGCAAGCCGCTGTCGGTCGATACTTATAAACCGCAAGTGATGCGCGAAGCGATTCTGGCGGGCGCCGACATGATCAATGACATCAATGGTTTCCGCGCGCCTGGCGCTATCGAGGCGGTGCAGGGCAGCGACTGCGCGCTGTGTATCATGCACATGCAAAGCGTGCCACAAACCATGCAGGACCAGCCCCAGTATGACGATGTGGTACGCGAAGTGATTGCCTTCCTGCACGAACGCGTCGAGACGATGACGGCAGCGGGCATCGATCGTGAACGCCTGTGCGTCGATCCCGGCTTCGGCTTTGGCAAGACGGTGGAGCAGAACTACGCCTTGCTGCGCGCCACGCGCCAGTTGCGCAGCGAACTGGGCTTGCCGGTGCTGGCGGGGCTGTCGCGCAAGTCGATGATAGGCGCCGTTACTGGGCGTGCCGTGGAGCAGCGCCTGGCCGGTAGTGTTGCCGGGGCGCTAGCTGCGGTAGCGCAAGGCGCAGAAATTATCCGTGTGCATGATGTGGCTGAAACCGTCGATGCATTGAAGGTCTGGCGCATGGCACATTAATCTTGTAAAATTTATCATAAACAACAAAAAGAGAAATACGATGACGCGTAAATATTTTGGCACCGATGGCATCCGCGGTCTGGTGGGCACGGCTCCGATCACCCCCGATTTCGTCATGCGCCTCGGCTATGCGGCCGGCAAGGTGCTGGCCAAGTCGCAAGGTGGCAAGGTGCGCCCGACAGTGTTGATTGGCAAGGACACACGCATTTCCGGCTACATGCTGGAAGCGGCGCTGGAAGCGGGCCTGTCGGCCGCTGGCGTTGACGTGATGCTGGCCGGCCCCATGCCGACGCCGGCGATCGCTTACCTGACGCGGGCGCTGCGCCTGTCGGCCGGGGTGGTCATTTCCGCCTCGCACAATCCCTACCATGACAATGGCATCAAGTTCTTTTCCGCCCAGGGTAGCAAGCTGCCCGACAGCGTGGAACTGGAAATCGAGGCGACACTCGACGAACCGATGGCCTGCGTGCCATCGGACAAGCTGGGCCGCGCCAAGCGCTTGGACGATGCCCAGGGCCGCTACATCGAATTTTGCAAGAGCACCTTCCCGAACGAGCTGGACTTGCGTGGCATGAAGATCGTCGTCGATTGCGCGCATGGTGCCGCTTATCATATCGCGCCGCACGTGTTTCATGAGTTGGGTGCGGAAGTTATTGCCATCGGCAACAAGCCCGATGGCTTCAATATCAATGCGGGCTTTGGCGCCACGGCAACCAAGGCCATGGCTGCCGCTGTTGTCGAGCATGGCGCTGATCTCGGTATCGCCCTCGATGGCGACGCTGACCGCCTGATCATGTGCGATGCCACGGGGCGTTTGTATAACGGCGACGAGTTATTGTACGTGATGGTCAAGGATCGCCTGGCGACGGGCCCCGTGGCTGGCGCCGTGGGCACCCTGATGACGAATATGGCGCTGGAAGTGCTGTTCAAGCAGCAGGGCATCGGCTTTGCGCGCGCCAAGGTAGGTGACCGCTACGTGCTGGAAGTCATGCAGGAAAAGGGCTGGATACTGGGCGGCGAAGGCTCCGGCCATTTGCTGTGCCTGGACCGCCACACGACGGGCGATGGCATCGTCTCCGCGCTGCAAGTATTGTCCGCACTCAAGCGCAGCGGCCAGAACCTGCAGCAGTGCCTGGCTGAGCTGGTGCTGTTCCCGCAAACCCTGATCAACCTGCGCGTAGCGCCCGGTTTCGACTGGCAGAAAAATGCCGCCATGGTGGCCGAGAAAGAAATGGTCGAGGCCGAATTGGGCGACACGGGCCGCGTGCTGATCCGCGCTTCGGGCACCGAACCGTTGATACGCGTCATGGTGGAAGCCAAGCATAAGGACAAGGCCGAGTCGATGGCGCGCCGCATTGCCGATAAAGTCAGCGCTTAAGCAGGAAAGTGCTGGACAGGCCAGGGCAGGGCAGGCGCGATAGTTATTTCCATCTAATTCGTCTATGCCAATTGACGAAATTGCTTGGGGGCGTTATTATCTTGTCTTCGGAGTGTGGCGCAGCCCGGTAGCGCACCTGGTTTGGGACCAGGGGGTCCAAGGTTCGAATCCTTGTACTCCGACCAAAGTCATAAGCGGGCTGTCAGAAATGACAGCCCGTTTTCTATTCTGCGCAGGCATTTCATGGCTGGCGCATGAATTAAAATACTGCACCTTTCCGCCCATCGTTCAACGATAGGACAACGGTCTTCTAAACCGTGAATGGGGGTTCGATTCCCTCTGGGCGGACCAGTTCATACTGGTCACACAGCATGCGCCATGAGCCGGCCGCACTGCATCTTCCCCTCGTGATTTGCGTTTCGCGTATCAGCTTACGGCTGCGCAAACAGCAGCACGCTCAATAAATACACCAGCGGCGCCGCGCATAGCAGGGCAGACAATACCGACAGCTTTTTCTTGCTCGCCCGACGCGCGAGGCGCAGCCGTTCTCGTGCCGGCAAATGCTCGCGTAGCACGCTACGTGCGCGAGACTGGAATGGGGATTCATGCATGGATGCTCCTTCGCAAGGTTGGCTGTCGTGCCAACGAGCATAGCCAGAGCGGTATAAATATGGTGTAAATAGTCAGCTGCTGCGCGTATGCGGCGTGTATACGTGGTGGCGCTGCAGGCGCATGCGGGCCTTATTTTTCGTCGTCGTGGGGGCTCTTGCCGAACAGGCGGTCCTTGGCATTGAGCAGCTTTTGCATCTTGGCGCCCATTTTCATCAGTTGCGCCATCGATTCGGGCGACAGGCGCTGCAAGTCGTCGAACCAGGTGTTGGCCAGGTTAACCAGTTCATACATTTCGCGCATGCGCTCTTGCGCATACTGGTCGCCGGCTTGCGTGGCCGGTGCCAGCAGCGATTCGCGCAGCACCGTCAGGGTCGGTGCCACTTCGCGGCGGCGCCGTTCGGCGGCCACGACGCGGAAGATTTGCCATACATCGCCCAGCGAGGAAAAATACTCGCGTCGGTCGCCCGGAATGCGCGACTGGCGTATCAAGCCCCAGCCCTGCAACTCCTTCAAGCCGATGCTGACGTTCGAGCGGGAAAAACTCAGGTGCTCCGCAATTTCGTCCGCGTGCAAAGGATGCTCTGCGACAAATAACAAGGCATACACTTGCCCCACCGTACGGTTAAAGCCCCAGCGGCTGCCCATCTCGCCGAAATGGCTGACAAAGGTCAGGATCAGCGGCGTCATTTGAATATGTTGAGTTTTCATAATTATCTGGATTTTTTCACGCCATTCGGGTGGGGTCAATTGATATATGTCATGTTTCGCAGTATTATACTAAGAATCGAATTTACAGAAAATTCTGAAAACTCAAGAAGTATAGATATGCCTAACCTGTCACCACTGCCGTCCCCGCCCCTATCCTTGCCCCGCTTTGTTCTTCCCCGTGTCGCCAGCCTGGCGCAAGGTGGCGCCGCCTTGCTGTGGCTGCCGCAAGCGGCCTTGCTGGCCTGGGCCGTACAAGCCATGCAGGGCGGTGCACTCTGGCGCGCGGCCCTGCTGCCGGCCGCTGGCGTGCTGCTGCTGGGCGTGCTGCGCGCCGGCTGCGAAGCGTGGGGTGCGCGGCGCATGTATGCGGCGGCGCGCGAGCACCTGTCTACCTTGCGCGTCCAGGTGGCGCAAGCGCTGGCGCGCCGTTCGCCGCTCGATCGCCAGCGCGCGCAGTCGGGCCAGGCGGCCAGCGTCATCGCCGAGCAGGCCGAAGCCATCGTGCCCTACCTGGTGCGCTACAAGCCGGCGCGCTGGAAAGTGTTGCTCGTGCCGCTAGTGATCCTTGCCGTGGTGACACCGCTGTCGTGGATTGCCGCCTTGATCTTGCTCGTTGCCGCCCCCCTGATTCCCGTCTTCATGGCGCTGGTGGGCATGGGTGCGCAAGCGGCCAGCCGCGCGCAGATGGTGGAAATGGGCAGCATGAACGCCTTCCTGCTGGATCGGCTGCGCGGCCTGGCCACTCTGCGCGCCTTGGGCGCCGTCGACGCCACGGCCGAGCGGCTCGATGCCTCGTCGCAATCGGTGCGTCGGCGCACGATGCTCGTGCTGCGCATCGCCTTCCTGTCGTCCGCCGTGCTGGAACTGTTTTCCGCGCTGGGCGTGGCCATGGCGGCGGCGTTTATTGGCTTCTCCTTGCTCGGCAGCATCAATTTCGGCACCTGGGGCCGGGAACTCAGCCTGGGGCAGGGCTTGTTCATCTTGCTGCTGGCGCCCGCATTCTTCGAGCCGCTGCGCGAGCTGGCCGCCGTCTGGCACGACAAGGCGGCCGGCGAAGCGGGGCTGGCCGGTTTGCATGACCTGGTGGCCGATGGCGTGCCCCTGCCTGGCGCCGGCATGCCAGCAGCTGCCGTCTCCGCCGCCGCCATGGCGCTGGCGCCGCCGCCCGCCGTCGACGTCCGTGAGCTGCGCTTTGCTCACCCTGGCGAAGCGCGCGTATTCGACGGCTTCGATTTGACCGTGCATGCCGGCGAACACGTGGCCTTGCTCGGTGCCAGCGGCGCCGGCAAGACCACCTTGCTCTCGTTGTTGGCTGGCTTGCTGCCCGCCAGCGGCGGCGAGATCCGCATCGGCGGCGTGCGCCTGAACGACAGCACGGTCAATACTTTGCGCCAGCGCATGGCCTGGATGGGCCAGCGTGCGCACGTGTTTGCCGCCTCCGTCAGCCAGAACGTGACGCTGGGCCGCGCTGGCGCGAACGCCGCGCAAGTGACGCAGGCTTTGCATCTGGCCGACCTGGCCACCGTGGCTCAGGCGCAACCGGCCGTCATGCTCAGCGATGGGGGCCAGGGCCTGTCCGGCGGCGAAGCGGTGCGCCTGGCGTTGGCCCGCGTGGCCCTGCACCCGCATGCCGACCTGTTGCTGGTCGATGAACCGACGGCCCACCTCGATAGTGAGACGGCGGCGCGCGTCACGGACGCCTTGCTGGCGTTGGCAAGGGGCAAAACCATGATCGTCGCCACGCATGACCCCGTGCTGGCTGGCCGCTTGCAGCGCACGGTGCAGGTCGATGTGCCGGCGCACATGCAGGCGCAGCCGCAGCCGCAGGCACAGAAGGAAGAAGGACGCGCATGAAAACTTCCTTCATACGCCATCGCGTCCTGCGGCAATTGCTGCTGGCCCAGCCCGGCAAATTGATCGCTGGCGCCATGCTGGCGGCACTGACGGCGGTAGCCGGCATGGCCTTGCTGGGTTTGTCTGGCTGGTTCATCACTGCCACCTCGCTTGCTGGCCTGCATGCGTCCACCGCCGTGCTGTTCGACGTGTTCGGCCCGTCGGCCGGCATCCGCCTGCTCGCCATCGGCCGCACGGGCTCGCGCTATGCGGAGCGTCTCGTCACGCACGACGCCACCTTCGCCGCCCTGGCCAGCATCCGCGTGCAACTGTTCCGTGCCTGGTCGCGCCCGGAAGCGGCCAGTCGCTTGCTGCGCCAGCCTGCCAAGCTGCTGTTCCGCTTGACGGCCGATATCGATGCGCTCGAAGCGCTGTATTTGCGCCTGCTGGTGCCGGCCTTTACGGCGCTGTGCGTGGCCTTGCTGGCCGGCATCGCGCTGGGCGTGCTGCAGTGGCAGCTGGGCTTGGGCCTGGCCGCGTGGCTGCTGGCGGCCGGCGGCGGCATCAGCTCGGTTGTGGCGCAGCGTGCCCGCCGTCCCGCCATCGTGCGCTCGCGCGCCATCGAAAAATTACGTTCCGGCAGCATCGACCTGGTGGCCGGCCAGACGGACCTGGTGATGGCGGGCCGCATCGAGGCCCAATGCGCGGCGCTGGGACAGATCGACCGCTCGCTGGCGCAAGCCGATTTCGCCTTGCTGCGCCTCGATACGGCGGCCAGTGCCGCGTATGGCGTGGCCGCCAGCGTGACCTTGGCCGGCGTGCTGCTGGCCGTGGCCGCGCTGGTGCAGCAGCAGGCGCTGAACCTGCCGCTGGCGGCGCTGGCCTTGCTGATTGCCCTGACGGCCGTGGAACCGTTTGCGGGACTGCGCCGTGGCGCGCTGGAAGCGGGTCGCATGCTGCTGGCCATGCGCCGTCTGGCGCCGTGCCTGGCAAGCCTGGAACAGTCACCGCTGTCGCCCGGCGCAGCCGCAAACGGCTTGCGCCTGGAACGCGTCAGTGCCGCGCATGCGGGCAGCGATGTCGCCATTTTGCATGACGTCTCGCTGCACATCGCGCACGGTGAGCGCGTGGCCTTGATCGGTCCCAGTGGCGCGGGCAAGTCGACATTGCTGGCCATCGCCGCGCGCGAGCTGGCACCGCTGTCGGGGATCGTCAGCGCCTCGCGCGCCTGTCTGTTCACGCAGAAGACGGAACTATTCCAGGACAGCCTGCGCGACAACCTGCGCCTGGCCGACCCGTCCGCCAGCGATGCGCAGCTGTGGGCGGCGCTGCAGGCGGCAGGCCTGGAGGGGGACGTGCGGGCCTTGGCGGGCGGCCTCGATACGCTGCTGGGCGAGGGCGGCCTGGGCATGTCGGGTGGCCAGGCGCGGCGCTTGGCGTTGGCGCGCCTGTGCCTGCACGAATCGACCTTGTGGCTGCTGGACGAAGCCACCGAGGCACTCGATGCAGCGGTGGCAATCGATGTCTTGCAGCGCCTGCGCGCGCGCAGCGACGGGCGCACTCTGCTGATCGCCACCCACTTGCGGCGCGAGGCGGCGCTGGCGGACCGGCTGCTCAGCCTGCGCGATGGCCGCATCGTCGCTGACGTGCGCCGTGGCACGCCGGATTTCGAGGCAGCGCTGGCGCGCTTGCGCGGCGATTGAAGAACGATAGGGGAGACACAGGCGGCGCTGCTCGGCAGTTTTGCCACATCGACGTCTATCGACTAGCAACAGAAAAATGTCAATTTTGCAATTAAAGTAGGGAAACACCAAGGAAATTATATGGACTTCGATATTGTCGCTTTATCCAGACTGCAGTTCGCGCTGACAGCTTTGTACCATTTTATATTTGTTCCGCTGACCTTAGGCCTGTCCGTGATTCTCGCCATCATGGAGACGGTCTACGTGATGACAAACCGTACCATTTGGCGCGACATGACCAAGTTCTGGGGTGTCTTGTTCGGTATTAACTTCGCCATGGGCGTGGCGACGGGCATCGTCATGGAATTCCAGTTCGGCATGAACTGGAGCTATTACAGCCACTATGTGGGCGATATTTTCGGCGCGCCGCTGGCCATCGAGGGCTTGATGGCCTTCTTCCTGGAAGCGACCTTCGTCGGCCTGTTCTTCTTCGGCTGGGACAAGCTGTCCAAGCGCGGCCACCTGGTCACGACCTGGCTGGTGGCCATCGGCTCGAACTTCTCGGCCCTGTGGATATTGATTGCCAACGGCTGGATGCAAAATCCCGTCGGTGCGGCCTTCAATCCACAGACCATGCGTATGGAAGTGACCGATTTCGGTGCCGTGCTGACGAATCCTGTCGCCCAAGCGAAATTCGTCCATACCGTTTCGGCCGGTTACACGGCAGCGGCGATTTTCGTGCTGGGTATTTCCGCCTGGTATCTGTTGAAGGGCCGTCACGTACAACTGGCCAAGCGCTCGATGACGGTGGCTGCCTCGTTCGGCCTGGCCGCCACGCTGTCGGTACTGGTGCTGGGCGATGAAAGCGGCTACCTGTCGTCCGAACATCAAAAGATGAAACTGGCCGCCATCGAAGCGATGTGGACCACGGAGCCGGCGCCCGCCGCCTTCACCGCCTTCGGTTTTCCTGACGCGACAGCGCGCGAGACGCATTACGCGGTGCACATCCCGATGGTGATGGGCTTGATCGGCACGCGTTCGCTGACGACGGAGATTCCCGGCATCGAGCAGTTGGTCGAGCGCGGCCAATTGCTGATCCAGGATGGCATCAAGGCGTATGACGCGCTGCAAACCATCCGCAGCGTGGCGCCGGGCGCGCCCGTGCCGCAGGAGGCGAGCGATATGTTCGAGTCGAAAGGCCATTCCCTGGGCTATGCCTTGCTGCTGAAACGCTATGTCGATGACCCGCGCCTGGCCACGCCAGAGCAGATCCACAAGGCCGCGCTCGATACCGTGCCGCCCGTAGCACCGCTGTTCTGGTCCTTCCGCGTGATGGTGGGTCTGGGCATGTTCTTTATCTTGCTCACCGGCACGTTCTTCATCCTGTCGACGCGCCGTACGCTGGACAAGCACCGCTGGCTGCTGAAAGTGGCCGTGTTTTCCATCCCGCTGCCGTGGGTGGCGATTGAAGCGGGCTGGATCGTGGCCGAACTGGGCCGTCAACCGTGGGTGATCGAAGGCGTGCTGCCAACGGCCGTGGCGGTCTCTAACTTGGGCGCGACCACCTTGCTGATCACGATTGCCGGCTTTGCCGCCATCTACACCGTGCTGTTGCTCATTGAAATGAAGCTCATGCTCAAGGCCATCCGCAAGGGGCCGGAAGAGACGGCGCCGTCTCCCGTGCCAGCAGGCGCAGCCATTCATACTCAACGCGCCTAAGGAGGGCCAGACCATGATTTTGCATGACATGATTTCTTACGAAACACTGCGCCTGATCTGGTGGCTGCTGATCGGCATCTTGCTGGTGGGCTTTGCCATCACCGACGGCTTCGATCTGGGTACGGGCATGTTGCTGCCGTTTGCCGGCAAGACCGACCTCGAGCGCCGCGTCATCATCAACAGTATCGGTCCCGTGTGGGAAGGCAACCAGGTGTGGCTGATCCTCGGTGGCGGTGCCATCTTTGCCGCCTGGCCGCAGCTGTACGCGGTCTCGTTTTCGGGCTTTTACCTGGCCATGTTCGCCATCCTGGTGGCGCTGATCGTGCGCCCCGTGGCGTTCAAATTTCGCAGCAAGCGCGAAGACCCGCGCTGGCGTGCCCGCTGGGATGCGGCCCTGTTCGTGGGTGGCTTCGTGCCGGCCCTGATCTGCGGCGTGGCGATCGGCAATGTGCTGCAGGGCGTGCCGTTCCGTTTCTCGTCGGATATGCACATTTTCTATGACGGCAGCTTCTTTGCGCTGCTCAACCCGTTTGCCGTGCTGTGCGGCCTGGTCTCGGTCGCCATGCTGGTGATGCACGGCGCCACCTGGCTGCAAGTGAAAACGGACGGCGCCGTGGCTGACCGTTCGCGCCGCTACGGCAGCGTCGCCGCGCTTGCGACAGTCGTGCTGTATGCACTGGCCGGCGTGGCCCTGTGGCTGTGGGTGGATGGCTACCGTGTCACCAGCGCCGTCGTCGTCGATGGCCCGTCGAACCCGATGCTGAAAACGGCGCAAGTGCACGTGGGCGCCTGGTTCCTCAATTTTGCCGCCCATCCGTGGACCGCGATTGCCCCCGTAGTGGGCTTGCTCGGCCCCTTGCTGGCGTTCGCCCTGCTGCGTGCGCGCCGCGAAGTGCCCGCCTTGCTGGCCAGCGCGGCCGGCATCGCCGGCATCATCCTCAGTGTGGGCGCGGCCATGTTCCCGTTCATCCTGCCATCGTCGATCGATCCGCGCGCCAGCCTGACGGTGTGGGATGCCTCGTCGAGCCACATGACCCTGTTCATCATGCTGGTCGCCACGGCCGTCTTCATTCCCCTCATCGTCGCCTACACGACCTGGGTCTATAAAGTGCTGTGGGGCAAGGTTGATGCCAAAGCCATCACGGACGACAGCGCTCACGCTTACTAAGAATTAAGGAAAGGTTATAACTATGTGGTATTTCGCCTGGATACTCGGTCTTCCGCTGGCGGCGACCTTCGCCGTACTCAATGCGATGTGGTATGAAATTGCCGATGGCGACACGTCGCCCGCGCAGCAACGCGACACACCAAAATAGGCGTATGTCGGCTTGACTTGCCCCGCCCGGTGCTTGAGCGCCCGGCGGGGCTTTTACTTTTCTGTCACAGCAAAATGAAGCCGCCGCGGATGCGCAGCATCATGTCGCGCGGTGCGTCGGCGCCCGCCGCCACGGCCCAGGCCGTGATCCATTGCGCGCAGCGTTGCCGTTCGACCTTATCGTGCACGTGCTGCATGCGTGCGTCTGCCTGGTCGATGCGCTGCGCCAGGTACAGGCGTTGGTCCGTGGGATTCGTCTTTTTGCTGTAATGCTGCATGTCGATTCCTTTGCGCGTAGTAACTTAAGTTGCTCATGGTATATTCATCTACGCGCGGGCGGGGCAGATGGATTCAGCTTTTACAAAATAAAAAAGCCACCCAAAAAGGTGGCTGATGCGGTGTGCTCTCAGGCGCGCGCACTGCCCGACGGTTTGGCGGTGGCAATGGCAATCGGATCGCTGGCCGGAAAGCTTTCCTTGAGCGCCTCATCAAGCGCTTGCTCGGCATGGCTTTCGCTGGCCGGCGTGGGTGAATCGCGTTCAGGTGGTGGGGCGGGCGCGGTAGCGGCATTGGTGCTCGGATGCATGATCATGTCCTTGCTGTGGTGCGCCAGGGGGCCGCAATGGCCATCGCGCTTGTTGATGCTCTGAAGCTGCCAGCCTAGCACATGACGCAAAAAGAGCGCGCCCGCTGCGCTTGCCCAAGCCGGCAATGATGGCAGCGGCGGTCGTGTCTGCTACACTGCGTCCCACTTTTATCGACGGAACTGCCATGACTTCCCTATCCCTGCCGTACCGCGCCACCGCCGTTGAAGCCTGTGCCTGGCTAGCGCAACAGACAGGCACGCCATGGAGCCTGGCACGCCTGCTGGAGCAGGGGGGCTTGCCGTACGTCTGGCTCGACTACAGCGACACGTGGGCCGAGCTGTTCCATGACGGCGTGACGCGCTATGCGGCGCCCGTCGTGTTCATCGGCGACAAGCAGCACCTGGTCTCCGGCGCTGCGGATGTCTGGCTGCGTTTTACGCGCGACTCCGGCAATATCGCCATCGAACTGAAGGCGCCGGGCTTGCGCGTGCCGCTCGATGGCTTGCACTTCCAGGAACGCGATCTGTTGCGTTTGCTCAAGGAGTTGCAGCAGCCGCAGCCGCCAGAGGCAGAGCTTGACAAGGCGCCGGTGGTCTTGCCGAGTGCCCTCAAAGGCCTGGGGCGCGAACAGATCTTGATTGCCTTTGCCGGCGTGGGCAAGGTCAACCTGGACCAGGGGCTGGCCAGTGGCGTGGGCATCTTTGGCGACGACGGGGCGCGCGTGCGCAAGAATTCGCGTGGCGGCAAGAACAGCCACCTGTGGCATCCCGTTACCCTCGCTTTCGGCTTGCACGATGTGCATCGCGTACCGATGGCGCACCTGAAGAAGGCGTTTGCCACGCAGCCTTTGTTGCGCGAATGGAAGGCGGATTGGCTGGAATCGCTGCGCCTGCTGGGCGAGTGAGGCGACCGGCAGTCCTATAACTCGATGGGCGCCACCTCGGTGCCGATATCGGGCGCAGCGTAATGCATGCTGAAATACACGAAAGCGGCAATATTGAGGGCGACGGTGAGCCAGAACAGCACGCGGAACGAGCGCTTGCTGGACTTGTGGCGCAGCCATTGCTGGGCCAGTACCGCGCCCGGCCAGCCGCACAGCAGTCCTAGCAGTAACAGGGTGCGTTCCGAAGTGCGCCAGCGCCCCTGTCGGGCGGCCGACTTGTCGATCGCGTAGGCGACGAAACAGCTGAGGCTGAGCACGCCATATGCGAGAGCGACCAGGGCGGGAATGTGGAAAAAGAATGTGGCCAGCAAATACAACAGGCTAAATAACAGGATGGACAGGTAGGGCATGGTGTGTGATGTCGAGACAGTCGTCTTGCAGTTTCTTGCTTGATCAGATAGCGCCAGTGTAGCAGGATGGCGCCAGTGCGCCTATGGCATGGCTAGGCCGGCAGTTCCAGCGCAAGGCCAGGCGCGGCGTAGCGGCCTCCCTTCTGCGATAATGCGGGGCCGACAAAAAATATTCTCTTCATTGAAAGAAATGCATGCGTATATGGATCGCTTGTGCCGGATGGTGGTGTCTCATGTCGCTGGGCCAGGCTCAGGCCCAGGATCACGCGGCAGCGCCGGCTGTTTCGGCGCCGCTACGCAGTGCCAGCGTGCCACCTGTCAGCGATGCCATGCCGCCGCCCGCTGTGCCCACAGCTACTGCCACAGTTGCCACGGCAGCCACACCAGCCACACCAGCGGAACAGGCCTTGCCCTCGCAAACGGTGACGATCACCGCTAGCAGCGACGCCAAGGCGCCGCGCATACGTTTCACGGCTTACCGCGAGAGTTATCTGACAGCCAGGAAAGTGTGGCAAGTGTCGAGCGGCAGCGTGGTCATGGCCCTGCGCCTGATTCCGGCCAAGCTGAACGCCAGCATCGACGATGTGCGCGTGGCCTTGATCGGCACTGGCGCACCCGTGCCGATCAAGGTCTCGGACGGCGGCGTGTTTGTGGTGCCGCTCAACGAGGACATCGCCGCACAGGATGGCATGTTTTTGGTGAACAAGGGCAGCGGTGAGCTGACGGCCAATATCGTGCTCCAGCCGTCCGTGGCGCGCGATGCGTGGAGTGTCACGCGCGTGGGACAAGTGCTGCGCGACGCGCGGCGCGCCGTGCGGGCCATCACGCCGTGGTACAAGCGGCCGTTCGCCAACGACGTGCAATCGCTGGCCTTTTGCGCCATCGAGCGCGGTCACGCCTTGCAGTTGATGGATGGCGAGCAACTGATCGCCACCTTGCCCATGAAGGAGCCTGCCGTCAATGACATCAGCCAGCCCGTGTTTTGCAAGATTTTTGACGGTGAAGACAAATATCCGGGACACTACCGCGTCGTCTTGCCCGAGCAAGCCACGGTGCTGCTGCTGTAGAGACTATTTCGGCTGGGGCTGCACCAGTTCTAGCGCCGCCGCCAGTGCCAGGTCCATGGTGGCCTGGTGGAAAATCAGCCATTGCGGCAAGAGCGACAGCGCATGGCGACCCTGTTCCATGTCGCCTGATCGACGGCGGCCCAGGCATGGTGCAAGCCGCTGAGCAAGCGCGCGTGCTGTTCGCGGTGCTTGGCTAGCGAGGGAAAGTCGATTTGTTCCATCAAATCCTCTTCCTCGCGAAAATCGCGTTCGACGGCCGCAATCAGCTCGCGAAATGCGACGCTAAAATGCTGGTCGCTCAACTGCCCCAGCCGCGCCAGCTCCTGAAACAGCGCCTCATGTGCCTCGTCGATGGCGGGAACGCCCAGCGCCATCTCATCCTTCCAAGCAGATATACCCATGCCGATGCCCCCCAGTTAAGTCCGTCTCGATGCGAAGCGGACCGTGCCAGTGTGGCCGCAGTGCAGGTGAAAATCCATGATCTGGATCAAAAGGATGGTGAAGAGCGCAGATGTGGGTGGTGGATCTATTCAACGCAAAACGGGCAACAAATTGTCACCCGCAAGTAGTAATGCCGTTCAGTTAAAGGTTTTGGCGTGATTGATGAGCGCCAGTAAATTCGCTAACCCCAGAGGCAAAGAGCTGGGGTCGGTCACTTCGTGATCGGAATATGCTCCATTGAAGCATATTCCCCCGCCGGGTCCGACCCCTGTCCTAGTTCTTGGGCTAAAAATAGCATCACTAACACACTAACTGAACGGCATTACCCCGCAAGTAGTCGCTTTTGTTCCGGCGGCAGCGCAGGGATGCGCCGGCTGCCGGTCACTGCCTCGCTTCTTTCATTGCGCACTAGCATAATCGCAGGGTGGTTGATCTGCTTGACACTACAACTAATTGCTGTGTTGCGCTGCATCAGTTAGCAGTTATCAGCTGTATCAGCTGTATCAGCCCTTGCCGTGGCGTCTGCCCACATGGCCCGATCGTGCCGGCGGCGCTCTGCTGTCGCTCAACGATCTCGTTCACCGCTGTCGTTCACCGCTGTCGTTCACTGCTGTCGTTCACTGATCTCGCTCAATACACGTCGCGGCGATAACGTCCGGCCGCCAGCAGGACATCGTAGCCCTCCTGCCCCAGTGTTTCTTGCAGTACTGCATCGATTCCTGTTGCCATGCCTTGCAAACTGCCGCACACGTAGACGATGGCGCCTTGCGCCAGCCAGTCGCGCAAGATGTTGGCGTTGGCGCGCAGGCGGTCCTGCACATACTCGCGTGTTTCAGCATCGCGCGAAAAGACGCGGTCCAGGCGTGCCAGGTGGCCATCGGCGACCCAGGCGTCGAGTTCAGCAGCGCAGATGCTGTCCACGGCTTGCTGGCGCTCGCCGAACAGCAGCCAGTTGCGTGCCAGTCCGGCCCGCTTGCGTGCGCGCAGGTGCGCCCGCAAGCCAGCCAGGCCGGAACCGTTGCCGATATAAATGCAGGGCAGATCGACCAGGGTGGGGGCGAAGGCGCGATTGGCTTGCAGGCGCAGGCGGATGCTGGCGCCTGGCGGCGCGAAGCGCGTGAGCCAGCCCGAACAAATGCCATAGCCCTGGTTATTCTTGCCCGCGTGGCGTTCCTGGCGCACCAGCAACTGCAGTTCTCCATCGGAAGGCAGCGACGCGAGCGAGTAGCTGCGCGGCGCATGCTGCGCCGTATGCGTACCATGCGTACCATGCGCGTCGGCATCGCTGCCGTCCGCGTTGCAGCCGATGATTTCGGCCAGCGCACCGGCTTCCCAAGTGGCGCCGGCCGGCCCAGTTAAGGTGATCTCATCAGTTCGCCGCCCAGGCTGCCGGGATTGAGCAGCACGCGGCGCAGCAAACGCCAGTATTCGTATGAGGTCTGCTCCTGCACGCCGATGGCCTCGATGGCGCTGCCGCTGCAGCGCGCCAGCGCTTGCGACCAGTCGGCCAGGGCGGCGCTGTCGTGCTGGTCGACTTCGATCAGCGGGAACAATGGCGTCGCGCCCAGCGCGCGCAATTGCCGCTCCAGCACATGGCCAAAGGCGCAGAAGTGGCTGTAATGACGGTCGCCCAGGGCCAGCAAGCCCAATTCAAGGCCTGCCAGCGGCGTTCCCGATGTTTGTTGCAACAGGCGCGTGAAGCGGCGCGTGCCGTTCGGCGCCTCGCCTTCGCCAAAGGTGCTGGCAACGATCAGGACCCGTTCGTACTGGCGCAATTGCGCAGGATCGAAGTGGTTCAGCGATTGCACGTCGACGGCCACCCCTGCCTGCTGCAGGGCGCGCGCACTTTCCAGGGCCAGGCGCTCGGCCTGGCCCGACTGGCTGGCGTAGGCCACCAGGGTGGGCAAGCCGGTATCTTGCTTGCCCGCAATGCCAGCCAGCAGAGCCCGCTGCGCCTGCACAGCGCGCTTGGCCTTGCGGCGGCCCAGGTACAGCATCGAGCCCGTGATGGCGAACAGGGGCAGGCCCAGGCTGGCTACGGTGACGATGATGCGGCCCGTCAAGCCGAAATAGGTGCCCATGTGCAGCGGATAAATGATGTTGACGAGGCGCGCGCCCAGCGCCTGCTGGCTGTAGGGCGCGTTTTCCGTGACGCTGCCATCGGCCGGTGCAATGCTCAAGCGGCTGCGTGCGCGCTCATGCGGCGCATCGCTGGCCAGCCAGGTAAATTGCACGGCTTCGCCCGCACGTGTGGGCAGGCGCACGCTGGCCAGGGTCCAGCCGGCGGCGTGTTGCTGGAAAACGCTCCACGCCAGGCCGATGTCGACGGCGGGCGATTGCTCCTTGGGCGCGTCTTTCTTGCCCGGCGCTTGCGATACCCGTGGCGGCTTGCCGGCCCAAGCATCGATATTGTCGCGCACCACGTCATAGCTCCAGTAAATGCCCGTCAGGGTCAGTGCCACGTAGACGAGCAGGCACCAGGTGCCGGCTACGGCGTGCAAATTCCACAGCAAGGAGCGACCCTTCAGGGCCGGGTCAAAGGTCAGCCAGGTGCGCCAGTCCAGCGCACGGCGGGGCCAGCGCAGATACAGGCCGGAAAGCGCCAGGCCCAGCAGGCACAAGGCCAGTGCGCCTGCCACTTGGCGGCCCGGATCGCGGGGCAGCAGCAGCCAGCGGTGCAGCGATTCCATCCACTCGAAAAATTGCGCCCCCGTCAACGCCGGCTGGGTGACGCCCGTGTACGGATGCAGATAGATGGACGCGCCGCGCCGCTGGCCGTCTTTCGGTGCGAACAGCAGCCGTGGGGCAGCGCCCGCCTGTGCATACATGGTGATGGATGCGATGCGCTGGCCGTGTTCGGTGGCAGCGATGCTGGTCAACTGGGCCGGCGTCAGCGGCGCACGTGTTTCCACAGGCACATGACGCACGCCAGGGTTCATGACATCGAGCAATTCATCGTTGAAGGCCAGGATGGCGCCGCTGATACCGATGATCACCAGCACCGTGCCGGCCGTGATGCCGATGAACCAGTGTAATTGAAACCATAGCTGCCTCCAGCTCCAGTGCCAGCGCTTTTGTCGCGGCGCGGTGGCAAGTGGGCGCTGCTGGCGGGTCTCAGGCGCAGCGTTGGCGCGCAGCTGGGCTTGTGCAAGGGAGGATGTCGTCATGGCAGCTTTCGATAGCGCTGCCATGCGGGGTGCCTGGCATGGCAGGGAAGAAGGAAGGCTGATATATTAACGCAAACTAACGCAAACGAGAATCATTCGCAAGACCGGGCGCGAGTTTTTGCGCAGCGGGGCCGCTGTCTTGCCCATTCTGGTTTGCCTGATGGGGCACTATAGGCGCTATAGGCGCTACAATAGGGATACTGTTCACTCGTTACTATTGCCGCCATGACCACTTCCACACCGAATCTCATCGTCACGCCATCCGCCCACCCCTTGTCCGATGCCGAGCGCGCCGCGCGCATGGTCAATCCCGCCTTCGGGCGCATCTTCACGGACCACATGGTGGTGATTCCTTACCGTGACGGCAAGTGGCAGCAGGGCGAACTGAAGGCTTACGGCCCGTTGATGCTGGACCCGTCCGCTTCGTCGCTGCACTACGGCCAGGCCATTTTCGAAGGTTACAAAGCGTTTGCGCAGCCCGATGGCAGTATCAAGACTTTCCGTCCGGAACAAAATGCCGAGCGCTTCAATCGCAGCGCCGCGCGCCTGGCCATGCCGGCCATCCCTGCCGCGCTGTTCCTGGAAGCGGGCGACGCGCTCATCGCGCAAGACCGCAACTGGGTGCCGAAGAACACGGGCGAGAGCCTGTACATGCGTCCGCTGATGATCGCCACCGATCCTTACCTGGGCGTGCGTCCGTCGGAAGAATATCTGTTCGTGCTGTTCGCCTCGCCGGCTGGTGCCTATTTCCCGAAAGGCGTGAAACCGGTCACCGTGTGGATCAGCGAAGACTTCGTGCGCGCCGCGCCGGGCGGCACCGGTGAAGCCAAATGCGCGGGCAACTATGCGGCCAGCCTGATGGCCCAGTCGCAAGCACAGGAAAAGGGCTGCGACCAGGTCGTGTGGCTGGACGCCGTACAACGTGAATTCATCGAAGAGATGGGCGGCATGAATCTGTTCTTCGTCTACCAAGATGGCGAAAAGGTCACCGTCGTAACGCCGGAACTGACGGGCACCTTGCTGCCAGGCATTACCCGCCGCAGCCTGCTGGAAATGGCAAAAGACCTCGGCTATGCCACGGAAGAGCGTAAATTGTCGGTCCAGCAATGGCGCGACGATATCGCTTCGGGCCGCATGACCGAAGTGTTTGCCTGCGGCACAGCGGCCGTCATCACGCCGGTGGGCGTGGCCAAGGCCAAGGGCTTTGAAATGACCATCAATAACAACGAAAACGGCGCCGTCACCCTGGCCCTGCGCGAAGCGTTGCTGGGCTTGCAGCATGGCACCGCACCGGACACGCACGGCTGGATGCATAAGGTTTGCTGATCAACTTGTTTGATTGAGACATCGCCGGCACGCAGTTGCCGGCGTTTTTATATCTTGAACGGGAAACCCGATGCCATTACGAACTGTCTTGCCGGCGCTGGCCGCCGTTTTCTTCAGCCTGTCAGCCGGCGCCGTCCACGCGGCCGAGGCCACGTGCGCCATCCCGCGCAACGTCAGTTACAACGATTATGACGTCAAGCCGTCGGACGAGAAAAACACTTGCTACAAGCAAAGCACGAACGTGCCCACCGATTACTTCATGCTGGCACTATCGTGGTCGCCCGGTTTTTGCGACAGCCAGCGCCGCCGTGGCGCAGTGTCAAAGAAAGCTGCCTTCCAGTGCGCCGAGAGTAATCACTTCGGCTGGATCGTGCATGGCTTATGGGCGCAGTCCAATCGCCCGGCTACTTGTGTCGACATTTCCGTGACGCCGCCGCGCAAGACGGAACTGCATCCGCGCTATTGCAAGGGCAACTTGCCGAAACTGGCACCGTCGGACATCTTGCCGTATATGTGCATGCAGCCCGGTGAAGCCTTGCTGCAGGGCGAATGGGAAAAGCATGGCGCCTGCGATTTCGCGACGGCCAGGGAGTATTTCGAGAAAGAGCGCGAACTGTTCCAAGCCTTGAAATTGCCGGACAGCAGCATGCCTAAAAACGCGCTGTTCCAGTGGATGAAGCAGCACAACCCGCAACTGAAGGGCCGCTGGCTCAATTATGAACAGCATACGGGCGAATTGCGCATCTGCTATTCGAAGGACTACAAGGTCATCGACTGCCAGAAATGATGATGCGGCGGCAAGACAGGGGAGACGCCAGGGAGCAAGGCGTCGCGGTGGGCGGGGATGGCTTGCCGCCCGGTGCCCGCTTATGGGCCATGCTGGCGCTGGCCATCGGCGTGGGCATGGCCTCGCTCGATACGGCGATTGCCAACACAGCCTTGCCGGGCATCGCCAGCGAGCTGCGCACGACGCCGGCCGCCTCCGTCTGGATCGTGAATGTGTATCAGCTGGCCATGGTGGCGACGCTGCTGCCATTGTCTGCCCTCGGCGAGATCGCCGGTTACCGCCGTGTGTTCATCGCGGGCATGCTGCTATTTACCCTCGCTTCGCTCGCTTGCGCGCTGGCCTGGTCCTTGCCCTCGCTGGTGGTAGCACGGCTTTTTCAAGGTGTCGGCGCCAGCGCCATGATGAGCGTGAATACGGCGCTGCTGCGCGCCCTGTACCCCAAGCATTTGCTGGGACGCGCGTTCGGCAATAATGCGCTGGTGGTAGCCGTGGCGTTCGCCATCGGTCCCACGGCGGCCTCGCTGATATTGGCGACGGCTTCATGGCCATGGTTGTTCGCTATCAACGTGCCGCTGGGCGTGATTGGTTTTTTCCTCGCCAGGCGCATGTTGCCGGCGACAAAACTCTCGGGGCACACGCTGGACGGGCGCACGGCGCTGTACAACGTGGGTGCTTTTGGCTTGCTCATTTTATTTTTTGGCGACGCCGCCCATCATGCGTCCAGCACCGTGCTGCTGCCGGAACTGCTGGCCGCGGCTGTATTCTTTTGCTTGCTGCTGCGCCGCCAGGCCGGGCATGCGGCGCCCATGCTGCCCATCGACCTGTTTCGCCGCCCGCTGTTTTTGTTGTCGTCGCTGACGGCCATCTGTACCTTTGCGGCGCAGGGGCTGGCGTTCGTCTCGCTACCATTCTATTTTGAAGTGACACTGGGCCGCTCTCCCATCGAGACGGGCTTTTTGATGACGCCGTGGGCCGTGCTGGTAGCGGTGATGGCGCCCGTGGCCGGGCGTTTGAGCGAGCGTTATTCACCGGGCATGCTGGGCGGCATCGGCCTGGCCGCGCTGGCCGGCGGCTTGCTGACATTGGTGTGGATGCCGGCCCATCCGGGCGCTGTTGACATCGGCTGGCGCATGGCCTTGTGCGGCATCGGTTTCGGCTTTTTCCAGGCGCCCAATTTGCAAGCCATCATGGGTAGCGCGCCGCCCGAGCGCGCTGGCGGTGCCAGCGGCGTGGTGGCCACCTCGCGCCTGCTCGGGCAAGCCATGGGCGCGGCACTGGTCGCTTATTGCTTTACCGTTTCTGCCGCCCAAGGCACGACGTATGCGCTGTGCCTGGCGGCAGGATTTGCCGCCGTGGCCAGCCTCGCCAGCTTTGCGCGACTGACGGTGGCGCAGCCGGCGTGGCCGACAGACAAGAGGGACTGATCAAGGGCGACTGAACCAGGACGACTGAATCAGGACGACTGAACCAGGACGAGGATCAGACGTCGATGGCCTTGTCCGACTGCATGCGCTTGCGCAATTCGAACTTCTGGATCTTGCCCGTCGAGGTGCGCGGTAGCGGACCAAAATAGATGGCTTTCGGCACCTTGAAGCCAGCCAGGTTGTTCTTGCAGAAGGCCATCAGTTCTTCTGCCGTCACGCTGGCGCCTTCACGCAGCTCGACGAAGGCGCACGGGGTCTCGCCCCATTTCTCGTCCGGCTGGGCGATGACGGCGGCGGCCAGCACTTGCGGGTGGTGGTACAGCGCATCTTCGACTTCCACGCTGGAAATATTCTCGCCACCGGAAATGATGATGTCCTTGCTGCGGTCCTTCAGTTTGATATAGCCGTCCGCGTACATGACGCCCAGGTCGCCCGTATGGAACCAGCCACCGGCGAATGCTTCCTGCGTCGCCTTTTCATTCTTCAGGTAACCCTTCATGCAGATGTTGCCTCGAAACATGATTTCACCGATCTGCTCGCCGTCAGCCGCGACCGGCTGCATGGTTTCCGGGTCCAGCACGGCGACAGCGCTTTGCAAGTGGTAGCGCACGCCCTGGCGCGACTTGAAGACGGCGCGCTCTTCCTGGCTCAGCGCTGCCCACGCATCTTGCTCGGCGCAGATGGCGGCCGGGCCATACACTTCGGTCAAACCATACGAGTGAATCAAGTCAAAGCCCATGGCATCGATCTTGGCCAGCATCGCTGCTGGCGGCGGCGCGCCAGCGACCATGCCGCGCACGGTCCAGTCGATTCCTGCGCGCCAGTTGGCGGGCGCGTTGGCCAGCGCCGCGTGCACGATGGGCGCCGCGCAATAGTGGGTGATGCGTAATTCGCGCATCAGGTCGAATACCAGTTTCGGTTCGAACTTGCGCAGGCACACGTTGACGCCGGCGCGCGCGGCGATGGTCCACGGGAAGCACCAGCCATTGCAGTGGAACATCGGCAAGGTCCATAAATACACGGCATGCTTGGGCATGTCCCATTCCAGGATGTTTGACAGGGCGTTCAGGGCCGCTCCCCGGTGGTGGTAGACCACGCCCTTCGGGTCGCCCGTGGTGCCGGACGTGTAGTTGAGGGCGATGGCATCCCATTCATCGGCCGGCCGCGGCCAGTCGTAATCGGGGTCGCCGCTGGCCAGCAGGCTTTCATAGTCGAGGTCGGAAAAGGCTGCCACTTCTGGTCCCAGCACGTCATTGACCTGGATCACGCGCAAGCCGGGAATTTGCGCCGCCATCTGGCGCGCCAGTTCGGCAAACTCTGTGTCGGCCAGCAGCACCTTCGCCTGGCCGTGGCGCAGCATGAAGATCAAGGAGGCCAGATCGAGACGAATATTGAGGGCATTGAGGACGGCGCCGGCCATGGGCACGCCAAAGCTCGCTTCCACCATGGCGGGCGTGTTCGGCAGCATCACGGCCACCGTGTCGCCCGTGTCCACGCCCAGCGTGGCGAGAGCCGATGCCAGGCGGCGCGTGCGCGCGTAGGTGACGCTCCATGTCTGGCGCACGGCGCCATGTGCAATTGCCAGGCGATTGCCATATACTGCCGCTGCCCTGGCGATATAGTCGAGCGGGGTGAGGGCGGCGTAGTTGGCGCTGTTTTTGCCGAGTCCGGTGTTGAAGTCAGGTGTCATGCTTGTCTCCTGGTAAAAAATCGCTAGCTCCCTGTTGCGGGATTGATGCCGGTCAGCATAGCACCGACGCTTGAAAATCACTGTCATCTTAGTGACAGGTTTGAAAGATAGAATGGATAGCAACGATAGTGTAGACCGTGTGGTGAGCGAACTCGATAGCCACGACTGGTTCGCGGCCCTCGATGCCAGGCATCAGAACTTGTTGCGTGCCGGCAGCGTGGTCCGGCATTACGCGGCCGGTGGCTTCATCGCGCGGCGCGGCGAACCGTCGGCGCACTGGATCGGCGTGCACACGGGCTTGATCAAGCTGGCCGTGTATAGCGCCGATGGCCGCGCTGCCACCTTTTCCGGCGTGCCGGCAGGTGGCTGGTGTGGCGAGGGCAGCGTACTCAAGCGCGAACTGCGCCGCTACGACGTGGTGGCCGTGCGCGCCGCGAACATCATCCTGGTGCCGCTGGACTTGTTTCATCTGCTGCTGGCCGAGAGTCTTTCCTTCAATGCCTACGTCATCCGCCAGTTGAATGAACGCATGGGCCAATTCATCGCCACCATCCAGAACCAACGCCTGCTGGCCGTCGACGCGCAAGTGGCGCAAGCGATTGCGCAGCTATTCCATCCCATGTTGTATCCGCGCACCTCCAGCGTGCTTGCGCTGTCGCAAGAAGAAATCGGCTTGCTGACCGGTATTTCGCGTCAGAGGGTGAACCTGGCCCTGGGCCGTCTGGCTGAATTGCAACTGATCAGCATTGCTTACCAAGCCATCCGCGTGGTGGATCTCGATGGCTTGCGCCGCTATGGCGTGGCGTCGCTGTGATGACAGACTGCTTGCGCGATGTGTGGCATGCTGGGAGTTTATTGTCCACATTGACCTGACGCATGGCCCTCGTTTCCGATCATCCTTTGCACTTGTTGGGTTTGCGCTTTCCACTCAGGCTGCGCGTCACCGTGCGCCAGGGTTTTGTGACTTTGCATAATGAAATCACCACCAAGAAACTGGGTAGCGGCGAGAGTTTTGTCGTGCCGGCCTTTCTGCGCTTTGCCTGCGACGTGATGCCGGGGCGGGGCAAGCCGGCCGTATTTAGCCTGGCGCTGGAAGGCGATGCAAGCGATGTCGGCCACGGCAGCGGCAAGCGCTGGAGCCAGGCGCTGGCGCTGCATATCTTCGCTACGCCGCAAGGAAAATGGACGGCGGCGCGCTTGGCGAGCCTGTGGCAAGTGACGCCGCACAAAGCCAGGGCGCGCCTGTTTGCCGAGGGCGAGGCATTGCTCAGTCTGGTACGCGAACAGCGCCTCGCGCATGCGCTGCACACGGCGGCGCAAGCGGGCGCCGATGGCGAAGGCGGCGAGCGCGACTTGGCGCAAGTAGCGGCCGGCTCCGGCTTTGCCTCTATCCCCGCATTTTGCGACGCTTGCGTGGACGTGGCCGGCGTGCGCCCCAGTGTGTTCCTGCGCGGCCAGGCGGGCGCGCCCGCGCAACGCGAAAGCCATACTCCGCTATAATCGGACGCATGGGATCTTCGTTCAAGCGCAAGCGGTGGCATCTGTGGTTGGCCTGTATGGCGATACTGCTTAATGCACTGTCGCCGTCGTTGTCGTATGCGTTTGCCTCGCTGCATGCAAACGCGAACAGTACCGCCGTCGAAATGTGCTCGGCCAGCGGCACCGTCTACACGCAAGCGTACCTGGCGCCAGGCGCCAAATCGACCACCGATTCCGTATTGCTGCACATCGAGCATTGTGCTTTCTGTATCAGTCACGCTGGCAGCGTGGGCTTGCCGCCATCGTCATCGTCGCCGCTGGCCGTCATCCCGGGCCACGAGCATTATCCGCCATTGTTCTTTCAGGCACCGCGAGCGCCGTTCGCGTGGCTCGGCGCAAGTCCGCGCGGCCCGCCGGAGCTGGCCTGAATAGCGCTGTTCTGCCTGCCGCATTGCGGCATGGTATTTGCATCCCATCTTGTATCAACTACGCCCATTGGGCCGGAATTACCATGAAACGTCGTCTTTTTCTTCTCGCCGGCACGGCAGGATTGCTCACGCTTGCCGCTTGCGAACAAGCACCGAAGCCCCATTACAACGGTCTCGATTTGACGGGAGGCGATTACAAGCCCGACTTCACATTGAGTGGCCCCGACGGCAAGGTCTATACCCTGGCTGACTTCAAGGGCAAATATGTGATGGTCTTCTTTGGCTTCACGCAATGCCCGGACGTGTGCCCGACGGCCCTGTCGCGGGCGCTGGAAATCCGCCAGAAACTGGGCGCCGATGCGGAGAAGCTGCAAGTGATCTTCATCAGCATCGATCCCGAGCGCGACACGCCGCAGTTGCTGGGCGAGTATATGCGCGCCTTCGACCCGAGTTTCCTGGGCTTGCGCACGGACCCCAAGGCGACGGCGCAGACGGCCTTCAACTACAAGGTCTTCTACCGCCGTGTGCCGAGCGGCAGTTCTTACACCATGGATCATACGGCCATCAGCTATGTGCTCGATGCGCAGGGGCGCATGCGCCTGGGCTTGAAACACCAGTTGACGGGCGACGAGTGCGTGCAAGACATCAAGACCCTGATGCAATCGAAATACACCTTATAAGCAATCATAACCAGACCGAGGAAACAAGTATGACCCACCTGAAAACCCTGCTGGCCACGGCCCTGACCGTGCTGTCCTTCTCCGCCATCGCACAAAGCAGCGTGCAGATTTCCGACCCGTGGGTGCGCGCCACCGTGCCGCAGCAAAAAGCCACGGGCGCCTTCATGCAGATTACGGCGCTGAAAGCCATGCGCCTGCTGGAAGTACGCTCGTCCGTGGCCGGCGTGGCGGAAATCCATGAAATGAGCATGACGGACAATATGATGCGCATGCGCCAGGTTAAGGAAATTGCCTTGCCAGCGGGCAAAGCCGTCGAATTGAAACCTGGCGGCTACCACGTGATGCTGCTCGAACTCAAAGGTCAGGTCAAGGCGGGCGACAAGATCCCGCTGACCCTGGTGCTTGAGGGCGAGGACAAGCACCGCGAAACGATAGAAATCAATGCCGTAGCGCGTCCGCTGGGAGCGACGAGCACGCCGGCAATGAAGCATTAAATTTGCCGCAAGGTCCTTGAAAAGCCCGGTTCGCCGGGTTTTTTTGCGTCTGTTTGAGCGTAAAACGGCTGTTTGATGCAAGGCTGAACAAGGGTGCACGGCGGCATACATCGTGGGCGTGGCATGAAGCAAGAGCGGGCAAGCGACAAGGCTGGCGCAGCGGGGGCGGGCGCATCGTGCTGGTGTTTGCGCTGGTGTCCGCTTTTGTCGCAGCCTGGCTGTGCGATCATATTTGTAAAATGGCGCCGGGACAGGCTTCGGTCGAATTGATCAAAAAACATGACTTTCCTGTGAAAAAGTCGGCATGCTTTCTGCTTTGCTACACTGTGACAATCAGACCCGTGCTGCGCGCGCCACTGCACGCGCGCCGGCCTAAGCAGTTTTACAACTTTACCCTTGGCTATCATGCACTTGATTAACTCCAGTTTGAACCACGCCTTGCGCGTGCCGCTGGCTGCGGAAATCCACTCGCGGCCCTTCCTGCAGCTCGACGCCCCCGAGCTGATCACCCATCTGGCCGTGTATAAAGACGACAGCGCGGCGCCGGGCGCGTCGAATATGGCGGCCCAGCACGCCACGTTGGCGGCTCTGTGCACGCATTTCGGCGTCACGCCCCCAACTGCCGAAGCCAAATATTTTTATTACGATTTTGGTCGCTTCCGCCTGAAATGGGAGTGCCACACGGAATTTGCCACGTTCACCTTCGCCGAGCATCCAGGCGCCGCCTTGCCGCTGGAGCAGGCGTTCGAGCGCATGCCTTTGGCGCAATTGCCACAGCAATGGCTTGCGGGCTTGAAGGGCAAGCTGATGGTGGCCGCGCACGTGGTGCTGGAGCAGGCGAACGATCCGGCCGAGATCTTCATGCAGGGCTTGTCGCGCGTGTTCGAAGGCAATACCCTGGCCGGCAGCAAGGTGCTGCAGGGCGGCGAATTGTGGACCGATTTCACCATCCAGTCTGACGGCTTCAGCCGTTTCGTCATCCGCGACGCGGGCATGCGCTCGCAGCAGTCCGGCCGTCTGGTACAGCGCGTGCTGGAAATCGAAACCTACCGCATGATGGCCTTGCTGGGCTTGCCTTACGCCATGCAGGCGGCACCATCGTTGAACGCCATCGAAAACGAACTGGCGACCCTGGCTGCCGCCATGGTCGATACGGATGATGCACCGGGCCTGGCCAAGGCCGACGAGGGCCTTGCCGAGCAAGCCTTGCTCGACCGCATCACGCGCCTGGCAGCCCGCATAGAAAAGCTGTCACTTGACAATAGCTACCGTTTTTCCGCCTCGAAAGCCTATATGGGTCTGGTCAAGGCGCGCATCGAGGAGTTGCGCGAAGTGCGCATCGAAGGCATCCCCACGGTCGAGGAATTCATGGACCGCCGCCTGACGCCAGCCATGAATACCTGCGAAGCGATGGCCAGCCGCCAGGAAGCGATGGCGCAGCGCATCGCCAACACCAACGATTTGCTGCGCACGCGCGTGGGCATCGTGCAGGAATTACAAAACCGTCAAATCCTGCAATCGATGAACGCCCGCGCGGCGCAGCAGCTGCGCTTGCAGCAGGCGGTGGAAGGCCTGTCCGTGGCGGCCATTTCGTATTATGTGATCGGCCTGTTCAGCTACACGGGCAAGGCGGCCAAGGTGCTCGGTTTACCCGTGAACCCGGAAATCCTCGTCGGCGCGCTGGTGCCGTTCGTGGCGGGGGCCGTCTGGCTGGGGCTGCGGCGCATGCATCACAAGCTGCATAGCGATTGAGCCGTACTCATTATGCTACTAGAAAAAAAGTTCTAGATATTTAGTTCTAGAACTGTTAATCTGGTCGCATGTTAAAAAATACCAGCACCCCCCATCCCACCGCCGCCGAACTCGACTTGTTGCGCATCCTGTGGCGGTGCGGTCCCTCGGATGCCCGGGCCGTGTACGACGCCCTGGCCGAAGAGCGTGCCGACGCCAGTTATGCCACCGTACTGCGTCAGCTGCAATTGATGCATGGCAAGGGCCTCTTGAGCCGCGATGAAAGCCAGCGGCCACAGCTGTATGCTGCCGTCGAGGCGCAGGAAAAGCTGCAAACGAGTTTGCTCAAGGACTTGATCGGCAAGGTTTTTTCCGGTTCTGGCAAGGCGCTGGTGCTCACGGCGCTGCGCGAGCATGTGAGCGAGGCGGAACGCCTGGAAATTGAAAAGATATTGCGTAGCAAGGATGGCAAGGCGCCATGAACTTGGAGACAAGCTTGGTCAACGATGTGGGCCACTTGGTCCCGGCGCTGGGCTGGGTCTTGCTGTATTTTGTCTGGCAGGGCGTGATCGTCGGTGCCGTCGGCGCTGTCCTGCTTTGGCTGCTGCGCCACGCCAGCGCGCGCAGTCGCTATGGCGTCTGCGCGCTGGCGTTGCTGCTGTGCCTGTGTATTCCCATACTGCATCTGCTCGCACTCCTGTCGGACGCGGGCGCCGCGTCGGCCCCGCTGGCGCTGGCGCTGGCTGCACCGCCCGCCTGGCACCCTGCGCTGCAAGCGTGGATGCCGGCCCTGGTGCTGGCCTGGGGCGCCGGTGTCTGCTTGATGAGCTTACGCCTGTGCCTGGGCCTGGCCTGGGTCGGCAAGCTGCGCCGCCAGGCAGTCGAGGCGCCGGCCATCTGGCAGGCACGCCTCGATGCGCTGGCGCTGCGCATGGGCTTGCGCTTGCGCTTGCGCGGCAGTCAGCAAGTGCCGCTGAAGCTGCATGCGCGACTGTCCAGTCCCGTGACCGTGGGCTTCTGGCGCCCCGTCATCGTGCTGCCGGCCGCCTTGTTGAGCGGCATGCCCGTCGCCTTGCTCGAAGCGCTGCTGGCGCATGAATTGGCGCACGTGCGGCGCTGGGATTACCTGCTCAATTTGCTACAAAGCGTGGCCGAGGCGCTGCTGTTCTTCCATCCCGTCGTCTGGTGGCTGTCGGCGCGCATGCGCACCGAACGGGAACAGGTAGCCGATGCCCTGGCTGCACAGTCACTGCAAGACCCGCGGCAACTGGCCACGGCCCTGCATGCGCTATCGCTGCACGCGGCTGGCCCCAGCCTGCCCGGCTTGCTGATGTCGGCCCGTGGCGGAGCGCTGCTGACGCGCATCGAACGCCTGATGCTGCCCGGCTTCGGCCCCGGCACCGACACTGGCAGTTGGAAGCTGGCCGTGCCCGCTTTGTTGCTGGCCTGCGCCATCTTGCTGCTGCAGGCGCAGGGCAAGCCCGCTGTCAACGGGGCGGCCTTGGCCGATGCCGCCAGCGCGATGCTGGCATTGCCCGTCAGCGCCAAGCATATGCTGGTATTTGACGATAGCACAGGCCAGGTATTGATGGCCAAGGATGCCGATGCCGTGGTGCCGATCGCCTCGATCACCAAGCTGATGACGGCCATGGTGGTGCTGGACGCGGGGCTGGACGCGGATGAAAAGTTGCGCATTGTGCGCGCCGATGGCGATGCTGCGCCGCAGCGCCACAGCTTGTTGGCCGATGGCGTGGCGGTGTCGCGCGGGGCGCTATTGCAACTGGCGCTGCTGCCGTCCGATAACCGCGCCGCCGCCGCACTGGCGCGCACTTATCCCGGTGGCAGTGCGGCTTTTCAGCAGGCATTGCAAGCGAAGATACATAGCCTGGGCCTCGTGCGCACCAGCTTGACGGACCCGGTCGGCAGTTCGCCCGCGAATACTTCCACGGCAAACGAGGTGGCGAAAATCGTCGCAGCGGCAGCGCGCTATCCGGACATTACCCGCATCACTAGCCACCCGCAGGCTAGCGTGGCCGTGAATGGCAAGACGCGCACCTTGCACAACAGCAACGCGCTGGTGGGTGGCAAGGGCTGGGATATTTTGCTATCGAAGACGGGCAGCAGCAACGCGGCCGGCAGTTGCCTGAGCATGCACATGCGCAGTGGCGACAAGCAAGTTACCGTGGTGCTGCTGGACGCCGACGGCGCGCAGCGGCGCTCGCTCGATGCCGGACATATCCGCGACGCCCTGGCCGGCAGTACAGATCACATGCATTGATACCCCCCCCGGGCGCGCCGCCGAGCACGCCCTTTTTTACACTCTGGAGATGAAGATGACACTATTAGCGAAGTTGATGCTGGCGACGGTTGCGACTGTTGCGACCGTTGCGACTATGGCGGCAGGCACAGTGCAGGCAAAGACGCTGGCACCGATGCAGGATAAACCTGTTAATTGCGATAATTGCAAGCAGTGGAATGCGCCCGTCCAGCCATTCAATCTGTATGGCAATAGCTGGTATGTGGGCACGGCGGGGCTGTCCGCCGTGCTGGTGACGAGTCCGCAGGGCCATATCTTGCTCGACGGCGCGCTGCCGCAATCGGCGCCGCTGATCGTGGCAAGCATCAAGGCGCTGGGTTTTCGCATCGAAGATGTGAAGTTCATTTTGAATTCCCACGCGCATTGGGACCATGCAGGCGGTATTGCTGCACTACAACGCGCCAGCGGCGCCACGGTAGTGGCCAGTGCATCGGGCGCGCTGGCGCTGCAAAGCGGCACCAATGGCAAGGATGACCCGCAATACCAGGCCGACCCCGTCGTGCATGTCGCGAAAGTGGCCAAGGTCAAGGTGGTGGGCGAGGGCGATAGCGTCCAACTGGGGCCTGTGGTGCTAAGCGCCCACATGACGCCTGGCCACACGCCCGGCGGCACGACGTGGACCTGGACCTCGTGCGAAGGCGCGCGCTGCCTGAGCATGGTGTACGCCGATAGCCTGAACCCGTATGCCAGCGGCGATTTCACGTATACGGGAAAAGGCGCTGGCAAGGGCAAGGCTAATGCTGCCGACATTTCGGCCGCGTTCGAAGCGAGCATCGCCAAGGTGGCCGCCTTGCCATGCGACATCATCATCCCCGTGCATCCGGGCACGACAGATTTGCTGGGCAAGGCCGCCAAGCGCAGCGGCACGGACCACCCCCTGGTCGACGCCAACGCCTGCCGCGCCTATGCGGCGCAAGCGGGCGGCTTGCTGGCCAAGCGCCTGGCGACAGAGCGGGGCGAGGCGACGCCTGTGCAGGCCAAGGGCGCCGCGCACGCGCATTAGGGCGCCTTGGCCGGCCGCCTGGCGCTGTTTTTTCCCGCGTATCAGCAATACCCGGGCCACAGCGTAGCGGGGCGCTGTCGCGTCCCTGCGCCAGCAGTTTTTCCAGTTTTTCACGCACCCCGGCTCCAGATTAATATGCAAGTTATTTCTTGCACATTAATGCCTGGGGCGTTTGTCCGCAAAGCTATCGTTGGCCTGCGGTACTCAGCCTATGCGCTGAGTTTTTTCCATGTGCGGTGCTGCGGCGCAGGCAGGCTGGTTCGCTAGCCGGGCGGCAATTGAGGCAGGCAAGTCTTTTAATGAGAGTTGATTATCATTTATAATGCAATTCATTTGCATTATAAATCTCTTTTGGGAATCTCCATGCTCCACTCTTTACCGCGTCCGATGGCGCTGCTGCTGGCCGCCGCCAGTCCGCTGGCCCTGGCGGACGGACTCGCTGCGCAAGATGTCGTCACCGTCAGCTCAGAGCGCCAGCATTACCGCAGCCTGTCCGCCACGGGCGCCACCAAGACGGATGCCTCGCTGATGGACTTGCCGCAAAGCGTGCGCGTGCTCACCAGCGACCTGCTGCGCGACGCGGGCGTGACGACACTGGCCGGTGCGCTGGACCTGGCCAGCGGCATTGCGAAGCAAAGCTCGCTGGGCGGCCTGTGGGACAGCTACGCCATGCGTGGCTTCACGGGCGACCCGAATTTTGGGTCCGACTACATGGTCAATGGCTTCAGTAGCAGCCGTGGCTACAACGGCATGCGCGATGCCGGCAATACGCAGACGGTCGAAGTGCTGAAAGGCCCCGCTTCGGCCCTGTACGGCCGGGGCGAGCCGGGCGGCACGGTGAACATCACTACCAAGAAGCCGAAGTTCGCGCCCGAATACAGCGCCGATCTGTCCTTAGGCAGTTTCCAGACGCGCCGTGCCGCGTTGGACTTGACGGGACCGTTGAGCCAGACCGTTGCCTATCGCCTCAACGCGGCGCATGAAGAAGGACACAGCTTTCGCGACACGCTGCACGTCGAGCGCAGCCTGTTTTCTCCGTCCTTCCTGTGGCTGATTGGCGAGCATACGACCGTGTCGTATGAAATCGAAGCGGTACAGCAGCGCGCGCCGTTCGACCGGGGCGTGGTGGCCGTGCATGGCAAGCTCGGTCTTGTTCCCGTCGCGCGCTTCCTGGGCGAACCGGGCGATGGTCGCATGACGGTCAAGTCGCTGGGGCAGCAGTTATTTATCCATCACGGGCTGTCCGACGACTGGACGTTGCAGGCGGGCGCCTCTTATCGCGACAGCGAATTGAACGGCTATTCGACCGAGGCGAACAAATTGCTGGCCGATGGCCGCACCTTGAACCGCCAGCGCCGCCACCGCGATTTTACGGCCACCGACGTGTCGGCCCGCGTCGAGCTGCTGGGCAAGTTCAAAACCGGTGCGCTGGCGCACGAGGTGCTGGCCGGTGTCGACGCCTATCACTTCGACGACCACAGGGTACAGCTGCGCCGCAATCCCGGCGCCGCGAATGCCTATGCCGTCGACATTTTCAATCCCGTGTATGGCGGCCAGGCCGCGCCACTGGCCCTGTCCATCGATACGCAGGAAGGGCAACAGGCACGCGGCCTGTATGTGCAAGATCAACTGGACCTGGGGGCCCAGTGGAAGGCGCTGGTCGGCGTGCGCCGCGACACGTACACGCAGGATGTCGTGAACAATCGCCTCAACGTGAGCAACCGCCAGTCGCTGTCAGCCACCAGCCCCCGCGCGGGCCTCGTCTATCAGCCGTCAAAAAACTGGTCGCTGTATGCGAGTGCGGCCAAGGGCTTCCGGCCCAACAGCGGCATCAGCATAGACAATCAGGCCTTCCCTGCAGAGCGCAGCCGCTCGTATGAACTGGGCGCGAAGCTGGAAACGGGTAGGCTGACGGGCACCGTGGCCGTGTATGACATCCGCAAGAGCAATGTGCTGACGACGAATCGCGCCAACACGGATTTCGCGATTGCGGCGGGCGAGGTGGGCAGCCGGGGCCTGGAACTGGACGTGGCGGGCGAAGTGGCGCGCCGTTTGCGCGTCTCTGGCGCCTATGCGTACACGGATGCCACCGTCACGCGCGGCGACAACACCATCGTCACGGGCAGCCGCTTTGCCAACGTGCCGCGCCACAGCGCCAAGCTGCTGGCCACGCAGCAGTTCACCATGGGCACGGGCACGGCCAGCGTGGGCGGTGGCGTGCATTATGTGGGTGAGCGCCAGGGCGACGTGGCCGTCAGCAGCAGCTTTACCCTGCCTGCCTACACGACAGCCCAATTGCTGGCATCGTACTCGCCCAATGCTCAATTGCGCCTGGCGTTGAGCGTGGAAAATCTGTTCAACCGCAGCTACTATGCCAGTTCCTACAGCCCCCTGTGGGTGGCACCGGGGGCTGAGCGCACGCTCACTGTGCATGCACATTACCGTTTTTAAGCGATGGCCATGACCTTGACTCTCCCCGCCACCTTGCGCACCCGCATCGCCGTCATCGACGTAATGCGCGGCCTCGTCATGCTGATCATGCTGTTCGACCATGTGCGCGAAACGGTCTTCCTGCACCACCAGGTCAGTGACCCCATGGATGCGGCTCATGTCGATCCGGCCCTGTTCTTTACGCGCCTGGCCGCGCACTTTTGCGCGCCCATGTTCGTCTTCTTGACGGGCTTGTCGGCCTGGCTGTACGCGCATCCGGCTGCCGGAACCCGCAGCGCTGCCGGCTTTTTGTTCAAGCGGGGCTTGCTGCTGGTGCTGTTGGAATTGGTATTTGTCAACTTCGCCTGGAGTGGCGCGTTTCCGCCCGCCGTGCTGTACTTGCAGGTGATCTGGGTCATCGGCCTGGCCATGATGGCGCTGGCCGTGCTGCACCAGTTGCCGTTGAGGCTGCTGGTGCTGCTCGGCTTGGCGATTATTGCGGGTCAGCATCTGCTTACGGGCTTACACGCGAAACAGGGTAGCCTAGCCTATGATGTATTGACTGTGCTGCTGCAACGCGGTTATCTGGTGGCGGACGGCGCCATGAAAATCAAGGTCAGCTATCCGCTGCTGCCGTGGATAGGCGTCATTGTGCTTGGCTATGCGGCCGGCCCCTTGTATGCGCGCGGTCTGTCTGCCGACAGACGTCGCCGCCTGCTGCTGGCGCTAGGCACGGCAAGCTTGCTGCTGCTGGCCGTGCTGCGCGGCTTCAATATCTACGGCGAAACCTTGCCATGGGTGGCGGGCGACACGGCCTTGCGCACGGCCATGAGCGTGCTGAACTTTACCAAGTATCCGCCGTCGCTGGACTTTTTGCTGTTTACCCTGGGCTTCGGTTTGTTGGGCCTGGCCTGGCTGGAGTCGCTGGACAACTGGTTCACACGCGCTTGCGCCACCTTTGGCGGCGCGCCCATGTTTTATTATCTGCTGCACCTGTATCTGCTGCTGGCCATCAGCATCACCTTGACGGCAGTGCTGGGCGCCAATCACGGTGCCCGCTACGGCGTCGGGCACATCTGGCAAGTCTGGCTGATCGCGCTGACCCTGATGCCCGTGCTGTACTTTCCCTGCCGCGCGTTTGCCAACTACAAACGCACCTCCAGGCAGGCGTGGGTGCGCTACTTCTAAGCTCGCCTACTTGCAGTAGAGGCGGTCAATGCTGTGCGACGACGCCAGGTAATGCCGCGTCTGCCAAGCAATCGCCACACGGTAGGCGCACGGTGGGTCGAGCGCCACGTTGACGGGAAAACCGCCATTGTTGCCTGACAGATGAGGCCCGCCCGCGCCGCCGCGCAACAGATAGTGGCTCGTCGGTGGTGGCGGCGTGAAGCTGGCGGCCGGCAACGGTGGAGGCGGGTGCGCGATGCCGTTGTTGTTCGATATCGTGATATTGAAAAAGCGCAGATGCGGGTGGTCGATCGTGTACAGGATATGCACGAGGCCGCCCGCGATGGGCTTGCAGGCATTGCTGCGTAACTCTTCCAGGTCCAGCGCCACGATGACGGCCGAGTTGTCGAAGACGATGGAATCGAGCCCATCCGTGGCTACGGTGGCCAGGGTATTGCCGTCGCGCACCTCGAAGCCCAGGCGGTAGCGGCGTATCGGTTCGCTCTCGTCCGCGCTCAGGCTGCGGCCCGCTACGACGATGGGCAAGCCGCCCGGCAGCTTGGTCGGATGCAGGCTGGTGATGGCGGGCGTATTTATGGTCAGCAAGTCAAAGGTGCGCAGGAAGGTGTTGGGCGCCACGTTGACGATGGCCGTCGTGCCATCGCGCATGTCCACGGTGACGTTTTTGCCGTCCACGCGTATCCAGCCGCCCGGTTGTAAGTCGCCCGCATCGACGATCACCTGTGCCGAGTCGGCGAGGCCCAGTCCATTCGTATAAAACACATAGCCGACGAGGGTGCCGAGCACTTGCGTCAGCGGTGCCATGCTGGTCGGCGCCATCGTGGGGATGGCTGTCGGGTCGTCGCTGCCGCCGGGCCAGGACCATAGGCCGATCAGGAAACGGTATTCGAGCGGGTTGGCGGGGTTGGCGCTGTTGCGCAGCGGACAATTGCCTTTCAGTGTGACGCCGCCGCCGAACACGTAGGACGCGCCGGCGCCGCCCGCATAGCCTTGCGCAGAAAAGCCGGCCAGCGAGGGGAACGGGTGGATATCGAACACTTCGACCTGTTGCCAGTGGGGTACGCCTTCCACATCGGGCGGCAAGACGTTTTTTGAACACAATTCCACGCAGAAACAGTGGCCCACGTTTTCGCGCCCCGGCTGGTGCCCGTTGGCCTGCGTTTCCGACAGGATGGTCACGCTGCCCAGCTGCGCCGTGAAATACACGTCGGGGCCGCTAGCAAACTCGACGTTGATGAACGGTGAAAACGGCGTCAGCGTGAAGTCCGACGTCAGGTAATCGATGCGGAAGCGCCCGCTGACATCTGTCACGGCCACGCCCAGCGCATCGTCCTGCAGCCAGTCCGCATCGAAGGCCCGCACGGTGGCGCCGGCGATCGGCGTGTGGGGCGCATCGCAGGTGCGCAGCCGGCCGCAGATGGTCCAGGCGCCGAAGTGCGCGCGCACCAGGCACCAGAAGCGTTGCGGCAGGCAATAGTCCCAGACGGCGAGGAAAGCGTTGTCGGCCTGGCGCCAGCGCGGCTGGATGGTGGTGATGGAAAATTGCAGTGGCACGGGGTCTTTCGGCCCCGGCTTCAGCTGCGGCACGGTGGGGCACAGGATGTCGACCTCGACGGCCTCGCCCTGATAATCGCCTTCCAGCCTAAAACTATAGTTGCCATCGTCATCGGTGCGCGCTTCGGCCAGCAAAAACGGCGCTTTCGCCGGCACTTCGTCGTCCGTGAGGATGGCAAAGGTTTCCTTGGCGCTGGCCACGGCCAGGGCCGTGACGTTTTGCGCCGCGCGCGGGCGGTACAGGCGCACGATGACGTGCGACAAGGCTTCAGGACACTCGGCACAGATCAAGCCGCACAGTTTTCCCCGCAGGATATAGGCCATGATGGTTCTCCAGCTCAGTTCGACAGTTGTACCGCTCACCATGGCGGCGCTGTTACCAAGTTAGCCAATGCATAGTCGTCGAGCTTGATCTTGCGTAAAGGAGTGGCTATTTGATCAGCGCCAATACCTCGCGAAAGCGCGGGTGCTTGCAGTCGCGCAGCCATTCAAAGGCCAGCATTTCTACCGTCACCAGGTGCGCGCCCAGCTTGTCCAGGCGCGCCAGCGCGGCGTCGCGGCTGGCAGTCTGGCGCGAACCGACGGCGTCGATGGCGATGATTACTTCATAGCCCAGCTCCAGCAAGCCGATGGCCGTCTGCAGCATGCACACATGGGCTTCGCAGCCCGTGACGACGATCTGCTTTCGTCCGGGCGGCAGGATGGCTTGCAAGCCATCGGCACAGGCGCCGAAATGCGTCTTGTGCAAGGTTTGCTGGCACAGGGCCGCGATTTCCTCGACGTTCGGCCCCAACCCCTGGCGGTTTTGCTCCGTGCCCAGCACGGGCACGTCGAGCAGCCGCGCGATGTGTGCCAGGCGCAGGTTTTGCGCCAGCACCAGGCCGGCATCGTGGATGGCTGGCATCAACCGGCCTTGCAGGTCGACGATGAGCAGTACGGCCTGGCTTGCATTCATCAGCATGGCATTGTCCTTGAGTGAGTCGATGGCGACAGTGTAGCGTGCAGTCAGCTTGGCCAGCTGGGCGAGCTCGTTTCGCCCATCAGATAGGCGTGATTGAGTTCGATGGCGCCACGCAGATAGTTCCACAGGGCGCTGACGCGCGCGATGTTGCGCCGCTCGCTAGGTGAAATCATCCAGAAGGCGCGCAACAAATCGATCTCGCCGTCGAGCACGGCCACCAGTTCATTGGACTGCTGGGCCACGAAGCAGGGCAAAATCGCCAGTGCCTGGCCTGCGCGCGCCGCGTGGTACTGGGCGATCACGCTGGTGCTGCGAAACGCGCGCAGGGAATCGGGTGCCACATTGTCCATGTAGCGCAGCTCGGCGCTGAAGACCAGGTCATCGACGTAGCCGATGATGGCGTGCTGCGCCAGTTGCGCCACGCTGGTAATGGGGGCGTGGCGCGCCAGGTAGCTTGGGGTGGCGTACAGTTTCAAGCGGTAGTCGGACAGCTTCGTCACGACATACGGGCCAGAGAGCGGGCGCTCGATGGAAATGGCCACATCGGCCTCGCGTTTGGACAGGCTGACGAAACGCGGCACGGCGATCAAGTCCACGCTGATGTGCGGGTAGTGCCCACAAAACTGCGCCAGGTGGGGCGCCAGCACGATGGCGCCGAAGCCTTCCGTGGCGCCCAGGCGCACTTGCCCCGAGAGCAATCGGTTGTGTTCTCCCAGCTCCTCGGTGGCGGCAAACACCGTGCTTTCCATGCTTTCCGCATATTCCATCAGGCGGTGGCCTTCCGGCGTCAGCTGGTAGCCCACGTAATTGCGATCGAACAGCTGCGTACCCACCTGCTCTTCGAACTTGCGCATGCGCCGCGACACGGTGGAATGGTCGATGCCGAGTTTTTTCGCCGCATCGACGAGGCCGGCGCTGCGCGTCAGTTCCAGGAAGACTCTTACATTGTCCCAATCGAGCATGGCAGCAATCCTTTGTGCATTTTTGCAAAGGAATTATGCATTAATTTCACTTGAGTGCATATTTTTACACATGCAGAATGCGTCGATACCTATAAATATCCATCCACCTGGAGACAAGTATGAAAAAACCCGTTCTGGCCATGGGCGCGCTGGCGCTTTGCCTCGCATTTGGCGGCGCGCAAGCGCAGATTTCCGATGGCGTCGTCAAGGTCGGCATCCTGACCGACATGTCCGGCCCGTATTCGGCCATGGGCGGGCGCGGCTCCGTCGTTGCCAGCCAGATGGCCGTCGAGGATTGCCTGAAGGCCGAATGCAAGGGCATGAAGATCGAAATCGTCTCGGCCGACCATTTGAACAAGGCCGATATCGCCGCCTCCAAGGCGCGCGAGTGGATAGACCGCGACAAGGTCGACGCCATCGCCGATCTGACCAATTCCTCGGTGGCGCTGTCGGTGCAAAAGCTGATGAAAGAGAAGGGTGGCATCGCCATGTTCAGCGGCCCCGCCACCACGCGATTGACGAATGAAGACTGCTCGCCAAACGGTTTTCACTGGATGTTCGACACCTATTCGCAGGCCGCTGGCACGGCGGCGGCGCTGACCAAATTGGGGCAAAAATCCTGGTACTTCGTCACCGTCGATTACGCCTTCGGCCATTCGCTGGAAAAGGATGCGAGCGAAGTCGTCAAGCGCAATGGCGGCACGCTGCTGGGCGCGGTGCGCCATCCGCTCAACGCCTCTGACTTCTCGTCCTTCCTGGTGCAGGCGCAAGGCTCGAAAGCGCAGGTGATCGGCCTGGCCAATGGTGGCGCCGACACGGTATCGGCCATCAAACAGGCGCGCGAGTTCCACATCGGCAGCGGCAAGGACCAGCGCCTGGCCGCCTTGCTGGTATTTCTCTCCGACGTGCATGCGCTGGGGCTGGAAACGGCGCAGGGCCTGGTCTATGCGGACGGCTTTTACTGGGATTACGATGAGCGCAGCCGTGCCTTCGCCAAGCGCTTCGAGGCACTCAACAAGGGCGCCAAGCCGACCATGGTGCAGGCGGGCGTGTATTCCAGCGTCTACCACTACCTGAAATCGGTGGCGGCGGCGAAGAGCGACGATGCCAAGCTCGTGGGCCAGAAAATGCGCGAGCTGCCCATCACGGATTTTGTGATGAACAACGCCTCGATCCGCCCCGACGGCCGCGTCATCCACGACATGTATTTGGTGCAGGTGAAGACCCCGGCCGAATCGAAGGGGGCTTGGGATTACCTGAAAGTGCTGTCGACCATCCCCGCCGAGCAAGCCTTCAAGACTATGGATGCGGCCGCGTGCAATCTCGTTAAAAAATAATTTTCACCCCTAACGGCGAAAAGGCCGGGGTAACTGATCAATCACGGAGCCAAACAAATGAACCAAGCCCTCACCTCGGTCCCCGCCATCGCCCTGCACATCGGCGGCCAGCATCACGCATCATCGAGCACCGAGTGGCGCGACGTCGTCAACCCGGCGACGCAGGAAATCGTCGCCAGGGTGCCGTTTTCCACGCCGGACGAAGTCAAGCTGGCCGTCGCCACCGCCAAGGAAGCCTTTAACACCTGGCGCAATACCCCGCTGGCCGCGCGCATGCGCATCATGCTCAAATACCAGCACCTGATCCGCGAAAATATCGGTGCGCTGGCCGCGCTGATCACGCGTGAGCATGGCAAGACCTTGCCCGACGCGGAAGGGGAAGTCATGCGCGGCCTGGAAGTGGTGGAGCACGCGTGCTCGATCGCCACCCTGCAGCTGGGAGAAATTGCGGAAAACGCGGCCACGGGTGTCGATGTCTACAATATTTACCAGCCGCTGGGCGTGGGCGCCGGCATCACGGCCTTCAACTTCCCCGTCATGCTGCCGTGCTTCATGTTCCCGATTGCTATCGCCTGCGGCAATACCTTCGTGCTGAAACCATCGGAGCAAGATCCATCATCGACGATGTACCTGGTCGAATTGATGTATCAGGCGGGTTTGCCGGCCGGCGTGCTGAACGTCGTGCATGGTGGCGCCGATGTCGTCAACATGCTGTGCGACCATCCCGACATCAAGGCCGTGTCCTTCATCGGCTCGACCCATGTGGGCACGCATGTGTACCGTCGCGCCAGCGAATCGGGCAAGCGCGCGCAATCGATGATGGGCGCGAAAAACCATTGCGTGGTGCTGGCCGACGCCAACAAGGAGCAAGCGATCAATAATCTGATCGGCGCGGCGTTCGGCGCAGCCGGCCAGCGCTGCATGGCCAATTCCGTGGTGGTGCTGGTGGGCCAGGCGCGCGCCTGGCTGCCCGAGATCGTCGCCCGTTCGCAAGCGCTGAAAGTGGGGCCGGGCAGCGACCGCACGGCCGACCTGGGCCCAATGGTGTCGAAAGCGGCCATGCAGCGCGCGGAAAAACTGATACAGGCGGGCGTGGATGAAGGTGCGCAGCTGCTGCTCGATGGCCGTGGCTTCAAGGTGGCCGGCTACGAGGGCGGCAACTTCATGGGGCCGACGATTTTTGCGAACGTGGCAGCATCGAACTCGGTCTACACGCAAGAGATTTTCGGCCCCGCCATGTGCGTCGTCGAGACCGATACGCTGGACCAGGCCATCGCTTTTATCAACGCCAACCCGAACGGCAATGGCACCTCGATCTTCACCTCTTCCGGCTGGGCGGGGCGCAAATTCCAGAACGAGATCGACGTCGGCCAGGTGGGCATCAACGTGGCCATCCCCGTGCCCGTGGCCTACTTCAGCTTCACCGGCTCGCGCGCCTCGAAACTGGGCGACCTGGGGCCGAACGGCAAGCAAGCCTTGTACTTCTGGACGCAAACCAAGACCGTCACGGCGCGCTGGTTCGCTCCTGACGATGGCGGCAGCGGCATCAATACCACCATTTCGATGAAATAAGGGGCGCCGATCGGCAGCCTGTCGCGCAATCTGTATGGCTTGCGCGGCAAGACTGGCTCGGGTGCGCTGGACGCTTCCAGCACTGATCCGCCGCTCGGTGACGCCGCTTAAGGCTGTTGCGCTTGCAAGGCGGCCAGTTCCGCCTTGGCCTTTTCCAGCTTGCCTTCCAGCTTGGCGATTTTCTTCGGCTCTTTATTGGCTTCCTGGGCCAGGCGCAGCGAACGCTCCGTCTGGTTCATCTTCGCCTGCGCCTTCAGTACCTTCTTGTTGTGACGCTCGACCAGCACCGTGTCGCTGCAACGAGCGTTGACTTCAGCGAGCGCGCGCGTGAGGCCAGCGACCTTGTCGGACAAGCCTTGTTGCTGCGCCTGGTGTAATTGGCTGCGGATGCTGTCGCGCTTGGCGGCGCAGCCTGTCAGCGTGGTGTCTGCGGCGCTGGCGGCAGCGCTGGTGGCGAGGGCGACGAGCAAGCTCAAGGCGGTTTTCGAGAAGCGATGCATGCTACTCCTGTGTCAGTGATGGGCTCGTGCAATGTAAGCCTTCGGAAGTGCCGTGTCAAACATCGCCTGCAGTGCAGCCGTTACAGCTGGCGCTGTGGCGTGAAAAGCACCGGCTGGCCGAGCCACCCTGGCTGGGTATGACGGCGTGGGGACGCCATGCTATGATGATTGTTATCGATAACAATATAATGAGACCATCATGCATCCTAATTTTCGCTCCAGGGAAATGCTCGAAAAGCACATCTTGCACACGATGCATTTTTACCACCCGCGCGCCCTCGATGCGAGCGGCGGCTTTTATCACTTCTTCCTCGATGATGGCACGGTGTACGACGCCAGCACCCGCCACCTGGTCAGCAGCACGCGCTTCATCTTCAATTACGCCATGGCTTACCGCCATTTCGGCGATAACGATTACCAGGCGGCGCTGCGCCACGGCGTGGCCTTCCTGCGCGACGTGCACCGCGACCCGCTTACGGGTGGCTACGCCTGGCAACTCAAATGGCAAGACGGCGTCAAGACGGTGGAAGACGGCGCCAACCACTGCTACGGCCTGGCCTTCGTGCTGCTCGCGTATGCACACGCCTTGCAGGCGGGGATGCAGGAAGCGCGCGCTTATCTGGACGAGACGTTTGAACTGATGGAGCAGCGCTTCTGGCTACCCGAGCACGGCCTGTATGCGGACGTGGCCAGCGCCGACTGGGCCACCCTGGACGGCTACCGCGGCCAGAACGCCAATATGCACGCCTGCGAAGCCATGCTGGCCGCGTTTGAAGCGACCGGTGAGGCGCGCTACCTGCATCGCGCGGAGACACTGGCACACAACATCTGCGTGCGTCAGGCGGCCCTGGCCAATGGCATGATCTGGGAACACTACCAACCCGACTGGTCGATTGACTGGGACTACAACCTGCACGACAAGAGCAATATCTTTCGCCCCTGGGGTTACCAGCCCGGCCACTTCACGGAGTGGGCCAAGCTGCTGCTGATCATGGAGCGCCACGCGACATTCATGGCCGGCCCGTCCGAGTGGCTGCTGCCGCGCGCGCGCGCCCTGTACGACATGGCACTGTCCAAGGCCTGGGACAGCGCACATGGCGGCATCTACTACGGTTTCGGTCCGCACGATGAAATCTGCGACGGCGACAAATACTTCTGGGTGCAGGCGGAAAGCTTCGCCGCCGCCGCCGTGCTGGCCGCGCGCACCGGCGACGACGCCTATTGGCGCAGCTACGACAAGATATGGGATTACAGCTGGACGCATTTTGTCGACCATGAGCACGGCGCCTGGTATCGCATTTTAACGCCCGAGAACGGCAAGATCAGCGCGCATAAAAGCCCGGCTGGCAAGGTCGATTACCACACCATGGGCGCTTGCTATGAAGTGTTGAACGTGCTTGGCGGTGCCGCATGAACGCCGTGCATTTGCCACGTTTTGTGTCGGCCGGCGAAGCGCTGACGGATATGCTGCGCACGGGCGCGCACGCCTGGAGCAGCCAGGTGGGCGGCTCGACCTGGAATGTGGCGCGCGTGATGGCGCGCCTGGGCCTGCCCAGCGCCTTTGCCGGCGCCGTCAGTCTCGACGTCTTCGGCGATGCGCTGGCCGCTGCCACCGACTCGGCGGGCCTGGACATGCGCTTTTTGCAGCGTCATGCGAAGTCGCCGCTGCTGGCCATCGTGCATGAACTGCATCCGCCCAGCTATTACTTCATCGGTGACGACAGCGCCGACCTGCATTTCGACGCCGCGCTCTTGCCTGCCGGCTGGATGCAGGCGGTGCAATGGGTGCATTTCGGCGGCATCAGCCTGGCGCGCGAACCGCTGGCGGGCAAGCTGGTGGCGCTGGCGCGGACATTGAAGGCCGCTGGCGTGAACATCAGCTACGACCCGAATTTCCGCACCCTGATGAATGAGCGCTACGACGCCACCTTGCGTTGCATGGTGGAACTGGCCGACGTCGTCAAAGTGTCGGACGAAGACCTGGCGGGACTGTTCCGCCATGACGACATCGATGGCGCGTTTGCCACACTGCGCAGCTGGAATCGGCACGCCACGTATTTGTATACGCGCGGCGCACAGGGGGCGGCCCTGGTCCAGGGCGAACAGACATGGCAGGCGGCACCGCCCGTCATCGAGGTCGTCGATTCGGTAGGGGCGGGCGACGCCAGCATTGGCGGCTTGCTATACAGCCTGATGTGCCGGCCCGATGCTGACGGCGGCCAGCACTTGCGCTTCGCCGTCGCGGCCGGCGCTGGCGCTTGCCTGGCCGCCGGCGCCGCGCCGCCGTCGGTGGAGCTGGTGGAGTCGCTGGCGCAGCACACGGTGGTGCGTTAGCGGCTGCTTAGCGGGGACGCCATGGCCCCGACGATGCCCGCTCCATCAGTGTAAATTCCAGCAGGCGATGCGTGGCGGGCGCCGCTTCTCCCGCGCGGCGCTGGCGTATCTCGTCGATGACGAGATTGACGGCGGCGCGCGCCATGTCGGCGATAGGCTGGTGGATCGTGCTCAGCTCCGGCCAGACGGTGGTAGCGACCGGTGTATCGTCGAAGCCGCACACGCTCAAGTCCTGCGGTATCTGCAAGCCCATGCCGTGCGCCACGGCCAGGGTGGCCGCTGCCATGTCGTCGTTACTGGCGAAAATAGCGCTCGGTCGCGGTTGCTGCGCCAATAGCTGGCGCGCTGCATCGAGTCCCGAACGATACGTGAAATAACCTTGCGCCACCCTGTGCGGCGGTACCGGCAAGCCCGCTTCGCGCATGGCGTGTTCGAACGCTTGGCGGCGCAGCAGGGCGGGCGTGTGCGCCGGATCGCCTTCGATGAAGCCGATGTCGCGGTGGCCCAGCGCAAGCAGATAGCGCGTCATGGCCAGCGCGCCCTCATAGTCGTCGATGCGTACTGCCGACACGTCGGGCGAGGGGCGCGCCGTGGCGACGGCGATGGCCGGGATGCCCATTTGATTGAGCTGCGCCAGCACTGCGGGCGAATCGCACAGGGGTGGTGGCACCAGGATGCCGTCCACGCCAGCGGCCACCAGGCAGCTAATGCCGGCGCGCTGGCTATCGAGGTCGTCGCAGCGCTCGAGCAGCAGTTGGCCGCCGCTCTGGCGACACTGATCCATCGCGCCGACCAGGAATTCGCTGAGGAAGGCCGCACTGGGGTTGCTGTATAGCAGGCCGATGCGCAGGGTGCCCGTGCGGGCCGCCCTGGCCGCCAGGTTGGGCTGGTAGCGCAGGCTGGCGATCGCCGCCGCGACCTTGTCGCGCGTGGCCGCACTGACGCTGGCGCGCCCGTTAATCACGCGCGAAACCGTCATGGCCGACACGCCGGCCAGGCGCGCCACGTCGTGCACGGTGGCGCCGCTGGCGGGGTCGGAGGAGGCGGGGGCGGCGTGCGCCGCCTTATTCGAGATGTCCACCGAATTTCAGCTTGCCGCTGATGCGCATGCCGTGCAATTGTCCTGCTTCCAGTTCAGTAGCGCTGGTGCGCTGCGCCGTGTCGCGCCGCGCCAGTCCCACCGACAAGATATCGAGCATCATCAGCTGCAGCAGGCGCACGATCATGGGCACAAAATTGAGGTTGCCTTCCGGGTGGTTCAGGGTCAGCAGCACGTCTGCCAGCCTGGCCAGTGGCGAACCGCTGGCTGTAATGGCCAGCACGCGCGCGCCGCAGCCCTGCGCTACCTTGACGGTGTGCAGCAGGTCGGGCAGGGTGCCCGAACGGGAAATGACCAGCGCAACGTCGCCCGGCTTGAGCATGGCCGCGCTCATTTCCTGCGCCTGCGGATCGGCAAAGAAGCTGCTGACGATGCCCAGGTTGAGCAGCTTTTGCTGCATGTCGTCGGCCACCACGCGGGCGCTGCCCACGGCCAGCAATTCTACGCGCTGCGCGCCGCGCAGCAGTTCAATGGCCGCTGTCAGTGCCTTCACGTCGAGCATGTCGCGCAGGGCCAGCGCGGCCGAGGCGTTATTGCCCAGCACCTTGCGCGCCAGTTCGGCGTCGGAGTCCGAGATCTCCACGTGGCAGTGCGCCACCGTGATGGCGCCACCCGTCAGGCCGGAGGCGAGCTTCAATTTGAAATCGGCCAGGCCCTGCACCCCGATCGAGCGGCAAAAGCGCATCACCGTGGGCTGGCTGACGCCGACCCGTTGGGCGATCTCGGCGATCGGCAGGGTCAGCATGGCGTTCGGCTCTTTGAGTACCCAGTCGGCCACCTTGCATTCCGATGGGCTCATGCGCACGCGCGCCTGGCGCACCGATTCGAGCACGGGCGCACCGGAATGGGCGCGCTTGAGCTTTTGCGAGAGGATGGCAGCGATGCCCAGGAACGTGGGCAGTTCGGCCGTGATCAAGAAGGTGGGGATCTGTGCCAGGTAGTCGTTCAGGCGGCCCTTTTGCTCGAAGCGGGCGCGGAACTGCGACTGTTCGAATAGGTGACCAAGGCGCGGCACGATGCCTCCGCCTATATAGATACCGCCCAGCGCACCGAGTGTCATGGCGACGTTGCCGGCGATGGAGCCGAGGATGGCGCAAAAGCAGTCCACCGCTTCCAGGCACACGTCGCATTCATTGTTCAGGGCGCGGCTGGTGATGTCGGCCGCCAGCAGCGGCGGCGCATCGGGCTTGCCGGCGCGCTCGGACAGGGCGCGGTAGATCAGTTCCAGCCCGCGCCCGGAGGCGAGGCGCTCGGCTGAAACGTGCGACAGTTCGCGCCAGGCGAAGGACAGCACATTCATCTCGCGCTCGTCGCAAGGGGCGAAGCTGACGTGGCCGCCTTCGCTACCGAGTGCGATCCAGCGATCTTCGGCGGGGATCATGCCCGACACGCCCAGGCCGGTGCCCGAGCCGAGCAGGCCGATGACGCTATCGGCGCGCGCCATGCCGCCGCCGATCTGCAGGCGCTGGTCGGACCGCAGATACGGCAGGGCCATGGCCAGCGCCGTGAAGTCGTTGACTACCAAGAGCGTGTCGAGGCCCAGCGCGGCGCGCATCGCCTCGATCGAGAAGAACCAGTGATGGTTCATCATGCGGATATTGTCGTCGTCGATAGGATTGGCGATGGCGATGGCCGCATGGCGCACGCGCGCCGAACCGGCGGCGCGCGCCTCGCTGCTAGCCATGTAGGCGGTGATGGCGTCGAGCAGCGAAGCGTAGTCGTCGCAGGGCAGCACCGCTACCGCTTCCAGGTGGCCCTGGCGCGTTTCGAGCACGAAGCGGGCATTGGTGCCGCCGATGTCTGCCAGCAGGCGTGGCCCGTCACTGAAACGCTCCGCCGGATCGCTGCCTGCTACTTCAATTTTCTCATCAATTTTCATGGCGCTGCTTTGTCTCGTTTGCGTGCGCTGTCGTGGCGGCGCACTGTCGTTATGGGCAAAAACCAAGGATTTTAATTCGTATACGTGCCGCGTGCCGAAAAAAGCAGGGTGCCCGCGCAAATGCCTTTCCATCGTGCCTGATGGGGTGGCGCCAGCGGGAAAAACCGGGCTTGAACTCGCTTGTCGTTACGCAAATAAAGTGTCGCAGACTAGTCGTAGGATTACAACATAATATGTTGATATTTGTTCGTAGTATAGTTACTATGTCCCTGCTGGAAAGAATTCTGGCCAGTCCATTCGGCCAAGAATGACTAGATAAAAAATAACTACTGAGGAGACTTACCATGCTGCATCGCACCATGCTGAAGGCCGTATTGAAAACATTGCCAGCTGCCATCGTCTTAGCCATCGCCAGCGGTTCCGCTGCCGCCGATCCCATGTATCCATCCGACGCCGAAGGCTTCCACGGCTACCTGCGCGCCGGCGCCGGCAGCAATACCTCGGGCGACGGCGGTTCGCAAGGCTGCTTCGGCCTGGGTGGCAACACCATGAAATACCGTCTGGGCAATGAGTGCGATGCCTACGCGGAATTCGGCTACACCAAGTCCGTCGCCAAGTCCGGCGGCGTGAACTACCTGGCCACCATCTGGGTCAACGCCTATGCACCGAATTCCGATTTCGGCGACAACAAGCTCGGTATCGTCAAGGCTTATGTCGAAGCACAAGGACTCGATTTCCTGAACGGCGGCACGGCCTGGGTCGGCAAACGCTTCTACTACCGTCCCGACATCCACATGCTCGATATGCAATATATCAACATGAACGGCACGGGCGCCGGCCTGGACCGCATCCCTGCGGGCCCCGGTAAATTCTCGTATGCCTTCTTCAAGGATAACGATATCAACAAGCGTGATCCGAAAACGGGCGCCATCGTCGGCACCCGTTCGGCTGTGCGCCAGAACTTCATCTACGGCGAAATTCCCGTCAACGAAAACGGCACGCTGGACCTGGCCGCCACCGTCATCACGGCCGAAGGCAAGGACAACGACTTCTACGGCAAGAAGCATAATGGATGGCAACTGTCGGCCTTCCACCGTCAAGGTAAAGTCTTTGGCGGCGGCAACACCTTCGGCGTGCAGTACGGCGTCGGTCCTGGCGTCGGTGGTGCGGGCAACGGCCAGTTCGGTGCCTCGGGCGACACGTCTTTCGGCTCCGACGTCAAGCGCACGCGCATCTTCAATGATATGGCGATCCAGCCGATGGCCAACTTCGGCATGGAATTGGTCGCCCTGTGGCAAAAAGACGAGTCGAACGCCACCGGTTCCTCGACCTGGACTTCGGTCGGCGTGCGGCCCGTGTATGCGTTCACCGACAACTTCAAGCTGGTGGGCGAACTGGGTACCGACCGTGTCACGCAAGCGGGCGGCCTGCCGGCCAAGCGTTTGACCAAGCTGACCATCGCCCCGACGATTTCGGCCGGTCCTGGCCTGTGGTCGCGTCCTGAACTGCGCGCTTTCGTCACGTACGGCAAATGGAACGATGCCGCTACCGCTTCGGTCAACGCGTCGAACAATGGCGGCCCGATCTACAACAACAATACCAGCGGCACGTCGTATGGTTTCCAAGTGGAAACTTGGTTCTAAGCACCGAACCAAACGGTTTTGTTCAGTATTGATGTTTGTAATGCAGATCAACCTGGCGCATCCTTTGCGGATGCGTTTTTGGCGCCGTCCCGTGATATAAAGACAATGTCAGCATGGCATGGATCACGGCGCCGTCTTTTGACTGAAGATGATGCCCGTTTGTAAGCGGGCTTGAGTACAAGAGCGTCGGCACAGACGCAGCTTTCACCTTTTTCGGCCCGCGTATGCCGAAGCCCCCTAAAAGCTTGATCAAAAAAGGAATGTGGAGATGAAACTGAAATTCAAGATTACCCAACTGGCCGCACTGACCACCCTGGCATTTGCTGGTAGCGCCTTTGCGACCGACGTGGAAGTGTTGCACTACTGGACCTCCGGCGGCGAAGCGAAGTCCGTGGGCCAGTTGCAGCAAATCGTGAAGGAAAGCGGCTTCGGTTGGAAAGACTTCGCCGTCGCTGGTGGCGCTGGTGAAAACGCCACGACCGCATTGAAAACCCGCGTCATTTCCGGCAACCCGCCGACGGCTGCCCAGATCAAGGGTCCATCGATCCAGGAGTGGGGCGCGGAAGGCGTGTTGGCCAATATCGATGATGCTGCCATCCAGGGAAAATGGGATGCCGTGCTGCCGAAAGTTGTCGCCGACATCATGAAATACAAGGGTCACTACGTTGCCGCACCGGTCAATGTCCACCGCGTCAACTGGATGTGGGTCAATCCTGAAGTGCTGAAAAAAGCCGGCGTGACCACTACCCCGACTACCTGGGATGCGTTCTTCGAGGCAGCCGAAAAGATCAAGAAATCGGGCGGCATCGCCATTGCCCACGGCGGCCAACCATGGCAGGACGCCACCGTGTTTGAATCCGTCGCGCTGGGCGTGGGCGGCACCGAATTCTACAAAAAAGCCCTCCTCAAGTTGGACCAGAAGGAATTGACCGGCGCAACCATGCTCAAGGTGTTCGATACCCTGGGCAAGGTAAAGGGCTATATCGACAAGGATGCAGCAGGCCGCGACTGGAACCTCGCTACCGCCATGGTCATCAACAACAAGGCCGGCTTCCAGTTCATGGGTGACTGGGCCAAGGGCGAATTCACGGCTGCCGGCAAGGTGGCGGGCAAGGATTATCTGTGCGTGGCAGCTCCTGGCACGGACAAGGCCTACACCTTCAACATCGATTCGTTTGCCATGTTCACGCAAAAAGATGCGAATGCGAAGAAAGGGCAGATCGCCCTGGCCAACGCCATCATGAATCCGAAATTCCAGGCGATCTTCAACCTGAACAAGGGTTCCATCCCTGTGCGTTCCGGCGTTTCCAAGGACAAGTTTGACGCTTGCGCCCTGAAATCGATGGAAGACATGGATGCCACCAACAAGAGCGGCGGCCTGGTGCCATCGTTCGCACACGGCATGGCGCTGCCATCGGCCACGCAAGGTGCCGTGACCGACGTCATCGCCAAGTTCATGAATTCCAACATGAGCTCGAAAGACGCGGTTGTCGCATTGGCCAAAGCGGCAAAGGTGAAGTAATCACAACGGCGCCGGTGCTCCCGCCGGCGCCCGCTGCATCGCATGCATCGCAGGCGCCCGCCCTGGCGTTCGACCAGGGCGGCGCCACACGCAGTTCTCTCTACGGCTCTACTATGTCCATACGCAAGCAATTCGACCGATGGATACCGCAGATGGTGTTGGGCCCCACGCTCATCGCCAGCTTGGTATTTGTCTATGGTTTTATCTTTTTGACCGGTTGGCTGTCGCTGACCGAATCGCGGCTGATGCCGAACTACGAGTTCGCCGGCCTGGTGCAATACGTTGAGCTGTTCGACAATGAGCGCTGGTGGACCTCGCTCAAGAACCTTGGCATCTTTGGTGTCCTGTTCATCGGATGCAGTATCGCCATCGGCCTGTTCCTGGCGATCCTGCTGGACCAGAAAATCCGCGCCGAAGGCGCGCTGCGCGCCATTTACCTGTATCCGATGGCGCTCTCTTTCATCGTCACCGGCACGGCCTGGAAATGGATGCTCAATCCCAGCCTTGGCCTGGAAAAGGTCATGCACGACTGGGGCTGGACCTCGTTTACCTTCGACTGGCTGGTGAACTCCGACATGGCCATCTACACGGTGGTGATCGCCGGCGTATGGCAATCGTCGGGCTTTGTCATGGCCCTGTTCCTGGCGGGCTTGCGCGGCATCGATGATGAAATCATCAAGGCGGCGCAAGTCGATGGCGCGTCCTTGCCGACGATCTACTGGCGCATCGTGATTCCTGCCATGCGGCCCGTGTTCTTCAGCGTGCTGCTGATCCTGGCGCATATCGCCATCAAGAGTTTCGACCTGGTCATCGCATTGACAGCTGGCGGACCTGGCAATTCGTCGTCCGTGCCAGCGATCTTCATGTACCAGTTTTCCTTCACCCGTGGCCAGCTGGGCCTGGGCTCGGCATCGGCCATGATGATGCTGGCCACCATCGTGGCCGTGCTCGTGCCGCTGATGTACCTGGAAACTCGCAGCGCAAAGGCGATGAGATGACACACACTCCTACAAGTAACCATAAACTCACCCTGGGTCGGGTGGTGTTATACCTGCTGCTGCTGCTGTTCGCGGTATATTACATCGTGCCCCTGTACGTGACCCTGTCGACGTCGTTCAAGTCGCTCGACGAAATCCGCAGCGGCAACCTGCTGGCATTGCCGCACGTGTGGCAGTTCGACTCCTGGTCCAAGGCCTGGTCTTCGGCCTGTACCGGCGTCACCTGCGAGGGCATGCAGCCGTTCTTCTGGAATTCGATCAAGATGGTGATTCCCGCCGTGTTGATTTCAACCTTCCTGGGCGCCTTCAACGGCTATGTGTTCGCGCACTGGCGCTTCCGCGGTTCGGAAATCGTCTTCGCCGCCTTGCTGGTGGGCTGCTTCATTCCCTTCCAGGTAGTGATTTTGCCGATGGCGCGCCTGCTGGGCGAATTTGGCCTGGCCAATACCACCAGCGGCCTGGTCTTCGTGCACGTGGTGTACGGCACGGCCTTCACCACCCTGTTCTTCCGCAACTACTATATTGGCGTGCCGGAAGAACTGATCAAGGCAGCGCGTATCGACGGCGCCGGCTTCTTCCTGATCTTCCGCAAGATCGTGCTGCCGATTTCGGGCCCGATTTTTGTCGTCTGCATCATCTGGCAGTTTACGCAGATCTGGAATGACTTCCTGTTCGGCATCGTCTTCGCCAGCGGCGATTCGCAGCCGATCACGGTAGGCTTGAACAACCTGGTCAACACGTCCACGGGCGTGAAGGAATACAACGTCAACATGGCAGCGGCGGTGATTGCCGCACTGCCGACCCTGCTGGTCTATCTGGTCGCAGGTCGTTATTTTGTGCGCGGTCTGACCGCAGGCGCAGTCAAAGGTTAAGGAAAGAATATGTCCAGTTTATCGATACGCAGCATCCGCAAGGTCTACACGAATGGCGTCGAAGTGCTCAAGGGCATCGACATCGACATCAAGGATGGTCAGTTCCTGATCCTCGTCGGCGGCTCCGGCTCCGGAAAATCGACCTTGCTCAATATGGTAGCCGGCCTGGAAAGCGTCACCTCGGGCGAAATCCTCATCGACGGCAAGGTGGTCAACGACCTGCCGCCCAAGGACCGCGACATCGCCATGGTGTTCCAGTCCTACGCCCTGTACCCGTCGATGACGGTGCGCGAAAACATCGCGTTTGGCCTGAACGTGAAAAAAGTGCCGAAGGCGGAGCAGGAAGAAATCGTCTCGCGCGTCGCCGAAACGCTGCAAATCACGCACTTGCTGGACCGCCGCCCGGCGCAGCTGTCGGGTGGCCAGCGTCAGCGCGTGGCCATGGGCCGCGCCATCTCGCGCAAGCCTTCGCTGTTCCTGTTCGACGAACCGCTGTCGAACCTGGACGCCAAGCTGCGCGTGGAAATGCGCGCCGAGATCAAGCTGCTGCACCAGCGCCTGAAGGCCACCATCGTCTACGTCACGCACGACCAGATCGAAGCGATGACCATGGGCGACCTGATCGCCGTCATGAAAGACGGTGTGGTGCAGCAATTGGGTACGCCGCAGGAAATCTACGATAATCCGGCCAATCTGTTCGTCGCCGGCTTCATCGGCTCGCCGTCGATGAATTTCGTCACCGTCAAGCCTGTCATCGAAGGCAACGCAGTGTTTGTCGCCATCGAGAACGCCGGCAAGAGCATGCGCCTGGCCTTGCCATTTGCCGCCGACAAGCTGCGCAGCTATGCGGGCCGCGACGTGATCCTGGGCGTGCGCCCGGAACAGATCACGGACATGAGCAGCGCGCATGGCGACGTGGGCCAGGAACTGGGCTGCCTGATCGACCTGGTCGAGCCGACCGGCCCCGATACCCTGCTGACGACGCGCTTGAACGGTGCTGCCGTGACTTGTCGCACGCATCCGCGCGAAGCGGTACTGCCGGGGCAGACCATGCAGCTGTCGTTCAACCTGTCGAAAGCTGCCCTGTTTGATCCAGCCAATGGCGAACGCATCGCCTAAGCCATCGCTGCCATAGAAAAAGCGGCCCGCTTGTCAGCTGACAGGCGGGCCGTTGTCGTTTGCATCGTCGCATCGTGGCAGCAGGTGCACGCGACATCATCCCACTGTCAATGAGGCAGCGGCCATGGGGTTGCGCCCGGCAGGGGAAGCCAGGCAGGCGTTACGCGCGCCGGCTGCCTGTTTCCTCTGACCGCTTACAGCTCCACGGGCCGCGCTTCGCGCATCGCTTGCGTCATGGCCATGCCGATGCGCGTCGCTTGCGTCGCGTCATGCAAGCTCAATGACAAGGTGCGCCGGCCCAGCGCCGCATCGGTAAATGCCTGCGCCTCGATCAGGAAAGCGTCGGCGAAGCGGGCATAGAAGTCTGGCGTGCATTCATTGCGTACGCCATGCGCATCCGAGATTTCCACGCGGTTCAGGCGCGCATGGCTGCCCACGGCCAGGCGTCCGCCCGTGCCGAACACTTCCGTCAGGGTTTCATGGCCGTGCGCCATGGTGCGCGAAGCCATGAAGCTGGCCATGCTGCCATCGGCAAACTCGACCGTCGCCAGACCGTTATCCACGTCGCCGTACGCCTGCAAGCCTGTGTGAATGGCATTCGTGCCGCTCGCGTACACGCGCCTGGGAACGGGATTGCCCAGCAGCCAGCGCGCCAGGTCGATATCGTGCACGCTGCAATCGAGGAAAATGCCGCCGCTGGTGGGGGCGAAACGCATGAAGGCGCCGCTGGGGTCGTTCTGGTCGCAGGTTTGCGAACGCACCAGATATGGTTTGCCGATCAAGCCTTGGGCGATCTTTTGCTGCGCGTCATGGTAGCTGGCATCGAAACGCCGCACGAAGCCGATCATGACGGTCAGCTGCGGGTGGCGCGCCGCTTCCGCTTCCACCTGCAGGCAGTCGGCCAGGTTCAGCGACAGCGGTTTTTCGCAAAATACGTGCTTGCCGGCGCGCAGGGCGGCGATGATCTGTTGCGCATGCAGCGAGGTGGGCGTGACGAGGAAGACGGCATCGAGGCCCGGATGGGCCAGCAGGGCGTCGTAGTGGGCATAGCCGCTGGTGATGCCTAGCGTGCTGGCGGCCCAGTCCAGTTCCTCCGGCACGGGGCTGCAGGCGGCCACCACTGCGGCGTTGGGCACGCGCTGCGCCAGGTTGATGGCATGGCGCTGGCCCAGCCGGCCCAGGCCGACGATGCCGATTTTTAATGTTGCCGATGACATGCTGTCTCCAGATATTTTTATTATTGGTTTATAGATTGACCACGCGCTGTTCGCGCCACGACAGCGTTGCCGCCTCGGCCAGGGCCAAGGCCTGCAAGCCATCGTGGACGGTGGTGCGCAGCGGCGTGCCGTGGCTGAGAGCGTCAAAGAAGTGCGCCATTTCCTGTGCGTAGGCCACGCGGTAGCGTTCCAGGAAAAAGTCTTCCGGCTTGTCCACGCTGACGTTGACGGCGCCATAGGCCGTCACTTCCGTCGGCTTGTGGTTGCCCGCCTGCAGCATGCCGGCACTGCCCAGCACTTCGAAGCGCTGGTCGTAACCGTAGGCAGCGCGGCGCGAGGCATTGATCTGGCACAAGCGTCCTTTCGCCGTGCGCAGGGTGACGACGGCCGTGTCCAGATCACCCGCCGCGCCGATGGCCGGGTCGACCAGGCAGCTGCCCGTGGCGTGTACGCTGACGGCTTCATCGTCGAGTATCCAGCGGAAGATGTCGAAATCGTGGATCAGCATATCTTTGAAGATGCCGCCCGAAACGTTGATGTAGCTGACCGGCGGCGGGCCCGGATCGCGGCTGGTCACGACCAGCAGCTCCGGTGTGCCGATTTCGCCCGCGTCAAGACGCGTTTTGACGGCATTGAAAGTGGGATCATAGCGGCGCTGGAAACCCAGCATGCAGATGACCTTCGCTTCCTGGACGGCGGCGGCGCAGGCGCGCGCCCGCTCGATACTCAGGTCGACCGGCTTTTCGCAAAAGATGGCCTTGCCGGCGGCGGCCGAGCGCAGTATCAGGTCCGCGTGCGTGTCCGTGCTGGAGGCGATGACGACGGCCTTGATGGCCGGGTCGGCCAGCGCCGTTTCCACGCTGGCGCTGCTGCCGCCATGCAGGCGGGCCAGCGCGGCGGCCGCTTCCGCGTTGACGTCGACGACGTACTTGAACTGCACGCCGGCTTGTGCAGCCAGGTTGGCCGCGTGGATTTTGCCGATGCGTCCGGCGCCGAACAACGCTACTTCAATCATCATGTTCTCCTGGGGTGTGGATTTCTTCGATGTCGAGCTCTAATTTGTATGCCAGCGCGATGAACAGCGCCTGGCACAGGCAGATGGTGCTGGTGAGCGAGCGGAAGGCGAAGGCGCTGCCCTCGGTAACGGTCAACAGCGCGTCGGCGGCCCGCGCGAGCGGCGCGAGCTTGCTGTCGCTAATGACCAGTACCTTGGCGCCCTTGTCTTGCGCCGCCTTGATGCACTGCTGGGTTTCCTTGCCGTAAGGCGAGAAACTGATGGCGATCGCCACATCGCATGCCCGCACGCTACGCATCTGTTCGCGGTGCATGCCGCCCAGTCCGCTAATCAAGTGCACACGCTTGTCCGTGTGTTCGAGCGCGTAGGCGATGTAGGAGGCGATCGGAAACGACCGGCGCACACCGATCACATAAATATTTTCAGCCTTGAGCAGCAGGTTGACGGCCGCTTCCAGCTGCGCGTCGTCCAGGCTGGTGGCCAGGTCGTCGAGGCCGGCACGGCTGGCGCCGACGAATTCGCGCGTCAGGTCGCCAGCGCTGAGTGGGGCGTCGCGCGTGGAAATGAGTTTGCGGATGCGCTGCTGGTAGTCGGGCGTGGCGCCGGCCTGATCCGTATAAGCCTGGCGGAAGACGTCTTGCATTTCGGAAAAGCCGCTGTAGCCGAAGCGCTGCGCAAAGCGCACGATGGCGGACGGCTGCACGTCGCAGGCGTTAGCGATGTCGCTGATGCGCTCGAGCATCAAACTGGCGCGGTGCTTTTCGATGTATTGGGCGATGACTTTCAACTGGCGCGACAGATTGTCGTACTCGGCTGCAATGTGCTGCATCAGTTGTTCGATGGGGGCGGTAGATGCCATGTTTTTTTCCTCCGTATGCTTGCTGGGCCGCGACGCTGTATCAAGTTGCGCTACGGCTGGTTCTGGCGAGAATTATAGGATTGAATCGTAAAAATAGAAATGATTTTCTATTTATGTATATATTGAAAATTTTATTGCATTTGTCTTTTTTGTGGCCTAAGCTGTGCGCAGTGCATCGGGGCTTGCCGCTTTTCCAGCTCCCCGCTGACACGCGACAAAAGCTGGCAACTATAAAAATTAATCCTTCAAGGAGACATTCATGCAAAGCAATAAGCGTACGCGATTTCTGAAGAGCCTGGCCATGCTCGGTCTTGGCCTGGGACTGGGTCTGGGCATGAGCGCCAGCCACGCGGCAGGCGAGAAATTCGTGCTCATCAGCCATGCGCCTGATTCCGATTCCTGGTGGAATACGATCAAAAATTCCGTCAAGCAAGCAGGCGAAGACTTCAACGTCACTGTCGATTACCGCAACCCACCGAACGGCGACCTGGCCGACATGGCGCGCCTGGTCGAGCAATCGGCAGCGCGCAACTACGACGGCGTGATCGTCAGCATCGCCGACTTCAGCGTGCTGCAAAAACCGCTGGGCCTCGTTGCTGCCAAGAAGATTGCGGTTGTCACGATCAATTCCGGTACCCTGGCACAAAGCGAGCAGTTGGGCGCCGTGATGCACGTGGGCCAGCCTGAATACGAGGCAGGCAAGGGCGCTGGCGAAAAAGCCAAGGCGGCCGGCATCAAATCTTTCGTCTGCGTCAATCACTACGCGACCAATCCATCGTCGTTCGAGCGTTGCCGCGGCTTTGCCGAAGCCATCGGCGTCGATTTCAAGGCCGCTACCCTCGATGCGGGCGAAGATCCCACCACCATCGAAAGCAAGTTGAGCGCCTACCTGCGCAACAACCCGAAAACTCAGGCCGTGCTGGCGCTGGGCCCCACTTCTGCCCATGCCTCGCTCAAGGCGCTGGAAAAAATGGGCTTGAAGGGCAAGATGTGGTTCGCCACATTCGACCTGTCCGATGAAATTTCGAAAGGCATCAAGGATGGCAGCATCCAGTTCGCCATCGACCAGCAACCCTACCTGCAGGGCTACATCCCCGTTGCCGTGCTGGCCATCATGCATCAGGACAAGACCACGGACTTGGCCAAGGTACGCGAAAAGCTGATCAATAACGCCAAGTTCAAGGCGCGCCTGGCAGAGTATGGCCTGGCACCATCGTATGGCCCGCGCCATATCGGTTCCGGTCCTGGTTACGTCACCAAGGACAATATCGGCAAGGTAGAGAAATACGCCGGCCAATTCCGTTAAGCCCCCGCTTTTCAATTCCATCAATACCTTAGTCGTTGTCCCCGCGCGCAGGCATTGCTTGCCGGCGCGCGGGCCCTGCCGCCCGGGAATTGCTGTCGAGGCAGGCAGGTTGCTATAAAACAAGGGAGACATAGTATGAGTAGCGTGAAATTAAGCGTGGAACACGGTGGCATGGCTGCCTTTGGCATGTCGCCGCAAAAGCAGCACTTTGATGAGCGCGTGGGGCAGGTCAGCTGGTTCAAGCGGCTGTTCAGCCGCCCGGAATTCGCCTCGATCTCGGGCGCCATCCTGGTGTTCGCTTTCTTTATCCTGACGGCTGGCGACTCCGGCATGTTCAACCTCGACGGCGTCATCAACTGGGCGCAAGTGGCAGCCTATCTGGGCATCATCGCCATCGGCGCCTGCGTCTTGATGATCGCCGGCGAATTCGACCTATCGATCGGTTCCATGATCGGCTTTGCCGGCATGATGATCGCCATCCCTTCCGTCTATTTCCACTGGCCCGTGTGGGCTGCCATCGTGTTCGCCTTTGCCGGGTCGATGGCGCTGGGCTGGCTCAACGGTTACCTGGTCATCAAGACGCGCTTGCCTTCGTTTATCGTCACCCTGGCCTTCCTGTTCATCCTGCGCGGCCTGACCCTGGCGCTGTCCATCATGTTTGCCAACCGCACCATCGTCAGCGGCATAGGCGCGCTGGCCGCCGACGACTGGCTGGCCGTGGCCCTGTTTCAGGGCGAAGTGGGGACCTCCTTGTTCGCCTCGATGGCCAAGGCGGGCTGGATCACGGCGCTCGACAATGGCGCACCGCTGGTCAAGGGCATCCCCAAGGTCATCGTCTGGTGGGTCGGCCTGGCGCTGGTGTCGGGCTTCATCCTGGCCCGCACCCGTATCGGCAACTGGATCTTCGCCGTCGGCGGTGATGCCAACGCCGCCAAGAATGTCGGCGTGCCGGTCAAAACCATCAAGGTATCGCTGTTTGTCTTCACCGCTTTCTGCGCCTGTTTGTTTGCCACGCTACAAGTATTTGATGTGGGATCGGCCGCCGCCGACCGCGGCATGCAAAAGGAATTCGAAGCCATCATCGCGGCCGTCATCGGCGGCGCCTTGCTGACGGGCGGCTATGGTTCCGTCGTCGGTGCCTGTTTCGGCGCACTGATCTTTGGCGTAGTACAGATCGGCATTACTTATACCAATATCAATTCGGACTGGTTCCGCGTCTTCCTCGGCGTCATGCTGCTGATCGCGGTACTGTTCAATAACTTTGTCCGTGCGCGTGTCACGGAAGCGAGATAAGCCATGAGCCCATACATCCTTGCGCTGGAAAATATCAGCAAACGTTTCGGCGCCGTCATCGCCTTGCAAAACGTCACCCTGCGTTTGAAGCCGGGCGAAGTGCATTGCCTGCTGGGCGACAACGGCGCCGGCAAGTCGACCCTGATCAAGACCCTGGCCGGCGTGCACCGGCCAAGCAGTGGCGACTATCTGGTCGACGGCAAGAGCGTCAGCTTCAATTCGCCGAAAGAGGCGCTCGACCTGGGCGTGGCCACCGTGTATCAGGACCTGGCGCTGGTGCCCTTGCTGTCCGTGGCGCGCAACTTCTTCATGGGCCGCGAACCGATCAAGAAAATGTTTGGCGTGCTGCCCGTGATGGATATGGAATACGCGGCCACCACGGCGCGCGACAAGCTGGCCGAGATGGGCATCATGGTGCGCGACCCGCACCAGGCCGTCGGCACCATGTCGGGCGGCGAGCGGCAATGCCTGGCCATTGCCCGCGCCATCCACTTCGGCGCGCGCGTGTTGATCCTCGACGAGCCGACGGCCGCGCTGGGCGTGAAACAGTCGTTCAATGTGCTCAAGCTGATTTATAAGGCGCGCGAGCGGGGCTTGTCCGTGATTTTTATTACCCATAATGTGCACCATGCCTATCCCGTGGGCGACTCGTTCACCCTCTTGAACCGGGGCAAGTCGCTCGGTACTTACACTAAGGAAACCGTTTCCAAGGATGAAGTACTCGACATGATGGCGGGCGGTGCGGAAATGCAAACGCTGATGGCTGAACTCGACGGTGTCACGATTTAAGGATAAGCATGAATAACCCGACACAATTTGCCCAGGGCCGCGCCCTGGACGTGATTTGCCTGGGCCGCCTGGCGGTAGACCTATACGCGCAGCAGATCGGCAGCGCGCTGGAAGACGCGACGAGTTTCGCCAAGTACTTGGGCGGCTCATCGGCGAACATCGCCTTCGGCACGGCGCGCCTGGGCTTGAAGTCTGCCATGCTGTCGAAAGTGGGCGACGATCACATGGGGCGTTTTCTCACCGATACCTTGTCGAAAGAGGGCTGCGACGTCAGTCATGTGGGCATAGACCGCGACCGCCTGACGGCCCTCGTCATGCTGGGCATCAAGGATAAAAACACTTTCCCGCTGATTTTTTACCGGGAAAATTGCGCCGACATGGCTATCGAAGCGTCCTCGGTGGATGTGGCCTTCATTGCCTCCAGCAAAGCGCTCCTGATCACCGGCACGCATTTTTCCAGCAGTGCCATGCACGCCGTCAGCACGCAGGCACTCAAGCTGGCCCGCGCCAATAATGTGCGCACCGTGCTCGACATCGATTACCGGCCCGTGCTGTGGGGACTCTCCGGCAAGGCTGATGGCGAAACGCGTTTCGTCTCGAACGACGGCGTGACCGGCCACCTGCAGGCGATCTTGCCGCAGTTCGACCTGATCGTCGGTACGGAAGAGGAATTCATGATCGCCGGCGGTGGCGCCGACATCATGGCGTCGCTGCGCGCCGTGCGCGCCGCCACCCTGGCCACGCTGGTCGTCAAGCGCGGTCCGCTGGGCAGCGCCGTCATCGACAGCGTGGTACCGCAAAGCCTGGATGCGGCATATAACTACCGTGGCGTGCGCGTGGACGTGCTGAACGTGCTGGGCGCGGGCGACGCTTTCCTCTCCGGCTTCTTGAAGGGCTGGCTGCGCGGCGAGGATTATGCAGCGTGCTGCCGCTATGCCAATGGCTGCGGCGCCCTGGTCGTATCGCGCCACGGTTGCGCGCCGGCCATGCCGTCGCCGGTAGAACTCGACTATTTCCTGGCCAATGCGGCACAACTCACGCAGCCGGACCAGGACGCTACCTTGTCGCGCTTGCATCGCACGACGGTGGCGCGCCAGCAATGGGATCAATTGTGCGTGTTTGCGTTTGACCACCGTACGCAATTTTTCGAGCTGGCGCAACAAACGGGGGCATCCGAAGCGCGCATCTCGGCCTTGAAACAATTGATGGTGCAAGCCGTGGCGCAAACGCAAACGGCATTGCAGTTGTCCGGCAAGACGGGCGTGCTGATCGATGGCCGCTATGGCGTCGATGCGCTCAACGATGCGACGGGACGCGGCTGGTGGATAGGCCGTCCGGTGGAATTGCCGGGCTCGAACCCGCTGCAATTTGACTGGGGCCGCTCCATCGGTTCGCACTTGCTCAGCTGGCCCAAGGAGCATGTGATCAAATGCCTGGTGCAGCTGCACCCGGACGATGCCGTGGAAAACCGACTGGAACAGGAAGCGCAGATCAAGGCCCTGTATGACGCGGCGCAATTGAGCGGTCACGAACTGTTGCTGGAAGTCATACCATCGCATGCCTTGGCGCACAACGACGATACCGTCTTGCGCGCCGTCAAGCGCCTGTACAACCTGGGTGTCTATCCGGAATGGTGGAAGCTGGAAAGCATGTCGGCTGCGCAATGGCAAGCCATCGATGCCCTGGTGCACGAGCGCGATCCATATTGTCGTGGCGTCGTCCTGCTGGGCTTGAATGCTCCGATCGAAAAACTTGCCGCCAGTTTTGAACAAGCCAGTGCCAGCACCACCTGCCGCGGTTTCATGGTGGGCCGCACGATCTTCCAGGAACCGAGCCGCCACTGGCTGGCCGGAGAGCTCGACGACGCGGGCCTGATCGCCGCAGTGCGTGCCAACTTCGAGCTTCTCATTAGCTTATGGCAAGGCTCACGCAAGGGCCTGGAGCGTGCGCCATGAGCGCCACTATTCGGTTGACCATGGCGCAGGCGCTGGTGCGCTATCTGTCGGTATTGCGCACCGAGGATGGCGCGCCCCTGTTCGGCGGCGCTTTTGCCATCTTTGGTCACGGCAACGTGGCAGGCCTGGGTGAAGCGCTGTACCAGTATCGCGACAGCTTTCCCACCTACCGTGCGCACAACGAACAGGCGATGGCGCACTCGGCTATTGCCTATGCGAAAGCCCACATGCGCCGGCGCATGATGGCCGTCACCAGTTCCATCGGTCCGGGCGCGACGAACTTGCTGACGGCCGCCGCGCTGGCGCACGTTAATCGCTTGCCCGTGCTGCTGTTGCCGGGCGACGTGTTCGTCTCGCGCGCGCCGGACCCGGTGTTGCAGCAACTGGAAGATGGCACCGATGGCAGCGTCTCGGTCAATGATGCGTTCAAGCCGCTGTCGCGCTATTTCGACCGCATCGTCTACCCGGAGCAGTTGCTGACGGCCTTGCCACGCGCCATTGCCGCCTTGACTGACGCGGCCGCCTGCGGTCCCGTGACTTTGTCTTTGCCGCAAGACGTGCAAACGATGGCATATGACTATCCGGCCGACTTTTTCGCGCCGCGCATCGTGCGTTTTCGCGCCGTGCCGCCCGTAGAGCAGGAATTGGAAGACGCGGCCCAGTTGTTGAAAAATGCGAAACAGCCGCTGATCGTCGCTGGCGGCGGCGTGTTGTACGGCAAGGCCAGCGCCGCCTTGCAGGCATTTGCCGAACGACACGGCATCCCCGTGGCGGAAACCCAGGCGGGCAAGAGTGCCTTGCCGTGGGATCATCGGCTGCAACTGGGCGCCATCGGCGTGACAGGGTCGCCTGCCGCCAACAGCCTGGCGGCAGACGCGGACGTGGTGCTGGCCATCGGCACGCGCCTGCAGGACTTTACGACGGGGTCGAACTCGCTGTTTGCGCAGGCGCAATTGCTGAGCCTAAACGTCAACAGTTTTGATGCCTTGAAACGCCGTGGCCTGGGCTTGCAGGCGGACGCGACACTTGGCTTACAGGCACTGTCGCCGCTGCTGGGTAGCTGGAACAGCGCAGGGCACTGGCTGGACCGGGCGCAGCAGGCAGGGCAGGCGTGGCGCGAGACAGTAACTTGCATCACGCGCCCGCTCGAGGGGGCCGGCTTGCCGTATGACGGCGAAGTCATCGGCGCCGTGCAGCGTTCATCTCAGCACTCCGCCAGCGGCGACATCGTCGTCTGCGCGGCAGGCACCTTGCCGGCCGAACTGCATAAACTGTGGCGTACCAGCACGCCCGGTGGCTACCATATGGAATACGGCTATTCATGCATGGGCTATGAAATCGCCGGCGGCCTCGGCGTGAAGATGGCGAAACCGGCTGCCGAGGTGATCGTCATGCTGGGCGATGGCAGTTACCTGATGATGAATTCGGAAATTGCCACCTCCGTCATGCTGGACAAAAAACTGATTATTGTTGTGCTCGACAACCGTGGCTACGGCTGCATCAACCGCCTGCAACAGGCCTGCGGCAATGCCTCGTTCAACAATATGTTGCCCGATAGCGCACCCGTGGTCGACTTCGCCCTGCATGCGCGTTCGCTGGGCGCGCTGAGCGAACATGTGGCTAGTATCGCCGAGCTGGAGCAAGCGATGCTGCGGGCCCGCGCAGCTGTGCGCACCTACCTGATCTGCATCGATACGGACGCCACGCGCACGACGCAAGAAGGCGGTTGCTGGTGGCAAGTGGCCGTGCCCGAAGTGTCCACCCAGCCCGGCGTGCAGCTTGCGCGCGCACGTTATGAAACTGATTGCCAAGGACAAAAAAAATGAAGACATGGAATGTCAGGATCGGCATCAATCCGATCTCGTGGATGAACGACGATTTGCCTAGCCTGGGTGGCGAAACGCCCTTGGAGACAGCGCTGAAGGAGGGCGCCGAGATCGGCTATGTGGGTTTTGAGCTGGGTAACAAGTTTCCGAAAGATGCGCCGACCTTGAACGCCGTGCTGGGAAAATATAATCTGGCCTGCGTTTCCGGCTGGTATTCGGGTCGCCTGGCGCAGCGCAGCGTCGAAGAAGAGATCGCCGCTGTTGGCCCGCATTTACGCCTGCTTGCCGACAGCGGCGCCACTGTCATGGTGTATGGCGAAGTGGCCGACGCCATTCAGGGCGAAGCGCGCCCGCTGTACAAACGCCCGCGTTTCCAGAATCAGCGGCAATGGCAGGCTTATGCGGACAAATTGACGGCCTTTGCCGCCCACTTGCTGGCGCACGGCGTGCGTCTGGCGTATCACCATCACATGGGCGCCTATGTGGAAACGCCTGCCGACGTGGATCAACTGATGGCCTTGACGGGGCCGCAAGTAGGCTTGCTGTTTGATACGGGCCATATCACGTTTGCCGGCGGCGACGCGCTTGTCGTCTTGAATCAACATATCGACAGGATTTGTCACGTGCATTGCAAGGATGTGCGCCCGAATGTGGTGAAACTGGCGCGCAATGGCCACTGGAGTTTCCTGCAAGCCGTCATCAATGGTGCTTTCAGTGTGCCTGGCGACGGCTGCATCGACTTTCCGGCGATCCTGACGCGTTTGTATCTGCACGGCTATGCGGGTTGGCTGGTGGTGGAGGCAGAACAAGACCCGGCCGTCGCACCCAGTTATCAGTATGCCAAGATGGGCCACGATTACCTGGCGCACCTCGTCGACGCGATTCCCCGCCTGGGCCGGGAGGCAGCATGAGCCCGCTGTTGCTCAAGGCCAGGCCCGGCTCCATCATCGTCGAGGTCACGCCCGCATCGGCCGGCTGGACGCATGTCGGCTTTGCCGCCCACCGTCTGGCCGCTGGCGAGGCCGTGAAGCTGGACACGGGCAAGCGTGAGCTGTGCATCGTCGTGCTGACCGGCACGCTCACTGTGCAGGCGGGCGAACAGCGCTGGGAAGCCATCGGCAATCGTGCCAGCGTCTTCGAAGACCGCTCGCCGTATGCCGTGTACGTCCCGTTGGAAACACAGGTCTGCATCACGGCCGTGAGCGCTGCCGAAGTGGCCCTGTGCAGCGCGCCGGCCACGACCCACCGCCCGGCCCGGCTGATCGAACCATCGAGCATGACGCGCTCTGTACGCGGCAAGGGCGCCAACACCCGCTATGTATGCGACATCCTGCCGCAAACGGCCGAGGCCGATGGCTTGCTGGTCGTCGAGGTGATCACGCCATCGGGCCATTCGTCGAGCTATCCGCCGCACAAGCACGACAGCGACAATGTGCCGCTGGAAAGTTCGCTGGAGGAAACGTATTACCACCGCCTTAATCCGGAGCAGGGCTTTGCGTATCAAAGGGTCTACACGGATGACCGTTCCATCGATGAAGCCATGGCTGTGGAAAACCATGACGTGGTGATGGTGCCGCGCGGTTACCACCCCGTTACCGTGCCGTACGGCTATGACGGCTATTACCTGAACGTGATGGCCGGTCCGAAACGCGTATGGCATTTTAAAAACGATCCGGCCCATGCGTGGCTGATGCAGAGTACATAATAGGGAGTCAAGATGACAACGCAAAAGATAGACCACTTTATTGGTGGCAACCCGATGGCTTCGCGCTCCGAGCGCACGAGCGAGGTCTTCAATCCCGCCACTGGTGCGGTCACGGCCCAGGTGTCGCTGGCAACTGCCGCCGAGCTGAACGCGGCCGTGGCCGCCGCCCACGCGGCCTTTCCCGCCTGGTCGCAAACTTCGCCCCTGCGCCGTGCGCGCGTCATGTTCAAGTTCAAAGAGTTGCTGGAAGAACATGCCGACCAATTGGCGGCGCTGATCACAGCCGAGCACGGCAAGGTGTTTACGGATGCCAAAGGAGAGGTGACGCGCGGCATCGAAGTGGTGGAGTTTGCCTGCGGCATTCCGCAAATGATGAAGGGCGAATATTCGCAACAAGTGGCCGGTGGCATCGACGCCTGGTCCATCCGCCAGGCGCTCGGTGTCTGCGTCGGCATCACGCCCTTCAACTTCCCCGTGATGGTGCCGATGTGGATGTTCCCGATGGCGATTGCATGCGGCAACACCTTTGTCTTGAAACCATCGGAGCGCGACCCTTCGGCCAGCCTGCTGCTGGCGCAACTGCTGACGGACGCGGGCTTGCCCGATGGCGTCTTCAACGTGGTGCAAGGCGACAAGGAAGCGGTCGATGGCTTGCTGCATCACCGGGACGTGCGCGCCATCAGCTTTGTCGGCTCCACGCCGATCGCCGAGTATATTTACGCCACCGGCTGCGCGCAGGGCAAGCGCGTGCAAGCGCTCGGGGGCGCGAAAAACCACATGGTCGTCATGCCCGACGCAGATATCGCGCAGACGGTCGATGCCCTGATGGGCGCCGCCTTCGGTTCGGCAGGCGAGCGCTGCATGGCTATTTCTGTCGTCGTGGCGGTGGGCAATGTGGCCGACCAGTTGGTCGAAGCGCTGGTGCCGCGCATCGCGGCCTTGAAAATCACGCAAGGCATGGATTTGTCTGCGGAAATGGGGCCCGTGGTGACGCAAGTGCACAAGGACAAGATTGCCGGCTACATCGCCACGGGCGTGAAAGAAGGCGCCACACTGGTGGCCGACGGACGCGGTTTCGTCTTGCCCGGCCATGAAAACGGCTTTTTCCTTGGTGGCAGCCTGTTCGATCACGTCACGCCGGAGATGACGATCTACAAGGAAGAAATCTTCGGCCCCGTGCTGTGCATCGTGCGCGTGCCCGATTTCACGACGGCGCTGGAGCTGGTCAACGCCCATGAATACGGCAATGGCACGGCCATTTATACGCGTGACGGCAACACGGCGCGCGAATACACGCACCGCGTGCAGGTGGGGATGGTTGGCGTGAATGTACCGATCCCCGTGCCGATGGCTTTCCACAGCTTCGGCGGCTGGAAGCGCAGCCTGTTCGGCGACCACCACGCGCATGGCCCGGAATCGGTGCGTTTCTACACGAAACAGAAGGCTGTCACGCAGCGCTGGCCCGCATCGACAGCCGCCGGTGCCGAGTTTGCCATGCCGACGCTGAAGTAAATCCGGCAGCTGCGCTGCTTGCCCACTGCAATGGCTCAATGTTTAGTCATTGCAGATCGCGCGCATGATGTACCGCCATCCCCAGCCTTTGCGCATCGCTATCCTCGACACGAATGTCGAGCATGGTCTGCACGCGGATGCGGCATTGGCTGCACAGAGGCCTGCCTTGACATGTGGACGATCCTCAGCCGCTGTCGTCGGCCATGCCGCTGGTTTCAATATTGAATGGCCTTTTGCCCTGCCTATCGTCAATCTCCTCGATGTTTTTCATCGCACAGTCTGACCGATTGCGCAGCTATATTTACGCTGCCGATTGGAGGTGCAACAGCTTTGATAGTATCCTCTTATTAACCGTGCGGGCGTTCGCGTCCGTACTTGAGGAACCGGAATAAGCGATCGACGATGCACAATTTGAGCAAGGGCGGGGCGGCAGCATGCGTGAGGATATGGCTAGGTGGCCTGCTGCTGGCATTGCTGGTGGGCGGCGCCTTGTATGCGGGCGCGGCGCGCACGGTCAATGACGATGCCGAACAGCGTTTCGATAACATCACCTACGGCGCCCAGCATAGCCTGGCCACGCGGGTGAAAAGCTATGCCGATCTGCTGCGCGGTCTGGAAGCGCTGTTTCGTACCAGCGAGCAACTGACGCGCCGCCAGTTCCACGATTACGTGGCGGGCCTGGATGTCGCGCACCAGTTTCCCGCCATCGAATCGGTCAATTACGCGGTGGCGCTGACGTCGGCGCAGCGCGAAGCCTATGTCGCCGATGTGCGCCGTGACACCAGCCTGGCGCCGCGCGGCTATCCCGATTTCACCATCCGTCCGCCCGGCGAGCGGCCGCACTACACGGTACTGACTTACCTGGAACCCGATCCGCTGCTGGCCGAACGCATGGGTGTCGATATCGGCGCCAACCCACTGGTGGCGAAAGCCCTGCAGCAGTCGCGCGACAGTGGCGAAGTGAGCGCCTCGGGGCAGGTCATCATGATCAAGGGACCGCCCGCCCACGTCGGCCTGGGCATGCGCCTGCCCGTGTACCGCAACGGCATGGCGCAAGGCACCGTGGCCGAGCGCCGCGCCGCCTACCAGGGGTCGGTGGGCATCGGCTTCGGCGTGGCGCAACTGGTGCACAGCGCGCTCGAACGCAGCACTGTGGAACCGTTGCACCTGATCTTGTACAGCGCGGCCGAAGCGCGCCCTGCCGATGGCATATGGCGCATTACGCCGCAGGACCGCCTGCTGTTCAACGATGACGGCGATCTGGCGGCGGCGCCACCGCAACCGGGTAGCGACGCCGATTACTTCGACCAGGTGCTGCCCGTGCTGTACCAGGGCGGTGTATGGAAAGCCCATTTTCGCGTGCGCAAGGCGCAGCTGTATAGCGGCTTTGACCGCTATTTTCCGTCGCTGGCGCTGGCCGTCGGCGTGGCCGGCACGCTGCTCATTTATGGCTACATCTTTACCCTGTACCGTTCGCGCCGCACGGCGGTGGCGCAGCGCACCCTGCTCGATACGGTGCTCGATAGCGTCGATGCCTATGTCTACATGAAGGATGCCGACCTGCGCTACCGCTATGTGAATGCACGCGCGGCAAAGATACTGGGCCGCTCGGCGAAGCAGTTGCTCGGCCGCCAGGATGACGAGTTGATGCTTGGCGATGCGGCCGCCGCTGCGCAGTTGACCGAGCGCCAGGTTTTTGACAGTGGCGTCAAGTTCGTCGGCGAAGAGCGCTTCGTCGATGCGCAGGGCCAGGTGCATCAGTTGTGGAGCGTGAAGGTACCGCTGGGCTTGCCCGGTCCCGTGACTGGCCTCATCGGTCTGTCCACCGACGTGACGGAACTGCACCGCCTGAAGGAACAGGCCGACGCTGCCAGCCAGGCCAAGAGCGACTTCCTGTCAAATATGAGCCATGAAATTCGCACGCCGATGAACAGCATCATCGGCATGGCGCATCTGGCGCTGAAATCGGTGGCCGATGCGCGCCAGCGCGATTATCTGCAAAAAATCTTCCATTCAAGCCAGCATTTGCTGGGCCTGATCAACGACATCCTCGATTTTTCGAAGATCGAGGCGGGCAAGCTGGAACTGGAAGTGCTGGACTTTCGTCTCGACACGCTGCTGGAAAATATCGCCAGCCAGCTCGGTGATGCGGCCGTCGTCAAGGGCTTGGTGCTGCAGTTCGATATCGCACCCGAGCTGGCGCAGCGCTGGCGTGGCGATCCGCTGCGACTCGAGCAGGTCTTGTTGAACCTGGCCAGCAACGCCATCAAGTTTTCCGACAATGGCAGCATCTACGTGCGCGTGCGCCAGTCAGAAGAGCACGGCAGCCACGCCATGCTGCGCTTCGAGGTGCAGGACTGGGGTATAGGCATGAAACAGGAAGAGGTGGCGCAACTGTTCCGCTCTTTCCACCAGGCCGACCCCTCGACCACGCGCAAGTATGGCGGCAGCGGCCTGGGGCTGGTCATCAGCAAGCAGCTCGTTGAACTGATGGGCGGCACTGTGGGGGTGTACAGCGAGCCGGGTCAGGGCAGCACCTTCTGGTTCACGGCGCGCCTGGAGAAAAGCGCGCAAGCGGGCGATGAGCGCAGCGCCGAAGTGGCGCCCGACGTATTGGGCGTGATCCGCGGCGCATCGATCCTGCTGGTGGAAGATAACGTCTTCAGCCAACAGGTGGGCTGCGAATTGCTGGAAGATGCCGGCGCCACTGTCTGCGTCGCCTGCAATGGCCGCGAAGCACTGGAATTGCTGGCCCACCAGCGCTACGACTGTGTGCTGATGGACGTGCAGATGCCGCTGATGGACGGCTTCGAGGCGACGCGCCGCATCCGCGCCGACCCCAAGCTCAGCGGCCTGCTGGTGATCGCCATGACAGCCAATGCGGGAAGCGAAGACCGTGCCCGCTGCCTGGCGGCGGGCATGGATGAATTCGTGACCAAGCCGATCGCCCCGAATCTGCTGTTTCACGTGTTGGCAAAATGGTTCCGCCTGCGCGGTGGCATCGGCAGCATGGGCAGCATGGGCCGCGCGCACGCGGGCGACTGGCTGGCAGCAGCACCGAAGGCGCCGCCATCGGCCGCTTCGCCGGCATTGCACGGCACCGCCATCCTCGACCTGGCCACCCTGGCGCTGACGTTCAGCAATGACGCAGTGAAGATGCGCAAATACACTCAGCTGTTTCTCGATACGGCGCGCGACGGCATCGCCGAAATGGAGCAGGCCATGGCGCTGGAAGACCTGGGCCGCCTGGCCGACCTGGGACACCGCAGCAGGTCGTCGGCGCTGGCCGTGGGCGCCCATGCTTTTGCCAGCCTGTGCCTGTCGATCGAAGGCTTGCGCTCGGGCGGCGACCTGCAGCAGGCGCGCGCCCTGCTGACGGCGCTGGAGCCGGCGCTGGCGCAGGTGGCGCAACAAATTTCACGCCAATTTATCGCCAGCGACGCCCCTTGACGCAGGCAGCGGCGATAATAGGCGTTTGACGTCTGTGGCTACCCGGCCGCAGACGCGGCAACTCATCGGATCAGCATGCATACTCCCGTCACGCCCGGCCTTCTCATACTGCATGGCAACCAGCTCGAACAGCTGCGCGCCGCCGTCTTCCAGTGGCTGCGCCAGCACCCGCTGGCGCCCCTGGAAACGGATATCTTCCTGGTGCAGTCGAACGGCGTGGCCGAATGGCTGAAGATCGCCCTGGCCGAGGAGATGGGTGTGTGCGCCGCCACGCGCATCGCCCTGCCGGCGCGCCTGCTGTGGGAAAGCTACCGCGGCATGTTGGGACGCGAGCGGGTGCCGCGCGTGTCGCCATTTGATAAGTCGCCGCTGAGCTGGCGTTTGATGCGCCTGTTGCCGTCGCTGCTGGCCGATCCCGTCTTCGCGCCGCTACGCTATTTCCTGGCCGATGGCGATAGCGAACGCCGGCTGCAACTGGCCGAGCGCCTGGCCGACCTGTTTGACCAATACCAAGTCTACCGCGCCGACTGGCTGTCCGACTGGGCTGCGGGGCGCGACGAGCTGCGTACGGCGCGCGGCGAAGCCATTGCCTTGAAGGAAGACCAGCGTTGGCAGGCGCAGCTGTGGCGCGCCGTGACCGCCGATGTCGAGGCCTTCGAGCGCGACACGGGCCGCGCCGACATCCACGACGCCTTCCTGGCGGCGATCGCCGCCGGCCTGCCTCCTGCCGGCAAGCTGCCGCGCCGCGTGGTGCTGTTTGGCGTATCGGCCTTGCCATATCAAACCTTGCAGGCGCTCGCTGCGCTGGCGCGCCATACGCAGGTGGTGCTGGCCGTCCCCAACCCATGCCAGTTTTACTGGGGCGACATCATCGACGGGCGCGACTTGCTGCGCGCGCAAAACAAGCGCCAGCGGCAGCGCAACGGTACCGACTTGGCGCAAATGCCGCTCGAAGCAATGCATGCGCACAGCCATCCGCTGCTGGCCAGCTGGGGCAGGCAAGGGCGTGACTTCATCCGCATGCTCGACGAGTTCGACGAACACGCGCAAGCCGAGGGACGCGATGACAGCCTGCGCATCGACCTGTTTGGCGAGGAAACGGGAGAGACCCTGCTGCAGCAGGTACAGGTGGCCATTCGCGAACTGCGCCCGCTGGCGGAACACGAACAGACGCCGCCCGAGGCCGGTGATCGATCGATCGAATTTCATGTGGCGCACAGCGTGCAGCGCGAAGTGGAAGTGCTGCACGACCAGCTGCTGGCCATGTTCGCGCACAGCACCGAAACGCTCTTGCGTCCGCGCGACGTGGTGGTGATGGTGCCCGATATCGACACCTTTACTGCCGCCATCCACGCCGTCTTCGGCCAGTACCGGCGCAATGACGAGCGTTTCATTCCGTTCGAGATCGGCGACGTGAAGGACCGCAGCGTCAACCCGCTGCTCGTTGCACTCGAGTGGCTGTTGCAGCTGCCGCAGCAGCGCTGCCGCCAGAGCGAAGTGCGCGACCTGCTCGACGTGCCTGCGCTGGCCACCCGCTTTGGCCTGCAGCCGGACGACCTGGCCACGTTGGGCGCCTGGATCGAAGGCGCGGGCGTGCGCTGGGGCCTGGATCAGACGCACCGCGCCGGCCTGGGGCTGGGCGCGGCAGGGGAACAGAATGCATGGATCTTCGGCGTGCGGCGCATGCTGCTCGGCTATGCCAGCGGCAGTGGCGCCAGCTTTGGCGGCATCGAGCCGTATGCGGAAGTGGGTGGCCTCGATGCGGCGCTGGCGGGCTCGCTGGCGCAGCTGGTCGAGGCGCTGCTGCGCTGGCGCAGCATGCTGTCCGTCGCCTGCACGCCAGCCGAGTGGGGCGTGCAGGCGCGCGCGCTGCTGGCGGCTTTTTTTGACGCCGACGACGAGGGCGACCGCCTGACCCTGGCGCAGCTCGAAGGCGCCTTGCAGGGCTGGCTGGAAACCTGCGAGCATGCGGGCTTTGTCGAGCCGGTGCCCCTGTCGGTGCTGCGCGTGGCGTGGCTGGGCGCCTTGGACGAGCCGACCCTGAACCATCAATTCGTCTCCGGCGGCGTCACCTTCTGCACCCTGATGCCGATGCGCGCCGTGCCATTTCGCGTGGTGTGCCTGCTGGGCATGAACGATGGCGATTTTCCGCGCCGCGCCCCAAAGGCTGATTTCGACCTGCTGGCGCTGCCCGGCATGGCGCGCCCGGGCGACCGCTCGCGCCGCGACGATGACCGCTACCTGATGCTCGAAGCCTTGCTGGCCGCGCGCGACAAACTCTATGTGAGCTGGGTAGGGCGCAATGTGCGCGACAATTCCGAGCAGCCGCCGTCGGTGCTGGTGTCGCAGCTGCGCGACTATCTGGTCGCCGGCTGGTCGCTGGACCGGCACCTGGCGTCGCTCACCACCGAGCACGCGTTGCAGCCATTCAGTCGCCGCTATTTCGAAGCCGATGGCTTGCTGACCTACGCGCGCGAATGGCGCGTCGCGCATGCCGATGCGGCCGATGCGGATGCGCAGGCCGCCGTGCTGCCGCTGGGTCCCTACGAACTCGATCCCGGCACGCGCTTGAAACTGGGCGAGCTGGCCAGCTTTTTGCGCCAGCCCGTCAAGTACTTTTTCCGCCGCCGCTTGAGCGTGTATTTTGCCGATGCGGCCATGCTGGGCGAGGATGAAGAACCGTTCGGCCTGAATGCGCTCGAGCGCTATTTGCTGGAAGACACCATGTTAGATGATGGCGGCGTCGTCGAAGCTGCGGGTGAGGTGCGCGCCAGCCTGGAAGCGCGCGCGCAGAAGCTGGCGCGCGAAGGCGTGCTGCCCATCGGCCTGATCGGCCAGCAGGTGCAGGCGCAGCTGGTCGAGGCGCTGGTGCCCGTGCGCAGCGCGTGGCTGTCGCTGCGCGCCTCGTTCCCGCTGGCGGCCGACAAGCGCGCCATCAACTTGACGTTTGGCGAACTGCAGATCGACGACTGGCTCGACAAATTGTGCAGCAACGGCCAGGAGACGGCCTGGCTGATGCAGATTTCCTCGAAGGTGACGGACAAGAGCGGCCTGGCGCGCGGCGACAAGCTGATGCTGATGTGGCTGCGCCAGCTGGCCGCCGCTGCCCTGGGTTTGCCCGTCACTGGTTACCTGGTGGCGCGCGACGCCATCGTCAGCATGGCGCCACTCGATCCGGCCGCATCGCGCGATGCGCTGGCCACCTTGCTGGCGCTGTGGCGCGAAGGCATGAACCATCCCTTGCCCACGGCGTGCAAGACGGGGTTGGCGCTGGTGCAGCAGGGCGACCCGCGCGCCGTGTATGACGGCGGCTTTGACATCTCTGGCGAGCGCGAGGAACTGTGCCTGGCGCGCCTGTGGCCCGAGTTTTCCGCGCTGGCCGCCGAGGAAGCATGGGAAGACTGCACGCGCGAGCTGTATGGCCCGCTGGCCGACTGGCTGCAGCAACACATTACGATTGACCCGATCAGCGCGCCCAATGATGGCGCGGGAGAAGAACCATGACGAGCCATTTGCTCAATCCGCTGACGTTCCCGCTGCACGGCTCGCGGCTGATAGAAGCCTCGGCCGGCACGGGAAAAACCTGGACCATCGCCGCGCTGTACCTGCGCCTGGTACTTGGTCACGGCGGGGGGCACGGCGACGACGACAGCCGTTTTACGCGTCCGCTGCTGCCAGCCGACATTCTGGTGATGACATTTACGCGCGCCGCCACGCGCGAATTGTCGAACCGCGTGCGCGAACGCCTGATCGAGGCCGCCGCGTATTTTCGCAATGAGGTCGGCATGCAATCGGGCGCCAGCGACCCCTTTCTCGACGCCTTGCTGGAATCTTATCCTGACGAGAGCGCACGGCAAAAGGCCGCGCACCGGCTGATGCTGGCCGCCGAGACGATGGATGAAGCGGCCATCTTCACTATCGATGCCTGGTGCCAGCGCATGTTGCGCGAGCACGCGTTCGACAGCGGCAGTCTGTTCGATGAAGAATTGGTCAGCGACGAGCAAGCCCTGTTCGAGGATGCGGCCCACGATTACTGGCGTCAGCAAGTCTATCCCCTGGCGCCGCAGGCGCTCGATGTGTTGCTCGCTTGCTGGCCCGACGTCGACGCGTTGAAGAAGGGCGCGCGCGAGCTGGCGCGCCGTGCCGATAGCATGGGCATGGCGGACGATGAGCCTTTATCTGTGCTGATCGCGCGCGAACAGCGGGCGCTGGCCGCGCAACTGGCCAGCCTGAAGGCGGGCTGGGTCGAGCGCGTGGATCGGATGGCCGCCTGGATCAACGAGCATCGCGCCGCCAGTCCCAAGTGTTTTAACGGCGTCAAGATGAAGCCGGAGAACCTGGCGAAGTGGTTCGACGGCTTGCGCCAGTGGGCGCAAGACCCGCTCTTGCTGCAGCCGGCTATCACGGCCAAGGCGTGGGAACGCTTGACGCCGTTCGGCATCGAGGATGCGTTCGCCAAGAATTTCACGGCGCAGGTGCCCGAGTGCTTCGAACATACCGAGGCGCTGGGGAGCGCCCTGGCAGCGCTCACGCCGCTGGCGCACAAGCTGCACCTGCATGCGGCGGCGGCCATTGCGCGGCGCATGGATCAATTGAAGCGCCAGTCGCGCCAGTTCGGCTTTGCCGACATGCTGCAGCGCTTGCACGATGCGCTCGCTGGCGAGAATGGCGCGGCCCTGCGCCAGCGCATCGTCGACCAATACCCGCTGGCCATGGTCGATGAATTCCAGGATACGGCGCCGGCACAGTATCAGATCTTCAATTTGTTATACCGCATTGCCGAGAATAATCGAGCGCAAGGGCTGTTCCTGATCGGCGACCCGAAGCAGTCGATCTACGGCTTTCGCGGCGCCGACATCCAAAGCTATCTGGCGGCGCGGCGCGCAACGAACGGCCGCCATTACCAGCTGGGCACCAACTACCGTTCGACGGCGCCCCTGGTGGCTGCCGTCAACCAGCTGTTTTTGCATGCCGAGCGCGCCGAAGTGCCGCTCGGTGCCTTCCGTTACCGCAAGAACGGCGAGAACCCGCTGCCGTTCGAGGCCGTCGAGGCCAAGGGCCGCGCCGAGCACCTGCTGAACGCCAGCGGCCCGCTGCCTGCGCTACTGGCCGCCTGCGCCAGCGATGAAGGGCTGCGCGGCGACAGCTACCGCGAGTATTTTGCGCAGCATTGCGCCGAGCACATCGTCGCCATGCTCGGCGATGCGCAAGCCGGCTTCGATGGCCCGGACGGTTTCGTGCGGCTGCAGCCGGCCGATATCGCCGTGCTCGTGCGCGACCGCAAGGAAGCGGCGGCGGTGCGCCGCGCGCTGGCGCGCCGCCGGGTTGCCAGCGTCTACTTGTCGGACAAGGATTCCGTCGTCGACAGCGAGGAAGCGCAAGATGTGTTGCGCTGGCTGGCGGCGCTGGCCAATCCCCTCGACGGCGGCCTTGCGCGCGCCGCATTTGCCACGCGCACCATCGGCTTGTCGCTGGGCCAGCTGGCGTGCCTGTCGAGCGACGAACTGGAATGGGAACGCCGCGTCGAGCAACTCAAGGCCTTGCACCTGATCTGGCAGCGCCAGGGCGTGCTGGCCATGCTGCGCCGCTTCATCCACGAACTGCAATTGCCGGCCATGCTGCTGCAGCAGACCGGTGGCGAGCGGCGCTTGACGAATCTGCTGCACCTGGCCGAACTGCTGCAATCGGCCAGTCGCCAGCTCGATGGCGAGCAAGCGCTGATACGCTGGCTGGCCGAGCAGATTGCCGGCGAAGGCGAGGGTGGCGACGAGCGCGTGCTGCGCCTGGAAAGCGATGCAGAGCTGGTCAAAGTCATCACGGTGCACAAATCCAAGGGCCTCGAATACCCGCTGGTCTATTTGCCATTCGCCGTCACGGCGCGCAAGGTTGATAAGCGCAACCGCAGCTTCTTCGAGTATGCCGGGGACAATGGCGAGCGCCGCCTCGACCTGTCGCTGTCCGATGCGGCGATGGCTGCGGTCGAAGAGGCGCGCATCGAGGAAGACTTGCGCCTGCTGTATGTGGCGCTGACGCGCGCGCGCCACTTCTTGTGGCTGGGGGTGGCCGCCCAGGCGGCGCGCAAGGCGGGCGAGAATACCTTGCACGAATCGGCGCTCGGCTATCTGCTGACGGGCGGCGACAAGCTGCCCTGCGGGCAGTTGCTGCTGCGCTGGCAGCAGGTAGCCGGCGATTGCGATGCCATTGCTGCCATGACGCTGGCGCAGCCCGATGCCTGCACGGTGCTTGACCGTATTGAGCGGCGCCCCGAGTTGCGCCCCGCGCCCGTGTTCGTGGGCGAGTTTGAGCGCGACTGGTCGGTGGGCAGCTTTACGTCGCTGACGCGCCAGATCGGCGCCGTGTCAGCGGCGCACGTGCCGCAGCGGGCGCTGGAAGAGACCTTGCTGGAAGATGGGGCAGGGCCCAGCGTGGCAGCTGTGTCACCGCTGCAGACGGGCGACGCGCCATGGCACCGATTCCCGCGTGGTTCCGTGCCTGGTAATTTTCTGCACGAGCAGTTGGAGTGGATGGGCGGCGAGGGCTTTGATTGTGTCAATGACGCACACTTCAACACGCGCCTGGCTGCGCGTTGCGAGCGGGCGGGCTGGGGCCACCGCCAGGAAGACGCCATCGCCTGGCTCAGGCAAGTGGCCATCACGCCGTTGCCGCTGCTCGACGCCTCGCTGTCGCAGTTGGGCAGCACCCTGTCCGAGATGGAGTTCTGGTTCCCCAGCGAGCATTTGTCCACCGGTGCGCTCGATCAGCTGTGTACGCGTTTGTTGCTCGATGATGCGCCGCGCCCCGTGCTGCCGCGCCGCCAGTTGCACGGCATGCTGAAAGGCTTTGCTGACCTGGTCATTGAGCACGAAGGGCGCTACTGGGTGCTCGACTACAAGTCCAATGCGCTCGGTGTCAACGACGCCGCTTACCACAGCGCCGCGCTGGCGGCCGGCATGGCGCAGCATCGCTACGATATCCAGGGTGCGATCTACATGCTGGCCCTGCACCGGCTGCTGAAAAGCCGGCTCGGCGACGCCTACGACCCGGCCGAGCACTTGGGCGGCGCCATTTTCCTGTTCCTGCGCGGCATCGCGAATGCGGATACGCATGGCTGCTATTGGCTGGCACCGCAGTTGGAACTGCTCGATGGACTCGATCAATTATTGTCACAGGAAGTGGAAATAGCATGATGCATGAGGAACACGATGAATCTTGACCCGGCCCTCGAAGCCCTGCTTACCCACGTCGACGGCGTGGCCGAGGCGGGCCATCTGCGCCGCCTGAGCGCCGCCTTCGCGCGCTTCATCGCCAGCCTGGACGAAAATGCGCCCGATGCGCGCGCCGTGGCCGTGGCGTGCGTGGTGCTGTCCGAGCTGGAAGGGCGCGGGCATAGCTGTCTGATGCTGTTCGAGCTGGCCAGCGAGCCGTCGCAACTGCTGGGCTGGAGCGAGCAATTGTGGCATGGCGTGCTGGCCGTTTGCGGCCCGCTGCCTACCTCGCTTGACGGCTGGCGCGCGCTGCTGGCCGGCGCGCCGCAGGTGTGGCAGGTGGGCGCGGCCGATCTGCGCCAGCCGCTGGTGCTCGATGGCGAACGCCTGTACCTGCGCCGCTACTGGCGCGACGAGACCCTGGTGGGCGGGAAAATAGCCGCCCGCGCGCACGATTTGCTCACTGCGCCATTGGCGCAGGTGCGCCTATGGCTCGACATCGTGTTCGACCAGCCGACGCACGATGCTGGCCCGGACTGGCAAAAGGTGGCGTGCGCCATCGCCCTGCGCGGCAAGGTGGCCATCATCACGGGCGGCCCGGGCACGGGGAAAACCTATACGGTAGCGAGCTTGCTGACGCTGTTGTTTGCCGTCTCGGCGCAGCCCGAGCAGCTGCGCATCGCGCTCGCTGCGCCGACGGGCAAGGCAGCGGCGCGCTTGAAACAGTCGATCGACAAGGCGCTCGAAGGGCTGGCGGCGAAGGTGGGCGCTGCGCTGCCCCTGCTGGAACTGGCGCGCCGCATGGGCGCGGCGCGCACTTTGCACAGTTTGCTCGGTGCGCGGCCCGATACACGCGCTTTTGCCCATCACGCGGGCAATCCGCTCGACGTCGATGTGCTGATCGTCGATGAAGCGTCGATGGTGCATCTGGAGATGATGGCCTCGGTGCTCGACGCCTTGCCGCCGACGGCCATCTTGATACTGCTGGGCGACAAGGACCAACTGGCGTCGGTGGAAGCGGGCGCCGTGTTGGGCGACTTGTGCCACGATGCGCAGGCGGGCGGCTACCTGCCTGCCACCATCGCGTATGCGCAGGCGGCCAGCGGCGTGGCCATTCCGCTTGACTTTGCCGGTGCGGCGGGCGCGCTGGCGCAGCAGACGGTGATGCTGCGCCACAGCCACCGTTTCAGTGGCCCGATCGGCGAACTGGCGCAGGCTGTGAACGGCGGCAGACCCGATCTTGCCAAGGCTTGCTTCGCCAGCGACAGCGGCGGCCAACTGGCGTGGAGCGTGCCGGCGCAGCAGGAAGACGTGCTGCGCCTGGCCTTGCGTGGGCGGGTGGACGCGCCGGGCGGCTACCAGCCCTACCTGGAACTGCTCAATGGCGGTGAGGCAGCGTATGCGCAGCACGATGACTGGGTGCGCGCCGTACTGCACGCTTTTGAAGCGTTCCGCATCCTGTGCGCCGTGCGCGAGGGGGAGTGGGGCGTGGCGGGGCTGAACACGGCCATCGAACTGCGGCTGGAAAAGGAAGGCTTGATACGCCGCAGCGAATGGTATGTGGGCCGTCCTGTGATGGTCACCCGCAACGACTACGGCACGGGCGTGTTCAATGGCGACATCGGCTTGACGCTGCGCGATCCGGCGCGCTCTGGATCATTGCGCGTGTATTTCCTCGAGGGTGAGAACGTGCGCAGCGTGCTGGCCACGCGCTTGCGCCATGTGGAGACGGCGTTCGCCATGACGGTGCATAAGTCGCAGGGCTCGGAATTTCGCCACACGGTACTGGTGCTACCACAGGAAGGCGGCGCCATGCTGGCGCGCGAACTGGTGTACACCGGCATCACGCGCGCGCGCGACTTCTTTACCCTCGTGTCGCCCACGCAGGCGGTGCTGTTCGACGCCATCTTGCGCCGCACGCAGCGCGCGAGCGGGCTGCGCGGCTTGATTGGCTGATGGACTGATGGTCTGATTGACTGCGCCAGCCTGGCCTTGCTCATTAGCGCCTGCAGCACGGCGCGCAGCGTGGCTACTTTCCAAGTCGCGTTCAGGCGCGCCGGGGCGCCAGGGTCGGGGCCATCTGCCTGGCCAGCTCAAAAAAAGCGTTGGTGGCCGGCGTGTTTTGGCGCCGGTCGCGCACGGCCAGGCCCACCTTGCGGCTCACTGGCGGATGCAAGGGCAGGGCCAGCAAGTCCGGATACTGTTCGCGCAGGCGCTGCGGCAAGGCCAGTTCGGCGACGATGGACAGGCCGTCGCCGCGGCTGACCATGTCGAGGATGGTGATCACCTGGCTGATGCGGTAGGGCACGTGTGGCTGCAGGCCCGCGTTGGCGAACAGGGGCTCGATCAGGCAGGCGCAGCCTGCCTCGGACATGATGAACGGTCCTTCGCACAGTTGCGCCAAGGTGATGGACGGGTACTGCGCCAGCGCATGGCTGCGCGGCACCAGTGCCATCATCTGGTCTTCCACCAGCGGCGCCGTATCGAAGCGTTCGTCTGGCAGCACGACGAAACCGACATCGACGCGGCGCTCGCGTATCCACTGCACCACTTCATGGTCGGCGCCTTCGTCGATGCGCAGGGTGATGCCGGGATAGCGCAGGCGGAACTGCGCCGTGATCGCCGGCAGCAGATTCAATGATGAAGTAGGGCCGAAGGAGCCGATGCGCAAACTGCCCTGGCGTTGGCCCAGCACGTCGGCCGCTTCCTGGCGCATGGCTTCCGACAAGCCGAGGATTTCGCGCGCACGCACCAGCAATTGGCGGCCCACCTCCGTCAACTCGGCCGAGGCCTGGTGGCGCACGATGAGGTCCACGCCCATCTCCTTTTCCAGCGCCTTCAAGGCATGCGAGACGGCCGACTGGCTGATGCCCAGTTGTGCGGCGGCGGCGGAAAAGCCGTGCAGTTCGGCCACCAGGGTGAAAATTTCCAGTTGCGTGAAGGTCATGCTGTGGTTTTCCTAGCGTATGAGTATTTACTCATTATTTCATGAGTTCATATTAGTATTAATATATAAGTATACCGCACGCGCAGCGTCCGCTGCAGCAGCGACATCCTAGGACTTTCCATGCGCACTTCCGCCCTGCCTCCAGCCGCCTTGCCTGCCGTGCAATCGCCGCTGGTGTATATCAAACTGATTTTCGTCGCCCTGTTCTGGGGCGGCACCTTCATCGCGGGGCGCGTGCTGGCGCAGCAAATGCCGCCCATGACGGCCGCCAGCGGGCGCTTCGGCGTGGCCGTGCTGCTGCTGGTCATACTGGCGTGGAAGCTGGAAGGGGGCTTGCCGCGCCTGGACCGCAAGCAATTGGTGACGACGGCGGCGCTGGGCCTGACGGGCATTTTTCTTTACAACCTGTGCTTCCTGGCGGCCTTGTCGCGCATGCCGGCCGGGCGCACGGCCCTGTTCGTGGCCTTGAACCCTATCGTCACGGCGCTCGCCTCGGCCATGCTGTTTCGCGAGCGGCTCGGCTCCTTCAAGTGGCTCGGCATCATGCTGGCGTTTTGCGGCACGGCCATCGTCATTACGCGTGGCGATATCAGCGCCGTGCTGCACGGCACGGGTAGCGCTATCGGCATGGGCGAAGTGTTCATGTTCTGCGGCATTTCCAGCTGGGCTGCCTACACCCTGATTGGGCGGGTGGCGCTGAAGGGACTCAGTCCGATTGCCGCCACCACCTATGCGTCGATGTGGGGCCTGGCTTTCCTGCTGGTGGGGGCGGTGCTGGAGTTCCCGAGCGTGCCGTGGCACAGCTTCGGCTGGCAAGTGTGGGCCGCCATCGGCTACCTGGGCGTGTTTGGCACGGTGATCGGCTTTGTCTGGTATTACGAGGGCGTGAAAGCGCTGGGGCCGTCGCGCACGGCCGTCTTCAACAACCTGGTACCCGTGTTCGGCATCGTGCTGGCCGCAGGACTCCTGGGCGAGCCGGTGCTGGCGTCGATGCTGGTGGGCGGTGCGGTGACGATAGCCGGCGTGGTGATGACCAACCGGCAAGCGAAATAGTTACTTTGCGCGGCGGCGTTTCGATGCTTTTGCCGGCGCTTTTTTATGCCGGCTGGCCGAAGCGCGCAGCACTTTTGGCTCGTCGATGCCGTTCTCGGCCGCCAGCATGCGGCGGATGTTGACGGCGTCCATGGCGCGCACGGAATTGGCGCGCGCATTGAGCAAGATCATGGTGGCGAACTTGCCGGCCGACTTGATGCGCATGATCAGGCAACGCCCCGCTTCATTCGTGTAGCCCGTCTTCGACAGGCCGATGTCCCAACCCTTGGCACCCACCAGGCGGTTCGTGTTGTGGTATTCCACGTCGCGGCCCTTGATCTGGATCACGTCCTTCGAATCGGTGGTGATGCGGCTGATTTCCGGGTAGCGCGAGGCGGCCACGGCCATTTTGACCAGGTCTGCTGCCGTCGACTGGTTGTTCGGCGACAAGCCCGTCGGCTCTTCGATGACGGTCTGGCGCATGCCCAGAGCCTTGATCTTGGCGTTGACGGCGACGGCAAATGCCGTCGGGCCGCCGGGGAAGGTGCGCGCCAGCGAGGCGGCGGCGCGGTTGTCGGATGACATCAGTGCCAGTTGCAGCACGTCGTGGCGGCTCAGGGTGGCGCCCACGGGCAGGCGCGAAGTGCTATGTTTCAAGGTATCGACATCTTCGCGGTCGATGCTGATCTCATCTTGCATATTGGCCTTGGAGTCGAGCACGACCATGGCCGTCATGAGCTTGGTGAGCGAGGCGATGGGCACCACCACGTTGGAATTTTTTTCAAGCAAGACTTTGCCTGTGCCATCTTCGACTACCAGTATCGACTGGGAACCGAAGGGCACGGCGATGGCCGCTGTGGAAAGCGTCATCAGCACTGCGGCGAACATTTTTTTGAGCATGGGATTGTCATGGGAAAGCAGTTTCGGGGCGCCATCAAGGGCGCTGCGCACAAAGCCGGGACCGCTTAGCACGGGCATGCGGCTTGTGTCTCGGAAGCAATATTTGCCAAGCTTAAACAATACCATTAAAGATCAAGCGATGTCTACGTTACAGGCCCGCGACAGGCGGCGTTACGGTCAATTCGGCAAATAAAGGTGTTCATTCTTGCCGTAGTGAAAATTGTCGCGCATTGATTGATTTCGGAATGGAAACTTAGTGCTATTTAAGCAAGATTGGCAGTCTTGCTCTGACAGGTGGCGCGCGCTTCGTCGTTGATGCCTGTCGCTGCGTGCTTCGTCGCCCCGCGCTAGGCCCTGCTACCGGGGCGCCGTAGACTGCGTTCATGCCTGATTAACACGACTGGGAGAACGCACTATGTGGAGAAAAATTGCGCGATGGTATGGCGGTTTCGATGAGGAAGCCCTGCGACTGCTGCAGCACCCGGTAACGGCGGCACTCTTCCTCGACATCCGCATGCCGGGACTGTCGGGCCTGGAAGTGGCCGAGCGCATCGGCAAGCGCGCCCATGTCGTGTTTGTCACGGCCTACGACCAGTACGCCGTCGATGCGTTTGACGCTGGCGCCGTTGATTATCTGTTGAAACCGGTACAAGCTGAGCGCCTGCAGCGGGCGCTGGCGCGTTTGCGCGACCAGTTCGGCGCCCAACCGGCCGACATAGTCCACTTGCTGCAATCGTTACGCGCCGCGCTGCCGGCGCCGCGGCGCGAAAAATTGAAATGCATCAGGGCTAGCGTGGAAAAGTTGCCCGTCAGCCGCACGTTGACGCATTTGTTTCGCGATTAGCCTGCAATGCAAACGCCCCGCACTTGGCGGGGCGGGGCGGGCATGGGCGGCGCCGGGCTTACTGGATCTTGGCGATCGACACTTCCGTCGATTTCACGAGAGCGATGACTTCGCTGCCCACTTTCAGGTCCAGGTCCTTGATCGAGCGCGAGGTGATCACCGAGGTGACGATGCCGTGCGGCGTTTCCACGTCCACTTCCGACACCACGGGGCCAAAGATGATTTCCTTGATCTTGCCGCGGAATTGGTTGCGTACATTCACTTCCGTGATAGCCATCATATTTCCTTTGTAAGCGTAATGCGCCATACGGCGCGACATAGCCAGATTACGGCGCATACGCGCTGTTGACCACGAATCGATACGCATATCAATATACGAAAATAAGATACGCAAATAAGATACGCAAATAGGGCGCGCAGCATGCCGCAAGCCTGTTATTGGCCTATCTCTGTTTGCCGCCACCAGCAGGTTTTGCCATGCATCGCTTCTTGCTTTCATGCGTGCTCGCGCCGGTCTGTGGCTGCGCGGTCCAGCCATGCGTGGCGCTGATAGAACTTGCGCCGTGCTGCACTGTCTGACGTTCTGCGCTGTCTTGAGCATGTGGACTTCTTGGCTTGCGCGACGGATCGGTCTGCCGATTCTTTTCAGCCAGGAGGGACGATGGATAAGCAAGGTGTCGATGCCGTCATTGCCGCCTTTTACCGGGCGGCACTCGAGCCGGTGCAGTGGGACGCGGCACTGCGTGCGTTCGCGCGCCTTGCCGGTGGCGACGTTGCCTGCTGTTTCTTGAAGGCGCAGGTGGCAACGCCGCCATCGCACGCCCGTATCATCGGCTTGGATGAGCAAACCTGGGAGCATGGATATCGCAGCTACTATCACGCGCTCGATCCCGGCTATGCGGTACTGACGCGTAGCCCGCCTGGGCGCATGCACCTGATGCAAGATTATTTCAATGAGCAGAGCGTGGCGTGCAGCGAGTATTTCCAGGATTTCTACCTGCGCGCTGGCGTGCGCTATTCGTGCAGCGGCGTCGTCTCCGACAACGGTGCGCTGACCGTCCTGTCCGCGCACCGCGCAGCCGGCCAGGGCCGCTTTGACCGGCGCACGCATGGTCAGTTGCAGCGCGTGCTTGCGCATTTGTCCAATGTGCTGCGTCTGCGCGATACGGCGCAGCAAGCCCAGGCCCATGGCGCGCTGGCCTGGGCTGGGCTAGACGCCTTGCCGCGCGCCGTTTTGCTGGTCGACGCTTGCCTGCGGCTGGTTTTCATGAACCTGGCAGCGCAGCGGCTGCTCGCTGCCAGCCCCCAGGCTCGGCCCCTGATTGCCGTGCGCGGCGGCTGCGTCGATGTGCGTATCAGTTCAGTGCAGCAGCAGTTGGCGCAACGCGTGCGGCAAGCATGCACAGGATTGGCCTGCTTGCGTCCCGCGCCCTTGTATGTCGCCGATGACAATGGACGGCCGGCGCTGGAAATCGGTATCTTGCCGCTGCCCTTGCGCATCGGGCAGCACGGTGTCGGTGACGGGGCGGTGATGGTCATGTTGTCGCTGCGGCCACTATTCGGGGCACAGTGGCGGCCCTGGCCCGCGGTGCTTGAGCGGCCATGCGGTTTGACGGGCGCCGAGTGGTCGCTGGCGTTGGCGCTGGCGGATGGCATGGAACCAGCCGAGTATGCGCAACGGCAGGGCGTGCGCATCAGCACCGTGCGCAGCCAGATTCGAGCGATCCTGGCCAAGACGGGCACGCACCGCAGCAGCGAAATCGCCAGCCTGTTCAGTGCACTGGAGTGTGACGCTGGTGCGCCACCATAAAAAAACCGGAACATGTCCCGGTTTTTTGCTGATGCAGCGCAGATTACTTCTGGTAAATCTTGTCGAATTCACCGCCATCGTCAAAGTGTTTCTTTTGCGCCTGTTTCCAGCCGCCAAAGACGTCATCGATCGTAAACAGCGTAATGGGCTTGAAGCTGGCCGCGTATTTCTTGGCGATCGTGGCCGAACGGGGACGCAGGTAGTGTTTGGCGACCAGTTCCTGGCCCGCTTCCGAGTACAGGTATTGCAGGTAGGCCGTGGCTTCCTTGCGGATGCCGCGACGCTCGACGACCTTGTCGACGACGGCCACGGGCGACTCGGCCAGGATGGAAATGCTTGGATACACGACTTCGAAGTTGTCGCCGAATTCGGCGCGCACCAGTTGCACCTCATTTTCAAACGTTACCAGTACGTCGCCAATTTCACGCTGCGTGAAGGTGGTGGTGGCGCCGCGGCCGCCGCCGTCGAGTACCGGCACGTTCTTGAACAGCTTGCTCACCAGTTCGCGCGCCTGTGCCTCGCTACCGCCTTTTTTTACGGCGTAGCCCCAGGCTGCCAGATACGTGTAGCGGCCATTGCCCGACGTTTTCGGGTTCGGTACGATGACTTTGATGCCGGGCTTGGCCAGGTCGTCCCAATCCTTGATGTGTTTCGGGTTGCCTTTGCGCACCAGATACACCATGGTGGAGTAGAACGGCGCGGCATTGTTCGGGAATTTCTTGGCCCAGTCGGGCGCTACCAGGCCGCGCTCAACAAGGATATCGATGTCATTCGCCTGATTCATGGTCACGACGGACGCTTCCATGCCGTCGGCAACGGAGCGCGCCTGCTTGCTGGAACCGCCGTGCGATTGCTTGATGGTGATGCTTTCTCCAGTTTTGGCTTTCCAATCAGCAATAAAAGCGGGATTCACATCCTTGAATAATTCGCGCATCACGTCATACGAGGCGTTCAGCAACACTACGGGTTCGGCGGCGCTAGCTGCCATCGGCACGCTCATGGCGGCAGCCGAAGCGGCCAGGGCGCTGGCCAGGAACCAGCGGCGCGAGCGTCGGGTGAGCGTTGCTGCGGCAGTCGATACGGCGTGAAAATAGGGCATTTTGAACTCTTATTGTGAGAATAGACCGACATAGTCTAAAATTCTGGCCGGAAAAGAAACGAATTTTTCGTAATATGCTTAGATCCGATTCCCGGTTATGCTAAAAAACAGATATCGTTTTTTGGAAACATTCGTGGCGCAAGGTGCGCATCAGCACTTAGTCTGCAAGCACTGCGTCATAGGCAAAGGCGGCGGACGGCGCGCGGCAAAAAACCCGATTTCGCCGCTTGGTGTATAGTCGAATCGCATCATGCAGGGCTAAAACCATCTGCACCGGCAACTGGAATATTTTGTGAGCGTACATGAGTCTTGAAATTCGTATTGCAACATCGACCGACGCTTTCGAGGCGTGCAACGTATTACGACGCTCCATCGTCGAATGCTGCAGCCTCGATCATCGGGACGATCCGGCCATTCTCGATGCCTGGCTGGGCAATAAAACACCGCAGATGGTGGCGTGCTGGTTTGCCTCGCCCACCAATTTTTCGCTCGTTGCAGTCGAACATGGCGCCGTCGTCGGCGTCGGCTTGCTGACGCGCGCGGGCAAGCTGGCGTTGTGTTACCTGCTGCCCGAGGCGCAAGGCCGGGGCGCCGGCAAGGCACTGGTGGCGCAGCTCGAAGCGCAGGCGCGCGAGTGGGGCATCAAGGCTCTGCAATTGCACAGCACGGCCAGCAGCCAAGCCTTCTTCGTCAAGCAGGGGTATGTCGAGGCAGGCAATGTGCGTTCACCGTACGGCGTGGAAACGATTTTTTGCTGGAAACAGATTGATCCTGCAGGTATCTTAGGCGGCGACCCCAAGCGCAAGCGCTTTTGCAACTGCAATTCGGCCTGACGCCAGCTCCGCTTCTCAGCGCGGCCATCCGGCGGCGGGCCTTTACGTCACTTTACATATTTCCCCTTAGTAACTGATCTGGATGAACACGCCTTGCTGCGTGTTCTCGCTCGCTGGTAGCAAGGTGCCGCCGGCGAACAGTTTCAGTTCGCCGGGCGCGAACGCCTGCCAATCTTCGTTTTGCGTCAGCGGATGCGTGGCGATAACGGCGATGCGATCATCGAGATGGTTGTGCTGGCGAAAGTCGATGCTGCGTTCGCAGTCGATCAGTTGCGCCACGGAAAACGGGTATTCGCGTAGCACATAGTGCAAATGCGTGGAGCAGTGAGCAAACAGCAGTTCACCGTCAGAGAGGATGAAATTGAAGCTGCCGTGCGCAGCGATGTCCTTGGCGAGCTCGGTGATGGCGCTGCGCAGCGCGGCGCGCGTGGGTACGCCCAGGGGAAAGCGCGTGCGCAAGTGGCCCAGCACGTGGCAGAAAGCTTGTTCGCTGTCCGTGTCGCCGCTGGCCTGGTAGTACGCATTAGCGGGCGGGCGCCAGGTTTTCAAGTCGCCATTGTGGGCAAAGGACCAGGTCTTGCCCCACAGTTCGCGGGCGAACGGGTGGGTGTTTTCCGCTGCGATGCGGCCCTGCGTGGCTTTGCGGATGTGTGCGACGATGTTTGTCGCCTTCACGGGATGCTGCTGCACGCTGGCGGCCAGCGGCGAATCGATGGCCGCCAGGTGATCCTTGAGCAAGGTGCAGCCGCCACTGGAATGATAAGCGATGCCCCAGCCGTCGCGGTGCTCGTCCGTGCGTCCGCCCCGTTCGGCAAAACCGGCAAAGGAAAATCCCAGCGCGGCCGGCTTGCTGCTGTTCATTGCGAGTAACTGGCACATGGCGCTGCTTCCTGATGGTATCGGTGTACCCCCACAGTAAAGGCTGGCGCAGGTCGCTGGAACGAATGTTTCCAACTATCGTTATGCGCAGTCCATGGCGCTGCGCTTATTTGCTTGCTGCATATCAAACGGCGAAACCATTCGTTCTCCTTTGCTTGGCGCTGCCTTACTGTGCCTACTTTGGCGCCGTGGCCCCCATCTGGGCAGCCGGCGCAGCCTGATGAAGGAGCACGCATGTCATTTCCTGTCCTGAAAAACTACCTGGCCCGTTTGTCACATCAAACCCAGGCCGGTACCAGTGTCTGGCTTGACGCAGAGGGCAGGGCGCTGGGGCGCTTTTTCAATTGCACCATGACCAGCGCTTTCCAGCCCTTGCGCGAGATCGATAGCGGCAAGCTGGTGGCGTTCGAGGGCCTGGCGCGCAGCGTGTCGAAGGCGGACCAGGGCTTGTCGCTGTGGCGCTTGCTCGATCATGCGGCCAGCGACGATGAATCGGTGGAACTGGACCGTTTGTGCCGCATGTTGCACGCCATTAATTTTTTCCGGCAGGCCGAAGCGCAGCAGACCGACCTGTACCTGAACGTGCATGACCGCCTGTTGAGCGCTGTCAGCAGCAATCATGGCCACGCCTTCCAGCGCATCCTCGATGCGCTGGGCTTGCCCATCGAGCGCATCGTACTGCAATTGCCGACGGTGACGCCGAACCAGGGCTGGCTGCTCAATTATGTGGCCGATAATTATCGGCGCAACGGTTTCCGCCTGGCCATCAACGTGAGCAGCGTGCATGAGGCCAGCGACATGCTGCAGCGCTTGCACCCGCAGGCGTTCAAGCTCGACGCGGGCAATCTCGGCGACGAGCAGGCCATCGCCAGCTTCGTGACCCTGTGCCATGCGGCGAAAATTCGCCTCATCTTCAAGCGTCTTGACACGCCGGCGGCGCTGGCCGCACTGCAGCGTGTTACCGCCATGACGGGATTGCCGATCGTGGCGCAGGGCTATTTGCTGGACCAACCGTTGACGGCGCTGGTGCAGGCAAAGCAGGACGTTACCGTCCGCGCGAGCACCGCCTAGGGCGCCAGAGGCTGAAATAAGGGCGACACGATAGGCATTGAGGGTTTTTCTTCGCGGCACAATACGCTATAGTATTCGCATCGTTACATTGGACTGACTATGGCATCGCGCAGAAACTTTCTACACCACGGTATGGGCCTGGCCGCGCTGGGCTTGGTAAGCACTCCGCTCATCGGCTGCGCCTCGCGCACGGCCGCTCCCGCCTCCGCTTCGGCCAGTGCCAAGCCGCACACCGCGCGCACCGGCGTACCACCGCAGCCGACGCAACTGGCCAGCGTCGACCGTGCTATCACTTCGCAGTCGCGCCAGGCCATCACCGAGATGGAGCCGCCGCCCGACATCTTCGATGCGCAGGCGCTGGATCTGGAATTCTGGCTCAAGCCCCGCACCTTGGAAGTGGTGCGCCCGGCCAGCAATGAAAAGGCCAGGTTGCTGTACTGGAAAGACGGCGAAGTCATCGATTCGGCTTACCAGGAACTGTGCCATTTGCTGCGCGATGTGAACGGCAAGAAGACCGCTCCCATCGACCCGAAACTGCTCGAAACCCTGTGGGGCACGCAAGCGTTCGTGGCCCGCTACGGCATCGAGCAGCCGCTGGAGATTTTGTCGGGCTATCGCACGGCCGAGTCAAACAGCCGCCTGCGCGAAGCGGGCGTGCCGGCCGCGCGCCAGTCGCTGCACATTTCGGGCCGCGCCGCCGACATCCGCGTGGCCAACCTGAACGCGGAAGTGCTCGGCTCGCTGGTGCGCAGCTTCAAGCAAGGCGGCGTGGGTTTTTATTACCGTTCCGGCCCGCGTGGCGGCTGGATCCATGCCGATACCGGTCTCCAGCGCACCTGGAAAGGCTAAACGCCGGAGCCTGGCTGCCGCGCGGCGCTCTGCCATGCGTTGAAGTATACGCGGCCTTGCCAGCTTCCCAGTCTCCGCTTTCGATTTCCCGCCTGCCATGAAACTGTCCAGCCATAACATCGAACTGTTCCTGGCCGTCGTTGATGGAGGCTCGTTTTCGGCCGCCGCGCGCGCCTTGCGGCGCGCGCCGTCGGCCGTCAGCATGGCCATCGCCAACATCGAGGCGGAACTGGGGATCGCCCTGTTCGACCGTGGCGCGCGCGAAGCCGTACCCACGCCGGCGGCGATGGCGCTGATGCCCCATGCGCGCCTGATCGCCGAGCAGCTGAAACAGTTGCACCTGCACGTGCAGGAATTGTCGCAGGGATTGGAAAGCCGCATTTCGCTGGGCATTGCGGCCGAGCTCGACCATGCTCCCTTCCTGGCCGCCGTGCGCGCGCTGTCGCAGCGCCATCCGCTGCTCGACATCGAGGTGCTGACGGCGCCGCAGGACGATGTGCTCGACATGCTGCACCGGGGCCGCATCAGCGCCTGTATGGCCTTCGCTGGCGGGCGCATCAATCACAAGGAGCAGTTTCAGTTGGTGGGCAGTGATGCCTTGCTGGCAATTATTTCTACTCAGCATACGCCCAGCGCGGCGGGTCGGCCTTTGTATATCGAGGAATTGGTGAATTTGCGCCAGATCATCGTCGCCAGCCGTGAACTCGACCTGGCCGATGCACGCCCCGTAGTGGGGCTATCCTATTGGCGCACCGACAGTTTGCCGATGGCGCTGGCGATGGTCGAGGCAGGATTGGGGTGGGGCAACTTTGCCGCCTCGGCTATCGAGCATTCACTGGCGGCCGGGCGGGTGCGCCGCGTGGCGTTCAAGAATACCGGCAATGGCCTGGTCGTGCCCATCCACCTGGTGTGGATGAAGGACCGGCCGCTGGGCATGGCGGCGCGGTCCTTTCTTCAGTTACTGAGCGAGGTGCCGGCAGTGGTCTCCTGACATGCGCCCGGTTCTTGCTTCGGCTGTTGCGCCGACAGTGGCACGCCGAACAGGCCATCGAAGAAATAGTTGAAGATGAAGCTGTAGCACGGGATGATCAGCATCAACGCGAAGTCCAGCACGAAGGCTTGCCACAGGCTGATGTCGAGCCACCAGGCGATCAGCGGGATCAGGTAGATGACGAGCGTGATCTGGAAGCCGATCGCGTGCAGGATGCGGCGCCAGACGGTGCGCGTGCGCGACACTTGGCGCATTTCCCAGTATTCGAAGGCCGTGTTGTAGAGCAGGTTCCAGATCACGGCGATGCTGGTGATCATGATGGCCAGCGGACCCGTGCTGGTGGGCGATGCGCCCGAAAGCAGCGTCAGCCAAGCCGTGGAAATGGCCATGCCGATGATTTCAAAGGCGGTGACGTAGACGATTTTGCGTTTGATACCTTGCATGTAAAGCCTGTAAAGAAGAGATGGCAGCCATCTTAAGTCAGGTATGCTGATGCTAAAAGTTGATAGCTATCAGTTATTCTGATATGTGTGCGCCAACGATACCGGGCTGGCCGTGAACCGTGGATAATGGCGGCTGGCGGGCAACCGGTCCCGCCGCATCACCGCAGAAAAGGTTAACGAGCATGCAAGGCGCAGCAGACAGCAACATCCCCGATACTCCCGATACTCCCGACAGCCCTGACACTCTGGCCAGCACGGCGCAGCGTCCTCGTTTTCGCCCTTGCCCTTGGGAGCACCTGGAAACGCCGTATGACGTGGAGGTGTGGATCGACGAGCATAACCGCAGCATGCAGGACAATATCGGCGCCACGGAAACGGGCGTGGGCATCTGTTTTACCCTCGCCGAAGGGGGCGACATTTATATGCAGACCAGCGCCGATGGCGCCGTCGTGCTCGACGTGAGGCCCGATGCAGCCTGGATCTCGCCCCTCATCAGTGCCGCGACGGGCTGCGCGGCGCCCGATTCGTCGTTGTGGATCTTGCCAGATGATAAGCTGATCCAGCTGATCGTGGGTCTGTCCAGCCTGGTAGCGAGACCTTGCTGGTGGTAGGCCATGACTTCGGCTTGCGCCGGCGCAGCATGGGCCGCTGACGCGTTTGCATGGCGCGGGTGCACGGCGCCATGCTGCTTGTCCGGCGCCGCTGTGTGCTACGGGCTCGGTGAAATATGCCATGCCCGCGCCTGCCATTGCCTTTGTCGTACTCTCCGACGAAAAGCCTGCGATGGGCCATGACAAGCGGGACCCGCGCAATATCAGCCTGGTATTGATTTCCCGCCTGCATCTCTGCCCGCGTTTATACGCCAGGTGCTGATCGTGCCCTGCGCTAGCGTATGGCGGCGCACGAACCCTCAGCCGCGGTTGTGGTGAAAGTGGCATACCCGCATGCATTGCTCGACACTGTGCACCGCGCATGCTAGTCTCGTACTGCACCCACCTTGTTGCCAGGGCGGTAGTGCCAAGGACCGCCATGGATACACCACTGCAAGCGCTATCTGCTGCGAATTGTTGTTCGCGTTGCCATGACGGCGCGCTACAGCATGGTGCGCCCCTGCTTGACGATGGCGTCTTCAGCCCGGAGCGGGTGAAAGCTGAACGCGAGCAAGCTTATTTCAACGATTTATACCTGCTGGCGCCCGTCGCCTATGTCGTCTCGGGCCTCGATGGCGTGATCCTGCAAGTCAACCTGGTGGCGGCAGAACTGCTCGGCCTGTCACGCGAACGTCCTGGCCACGTGCTGTTCCGTTCGTATATCCATGAAGCCTTTCGTCACGATTACGCCCAGTTCGTGCAGCGCGTGCTCAATAGCAGCGAGCCCGAGCGCATCCAGCTTCAGCTCCTGTTGCCATCCCGTCCCGGCGCCGGCGATGCCGGCTTGCCCGTCACCTTGCTCGGTAGTGCCGACCCGAACGGCCAGGCGCTGCGCCTGGTGCTGGAGCAGGCCGAGGGCAAGCTGGCCGCGCTCGAACGCAGCGAGGAGCGCTTCCGGCGCATCGTCCACAGTGCCGTGGAGGGCATTTGGGAAATCGATGCGCAGGCGCTGACCAGCTTTGTCAATCCGAAGATGGCGCAAATGCTGGGCTACCAGATCGAGGATATGCTGGGCCAACCGTTAGCATCGTTCATGGATGACGAGGGACGCGCCATTTTGGAGCGCAACATTGCGTGGCGCCAGGATGGCATTGCCGAACGCCATGAATTCAAGTTCCTGCGGCGTGACGGCAGCACCTTGTGGGCCACGCTGGCCACCAACCCCATCTTCGACGCGTGCGGCACTTACTTCGGTGCGCTGGCGCTGGTGAGCGACATCACGGCGCAACGCGTAGCGTCCGAGCGCATCTGGCGGCAAGCCAATTTTGACCAGCTGACGGGCTTGCCGAACCGCCACATGTTCCTCGACCGGCTGCAGCACGAGGCCTACCATGCCAGGCGCGAAGGTGCTTACCTGGCCCTGCTGTTCATCGACCTGGACCATTTTAAGCAGGTGAATGACCGGCTGGGCCACGAGAAGGGCGACATGCTGCTGCGTCAGGCGGCGCGGCGCATCAGCGAACGCGTGCGCGCCACTGACACGGTAGCGCGCCTGGGTGGCGACGAGTTCACCGTCATCCTGGCCGGTGAGGGGCAGCTCGGTGGCATCGAGTGCGTGCTGCAGGAACTGACGGCGGCGCTGGCCCGGCCTTTCGTGCTCGATGGCGATACGGTGCAAGTGTCGGCCAGCGTGGGCGTGGCGCTGTATCCGTCCGACGGTGAGGATCCGGACAGCTTGCTGCGCCATGCCGACCAGGCCATGTATGCGGCCAAGAGTGCGGGGCGCAATGGGTACAGCTATTTCACGCCGGCCCTGCAGCAGGCGACCGAATTGCGCCGCAGCACGCTGCGCGAGATGCGCCTGGCGCTGGCGCAAGACCAGTTCGAAGTGCATTATCAGCCCATCATCCGCCTCTGCGATGGCGCCATCGAGCGGGCCGAGGCGCTGCTGCGCTGGCGCCATCCGCTGCGCGGGCTGCTGCTACCGGCCGACTTCATCGCGTTTGCCGAGACGAACGGCTTGATCATCGATATCGGCGAGTGGGTTTTTCGCCAGGTTGTGCGCCAGGCGCGGCAGTGGCAAGACGCGCATGGGACCGTGTTGCAGATCAGTATCAACAAGTCAGCCATGGAATTTCGTTGCGACGCCGCGCTGTACCAGGATTGGGGCGGGTACCTGGCGGGCCAGGGCTTGGCGCCGGGTGCCATCATCATCGAAATGACGGAGGCGGTGCTGCTTGACGGGGCGCGCCAGGTGGTCGAGCGCCTGCGCCAGTTCCGCGCCATGGGGCTGGCGTTGGCGCTCGACGATTTCGGCAGCGGCCAGGTATCGCTCGCCTGTCTGAAAACGGCCGATATCGATCTGCTCAAGATCGGCCGTTCCCTGGTCAGCGAATTGGGACGCGATGATGCCGGGCTGGGGCTGGGACTGTGCACGGCGCTCATTGCGCTGGCCCAGCGGCTGGGGCTGAAAGTCGTGGCCGAAGGGGTGGAAACGGCGGCGCAGCGCGATCTGCTGCGCGCTGCCGGCTGCGATTATGCGCAGGGATATTTCTTTTCCCGCGTCCTGCCGGCAGGGCAGATGGCGCGCCTGCTGGCCGCTCAGCCGGCTGCCTGAACGCGCTGCTGCGCCTTGCTGGCCTGGACATGGAGGCAGAACTGGCGTTCATGGCTGCGCAGCCGGGTGTAGCTGAGTAGCGAGGCGGCGGTTTTTATCTCGGGAACTTTGGCGCTCGATGAAGGGGGGGCGCTGGCGTATGGGCAATCGGCGACGGGCAATGGTCAGCATCTGCTGCAGTTGCACCGCCCTACGCCAGCGTGCGTGCCCCACCATCGCTGCGCGCGCCAAGGCAGCGCACGCCCGGGGCGCTTATTCTAGTCCCAATAGTGCGACGACGCGCTCACGGCTGATGCCGACGAGGGCCGAGCTGATCGCCAACAGCGATTCATAGCCGGGCTGGCTAGCCTTTTCGGTAAAGTTTTCCGCCAGCGTATCCATGCCGACGCTCACTTGTACAGGTTGGGCGCGGGCTACGCGTCCCGTTGCCTGCGCCAGAGCCAGGCTGACGGAGCTGCGCGCCGCCTGCAACTGTGCCAGCGCCTGCACCACGTGCTGCAAGGTGGCGCGCAAGGCTTCGACGTCACCGGTATGCCATTCTTCCGGGGCGATGGCGGCCGGTTCCGCATCCGTGCGCACACGGCTCATCTGGCCGGTCGGATAGCGGATGCCGTTGCCGCGCACGGACAGGCTGTCGCGCACGTTGGCCCAGCCAGCTTCCGAGGTGCTAAATACCAGCTCGCCATTCTCGCCCAGCTTGACGCCGATACCTGACGGCATGAGTGCGCGGTCGAAGCGCGCGACGATTTCGCTCTCGCTCAGGCCAGGTTCGATATTCACCGAGCGCAGGGCCTGGTTGGCGCCGCCGAGCGAAAACGCCAGCACTTCCTGAGGGCCATCTTGCAGACTGGCCATGGTCAGGCCGCGGATGCTGAAGTTTTGCTGTGCCGCTTGCGGGCTGGTATAGCTGAGCTGTGCGTCTAGCGTGCCACCCGATGCGCTAGCGCGCTGGCGCCAGGTATTGCTGAACTGGCGCACGCGTGCTTCGACCTGTCCTTCGCGGCCCTGACGCGCGGCCAGCTTGGCCGCCAGCTCGCTTTTCAGCGCCTGCAACTGGCTGCTGCTACGTTCCAGGTAATCGAGTGTTTGCTGCGCGTTGGAAATCTCCCCCTGTAACTGTGATCCCAGTTGCTCAGGCCGCGCTTCAGGCTTGCCGTCGAACTCCTCGCCGCCGGCGCCTCGCCACGCGTGTTGGCGCTGGCGCTGCCGCTTGTGGCAGCGGACGCGTCATCGATGACGCGGGCTGTGCCGGCGCCTTTGGCGTTGACGCCGGAAGAGGAAGAGGTCTGAACGATTTGCATGATGGTCAGAGAAGATCAAACAGGGAAATGGTACCGACCTTGGCATAGGCCTTGTACGTGGCCTGCAGTGCCGTCTGGTAGCCGTTCAGGTCAATGGCGGCCGCGCCCATGTCGGTCTTTTTCAAATCTGATAATGCCATGTCGTTTGACAGCGAGACGTTGGCCAGGTTGCCCGAGAGTGTGGTGAGAATGTTTTGCGCGCCGCCAAAAATGGCAATCTTGCCTGAGAGTAAATCCATGCCGTCATCGGTGCCATCCAGGGCGTCGCTGACGAGGGTGCGCACAGCAGGGTCGTTAGGGTTGACGCCTGACGTGCTGAGCTTGGCGGCGACCTGGTCAATCTTGTTGAGCCACACTTCCAGGTTCTTCACGTCGACGTTGGCCGCCTGCGTCACACCATTGCCCACCACCACGTTTTGCGTGTCGGTATTGCCGACGTAGCTGTAACGCGCGCCGACGGCTGCCGCCGGGTCGTATTTGATGGGCGACTGGTCGGTGGCGGTGCCGGAAAACATGTAGCGGCCCTCCTGGTCCTTCAGGTTGGCCGTATAAAGCACACTGTCGCGCATGGCAGCGAGCGATTGCGTCATCGCATTCAGGTCGTCGGGCGTATTGCTGCCGTCGGCGGCCCACACCAGCAGGTCGCGCGCCTGGCCCATGTCGGTAACCATACTCGACAGGTAGTTTTCGTTTTTCAGCAGGCGCACTTTTACCGTAGCGATATTGTCCTGGTACTGGGTCACCATGGCTTGCTCGCGCGTCAGGCGCGAAACGCGCACATTGCCGATCGGATCATCCGATGGCAACTGAATGCGCAAGCCAGAGGACATCTGCTGGGTCAGGTAATTGATGCGTTCCTGATTTTGCTGAAGAGAAATATTAATCAGCGATTGGTACTGGCTACTGGCGACACGCATGATTTTCTCCTTAACCCATCATTTGCAAAGTGGCATCAAACAAGCTATTCGCCACGGAAATGACTTTCATGTTTGCCTGGTACATATTCTGGAATTCCACCAGGCTCATCGCTTCCTCGTCCTTGTTTACGCCGCTGGTGGACTTCCAGTCATCGATGGCTTGCGCGCGCACCGTGTTGGCCGTCTTCAGCAGGGCCTGGTTCTGCTGGCTGTAAATGGCCAGCTTGCCGACGAGCTGCGTGTCGGCATCGCTCATCAGGACAGAGCCGACCCAGCTGACGCCGATAGGCTGATTCTTAATATCGATCAATTTCTGCAAGTTGCCGCTGTCGCCAGCGGCACCCGTCAGTGACAGGGCCAGGTCCCTGGCGTTGAAGCCGGGAGTAATGCCCAGCTTGCCATTCGCGTACGTCAGCAGAGGGCCGCCGGCGCTGCCGCTCATGGTTTGGCCCAGCGCCAATTGCGTGTTGACCTTGCTGGTCAACTGCGTGGCCAAATCTTGCAGCGACTGTTGCAGTGGTTTCAGGGTATTTTGCTCGAACTCGCCCAGGCCACCTATCTGGCCGCCGATGGCGACCGAATCGAGGACGTACGAGGACTTGGCGAAATCGAGGGTGAACGTTTGTTGACCCGTCAGCGTCATGCTGCTGCTGAGGGTGCCTGCAATGTTGCCCAGGACCAGTGGCTGGCCTGACTTCAGTGAGACATTGCGCGAGCCATCGGGTTGGTCGAGCACTTCGATGCCCATTTGCGAGGCCAGGCCGTCGATCAGCTGGTCACGCGCGTCGATGAGCGACGACACATTCGTGCCCGACGCGGCCGAGGTGCTGATGCGCTGGTTCAGCGCGGCGATATTGGCCAGCGTGGTATTGGCTTGCGGCATGATCGCTGCGCGTTGCTGCTGCACCGACAGCAGCTGGTTGCTCATGACGTTGCTGATGCTGTTGAAGCGCTGTGCCATGGCGTCGGCGGAGGTGACGATTTGCTGTCGCAGCGGCGTCGATGTCGGGTCGACTGCCGAGGCGTTAAGGGCGGCGAAAAAGCCGTCGATGCCATTGCTGATGCTGGAGATGTCGTCACCCATCACGCGCTCGAGCTGCGTCACGTAAGGCTGCGTTTGCGAGCGGGAACCCTGGTCAGACGCGGCGCGCCACATTTGCTGGCTTTTATACGCATCGGCAAAGCGCAGCAGGGCCGATACTTCCACGCCATTGCCGGCCGAGCGCACGCCTGCGCCCGCGCCCAGCGAGGACAGCAGAACGCCCTGGCGGGTATAGCCGGGCGTTTGCAGGTTGGCGATGTTCTGGCTGGCAGCATTGAGTGCGGCCTGGGAGGCGAGGCTGCCTGACAATGCATTGCTAATGATGCTCATTGGGCAATTTTCTTTCGTGAGAGTGGCGCGTGCATGATGGCAGGCAATGAATCGTTGTTACCTTGTACAGGCGACGCTTCAGACAGATTTATTAAGCGGCGCTGCAATATTGTCGCTCTTGACAGGGATGTTGGCTGCCACTGGCGCGCTGGCCTTTGGCAGCAACTGACGCAGGATCGCGTCGGCGATGCCAAAGGCGCGCTGGCCGGCCATCTTGTCAGCGACCAGGTTGTCGGCCATTTCCAGCATGTCGCTGTTGATGGGGTCCTTGAAGACGCTGTCCTCGCCTGCCATCTCGCGCGTGCCCGAGCGCATCTGGCGCAGCATGTGCGAGATGAAGAAGGCTTCGAACTTGATCGCCGCCTCGGTAGCTTTGGCCGCGTAGCGCGGATCGGCCGGCGTGGCGGCCGAAATGCTCTTGTCGTCCAGCGCCGAAGGCAGGGCGCTGCTGCTGTCGTATATATTCATGTCGATTCAGCTTTCAGTGTCAGCTTAGATAACCACCAGCTCACCCTCGATCGCCCCGGCCTGGTCCAGGGCTTGCAAGATTGCCATGACGTCATCGGGCGAAGCACCCAGGCTGTTGACGACGTCGATGATAGATTGCAGTTTGGCGCCGGCCGGCCATTTGAACATATTGCCGTTGCCCTGGTCGACCGAGACCTTCGACTGCGGCGTGACGGTGGTCTGGCCACCACTGAACGGCGCTGGCTGGCTGACGTTGGAACTTTCAGAAATGACGACCTTGAGCGAGCCGTGCGTGACGGCCGCCGCCTTCACGCGCAAGCCTTCGGCGATGACAACGGTGCCAGTGCGCGAATTGAAGACCACTTTCGGCGTGTCGACGCCGACTTCGACGCTCAGCGCTTCCAGTTTTGCCATGAAAGCCACGCGCTGGGTCGGGTTTTCCGGTGCCAGCACGTCCACGCTGGTAGCGTCGCGCGTGGTGGCGACGGCACCGAAGCGGCGGTTTACCGCTTCGACGATATTGATGGCCGTCTCGAAATGCGGGTGGCGCAGATTCAGGGTGACGGAAGGCTTGGTGGCAAAGTCGCTGACAATCTCGCGCTCGATGTTGGCGCCATTGGGAATGCGGCCCGAGGTGGGCGTATTGACGGTGACGGACGAGCCGCTCTTGCCGGTGGCATTCAAACCGCCAACGACGACGTTGCCTTGCGCCAGCGCATACGTTTCATTGTCGGCTGCACGTAATTGCGTCAGCAGCAAGGTGCCACCGCGCAAGCTTTTCGCGTCGCCCAGGGACGAGACAGTGACATCGATGGCCTGGCCACGGCGGTATCCTGGTGGAAACACGGCACTGACCATGACGGTGGCGACGTTCTTGCTTTTCGCTTCGGCGCCGTCCGGCATCTTCACGCCGAATTGTTTGAGCATGTTGACCACGGACTGGCTGGAAAACTTCACCTGGGTGGTGTCGCCACTGCCGTTCAGGCCCACCACGAGGCCATAGCCGACCAGCGGGTTGTCGCGCACGCCCTCGATGCTGACCAGGTTGCGCAGCACTTGCGCAGCGCTGGCGGGCAGGGCAAAGCCGGAGAACACGGCCAGCATGGCTGCCAGGGGCAGGACGGAGCGAAATTTCATGAGGTCACCTTAAAACGGCATCCATGGGCCGACGAAAAAGCGCGTCAGCCAGCCTGGTGTATTGGCATCGGCCAGAGTACCCTGGCCGGAATAGACGATCTGAGCATTAGCGATGCGCAAGGACGAAACCTGGTTGTTGGAATCGATGTCAGCGGCGCGCAGGTAGCCGCGCAGGCGCACGAATTCCTCGCCCTGGTTCAGGGTCAGCGTTTTTTCGCCCTGCACGCGCAGCAAACCGTTCGGCAGTACTTCCTGCACGATCACGGTGATGGCGCCGGACAGCGCATTTTGTTGCGTGCTGGTCGAGTCGCCGGCGAAGTTGCGGTCTGCCGACAGGTCGACACCCGTCTTGGGCAGAGTCTTGCCGAGGATGTTGGCCGCCTTCACGCCGACGGACGAACCCTTGTTGAACGAAGTGCCCGCTTTTTTACTCGCCTGCGTGGTCTCTTGCAGGGCCACCGTGACGACGTCGCCGACGCGGAAGGCGCGGCTATCCGAAATCAGGTCCATGCCTGCGTCAGGATTGAAGACGCCGCCGCCTACGCCGCCGCGCACCGTGCTGCGCGGCGCCACGGGCAGCGGCGTGTCGAAAAAGCTCGGCGCCACCGGCGCGACAGGCTGGCTGGCGCAACCGGCCATCAGCACCAGCAGCAAGGCCGCCGTGGCGTGCATGGCGAACTTCATCAGCGCGCCGCTTGCGCCAGGTATTGCAGCATATTGTCGGCAGCCGACAGCACCTTGGTGTTCATTTCATAGGTGCGCTGGGCAGCGATCATGTCGACCATCTCTTCGACTACCTGCACGTTCGAGCCTTCCAGCGCAAACTGTTTCAGCTTGCCCAGTGCGCCGTCGCCGGGACGGCCTTCCGTCGGCGTACCGCTCGATGCCGTTTCCTGGAACAGGTTTTCACCGAGTGCCAGCAAGCCGGTCGGGTTGACAAAGCTGGTCAGGGTGAGTTGGCCCAGCTGGGTGCCGTTGACATTGCCCGGCACGCTGGCCGTGACCACGCCATTTTCGCCGATGGTGATCGTGGCACCGTTCGGCACCGTGATCTGCGGCACTAGCGGCAAGCCTTGGGCGTTGACCATGACGCCGTTTTCATTGATGCCCAGCTGGCCGGCGCGCGTGTAGGCAGCTTCGCCATTTGGGCGCAGCACTTGCAAAAAGCCGTTGCCGGTGATGGCGACGTCGAATTCGCGGCTCGTCGTTTGCAGGCTGCCGGTGGTAAACACCTTTTGCGTGCCCACCATGTGGGTACCGTTACCCAACTGTACGCCAGAAGGCGACAGCGTGTTGTCGGCGCGCTGCGTGCCCGGTTGCTGCTCGATCTGGTAAAACAGGTCTTCAAAGACGACGCGGTCGCGCTTGAAGCCTACCGTATTGACGTTGGCCAGGTTATTCGCGATAGCTTGCAGTTTGGCATCTTGTGCCTGCACGCCGGTCTTGCTGATCCACATTGCTGGATTCATGGTTTACTCCTTGAATTCGTTTGTTTTTTTGTTGGGTGAAAAATGCTTGACAGAAGCGTAGCGAGCGGCCGCGAGTTGTGGTCGAGAAACGCAACTGTGCTTGAGCACAGTGAGCATCGCAGGCCGCAAATCGCAACGCGCAGTAGCTTATGTCATGCATTCTTATGCGCCCAGCAGGCGGTTGCCGGATTCCGTCATGGAATCACTGGCCTTGAATACTTTCATCTGCATCTCGAAACTGCGGTTCAGGCTCATGGTGGCAACCATTTCCTCGACGGCCGAGACGTTGCTGCCTTCGAGGTGACGCTCGCGCAGGCGCACCGTCGGATCAGCCTGCAAGTCTTCGCCGCTGCGCGCCACGATCAGGCCCGCCTCGTTCTTGGTCAGCTCGCCCGCTTCGGCGTTGACCAGCTTGAGCTTGTCGACAGTCTGCATCTGCGCAGTACCCGGCACCTGGATGGAAATCGTGCCATCGACGCCGATCGACAGGCTGGTATGCTCGGGAATCGTGATGGGACCGCCTTCGCCCAGCACCGGACGGCCATTCAGGGTCAGCGCGCCCGTTTCATCGAGGTTCATGGCGCCGGCGCGCGTGTAGGCTTCGCCGTTTTGCCACTGCACCGCGAGATAACCGTTGCCGGTGATGGCCACGTCGAGATCGCGTCCCGTTTCCCTGATGTCGCCCATGCGTGTGGCGATGGCGCTCGACTGTGTCTGCGTCATGTGACGGTCGTCGTAGCCATAACCTTTTTGCAGCGGCTGGGCCGTCGACACTTCCAGGTTAGCGCGAAAGCCGCCCGTCTCGATGTTGGCCAGGTTGTTGGCGTGTACCTGCTGCGCCCGCAGGGCGCGGTCGGCCCCGCTCATGGCGGTATAAATCAGCGCATCCATTGCTCTACCCTTTGCGTATGGTCGATTACAGCGCTTGCATCAGCGATTGCAGCATCGCGTTCTCGGTCGAGATGACCTTTGAGTTCGCTTGGTAGTTACGCTGCGACGTCATCAGACCCACCAGTTCGGAGGTGATGTCGACGTTCGACTGTTCCAGCGAGCTCGTCACCAGTTTGCCGGCCATGCCTGCACCCGGACGGTCATAAATGGCGGTGCCCGATGTGGTCGAGGCGACCCAGCTAGTATCGTTAACAGCAGTCAATGCGCCTTCGTCGGGGAAGGTGGCCAGGGCAATCACGCCAATGCTTTGCTTTTGACCGTTCGTGTATTTCGCCACAACGGAGCCGTCGTCGGCCAGTTCCACGCCCGTATAGGTGCCCGAAGCATAGCCGTCGGCGCGGTCGGTCGAGGTGGTCGCTTCGCCGGCGAACTGGGTTGTGCCCGTGTAGTCGATGGCAACGGCCATCGCCGCCGCGCCCGTTGGCGTCGGCAACGCTGGTGCCGCAGACGTACCGCTGACTAATTTACCGTTCACATCGAAGGTCATGTTCGTCACCGTCGCTACATTGGCGTTGTCGAAGGTGTAATGCACGTCCACGCCCGCTGCCGTCTTGACGAAGTACTGGCCCAGCGAATGTTTGGCGCCCAGCGAATCATAGACGATCGAGGACTTGGCGCTGTTGTAGCTCAGTTCATTGTTTTTGTCGAAAGGAGGCGTTTTGACGGTCCACTCAGCCGACAGGTTGGCCGCGTACGCCAGCTTGGTCGTTGCCACGGCGGGAATCTGGCCCGTCGGGATGAGCATGTCACCCATGGTGCCCAGGGTGCTACTGCCTTTGACCGCAGCATAGCCTTGCACCAGGCGCCCGTTCGAGTCGATCAGCTTGCCGTCGCTGCTGGCCGAAAAGATGCCGACGCGGCTGTAGTTCATGGTGTTTTGCGCATCGCGGGAGACGAAATAGCCGCGCCCGTCGACGGCGGCATCGAGTGCGCGGCCCGTATTGAGCACGCCGCCATTGAGCGACATGCTTTGCGTGATCGAACCAATTTCCGTCCCCGTGGCGCGCGAACCGGCGTACATGGCCGAAAAGTTGGCGCGGCTGCTCTTGAAGCCGTAGGTGCCGGCATTGGCAATATTGTTACTGGTGCTGTTCAACTGTTGGTTGATGGATTGGATACCGGACAGGGCGATGTCGAAACTCATGTTGACTTCCTTTAATGAAGGAGGAGATTAGTGTTCAAGAAACGAAGGGGGAGCCGATCAGGCCGTCTTGCCGTTAAAGCCGGTGATCGCACCAGGGTTGACTTCGCCCAGGTTCGACACGTTCAAAATCATGTTGCCGCCGGACGACAGGCGCACGCTGTTGAGCTTGCCGGCGATGTCGACCGATGGCTTTTCGGTGCCATTGGTGCTAACGGCGATGCTGTAGGTGCCAGCAGGCAAGCCCAGGGCGACGGGATCGATGGTGAAGGGCACGTTGCCGGCCGCCTTGGCGCCCAGTTCGATCTTGTATTGCTTGTCGTCGTTGCCCTTCAGGGTCACGGTGGTCTTGGTGGTGCCGGCGGCCAGCGCAATGCTGCCGCTGACTTTGCTCTGATCGAGCTGCACAGTTTCGCTGTTGACCATCACTTCGGAGCCCACTTGCGCGCCCAAGGCCAGCACCTGCATCGATTGCAGCACGCTGGCATTGGCGCTGGTCAGCGCCGACAGGTTTTGCATCGCTTCCGTCTGCGCCTGCTGTGTCAATTGATTGACGAACTGGCTCGGGTCGGTCGGCGCGAGGGGATCTTGGTTCTTGATTTGCGCGACCAGCAATTTGGTAAACATGTCCTGGGTGGCATTGCCTTGCGACTTGACGGCATTGCTGCCGCTGTTGCTGCCGCTGGTGTTATTTGTAAAGAGATTGGTTTCCATGGATTATGCTTCACCTAATTTGAGGAGCGATTGCTGCATCGATTTGATGCGGCCCAGAACTTCGACATTGGTTTCAAACGCGCGCGAAGCCGACATCATGTCGGTCATTTCGGCTACCTGATTGACGTTGGGATAGAACACCATGCCATCGGCATTGGCCATTGGATGGCCCGGTTCATATACCTTGCGCAATGGTTCATCGCTTTGCACCACGTCGAGCACCTGTACGCGCCCGCCGGCGCCGCTGGAACCGGGGCCATCCATGACGGCCGCAAACACGGGTTTGCGCGCGCGGTAGGTTTCACCTTCGGAACCGGCAACCGAATCGGCATTGGCCAGGTTGCTGGCGATGGTATTGAGGCGCACAGTTTGCGCTGCCATCGCCGAGCCGGCGATCTTGGAGATATCCTGGAAGCTCATGCTGATCCTTATTGTCCGGAAATGGCCTTGGCCAGACCCTTCAGTTTCATGTTGACGAAAGTGAGGCTGGTCTGGAAGTCGGTGGCATTTTGCGAGAACGCCGCCTGCTCGACGCCGATTTCGACCGTATTGCCGTCGCGGCTGGGGTGGTAGGGTACGCGGTATAAGGCACTGGCATCGTCATCGGTCGACAGCATGCCTGCCTCGTTATCCTGCAACTGCTGCAGCGCGCTGCCGAAATCCATGTCCATGGCCTGGAAGCCGGGCGTATTTTCATTCGCAATATTGGCCGCCAGCACGCGTGTACGGTCGGCACGCAGCGCCAATGCATCCGCGTGCACGCCTAGCGCATCCTTGAAATTAATCCCCATGGTCATCCTTTGTATTGAATTCGATCGTGCTTTTTGCGGTTCTGGCTAGAAAATAGGTGATGCAGAGGTAAAATTCCAGGTTGCTCATGTTGACGCATGGTAAGGTCACGTCGCTCAGTATCTTTGATTAAGGTTAGCAATGATTCATTTCAACAACATTACCGTGATACGAACGGTGCTAGGTTCTCGCATACTGATTTTGGGCCTATTTTTAGTGACCAGCCTATATAGTAGTGCAGGTCGGGCAGAATTGCCAGCCGACAATATATTTTCGCGTGTCGAGAAGTTGGCACGCGTGCAATTGGCGCAACAGGCAGCCACTGCAGGATTGCTGGAACCGCAGTTTGAAGTGGCTGTGGTGAAAAGCACACGTCTGGTGCCCGATTGCGCCACGCCTGTCGCGCTGGAAACGGCGGACAGCCGTTCGGCGCAGCGCATGCGCTTTGTGGCGGTATGTCCCGGAAGCAACGGTTGGCGTTACGAAATGTTGGCGCGCGGCAGCATTACGGCCCAGGTTGCCGTCAGCAGCGTACCCATCACGGCCAATACGCCGTTGCAGGCGGGCGACGTGACGATGGCGCGGCGCGACGTGACAATGGTGCCGGACAGTATTTCTTCCTTGTCTGGCGCTGTCGGCCTGTCGAGCCGGCGCAGCTTGCGCGCCGGTGAAGTGCTGCGTCAGGCGCAGCTCGCTGCGCCCGTGTTGATCAAGCGGGGCAGTGCGGTCAATATCGTGGCGCGCAAGGAACAGGTGGAAGTGAGCGTGGCCGGTGAAGCGATGGAGCCGGGCGCGTTGGGCGCGGTGATCCGCGTGCGCAACGCCACCAGCGGCACGGTGATACGTGCCAGGGTGGTCGATGCGGGTGTGGTGGAACCGGCCGATATTGCCGGCCGTTAATAATGATCGGTCTGAAAGATCAGTCTGCGAGCGCGGTGCGCTGCAAGCGCGCCGCCAATTGCGTCAGTTTGGCAGCGTAGTTGGGGTCGGTGGCATAGCCGCCGCGCGCCAGGCCTTGCGCGAAGGCGCCCGCGTCGGCACCCGTGTTGAGGGCGGCGCGGTAGCGTGGATTGTCGAGCAACACCTGCGCATAGTCGCGAAAAGCGCTGGCCTGGTCCGGGTAGCTGCGGAAACGCTCGGTTTTCTTCAGCGCCGTGCCACTGCCTGCCTCGTATTCGGTGGTGACATTGCTGGCCACGTCACCCTGCCATTTGCCGCCGGCCTTGATGCCGAACAGATTATTCGTGTCCGCCCCCGTGCTTTGGCGCAGCAGATGCTGGCCCCAGCCCGATTCCAGGGCGGCGTGGGCGGCGACAATTTCCGGTGCCACACCGAGGCGCGCGCCTGTTTCTTCCGTCCACGGCTTGATCGAGGCGAGAAACTGCTGCTGTACTTCGCCGATTTCGCCGCCCTGGTTGATACTGCCAAGTACATTCACGGGCTGGCTCTGTTCCAGGTAGGCACGTCCTTGCGGGCTCAGGCTGGTGGCGTTGCCGCCGCCCTGTTCGATAAAGCGGGCCACCTCGCCCTGAACTTGCTGGAACACGCTGCTGTAGCTGCCGGCGGAGCTGGTAGCGTCGGTGGCGCGCATATTGCTTTGCACGGCATGCGTTGACGTCGTCGATGACGTCGCCGTCGTGGCGCGGGTAGTCATGAAATCAGGCTGGCGCATAGGTATCTTCCTCGCCATGCAGCACGCGCTGCATGATGCTGTACTGTTGTGTCAATAAATCACTGTTGCGGGCATTCAGACGCTTGCATTCAAGTACCATCTGCTCGAGCGCGACCCACTCGGCCTCGGCCTTGCTACGCGCTTCTTCTTGCAACAACGCAAACAATTGCGCCATATCGCCTTGCGGGCCCAAGAGGGCAGTGACCAGGCTGACGCGCTGGCGGCGGCGCGCATCGAGGGGTTCGACGGCAGCGATGACCCGGTCGGCCAGCGCGGTCAGCTCGGTGCTTTGGTGGTGCAAGGTGGCTTGAAATTGTTCTTCTAGTAATGCCTGCAGGGCGGCATAGCCGACGCTGTCGTCAGTCATGCCTTGCAGCACGCGGCGCATGGCTTCCTGACGCGTGATGCCCTTGCGTGGCGCGGTCACGACTCACCGCCGTGGAAACGCTGGATCAGGCCTGCCAGTTTCGATGGATCGAACGGCAATTCACCTTTGGCCAGCGCATCGCGCAGCATCGCCACGCGCTCGTGATCCATCTCGGGCATGGCGCGCAGGGCGGCCATGGCCGGTTGCAGCACCGCCGATTGCAAGGCCGCACCGGCCGAAGAGCCACCCATGGTGCCGGCGGCACCTGCGTTCTCGGCGATTGCCTCGGCTGGCGCGATGGCGCTGCTGCTGACGGCAACGCCGCTATTGCCCGAGGATATCTTCATACGTTGCCCCTTGCCCTTAATTTGCATGCTCATCGCGCTCCTTCTTTGCGGGCAGGCCGAGTTTTTCGCGCAGGCGCTGCAAGGTTCCCGAATCCGCTTCACCCACTTGCAGCTCTTCGCCTTGCGCCTTCTGCCCGGCGATGCCGAACATGGCAGCGATGCTGTCGGCCTGGCCCCGCGTCAATATTAACAGTTCGATGCGCCGGTTGATGCCGGCGCTGGCATTTTTCACGTCCAGCGGCGCGCGGTCGGCCATGCCGACCACTTGCAGCACGCTGTCTGTACTCATGCTGCCGATCAACAATTGCGCGCGCGCCGACATGGCGCGGTTGGCCGACAGGGTCCAGTTTGAATAGCCTTCATAGCCGGTATTGGCGTATTGCAGCGAATCGGTATGGCCAACGATCAGCATCTGGTTCTCCATCTGGGCGAAGACCGGTCCCATCTGGCGCAGCAGCTTGCGGAAGCGGTCGGTCGGCACGGCGCTGCCACGCACGAACATGCCTTGCTTGTCCGTATCGTGCAGCATGACGCGCAAGCCGTAAGGCGTGATCACCGATTGCAAGTTGCTCTTCAGTCCAGCCTCCTCGCTGAGCTTGTCGAGCGCGCGTGACAGCGATAGCAAGTCTTCCGGCGACTGGTAACTGACCTTGGTCTGGTTCTGCGGCGCCGTGCCGGCCTTGCCATCCTGTGTTTGCTTGCCTTCCGTGCGTGTGTCGCCCGTGCCCTTGCGGGGCATGGGAAAACGCTCGATCAGGCTGCCGCGCGGTCCGCCTTTCTGTTCCGGCATGACGCCCTGGCCTTCGCCCTGGCGGCTGCCTGCCGACGCATCCATCATGATTTCCTTCATCGCCTGCTGCTCGCGCGCGGCCATCAGCCACAGCACCAGGAACAGCGATAGCAGGGCCAGGCAAAAGTCGGCAAACGCTACTTTCCACGCGCCGCCGTGGCCATCGTCATCATGCTTGCGACCAGCGCGCTTGATGATGGCCTGTTCATGTTTCTCATGCGGCTTTAGCACGGCGGCCTCCCCGGCCTTGGCCTTGCTCTTGTTCGGCGCCGCCTTCTTCGAGCGCATTGATCCAGCTTTCCAGCTGGGCGAAGCTCGGTTTGATATTGAGCTGCACCAGGCGTCGGCCCGAGTCGATCGCCAGCAGCGGCGGCTTGCCCGCCACATGGGTCACCAACACGACTTTCACGCATTCCATGGTCGAGCCTTCCTCGCCCACCAGCTGTTTCATCATGTTGCACATCGGATCGAGCACGCCATAGCAAAAGAAAATGCCGATGAAGGTACCGACCATGGCGGCGCCCACTTTTTCCGAAATTTCCGCTGCATCGGCGCCGTCGGCCACCGAGTTCATGGCCATCACGATACCGAGCACGGCGGCCAGAATGCCGAAGCCGGGCATCGCCTCGGCGATTTTGTGCAAGGATTTGGACGGTTGCAGCAGTTCGTCGTGGATGGCTTCGAGTTCCTGTTCCAGCACGCCTTCGAGTTCATGTGCGTTGATCTTGCCCATCGCCATCAAGCGGAAGTTGTCGACGATAAAAGCCAGCAGCTTCGGCTCTTCCAGTACCAGCGGGTAGCGCTGGAATAGGGCGCTTTCGCGCGGCGCCTCGACGTGTGCGTCGAGTGCCTTCAGGCCGCCAGCGGCCGTTTGCAGCAGTTCATACATCAGCAGCAGCAACTGGCGCTGGAATTCGGAGCCTTGCTTCTTGTGTGTGAAGATCTTGCGCATCTGGTGCAACATTTCTCCGAGTACATGCTTGGGGTTGCCCAGCACCAGGGCGCCGACGGCGGCGCCGATGATGATGATCAACTCGACCGGTTGCCAGATCGCGTGGACGGTGCCGCCCATCAGGGCGAAGCCTCCGAATACACACCCCATCACGATTAAGATACCGATAATTACCATGTCAACTGCCTTTCTGCGTCATTGTGCTGCGTCATTTTGATGGGTTTTGCTGAAACACTGCTGAAATTATTGCTGAAACTTAGGCGTCTTGCAGCATGGCTTTCATCTTGCCCAGTGCCGTCTTGTTGAGCTGGCAGACGCGAGCGTCGCTCAGGTCCAGCACGGCGGCAATCTCTTTGTAGCTCAGTTCGAATTCGTAATACATCTGGATCACGCGTTGCTCGCGTTCATCGAGCGCGCGCAGCGCTTGCTCCAGGCTGCGTCGCACCATCAATTGCTCTTCCGGGCTCGGTGCGCTGTCTGCCTGCCCCAGACTCTCCTGTAGTACTTCGTCAAAACTGACGATCAGCTCGGCGTTTTCCGCCAACTGGTATTCCTGGAAGGCTTCCGGCGTGAGCTTCAGGGCGGCCATGATTTCCGCTTCCAGCGGTTCGCGCCCCAGGCGCCGTGTCAGCGCGCGCACACTGTCGCGCAGGCGATGGCTTTCCTGGCGCACGGCGCGCGGGCGCCAGTCCTGGCGCCGCAGTTCATCGAGGATGGCGCCGCGGATGCGCAGGCTGGCATAGCTGCCGAAGGACTGATCCGGCACGCCGTAGCGGCGCAGTGCTTCTAACAGGCCCATCAGGCCTATTTGTTCCATGTCGTCGCGGTCGATGGCGCCCGACACCTGCGAATTGAGCTGGCGCACGATGCGCTTCACCAGAGGCGCATACGCCACCAGATGTTGTTGCTCTTCTGCAACGCTGAGCACGGCCGCGCAAGCGCTGGCGGCAGCGTACTCGCCGGCGCCATACGCTTGCTGGTATTGCTCTGCATAGGCCACGGGGTCTCCCACTAGGTCGGCTGGCGTGTTGGTTTATTCAATGATCAGCTTACCGACCATGACTTCGGTGTAGGGTTTTTCCATCTGTTCGCGTTCATAGCTAACATTGAAGGCTTTGTTGATCTGCTCGGCATATTGTTCCACCGTCATGGTCTGCGCCTTGTCCACGGGAAAGCTCGACAAGGTACTCACGGCGATTGAACGCATCAGCGGCAAGTGGTCCTTGGTCAGCTTTTCTTTTTCCTCGGTGGTGGCGATCACCAGGTCGGCCGACAGGTAATGCGTTTCGTTGTCGCCTGGCCCGCGGCGCAACATCACGATGACCTTGTCGAGCGTGAGGAACTTGCGCGCCTTCTTGCCGGTCGCCGGTGGTGGTGGGGCTTTTGCTTCGGCAACTTCGGCATGGCCGGCGACCGGTTTGGCAAAATACCACATGGCGCCGCCAGCGGCGCCGGCGGCCAGCACGGCCACGGTGACAAAGCCGGCGATCAGTTTCATTTTCATATTCATCAGGCGGTCTCTCGCTCTTGCATGGCGTAAGTGGTGCTGGAAGAAGTGCCGGACGGCGTGCCGTCGGACAGGGCGCGGCCCGGCTCGGCATCGTCCTGCTGGCGGCCCGGTTGACGCTGGCCGCGCGCATCGCCTTCGGCAAATGCCTGGGCGGCAGGGCTGCGCGGGGTGGCGCTGATGTTGACGGCCACATCGGTGTACTGACGCTGTGCCAAGTCGCTGCGCATGTTTTCGCCGATGCCTTGCAACTGGCGCAACACTTCCGAGTTCGACGCCGTGACGTTCACTTGCAGTGCGCCGGCGCTGTGGCGGATGGAAATTTCGATCCGCCCCAACATCGGCGGATCGAGGCGGATCGTCGCGTGTTCGCTGTTGCGGCCGATCTGCGTCTGCAGGCGTTCGCCCAGCGCTTCGCGCAGCGGTTCTTGCCATTGCTGAGCAGGGCCGTTGAGTTTGATGCTATCGCCGGCCGTGGCTGGCGTGGCCGTATTGCTCACCACGCCCGTCAAGCCCAGGTTGGGCGCGGGTGGTGGCGTGGCTTGGCCACGTTCGCCTTCGCGCGCGGCAACACCAGGGGCGGCCAATGCTGTCGCCGGCACGCTTTGTTGCAGCAGCGATTCGAAAGGCTGTGCCGGGGCGCTGGCTTTGGATGTTGTTGCCGGGTTGGCGGCGACCAACGGCTCGCGCATGTCGCTCCCTGCCGCTTGTGCCGTTGCCTGGGCGGTAAGCGTGATGGCCGCCGCATGCACGCTGATGTTCAGTGCCGGGTTGGCCTGCGCCGCATTCGCCTGCACTTGAGTTTGCACATGAGTTTGCACTTGCGACAGCGCGCCGGCGCTTGCCTGTGTTGCTGCGTCCGTCGGTGGCAGCAGCGTCACGGGCAAACCCAAGACCGGGGCGGCCATGGCTGGCAGGGCGCTGTCGGCCTGGCTATCGGCATCATTGGACGGCTCAGCTACAGGCGCAGCTGCCGTATCGGCTTCGGCCGATGCTTCGCCTGTGCCATCGAGCACCTGCGCAAACAGCGCCAGGGCGGCAGGCACGGCGTCATTTGCGGCGGCTGCCACACTGCTGCCATAGCCTGGCGTACCGGGCAAAGTGTTCGTTAGTGCCGGCGCTGGCGCCGATGCCGGTGCCGCATTGGCCCTCGGCGCCGCCGCGGCCGGTGCGATGTTGAAGTTCATGATCATGCTTGATACCCTTCAGAGTCGTATTCGCCGAGTGCGGCGTAGGCGACCCAACCTTCCTTATTTGCCTGTAATGCACCCAAGTGTAAGCCCAGGCGTTCTTTTTCCTCAGAGCAAATTTTAACCGCTTGCGCGTGAATTTTGCGCAATTGCAACAATTCTGTTTGTTCCAGCGCAGTCCATGCGCCACGTTCGGCCATGAGCGGGATGTTTCTCGCCAGACTGTCCGAAAGTTTTTCCATCGCATCCCAGTCCGGCTGCGCGATAGCCGCGCTCAATTGCCGGCTTAACTGCTGCAGCGCGGCGCGCCTAGGCATTGTTGGCCTGGACGCCTATCCAGCCGCGCTTGATAGTCGTCATCAAGGTTGTCACTTCATCGATCAGGGTAGGGTCCAGCTTGATGCCAGCCGTGTACAGGCGCGCCACACAGTAGTCGTACAGACGCGCCAGGTTGACCACCACTTCGCCGCCATTGTCGAAATCGAGTGAGCTCGACAAACCGTTGATGATCTGTGTGCACTTGTCCAGGCTGATTGCCTTCTGTTCGTAGCGCTTGCCCACGATGTGCCCGCGCGCGCGCGCCAGTTCTTCCAGCAAGCCGTCCGTCAGCACCAGCACCAGCTCGACCGGTGTAGCGCGGGCGGTCTGGGCATCGAGGTTGACGGCGTGGTAGTTGCCGTAAGCTTCATTGTTCAACATTATTATCTTCTCGCTATGTTAACGGTGGCGGCGCGGCAGGCACGTTCGCCTTAGGATTTGTTGTTACTAAACATGGCATCGAACATGTTCGAATTCCGCGTCATTTGTTCCTGCAATACTTGCAGGCGCGAAAATTGATCAAGGAAACGCTTGTATGCCGTGTCATATTGGGCGGTGATGCGTTCACCGCTCTTGGTCAGGCTTTTCTGCAGCTTGTCCGTGGCTGCCTGACGCTGGACGATCTGGCCTTTGGTGACATTGCTCCACTGGTTCAGCATCTTGTCGAGGCCGCCGAGCACGCCGGTAGGGGCCGACAGGCTGTTGTTGCCGAACAGTTTGTCCAGGCCGGCAGGATTGTCGGCCAGCTTGGCCGTCAGCTTGGCCGTATTCAGGCTGATGCTGCCGTCGCGCTGGGCGGTAATGCCATACGCTACCAGCGACACGCCATCGACGTTCAGGCGCAAGGCATCACCCATGCTCGAGCGCAGGGCGTTCAGGCCGGAATCGTGGGCAAAGATGCCAGCGGCGATGTTTTTCTCCGGGTTGCCGGGACTCGCCAAGCCATCGATCACGTTTTTCAGCTTGTTGTAGGCGTCGACGAAGGCTTGCACATTGGCAATCGTGCCGGCGCTGTCACTGCCGACGGTCACGGTAAGTGGGCTCTCGCCTGTCGTCATGGCCTTGCTGAACGTCATTTTCACGTCCGGCACGTTGGTGAAGGTATTCGATGCCTGCTCGATTTTGGTGCCAGTGCCCTGGGCGCCCAGCCAGACGACAGCATCCGTGGGCGCGACGAGGGTTTTTACGTCGCTTTGCAGCGCTGTCTGCAGCGCCGGATTGGTCACGCTGGCGGTGGTGATCGAGACGGCATTGGCGATACCGGTGAGATTGGATGTCAGCACCAGTTGCGCCTGGTTGCCGACATTGATGACCGATGCGGTGACGCGTGCATTATTCTTGCTGTCGCCATTGATGGCGGCAGCGATTTCCTGCGGCGTCAGGAAGGCGTCGCCATCCTTGTTGGCGGCCGTCAAGTCGATATTGAATGCGTTGTCGGCGGTAATAGCAGCTGAGGGATTGCCGATGCGCAGGGTCATGCTGCCGCCGCTGGCCGGTATCGTGCTGCTCAAGCCGCCATACGAGGTCTGGCTGGCAGAGGCCAGTTGCTCGACAAAGAAGGCGTAGCTGCCCGGCGCCGCCTTGATGCCGGCCGTAGCTGAGCCATACGCGGTGTTGCTGAAAGTCGCAGCCTGCTTCAGCACGGATTTGTTGCCTGTCATGACCGACATGGCGCTCTGGAAGGTCGAGATGGCCGACTTCAGGTTGCCCAGCGCCGTACTGGTGTAGTTGGCCTGCGTAGTCTGAGCGGCCAGCGTCGATTTTTGCGCCGCCACTGATTTGGCAGCCAGTTTTTCCGCTGTGCCGATTGGATCGTATTGCGGTGAGGTAATTACGCTTGCCATGCCAGACTCCTAAATAAGGGGATATACCGGTACAAGGCGACCCCCATTCCCGTTTCGTGAAGTTTTCCTGAAAGAAACTTACACAAACTTCATTTTACCTGCCCTCGGAACCAGAACTGCGTCGCCAGTTCGTCTTGCCGCTTGCCATCGACTCGTTGTTGCTCATTTGCAACATGTTTTTGTTTTTGTGTCAGCACCTGGTCTAGCACCTCGCGTTTGGCCCAGGCTGTGTTGAGGGCGCGCTGCGAGACGGCCATGTTGGCCTCGTGCAAGTGCAGATCGGTACGGTGCTGGTCGGCCATTTGCATGACCGCCTGCTTGAAATTGCCGCAGTTGACGGACAGCGCCAGGGGCAGGGCGCCGCTGGGGCCGCTATCCGTGCACAGACCAGTGAGCCGCTCCAGGTTTTTCTGGTAGCGCTCGCGCACGGCCGTCTGCGCCGCCATTTCGCCTTGCAGCCGTTCCACTTCCGTGCTGCGCAAGCCGACCAGAGTGGTCAGGTTGCGGATGGTATGCGCGTCGCTCACGTGTGCTCCTAGGCCATGATCTGTTCAAGTTGGGCTATGCACGGCCCCATCGGCGCAGCTTCCTTGATGCCCTGGCACAGGAAGGCTTCGATGGGTGGGTGCAGTTGCACTGCGCGGTCGGTGATCGGGTCGGCACCGGGCACGTAGGCACCGAGCGGGATCAGGTCGCGCACGCGCGCATGGCGCGCCATCGACGCTTTCAGCGCGCGTGCCGCTTGCATATGTTCGGGGGTGATCACCTGCGTCATGCAGCGGCTGATCGAGGCGGCGATGTCGATCGCAGGGTAGTGGCCGCGCTCGGCCAGTTCGCGCGTGAGCACGATGTGACCGTCGAGAATCGCACGCGCCGTGTCGACCACCGGGTCTTGCTGGTCGTCACCCTCGGCCAGCACCGTGTAGATGGCGCTCATGCTGCCTTCCGGGTGGGCGCCATTGCCGGCACTTTCCACCAGTTGCGGCAGGTTCGAAAAGACGGACGGCGGATAGCCGCGCGTGGCCGGCGGCTCGCCCAGGGCCAGGGCCACTTCGCGCAAGGCCATCGCATAGCGCGTCAGCGAGTCGACCAGCAGAAGTACATGCTTGCCCTGGTCGCGGTAATGCGCGGCAATTGAATGGCACAGTTCGGTGGCCATGATGCGCATCAACGGTGATTCGTCTGCCGGTGCGATCACCAGCACGGCTTTTTTCAAGCCTTCGGCGCCGAGCGACTTTTCGACAAATTCGCGCACTTCGCGGCCCCGTTCGCCGATCAGGCCAACGACGACGACATCGGCCACGGTCTGGCGCGTGATCAGGCCCAGCAGCACGCTTTTCCCCACGCCGGAACCGGCCATCAATCCCACGCGCTGTCCCTTGCCCAGGGTCAGCATGCTGTTGATCGCCCGTACGCCCACGTCCAGCGGTTCGATCACCGGTTGTTTTTTCAGGGGATTGATTTTCGGCGGCGTCACTTCCAGGATGTGCTCGCCACCGAGGCGGCCCAGGTCATCGATCGGTTCGCCCAGGCCATTGACCATGCGGCCCAGCCATGACGGGCCGATCTGCAGGCTCGCCTTGTCGGGCAAGGGCAACACTCGGGCGCCCGTGGTCAGGCCCGTGGCCTTCTTGAACGGCATCAGGTAGGACAGTTTTTCGCGGAAACCGACGACTTGTGCATCGAGCCACTCGCCGCTCACAGTTTCAATTTGACAACGCTGGCCCGTATGCAGGCGGCAGCCGGCGCTTTCCAGCAGCAAGCCGGAAGCGCCGACCAGACGGCCGGTGGGTGTCGCGACCGGGATATCGCCGATCTCGAAGCTGCGCAGCGTGTCGGCGATCATGCAGGCGCGCCCTGGTCCGCGTGTTCGGCGGCCAGCGCCAGATGGCTGCTCACCTGTTCCATACAGGCCGCGAGGCGCTGGTGGCAACCGGCGTCGACTTCATTGTCGCCGGCCTTGATGCGGCATTCGCCTGCGTCGAGGCGGGCGTCGGCGATCAGGTTCCAGCGCTTGGCGCGCTTCGGATCGAGTTCGCTGATGCGTTTGAGCTCTTCCGGATTGAGGAAGACATCGATTTCTTCGCGCGTCGGCGGCATCGAGGCCAGGGTCTCGTCGACCAGGGCCAGCAATTGCACCGGTTGCAGCGCCAGTTCGGCGCGGATCACCTGGCGCGCCACCTTGGCCACCAGGTCGACTACTTCCTTGCGCTGCGCTTCGCGGTAATCGGCGCGCACTTTTTTCAGGTCGCGCAAGATAGCGTCGACGGGGCGCGCCAGGCGATCCAGCGCCACCAGGGTTTCATTGCGGCCTTCTTCGCGACCCTGCACCATGCCATCGCTGCGCCCGGAGTCGTAGCCGTCTTGCTGGCCTTGTACCAGGCCCACTTCATAGCCGTCGCGCTGGCCCTGCTCGAAACCTTCCGAGACGGACGCCTGCCATTGACCATCGGTATCGTCGCTGGCGGCGCGCTGGCCGGCGGCGATGAATTGCGACAGGGGCGGGAAACGATACGAGCGAAAGTGTTTCATTCGATCACCGCTTCAGCAAACAGTTGCACTTCAATCTCACCCGCATCGGCGAGGCCCTTGACGGTGGCCATGATTTCCTGGCGCGTCTGTTCAATACGGCTCATCGGCACAGGCCCGGAGCGGCGCATCATGTCTTCGAAGCTTTGTGCCTGGCGGCGCGGCATGGTTTTCAGTATGGCGTCGCGGATCGACGGCTCGGCGCCCTTTAGGGCGATGGCCCACTGCTCCATCGGCACGTCTTCCAGGATGCGCGTGAGCGTGGCATCGCTTTGCGTGGCCAGGATCAGGAAGTCGTACATGCTCAGTTCGATTTCCGAGACCACGTCCGGGTCGTGCGCGCGCAGCAGTTCGACCAGCGCGGCGCGGTTGCCCGGCATGCGGTTGAGGATCTCGGCGGCCTGGCGTATGCCTTCCACGCTGGTGCTTTGCGTGTCGAGCGTGCCCAGGCAGCGGCCCACCAATTCGTCGAGCTCGACCAGCAGATCGCGGTCGATCTCGTCTAAGCGCGCCAGGTTCAACAACACCAGGTCGCGCCCTTCGACGGGCAAGGCGTCGAGGATCTGGCCCGCCAGCGCGGGCGGCAAAAAGGCCAGGAACACGGCTTGCATCTGCACATGCTCGTTGACGATGTATTCGGCCAGCCATTTCGGCGAGGCCCACTGCAGGCGCGCCATTTTCGGACGGATGGCGTCGCCATAAATATTGTTCAGCACGCTATTGGCGATATCGCTGCCCAGCGCCATGTCCAGCGAGCGCTTCAGGTAGCTGCGCGAAGCGCCGTGCACGCCGCTTTGCTGGCGATAGTCGTCGAAGAAGGTCTGCATGGCCGTTTTCACCGACTCAACCTTGATGCCACTCATGCGCGACATCACTTGCGTCACTTCCAGCAACTCTTCGCGCGACAGGCAGCGCAGCACATTCGCTGCCTGCTCCTCGCCTATGCTGAGCAGGACGATGGCGGCTTGTTCCACGGGATTGAGGCCGACGTTTTCGTCCTCAGCATCATCGGGGGAATTATTGTTGTTGAGTTCGGCCATTTTTCTGCATCCATTGTTTGACGACTTCGGCGACACGCTCGGGCTCTTTTTCAGCCAGCACTTTCAGGTGGTCGACCATCACGTCAACCGCCGAGCCTGGGGGGGGCAAGTTATAGTTTTCCAGCAGGGGCACGACAGGCATGGTGCCGCCGCCAGCGGCGCCTTCTAGCGCCAGTGGGTTGCCATTGGCGCCCAGGGCTGGCGCGCCTGCAGCGGCTGCGCCATTCGCGCCGGCCGCGCTGCTGCCGGCCAGTGCCATGGCAGGGTCGAGCTGTTTCAGTGTCGGCGGCGCCAGGCGCGTGGTCAGCAAACGCATCAGCGGACGCAGGATCAGGAAGTAAGCGAGTACGGCGCCCAGCGCATACAGCAGCCAGCTGCTGAAGTCGACGACGGTGTCGCGCTCTTCCCACCATTGCGCCACGGGTGGTTTGGCAGGGAAGGCCAGCGCCGTCAGGCTGAGGCTATCGCCGCGCTGGGCGTTGATGCCCAGGCCGCTGTTGAGCATTTTTTCAATATTGCCCAGTTCGGCAGGGGTCCAGCCCGTTTTTGGATTCGGTGCGGCGGCGCTGTTGAGGACAACTGCGACGCTGAGTTTTTCCAGGCGGCCACGGCTGCGCTTGATCTGCGTGATGCTGCGGTCATAGGCGTACTGGCGCGTGGTGGCGTTCTTGCGGGCCGTACCATCGTCCGACGGCTTCGGTGCGCCATCGGCCGGCGCGGCGGCGCCCGCTGGTGCCGGCACGGCCGCCGCTGGCGGACGGTTCGACAGGCTGCCGGGAATGCCAGCCACGGTGCGGTTGCGTTCCTGCTCTTCACGCATCGCTTCGCTGGTGACTTTCGGGGCTTCGCCGTATTTTTCCAGCGTTTCGTCGACACGGTCGTTGTTCACTGAAGCCGTTACGCTGAGCTTGAAGTTGTCTTCGCCGATAACGGGGCCGAGCAGGCCGGAGACGTTGCGGCGGATTTCATCCTGGAACCGTTTCGCGCCTTCATTGCCGGCGGCCGAGGCATCGAAGCCGTCCGTCAGGTCGACGTGCGAGGACAGCAGGTTGCCGCCCTGGTCGACCAGGCTCACGCGCGTAGGTGCCAGGCTGGCAACGCTGCCGGCGACCATGTTGATGATGGCGGCGATCTGTTCCGGCGCCAGGGTGCGCCCCGGCTTTAGTGCCAGCACCACCGAAGCCGATGATTTGTCGCCATCGCTGGCGACGAACGAGGTTGACTTGGCAATCGACAGATGCACGCGCGCCGAGGCGATCGCGTCCATCGTCATGATGCTTTGCGCCAATTCGCCCTCCAGGCCGCGGCGGAAGCGCACGTCCTGCACGAATTGCGATACGCCCAGCGGATCATTTTTGTCCATCAGTTCCAGGCCCGCCGGCAGTTGCGCCGTCACGCCCTTGGCAGCGAGCAACATGCGCACCTTGCCCAGCATGGCATCGGGCACCAGCACTTGGCCACTGTCCGGATGCACGCGGTAGGGGATGTGCTCGGCGTCCAGCGTGGCCATCATGTCCGTTACGGCCACTTTTTCGCGCGCGCCAAACACCGGCTTGTAGTTGGCCTGGTCGCGCCAGGCATACATGGTGACCATGGCGGTGATGCCGATGGCCAGCACGACGATGGGAAGCAGGTTTTTCAGCAAGGCGGGCGGGATGGCAGGCTGGGCACCAAGGCGCCAGCGCGCAAATGCGGACTTCATGGGGGTAATCACTTGGGTAACTTTCGCTGGGAGGCTGGGCGTGGATCAGGACGTAAAGATTACAGAGGCAGTTTGATGAGTTCGTCGACCGCGCCCATGACCTTGTTGCGCACTTGCATCAACATGGAAAAGGACAGGCTTGCTTCCTGGCTGGCCAGCATGGCGCCGACCATGTCGTCGCTCTTGCCACTGTCGACGTCGCTCATTTTCTGTGCGGCCATGCGGTCGTCGCCATTGACCTTGCCGATGGCGTCTTTCATGCTTTGCGCAAATGAAAAGCCCGATTCTTGCGCTGTGCCGAACTGCGCGGCCGGTGCGATGCTGGCGCCCAAGGCGTGCGCGTCATTGCTCAGTGCTGCCAGATCGGCCTTGATCAGACCTGCGAGTTGGTTGCTCATGTTGCCCTCTACTTTCAATATGCGGTGACGTATCAATCAGAATTACTGGTATTGCCAATCCGGCACAAGCGCATGTGAATGCCTTCCTGTCCGCCGCGATGCGCAAGGCCCATCAGTCTTATCAGTTGCAACACCATCCGCTCAAGCAGATTCAAACAGCAGATTCAAGCAAATTCAGCAAACCCACGCCGAGTGAGTTACGTGACCATGACAACTATTGGTTATCTGATAAAAAGTTTCTGCTGGTCGCAAATAGCGTATGAAGACTGCCAAAAAAACCGGAATCAGGTAAGCGCAATGGCGTTCTGAAAATTTATATAATGTCGCTCCCAGCTTACCTCGGGGCAACTATAAAGTAAAGAGAGGATTGGTTTAAAAATATTGATATATGGCAATATTTGGCTTTTTCATGTATTGTTCAGCACTATAGTCATCTAGCATGCGATATAGTGCGCAAACGTTTGCTTGCGGACTTGCCTGCAAGGCCAAGATGATGCTGGTTTTAATTTCGGGCGATCCGTATAATTTGTCCTGCTACCGCAATACGACATGACCTTCATGATAACCACTAAGACAGATCAAACTGTGCGCCATCAAGTCCTCGATTCCTGTCTGCTCGGACGTCCTGTCCATTTGCTGCACGTATTCGGCGCCCAGCTGCGCGACGACCTGGCCGTGGTCCTGCGCCAGCCGACGAGCCGTCGCTACTGGGGTAATTTCCAGATCGACGGCGTGACGTTGTCGCGCGTGGAAGACGAAGACGGCGTCAATCGCTGGCTGAGTTTTTCCACGCCGGCCCGTCAGGCGGGCTTTACGCTGGAACGCCAAATATTGCTGAGCGTGCTTAATTACCGCTACAGTAGCTCCAGCGCCAAGGGCGTGCTGCCCGATCCTGCGCAAGTGCGCGTGACGGCAACGGAAGAGCGCCTTGCTGTGGTGCTGGGACAACAGTTGATAAACAGTTTGTTCGCGCGCGTTCACAAAAACCTGCAAACGCTGGGTAAAGATAGTGACATCGACACCACTGCCGAGGTCGCCGTGCAGTCGGGCGTGCACCCTTCGCGCGGCAGCTGGATCGCCACCGTTGCGCTCAGCGACCCCGCAGCCGGGCAGAGTGGCCACTTCTGGTTCTCGCTGGACAAGCATCTGATGGCCGATGTGCTGCGCGGCCTGCTGCCCGAGCGCGCGCAGGCCAAGAAAACATTGCGTGGCAGCGTGCGTCCGCTCGCCTCGCGCCTGCAAGTGACCCTGGAAGGCCGGCTGGTCAGCAAGCAGGTGCAGTTGGGTGCCTTGTTCGACCTGCGCGTGGGCGATGTGATTCCCGTCAGCCTGAGTCGTACCGACGTCATGCTCGACGATTCCCGTTTATTTACAGCGGCTGTTTCCGAACACAAGGGCAAGCTCTGTTTAACCTCATTTGAAGATGTCGAATAATATGAATATGACCGATACCAACCAGAGCGAAACCTTGCTGGAAGACCTCGGCGATGACATGATCATTGACCAGGGCGACATGTCCGACGTGGCCAGCCCCCGCGCGCGGCGCGACATTCCGCAGATGATGCGCAAGATTCCCGTCACCCTGACCCTGGAAGTAGGCTCGGCCCGCATTTCGCTGGAAGAATTGATGGCCATCGGCCCGGACAGCGTGATTGAACTTGACATGCTGGCTGGCGAACCGCTGGTGATCAAGGTCAACGGCACGCCGATTGGCCGTGCCGAAGTGGTGGTTGCTGGCGAGAACTATGGCCTTAAAGTCATCGACCTCGACGGCCTCAATCTCGACCTGATGACAGCATGAAGCTGGCGCTACCCGGTTTGAGTCCGCGCCACCGCGCGTTCGCTGCCGCGCTGGCTGTTCCGCTTCTGATGCTGTGCTGTAGCGCCGCCGTGGCGCAGGATTTGCTGTCTGGCGTGGTGCCGGGCGCAAAGACCGACTTGTCGGTGAAGATGCAGATTCTCGTCGTCATGACCTTGCTCGGGCTGCTGCCCGTGATGGTCATGATGATGACCAGCTTTACCCGCTTCGTCATCGTGCTGTCCCTGCTGCGCCAAGCGCTGGGCCTGCAGCAGGGTTTGCCCAATCGCATCGTTACGGGCATCGCCCTGATTCTCACCTTGCTGGTGATGCGCCCGATCGGCGACCAAGTGTGGAAGGACGCGTTCGTGCCGTATGACCGCGATCAGATCGGCATGCAGGAAGCGCTGAAGATCGCCGAAGTGCCTATTTCGCGCTTCATGCTGGCGCAGACCAGCAAGGCCGCGCTGGCGCAGATCGCCCACCTGGCAGGCGAGCCTTCAAGCATGCGCCCGCAAGATCACAGTTTCACGGTCAAATTGGCGGCGTTTGTGTTATCCGAACTGAAGACGGCGTTCCAGATTGGCTGCATGCTGTTCATACCGTTCCTCATCATCGACCTGGTGGTGGCGTCGGTACTCATGGCGATGGGCATGATGATGCTCTCGCCACTGGTCATTTCGCTGCCGTTCAAGTTGCTGCTGTTCGTACTGGTCGACGGCTGGACCCTGACCGTCAATACTTTAGTTACCAGCATACAGGGCTATTGACCAATGTTTACGCCTGAAGTCGCCGTCGACCTGATCATCGAAGCGCTGCATATCGTCATGCTGCTGGCGGTCGTCCTGGTGGTGCCAGGGTTGCTGATGGGCCTTCTGGTCGCGCTGGTGCAGGCGGCTACGTCGATCAATGAGCAAACCATGAGCTTCCTGCCGCGCCTGCTGGTCACCTTGCTGGCGCTGATCCTGGCCGGACGCTGGATGGCTGCTTACCTGATGGATTATTGTGTATCCATTTTTCAGCGCGCGGCCACCCTGGTCGGATAGCCTGGCGCGCCCATGGATCAGATTTTCAATCAGGTGCTGCCTTTTTTGCTGGCCGTGTGGTGGCCGTTTTGCCGCATCCTGGCCATGCTCAGCGCCTCGCCCGTGATCGGCGACGCCATGGTGCCGGCGCCTGTACGTGTGCTGCTGTCGCTGGTGCTGGCGATTCTGATGTTGCCTGTGATGCAGGCGTCGGGCATCTCGCAGGACTTGCTGAAAATCGATCCGTTTTCCCTGTACGCCGTCGTCGCCACCCTGGAGCAGGCCATTGTCGGCTTTGTGCTGGGCCTGGCCTTCCATTTTTCCATGTCGGTCATGTCGGTGCTCGGTTACCTGGTGTCTAGCCAGGTGGGCTTTTCCATGGCTGTCATGAACGACCCGCTTAACGGCACTTCGTCGGACGTGATTACGGGCTTACTCACCATCATGTGCATGATCGTGTTTTTTGCCATCGACGGCCATCTGGTGCTGGCGGGCGTGATCGGCGCCAGTTTCAAGGCCTGGCCCGTGGGGCAGGGCTACGGCCCGCTGCTGTTGCAGACGGTGGCCTATAACGTGGCGTGGATCTTTGCCGCCGCCATGCTGCTGGCCTTGCCCATCGTCTTTTCCACCATGGTGGTGCAACTGGGTTTTGGCTTCCTGAACCGCGTGGCGCCGTCGCTGAACTTGTTTTCGCTGGGTTTTTCCATGATTACGATATTCGGCCTGCTGATGCTGGCGCAGATTGTGCGCTTTGTCCCGGAGCACTATATCGCCATGACCAATCGCGTGCTCGATATGATCACCGAACAGATGCGGGTGGCCCATGGATAGCGTGCGGAAAGGGGTGGCCCATGGCGGATAACAGCAGCGGCGACAAGACCGAAAAGGCGTCACAGCAAAAGCTGAAGAAATCGCGCCAGGAAGGGCAGGTGGTGCGTTCGCGCGACCTGTCGACGGCGCTGGGCATCCTCATCAGCATGAAGGTCTTCATTTATCTGCTGCCCAGCTATCTGCTGAGCTTTCGCGAGCTGTTCGCCATGGCCTTTATGCCGCTCGACAGCAAGGGGGCGCTGGAAAATGCCATGTCGATGGCATTTACCACCTCGGTGGGCTTGCTCATCAAGATGATTGTGCCGCTGTTTTGCGTACCCTTGTTCGTGGTGCTCGGTTCGCTGGTGCCGGGCGGCTGGGTCATCAGCACGAAGAACTGGATGCCGAAGATGGAACGCCTGAGCCCGGCCAAGAACCTGGGGCGCCTGTTCGCCCCCAAGCACGGTTTTGAATTCGTTTTGTCCATCGCCAAGGCCGCCGTACTGGGCATGGTGCTGGTGCATGTGAGCCGTTCCAGCCTGATGCAGTACGTGGACTTGCAGCACAGGCCACTGCAGCAAGCCATGCTCGATGGTTCCGCGCTGATGCTCGACGGCTTGATGGCGCTCATTTCCGTCTTCGTTCTGTTCGCCATCATCGACGTGCCGGCGCAGGCTTTTTTCTTTGCCCGCAACCAGCGCATGAGTAAGCAAGATGTCAAGGAAGAGCACAAGAGCAGCGAAGGGCGGCCCGAAGTGCGCCAGCGCATCCGCCAGTTGCAGCAGCAGATCGGCCGGCGCAGCGTGCGCAAGACCGTGCCCGATGCCGACGTGGTGATCGTCAATCCCGAGCATTACGCCGTTGCACTGAAGTATGACCAAGACCGCGCCGAGGCACCGTTTGTCGTTGCCAAGGGCGTTGACGAGATGGCGCTGTATATCCGCCAAGTGGCGAAGGAACATCATGTCGAGACGCTGGAGTTGCCGCCGCTGGCGCGCGCCATCTACAACACCAGCCAGGTGCAGCAACAGATTCCCGTGCAGCTATATCAGGCCGTGTCGCAGGTGCTCAATTACATACTGCAGCTGAAAGCATTCCGTACTGGGCAGCGTGCCGCCCAGCCCCCATTTCCCACCGAGGTGGTCGTGCCATCTCATTTGAGCGAGGTAGTACCTTCATGAATTTCCTGAACCGCGTGGTTGCCGAAATGCGCCGCCACAAGTTCGCCACGCCGCTGTTCTTGCTGGTGATCCTGGCGATGATCATCCTGCCGCTGCCGCCGGTGCTGCTCGATATCTTGTTCACTTTCAATATCGTACTGGCTCTGATCGTCATCCTGGTCAGCGTGTCGGCCAAGCGGCCGCTCGATTTCTCCGTCTTCCCGACGGTGATCCTGGCCACCACCATGCTCAGGCTGACCTTGAACGTGGCGTCCACGCGCGTGGTGTTGCTGCACGGCCATACGGGGGCGGACGCGGCCGGTAAGGTGATCGAGGCCTTCGGTAACGTGGTGATCGGTGGTAACTTCGTCGTCGGTATCGTGGTCTTCGTGATCTTGATGATTATCAACTTTGCCGTCGTCACCAAGGGTGCCGAGCGCATCTCGGAAGTGTCCGCGCGCTTTACCCTCGATGCCTTGCCAGGCAAGCAGATGGCCATTGACGCCGACCTGAACGCCGGCTTGATCAATCAGGAAAAAGCCCAGATCCGCCGCAAGGACGTCGCCGCTGAAGCCGATTTCTACGGTGCCATGGACGGCGCGTCGAAGTTCGTACGCGGCGATGCGGTCGCCAGTATTTTGATTTTGATCATCAATATGGTGGGCGGCGTGGCCATCGGTTCGCTGATGCACGATCTGTCGTTTGGCGATGCTTTCCGTCAATATGCGCTGCTGACCATCGGTGATGGCCTGGTAGCCCAGATTCCGGCGCTGTTGCTGTCGGCTGCGGCTGCCATCCTGGTGACCCGCATCAGCGATTCGGGCGACTTCGAACAGCAGGTGGCGGGCCAGGTACTGACTTCGCCAACGGTGATCTACAGCGCGTCGGGCATGATGGTGGCGCTGGCCTTGATCCCGGGTATGCCATGGTTCATGTTCATGACCTTTGCCGGTGTGCTGGCCTTCGTGGCCTGGCGCCTGACCAAGCGCGTGAAGGCGCCCGATGTGGCCGGTTTGGCGGCCATCGAGGCGGCCTTGCGCGATGACAGGCCCGCCGAACTGGAGTGGCAGCAATTACCCGCCGTGCAACCGCTGATGGTGATGCTCGGTTATAAATTGGTGGGCATGGTGGATAAAACCCAGGGTGAGCCGTTGAACAAGCGCGTCAAGGGCGTGCGCCAGAGCCTGTCCGAAGCGATGGGCTTGCTGCTGCCCAATATCGGCGTGCGCGATGACCTGGCCCTGAAGCCGTCGCAGTATGCGATCGTGCTGTCGGGCACCGTGGTGGCGCAGGCGGAAGTGCAGGCCGACCGCCTGATGGCGATCCCGTCGCCGAATGTGTATGGCCAGCTCGATGGCATTCCCGGCATCGAGCCGGCCTACGGCATGCCAGTTACCTGGATTGAACCGGGTGAAAAGGCGCATGCGCTGGGCCTCGGTTATCAGGTCATCGAGGCGCCCAGCGTGATCGCCACGCACTTGTCGAAAATGCTGCGCGAATACTTGCCAGAACTGTTCCGCCACGAAGACGTTTCTAACATGATGGAGCGGCTGACGGCCATGTCGCCCAAGCTGGCCGGCGCGCTCGACAAGGCCCTTACGCACACGCAAATGCTGCGCGTGTTTCGCGTCTTGCTGGCAGAGAACGTGTCACTCAAGGATATCGTGCCGATTGCCACCACCTTGCTCGACAGTTCGGAAACCACCAAGGACCCGATCTTGCTGGCGGCCGAAGTGCGCTGCGCGCTGCGGCGCCAGATCGTCAGCGCCCTGTTTGGCCAGAAGATGGAAATGCAGGCGTTTAACCTCGGTGGCGAACTGGAAAATATGCTGCTCGGTTCGCTGAACCAGGCGCGCCAGTCGGGCAAGGTAACGCTGGATAATTACCCGATCGACCCGCATCTGCTGTCGCAATTGCAGGTCAATATGCCGGTGGCGCGCGAGCAGATGAAACAGCAAGGCACGCCGCCGCTGCTGCTGGTGCTGCCGCAGATCCGTCCACTGCTGGCCCGCTATGCGCGCCTGTTCGCGCCTGGCCTGCACGTGTTGTCGTATAACGAAATCCCGGAAAACCGCGAAGTGAGCATCATCGGTACGGTGGGATAAAAAACGGCGTGGTTGGCGGATTTATTCTCGGCGGATAAAACCAAAGAGTCAGTTAAGATTCACGACATCGTTGCGCATGCTGTCCTTCACATATTGTCTTTTAGGAGTCCGCTTTGAATTCTTCGCAATCCTTCGTGCTTCAATCAAATGAATTACTTCCATCTTTCCTGCGCAAGGCTGGACTCGATTCCGAGCAGGCAGCAGCGCTGATCGACCGCCTCTCTGACACGCAGTACGAATTTGTTCAGCAACAACTCATGCAAATCATAGAGCGCGAGGTCGAGCAGGGTCGCGTAGAAGCGCGGGATGTGCTGACAGGGCAGAAAAAGCAGTTTCACAGCGTTATTTTTGGCGGGAAAAACTCTCAGGCCGACCGGGTGGTCGCATTCAATTTTAGCCGTGCTGTGATGGATGGAATCTTGCCAATTGGCGGGCTGCTGCTGGCAATAATCTCGTTTCAGTTCGAAGTAGAGAATATCAAAGACGCTAGCGACATCGTCTCCGTATTTTGGGACAACCTGGTTCAGCTGAAATCGCCCGAAGACGACGACGCTATCGCCATCTTGCGTGCGATCGGTTTGCTGGCCATGCAATCGCAAGACAAACTTGGTCCGACGAATGCGCAGTTGTCTGTAGCAACCGGACTGTCGCCTGATGCTACTGGCCAAGCTCTGGGGAAACTCGACACTTTGCGCGTTATCAAGAACACTGCTTGGGGGGCGCAGGCCGGCGTGTACCTGCAGCAAGATAATCGTTGGCATGTCAGGTTTTGACATGGCTGAACGAGTATTCCTGTCCAGGAAGGACGATAATAAAATTGGCTCTTTCGAATACGGTCTTGGCTTGCTGAATATTGATGTATCCAAAGAAGCATGGGAACTCGTGAAAAGCCCTAAGCGTATTCATGAATATGATCCAGACCAAAAAAAACAGTATTTACTTGAAGTGTGTGCTTGGATACACGAACGCCGCCATTACCTTGACACCTTTGGAACCATTGCAGGGATCAGCGTCTATGCATCACGGCTTGCGTGTCTTTCGCGTTTTATCAAGGTCAGCATTGATCTCAAGCACAAAGGGGTGACGTGGCAATTGCCAATCGAAAAATGGGTAACTGATGAAAGCTGTCCCAAAGAAGTGAAAGATCTGCGCCGATTTCTAATTTCTTACGGAATAAGTACAGACTTTTTCTTCGGGAATTTTGAACCCCAAACCATACCGGGCCACATGCCTGAGGCATGGCTGATGATGCCTAACAGTGAGAATCTGCCGGGCATGCCGATGTTTCCTTTTTCACTCAGCGTTGGAGCACCGCACGGCGACATTTCTGTGCTTTTCCCCATCGGCTTTGAGGCGTTGTTGGAAGGCGCTGCACAAGCGGTATCGCGTAACCTCGTCGACACCCTGTTCCCTGATTTGAATCGAGATATTCTGGTCGACCAAATAATTGTTCTGCATAGGGAGGATCACGAGCCTGAACCTTCTCGGGAAGAGTGGGCGAAGATGGTTTCTTTATACAACGCGACAGATTTGTTGATAAGTAAATATCTGAGGAATCAAGGTGTGCATGAATTTCCGCGTGCCTTGGTCCTGAAGTTAACCGACATAGCGTTGAGCTCAGGAGTAATAAGTATAGAAGACATCTCGGACTCCACAACGATGACGCGCATCGATAGTGCTGCAATCGTTTTTGTAGACATGCTGGAATCTTTGTCAGTCGATCAGCTTAAAAATAACGATTTCGACTATCCTGAGCATATTGATGCGCTTTATGTGCGTCTGCTTGAAAAAATTCGCCAGGGCGGCGATTGGGATACGGTGCTTGATCATGAATCAATCTATAACGCGCCTCACGTCTGGCAGAGTTTTCTCGCGCAAAATCTGACAAAACCGTTGCTTGAAAGACGGATCGAGACCAAGCATGAATCTATGTACGGAAAGGAACATGTGACCCAGATATTCGACCGTAATCTTCCATGCGTTCAAGTCATGAATGGACAATTGCGCTTCGAAAATATTCCTGAGCCGGTTCAGCGGAGTTGGGCGCAGCAGATGATTCTTTCGGAGATTGCGCAGCAAATCTTCTCCAACGAGGAAGTGATCTTGTGTCCACGTGCGCATCGCATGTTGCCGGGGATGGAGTCGCTAGATTTGTCTGGAGGGAAGTGCAGGAGAAACGAACGGCAAGGATGCGGAAGCTGGCGGGCTGGACGGGAGCTGCTGCTGCCGCGGTGTGTATTTTCAAGTGCCCTGTCTGCATTGAGTGTCGTCACCGATAACGATATTGTGCAGGAGTAGTAATAATAAAAAGCGGGCTCGATGTGAACTGAACTCGTAAGTTATTGTTCAACTTGCTGGGTTCAGTTCAGGGCGCCCTTTTTTATGCTGCATTAATTCTGCTCGTCGATGGGCGGCAGCAGTGCATGCTCGCTGCCATCGGCTAGCAGCAGCACGTTGCTGGCTTGCGTCAGGTCTTCCTCGTCGCCATAGTCATAACCGAGCGGCGCTGCCACTTCTTTCGAGGCGACGATGGTTTCCTCTTGCTCTTGCTCCTCGGCCGCTGAGGGGGAGGGCGCATCGGGATTGGCCGCCGCTTCCGCCGGTGGCAGCGTCAACAGCAGCGCGACCTCGGCCATGGCGCGAAACAGGGCCAGTGACAGCGAGGCGGCGCCCGCTTGCATCGGGTAATTGCCATGCACGCGTTGCGCGTGCAGCTGGCGGTTCAGGCGGCAGCGCAGCACGCGCAGACCCGCACGCCGCACGGCGTCGGCGATCTCTGGCAAGGCCAGGCGCAAATGGCGTAAGGCGCTGTCTTCATCGGCCGCCAGTTCCAGCAGTACACCATCGCCGGCCGCTTCCATCTGGATGACCACCCGGCCTATGCCCACAATCAGCAGTTCGACGCGCAGCGCCACCTTGCCGCGCCGCTTCAGGGGCGCATCTTCGTCCTCGTCGCTGGCCAGCACGCGCAGCAGCAGGCGTTGGCCGCCCCAGCCATACACGGCGAAGCGCCATGCTTCGCTATCGACCATCAGTGGTGGACGGGCGCCTTCGCGCAGCAGGGCCGGCTGCTGTTCGGCCATGAACAGATTGCCCGGCACGTGCTGGCCACGCGCCTGTTCTTGCAGGGCCCATATTGCTCGCCGTACGTTTTGACCATCACGCGCCACGAGGCGGCCAGCTGCACCGCGTCGGGCGCCTGCCACACCAGCTGGCGCGTGAAGAACAGCTGATTGACCTGCATGGCGCTGCTGTCGCGCGGCATGGCGCCGCCGGTGCCATCGGCGTTCGGCTTGATGAGCGACGCCAGGCTGTCCTGGCCTTTTTGCGCCAATTGCGCCGGCAGGGTGCCGGCATCGGGCGCAGGCGCCATGTAGGGGCCGATAGGCACCAATGGCTGCACCACACCCGGTAGCATCGGCGTAGCGGGGCTGACGTCAAAGCGCTGGGTAATCAGGGGTATCGGGTTGCCCGATGAAATGCGCTCTATTGCCATGCCATTGCTTCCTGCTGATACATATTAATCAGATCCGCCATCGCGCCCTGCCAGTAAATATTGCATTAAGGAAATAATCAGCTTGCTCTTGCTTTACTGGAGCATTGCCGTGCTCGCCTGCAGCAACATGTGCACCGATCGCATGTTGCTGCCTTCGGCAGTGCAATCGAGCTCCATGATGCGCCCGACGGCGGCCTTGGTATCGGTATGCATGCTCAGCACGCGGCGGCTCCAGTAGGCGATTGGCTGTCGTGATCTATCTGCTATTGGCGACTATGCCGGCAAGATCGTTAAACGTGATGGCAATTTAGTTAACTACGCCGCGAATATATGCTGGCGCGGGCAAAAAAAAAGCCAGACCGGAGTCTGGCTTCGATAGACGAGCCGCAAGCGGCCAAGTCAATATTATTGCAGCAGCGACATGACCATCGAGGACATGCTGTTGCTTTGTTTCAGCATCGCGGTACCAGCTTGCAGCAGCATTTGCGACGACGTCATGTTCGAGCTTTCGGTAGCGAAGTCGGTATCCATGATGCGGCCGGTAGCAGCTTTGGTGTTGGTGGCGATGTTCGCCAAGTTGGTGTTGACGTGGTCCAGACGGTTAGCCGTCGCGCCCAGCGACGAACGTACGGTGCTGACGCTGTCGATGGCGGTGGCCAGCAGGCCGATGTTGGTGTTGGCGTTAGCGGTCAGTTCCGTTGCACTTGCCGACGCTGCGCTGGAGAAGTTCGCGCTAATGGTGCCCAGGGCGGTATTGAGCGCGGACAGGTTGGTCGATACGTCGAACGTCATTTTTTCGCTCGAGCTGGCGCCGATCTGGAACGTCATCGAGGTCGACAGCGTGCCGTCAGCTGCAGCGCTACCTTTGCCCAGCAGCTTGGTGCCGCCGAACGTGGTGTTGGTCATGACGTTGTACAGTTCCTGGCCCAGTGCGTTGTACTCGGCTTGCATGGCGGTCTTGTCGGCGGATGTCGACGAGGCATCGGCTGCCTGGGTAGCCAAGTCTTTCATGCGCACCAGCATGTTGTTTACTTCGCCAAACGCGCCTTCGGCCGTTTGCAGCATCGAGGTGCTGTTTTGCGTGTTGTTCATGGCCACGGCCATGCCGCTGGTTTGTGCTTTCAGGCGGGTTGCGATTTGCAGGCCGGCAGCGTCGTCCATGGCCGAATTGATGCGGAAGCCGGTGGACAGGCGCGTCATCGAAGTCGACAGTTTGGCTTGAGTGTTCGTGATCGAATTTTGTGCCGACAGGGAGGCAGCGTTGGTGTGAAGGCTCAGCATGGTGTCATTCCTAATTTAGTGGTTACGGTGAGGAGCGACGTTTATCTGCTCCTGCTAGTACAAGACGACCGTTCCGCTACCTTAATTAAATGCTTTAAGGAAATTTCTGAAAATAAATGGTATTTCTTGCCTTACTGACCAGTGCAATCGATCTTGCTGCCTGCTAGTGGCCCCTTTCTTGGCCGGGTCGAGCTTCAGGCTGTGCCGATCGAGCGCAACGAAGACGGCCTGATGCTGTTGCACAGCAGGAAGTGTGCGGTGGCGACAAACGAATGCGGCGTGGTGACCACTTCGCCGTTGATGCGCAGCGCCTGCTGCTGTGTCATCAGCGCCACCGTGCCATTGGTAAAAAGGCGGCTAAATTTTACTTCAAGGTCGTCGCATAATGCCCGTTCGAGTTGTTGATGGAACGGGCCGCCATGCGTCACGATCTTGTCTTCCCGGATGGTTAGCAAATAGCCTGGAAACTGCTGCAAGTGTGCAGCAGTGGCTGCGTGACATACGCGGGTTCCTCGTTTTGCTTATGTTTTGCTTACTTATGCGAGTCCAATTGGCGGGTTGGGGACTGCCACGGGGGCCGCGAACGAGACTGGTGGCAAGCCTTCGCACCAGCGCTGCCACATGATGCGCAGGCTGTTTTGCAGGCCTTCTGTGATCAGCTCGGGGTTACCCATGGCCGATCGTTCCAGGCGGTGGCGCATGCTGTAGCGATAGGCTCCCAGCAGCATCGGGTTTGCCGCCATGGCCTGTGCCTTGCGCACATAGTCGTCGTCATCCTTGGCGATGAATTCTTCCAATCCGACCTGCAGCAGGATCGACGTGCCGATGCGGCTTGGCAGGGTGGTGCCAGCCGTTGTCAGGGTGGGCACGCCCATCCACAGCGCGTGGAAGGTCGTCGTGCCTCCACCGTACGGGAAGGTGTCGAGGCAGATATCGACGCGATGGTGCATTTCCATGAACTGCGTTATGCCCGTGCGGCCCTCGAAGGTCAAGCGTTCCGGCGCGATGCCTTCTTCTTCTAACCATCGCATGATAAGCGGATGCGGCGCCGAAGTGGGCATGGCTGCGAGCAGCATGCGGGCGTCCGGAATGGCGCGCAGCAGCATGGACCAGCGCGCGATGACCTTGCGGTTGATCTTGGTGATGCGGTTGAAGCTGCCGAAGGTGAGGTAGCCATTCGTCAGCGCGGGAGCAGGGCGGATACCGGATGCATATTCCGACGGCAGGAACGGCGAGCAGGACGGTAGCAGGACCAGCTTTTCCGTGAATTGACTGTCGAGTATGCCGTCCGGCGCAAAATAGGGGTCGGTGAGGTAATAATCCATGGCGCGCAGGCCCGTCGTCAACGGATAGCCGATCCAGCTGGCCTGGATGGGTGCTGGCTTGCTAGCGAAGAGCAGCAAGCGATTCTTGCCGGTGTGGCCCGACAGGTCGATCAGGATGTCGATGCCATCGTCGCGGATCTGCTGCGCCAGTTCGAGGTCATCCATCTGCTCGACCTGGCGCCAGTGGGGGATGACTTCGCGCAAGCGCTGCGAGACGTGGTCGTCCTGCGCATTGTTATGGTAGGCATACAGAGACAGTCCCGCGTCGCTGCGGATATTTTCCAGCACCGGAATAATGAAATGCGGTACGGGATGGTTGTGCAGGTCGCCCGATACCAGGCCCACTTTCAAGGTGCGCAGCGCGTCGCGCGTATTGGTGTGTTCCTTGGCATTCTTCGCCATATGCGTCTCGAAAGTATCGCTAAAGCGCAGATGCTCTTCAAACAGCGTGGTCGCATCAATATCGGCGCTGTGCGACAGCAGGAACAGGTAGTTGCTGAACAGGGTATCCCACAGCGGGCATACCTTCAGGCCTGCGCGGCAGGCTTCGATGGCTTCGTCTATCTGGCCGAGATTGCTCAGGGTGCTGCCGATGTTGACATAGGCGTCGCGATACTCGGGATTGAGGGCCAGTACTGCGCGGTAGCATTCCAGCGCCGCTGTCGGCGCATTGGTCAACACGTGGCAGTTGCCGAGCGCGAAGTGGGCGCGCTCGAATGTGGGATCGAGCGCTATCGCCGCCTGGTAGCGTGTCTGCGCCTGCTCATACTTCTGTTGCGCCAGTAATACGTTGCCCAGGTTGCATATGGCTGAGACGTTTTTCGGGTTGATTTCCAGCGCGCGCAGGTAGGCCGCATTGGCGTCGTCGTAGCGCTTCAGTTTCTGCAGCGCTACGCCAAGATTGTTGTACACATCGTCGTCATCCAGTTCTCGCTCGGTCGCACCGGTGTAGGCTTCGACGGCCAAGGCAAAGCGGCGGATGGTGTTGTAATAATCGCCCAGCTGTTTGTAGGCCAAGGCGCTGCCGGGCGCCAGATCGATCGCGCGCTGGAAATATAGCAACGCACTGTCCTGCTCTTCGGCTGCGCCGTAGACGACGGCCAGCTGTATGCAGGCCTGGGCATCACCGGGTTGCAGAAGTTGGGCTCGCTGGCACAAGGCGATAGCCGAGGCGTAGTTTTTTTCCTGGCATTGCAGTAATCCCAGGTTGCTCAGCGCTTGTACGAAGTTGCCATCGATGGCTATTGCCTGTTCATAGGCTGCAATGGCATCGCTGACGTGGCCTTGCGATTGCAGCGCGCGGGCCAGGTTGTTGTATAGCACGGCTTCGCCCGGCGTTGCTTCGATGGCGCGCCGGTAACTGGCCTCAGCGCCCTCGAAGTCGCCCGCCTCATGTAGCGCGCTGGCCAGGTTGGCATGCACGGCGCTCGTATGCGGCGCCAGTTGTAGCACGGCGCGGTAACTGACGATGGCGTCTTGCCATTGTTTCAGGTCTTGCTGGGCGTTGCCGAGATTGAGGTAGACTTCCGCGTCGCCGGGCAGCAGAGCCAGCGTCGCCTTGTAGCTGGCGATGGCGTCGTCATTGCGCTGCATTGCCTTTAAGGTATTGCCAAGATTGAAGTGGGCCTTGGCATAATCGGGCCGTAGCGCCAGCGCCCGCCGGTAAGCCTGTTCGGCCTGCTCCAGTTGGCCCAGCGACTGCAAGGTCACGGCCAGATTGCAATATGCTTCGACAAAGTCCGGATTGCGCTGCAGCGCGCGCGTGTAACTGGCGACGGCCTCTTCGTGCATGCCGCGCGCCTGGCAGGCGATACCCAAGTTGCCATACGCTTCGGCATCGTGTGGCGCAAGTTCCACTGTGCGTTGCCATGCCTGCAGCGCGTCCTTGCCCTGCTGTTGCAGGGCGGTGCCCAGCACGCTCCAGGCAAAGTCCGAGGCGGGGTAGCGCTGCGTCAAGGCGCGGCTGGCCGCTTCCAGTTCGGCATGGTGGCCGGCTTGATACAGCTCAATGACGTGCTGCGTTTCCTGCGCTGTCGGGGTGGCCGCGATCGCCGCTTCGATGCGCTTGCGCAGCGTTTGCGACTGTTCGTTGTCCAGCCCGCGGGTGATCGCTTCGTTGACGATTTCCAGCGCCTGCTCGCGCTCGCCCGCTTTCAGCAAGCCATCTGCGTATGAGAGCCAGAACTGGCCTTCGTCCGGATTCACCGATAGCGCCTTGTGCAGGTATGGCAGGCCGGCCTTGAACTGGCCAACCTGCCCCGCTAGCAAGCCCAGATTGTGATTGGCGATGGCGTTATAAGGCTCGGCCTGCAAAATGGCCAGATATAGTTCTTCTGCCTGTTCCAACAGCCCTGCCTGGTGCGCTGCAAGCGCTGCTTGCAGGTCTTTGTCGAGATGCATCTCAGTGGTGGCGCTAGCGGTCATGGCAAGTTGGAAAAGTGAGGTTAATTGGGATTGTAACTGTTAGGCAGTGTAATAGAAACTTTCCTATGGGAATTTTATGGCGTGGCCATGCACCGCTTTTACCCGCCTTACTTTTGCCTGCGCTACTTCTGTGTTGTTGCTGATGAGTCCTATCCTGACGGCGATCTTGCGCGATGCGGCATGGGCAGTCGGACAGGCGGGAGGCAGGCAGGCAGCTGCCTTCGTACAGCCTGGCATGCCGAATGCCTTTCAAGCGACTCAGCGCAGTTGCAGGAACAAGGCGGTGCCCATCACAAATGCCGAGCTGATCCGTGTTTGCTGTTGCGCCAGGAATTCATCGCCGGCCCGCTGCGGCCCGTCGCCATACGGCCAGACATAATCGTCAATGATGATCCAGCCACCGGCGAGCACATGCTTCGCCCAGGCGGTGATATCGGCCTGGGCGCCTCGTAGGCATGGTTGCCGTCAATGTGTAGTAGCGCAATACTGCCCGCATAGTTGGTGGTGCCGAAGGACGGGCTATGCACGGCTGCCGTCTGGCGGTACTGCTGTTCCGCCGCGACCGAGGGCAGGCGCAGATAGTTGATATCGTTGTCGCTGTAAGGCAGCAGGTTCATCTCGAACACGCGCAGCGCTTCGTCGTAATCGTAATGATGGATGCAGTTGTCGACTAGGCCGCCAGTGTCGTTTTGCACCACGTACTCACTTTGCCAGGGGTCGATGCACAAGGTGTGGCCGATGCCATACAGACGCGCCAGGCGCGCCAGCACAAACGCTGACTTGCCCCATGCGCTGCCAATCTCGACCACGTCGCCGCGCACGCTGTGGCGGGCAATTTCGTAGAGGGCGCTGATTTTCTCGTCATCGCACATGCCTGGAATTACATTGGCATGGCGGAAAAGGGTGGCCAGCTGCAGTTCCGGCAAAGCCGGCTTGGTGTCGACCGCCGAGGCGATCGGCAGCGGCGTCGCCAGCGTCTTGCGCGCATGCGCCATGGCCGAACGATAGCCGCTCATTTCATCATGTACCGGTGAAGCGTTGATCAGGGGAATGGCCGGTCGCAACTTCTTGAGCACGTCATTCAGATAGCTCCAGACGACGGGATTGGGGGTGTAAATGCCGGCGATGCCGCGCTGCGCGATCAGCAGTTGCAAGGCCTCCAGGAAGCCTGGATCGTTGACATACGGCAGGAAGGCCCACTCGGGATAGGCCGGTTTGCTGACATCGTAGGCGAGCGACGAGGCGCCGATCACGGCTTGTCCATCGCGCTTGCAGCGCTCCAGGTAATCGAGCGAGCGAGGCATACCTGCAGGAAAAATCAAGATCGGGTTGTTGAGGGCCGTGGACGAGGCATGCATGGAAATTCCTTGTTGGTAATTCAGGAGCTACTGATAGGGCGTGGTCAAGCTAGGTGCGCGGTGGCATGGCCGAGGCGCGCTCCTGTTGCCGTTTGATGGCGGCGATGTCGCGCAGCAGGGCGCGCATGCCACGCGATGCCGGCGGCAGGTCGTGCTCTATTTGACTGCGCAGCGCTTTCAGCTGGTAGAACGGTACCGCCGGGTACATATGATGTTCGATGTGGTAATTCATCTGCCAATACAAAAAAGCCAGGAAAGGATGTAGCAGGACCGTGCGGCTGTTCAGGCGGAAATCGTCGACATCGGGCTGCATGCCGAAATGCTGGGCCAGCGCCAGGGTCTTGTTGAGCCAGTCCGCGATAAAGGTGGCGAATGTGACGAGCAATAGCAGCGGCCAGTGGCCAGTGGCAACAAAGGCCGCTGCCATGACAAGATGGCCCAACAAGACAATGCGGGCAAAGCGGATGACGGGGCGGCGTGATGCCTGTTCCGGGAACAACTGGGCACCCCACTGGCCACGAATGATGCCCAGGCTGTTTTCCACCACGATCTTTAGGGCCCGGTAGCAGGCCGGCAAATCGAACGACAGCGCCCAGAACCATTCCCTGTAGCGCAGCGTCTGCGGCAAGCGGACTTCACCATCCTGGCCGCTGAGCACGGTTTTCTGGTGATGGCGGATATGGCTGGCTCGGAAATACACATAGTTATTCCAGGTCAGGAACGCGAACAAGGCCAGGAAGACATCGTTGTATAGACGCGTCTTGAAGACCGTGCGGTGTACCAGTTCATGCCCGGCCCCAGCCCAGCCCAGGAAGGAGAAAAAGCTGCCATGGAAGAGCAGTGCTGCCAGGGCCCAGCCATAATGGCCATTCAGGAAGGCCCAGTACGCCAGCGTTCCGGTGCCGCAGAGCAGTAAGAGATGGCTGGCGATATGCACTGCGCCCTGCATGTCGCTGCGCCGCGTCAAGGCCGACAGGTCTGTGCCTGTCAGCTTGCTGCGGTACCAATTGAGCCGTATTGGTGGCTGTGCACCCATTTTTTCCGTCATGTTACTGTGCAAGCAGGCGCTTGAAGTTGCCATTCAGTATAAAGGCCAACATGGTATTTTCGACATGAATCACGGCATGGTCGCCACTGAAATCATCGACAAAGCGGGTCACGTCGCCATGGATCTTTGATCGGTAGTCATGCCACAGGATAACAGAGTCGGGCTTGGCCATGGCCAGTGCGTTGGCGGTATCGATCGCCACCGTCTCGTAATCATGGCCGCCATCGATGAAGATGAAATCGAATTGAGCGCTCAATTGCTGCGCTTGCGGATCGAGCTTGCGGCTGTCCAGGTGCAGGCGGGTAATTGCGCACTGGACGTCGGCTGGCGCGCGGTCGATGTAGAACGCGCCTTTTTCCGCAAACTGGCGACGCAGGTAATTGTCGTTTTCCGTGTCATTTTGCAGGATCAGGGCGGCCTTGTCGGCGCTTGCGGCGCTCAGGTCGATCTCGGCGGGCGGCAGGTCCAGCGTGGTGACATGGGCGCCGGGCGGCGCGTTGCTCGCCAGTAAAACCGAGGTAGCGCCCATGTAGGTGCCAAATTCAAAAAAAGTCTGCGCCCCGGTCAGCTTCGCAAGGCTGACCAGGATCGAGCTTTCCAATAGCGTCATGCCGCCGATGGCGCTGCTGGGGATGCTGACGCTGAACATGATGTTTGCGTCGGGAAAGCTCGTTTCAACCTTTTGGAAAAGAACTTTGGGGCGTATCGCGCTCACTTGGGGGGCGCTTGTCGTAGTCGTAGTCATGCTGGGTCCTGTCATTGTTAAGCTACTAATTCCGCAGGGGATAGAGCGGTGTTGCGGCGTGGCACGAAGTACATGATCGTTTCCGACCAGCCCTGCGTGTAATGGCGCAAATACAGGTCGTAGTCCTGGCGGATGCTGGCGATATAGTCTGGAATGCGATGAAAATCGGCGGCGCTATGGTAGACGGAAATGGCCAGCTTGGGATGCTCGTCGCGGATATGGCGTTGCGAGCCGGCCAGGGCCTGCATTTCCCAGCCTTCCAGATCCATCTTGATGAAGCTGACGGCCTGCTTGACGGCCAAGTCGAGGGTGGTCACCTCGATACTGCTCGAACCGGCCGCACTGACTGCGCTCGCTGAGCCTGCATCTGGATTGAACCATAAAGTACCGGGCTGGTCGGAAATGCCTTGTTCGATATAGTTGATGCCGTGCCGCTGCGCCAGGCGCGTTTTTGCGTCCTGCATGTTCTTCGCTGACGGTTCGAACAGGAACACGGCCCGGTAGTCGGGATAGCGTTCGCAGAACAACTCGGTCGTATCGCCGTCGAATCCGCCGGCGTCGACAAACACTTCGTCCGACAAGCACAGGAAGTGCTCGAAATACTGTTCCGAGAATCGCACCTCGTAGCTGGCCATATGGCGCGGATCGGCACTGAGCCGGTATTGCACCACATGGTCGAATACCGCTCTTGATTCCTCATCGGCAAATTGGGCGCGCAAGTGATCCCAGCGGGGGCCGTTGGCGGCGACATCGGCACGCATTTGTGCGACGAAGGCGGGGGCCGGCACCAGGTCGGGGCGCGCTGCCAGCAGGTCGGCATAGCTGAGCCTAGCCTTCACCGGCTGCAGCGCCAGCTTGCGGGCGGCCGCAACCGGCGCGATCGACATGGCGCAATTGACCACCATGGCATCGGACGGAAGTTGCTGCATGGCGATGACCGGCTTGCCATGCCATTGCGTGCCACTGGCGCCGTCGTCGACGATGCCATCAATCGCGATGTCCAGCGTCGACAGCAGCGCCTGCGCATGTTCGTTGCGTCCCAGCAGGAAGCGCGGCGCGCTCACCGAGGCCGATAGAAACGCCTGCACCTGTTCGTCCGCGACAGCGTGCCGCGTGATCGATATTGCTGTAACTGACATGGTTAGTCTCCGTACGTGGGATGCTCGATGTGCATCTCTTCAGGCAGTTTTGTTGTTGATCAGGGCAAGCAAGCCCCGCACCGAGCGGAATTGTTTTGACTCAATATCGTCGTCGTCCAGGGTGATATCGAAGCGCGCTTCCAGTTCCAGGATGAACTTGATGATGGCCATCGAGTCGATGATGCCAGCGGCAAGGAAGTCGTCGTCGTCGGTGAAATCCGAAGGCAACGGCGATTTTCTCGCTAGCAGGGTGAGGATGAATGCACGGATGTCGTCTTGCATGGTGTTGCTTTCTTGGTGGGTTCAGGCCTCGATGGTTTCCCAGCGGCGGCTTTGCGAGGATGCAACCATGGCTTCCAGGAAATGCATGCCTTCCAGGGCCAGTTCCGCACTGTACACGGCGCCGCCCTGCCATGGCAGGCCTTGTTGAAATTGCCTTACGCCAACGGCTATATCGCCGTACAAATTGGCGAAGGCTTCGATGAAACCCGCCGGGTGGCCGGCCTTGAAGCGGTTGTAGCGAAGGGCGTTGCTCACTTCGACCTGGCCTGCTCGGTCGATGATCTCGCGTCGTCCGTCGACATGCGACAGAGTCAGTTCCTCAGGCTGTGCCTGATACCACTCGGCAGCGGCCAAATCGCCATAGATGCGGATGCGCAAGCCGTTGCGATGGCCCAGTGCCGACTTGCTGAACCAGAATTGGCCTTGAATGTTGCCGCTGTATTGGCACAGGCAGCCCGCATTGTCGACCACGCCGGCAAACCAGCCATAGTGATTCTGGTCCGATACCAGCTCCAGCGGCTTTTCGCCTGTCAGGTAGGCTACCATCTGATGCAGGTGGACGCCGAGATCGAGATGCAAGGTCGGAATGGCGCCATCGGCCAGTCGCCACGCCTGCGGTGTCGGCTTGTTGCCCCTGGCGTCGACGCGGACAAAGCCTTCCTGCGGCATTTCGGCCTGGAAGTGCAGAATCTTGCCCAGTTTTCCATCGCGGATCTTGCGCTCAAGCTCGCGCAACATCGGATAGCCCGCGTAGTTATACGTCACTGCCAGGAATGCCTGGTGTTCGTCGCGTACCGCGATGATCTGGCGCGCCTGCTCACTGCTGACGGCAAGCGATTTTTCGCAGATAACGGCGATGCCGGCACGCATGCAGGCCAGTACGCTGTCGACATGCGACGGTGTCGGGGTCAGGATCACGACGGCATCGATCTTGCCCTGTTCGCTGGCCAGCAACGCTTGCCACGTGTCGTAGATGCGTTCTGGATGGACGCCGTACACCTGCCCGCTTTCCTGGTTGGACTCGACATGACGGCTGAAGCAGCCAGCCACAAGCATCCACAGCCCATCCATGGCGCTCGACACAAAATGTGAATAGCCAACGGCGGAACTGCGCGAACCGCCGATAAACGCCAGCCGCAGCGGTGCCGGGGGCGCTGTAAGTGTATTTTCCATGTTTTATTCCCGCTCCGGGGAGCTTGCGTAGGTCTGGACAAGTTGAAATTTCATTAGCTTGCCCATGCTGTTTTTCGGTAGCTGCTCAACAACAAAAAAGCGCCGCGGCTGCTGGAAATCGGCCAGCGCATTGGCGCAGTGAAAGCGCAGCTGGCGCAGGTCGAAGCTGGCGGGATCCCTGACGACCAAGGCCACGGCCACCACTTCGCCCAGCCTGGCGTCGGGAAAGGCAAAGGCGGCGCTTTCCGTGACGGAACCGTGCGAGCCGATCGCTGCCTCGATGTCCGCAGGATAAACATTGATGCCGCCGGTAATGATGACGTCTTTTTTTCGTCCCAGAAAATACAGATAGCCGTCTTCGTCCAGCTTGCCGATATCGCCGGTACGGAAATATTCGCCACACATCGCCGCGCGGGTCAATTCTGGCAGTTGAAAATAGCCGCCAAACAACATGTTGGTCTTGCAGACGATTTCACCGGCTTGGCCGGACGGCAATTGCTCATCGTTTTCGCCCAGGATGCGCAGTTCGACCCCGGGCGCAGCGCGCCCTACCGATTGCAGTTTGGTGCGCGCCGCATTGCCATCGAGATTGGTGGCAATGGCGATTTCCGAGGCGCCATAGCATTCATGGAAATCGCAGGAAAAGCGCGCCAGCAGATCGGCTTTTACAGCGTTTTCCAGCAGGGCCGACGATGACACCAGGCAGCGCAAGCTGCTAACGTCGTGTTCGTCCTGTGCCATGTGGGCGGCAATCTGCTTGAGTTGCGACGACACTGCAATCGTGAAACTGACCCGTTGCGCCTGCACGCAGCGCAACCAGGCCTGGGCCGAGAAATGTGCCATCAGCACCGCGCTGCCGCCGGTCAGCAGTGGCAGCAGTACCAGGCGCTCGGCCAGGGAGTGATACAGCGGCGTCGCGGCCAGGGTGCGATCCTGCGCCGTCATGCCATACAGTTGGACCGCCGCGCGTAGACGATTGAGTTTAGTGCGCTGGCTTAGTACGATGGGCTTGGGGCTACCCGTCGAGCCGGAGGTCATGGTCAGGATCAGGGCGTCATCTGCCTGGCCCGCATGCAATGGCCGTGCATCGGCCGGCGCCGCCTGCAGCAGTTGCTCCAGTGTGGTGGCGCCGGCGCCGGCGGCATCGATGCTAAGCCAACAGCCATGTACAGCGGCGCTGCCCGGCTCTGCGCGCAGCGCCGCCAGTTGTGGCGACGTTGACACCAGGTGCCTGGCCTGCGCTGCCTGCAAGGAGTGCAGGGCGACCGCCGGCGGCAAGGCTGGACTGAGCGGTACCAGCCCGGCGCCAAGGTCGGCGGCCACCAGTATCAGGGCAACAAATTCCACATTGTTGGGCAAGATAACGCCGATCTGGTCGCCGCGCCGCACGCCGTTGGCTGCCAGCGCATTTGACCAGCGCGCCACCAGTTGCGCAAGCTGTGCGTAGCTGATCTCCCGGCCTTCGCAGGCAATCGCGATTTTTTCCGGCGTGGCGGCGGCGCGGTCGAAGAAAATGCCGCTGATGGTCTCCGGCGCTGCCTGTGGAGGCTGTCTCATTGCTGCCCTGCCATGCCGGAAAATTTGAGGAAAGAGCTGCTTTTTAGTCGGAACAACTGGCCCGCTTCGGACAGATAGACCTGGTCGTCCAGGGTGTCTCGGTTGATCAACGTATTGGCTGCAATGAAATTGCGCGCACCCAAGCGCAAGCCGTGCGCGGTCGAGGAGTTGACGCCGAAAAAGCAGGCGTCACCGATACGGCAATCGCCGGCGATCGCGATGCCGGCGTTGATCCAGTTGTAGGCGCCGATCACGCAATCGTGGCCGAGATTAACGTTGCTCGAAATAAAAGTGCCACGTCCGATGCGGCAGCCGGGATGGATAGCCACATGGTCCAGGACGATGCAGCCGTCCTCGATCAGCACGTCGTCGTGACGCAGCACGGAAGAGTGCACAAAACTGGCCAGGCGGTAGCCTTTTTCCTCGGCTTCGCGGTGTTTGCGCGCCCGCAAGGCATTCATTTCCAGGAATCCAACAGCGATCAGCATGTCGTGCTCATCGGGCGCCAGCTGTAGGGCAACCTGGCTAAATGGCAACAATGGCAAGCCCAGGAAGCTGGTCGTGGCGTCGTCGATACAGGCATCGTCAACTGTGAAGGCGACGATGTCCATGCTGTGGCGTGCGTAGGAATATAACAGTCTGGCAATGGCGCCATTGCCGTAAATAATGGTTTTCATGATGGCTTGGTAATGGAACTGGCCTGGCGAATGACGTCGACCACGCGATCTTGCTGCTCCGCCTGCAGCTCGGGATAGATCGGCAGGCAGATGACCTGGTTGGTCATTTCACCGGCCAGTGGCAAATTCGTGCGGGCTGCCGAGGGCATGTTGCGGTACATCGGAAAATCGCTGATCAGGGGATAAAAGTAACGGCGTGCAATGATGCCGGCCTGGCGCAAGGTGTCGAACAGGGCATCGCGCGACAGGGCGTAGCCTGGCTGCACCAGAATCGGAAAGTACGAGTGGTTAGCCCTCGTTTCGGGCGCATCGGGCGGGCAATAAATGCCAGCGATGCCGGCCAATTGTTCGCGATAGCGGCGTGCAACCTTGCTGCGTTCGTGTAGCGCAGCGTCGATGTTTTTCAACTGCAGCAGCCCGAACGCGGCGCTCACTTCGTTCATCTTGCCGTTGATGCCGGCCGCGACCACCGTCACTTCATCGATAAAGCCGAAGTTTTTCAAATGGTCGATATGGCGCTTCATCTTGGCATCGCTGCAGACGATGGCGCCGCCTTCGAAGGTATTGAATACTTTGGTCGCGTGAAAGCTCAATACCGACAGGTCGCCATGCGTGAGCAGGCTGTTGCCTTGGTAGTTGACGCCGAATGCATGGGCCGCGTCATAGATGACTTTCAATCCATAATTGGATGCAATGTCATCGATTGCAGCGACGTCGCATGGCTTGCCATAGCAGTGCACAGGCATGATGGCGGTGGTCTGTGGCGTGATTGCCGCTTCGATTTTCCTCGGGTCGATATTGAAGCTGCCTGGCGCAATATCGACAAATACGGGTTTGATGCCATTCCATAGCAGGGAGTGCGCAGTGGCGACGAAGGAATATGGCGAGGTGATCACTTCTCCCGTGATGCGCAGGGACTGCAAGGCGGTCATCAGCGCCAGCGTACCGTTGGAAAACAGCGAAATATATTTCACCCCCAGATAATCGGCCAGGGCCTGCTCCAGTTGGCGATGGAAAGGCCCGCCGTTGGTCAGAATCTTGTTTTCCCAAATCTGCTCCAGATAAGGAATAAATTCCTCCAGGGGCGGCAGCGTGGGCTGTGTAATGTAGATAGGCGTATTTTTATCTGCTGGGGTCATGGTTGCCCTTCCTTTTGCGGTTCCGCTGCAATACCGCTACTTGTCGCTTCAAAACTTGCCGGCTTCTCTCCCGCACACCAGCGTTGCCACATATGGCGCAGGGCCACTTCCAGCCCCTGGGTAATCTCGTCTGGTCGCCCGCTGGCCGCGTTGCGCATCCGTTCTCGCATTTCCAGGCGTAAGCCGGCAAGCCGGCCGGGATCGCTGGCGTACGACAGTCCTTTGGCGAGGAAATCTTCTTCTCCGCGGGCGATGAAATCTTGCAACCGCGCATGCGACAGGATGGCGGCACTGACGTAACCTGGCAAGGTGGGACCGACCATGGTCAGCGTGGGCACGCCCATCCATAAGGCGTGAAAGCCGGTGGTGCCGCTGGTGTACGGGTAGGTGTCGAGGCAGAGGTCGACCTGGCTGTGCAATGCCAAGTAATCGTGGATATTGGTGTAGCGATGAAACATCAGGCGGCCCGCATCGATGCCCTCGCTGGCAAACCACGAACGCAGCCGGTCGCTGGCCTGCTTGTCGGGGATCGCCGCGAGCAGCATTTTGGCCTCTGGCACCATGCGCAACAAGGCGGACCAGCGGCCGATGACGTCGCGGCTCAATTTGCCCGCCCGGTTGAAACTGCCGAAAGTGATGTAGCCATTTTCGATCGACGGCGCCGGGCTGATTGCAGGAGCCTCGGGAGATGGCAAAAAAGGCGCGGTAGCAGGCAAGCGCACCAGCTTCTCGGTGAACTGGTCGTCAAGTTCGCCGGGAGGGGAAAAATAGCGATCCGTCAGAAAGTAATCGATCGCCTGCAAGCCCGTCGTCCCTGGGTAACCGATCCAGGTAACTTGCAGCGGCGCCGGCTTGCGCGCGAAAGTGGGCAGGCGGTTGAAGCCGGTATGGCCCGACAAGTCGATCAGGATGTCGATCGCGTCGCTGGCGATCAGCTGCGCCAGTTCCGCATGGCTCAGTTTTTCAACCTGGCGCCAGAGCGCGAACAGGCCGTGCAGGTGCCGGCTGATATGGTCATCATGAAAGCTGTTGGCGTAGGCGACGATTTCCACTTGCCGCGATTGGCTCAAGTATTCCAGGATGGGCGTGATGAAATGGGCTACCGCATGGTTATACAAGTCGGCCGATACAAAGCCGATGCGCAGGCGGCGCTCTGGATCACGCACATTGCCATGCTGCGGCCAGGAGGCGCGCAGCGGCGCCTCAAACTGCGCGCCATAGCGAAGGTGCTCGGCAAACAGGGCGGAAGCGTCGATTTTTTCGCTGTGTGTCAGGTAGAACAGCAAGTTGCTGTGCAATTCATCCCAGTCCGGATTGATCTTCAGTGCCTTGCGGCAATGCTCGATGGCTTGGTCGATGCGGCCCAGGCGGGTCAATGCGGCACTGAGATTGACATATGCCCGGCGGTGATGCGGATCGAGTTTGACCACGGTTTCAAAACTGTTGACGGCGTCGCTCAGGCGGCCCATCTCCATCAGGCAAGTACCGAGGTTGACATGCGCGGCGGTCGATTTCGGCCCCAGCTTCACGGCGCGCCGGCAGCTTTCCAGCGCGGCTTCCCGCTGTCCCATGGCGTTCAGGACGGCGGCGATATTGCTGTGGGTGACAGGATTGTCCGGTGCCAGCAGGGCCACCTGCCGGAAGGATGCCAGCGCCGCCTCCAGTTGGCCGTCTTCTTGCAGGGCGATGCCGAGGTTGTTGAGGGCGTCGATATTACCTGGTTCTAACAGTAGCGCTGCCTGGTAAATGGCGATGGCCGGCTCCTTGCGCCGGGTTTCACGCAGCAGGTCGGCGTAATGCAGCATGGGTGCGGCGAGCGACGCGTCGAGCGCGATCGATTGCCGGTACGCGCTCTCGGCCTCGGCCGTTGCGCCTAGCGCATGCAAGCTGCGCCCCAGGCCATGGTAGTGTGCCGCGTTTGCCGTCGGCAGCGCCGTGGCGCTGCGATAGCTGGCCGCCGCCTGCGCATTGCGATCGAGGCGGAATAGCACATTGCCCATGCCGCCATGCGCCATGGCGTTTTGAGGATCGCGTTCCAGCGCCGCCGCATAGCTTTCCAGTGCCGCATCGGGCCGGTTCAGGGCGACGTGCACGTCGCCCAGTTTGCGATGCATATCGGCTGCGCCCGGTTCTAGCGCCAGCGCCTGGCGATAGCTCGACTGCGCCGACTGAAATTGCTGCTGCGCCACCAAGACGTCGCCCTTGCCACGATGCGCCATGGCGAGCGCGGGATCGATATCGAGCGCGCCGCCATAGCATTGCCCGGCTTCCTTTAAGTGCCCTTGCGCTTGCAGCACGTCGCCCAGGCCGCTGAGCGCTTCGGCATAGGTTGGCGCCAGTTCCAGGGCGCGCACGAAATACGGCATGGCCAGGTCGGGATGCCCGCCATCCATATGGGCATTGCCCAGGTGCAGATGGGCTTCGGCGTCGTCGGGTGCCAGTTCCACCGTCTTTTGCAGGGCCGATAAGGCGTCCTTGCCCTGCAACCGCAAGGCCATGCCCAGCACTCGCCAGGCCAGGGCCGACGTGGGGTAGGCGTCCGCCATGGCGCGTGTCGCCTCCTCCATTTGGAGCTGCTCGCCGCTTTCATACAAGCGAACGATGTGGTCGATTTCCTGTTGACTCGGCTGCTGAGCGTCGTTCGGCGGCAATGTTGCGGGATCGGTAGCGTGCATGAGGGAAAGGAAGAGTGTATGCCACTGTCGATTGTAACGGTTGGAAGTGCTTTATAGAAACTTCTTCTTCAGAAAGTTCAATTTGAAAAAAATGGCGTGGACGTCCTGCGACGCCCACGCCATTGTACATCGCGGCTTGCCAGCAATGAGTGGCTTACATATTCGGATAATTCGGGCCGCCGCCGCCTTCTGGCGTCACCCACACGATATTTTGCGTCGGGTCCTTGATGTCGCAGGTCTTGCAGTGCACGCAGTTCTGCGCATTGATCTGCAGGCGTTCGGCGCCGGCGTCGTTTTTCACGTATTCGTACACGCCGGCGGGACAGTAACGCGCTTCCGGACCGTCATACATGGCCAGGTTGACGTCGACCGGCACGCTGGCGTTTTTCAACGTCAGGTGGATCGGCTGGTCTTCCGCGTGATTCGTGTTCGAGATGAAGACCGAGGACAGTCTGTCGAACGTCAGCTTGCCATCAGGTTTTGGATACACGATCTTTTTCGACTGCGCCGCCGGTTTCAGGCATTCATGGTCGCCATGCGTATGGTGCAGCGTCCATGGCGCCTTGCCGCGGAAGACGATCTGGTCGATCCCCGTCATCAGGCTGCCCAGGTACAGGCCCTTCGACAGCCAAGGCTTGACGTTGCGCGCCACGTGCAGCTCTTCATGTAGCCAGGATTGTTCAAAAGCAACGGGGTAGCTGGACAGTTCGTCGTGCTGGCGCTGTTCGCCCAGCGCGCCGTAGGCTGCCTCGGCTGCCAGCATGCCGCTCTTGATCGCTGCGTGGCTGCCCTTGATGCGGCTCATGTTCAAAAAGCCCGCATCGCAGCCGATCAGCGCACCGCCGGCAAACACCAGCTTGGGCAGCGATTGCAGGCCGCCGGCGGTGATCGCGCGCGCGCCGTAGGAAATGCGTTTGCCGCCTTCGAAAAACTTGCGGATTTCCGGATGCGTTTTATAGCGCTGGAATTCCTCGTACGGCGACAAATACGGGTTTTCGTAGGCCAGGCCCACCACATAGCCGACCATGACCTGGTTGTTTTCCATGTGGTACAGGAAGGAGCCGCCATAGGTCTTCGAATCGAGGGGCCAGCCCGTCGAGTGGATCACCAGGCCCGGCTTGTGCTGCGCCGGGTCGATTTCCCACAATTCCTTGATGCCGATGCCGTACGATTGGGGGTCTTTGCCGGCGTTCAAGTCATACTTGGCCATCAGTTGCTTGCCCAGGTGGCCGCGCGCGCCTTCGGCGAACAAGGTGTACTTGGCGTGCAATTCCATGCCCAGTTGGAAGTCGGGACCTGGCTCGCCGTCGCGCTTGACACCCATGTTGCCGGTTGCCACGCCTTTGACTGAGCCGTCGTCGTTGTACAGAATTTCCGCGGCAGAGAAGCCGGGGAAGATTTCCACGCCCAGGCTTTCCGCCTGCTGACCCATCCAGCGCACCACATTGCCGAGCGAGACGATGTAATTGCCGTGGTTTTCAAAGCAGGCCGGCACGGCGAAGTTTGGTGTCTTGTAGGCCTTGGTTTCCGTCAGCAGCAAGATGCGGTCTTCTGTCACTGGCGTGTTCAGGGGCGCGCCCAGTTCTTTCCAGTTCGGTATCAGTTCCGTCAAAGCTTTCGGGTCCATGATGGCGCCCGACAGGATGTGCGCACCGAGTTCGCCGCCTTTTTCCAGCACGCAGACCGACACTTCCTGGCTCTTCTCTAAGGCCAGCTGCTTCAGGCGGATTGCCGCCGCCAAGCCTGCGGGGCCACCGCCGACGATCACCACGTCATACTCCATGGTGTCGCGCGGTCCGTACTGTTCAACTAAGTTATTAGGCTGTGTCATGGTCTCGATTGTTGGTCACTAAATGGGTGGGTGAGGAATCTTCGTATAAATTTAAGCACGAGTGTGCTTGTTTTTGTCGAGGATTGCAACTTTGGCGCCATTTTGCGTGACATTGCCCCTTGCCGCAATCTAAATCGAGCCATTTTGTGTAATGATACCGCTTACCTTTGCTCAAGTGTGGCGCGGGGTATTTTGCCCCCTGCCGCGATGGCGTGCGGTAAAATGTTATCTAAAATAAAACAGGAGTAGCTCGTGGGCATAGAAGTCAATTTCGAGGGCAAGATTGCCCTGATTACCGGCGCATCGAGCGGCCTCGGCGCGCGTTTTGCAAAAGTGCTGGCCCAGGCGGGCGCGCAAGTCGTGCTGGCCTCGCGGCGCACCGAACGCCTGAAAGAGTTGCGCGCCGAAATCGAAGCCGATGGCGGTGCCGCGCACGTGGTGTCGCTCGACGTGACCGACTTTGCCAGCATCAAGTCGGCCATCGCGCATGCGGAAACAGAAGCGGGCCCCATCGATATCCTCGTCAACAATTCCGGTGTCTCCACCACGCAACGCCTGGTCGATGTCACGCCAGAAGATTACGCGTTCGTCATGGACACCAACCTGCGCGGCTCCTTCTTCGTGGCCCAGCAAACGGCCAAGCGCATGATCGCGCGCGCCAAGGGCGACCCGAAGAAACAGCACCGCATCATCAATATCGCCTCGATGGCGGGCTTGCAGGTGCTGCCGCAGATCGGCGTGTATTGCATGAGCAAGGCGGGCATGGTGCACATGACGCGCGCCATGGCCGTGGAATGGGGCAAGTATGGCATCAACACCAACGCCATTTGCCCAGGCTACATTTCCACGGAAATCAACGAAGATTATTTCGCCACCGAGCAGGGCAAGAAGCTGATCGAAATGCTGCCCAATAAACGCCCGGGCAAGCCGGAAGACCTGGACGGCTTGCTGCTGTTGCTGGCGGGTGAGGATTCGCACTTTATTAACGGCGCGATCATTTCTGCCGATGGCGGCATGAGCACGTTTTAATCGCGCTTGTGGGCGGCATCGTTGCCGGTGCCGTCCAGAACAATAGCATCGCCTATTTAATCAATTGATACCGTAAAAAACTCGGCTTCTGGATAGCTTGCACGGGCTTTCGCCTGGATAAGGGCCTGTACTGCCGAGTAAGTAGAGCCGCATATCAACAAGATGTTCTGTTGCAGCGCACCGTCGGCCTGCGCTGTAGGCTCGCGCTGGACGGGGATGCCGAGGAAATCAGTGCCCGGATAGCGTGTATCGAGGATGCCCTTCACACGCTGGCGTTCGGCGCCCAGCTTGTCCAGCGCTTCTGCCATGAAGGCGGACAGGCCCCAGCACCAAATTTCCTGCTCGTTCGGCGCGGACAGTATTTTCTGCCGCAGTCGTTCCGCAATGACATCGAAGTGGCCGTTGTAATTCAATACGGCATTTTCCAGTTGCGTACGGGGCGTGCAAAGCACGCGGATGGCTGGCATACGCGGCGCGTTCTGGGTTTCAAAAGCGAGAACGCGAAAGCCGGCCTTGTGTACCATGGTCAGCAGCGAGCGATCGGTGAAGTAGTGATAATGCTCTAGGCAGTTCAGCGAGAATCTGAGGGCGCTGGCAGGATGTGCCGTGCCGAAATCAGGCACTTCGATATACACAAGGCTGTCACTGAAGCGGTGCAGCTCCTGCAGCAGCGTGTAAGGATCGTTCAGGTGCTCGACGACGTGCGACAGCAGGAACAGATTCTTGTCGTGCAGCTGTGCTTCGAGTAACTGTGGAATTTTTCCCGCATCAATGTTCAAATCCATCTTGATGAAATCGAGCGCAGGAAAGGCCACGCGGTTGACAAGTCCATGATAGTTGCGCGCGGATGCTGGAGCGCCTGCCTTGCTTGCTCCGCCAACTCGCCTGGACCACCGCCAAATTCAACAATCGTGCCATTGACTTGCGTCAGATCGGCGGCATTGTGTATAAATGCGAAGCGTACGTCTCCCGCCGAGTGATCGGTAGGAATGGCCACATTGGAGTTGTACAGCACGTCGGCTGGAATGCTGTGTGTCAGTTGAGCATGACCGCATGCATGGCATAGGTATTGTGCTAGTTCGGTGTGCGGATACAGCAGGCTGGCGTGCATCGAGCACGATGCATTCGTGACTGTCTGCATTGGGCTATGGCAAATCGAGCATGCGCGTTTGCTGGTAAATGGCATAAGCTTAGTTTGGAGTGGTTATTAATGAGAAGTGGCGATGCGGCCAAGTGATCCGTTACTGCGCTGCTGGCAGGGCTGCGGCACGCTCCTTTTCATATTTGATAATTTTCAGGACGCGTGAATTGACGAAATAGCGGATGTAGTTCACTGGCGAATAGAAGATGTCCGTTTGCCATTCGCCACACAGCAGTTCCTTGCCCGTGGGGTCGTCTGCCGGCTGTACGATGGTATCGGCCAGGATGCGGTCGACGCCGGAGGTATTTGGGCCGGATTCATGCCACAGGGAGCTGTGCATGATAACAAAGTCCCCAGCTTGCAATTCTGGCGTGACCGTGGGCCAGTGCATGTCGAATTTCTCGGGGTTGATTTCACCCGCATCACCGAGAAAGCCCAGTTGATGCGATCCGACATGAAACGTCAGGCCGCCATTGTCGCGGTTTACCTTGCTAAGCGGCACGAACAGGCTGCATTTATTGAGATTGCCCACATGGTAGCAACTGTCTTGATGCAAGAATACCTTGCCTGTGCTGAAGCGATCCTTGATGACAAACCGATGGTTGTACAGCGCTATGTGCTCGCCCAGAACTTGCCGCATGGTCTCAATGAAGACGGGGTTGCGGTACATATACGCCAGTGGCGGCGGTAGTTGTTCGGATAAGGCAACAGGATTTGCCGGGTTGACATCGCGGTTGTCATGCAGCCGTGTCGCCTGGAATTCAAGCCAGGTCGCCTGCCATTGCTCAATCACATCTTTCGCAATTGCATTGCGCATGATGAAGATGCCTGCCGCGCGAAATATTTCGGGCTTGAATACCGGACCCGACAACTGATCAAGTATGGCGCTGGCGGGAATGGAAATTTTTTTCATTGGAGCAACTTGATTAGGCAAACCGGAGATACATGGTTGGCTGACGCACGATCATAGCTGGTATTTTTTCAATAGGCAACATCTGCTGTTGGGCCCGTAGATAGGTGCGTCAGCGCTGTAGCTGCAGTCCTACCAGCTTGTGCACCAGCTCCGACGAGGTCGCGGCAGCGAATTTACGCATCAGCTTGGCACGGTGCATTTCCACCGTGCGCGGGCTGAGGTCGATCTGGCGGGCGATCACCTTGCTGGTCTTGCCTTCCACCAGCAGGGCGGCGATCTCGCGTTCGCGCGGCGTCAGTTCCGCCGTCACGGGACGTTTCTCGCTGACATCTTCGAACGTCCAGATGCCTGCTCCCAGCGGTGCGTTCGGCAGCATGGCGTGGCCCGTGACGTGGCACCAGAACAATTCCCCATTGCTGCGGCGCATGATGCGCTCGTCCGAATAGCGGCCCCTGGCATTCATGATGGGGATGATGCGCTCACCCGTGCGCAGGAATTCGGCGTGCGTGGGGTAGAGTACTTCGAACGACTGGTCGTCGAGCCGGGCGCGCGCATAGCCGAACATGGCCGCCAGCGCTTCGTTGCAGCTGCGCATGATGCGGTTTTCCGACATGCACATGCCCACGGGCGCGTGCAGGAAGATGCTTTCATAATCGATGGCTGACGCGGCGTTCATCTGATACGTATCACTCTCACAAGGGGATGGCTGGCACGGCGCCGGTAGTTCTACGGTATTGTACTTTCCACTCGCGTATTTTATGCTGGGGCGCTGCCTGAGTCATGGACGCAATCATGCACTCAACCATGGACTCAAGACCTAAGCTTAACAAAAGATAGAGGGACACTCATGAATAAAGTTTATCCTGACGCCGCCTCGGCGTTGGCCGGTATCGTCCAAGATGGCCAGACCATCGCCGTCGGCGGCTTCGGCCTGTGCGGCATTCCCGAAGCCCTGATTGGCGCCTTGCGCGATTCGGGCGTGACGGGACTGACCGCCATTTCCAATAACGCTGGCGTGGACGGTTTCGGCCTGGGCCAGCTGCTCACCACGCGCCAGATCAAGAAAATGATCGCCTCCTATGTGGGCGAAAACAAGGAATTCGCGCGCCAGTACCTGGCCGGCGAACTGGAGCTGGAATTTACGCCGCAAGGCACGCTGGCGGAAAAACTGCGCGCCGGCGGTGCGGGTATCCCTGCCTTTTTCACCAAGACGGGCGTGGGTACCATTGTTGCCGACGGCAAGGAGCTGCGCGAATTCGACGGCGAACAGTATGTGATGGAGCGCAGCCTGGTGGCCGATGTGTCGCTGGTGAAGGCCTATATGGCTGACCGCGCAGGTAATTTGGTGTACCGCAAGACGGCGCGCAATTTCAACCCGAACGTGGCCATGGCCGGCAAGATCACCGTCGTTGAAGTGGAAAAACTGGTCGAAGTGGGCGAGATCGATCCGGACCAGGTGCATACGCCGAGCATTTTCGTGCACCGCATCGTGGTCAACGCGAACCCGGAAAAACGCATCGAGCAGCGCACCGTGCGCACCGACTAATAAATAGAAGATTTACGCATGGCAAAACCGTAGCGAGCGGCAGTGATTTGTGGCTAAGAAGCGCAACCGTACTTTAGTACGGTGAGCATCGCAGGCCGCAAAGCGCGCCAAGCGAGGTTTGGACAGGCGTTCGACGAAAATTGAGGGAGATGATGATGGCTTGGACGAGAGATCAAATGGCCGCCCGCGCGGCCAAGGAATTGCAGGATGGCTTTTATGTGAACCTGGGCATCGGCTTGCCGACCCTGGTAGCGAACTATGTGCCGGACAATATCGAAGTATTCCTGCAGTCGGAAAACGGTTTGCTGGGCATCGGCCCGTTTCCCACCGATGCGCAAGTCGATGCCGACCTGATCAACGCGGGCAAGCAGACGGTGACGGCCTTGCCCGGTGCCGCCTACTTCAGCTCGGCTGACTCGTTTGGCATGATCCGTGGCGGCAAGATCAACCTGGCCATCCTGGGCGCCATGCAAGTGTCGGAAAAGGGCGACCTGGCGAACTGGATGATTCCAGGCAAGATGGTCAAGGGCATGGGCGGCGCCATGGACCTGGTCGCCGGCGTCAAGCGCGTGGTGGTACTGATGGAACACGTGGCTACGGCCAAGGATGGCACGACGTCGCACAAGCTGCTCAAGCGCTGCGACTTGCCGCTGACGGGCGTGGGCGTGGTTGACGTCATCATCAGCGACCTGGGCGTCATCGATGTGACGGAAAACGGCTTGAAGCTGGTGGAACTGGCGCCGGGCGTTACCAAGGAACAAGTGCAGGCGGCTACGGGCGCAGAACTCGACGTTTCCGCCGTTTAAGTGAAATAGCAGCGGCGCAATGTCAGCGACGCGTCGTGATGGAGCAGGGCGGACAGCGATGTCCGCCTTTTTTTTAGGCGCCAGCCTTGCCGCGCAAGTCGTCCAGGCTGTAGGCGCCGGCGCCCGCTGCAGCGTAATACAGGAAGCTAAAGCAGTACATCACGGCCAGTTCGCCACCGTTCAGGATGGGCAGGAAACCGTTGGGTGCGTGCGCCATGAAGTAGGCGGCCGCCATCTGGCCCGACAGGATAAAGGCGACGGGGCGCGTGAACAGGCCGAGCAGCAGCAAGCTGCCGCCTGCCAGTTCGATGACGCCGGCCGCGCCCATCACGGACAGCAGTTGCAAACCGTCAAACATGGCCACATGCGGTGCACCGAACAGCTTGGCAGTACCGTGTTGCAAAAAAAGAAAACCGAGGATGATGCGCAGCAGGCCCAGCAGGCGTGGGCTCCAGGTGGCGTAGAAGGCGGGTGAGACGGACATGACGGACTCCATGTAAAAAAACGATGGTGGTGGTGCCGGCCTCGCAGACACGCAATTGCATGCTGCGATAGCCTGGCGGCGAACAGGTGACAGTACTGTAATGGTTTTTTATTCATTGATCATCATGGTAAATATTGATGCATAATTTACTCTTGGTTGATGATGCAATAAAACTCGCACCCAATGAAAAAGCCCCGCAGATTGCTCTGCGGGGCTTTTGATTCCATTGCTTGGAGAGTGCTGCTTACTTGACGATATTTACGCTTGGTGCAACATAGGCGTCGTCGGCCGGATGGGTTGGATTGGCCAGCTCGCTGTGCAGCTTGTCCATGTCCAGTTCCTTTTCCCATTTCGACACGACGATGGTGGCCACGCCGTTGCCGACGAAGTTGGTCAGCGCGCGGCATTCACTCATGAAGCGGTCGATGCCGAGGATCAGCGCCATGCCGGCCACGGGAATCGTCGGTACCACGGCCAGGGTGGCAGCGAGGGTAATGAAGCCGGCGCCGGTGATGCCGGAAGCGCCTTTCGAGGTCAGCATCGCCACGCCCAGGATGGTCAGTTCCTGCCAGATGGTCAGTTCCGTGTTGGTCGCTTGTGCCACGAACAGGGCCGCCATGGTCATGTAGATGTTGGTGCCGTCCAGGTTGAACGAGTAGCCGGTAGGCACGACCAGGCCGACCACCGGTTTCGAGCAGCCCAGGCGCTCGAGTTTTTTCATCAGCGCCGGCAGGGCCGATTCCGACGAGCTCGTGCCCAGCACGATCAGCAGTTCTTCCTTAATGTACAACAAGAAGCGGCCGATCGAGAAACCGGTGTACTTGGCGATCAGGCCCAGCACGACGAAGACGAACAGGAAGCAGGTCAGGTAGAACGAACCCATCAGTTTAGCCAATGGAATCAGCGAGGCCAGGCCGTATTTGCCGATCGTGAAGGCCATCGCGCCAAATGCACCAACGGGAGCGACTTTCATGATGATGTTGACCATGCCGAAGATGGCATGCGACAGCTCGTCGATCAGCTTGGTGACGGGACGGCCGCGCTCGCCCAGCAGGGACAGCGAGAAGCCGAACAGAATGGCGATCAGGAGCACTTGCAGAATGTCGCCCTTGGCGAAGGCGTCAACGAAGGTCTTCGGGATGATGTTCATCAGGAAGTCGGTCGTCGTCATGCCTTCGGCGTGCGTGTATTGCGCGATCGACTTGGCGTCCAGGTGGGCGGGATCGGCGTTGAAGCCGGCGCCCGGTTTCAGGATGTTGGCAACGACCAAGCCGATGGCCAGTGCGAAGGTAGAAACCACTTCAAAGTACAGCAGCGCCTTGCCACCCACGCGGCCGATTTTCTTGACATCTTGCATACCAGCAATGCCGGAGACCACGGTACAGAAGATCACCGGGGCGATGATCATCTTGATCAGTTTGATAAAGCCGTCACCCAGCGGTTTCATGTCGACCGCGTTGGATGGGTAGAACACCCCCAGCAGCACGCCCGCCACGATGGCGAACAGCACCTGTACATACAGGATTTTATAGAATGGTTTTTTCACGAGTTGTCTCCTCTTGCGCGTTAATGCTGCGATCATCCACGCATTGCCGGGCCGGCTCAATTGTGGATAACCGCAGATATGCATTTTCGCTATATCGGGTATTGCTCCATGGCGAAGGTGCCAGTGCTGTGCTGCGGCGCAGCATTTCAGGCGTGCGCTTGGAGCATTGCCCGTGCTGCGCTACACTGCCGTAGCGCCCGCGCGCGAGAGACCCCATGGCAGGCAGGAAGCGGTGCTCTTTTTACATCAAATAAGGAATTGTCATGATTCAAGCGAGCATCAAATCCGTCCAATGCATTTCCCCTGCAGGCTTGCATACCATGTCCTACAAGGAGTGGGGCGCGCCCGACAATCCGAACGTGCTCGTCTGCGCCCATGGCGTGACGCGCGTGGCAGACGACTTCGACGATCTGGCGCGCGCCATGGCCAGCGATTACCGCGTCATCTGCCCCGACGTGGTAGGGCGCGGCCGCTCGGGCTGGCTGGCCAACCCGCAGTTCTACCGCGTGCCGCAATATGTGAGCGATATGGTGACCCTGCTGGCGCGTGTGCTGGCGTGTGGCGAGCGCCAGACGGTGGACTGGTTCGGCACGTCCATGGGCGGCTTGATCGGCCTGGGCCTGGCATCGTTGACTAACAGTCCGATCAGCAAGCTGGTACTGAACGATATTGGCCCGACCCTGGCGCCGGAAGCCTTGCAGCGCATCGGCGACTACATCGGCCAGGACTTGCGTTTTGAAACCTTCGAGCAGGGCGCCAAGTTTGTGCGCGACGTGTCCGCCAGCTTCGGCCCGCATACAGACGCGCAGTGGCATAAACTGGCAGCCGATGTGTTGCGCCAGGATGAGGATGGCCATTGGCGCCGCCACTATGATATGGGCCTGGCAATGCCGTTCCGCTCGGCCACGCCAGAATCGGCGGCCAGCGACGAAGCCATGCTGTGGGCCGCCTACGATGCCGTGCGCTGCCCCACCTTGCTGGTGCGCGGGTCGGAATCGGATTTGCTGTCGCGCGCAACGGCGCACAGTATGCTGGGCCGCGGCCCAAAGGCGCAGCTGGTCGAGATCGAAGGTGTCGGACATGCGCCTACTTTTGTTCACGACGCGCAGATCGCCATCGCGCGCAAGTTTTTGCTGGGTAAGTAGTCAGAGATAAATGAAGCCATAAGGCTGTACAGATTTTGAAACAAGCGAAAGAAGAAGCATGCAAATTACACGACTGCACGTAGGCAAACGCCTTTCCGAAGTAGCGGTACACAACAACACCATCTACCTGGCCGGCCAGATTGCCGAAGACACGACGCAAGACATCGTCGGCCAGACGCGCGAAGTGCTCGGCCACGTCGATCGCCTGCTGATGGAAGCGGGCAGCGACAAGACCTGCATTCTGTCGTGCCAGATCTATATTGCCGACATGAAGGACTTCGATGGCATGAATGAGGTGTGGGATGACTGGGTAGCTTCCGGCCACACGCCGCCGCGCGCCACCGTAGAGGCGAAGCTGGCCAATCCGGCCTGCCTGGTAGAAATTGTCATCATCGCCGCAGAACGTTAAGTTATTTGGTTTTTAAGTTTTTAAGTTCATAAGGCATTACATGGTTTCCATCTCGGCCCCGAATAGCGCCACATCGGAACAATTGGTAGAGGGCTTGAGTGCGCCGGACAGCGCGCGCGTGCTCGACGCGCTCGCGTATGCCACCGAAGCGTATGGCGACAAGCAGACTTTTGCCGGCTGTTCTGCGCTGGAGTTTGCCATCGGCGTGGCCACCACGCTGGCCTTCTTGCGCAGCGATGCAGAAACGCGCATCGCCGGCCTGATGTTCGAGCTGACCATGCTGGACCCGGATACGGCGGCCGATATCGAGCCACGCTTCGGCAAGCAGGTGTGCGACCTGGCGACAGGCGTACGCCAGCTGATACGCCTGCGCGCGCTGACCCAGGCACAGCACGGCAGCGCTGCGGGGCGCGGCAAGAATGCGGCGCAGCAAGCCGTGGCCCAGGTGGAAACCTTGCGCAAGATGTTGCTGGCGATGGCTTCCGACATGCGCGTCGTGCTGGTGCGCCTGGCCGCCTGCGTCACGACTTTGCGCTATTTCGCCGAAATAAAGCTGTTCAACGACATGACGCGTGAATACGGCAAGGAAACGCTGGACCTCTACGCGCCGCTGGCCAACCGCCTCGGCATCTGGCAGCTGAAGTGGGAACTTGAAGACTTGTCGTTCCGCTTCATCGAGCCGGAAGCGTATAAACGCATCGCCAAGATGCTCGAAGAAAAGCGCATGATGCGCGAGGGCTTTGTGTCCTCGGCGATTTTGCGCTTGCAGACCGAACTGGCTTCGGCCGGTATCGAAGCGGAAGTATTTGGCCGCCCGAAACACATTTACAGCATCTGGAACAAGATGCGCGGCAAGGAGCTCGATTTCACGGCCCTGTACGATGTACGCGCCTTCCGCGTTATCGTCGCCGACGTGAAAACTTGCTATACGGTGCTGGGCGTGGTGCACAATGTCTGGACCCCCATCCCGAAAGAATTCGACGATTATATTTCGCGCCCGAAAGCGAACGGCTATCAGTCGTTGCACACGGTAGTGACGGCCGAGGATGGTCGTCCGCTGGAAGTGCAAATCCGCACCAATGAAATGCACAGCTTTGCCGAATACGGCGTGGCCGCGCACTGGCGCTACAAGGAAGAGGGCGGCTCGAACTTTGCTGGCCAGAAATACGACGAAAAGATTGCCTGGCTGCGTCAATTGCTGGCCTGGAAGACAGAAGTAGCTGACGCTGTCGTAGGCCAGGAAGAGATCCAGCGCGAATGGGTGGAAAAGCTCAAATCGGCCACCCTGGACGACCGCATTTTCGTCATGACGCCGCAAGCGCGGGTGCTCGAATTGCCGGTCGGCGCCACGCCCGTCGACTTTGCGTATCACTTGCATACGGACGTGGGCCACCGCTGCCGCGGTGCCAAGCTCGACGGCATCATGGTGCCCCTGAATACGCCATTAAAGAATGGCCAGACCTGTGAAATCATCACGGCCAAGGGCGCGCCAGGCACGGCCGGGCCGTCGCGCGACTGGCTCGGTACCGGCTACGCCGCCAGCACCCGCACGCGCTCCAAGATTCGCGCCTGGTTCCACGCCATCGACATGCAGGAAACCCTGGCCCACGGCCGCGCGCTGGTGGAGAAATCCCTGCAGCGCGAAGGCAAGACGGCCGTCAATCTGGAAGCGCTGGCGCAAAAGCTGGGCTTTGCGAAAGTCGACGAGCTGTTCCTGTCGGTGGGCAAGGATGAGTTCAGCCTGCGCCACGTGGAGCAGGCGTTGCACGATAATGGTGAAGTGGTGGTGCCGGAAGACGCCGTGTTGGTGGGCAAGAGTCGCGCCTCCAGCGTGGAGCAGGGCGCCAAGTCCGGTGTGCTGGTCGTGGGCACGGAAGGCCTCATGACGGTGCTGGCCAAGTGCTGCAAGCCGGCGCCGCCGGACAGCATCGTCGGCTTCGTCACGCGCGGCAAGGGCGTCTCTATCCACCGCGCCACCTGCAAGAACTTCGAGGAAATGCGCGCCAAGTCGCCTGAACGCGTGATTTTCACCGAGTGGGGCAGCACCGGCGTGCACGACACCGTGTATCCGGTCGATGTGTTCATCTTGGCTGGCGACCGCCAGGGCTTGCTGCGCGATATATCCGAAATATTTTCGCGCGAAAAGATCAACGTGATCGGCGTCAACACCCAAAGCGCCAAGGGCCAGGCGCGCATGACGTTTACGGCCGAGATCAGCTCGACGGCGCAGTTGTTGAAGGCGCTTAATGTGATCAAAGACGTCAGTGGTGTCCTGGAGGCAAGGCGCAGTTAGTTTTGTTGAACCCCAAGAGCAGAGGCCGGGGTCAGACCCTGAGGGTCTGACCCCGGTATTTGCCGTTGGGTAAAATTAATGCGTCTTGTCACCCGCATGCAGCCCCGCCATCGTGGCCGTCTCCGGCTGCAGCGTAATATGATCAATCCCATGCTTGTCCAACAGCATCTTCTTGATCGCGCGCAAGACCTTGGGCCAATGGTCGAGGTGCTCGATTTCCACATGGCCGATCAGGGCCGGTTGGCCCGGCGACATGTCCCATACATGTAAATCGTGCACGGCAATCACGCCGTTTACTTGCTCCACGTCCGTGCCCACGGCGATGTAGTCGATATGCAGGGGGACGCCTTCCATCAGGAAGTGGTACGACTCGCGCAGTACGCCGAAGGTCGATTTCAGGATCAACAGAGACACCAGCACCGACAGCAGCGGGTCGATCTGCATCCAGCCCGTGAAGTAAATCACGGCGCCGGCGACGATGGCGGCGACCGAGCCGAGCAAATCGCCCATCACGTGCACCAGGGCGGCGCGTGTGTTGACGCTTTGCTTGTCTTTCGACAATACCCACGCCACCACCACGTTGATCGCCAGGCCGATGAAGGCGACGATGACAACCATGCCCCCCTTGACCGCTTGCGGGGCGGAAAAGCGCAACACGGCTTCATAGCAGATCGACCCCACCACGCACAGCATGGCCAAGCCATTGACGAAGGCAGCGAGCGCTTCGGCGCGGCCAAAGCCGAACGAGTGGCGCGCTGAAGGCGGGCGGCGCGCGATCAATTGCGCCAGCAGCGCCAGGCCCAGCGCTGCGGCGTCCGTGACCATGTGGCCCGCGTCGGAAATTAAGGCCAGTGAATTGGACAGGAAACCGGCCACCACCTCGATGCCGGCAAACGACAGCGTCAGTGCCAGCGCCCACGCCAGGATATTATGGCTGCGCCCCTCGAACGAATGGGTATGCTGGGCGTCGCCCTTCAGGTGGGCGTGCAGATGGGTGGCATCGTGGTCGCTGTGCGTCGGCTGCATGGCATGCTTTGTTGAATCAGATGGCAGTCAGTGTAATTGAAAAGCAGCAAGATAGGCTGCACGTAAAAAAACCTGCAGGCGCGCCAGCACTGCAGGTGTTTGATGTGGCAGACCAGCTTACTGCGCGGCCGTCTCGCCAAACTTGCCTTCGCGGAAATCCTGCACGGCCTGCATTACTTCCGCCTGGGTATTCATGACAAACGGGCCGTATTGCGCGATGGGCTCGTTCAAGGGCTGGCCGGCGACGAGGATGACGCGGCCGCCTTCGGGTGCTTCGATGCGCACGCCGTCGCTGCCCGGCGGGTTGGCAAAGATCGCCATGCGCAGCGCGGGTACGGCCTTGCCATCGACCTGTACCTCGCCACGGAAGGTGTACAGGAAGGCATTATGGCCGTCTGGCAATGGCTGCTCGAAGCTGCTACCGGCCGGCAAGTCGATGTCCAGGTACAGTGGCTGCGTCAGTTCGCGCTGCACGGCGCCCGCCACGCCATGGCTGGTGCCGGCGATCACTTGCACGGCCACGCCCGCCTGCGTGCTGTAGCGGGGGATGTCGCTGCTGCTGAAATCGCGGTACCACGGCGCGCGCATCTTGTCGCGCGCTGGCAGATTCAGCCATAGCTGAAAGCCTTCCATCACGCCTTCTTCCTGCTCCGGCATTTCCGAGTGGATCACGCCGCTGCCGGCCGTCATCCATTGCATGCCGCCCGAGTTCAACAAGCCTTCGTTGCCGGCGCTATCCTTGTGGCGCATGCGCCCCTGAATCATGTAAGAGACCGTCTCGAAACCGCGGTGCGGATGCTCGGGGAAGCCGGCGATATAGTCGTTTGGCTGGTCGCTGGCGAAATTGTCTAGCATCAAGAACGGGTCGAGGCGGCGCTGCAGCTGCTGCGTCAGCACGCGGTTGATCTTCACGCCGGCGCCATCCATGACAGCCTGGCCGGCGATCACGCGCTCGACGCCGCGTGGCTTGTTGACGGTGGTGCTATCGCGCATTGTGTTCTCCTGTTTGGGGGCAGACCCGCCGGAACTCGGCGTCTCCGTCTGCCCCCTAGTTGCGGCAGTCAGCGTTTACACCAAAATCGCGTTGATCTCGGCATCGGCTTGCGCCTGCGCCTTGGCCACCGCTTCCGGGCCCATGCCCATGCCTTCCGCATACACGTAGTGCACGTCGCTCATGCCCAAAAAGCCGAACATGGTATTGAGGTAAGGCACCTGGCTGTCGTGCGCGCTATCGCGGTGCAGACCGCCGCGGGACAGGCCCACATAGACTTTCTTGCCCGTCAGCAGGCCCACGGGACCGTTTTCCGTGTACTTGAAAGTGACGTTGGCGCGGGCAATCGCGTCGAACCAGCTTTTCAGTTGCACGGTGATGCCGAAGTTGTACATCGGCGCGCCAATCACGATCACATCGGCTGCTTGCACTTGCGCAATGAGTGCGTCGTCCAGGGCGATACGGGCCGCTTGGCTTCCCGTGCGCTGGTCGGCTGGCGTGAACAGTGCTTGCAGGGTCGCTTCGTCGAGCACGGGATGCGGTGCGGCAGCGAGGTCGCGGCGTATCAGGCTGGCGTCAGGGTGGCTGGTTTGCACGCGTGCAACGATGGCGTCAGCCAAACGGGTCGAGGCGGAACCGGTGCTGCGGGCGCTGGAATTAATTTGCAGGATGTTCATCTTGTTTCTCCGTGTAGGGTGTCTTGCGATGGATGAACTATAGCAATTCCAAAATTGATGCAGAAGACGTTAAAATGGATAACATTAATCCACTCATGCAACAATCAAAAATATGGATATCGATCCTGGAGATTTGCTACTGTTCGCGCGCGTCATCGAATGCGGCAGTTTCTCGCGCGCCGCCGGGCGCGTGGACTTGCCCAAGTCGACCTTGTCGCGGCGCATTTCGCTACTCGAAGCCAAGCTGGGCGAACGGCTGCTGCTGCGCACCACGCGCAAGCTGGCGCTGACGGAGTTTGGCGCCAGCTTGCTCGAGCATGCGCGCAAGGTGGTCGAGGAAACGGAGGCGGCCGCTGCGCTGGCCCAGCACCGCCAGGCGCAGCCCAGTGGCTTGCTGCGCATTTCCATGCCGGCCGACTTTGGCGACGCGCTGATGCGCGAGGTGCTGGCCGAGTTCGTGCGCCGCTACCCGGCCATTTCCTTGGAGCTGGACTTGTCGGCGCGCCGTGTGGATTTGCGGGAAGAAAATTTTGACCTGGCCATCCGCATGGGCAACTTGCCCGACGACGCAGGCCTGGCGGCGCGCCGCGTGGCCTTCAGCACCCTGGGCCTGTATGCCTCGCCGCAATATGTCAGCGTGCATGGTTTGCCTGAGCATCCCGACGACCTGTACGGTCATGACTTGCTCAGCTTGCCGCGCGCCGTGCATGGCCTCGTGCACTGGACTTTGATGCGTGGCAAGATGACCTGGGAGCGCGACTTGCCTGTGCGCCTGCTGGCAAACTCGCCGGAATTGCTGGTGCGCATGGCGTGCACTGGCGTGGGTATCGCGGCCAGCACGGACCGTTTTGCCAAGGCCTATGTGGCAACGGGCGAATTGGTGCGCGTGCTGCCGGAATGGAGCTTCCCGCTGGTCACGGGCTGGGCCGTGTTTCCAGGTCGGCGTTTGATGCCGGCCAAGACGCGCGCCTTTCTGGACCTGATGCAGGAAATGTACCAAACGGACGCGCCTATTTAGCAGCGCGCCGTGCTGCCTTAAGTGGCTGTGGGCACGTTAGCCATGACGACGCCCAGCTGCACGGGGCCGGCCGCTTGCCAGGCGGCATTGAAATCGAGTGTGCCTTTCGGGAACAGCATGACGACGGTGGAGCCGAGCAGGAAGCGGCCCAGTTCTTCGCCTTGTTTCAACACGATATTGTCGTTGGCATAGCGCCAGTCGCGTACCTGGCCTGTGCGTGGCGGGTTGACGACGCCGTGCCAGACGGTGGCCATGCTGCCGACAATGGTGGCGCCCACCAGGGTCATGACGAAGGGGCCGTTAGCCGTGTCGAATACGCAGACGACGCGCTCGTTGCGGGCAAACAGGCCGGGAATGCCGCGCGCCGTGGTCGGGTTGACGGAAAACAATTCGCCAGGAATATAGATCATGCGCGTCAAGCGGCCATCGCAAGGCATGTGGATGCGGTGGTAGTCGCGCGGGCTCAGGTACAGGTTGGCGAAGCTGCCGTGTTCGAACTGGGCCGCCAGGGCCGCATCGCCGCCCACCAGGGCCGTGGTGCTAAAGCTGTGGCCCTTGGCCTGGAAGATCTGGTCCTTGTCGATGCGGCCGAACTGGCTGATGCGGCCGTCGACGGGGCAGACGTAGTCGGCCTTGGCCAGCGGACGCGCGTCCGGGCGCAGCGCGCGTGTGAAAAAGTCGTTGAAGCTCGCGTAATGCGTGATATCCGGGTCCAGCGCCTCATCCATGTTGACGTTGTAGCGGCCGACGAACCAGCGGATCAGGCGCGTGGTCATGGCGCCGCCCTTGGCACCGGCGATGCGGCCGGCAAAATTGGTCAACGCTCCCTTGGGCAGCAGATACTGAGGCAAAACGGCAAGACGGTCAGACACGATGGGTAGCCTTTGACGGGGTGATGGGAATTGGCGAAAACGCATTATAGCGGCGATGTGGCGCGCAATGATATGCGCCGTATGCCAGGCGGTGCGTTGCGGTCTGCCCCGAATTTAATTTGTTATAGGGATTATTTTCAGGAAACTGTGCCATTCGGGCAAAATTGCCGCACAATGCAGCCGTCCATTTTGTCGCTTTTAGCCATATTTATTCAGCCAACTTTTTTAGCCAGCTCATGATGCCACGCCGTTGCCTCCGTCTTACCGTTATTTGTTCCGCTGTTTTTTTTGCCTGGCATGCCCAGGCCCAGCAATCCGAAACGCCAGCCGGCGCCGAGGCCGCCGCCGCACCGTTGAAGGCAGAGAAGGTCGAGAAGGCCGCTGCGCCTACCATGCAGACGGTCGAAGTCAAGGGCAGCGGCTATGATCCGCGCCGCGACGATACGGCCAGCAAGATGGTTGTCAGCAGCGAAGAAATCCTCAAGTATGGCGACAGCAATGTCACCGACGTGCTCAAACGCTTGCCCGGCATTACTGTTTCCGGTGCGGCAGGGCGCAGCGGGGGCGAAATCCGCATGCGCGGGCTGGGCAGCGGCTATACGCAGATCTTGCTCAACGGCGAACGCGCGCCGGCCGGTTTTTCGCTCGATACCCTGTCGCCCGATGTCATCGAACGCATCGAGATTTTGCACGCGGCCAGCGCCGAGTACAGCACGCAGTCGATTGCCGGCACCATCAACGTGGTGCTGAAAAAGGCCGTGAAGACGGCGCAGCGCGAGCTCAAGCTGGGCGTGCAGGGCAGCGACGTGAGCTTCTCGCCCAGCGTCAACGTGCAACTGTCCGACCGCGACGGCAATTTCTCGTATTCGCTGGCAGGCTCGCTGTTCCGCTACGATTACCACTATGATAATCCCGGGCTGGAACTGGGCTACGCGCCCGATGGCCGGCAAAACCTGCTGCGCCGCACCAACGGCACCGGCGATGGTCGCCCGGAAGGCATCAATGTATCGCCCCGCCTGAACTGGGTGCTGGCCAATGGCGACACTGTGACGGCGCAATTGTTCTTCAATGGCGGGCGCTCGAACCATCGCAATGTCAGCCGTGCCGAGACGCAGCAGGGCTTGCGCCCCGATTACGACAGCAACGCGGGCAGTTCAAGCAACCACAATGCCTTCGGCCGCAGCGATCTGACGTGGATGCACAAGCTGGCCGGCGGCGCCAGGCTGGAACTGAAAGTTGGCGCCTCGGCAGCCCGCAATACGTCCGACAGCTTGCAGCAAGGCTTTATCGATGGCAGCGGCCTGGCCCTGGAACGCAAGGTGGGCGTGAAGGCGACGGAAAATGGCGTCAGTTCGACCGGCAAGTATTCCACGCCATTGCTGCCCGGCCATGCCTTGTCCATGGGCTGGGATGGTGCGCACACGCAGCGTGAGGAATCGCGCCAGCAGCGCGAAGCGGCCCTGGCCGCGTTGGGCGCGCGCCCGCCCCTCAACAGCGACGAAGGTTTCGACGCCACCGTCCAGCGCCTGGCCCTTTTCGTGCAGGACGACTGGGAAATCACGCCGCGCTGGTCGATGTATGCGGGCGTGCGCTGGGAAGGCATCGATACGCGCAGCGCTGGCGACACCTACGCTGCAGTGCAGCAGCGCAGCAGCGTGTGGAGCCCGCTGCTGCAAACCCTGTGGAAGTTGCCTGATACCAAAGGTGATCAGATACGCCTGGCCTTGACGCGCACCTACAAGGCGCAGCCCACGTCGAGCTTGATTCCGCGCCGCAATACCTCGACCAATAATAGCCAGACCGATCCTGACCGCGAAGGTAATGCCTACCTGAAGCCGGAGCTGGCGCTGGGCATCGATGCTTCGTACGAACACTATTGGGCCGAAGGTGCTTTGCTCAGTGCGCGCGCGTCGGCCCGCCGTATCGACGGCTACACGCGCCAGGGCTTGCTGTTCATCAATGAGCGCTGGGTGTCCAAGCCCGTCAACGATGGCCGTGCCAATACGCAGACACTGGAACTGGAAGCGAAGTTCCCGCTGCGCGCCGTCTTGGCTGCGCCCGTGCCAGCCATCGACTTGCGCGCCAGCATCAGCCGCAATTGGTCGCAGGTGGAGCAGGTGCCGGGGCCCAATAACCGGCTCGACCAGCAAACCCCGGTCAGCGGCAACTTTGGCCTCGATTACAAGACCCCGGACGGCGTGCTGACGACGGGCGGCAGTTTTAACTTCCGCAACGGCGGCCCCGTGCGCGTCACCGAGCGCCAAAGCGCCTACACGTCGCCGCGGCGCGACCTCGACCTCTATGCCTTGTGGAAGTTCGATGCGAAGAATCAGCTGCGCCTGGCGATATCGAACTTGCTGGCGCAAGACTTTGAAAGCGACACCATCTATACCGACGCCAGCGGCACGATAGCGCGCAACAGTATGTCGCCCAGCTCGCCGCAGGCGCGTGCGACCCTGGAAATGAAGTTCTGAGCGCGCTGCTCATGTGCCACTCATGTGCCACTCAGGTGCCACTGAGGTGCTGAAAAACCCGGCCGGCATCCCCGCTGGCCTATAATCTCGGCAATCGCGCGCACGGCTGGTCCGTGCGCGCCACCTTTTCATTTGCCAAGATTGCCTTTCACATGACGTTTTCCTCCCTCGGCCTGATCGATCCCCTGGTCCGCAAACTTGACGAGCTCGGCTATGCCAAGCCGACGCCCGTGCAGGCGCAAGCGATTCCTGCCGTCTTGGCTGGGCGCGACCTGATGGCCGCCGCCCAGACGGGCACGGGCAAGACGGCCGGTTTTGCCGTGCCGCTGTTGCAGCGCCTGACTCTCGATGGCGTGGTGGCGCCCCAGTGCGTGCGCGTGCTGGTGCTGGTGCCCACGCGCGAACTGGCCGAGCAAGTCTATGCCAGCTTTCGCAGCTATGGCGGCAACTTGCCGCTGCGTAGCTTTGTCGCCTATGGCGGCGTGCCCATCGAGCCGCAGATCAGCAAATTGCGCAAGGGCCTCGACGTGCTGGTGGCCACGCCGGGCCGCCTGCTGGACTTGCAGACGCAGGGCGCCGTCAAGTTCGAGCAAGTGCAAACGCTGGTGCTCGACGAAGCGGATCGCATGCTTGACCTGGGCTTCGAGCGCGAGCTCGATATCTTGCTGATGACCATGCCCAAGCAGCGCCAGACCCTGCTGTTCTCGGCCACTTTCTCGGACGCCATCCGCGCCATGGCGAAAACCATGCTGAAAGACCCTATCTCGGTGGAGGTCAGCGCGCGTAACAGTACGGTCAAGGCCGTCAAGCAATCGGTGATCGTGTGCGACAAGAAACGCAAGCCCGAACTGTTTTTGCACCTGCTGAAGAAAAAGCGCTGGGGCCAGGTATTGGTTTTTGTCAAGACGCGCAAGGGTGTCGAGTTACTGGTCAATACCTTGCTGGAGCAGGGCCTGCGCGCCGATTCGATTCATGGTGACAAGACGCAGCCGAACCGCCTGCGCGCGCTGGCCCGCTTCAAGGCGGCCGAGGTGCAAGTGCTGGTGGCCACCGACGTCGCTGCCCGCGGCCTCGATATCGATCAATTGCCCGTCGTCGTCAATTTCGACTTGCCCAGCGTGGCGGAAGACTACATCCACCGCATCGGCCGCACGGGCCGCGCGGGCGCCTCGGGCGAAGCGATATCGCTGGTCTGTGCCGACGAGGTGGAATTGCTGTCGGCCGTGGAAGCGCTGACGCGGCAAACCCTCAAACGCAATGAGGAGCCCGGTTTCGAGGCGGAACACCGTGTGCCGGGCACGTCAGCCGGTGGCGCCATTCAGAAGAAGGCTGTCAAGGTGCTGGCGCCGAAGGCGGCTGAGCGGGCCAAGAAGCGCCGTTTTTATAAATAATCGGGGGCGTACATCATCGCAGGTGCAAGCGACGCTGCACGGATAGGCCATTCGTGCCATCATGCGTGTATGACTTCGATACCTTTATTCCCGCTCAATACGGTGCTGTATCCCGATGGCTATCTGCCTTTGCAGATCTTCGAGGTACGCTATCTGGACATGATACGTCAGTGCATCAAGAGCGAGCAGCCGTTCGGCGTGGTGCAATTGCTGGACGGCGCGGAAGTGCGCAAGCCGGTCCAGCAGGAAACCCTGGCGCCGGTGGGAACCTTGGCGCGCGTCGTCGACTGGGCGGCGCCCCTGCCGGGCTTGCTGCAAATTAAATGCATGGGCTTGCAGCGCTTTCACATTGTTTCCAGCGAGCAGCTGAAGCACGGCTTGTGGATGGCGAACATTGAAATCTTGCCATCCGATAAAGTCATCGCTCTTCCCCAAGAGCAGCAGAACGTGGCCGATGCGCTCGGTGCCCTGATACGCACCTTGCAGGAGCAAAAGATCCCGCCCGAGCAGATGCCTTTGCAGCCGCCTTACCGGCTCGACGAATGCGGCTGGGTGGCGAACCGCTGGTGCGAGTTGCTATCCCTGAGCGCCATGCAAAAGCAATTGCTGCTAAGCCAAGACAATCCCGTGCTGCGTCTGGAGCTGGTGCAAGATATGCTGACGGAAAACGGCTTGCTGGAAGAATAAGGCCTGTCAAAACCTATTGCGCGTCGCGGGTCGCGGCCCCCGATGCTCGCTGTGCATTCGTACGGCTGTGCTTTTTAGCCTCGACTCCTATCGGCTCGCGATAGTTTTGTGAGGTGCTCTAATCGTCGCACGGCGCATGTTTGCACACGCTTTTGTTGTGTAATTGCAATTTCTATTGAGAAATACTTTACGCTTTGGCGCCACTGGCATAAGATGATGCCTCTGGGCAAGATTGTCCTGAGTCACATTCATGAGTAGACGATAATGGCAAAAGTAAGCGCAGAACAGATCAATTCGGCAATGGAAGCGATGACCGGCGAAGGGCAGGCCATCACGGTGCGTGCCTTGCGTGAACGTTTGGGCAACGGCGCCTGCCAGGGCACCATCAGCAAGCTCTTGCAGCGCCGCAAGGCAGGTGCGCAGCGCCAGATCGCTGCCGCCGCCGAACTGTCGCCCGTGCTGCAGCAAGCGATTCTCGATTATGTAGGACAGGAATTAAGCGCCAGCCACAGCGCGCACGAAGCCGAGATGAACGACAACCAACAGGAATTGATGGACCTGGCCAGCGAGAACGAGCGCCAGCAAGAGCTGCTCGACTTGCAGGCGGGCGAGCTGGAAACCCTGCGCGAGGAACTCGCGCGTGAGCGGCAAGTGGCCAACCAGGCCCGTACCGACTTGGCCAAGGCGCAGCTGCGACTGGAAGGGTTGCCACGCCTGGAAGAGGCGGCCGAGCAGGCACGCATGGACTTGGCCAAGGCGCAATTCAAGCTCGAAGGCATTCCACGCCTGGAAGAGGCTGCCGAAGCGGCGCGCGCCGAACTGGTCCAGGCCCAGCTCAAGCTGGAAAGCCTGACGCGCGTGGAAACGGAACTGGCCGCCGCGCGCCTGGAGCTGGAAGCGGAACGCGAAGAGCTGGGCGAAACGCGTGCCGAACTGGACGAGGAGCGCACCTTGCGCATCAAGGCGCAGCAGTTCATCGTCGATCCCATCTTCAAAACTCCTGTCTGAGGACACCTGACCAAACCTGCTGCGCTTTGGTATAGGCGGCTTGCGATGCTCACCGTGCTCTAGCACGGTTGCGCTTCTCGCCCACCTCTATCTTGCGCTCGCGACGGTTTTGTCAGGTGTCGATGCGTTCCTGGGTGACCCTGGCGGGCGATATCGCTGTTTTTTGCTGGCTTGCACTCTGCCTTGCCACTACGCTGATGCGCGCAGTCGGGCCTTGCCGGCTTAAAATGGCGCACTGTCGCGTCCTGCAGTGACGTCTTGATCGCAAAGAAGGTTTATGTCCGTAGAAAAAGAAGTGCCGCTGCCGCTCGCGGCCACCCCTCTATCCCTGCGCGCGCTGCCGCCCAGGCCGCCAGTACAATCGAGTTCGCCCGAAGCCGCACTTGCACGCAAGCAGGCACGCGAAGACAAGGATGCGCAGGTGCGCGGCGTGACGTCCATCGACGCCATGCGCGAGGCCATCAAGCAGGCGGCGCGTGATTTACCCACCATCAGTGAAGTGCCGCGCCTGGGCATGCTCGGCGCCGCAGCCTTTCGCGCGCGCGCCGCGCTTGGCTTGCCCTTCCTGATGCGCGGGCTCGTCGAGCGCTGGCCTGTGTCGGCGCTGGGCCCCGAAGTGTTGCGCCAGCAGTTCAGCCACTTGCCCGTGCGTGCGCGGGTGGGCGACTACGTCAACACCGCGTTTGCGGTCGACCGCGCCATGCAGGACATGTCGATGGGGCAATACCTGGACTTGGTGGCAGAGGGCCAGTACGCGCTGCCGCCATACCTGGGCAATCTGGAATTGCGTGAATTGAACCGCCTGTGCCACTGGCCCACGTATTTCGACAAGATGGGCCCGCCGCGCTTTTGGGTGGGGCCGGCCGGCACGGTCACGCCCTTGCATTGCGATTATGACGACAATATCTTCGCCCAGGTATGGGGCCGCAAGCGCATTTTCCTGTCGCCGCCGCACCACGATGCCTTTCTCTATCCCAGCGAAGCGAACGCCATCCTGTTCGGTTCGCCGTTCGACCCGGAAGCGCCCGATTTCGAGCGTTTCCCCCTGGCGCGCCAGGCCAGCATGGTCGCATGCATCGTCGAGCCTGGCGACATGCTGTACGTGCCCGCCGGCTGGTACCACCAGGTGCGCGCGCTGACGTTCTCGCTGTCTTCGAACCGCTGGGCCAGGGCCATGCCGCTGGCCCTGCATGGCGGGGCGACGTTGCAGCGTAGCGGATTAATCTGAGGGCGCGATGGCTTCGCCATCGGCGCGCAGGCGCTTGGGCCGCCATTCGCTGACAATGCCTGCAGCGATGATCAATAGCGCGCCCACGATGGCCAGGGTTGGCAGCCGCTCGCCGGCGATACGCCCGATCACCCCGGCCCAGACTGGCTCGCCCGCATAGATCAGTGTCGCCTTCGTGGCAGAGATGCGCTTTTGCGCCCAGTTCATCACATATTGGATCAGCGCGCTGGCGCAGCCCAGGGCAAGCACGCTGAAGATGAACGTCTTGCTGAGCGCTGGCGGCGCTTCGCCCATGACCGGCATCAGCAGCAGGGCGATCAATGACGCCGTGCCCAGCTGCACGATGGTCACGCGCAAGATGTTCAGCTGCGGCGAGACGCGGCTGATGAGGATGATTTCCAGGGCAATGGCGATGGCGCCTACGGCCGTCATCAGTTCGCCCTTGCCTAAACCCATGCTCAGGCCATCGGTGCCTGTGAGTAACAGCAAGCCGACGAAAGCTAGCACGACGGCTATCCATACTGCGATGCGGGGCCGCCGCTTGAAGACCAGCCATTGCACCAGCGGCACGATGGGCACATAGAAGGCCGTGATGAAGGCCGATTTACTGCTTGTGATATGCATCAAGCCATAGGTTTGCAGCGCATAGCCGCCAAAGATGCTGACGCCGATGGCCATGCCGGTAAACAGCTCGGCCCTGCTCAGCTGGCGCAACTGGCCGCGGCAAATGAGGGCGCCGATGCTGGCGGCGACGGCAAAGCGGGCAGCAACAAAGGCCAGTGGGCCGCTGACCGTCATGGCATGCTGCACGACGAGAAATGTACCGCCCCAGATGAAGGTGATGGTGATCAGGGCCAATTCGGGCAGGCCGAAGGCGGGCGGGGGACTTGCGTGTGTTTTCATGGGAGGCTATGCTATGAGCAAAATATTTCCCATCATCATAGGAGCAATATATTGCGCAGTCAAGCCGAAGCGGAAGCCGGTGGCGTGCTCGAGCACCTGGCCAAAAATCTGCGGCGCTTGCGCCTTGCCGCCGGTCTCAGTCAGGAGGAGTTGGCGCGCCGCTCAGGGCTCAGCCGGCGCATGGTCAACGGCGTCGAGGCGGGCAGCACCAACATCAGCCTGGCTAACCTCGATCACGTGGCCGCTGCCTTGGGCGTGGCATTTGTCGACCTGGTGCAGCCGCCACGGCAGCGGCACGAGAGCCTGCGCGTACTGATGTGGCAAAGTGCATCGCAAGCCAGCCAGGCCGTGCTGCTGGGCGCCACGCCCGCCAGCCGTCAGGTGGAGCTGTGGTCGTGGACGCTGGCGCCGGGCGAGCGCTATGATGCGCAAGCCGATCAGGCCGGCTTCAGCGAAATGCTGTACGTGCTCGAAGGCCAGTTGCAGCTCGTGCTGGCGGCGGAAACCAGGCACCTGGCCACCGGCGATTTTTTCGTCTTCAGCAGCGCGCAAGCGTATGCCTACGTCAATGCCGGCGTATCAACCTTGCGTTTTACGCGCAATGTGGTGAGTTGAGAGGACGCTCCATTGCCACGCCAGCTCGCAACTGGCGCCTGGCAAATCGAGCCGGGCATCATTGATGCTTCGCATGGTAAGCGTGAAGACGGTTGTTGCAGAAACCTACTCTGGAATACGCCGATATTGTCGATATTTTGCGTCATCTGTCCAGCTCCTTGGCACGATGGCGCTTGGCGTGGCCGCTGCGCTGCGCCCTATAAATGCCCGCGTGGCCGGAAAACAGGTAGGCCACGACGCAGGCGATGGCGGCATAGACGCCGATCTCGGCGCCGAACAGTTCCATCGCCATCAGCGTCGAGGCGATGGGTGTATTGGCGGCACCCGCAAACACGGCAACGAAGCCGATGGCGGCCAGCAAGGTGGCCGGTTGCTGCAGTAGCGGGCCCAGCGCATTGCCCAGGGTCGCCCCGATGAAGAACAGGGGCGTCACTTCGCCACCCTTGAAGCCGGTGCCCAGCGAGACGATGGTAAATGCCATCTTGCCCAAGAAATCCCAGGCGGGCAGCGGTGTCTTGAGCGCGTCGACGATGGTGGGAATGCCCAGGCCGATGTATTTGTCTGTACCGAGCAGCCAGACGGCGACAGCGACGACGAGACCGCCTATCAGCGGGCGCAGCGGCGCATAGGCGATCTTGCGTTTCATCAAGGCACTCAAGCCGTGCGTGGCTTGCGCGAATATTTTGCCGGTCATGCCGAACAGCACGCCGGCGATGACCATCGCGCACAAAGTCCAGGCCGAAAGGGCGGGGATCAAAGGCGCGGCGTAATGCGTATGCTGAATGTTGAATAACTGCCCCCACAGCAAGCCCACCTGGTCGGCGATGACGGCGGCGGCCAGGCAGGGCAGCATGGCTTCATAGCGCAAGCGGCCGATGGCCAGCACTTCCAGGCCGAAGAGCGCGCCCGCCAGCGGCGTGCCGAAGACAGAGGCAAAGCCGGCGCTGATGCCGGCCATCAGGATGATGCGTCGGTCTTCATTGTTCAAGCGAAACATGCGCGTCAGCTGGTCGGCCAGCGCGCCGCCCATTTGCACGGCCGTGCCTTCGCGCCCGACAGAGGCGCCGAACAAATGCGACATTAGCGTGCCGCCCAGCACCAGTGGCACCATGCGCAGCGCAATGATTTTTTTCGGCGCGTGAATTTCATCGATGAGCAGGTTCGCGCCGCTTTCGACAGTGCTGCCGTAGCGTAAGTACAGCCAGCCGACAGCAAAGCCCGCCACCGGCAACAGCCAGATCAGCCAAGCGTGCGCCAGGCGCGTGCGCGTGGCCCAGTCGAGGGCGAACAGGAAGCCGGCCGAGGCCGTTCCAGCGAGCACGGCCACAGCAAAGGCCAGCAGCAGCCATTTCAACAGATGCTGTAACAGATCGGTGAGGGCGCTCAGGCGTTGCATCGGGCATCCAGTCAGGGTTGATGGGGGGCTAGCTTACAGGCTCAGCTCGGCCACCAAAACCTGGCCGATGGCCCGCTGTTCCTCTAGGATGGCGCGTAGGTGGTGGGGGCGCGTCTTGACATTGGTCATCACCACGCGCAGCACATTGGTCGGGCCAGGGTAGCGCGTCGATTCGAGCACCGTGCGCGAGACGAAGCTGTGGCCTTGCGCCTTTTGGCGGTTTTGCAGCTTGGCGTTGAGCGTATTGAGCTGCTTGTTCAGCTCGCTCGCCGCATCGTCCTGGCCGCTGGCCAGCAAACTTCCCATGCGCTGGCGCAAGTGCGCGGGCACGTAGCGGTAGGTCAGAATAAAGGTGTCCGAGCGCGTCAGCAGTTCGAAGTCTTGCTGGTCGGCCAATAGCTGCTGCAGCTGGCCGGACAGGGTAGCGGCCTGCTGCAGCAAGGTGGTGTAGCCGGACACACCGAGCACCTTGAACGAAGTCCACAGTTTCAAGGCGTCGAAGCGGCGCGAGCCTTCCAGCGAAGTCTGGCCCAGGTCGCCCGAATTGTCGCGCAAGATGTAGTTGGCGTTGTGTTTCAGCAAGTTCAGGCTGGCGCTGTCCTTGAACAGCACCATGCTTTGCGCCATCGGCAGCCATAGCAGCTTATGCCCGTCGATGACGACGGAGTCGGCCAGGGCGATGCCGTCGTACAGCGCGCGGTACTGTTGCGCTATCAAGAGGGCGCCGCCCCAGGCCGCATCGACATGGAACCAGATCGATTCGCGCGCGGCAATGGCTGCCATGGCGGCCAGTGGATCAATGGCCCCCGTTTCCGTCGTGCCGGCGATGCCGACCATGGCGACGACCTTGATATTGCGCGATTTCAAATCGCGTATGGTTGCCTCCAGCGCGGCGACATCGATGCGGTTGTCGCGGTCGACGGCCACCAGGTGCAAGGCGTTTTCGCCTAGCCCCAGGGTCGCCAGCGCCTTTTTCACGGAATAATGGCTGCGCGCCGAGCCGATCACGGCCAGCCCCGCGTAGCTCGATTCCTGCATGGTGGCAAACAGGCCCCGCTTGCGCGTGCCGGGCAACTGCTGCTCCAGCGCCACGGCCAGGGCCGTCAAATTGCCCATCGTGCCGCCATTGACGACATTGCCCAGCGCGCCGCTGGTAGCGGCCATCGCTTGCGCGTAGACCTGTTCGGGCTGCTGGTAGATCTGACGGTGCAGCCAGCCCAGGATCTGCTTTTCGATCAGGGTCGACACATACGCCGTCTCGATCTTGACCTGGTTCTGATTCAGCGTGGCCGTAAACGCTTCGGCCAGCACGCTGATCCAGGGCAAGGCCTGCGTCATATGGCCGATGTATTGCGGATGGTTCAGCTGGGCCGTATTGGCCAGCACGGTGGTGTCGAGCTCTTGCAGGAAATCGGTCACGGGCATGCCGTGCGCGGGCAGGCAGGTGTCGGACAGCTGCGTCAGCAGTTGCGCGTACGGCGTGTGCGGATACGGCGTGTCGCGCTCAGCGGCCAGCCAGCCACCGAGCATGCGCAGCGCCTGCTGTAGGGGGGCGGGCGAGCGTTGCAGCGCATCGATGGAAAAATGCTGCTGCAGCAGTTGTTCGATAGCGGAGTCGGTCATTAGCTATGTTTCAATATATGGTGACCCTAAGACAAGTGCTGGGGTCGGACCCTCAGGGTCCGACCCCAGACTATGCTGTTGGGTTAGGCAAAAAAATAGCCCAGGCGGAGACGGGATTCTACCCGACTCCGCTTGGGCGCATCAGTTTGCTATTACTGTCTATGATCAGAAGTAGTTGAGGCCCAGTGCCGACTTGACTTCATCTGCCGTGCGGGCCGCCACTTCGCGTGCCTTGAACGTGCCTTCTTTCAGCATCTGGATGACTTGACCCTTGTCTTTGGCGAACTCTTCGCGGCGGGCGCGGATCGGCGCCAGCATTTCCTGCAAGACCAGGTCGAGGCGTTTCTTGACGATGCTGTCGCCCAGGCCACCGCGTACATAGTGGGCTTTCATCTCGGCCAGCGCCGCTTTTTCCGGGTCGAACGCGTCCAGGTAAGTGAAGGCGATATTGCCCTCCAGGTGGCCCGGGTCTTCCACGCGCAGGTGCAGCGGGTCGGTGTAGACTTTTTTCACGGCGGCCGTGATTTCAGCCGAGGTCGCGCCCAGGTTGATGGTGTTGCCCAGCGACTTGCTCATCTTGGCCTTGCCGTCGATGCCGGGCAGGCGGCCGATATCGGGCACCAGCGCCTTGCATTCCATCAGCACTTCGCGGTTGTACATGCGGTTGAAGCGGCGCACGATTTCATTGGTTTGCTCGATCATGGGAATCTGGTCTTCACCCACGGGCACCACGCCGGCCTTGAAAGCCGTGATGTCGGCCGCCTGGCTGGCCGGGTAGGTCAAAAAGCCGGCCGGGATGTCGCGTTCGAAGCCGCGCAAACGGATTTCTTCCTTGACGGTAGGGTTGCGCTCGAGGCGCGCCACGGTAACGATGTTCAGGTAGTAAAAGGTCAGCTCGGCCAGTTCCGGGATTTGCGACTGGATGAACACGGTCGTCTTGGTCGGATCGATGCCGACGGCCAGGTAATCGAGCGCCACTTCGAGGACGTTGCGGTGCACCTTGTCGATGTCATCCATATTGTCGGTCAGCGCCTGCGCGTCAGCGAGCATGATGAATTGCTTGTAGTTGTTCTGATACGAAACGCGGTCGCGCAAGCTGCCCACGTAGTGGCCCAGGTGCAAGGGGCCGGTAGGGCGGTCGCCCGTCAGGATCACGGATTGCGCAGCGATGGCGGCGGCCGACAGCGGTGCCGCTGGTGCATTATCGGTGTCGGTGTCGGTGTCGGTGGCGTTTTGGGTGTCGCGAGTATTAGGCAAGCTCATCAAGTTTCCTTTCGAGCCGCCTGCATCGGGGATGATCCAGGCTGGAGCCTGTTACGCCACCGATCGAGGCGGCGTGGATCAAATTCACATCACTATGCAGTGGCCGCGCGAAAGTGAGCGGGACCACCAATTCAAGCAGGCGTGTTGTGAAGGGATAAATTTCATGCCGTTATGGTTGCAGTTCGTACGCATTCTGTCAAGTTGCGTGCCGATATATCTGCTGCACTGCGTCAGAGGCTAGCCTTCTGTAGAACTTGCTTTCCGGGTACTATTGTCGTTCGGCCATTTTTGTCTGGCATGAATCCATTGGAGAACAATATGCGCGTGTCGTCCCCCGTCCGGCTCACCGGCCTGGCCCTGGCTGTCAGTTTTCTGTGCAGTTCGCTCTTTGTTGCACCCGTTCTGGCGCAAACGCTAGCGATGACGCCCGATATCGGTGCCAAGCTCGTGATGCCCGACCTGAACGATTACGTCAAGCGCGTGGTAATGATCCCCATGCGCGACGGCGTCAAGCTGTACACGGTAATCGTCGTGCCGAAAGATGCCAAGAGAGCGCCGATCATGCTGACGCGCACGCCGTACAACGCGGCCCGCCGCGCCCAGCGCGCGACCAGCGCCAGCATGCTGGCCACCTTGCCGCAGGGCGACGATACCCTGGTGGAAAACGGCTACATCCGCGTGTTCCAGGACGTGCGCGGCAAGCATGGCTCGGAAGGCGACTACGTGATGACGCGCCCTGTGCGCGGCCCGCTGAACCATACCAAGGTCGATAACGTCACGGATGCGTGGGACAGCATCGACTGGCTGTCGAAGAATATTCCGGAGAGCAATGGCAAGGTGGGCATGCTCGGTTCCTCGTACGAGGGCCATACGGTGTTGATGGCCCTGGTCGATCCGCATCCGGCGCTGAAGGTGGCCATACCCATGAGCGCCATGGTCGACGGCTGGCGCGGCGATGACTGGTTCCACAACGGCGCCTTCCGCATGCCGAGCCTGTCTTACCTGGCATGGCAGACAAGCGTGCGCGGCGGCGGCGAGGCGCCCGTGCTGGGTGTCTATGACGATTACGACGCCTACCTGCGCATCGGCTCGGCCAGCGATTACGCGAAGAAATTCGGCATCGACAAGCTGACTTACACGAAAAAGCTGTTCGAACACCCAGCTTACGATAGTTACTGGCAGGAACAGGCACTCGACAAGATCCTCGCCAAGCGTCCTTTGACTGTACCCACCATGCATGTGGTGGGGCAGTGGGACCAGGAAGATATCTATGGGCCCTACGCCAGTTACGCGGCGATGGAAGGGCGCGACAAGCACAACAAGCGCAATTACCTGGCCATTGGTCCATGGCGTCATAGCGGCGTCAACTACGACGGTTCCAGCCTGGGTGCTCTGCGGTTTGACGGCGATACGGCGCGTCAGTTCCGCGAAAGAGTCATGCAGCCCTTCCTCAATCAATACCTGATCGATGGCGCGCCGGACGCCAATACGGCGCCCGTGGTGTCATACCAGAGCGGCACGAATCAGTGGCAGCGCCTGCAGCAGTGGCCATTGGCTTGCGAGAGTTGCGAGACCAAGCTGACACCGATTTACCTGCACGATGGCTACAAACTGGGCTTTGCGCCAGCGCACGTGGCGCAGGATGCGGTCGTCGGCGCCTACGATGAATACGTGGCCGACCCGGCGAAACCCGTGCCGTTTGTCGCGCGTCCCGTGCGCCTTGGCGATGGCGACCAGTGGAAACCATGGCTGGTCAGCGACCAGCGCGGCTATGCGGACCGTACGGATGTGCTCAGCTATGTTTCCGAGCCGTTGCGACAGGCCGTGCGCATCGCCGGCGCGCCGATGGTGAACCTGTTTGCCGCCACCAGCGGCACGGATGCCGACTGGGTGGTGAAATTGATCGATGTGTATCCGGACGAAGTGCCATCGCAGCCGGCCATGGGCGGCTATCACTTGGGCGTGGCGATGGATATCTTCCGCGGCCGTTATCGGGACAGCCTCGAACATCCGACGGCCATTCCAGCGGGCAAGGTGGAACGCTATCGCTTCGCCTTGCCGAACGCCAACCACGTCTTCCTGCCTGGCCACCGCATCGCCGTGCAAGTGCAATCGAGCTGGTTCCCTCTGTACGACCGCAATCCGCAAACCTTCGTGCCGAACATCTTCCTGGCCCAGCCAGGCGATTACAAGAAGGCCACGCAGCGCGTCTACCACGCGGCAGGTGCGGCCAGCGCGATCGAGTTGCCGATAGCGCCGCTTGAGGCGCGCTAGGCGGCATGCAAGAGGGCAGCAAACAGAACGACGGCGATACCCAGGCCCGGCAGGCCTGGGTGCTTAGCGCGGACGTATGCTGAGCGTTAATATTTCCTGGCTGTGATGGCGCTGGAAGCTTTCCATCAGGATGCCTGAGCGGGCCGCCTTGTCCAGTAATTCGCGCAGGGTTGCCTGGTCTTGCGCCGTCAGCGACTTGCGCGACAGGTAGATGCCGCTCATGCCCCATGGTAATTCCGGCAGCCCTTCCAGGCGTAAGCGCTCGACCAGGCCGTACACGCGTGCATCGTTTTGCGCCACCCCGGCCAGGATGGTGGGCGCCATGATGGTGGCATCGATGAAGCCGCTTTGCATCAGGCGCGCCACGGAGAGCACGTCGACTTCGTAGGATAGCCGCCCCTGTCTATTGAGCTCTTTCGCCAGCGCCTGGTACGCCGTGCCGTAGTCGTAGCCGCGCACCAGTGCCAAGCGCAATTCGCGCCGCTCGAGTAATTCCTGCACGTTGTTGACGGGCGCGCGCGTGCCCTGCAACGAGATCAGCATGGGGCGGTTGCCCAGCATGGGGATGAACAGGCCATGCTGGTTGCGCCGCGGTGTGCGGCTGGCCGGGATCAGCAGGTCGGCCTTGCCCGTCTCGAACATCGCCTCCAGGCGCGCGCGCGGCACGGCGGTGAAGATGAAATTGCAGCCGAGCTTGGCACCCATGCTGCGCAGCAAGTCGGGATAGATGCCGCCGATGCTGGCGCCATTGACCACCACGCTGGCGCCGACCGCCGAGACGGGCACCTGTATGTCGCGCGAGCATTGCGCAGCTGCGAGCAGGGGCAGCGCCAGCGCCAGCAGGGTCACGCTTCGGCGCCAAGCGCTGGAATAAAAGTCAGTCATACCGATCCTCGCTCACCATCGAATCGCCGACGTCGGCAACGCCCGCATGATGATGTTATTTTCGCCTATTTATTTCTAAAATACCATATTATCTCGCGGGCTATTTTGTGGTGGAAAGCCTCAGACTGGCCCGGCCGCGTGCCTTGAAGTAGCGCCAGGCTACCACGACGCCCAGGGTTTGCATGATGGCGCACAGAAAGAAGGTACTGCCGATGCGCCAGTCCTGCGGCGCCAAATGGCTTACTTCACCGAGGATCATGCTGCCGAGCAAGGGCATGATGATGATGCCCAGGCTGCTGATCGATTGCAGCGAGCCCATCAGTTCGCCCTGTTCGCTGGCGGCGGACGCCTTCGAGATGATGCCTTGCAGGGCCGGGCCGGCGGCAAAGGCCAGCAGGTTGCACAAGATCAGCGCATACATCATCCAGCCTTGCGTGGCCAGGCCGTACAGCAGGTAGGTGAGGGCGCCCGAGGTCATGCCCAGCAGCGACAAACGTACTTCGCCAAAACGCTTGATCAACATGCCCAGCAAGCCCGCCTGCACCACGGCCGCGCACAGGCCCACGCAGAACAGGGCGATACCGTTCTGGCGCGGCGTCCAGTCGAAACGGAAATGCGTGTACAGCACCCAGGTGGTGTTAAGCATCATTTGCGCAAACGTCATCAAGCCGAAAGCGAGCACCAGGCCGCGGATGTCTGTGCGGCGCACCAGTTTCATCAGGGCGGTGAACGGATTGATGCGCGCCAAAGTAAAGGGCGGGCGCGGACCCGGTTGCAGCGATTCGGGCACGCAGAAATAGCCGTAGATGAAATTGGCCGCCGATAGCCCCGCCGCCACGTAAAACGGCAAGTGCAGATTGATCTCGCCCAGCAGGCCGCCCAGCATGGGGCCGCAAATGAAGCCCAGGCCAAAGGCGGCGCCTATCTTGCCGAAGCTCTTGGCGCGGTTGTCCGGCGTGGAAATGTCAGAGGCATAAGCGGACGCGACAGACATGCTCGCTGACGAGACGCCGCCGATGATGCGGCCGATGAACAGGCAGGCCAGGTTGGGTGCCCAGCCCGTGGCAAGAAAATTGATGCCCATGCCGGCCATCGAGTACAGCAGCACGGGACGGCGTCCGACGCGGTCGCTGATGGCGCCCAGCATGGGCATGAAGATGAACTGCAGCAAGCCGAAGACGGCCGCCATGATGCCGTACCAGAACGCTTGCTCATCCTTGCCGCTGACAAAATCACCGATCAGGATGGGCAGAACGGGCACCACCAGGCCGATGCCCAACATGTCGATGAAGACGCAGACGAGGATGAAATTGAGCTTGCCCGCGCGCGCGGACGCGGTGGGAGCAGACGGGGAATGGTTGTCGGGGCGGCTTGTGTCGGACATGCATGCTTTCGGCGTGCCCCCCGCGCCGCCATGCGGCCTGCGGGGGGCAGTTGTTGGCGTTGCGTCGGCGCTTTGCAGGTTTTTTGCTGCGGCGCGGCGCGATAGCTGGTCCTTGTATTATAGAGAGCATGCGCGCCGCTGGCTATCGCCACCCACGCTAGGGTGCAATTGCCCACTCCGCAGCAAAGGCGGCGCGAAAATCGGTCAGTACTGCCAGGCGCTGTGCGGCCAGCTTGCGACCCGCTGCCGTTTGCATCTGGGCGGGCAGCTTGTCGAGCTTGGTGGCGATATGGTCGAGTGCGTATGCCTGGTCATCGAGTGCGCGATGTTCGGCCAGCGGATCGCTGTCATGCGCGAGGGCGCTGTCCATGCGCGCCGCCGTATAGAACAGGCGTGCCAGTCCTACGGCCCCCAGCGCATCGATGCGGTCGGCATCTTGCACGAGTTGCGCTTCGATGGTGTGTGGTATCAGATTGGCGGAAAAGCTGTGCGTTTCGATGGCGTGCGCCACGCCGGCCAGTTTTTCTGCCGGAAAATCGAGCTCGGCCAGTTGGCGGCAAGCCAGCGCTGCCGCCTGGCGCGAAGCGAGGTGGCGCTCGCGATGGTTTTTCGGCAGGTTGACCAGATCGTGCAAATAGCAGGCGGCCATCACGGTGAGGGCGTCGGCCTGCGCATGCTCACGCAGCAAGATACTGGCATTGCGCCAGACGCGCTGCAGGTGGTTGATGTCGTGGGCGCGGTCGTCATCGAGGCCGGCCGTGGCCAGTGCCAGCAGCCGTGGTTGCCATTGGGAAAGCAAAGAATGCATGGTTCAACGGTGGTAAGAGCAGGGGCTGCAGTGTGGCATACAACGCCGCCGCGTGTGTATATGGGCCTTGCGTCCATGCCTGCCGCATTTGCCATATCAATGGTATTTCGAGAAAGCATCTTCCCGTCAAGCGCTCTTTTTTAGTGCATGTAACATTTACATGGGGTAGTATTGCCTCGCGGAAATTTAATGCATAAGCTAATTACTAGAAAATATTTGCAAAAAACGCATAACTGACGCTCTTCATTGCTGTGTGGATGGCGCGTCACGTCCAAGGCGCGCATGCAGCGTGCCCTGGCCTGCGCATCAGGCGCGTTAACGAAAGGATTACGAAAGGATCATCATGAATATCATGTCCAACGATGCTGGCGCAGCCGTTGCCAAGGCTGCCGAATACCTGGCCTTTACCCTGGGGCGGGAAGAGTATGGCATCGACATCCAGAAAGTGAGCGAAATCCGCAGCTATGAAACGCCGACCCGCGTCGCCAACGCGCCCGAGTTCGTCAAGGGCGTGCTCAACTTGCGCGGCATCATCGTGCCGATCGTCGACATGCGCATCAAGTTCAATCTGGGTACGCCCGGCTATGACCAGTTCACCGTCGTCATCATCCTCAATATCGGCAACCGCGTGGTGGGCATGGTCGTGGACCGCGTATCCGACGTGACGACCTTGCTGCCGGAACAGATCAAGCCGGCGCCAGACATGGGTCACGCGATCAACACCGACTATGTGATTGGCCTGGGCACGCTCGACGAGCGCATGCTGATCCTGGTCGATATTGACCAGTTGATGTCCAGCGCCGACATGGGTTTGATCGAGAAACTGGCTGCGTAATGGTGCGTGCATAGAATTTCCCTGCATATGCTCAAGAACTACTGACATTAAGTATTGCATATCGTTTCCGTAGGGCGCACGCTATTGCATGTTCCTCGCGCACGCTGCAAGCGAGCCGTGCAACAGTGTATTTGGCGGGACAAATGTGGTGGCGTTCGCCATGCTGTCCCTGGGTTGGCTGCAGAGCCTCTCTTCAGAATATTAGGATAGTTCACATGAATTTGTTAAGAAACGTCAGCATCGGGGTGCGTCTGGGATTGGGGTTTTCCATCATTTTGCTGTTTTCCATGCTCATCACCGGCATCAGTGTCTGGCGCCTGAATGACGTGGCCGGCGCCACGCGTACGATGATGGAAGAGCCGCTGGCCAAGGAACGCTATATTTCTGACTGGTATACGCGCATCGATAGCGCCGTGCGGCGCACGATCGCCATCGCCCGTAGCAGCGACAGCTCGCTGAGCGGCTATTTTGCTGAAGAGTCGAAGGTGTCGAGCGCCAGCGCGGCTGTTCTGCAAAAGAAAATCGCGGCGCTGCTCAAGGATCCGAAAGAGCAAGCCATGTTCGCCAGCTTGCTCGAATTGCGCGAAGTCTATATTCGCTCGCGCGACCAGGTCTATAAGCTCAAGGGGGAATCTCAGACTGAGGCCGCCAACGAAGTGTTCGAAAAAACCTTCGTGCCCGCCGCAGCGAAGTACCAGAAAATGGTCTACGGCTTGCTGGAGCACCAGCGCGCCAGCATTGACGCTACCGCGCAGCAGATTGATGACATCGCCAGCACCAGCCGCAACTTGCTGTTATTGCTGTCGACGCTGGCGCTGGCCTTTGGCATCGTGTGCGCCGCGGTCTTGACGATGGGCATCGTACGCCCGCTGCGCACGGCCGTGGAAATCGCCCGCAAGGTGGCCGATGGCGACTTGACGGCGCAGATCGACGTCAGCGCCAAGGATGAAACCGGGCAATTGTTACAAGCGTTGCAGGACATGAACACCAGCTTGCTCAACATCGTGGGCGAAGTGCGCAGCGGCACGGACAGCATCGCGACGTCCTCGACGCAAATTGCTGCAGGTAACCAGGATCTGTCTTCGCGCACGGAACAGCAGGCCGGTTCGCTGGAAGAAACGGCGTCTTCGATGGAAGAGCTGACGTCGACCGTGAAACAGAATGCGGACAATGCGCGCCAGGCGAATCAATTGGCGGCGTCGGCGGCGCAGGTGGCCGTCAAGGGCGGCACCGTGGTGGCGCAAGTGGTGGGGACCATGGAATCGATCAATGCCTCGTCTAACAAGATCGTCGACATTATTTCCGTCATTGATGGCATCGCCTTCCAGACCAATATCCTGGCCTTGAATGCGGCCGTGGAAGCGGCGCGCGCGGGTGAACAGGGCCGTGGCTTTGCCGTGGTGGCGTCCGAAGTGCGCAACCTGGCGCAGCGTTCGGCGAGTGCCGCAAAAGAGATCAAGACGTTGATCGGCGCGTCGGTGGAACAAGTCAACGCGGGTAGCATGCTGGTGGCGCAAGCCGGTTCGACCATGAACGATATCGTCGACAGCGTGCAGCGCGTGAGCGATATCATCACGGAAATCACGGCCGCCAGCAGCGAGCAAAGCGTGGGCATCGACGAAATCAACCGCGCCATCGGCCAGATGGATGCCGTAACGCAACAAAATGCGGCGCTGGTGGAAGAATCGGCGGCGGCCGCCGAATCGATGCAGCACCAGGCGCACAATCTGGCGCAAGTGGTCAGCGTCTTTAAATTGCATGGCCAGCAGGCCAGTGTCAGCGGCTTGAAGGGGATGCATCGCCCGCTGGCCAAAACGCCGCAAGATGCCTTGCGGATCGGCCGCGCCGCTTAAGTTGCTTACCCCGTAATGGCCGGGGTCGTACCCTGAGGGGACGGCCCCGGTACTGATGCCTCTGGGGTGAAGCTGGCAATCGCCAGTTGCGACAAGCGGTCCGCCTCGCCATTCCTGTGGCGCGGCAGCCAGTGCAAACTGACATCAGTAAATTGTTGTAGCAGGGCCACTACGCTGGCCCTGTGTAGTTCCAGCCCCTTGGCGCCCCGCGGCGTCGTTCCCAGCACATCATTGATCACCACTTGGCTGTCGCCGTACAGCAGCAGTTGCACCGGCGGCGGGTGCACGCCGAGTGCCGCCTGCAATAGGGCCGTCAGGGCTGCATATTCCGCGTCGCTGCTGCTGCCGTAACCGGCCGCCTGACTCACTTCGATGCGTTCGCCATGCGGCCCCAGCAGCAAAGCGCCTATGCCCAGCTTGCCCGGGTTCGGATGGGCGGAACCGTCGAACCAGCCGCGCCAGGCCAGCGCTCCGCCGTGGTCCTGGCGATGCAGCACCAGTTGCGCGCGCCGCGCTTGCATCTTTGCTTGCTTGCGCGCTTTGCGCGCCTGCGCTTCTGTCGTCATGGCTTGATGAGCAAGGTGTCGATCAGGCTAGCCACCCAGCAAGCCGCCAGCAGGCTCACGGCCAGCGTCATGCCAGGGCCGTCATTGGCCGACAGCGCATCGACTTTTGCTGCGATCAGCTGCACGTCGAGGGGTAGGGCGCCACTGTCGATCTGTGCCATAACTTGGTCCAAACGTGCCATGATCTGGCGCAATATGATTACCAGGGCGATCAGGGCGGGCACGAGGAACAGGCAGCCGCGTGCCTTGCGACCTAACAAGAAATGCCCGCTGCCGGGAAACACCAGCGCCGACAGCAGCAGGGCGAGATGACGCTTGGAAAGAGGAGAACCGCTCATGCGTGCCTTTGTGAGGAGAAAGAGCGGCTCATCATACTATTGCCAGCCGAATTTGCGCACATACACGCGCTTCATGAGCGTCGTCAGCAGCGTGTAGCACACCAGGACGCCCAGCAGCCAGGGGAAGTAGGCCAACGGCAAGGCTTGCAGCTTGAAGTAGCTCGCCAGCGGCCCCATCGGCAAGAACACGCCCACCGCCATGATGGCTGTGGTGGCCACCAGCAGGGGCACGGAAGCGATGCTGTCGATGAAGGGCAGCTTGGGTGTGCGGATCAGGTGCACGATCAGGGTTTGCGTCAGCAAGCCCACGACGAACCAGCCGGACTGGAACAGGGTCTGCTGTTCTGGCGTATTGGCGCCGAATACATGCCACATTAAAACAAAGGTGCTGATGTCGAAGATCGAGCTGATGGGACCGAAGAACAGCATGAAACGGCCGATGTCGCGCGGATTCCAGCTCAGTGGTTTCTGGATCAGCTCGGCGTCGACATGATCGAAGGGAATGGCGATCTGCGACACGTCGTACAGCAGGTTTTGCACCAGCAAGTGCAGCGGCAGCATCGGCAAAAACGGCAGGAAGGCGCTCGCTACGAGCACGGAAAACACATTGCCGAAGTTCGAGCTGGCCGTCATGCGGATGTATTTGAGCATGTTGCTGAAGGTGCGCCGGCCTTCCAGCACCCCTTCTTCCAGCACCATCAGGCTTTTTTCCAGCAGGATGATGTCGGCCGCTTCCTTGGCGATATCGACGGCCGAATCGACGGAAATGCCGATGTCGGCCGCGCGCAGGGCGGGCGCGTCGTTGATGCCATCGCCCATGAAGCCGACGATATGGCCATTGCCGCGCAGGGCGCGCACCAGGCGCTCCTTGTGCAGTGGGCTGAGCTTGGCAAACACGGTATTGTCTTCGGCTGCCTTGGCCAGCGTAGCGTCGTCCATATCGTCCAGTTGCGGACCTTGCAGCACGCCATGCACGGCCAGGCCCACTTCGCGGCAAATCTTCACCGTCACCAGATGGTTGTCGCCCGTCAACACTTTCACGCTCACGCCATGCTCGGCCAGCGCGCGCAGGGCCGGCGCTGTCGATTCCTTCGGCGGGTCAAGAAACGCGACGTAGCCGATCAGGGTCAGCGCCGTTTCATCGGCCACGCCGTAGACGGTTTTATGCGGTGGCACTTCCTTGACGGCCACGGCCACCACGCGCAAGCCTTCGGCGTTCAAACCGTGCGTGGTGTGCAGCACTTTCGCCAGCAGGGCAGCGTCGAGTGGCACGTCTACGCCATTGAGGCGCAAATGGCTGCAGGCGGCAAGCATTTCCTCGACGGCGCCCTTGCAGATCAGTTCATGGTGATCATTCTTTTCGGAAACGACGACCGACATGCGGCGGCGTACGAAATCGAAGGGGATTTCATCGACTTTCACATAATCACGCGCCAGCTGCATTTCCGTTTGCAATTCCACATGGTCGAGCACGGCCCGGTCCAGCAGGTTTTTGAGGCCCGTCTGGTAGTGGCTGTTCAGGTAAGCGAATTGCAGTACTTCATCGGAGGGCTGGCCGAATACGTCCGTATGGCGTTCCAGCACGATCTTGTCTTGCGTCAAGGTGCCTGTCTTGTCCGTACACAGCACATCCATGGCGCCGAAGTTCTGGATCGCATCCAGGCGTTTCACGACGACTTTCTTTTTCGACAGTTTCACGGCGCCCTTGGCCAGGGTGCTGGTGACGATCATGGGCAGCATTTCCGGCGTCAGGCCCACGGCTACGGACAGTGCGAAGAGGAATGCTTCCATCCAGTCGCCCTTGGTCCAGCCATTGATCAGGAACACCAGTGGCGCCATCACGAGGGCAAAGCGGATCAGCAGCCAGCTGACGCTGTTGACGCCCGTCTCGAACGCGGTCGGCGTGCGCTCGGTGGCCGTGACGCGCGTAGCAATGGTGCCGAAATACGTGCGGTTTCCGGTGGACAACACCAGCGCCGTGGCGGCGCCCGAGACCACATTCGTGCCCATGAATAGCAAATTGGCCAGCTCCATCGGGTTGTTGCCGTGGGCATCGGCCAATTCTGCCATCTTTTCCACGGGCAACGATTCGCCCGTCATGGCGGCCTGGCTGACGAACAGGTCTTTTGCGGAAAGCAAACGGCAATCGGCAGGGATCATGTCGCCAGCCGACAGCACGATGATGTCGCCCTGCACCAACTGGCGGATGGGCAGTTCGATTTGCTGGCCATTGCGCAGCGCGGTGGCGGTATTGCTGACCATGGCTTTCAGGCGCTCGGCAGCCCGGTTCGAGCGGCCTTCCTGCACGAAGCGCAGCAGGGTCGACAGCATCACCATGGTGCCGATGACAATGGTCGCCTTCGGGTCTTCTGTCAGGTAAGAAACAACCGCCAGCACGGTCAGCAGCAGGTTGAACGGATTCTTGTAGCACAGCCACAGGTGCTGGAACCAGGCTAGCGGCTTCTCATGTTCGACTTCATTTGGCCCCGTTTGTGCGCCGATGACTTGCGCCTCGGCATCGCGCAAGCCTTCGATGCGCGTGTGCAGGCGGTCGAGGGCGCTGTCCAGGTTTTCATGCGCGGCCGTCAATAGCTGCCGGGCCAGGTGGTCGGGTACGGGACGCGCCGTACTGTTTTCCAGCGGCATGGCGCGACGGCGGAAATGGCCGGCAGTATGGCGCTTGCGCAGGAACGATTCGAATAAGCGGGTGAAGAGATTCATGGCTCTTCCTTTCACGGCGAGGTGTTGACGGGCGGCGCAGCCGCAGGCAAGACTTGCGTGCCACCAACACACAATAGTGCTGGCGGGCAATCCGGGTCAGTAGCCGGTCGCGATCGGAAAGAGGGGGAGAGACGCGCGGCCAGACTGGCCGCGAGACACCGCACCTTGCTCAGCAAGGCACGGAGGAAAGGAAGTTCCGCGTTGCTTGCTGTTTAGCTGCCGAGGCAATCACCGATACAAGATCGGCTACTGTCACTAGAACAAGTACTCACGTGGGACTCCGTAAATGAATAATGAGGGCATCTTATGGATGCGCTGCAACAGTGTCAACTGAAGAAATCTTAGGTTTCCAAAGTGTAATGTGGGTGCGGGCGTAAACGAAAATAGGATGTCAAATAATAAATGTCAATACAAATAGTGCGGGCGGACCTGTTCGTGGGGATTCAAAGAGATGGCGAAGCGTTCCTACTACCGCGTTGAATTGGACAGGGACGGCAGCGAGTTTGAATATCTTGACTGGCGTCGTAAGCACTGAGCTTTGCCTGCTATCATTTCATTTGTACGGCGGCTATGGGGCGCAAGCGGAACTTCGCATGCGAAAAATCCGGCGGCAAGCCGCACCAGATTTGACTGTGATATAGCTGCGCTTTCGAAGGGCCGATAGCGGCTTGTGTCAGACCTGCTTGTCGGTTCGCCGTGTGGCAGTAATCTATGGCGCATCAGGCCGATTGCGCCGCCATCGCCAGCGAATCGGACAGAATCTGCCACAGCGCCGCATGGCGCTGCTGCAGCGCGGCACCGCCCGCATAAATGAGTTCCACATGCAGGCTGTCGACGATGCCCAGGTAGGCTTGCGCATACAGGTCGAGGCGCGGGGATGTCAGGGCGGGCGCCATGCGGCCCAGGCTCTTCACGTAATACTGCTGCAATTGCGCCAGCAAGGCTTCGTAGCCGGTGCCCACTTCCACGCGCAGGCTGGCCGGCGGCAGGTAGGCCGTGCGCAGCAAGAAGCGCAGATGGGCCGAGTCCGCGTAGCGCTGCGCCATGCGCTCGCAGTACAGGGCGCCGGCGCGCTGGCCATCGGACACTTGCAGCGCCAGTGCGGCTTCGTCGGCGAAGCAGGCTTGCATGAAGGCTTGCTCTTCGGCCAGCGCGTCGGCAAACACGTCGAGGAACAGGGCGTCCTTGCCGGCGAAGTGGGAATACAGCGATGCCTTGCGCATGCCCGCCTGTTCGGCGATATCGCTGAGGGACGAGGCATCGTAGCCATGTTCGGAAAAGTGCACGACGGCGACGGCACAGATGTTATCGGCCGAGGCCGAGCGTTTTTTCATCATTGGGGTGAAGGTGAGTGAGGCGTCAGTGCGCGCCCAGGCTGGTGGTGCGTGCCGGATGGACGCGCGCAGTGGCCAGGGTCAGCCATGATACCAGCAGGCCCGCTACGGTCAAGAATAGCAGCCAGGGCAGCGGCCCCGATTCCGACAGGCTGGCCGCCAGTGGCGTGGCCAACGACGATAAGCTCATCTGGATAGCGCCCAGCAATGCCGCCGTGGAGCCGAGCGCCTTGTGCTGCGATCCCATGGCCATGGCCATCAGCGCCGCTTCCGCAATGCCCAGACCAAACAGGGCCATGAACATGCCGGGGACGACGGCGACGATGCCGAAGCCCGCCCAGACGCCCAGCAGGGCGAGCACGGCGCCGCCCAGCATGGCGCTGCTGCCCGCCACGCAGAGGCGCGATACACCGTACTTTTCTACCAGACGGGCGCTGGCCATGGCGCCCAGCAGCACGGCCACGCCCGTGGCGCCGAAGACCAGGCCAAAGCTGCCGGTGGACAGGCCAAAATCGCGCTGGTACACCAGCGCTGCCCCGCCAATATACGCAAACAGGAAAAAGAAGCTGGCCGCCAGGGCCAGCGCCGGTAGCAAAAAGGCCCGCTCGAGCGCGATGCGCGCATACGTGCGGTGCAGGCCGCGCGGCGAGACGCGGCGGGCGATAGGTAAAGTTTCCGGCAGGAACAATACGCTATTGAGCAGGGTCAAGCCGCCCAGGGCGGCCAGGGCCAGCATCACGGCGCGCCAGCCGAAATGCGCATCGAGTAAGCCGCCCACGGCGGGCGCCAGCACGGGCGCCAGGCCCACGATAGTCATCAAGAGGGAAAACAGCTGCGCCGCCTGCACGCCATCGGCCACGTCGCGCACCATGCTCATCACCACGACTAAGGTCAGCGCCGCGCCCAGGCCCTGCAGCGTGCGCGCCAGCAGCAGGGTGCTCAATTGATCCGCTTGCGAGCCCCATACGGCGGCCACGATGTAGACCGCGATGCCGGCCAGCAGCGGATAGCGTCGGCCCAGCATGTCCGTCAGGGGCCCGCACAGCAACTGTCCACCGCCCAGGGCCAGCAAGAAAACGGTCAGGCTTAGCTGCACGTTGGCATAGGCGGTGTGTAGTTCCTGCGCCATGGCCGGCATTGAGGCCAGGTACATGTCGATGCCTGCCGGACCGAGCACGGCCACCAAGGCCAGGCAAGCCGCCAGTCCAAGCGTGGCGGTGGGGAGTGTGGTTTGCTGCTGCATGACGCTTCCTTTATCGCATGAAAAAAACGGGGTTCAGTTGAATCGAACGCCACCGTGCTTTTTATTGTACACTTACTGCCTACCGGTAGGTAGCTTTTATAATCAATGAAAAGGATGAGAGCGATGAAAGAAGTAACAAGGACGCATGCGTTGCCATTGCGGGGAGCGCGGGCATGACGGAAGTGGGAATTGCGCTCAGCGGCGTGGCAGTGGCCCTGCTGTTTGCAGCCTGGGGCTCGCAGCGCGCCCGTTGCGAGCGGCGTGACGTGATGTTGCTGACGATACTGGGCACCGTGCTGGGGTTGCCGGGCGCGGCCTTGCTGGCGTTGCCGGTTGCGTAGGTCGGATTAGCGTAGCGTAATCCGACAACATTGTTGGCGAGGCCGGTGGTGGTGTCGGATTACGCGCTCACGCGCTAATCCGACCTACCCTTGCGGGCATGAAAAAAGGCAGGCCGTCTGGCCTGCCTTCCTGTCGCTGGCACGCCCGCCTAAGCGGGCGCGTGGCGTTTACTCTTCTTCGTACGAGCTGATCGGGGCGCAGCCGCAGAACAGGTTGCGGTCGCCGTACACGTTGTCGGCACGGCCGACCGGTGGCCAGTATTTGCGCTGGCGCAGCGAAGCGACGGGGTAGGCCGCGACCTCGCGGCTGTACTTGCGTTCCCAGTTGTTCGACAGCAATACCTGCGCCGTGTGCGGCGCATGCTTCAGCGGGTTGTCGTCGTGGTCGAATTCACCGCTGGCGACCTTGGCGATTTCGGCCCGGATGGCAATCATGGCATCGATGAAGCGGTCGATTTCCACTTTCGATTCGCTTTCCGTCGGCTCGATCATCAGCGTGCCCGGCACGGGGAAGCTCATGGTCGGCGCATGGAAGCCGAAGTCCATCAGGCGCTTGGCCACGTCTTCGTTGCTGATGCCGGTGGCGTCCGTGATCGGGCGCAGGTCGAGGATGCACTCGTGCGCGACCAGGCCGTCGTGGCCCGTGTACAGCACCGGGTAGTGCGGTGCCAGACGACGCGCGATGTAGTTCGCTGCCAAAATCGCCGTCTCGGTCGCCGCCGTCAAGCCTTCTGCGCCCATCATCGCGATATACATCCACGAAATCGGCAGGATGCTGGCCGAGCCGAATGGCGCGGCGCTGACAGCGCCGATGCCTGCATCGGCCGCGTCGCGTCGGTAGCCGGTAGAGCGCTGGTTCGGCAGGAACTTCGCCAGGTGGGCGCCCACGCCGATCGGGCCGACGCCGGGTCCGCCACCGCCGTGCGGGATGCAGAAGGTCTTGTGCAGGTTCAGGTGTGACACATCGCCGCCAAACGAGCCAGGAGCAGCCACGCCGACCAGCGCGTTCATGTTGGCGCCATCGATGTAGACCTGGCCGCCGTGCGAATGGATGATCTCGCACAGTTCCTGGATGCCTTCTTCAAATACGCCGTGGGTGGATGGGTAGGTGACCATCACGCAGGCCAGGTTGGCGCTGTGCTGTTCCGCTTTCGCCTTCAGGTCGGCCAAGTCCACGTTGCCATTGGCATCGCAGCTGGTGACGACCACCTGCATGCCGACCATATTGGCCGATGCGGGGTTGGTGCCGTGCGCCGACGAGGGAATCAAACAAATGTTGCGGTGGCCATCGCCGCGCGACTCGTGGTAAGCCTTGATCACCAAGAGGCCTGCGTATTCGCCTTGCGAGCCGGCGTTTGGCTGCAGCGAGACGGCCGCATAGCCCGTCAGCGCACATAGCATCTCTTCCAGTTGCGCGATCATTTCGCGGTAGCCCACGGTTTGCGCATCTGGCGCGAACGGGTGGATGTTCGAGAACTCGGGCCAGGTGACGGGGATCATTTCGCTCGTCGCGTTCAGCTTCATGGTGCACGAGCCAAGCGGGATCATGGTGCGGTCCAGCGCCAGGTCCTTGTCGGCCAGGCTGCGCAGGTAGCGCAGCATCTCGTGTTCCGAGTGGTAGCTGTTGAAGACGGGGTGGGTCAGGTAGGCGCTGGTGCGGCTCAGCTGCGCCGGCAGGGTGCTGGTCACATTCGCTTCGACGGCGTCCAGGCTTGGCGCGGCAGGCGCGTTGGCCAGGCCGTGCGCGAACACTTTCCACAGCAGCGCCATATCGTCACGCGTGGTGGTTTCATCGAGCGACACGCCGACGTGTGTGGCATCGATTTTGCGCAGGTTGACGCCATGCGCGATGGCCGTCGCGTGCAATTGCGCCGCATCGGCGACGTTGATGGTCAGGGTGTCGAAATAGCTCGCGTTGACGACGCCATAACCGAGGGTCTTCAGGTTGGCGGCCAGCACGCCCGTAAAGCGGTGCACGCGCTGGGCGATCTTCAGCAAGCCGGCGGGGCCGTGGTAGACGGCGTACATCGAAGCCATTACGGCCAGCAGCACTTGCGCCGTGCAGATGTTGGATGTGGCTTTTTCGCGGCGGATATGCTGTTCGCGCGTTTGCAGGGCCAGGCGATATGCCTTGTTGCCTTGCGCATCGACGGTCACGCCGACCAGGCGGCCCGACATGCTGCGCTTGAATTCATCGCGCGTGGACAAATAGCCGGCATGCGGGCCGCCGAAGCCGAGCGGTACGCCAAAGCGCTGGCTGTTGCCGACGACAACGTCTGCACCCCATTCGCCCGGTGGTGTAAGCATGGTCAGGGCCAGCAGGTCGGCCGCGACGATGACCATGGTGCCATTCGCGTGCAGTTTTTCCACGCCGGCGCGGTAATCGCGCACGACACCGTTGACGCCAGGGTATTGCAGCAGCACGCCGAAGCAAGCGTCCAGCGATTCGATTTCCGCAGGATTGAAGGTACGCACTTCGATGCCGATCGGCTGGGCGCGCGTTTGCACCACTTCCAGCGTTTGCGGCAGAACGTCATTGGCCACGTACAGCACGGTCGACTTCGACTTGCCCACGCGCTGGATCAAGGTCATCGCTTCGGCCGCGGCCGTGCCTTCGTCCAGCATCGAAGCATTCGAGATGCCCATGCCGGTGAGGTCCGTGATCACTTGCTGGAAGTTCAGGATCGCCTCCAGGCGGCCTTGCGAAATCTCGGGCTGGTATGGCGTGTACGCCGTATACCAGGCGGGGTTTTCAAAGATGTTGCGCAGTACGACGCCAGGCGTAAAGGTGTTGTAATAACCCTGGCCAATCAGCGATTTCAATACCTGGTTCTTGCCGGCGATGGCTTTCAGGCGTGACAAGGCTTCCTGTTCCGGCATCGGCTGCGAGTAGGCGCCCAATGGCAGGGTGCCCTTGTTGCGGATGTTGGCCGGCACCAGGGCATCGATCAGCGCGGCGCGCGATGGATAGCCGAGGCTCGCCAGCATGGCTTGCTGTTCGGTGGAAGAGGGGCCGATGTGGCGGGCGATGAAGGCATCGCGTGCTTCGAGTTGGGTCAGGCTGGTGCGGGTCATGATATAGAGGCCAAAAAAGACTGAAAAACCGGAATGCGGCGCGCGGGCGCTGCTGTAATTTGTTGCAACCAAAGCAAACGGGCCGCAAACGCGGCCCGTGAATCACACGCGATTAAGCGCTGGTGGTGGCGCCATAGGCGGCAGCGTCGAGCAAGCCGTCCAGGGCCGACACGTCCGCTGGCTTGATCTTGAACAGCCAGTTGGCATAGGCATCGGCGTTGATCGACTCTGGCGAGTTGACGACGTCGTCGTTGACGGCTACAACTTCGCCGGCCACTGGCGCGTAGATGTCGCTCGCTGCCTTGACCGATTCCACCACGGCGGCGTCGTCGCCGGCACCGTAGGTATTGCCCACGTCAGGCAGTTCGACGAAGACGATGTCGCCCAGGGCGTCCTGCGCGTACTCGGTGATGCCGACGGTGACGGTACCGTCGCCTTCAAGGCGTACCCATTCGTGGGAAGCGGTGTACTTCAGGTCTGCAGGAATGTTCATGTGTGGCTCCAGAGGGTAAGTGTTCGTTATTGATGATGTTTGTTCGGTCTTGCGGGCGGCTCTAATCGCTTACGCAGCCAGGATTTTACCGTTGCGCACGAAAGGCAGCTTGACGACGGAGGCGGCCAGTTGCTTGCCGCGGATTTCCACATGCACCGTGTCGCCCACGTTCACGCCGTTGGGCACGCGCGCCAGTGCGATCGCCTCTTGCATGGTCGGGCTGAAAGTGCCGCTGGTGATTTCGCCCTTGGCATCGGTGCCGGCGATGATGACTTGTTGATGGGCGCGCAGCACGCCGCCTTTTTCGCGCAGGATCAGGCCGACGAATTGCGCATTCTGGCCTTGGGCCAGCAGGGCAGCCTTGCCGCTGAAGTCGCGCTCGCTGACGAGGTCGATGGTCCAGGCCAGGCCTGCGTCGAGCGGGTTGACGCTTTCATCCATGTCCTGGCCGTACAGGTTCATGCCCGCTTCCAGGCGCAGGGTGTCGCGCGCACCCAAGCCGGCCGGCTTGACGCCAGCGGCGATCAATGCATTCCACAGCGCTTCCACCTGGCTGGCCGATACGCCGATTTCGAAACCGTCTTCGCCCGTGTAGCCGGTGCGTGCCAGCATGACTTCGCCGAAGGCCGTGTCCTTGACGATGACGACGTTGAAGGGCTTGATGGCTTCGGACGCGGCTTGCGTTTCCGGCAGTACTTGCCACACCTTGGCGCGCGCGTTCGGGCCTTGCACGGCCACCAGGGCCATGGCGTCATGGCCATCGCGGCGCTCGGTGATCGTCAGGGCGCTGTGAGTGTTTGTATTTTGCTGCTGCATCCAGGCCACGTCTTTTTCCGCCGTGCCCGCGTTGACGACCAGGCGGAACCAGTTTTCATTGAAGAAGTAGACGATCAAGTCATCGATGACGGTGCCTTCGGCATTCAACATGCACGAGTACAGGGCCTTGCCCGATACTTGCAGCTTGTCCACGTTATTGGCCAGCAAGCCGCGCAAAAAAGCGCGTACGTTGGGGCCCTCGATATCGACCACGCACATATGGGATACGTCGAACATGCCGGCATCGCCGCGTACGGCGTTGTGCTCTTCGATTTGCGAGCCGTAGTTGACGGGCATGTCCCAGCCGCCGAAATCGACCATGCGGGCGCCGAGGGCACGGTGGGCGTTGTTGAGTGGGGTCGCTTTGAGCGTCATGGATTCCTCGGGACGAAGGTAAAGGGGGAAGTTAACAGAACACGCTAGCCAAACACGGCTTTCTGGCGTGATCACTGACCCCCCTGTCCTTGATACCTGAGAGATTACGGGGGGCTTGCCCCGTGCGCCCCTTCGGTGGGCCGCCGGCAATAGCCGCGGCCGCTCTCCAGAGTTGAGCTAAATATGTCGCCAAAGCAACAACTTTAGTCCGCCTGATCGGTCCTTTTGCCTGAGAGTTTTTGGGTAGTGCCCCTTCGGCGGCAACGCTGGGTTGCCCTCTCCCGATCAAGTGTGAAGAATATATGCCAGCAGGGGTATTCTGTCAATCTGTAAAGACGTGCTCCGGAAGCTGCAATTGCGCGGCAGAGGTGCCTGTCGACGGGCTTGGCGGCGCCGTCATCGCGTGCAAGTGCGCGTCACCTCGTGGCGCAATGGGCTATGATGAAATTCGGGCTTTCTTGCGGGTGGCTGACATGAACACAATACAAAGCGAGACGTACAGTAACACTGACAATAACATCGACAACAACACCGAGAACAACACCGGGCAGCACGCTTACTTCACCCTCTCGGGCGACGTCAACAGTGACATGGTGCGGCGCGTCTTCGACGCCGCAGCCGACATGACGGAAGACAAGCTCAGCGTCGCGCACATCCTGATTCAGTCGAATGGCGGTTATGTCAGCGACGGCATCTGTCTGTACAACTTTCTCAGCAAGTTGCCGTTTGACATCATTACCTACAACGCAGGGGCCGTGGCGTCCATTGCCGTCACGCTGTTTCTGGCCGGGCGGCAGCGCCATGCCAGCGAGACGGCGCGCTTCATGGTGCACAAATCGCATGCCACGGCGTCGCCCGGTTCGCGCCCCGACGCGCTCAGCATCATCGTCGAAGGCTTGCGCGCCGACGACATGCGCACCGAGCGCATCCTGCGCGACCATGTCAACCTGACGCAAGAGCAATGGCAGGTGCATACCTATTCCGACTTGCACCTGACGGCGGCCCAGGCGCTGCAAGTGGGCATGATCGAATCGATCCGCGACTTTGCGCCGCCCAAGGGCAAGCGCTTGACGAATATCTGACGCGTGTGCGGCAGCTGCGCAGCGCCTAGTTTCGCTGCGGAAATTTTGTAATCGAATGTAATTCTTTGCTGCAGCACAGCAAAAAGCCGCGCGAAACAGGGCGCAGTCGTGGCATAGTGCAAGCTGATCATGAAATAAGTGCAGCGACGATGACTTGGTGGAATGGAATTTCTTTTGCGGCCGACATGTCCGTGATGGGGCCGGCTGGCGCGGCGATTGCCCTGTGGCTGCTGGTGTCGCGCCAGTGGCGCCTGGTGCTCAGCTGGAGCCTTTGGTATGGCGGTGGCTTGGCCCTCGTGGTGCTGTCGAAGCTGGCCTTCATGAGCTGGGGTGTGGGCAGCAGCGCGCTCGACTTTACTGGCTTCAGCGGTCACGCCATGCGTGCCGGCGCCGTGTTTCCGGTGCTGATGTATGTGCTGTTGCAGCGCGCCGAAGCGCGCTGGCGCCACGCCGGCGTGCTGGTCGGCGTGGCGTTTGCCGTGCTGGTGGGCATTTCGCGCGTAGTCGTACATGCACACAGCGTATCGGAAGCGGTCAGTGGCTGCGTGCTGGGTCTGGCACTGGCGCTGGGCTTCATGTGGACTGCCCGTGGCGCCGTCAATATCGCCGTCAGCCACGCGCTGGCGCTGGTCAGTCTGGTACTGATGGTGGTGCTGAGCTTCAAGGCCGAGCCCATGCCGACCGAGCAGTGGCTGCAAGAACTGGCCAAGTTGCTGTCAGGTCACGAGCACGTTTTTTCCCGCGACGATTGGAAACTCGCACACGATCGCCGCCCGGTCCCTTAACTTGGCGCCAGCTGGCCAGCTGCCATTTGACGCTGTTGTTTTTTGGCCAGAAAAGCATCAGGAAATGGTATGATGAAGCACTTTTTTTCGGTGAGCGGCCAGGCTGCCATCGCCATGGCGAATATGAACTGATTATGCGCCCGCTTCGCCGATCTCAACCGCCAGCATAGGCCAGGAACTCTAAAACACGTGCGTCTCTCTTCCATCAAGTTGTCGGGATTTAAGTCTTTCGTCGATCCCACCAATTTCCAGGTGCCAGGCCAGCTCGTGGGCGTGGTTGGGCCCAATGGCTGTGGCAAGTCGAATATCATCGACGCCGTGCGCTGGGTGCTGGGCGAATCGAAAGCATCCGAATTGCGCGGCGAGTCGATGCAGGACGTCATCTTCAACGGCTCCACCCACCGCAAGCCAGCCGGGCGCGCTTCCGTGGAGCTGGTGTTCGACAATAACGATGGCAAGGCGTCCGGCCAGTGGGGCCAGTACGCCGAGATCGCCGTCAAGCGCACCCTGACGCGCGACGGCACCTCCACCTATTACATCAATGGCCAGCCCGTGCGCCGGCGCGACATCCAGGATATTTTCCTCGGTACGGGCCTCGGTCCGCGCGCCTACGCCATCATCGGCCAGGGCATGATTTCGCGCATCATCGAATCGCGCCCTGAAGAATTGCGCGTCTTCCTCGAAGAAGCGGCCGGTGTGTCGAAATACAAGGAGCGTCGCCGCGAGACGGAAAACCGCTTGCACGATACGCGTGAGAATTTGTTGCGCGTGGAAGATATTTTGCGCGAACTTAATGCCAACCTGGAAAAGCTCGAAGCGCAGGCGGCCGTTGCCACCCGCTTCCACACCCTGCAGGCGGACCAGGAAGAAAAGCAGAAACTCTTGTGGCTACTGCGCAAGAATGAGGCGCACAACGAGCAGACGCGCTATGCCCGTGAGGTCGAACAGGCACAGACGGATCTGGAAGAGCAGACGGCCAAGCTGCGCAACGTGGAATTGACACTCGAGCAGATGCGCCAGGCGCACTTTGCTGTCGGCGACCGTTTACATACGGCGCAGGGCCATCTGTATCAGACGAATGCGGAAATCGGCAGCCTGGAAGCGCAGATCAAGTTCGTCATCGAATCGCGCGCCCGCCTGCAGGCCCAGCTAGCCACATTGACGGCCCAGCGCGACCAATGGAGCAGCCAAGGCGACGAGTACCAGGAGCAGATCGAAGAGGCGCAATTTCACCTCGAAGAGCTCGCTGCCAAGGTTGAGCAAGCGCAAATGATGGCCGAACAGAAGGGCGAGCAATTGCCAGAGCTGGACGCGGCCTGGCGCGCGGCGCAGAACAAGAGCACGGAATCGCGTGCGCGCATCATGCAGGCCCAGCAGCAGCTGGAACTGGAATCGGCGCACCAGCGCAACGCCTCGAACATCCTGGCCAGCCTGTTGACGCGCCGCGAGCGCTTGCAGCAGGAAAAAAATAGCTTGAGCCTGCCCGATAGCAGCCATCTGGAAAACCTGAAGCTGCAACTGGAAGAGAAGCAGCAAACCCTGGAAGAACAGGGTTTCTATCTGGAAGAGGCTTTGGAGCAGCAGCCCAAGCTGGAGCAGGAACGGGCCGCAGCGCAGGCGCAAGTCAATGCCGAAACAAACGCTAACGCCCAGCTCGAAGCGCGTCTTTCTGCTTTGAAACAATTGCAGGAACGCGTGCAGACCCAGGGCAAGGTGCAGCCATGGCTGAAAAAGCACGAACTCGACACCTTGCCGCGCCTGTGGCAAAAGCTGCAGATCGAGGCGGGCTGGGAAGCGGCCATGGAGTCGATCCTGCGCGAGCGCACGTCGGCCTTGCAGCTGTCAAATATCGATTGGGCCAAGGCCTTTTTTGCCGATGCGCCGCCGGCCAAGCTGGCCCTGTACGCGCCGTCGACGGTGGCGCCGCTGCCCGTGGCGGAAGTGGCGGGACTGAAACCGTTCCTGAACTTGCTAAAACTCAACGATCCGGGTTTGCGCGGCTTGCTGCAAGATTGGCTGCACAATGCCTATGCCGTGGAAGACGCGGCCGAAGCGCTGGCCGAACGTGCCAAGTTGCCGCCAGGCGGCTATTTTGTCACCAGGCTTGGACATGTGGTGACGGCTTCCAGCGTGCGTTTCTATGCTGCCGATTCTGAGCAGGAAGGCATGTTGGGGCGCCAGCAGGAAATCGAGAATATAGGCAAACAATTGCGCGCCCAGCAATTGCTCGCCGAAGAGGCGCGCGCCCGAGCCGTGCGGGCCGATGCTGCCGTCGCCAGCCTCACGCGCAATCTCTCGGACTTGCGCTTGCGCATACAGCAACTGACGTCTGCCGTGCATACGCTGCAACTCGATGTGGTGAAATTGTCGGAAGTCGAAGCGCGCTTCAACCAGCGCAGCACGCAGATCGGCGCTGACCTGTTTGAAATCGCCGCGCAGGAAGCCGAACAGATGCAGGCCAAGCTGGAATCGGAAGAGAAATTCGAACAGCTGGACATGGAACTGGGCAACTTGCAGGAAGCTCACGAAGACGGCCATACCGACTTTTTGCGCAAGGAACAGCTTTTGTCCGAAGCGCGCGAAGCCTTGCGCGACCTGGAGCGAAACGCCAAGGACACGGAATACGCAGAAAAAGCCCAGCGCGCCAAGATCGAGGAATTGCGCCGCAATATCGCCACGGCAAGCACGCAGGCACAGCAAGTGACGGCCAGCCTGCAGGCGGGCGAACTGGAGCTGGCCAACCTGGAAAACGGCGCCGCCGCCGATGGCTTGCAGGACTTGCTCGAGCGCCGCACCACGCAGGAGCGGGCGCTGGCGGACGCGCGCCATGAACTGGACCAGATCACCCAGCAGCTGCGCCTGTCCGAAGATGCGCGCACGCAATCGGAGCGCAGCTTGCAGCCGCAGCGCGACAAGATCATGGAAATGCAGCTCAAGGAGCAAGCCGCGCGTCTGAACCAGGAGCAATTCGCCCAGCAATTGCTGGAATCGGGCGCCGATGAAGCGCTGCTGACGGAAAAGTTGCATCCGGACATGCGGCCCTCGTATCTGCAGGGCGAAGTCACGCGCCTGACGAACGCCATCACGGGCCTGGGCGCCGTGAACCTGGCTGCGCTGGACGAATTGGCACAGGCATCCGAGCGCAAGAATTTCCTCGACGCTCAAAATGCCGACCTGACGGAAGCGATCAACACCCTGGAAGACGCGATCCACAAGATCGACAAGGAAACGCGCGACTTGCTGCAAGATACGTTCGACAAGGTCAACCACCACTTTTCCGAGCTGTTTCCCATCCTCTTTGGTGGCGGGCAGGCCAAGCTGACCATGACGGGCGACGAAATTCTCGATTCCGGTGTACAAGTCATGGCGCAGCCTCCCGGCAAGAAAAATGCCACCATTCACCTGTTGTCCGGTGGAGAGAAGGCGCTGACGGCGACCGCATTGGTGTTTTCCATGTTCCGCCTCAATCCTGCGCCGTTCTGCCTGCTCGACGAAGTCGATGCGCCGCTCGATGATTCGAACACGGAACGCTTTTGCCGCATGGTCAAGCGCATGTCCGACCAGACCCAATTCCTTTTCATTTCGCATAACAAGATTGCGATGGAAATGGCCCATCAATTGATCGGTGTGACGATGCAGGAGCAGGGCGTATCGCGCATCGTGGCGGTGGACATGGAGTCCGCCGCAAATTTTGCTACCGAGGCACAAGCAGCATGACAGACTTACAAATTACCTTGTTCGGCGCCGGCGGCGTCTTTATCGTCGGTGTTTTTTCGTATAACAAATGGCAAGAATACAAGGCCAAGAAAAGTGTGGAACGGGCCTTTTCCACCGACCACGATGACGTGCTGATGCGCGAGGGCGAGGCGCCAGCGGCGCAGGCACAGGAACCGGTCTTGCGCCAGGAGCCGCGTTTTGACGCCGCTCCCAACGCCAAGGCCGAACCGTCGTTTGGCGCGTCGCCAGCGGCCGTTGTAACGGATGCGCCCGTACACGCGGAACCGTCGCTGGGCGATACCCCGGCCGATCCGCTCCTTGCAACAGGCGCCGAGCCGGTGCAAGAAGTGAGCACCGCCAGCGAGCAGGCGACCAGCCTGGTCGACCCGCTGATCGATTGTTTGTTGCCCCTGTCGCTGGAAGCGCCCGTGCGCGGCGAGAAGATTCTGCCGGTGCTGCAAACTCTGCGCCTGGTGGGCAACAAGCCCGTGCATTTCATCGGCTTGCACGTCAATGGCGACTGGGAACCGATCACGCATGGTGGTGTGTATACCAAGATGCAGGGCGGCGTGCAGTTGGCCAGCCGCAGCACGGCCTTGAATGAACTGGAATACTCGGAATTGGTCACGCGCTTGCGTGGCGTGGCCGACGAGATCGGCGCCGAACCGGAAGTGCCCGACATGATGGAAGTGATGGCCGAAGCGCGCAATCTGCATCGCTTTGTCGCCGGTCACGATGCCCAGCTGGGCGTCAACCTGCACACGAACGGTGCACCGTGGGCCATGTCGACCCTGCTCTTCGCCCTCGAAAAGCAAGGCTTTGACGTGCGTCCTGACGGCCGTTTCGTCATGCCCGATGGTGACGGCAGCTATCTGTTCTCGCTGTCGACAAATGTCACCCTGGCCGAGGAAACCACGCCCCGTTTGACCCTGTTGCTCGACGTGCCGTGCGTGGCGCCTGCACGCGACGCTTTCGGCGCCATGGTTGCCTGCGCCAAAGCGCTGGTGGGCCGCCTCGACGCCACCATCGTCGACGATTACAACCAGGCCCTGTCGGACGCGGCACTGGCCGAGATCGCCGGCCAGGTGCAAGAGTTTTACCAGGAAATGGAAGCGGCCGATATTGCGGCCGGCTCCACCCGCGCCCTGCGTTTATTTAGCTGAAGAATCGCGTAACAATGACTGATCCGACTAACCAGGACGCCGCCCAGCGCGTCCTGGCACTCACTGCCGAACTCAATCGGCACCTGCACGCCTACCACGTGCTCGACAATCCCACCATCCCCGACGCCGAGTACGACCAGTTGTTTGTCGAACTGCAGGCGCTGGAAGCGGCCCATCCGCACTTGCGCACGCCCGATTCGCCCACTTTGCGCGTCGGCGCAGCACCGTTGCCGCAATTCGAGCAAGTCACGCACGCCGTGCCGATGCTGTCGCTGAACAATGGTTTCTCCGACGACGATATCGTCAATTTCGACCGCCGCGTGCGCGAAGGCCTGGACCTTGATGGTGCAGGAGTCGATTACGCCGCCGAAGTGAAATTCGATGGCCTGGCCATCAACCTGCGCTATGAAAACGGTTTGTTCGTGCAGGCGGCCACGCGCGGCGATGGCGCCACGGGCGAGGACGTGACGGCCAATATCCGCACCATCGCTGGCATTCCACTGCGCCTGCAGGGCGACAAGATTCCCGCCGTGCTCGATGTGCGCGGCGAAGTGATGATGTTCAAGGCCGATTTCGCCCGCCTGAACGAACGCCAGCGTGTGGCGGGGCACAAGGAGTTCGCCAACCCTCGCAATGCTGCGGCCGGCAGCCTACGCCAGCTCGATTCGCGCATCACGGCACAGCGCAAGCTGCGTTTTTATGCTTACGGCATCGGCGCCCTTGATGGCGCCGTCATGCCAGTGTCGCATTCGGCCTTGCTGGACTGGTACGACACCCTGGGTATTCCCGTGTCGAAGGAACGCAAGGTGGTGCAGGGTGCGCAGGGCTTGCTGGCATACTACGCCGATATCGGCGCGCGCCGTCCCGCCTTGCCCTATGAAATCGACGGTGTGGTCTACAAGGTCAACGCGACGCAAGACCAGCAGGCGCTGGGCTTTGTGTCGCGCGCGCCGCGTTTTGCGCTGGCGCACAAGTTTCCCGCCGAAGAGGCGCTGACGCTGGTGCTGGGCATCGATATTCAGGTTGGCCGCACGGGCGCCATGACCCCCGTGGCGCGCCTGGCGCCCGTGTCGGTCGGCGGCGTGACGGTGACCAACGCCACCTTGCACAATGCAGACGAAGTGCTGCGCAAGGATGTGCGCGTGGGCGATACTGTCGTCGTGCGCCGTGCCGGCGATGTGATCCCGGAAGTGCTGTCCGTGGTGCTCGACAAGCGCCCCGAACCGGCGCCGCTGCCGTTCAAGATGCTGGAACGCTGCCCTGTCTGCGATTCCCACGTGGTGCGCGAAGAGGGCGAGGCGATTGCGCGCTGCTCGGGTGGCCTGTTCTGCTCGGCGCAGCGCAAGGAAGCGTTCCGCCATTTCGCGGGCCGCCGCATGATGGATATCGAAGGCCTAGGGGAACGTTACATCGATACCCTGGTCGAACTGGAATATGTGCATGGTCTGGCCGACTTGTACCGGCTGACGCTCGATAGCCTGCTGGAAATGAAAGTGCGCGCCGACGAGCGCGATGCTTCGACGCCAGAAACAGTGCAACAAGGCAAGATTCCCACGAAATGGGCGGAAAACTTGCTGGCAGGCATACAGGCGAGCAAGCATCCGCCGCTCGAGCGTTTCCTGTTCGCGCTGGGCATCCGCCACGTGGGTGAATCGACGGCCAAGACCCTGGCCGAATGGCTCGGTAGCCTCGACTATGTGCGCCGTGCGCCGGCGGCCTTGCTGCGCGTGCTGCCCGATATTGGCGGTACCGTGGCCGAGTCGATTGCCGATTTCTTTGCCGAAGAAAAGAACCAGCAGGCGCTGCAGGCATTGCTGGACGCTGGCGTCACGCCGCAGGGTGAACACGCGCCCAGTGCCAAGTTGCGCACGCAGCTCGAGCAGACCACGCTGCTGGCCGCCATCGGCATCCCCAAGCTCACGCAAGCGCGCAGCAAACAGCTGGTGGAGCGGGGCGTGACCCTGGACAGCCTGGCGGCGCAAGGACCCAGCTTCCACGCGGGCTTGCCTGCCGCCGTGGCGGAAGCGCTGGCGCAATGGCTGGCCGAGGCAGCGCATGTCAAGCTGCTTGTGCAATTGGACGCCCTGCGCAATGAATTACTGTCACAATTGCCTGAAATGCCAGTCTCTGGCGGCAAACTGGACGGCAAGACTTTTGTCTTGACGGGGACGTTGCCCAATATGAGCCGCGACGAGGCTGCAGAGCTGATCGAGGCGGCCGGTGGCAAGGTCAGCGGTTCGGTATCGAAGAAAACTGCTTACGTGGTGGCCGGCTCGGACGCCGGCAGCAAGCTGGCCAAGGCCGAGGAACTGGGTGTGGCCGTACTCGACGAGGCGGGCCTGCTGGGCTTGTTGGCCTTGCTGGCAAAAGACTAATCATTCAACATCTTACAGAAGCTACAGAAGACCCATGAAAAAAATTAGAAAAGCAGTCTTTCCCGTCGCTGGCCTGGGCAGCCGTTTCTTGCCTGCGACCAAGGCGCAACCGAAGGAGATGTTGCCCATTGTCGATAAACCACTGATTCAGTACGCAGTGGAGGAAGCGGTGGCGGCAGGCATCACGGAAATGATCTTCATTACGGGTCGCAACAAGCGCGCCATCGAAGACCATTTCGACACGGCCTACGAGCTGGAGTCGGAGCTGGAAGCGGCAGGCAAACGGCAGTTGCTCGACATGGTGCAAAACATCATTCCTAAGCACATCAATTGCATTTACATACGCCAGTCGGCACCGCTGGGCCTGGGGCACGCGGTGCTGTGCGCCCGTCCCGTGATCGGTGACGAACCGTTCGCGGTCTTGCTGGCCGACGATTTCATGGACGTGGAAGAGGGCGTGCGCCCGGTGCTGGCGCAAATGGCCGATGTCTTCCAGTATGAAAATTGCTCGCTGCTGGCGGTGCAGGACGTGCCGCGCGCGGAAACCAAGCAGTACGGTATCGTGTCGGCAAAAAATTATCAGCCCGACCTGGAACTGGTTTCGGCCATCGTGGAAAAACCTGCGCCCGAAGTGGCGCCATCGACCCTGGCCGTGGTGGGCCGTTATGTGTTGACCAGCCGCATCTTCGGCCACCTGGAAAATATCGGTACCGGCGCCGGTGGCGAAATCCAGTTGACGGACGGTATCGCCGCCCTGATGCGCGAAGAGCGCGTGTTGGCATATCGTTACCAAGGGCAGCGCTATGATTGCGGCTCCAAGCTTGGCTATCTGAAGGCCAGCATGGCGATGGGCATGAAACATCCGGAAACGGGCGCCGCCTTCCGTACTTACTTGCAAGAAATGCAGTCGACATTGGACGCAAAATGACCGTACGCGACATTTTGAAGATGGGCGATCCGCGCCTGCTGCGCATGGCAGAGCCAGTGCGCGACTTCGATACGCCCGAATTGCACGCCTTGATCGCCGACATGTTCGATACCATGCATGCCGCCAATGGCGCTGGCTTGGCGGCGCCGCAGATCGGCGTCAATCTGCAGTTGGTGATTTACGGCTTCAAGAATAATCTGCGCTATCCCGATGCGCCGCAAGTGCCGGAGACCGTGCTGATCAACCCTGTGCTGACGCCTCTGACGCAGCGTAAGGAAGAGGGTTTCGAGGGCTGCCTGTCCGTGCCCGGCTTGCGCGGTAGCGTGCCGCGCTGGAGCGAACTGCACTACGAAGGCGCGGACCAGTTTGGCCAGCCCATCAGCCGCGACTGCGACGGCTTCCATGCCCGCGTGGTGCAGCATGAAGTGGACCATCTGCACGGTATTTTGTATCCGATGCGTATCGTTGATTTTACGCAATTCGGCTATACCGAGGTCATGTTTCCCGATCTCGATCCGAACGACGACGACTAGGCCGCCGACATCGGGGGTCAGACCCCCGGATGCGTTAGCGCAGAGCTATGTGTTGGCGGTGTTGAGGGTCTGACCCCAGTACTCACCTAGCGCACTTTGCGGTTGCTGCCGAGGTTGTCGAGCAGGGCTTGCAATTCATCCTGCATGGCCGGCGTCAGGTTCAGGAAGCGGCAGCCGATTTGTACTTGCTCGCCCAGCAGGAAGGAGCGGAAAGTGCGCGAGAGGCGAATTTCCAGGTCGGCAATCATGACCTTGCTCGGCCCCAGTTCCAGGCGCACGCGCGACAGCTTGCGACCCACGTACAGCCCTATCGTATCGCGTGGGTGGGCGCGCATGCCGATGCCGCCGCTCGAGAAGTCATACAGCTGCAATTCATATGGCCGCCCTTCGAGCACAAACGCGGCCAGGTGGTACACGCCTAGCGGGGTTTCCAGGCGGGCCGATTCGCGTCGTTCCAGCACCAGGCAATGGCCGGGGAAGTTCGTCAGGTAGACGTTAGGGCGCCCGGGATACGCTTCCCATTCGCCGTTGACGGTAAATTGCAGCTTGGCACTCTGTACCGATGACACAAACGTGGCGCCGCCTTCGGGCAGAGTTGCGCCTTCATTGAGTTCCAGCACGAATTGCGGCAAGTCGTCGTCGACCGACAGGATGCGCGCCATGATGACATCTTCGCCGCCGGCCGGATAGATCGAGATGGCGTCACCGTTATCGGCCAGGCTGCACAGGGTTTCGCCGATATCCCACGGATCGCTCATATGGTGCGGCTTGGTGCCTGGCTCCATCGGTTCGGTGACATCTGCCAGGCTGGGTGCGCCTTTGCGCAGTGGATTGGGAATGGGATCGTTCACGACAGCGTATCTCTTTTATTCTAATGGGGAATAGTGTATAGGTTTAAGGCAATATTTACTAAGAAAATCACTATAATTGATTCTATATCACTATATTCCTGCTGCTATAAGCTGGCATGCCGCTGCGCATGCCATCTTGACGCCGTCGCTTAAAACTGTTCGTCCGCGCTCAGGTAGCGCCATTGGCCCGTTGGCAAGTCGCCCAGCTTGACCTTGCCGATGCGCACGCGTTTTAGTCCCAGCACTTTCAGGCCGACGGCTTCGCACATGCGGCGGATCTGGCGTTTCTTGCCTTCGCGCAAGGTAAAGCTCAATTGGTCTTCATTCTGCCAGCGCACCTTGGCGGGCAGCAAGGGCTTGCCGTCGAGCCACAGGCCGTGGTTGAGTCTTTTCAGCTCGCTGTCGGGCAGGGTATCGCCCTTGGTGTAGCTCACGCGCACCAGGTACTCCTTGTCGACATCGGTATCGTGGCCGATCAACTGCTTGGCCACGCGCCCATCCTGCGTCAAGACCAGCAAGCCGACAGAATCGATATCCAGACGTCCAGCGGCCACCAGGCTGCGCAGCTGGGTCGGGTGGAACTGTTCCGGGCTGCGGTCTTCCGCCCAGCGGTTTTCCGCCTTGATCAGCGCCACCGCTGGCGTGTAGCCGTCTTCGGCCTGGCCGCTGACGTAGCCGACGGGTTTGTTGATCAGCACGGTGACGCGCTTCGATTGCTCGGCTGCGGCTTGGCGTTCCACGGTAACGCGCTGGCTTGGGGTGACCTTGCTGCCCAGTTCGGACACCACTTTGCCATCGACGCGGACCCAGCCGCGCGCGATCCATTCATCGGCTTCACGGCGCGAGCACAGGCCCAGTTCGGACATGCGTTTGGACAAGCGTAATAATTCTTCGGTCATGTTGTTTCAGTTTCAGTTTCAGTAAGGGTAGGCGCTGCGCGCAGGTCGTTACACTTTCAGCGCATCGAGTAAATCGGTTTCCAGCAATATCTGGTTGCGGGCATTGTTGAGCGCGGGACCGTCGACGAGGAAGACGTCTTCGACCCGCTCGCCCAGGGTCATGATCTTGGCCGTGTGCAGGTTGATGCGGTACTTGGTCAGCACATTGGCGATCGTATAGAGCAGGCCCGTGCGGTCGTTGGCGGCCACCGACAGCAGGTAGTACTGGCCCTTTTCATCGGGCCGCAAGTCTACCGTCGGCTGGAAGGGGAAGGTGCGCGACAGACGCGACAGTCTTCCCTTGCCCGGCGGCGGCAGCGGCGTTTGCGACTGCAACAGTTTGCCCAGCTCATGCTCGATCAGGCTGATGATGTCGCGGTAGCTTTTGGCAAAGTTCTGCTCGGTGACGAGAAAAGTATCGAGTGCATAGCCATTCCTGGTCGTGTGGATCTTCGCGTCGAGGATGCTGAAATTCTTGCGGTCGAAATAGCTGCAGATGCGCGCGAACAGGTCGGGCTGATCGGGTATGTAGACGGCTACTTGCAAGCCTTCGCCGATCGGCGCCAGCCGGCATTTTACCACCGGCAACTTGCTGTCGAGCTTGTCACACAGCGAGCGCGTCTGCCAGGCGATGTCAGAGGCGTCATGACGCAGAAAATACGCAACGTCCAGTTGCTGCCACAGTTTCAGGTGTGCATCCGGTGGCAAGCCGTACAGGCGTAGGGTGGCCAGCGCTTCCTGCTGGCGGTTTTTCAGCTCGCGGTCGGCCGTATGCGGCTCGCCACCGAGCACGCGCAGGGTGATTTTGTATAAGTCTTCCAGTAGCTTGCCCTTCCAGGCATTCCACACTTTCGGGCTGGTGCCACGGATGTCGGCCACCGTCAGCAGGTACAGGCCCGTCAGGTGGCGCTCGTCCTTGACCACTTTCGCAAAGGCTTGCACGACGTCGGGGTCAGACAGGTCCTGCTTTTGCGCCACTTGCGACATCGTCAGGTGATTTTCTACCAGGAAGGCGACCAGTTCCGTGTCCTCTGCCGACAGGCCGTGATCCTGGCAGAACTGGGTGACGTCGGCCACGCCCAGCTTCGAGTGGTCGCCGCCGCGGCCCTTGGCGATATCGTGGAACAGGGCTGCCACGTAGAGCAGCCACGACTGCGAGAAATCGGCCATCAGTTGGCTGCAGAACGGATATTCGTGGGCATGTTCGCTCATCGTGAAGCGGCGCATGTTACGCACCACCATCAAAATATGCTGGTCGACCGTGTATACGTGGAACAGGTCATGCTGCATCTGGCCCACGATGCGGCGGAAATTGGGCAGGTAGCGCCCCAGGATGCTCATCTCGTTCATGCGTCGCAATGCGTGGATGATGCCCACGGGCGCTCGCATGATGCGCAGGAACAGGGCGCGGTTGACGTCATCCTGGCGGAAGGCGGCATCGATCTTGAAGCGCGCGTGCCACAGGGCGCGCGTGGCGCGCGAGGTCATGCCCTTCAGCGCCGGGCGTTCCGTCATCAAGACAAAGATTTCCAGCATGGCCGATGGATATTGCTCGAACGTATCGTCGGCGCTAATGTCGATCAGGCTGTTGACTTCATTGAAGCGTTCGTTGATGGGCACGGCCACATCGTCTTGCGGAAACAGCCGTGCCTCGATATTTTGCAGCAAAATCGTGTTGAGCTGGGTCACCGTCTTGGCGGCCCAGTAATAGCGCTGCATGAGAAATTCGCTGGCGCGGCGCATGTGCGGGCCGCTGCCCGTCGCTTGCAAGCCCAGCGATTCGGCGATGGCCGTCTGTATGTCGAATACCAGGCGGTCTTCGCGCCGACCCGCATGCAGGTGCAGGCGTACGCGGATGTCTTTGAAGGCGCGCTCCTTTTCCATCAACTGGCGCGCTTCGGTGAGCGTAATCAGACCGCTGGTGGCCAGGGTGCGCCAGGAATTGGCCAGGCCGGCCGCCTTGGCGACCCATAAAATCACCTGCAAGTCGCGCAGGCCGCCTGGGCTTTCCTTGCAATTCGGTTCCAGGCTGAAGGCTGTGTCTTCATATTTGGCATGGCGCTGACGCATTTCCGCCGTTTTCGCCTGGAAAAATGCCTGCGGCTGCATGGCGGCCTGGTAGCGCTGCTGTAATTGCGCGAACAAGTCCGCGTTGCCGCACACGAGGCGCGCCTCGAGCAGGCTGGTTTGCACGGTAATATCAGCTTTCGATTCGACCATGCATTCTTCGACCGTGCGAATGCTGTGGCCGATCTCCAAGCCCAGGTCCCACAGCAGTTGCACCAGTTCTTCGAGCTTTTCTTGTGTTTGCGCATCGGGCGATTGCTGCAGCAAGATCAGCAGGTCGACGTCGGAATACGGAAACAGTTCACCGCGGCCATAGCCGCCCACACCCACCAAGGCCGTGCCAGGCGGCAAACCTGCTTCCTGCCAGGCGCGCGCCAGCACGCCATCGACGCTGTGGCGCAGGCTGCGCAGCAGTTTTTCAGGCTTGCCGTCGGCCTGGAAGGCCGCAATGACGACCTGGCGGTCGGCTTTCAGTTGCTGTTTCAGCTGTTCCCGAACTTGCTTTTTCATCTGGGCCCTGGGGTGGCGGTGCGTGGGATGGAAAAATCAGGCTTTGTTCAGGATCAAGGCGGGCGGGGGCGGCATGCCGGGCGAGACGGTCAGCACTTCGTAGCCCGTCTCCGTCACCAGCACCGTGTGTTCCCATTGCGCCGACAAGCTGCGGTCCTTGGTTTTGATGGTCCAGCCATCGTTCATCTCGCGGATCTCGCGGCGGCCCGAGTTGATCATCGGTTCCACGGTAAAAATCATGCCTGCTTCGAGGCGCTCGAGAGTGCCTGGCTTGCCGTAATGCAACACTTGCGGCTCTTCATGGAAGACCTTGCCGATGCCGTGACCGCAGAATTCGCGCACCACGCTGTAGCCAGCCTTTTCCGCATGTTGCTGGATGGCATGGCCGATATCGCCGAGGTGGGCACCCGGCTTGATCTGGTCTATGCCCAGCCACATGCATTCATAGGTGACCTCCGACAGGCGCTTTGCCAGGATGGTGGGGGTGCCGACGAGGAACATGCGGCTATTGTCGCCGTGATAGCCATCCTTGATGACAGTGATGTCGAGGTTGACGCTGTCGCCGCTCTTCAAGACCTTGTCGCCCGGAATGCCATGACAGATGACGTCGTTGACGGAGGTGCAAATGGCCTTCGGGTAAGGCGTGTAGCCGGGCGGGCAATAGTTCAGCGGGGCCGGGATGGTGCCTTGCACGTTGAGCATGTATTCGTGGCACAGGCGGTCCAGTTCGCCGGTCGTGACGCCCACCTTGACGAAGGGAGTGATGTAATCGAGTACTTCAGCGCCGAGTTTGCCGGCAACGCGCATGCCTTCGATGTCGGCGGCGCTATTAATACGGATGGTAGGCATGGTGTAAGTCGCAATCTGCAAAATTTCCGGCTGAAAAGCGCGGGTGAAAAGCACAGACGATTTCCATGGTGCGGAAAAAAGTCTGCAAATATGTTGAAATTATAAACGAGGCGCCCTCAATTCGCCGCCTTCTTCCCATGGCCGGGCGGCGATTTGTGCGCAAATCGGGATGAACCGCCAGCTCGGCTACGCCTGGCGCCAGCGTGGTACATCGAGCGCTTCCCCAAGGGCCGGCGATTCGCAGTGCAGACTTGATGCGGCCGTCATTTCGGTGTAGAATTCTGGGTTGCTTGAATTCTCTTTTAGGCAATGCAGTAAAACAGTGTATTTAATCAATATAAACACGCGAATCCGGTCGACAAGGGTGCCTCTATGGTGACTGATCGGATTCCAGACCCAACCCTGGAGTTAATAATGTCCGTAACAATGCGCGAAATGCTGGAAGCCGGTGTCCACTTTGGTCACCAAACCCGTTTTTGGAATCCAAAAATGGCACCGTTCATCTTCGGCCATCGCAACAAGATCCACATCATCAACCTGGAAAAAACCATGGCGATGTACCAGGACGCAATGAAGCACGTGCGTCAACTGGCTGCAAACCGTGGCACCATCCTGATGGTCGGCACCAAGCGTCAAGCTCGCGAAATCATCGCTGCTGAAGCGCAACGCGCTGGCGTGCCTTTCGTTGATCAGCGTTGGTTGGGCGGCATGCTGACCAACTTCAAGACGATCAAAACGTCGATCAAGCGTCTGAAAGACATGGAAGTGATGATCGAAGACGGTTCGATCGAGAAGCTGTCGAAAAAAGAAGCGCTGATGTTCTCCCGCGAAATGATCAAGCTGCAAAAATCGATCGGCGGCATCAAGGACATGGGCGGCATTCCTGACGCAATCTTCGTTGTAGACGTCGGCTACCACAAAGGTGCGATCACTGAAGCGGCTAAACTGGGTATCCCGGTCATCGGCGTTGTCGATACCAACCACTCCCCAGAAGGCGTGAACTTCGTGATCCCAGGTAACGATGACTCCTCGAAAGCCATCATGTTGTACGCTCGCGGTGTTGCTGATGCAATCATCGAAGGCCGTGCAGCTGCCGGTAACGAAGTTGTTGAAATGGTTAAAGCAGCCGCTGGCGACGAATTCGTCGAAGTAAACGAACAGGCTTAATGGCCAGGCTATCGCGAGATAGCTGTTTGTAAGCACAGCAGTAAGGGAAAAGGGGTGGCAGCAGCTCCCCCTTTTTTTTAACAAAAAAACGATAGTGACCGCTGGCGAGGCATATCTGCCCGGCCGCGACTGTCGACTCACCGAATCAGGAGAAACACATGGCAGCGATTACAGCAGCGATGGTAGGCGAATTGCGCGGCAAAACCGACGCACCAATGATGGAATGCAAAAAAGCACTGACCGAAGCCGAAGGCGACATGGCGCGTGCGGAAGAGATCCTGCGCGTCAAACTGGGCGGCAAGGCATCGAAAGCATCGGCACGCATCACCGCTGAAGGCGTCGTGGCAACCTATATCGCCAATGGCGTAGGCGCCCTGGTCGAAGTGAACTCGGAAACCGACTTCGTTGCGAAAAACGACGATTTCCTGGCACTGGCCAACAACGCTGCCCGTCTGGTAGCAGAACACAACCCGGCTGACGTAGCTGCCTTGCTGGCCCTGCCACTCGATGGCAAGACACTCGATGAAGTGCGCGCTGCCTTGATCGGCAAAATTGGCGAAAACATGACCATCCGCCGCTTCCAGCGCTTCGAAACGAGCAACAAGCTCGCTTCGTACCTGCACGGTGCGCGCATCGGCGTGATCGTCGAATTCGACGGCGCCGATGAGCAAGTAGGCAAAGACGTGGCCATGCACATCGCGGCCATGAAGCCAGTATCGCTGTCTTCGAACGAAGTTCCTGCGGAACTGATCGAAAAAGAGCGTTCGGTTGCCCAACTGAAAGCCGAAGAAGACGCAGTCAAAGCGGCCGCCGAAGGCAAGCCAGCACAATCGCCGGAAATCCTGGCCAAGCGCCTGGAAGGCTCGGTACAGAAGTTCCTGAAAGAAGTGTCGCTGCTGAACCAGGCTTTCGTGAAAAACGACAAGCTGTCGGTTGAGCAAATGCTGAAGGCGGCTAACACCAGCGTCAAAGGCTTCGCCATGTACGTGGTAGGCGAGGGCATCGAGAAGAAGCAAGACGACTTCGCAGCAGAAGTCGCAGCACAGATGGCTGCCTCCCAGGGAGCGTAAGTAAAGCGGGCCGAGAGGCCCGTTTTTTTGGCCCGCCCGCACCTGTTGTGCCGGGCGGCGGCATGGGCAGTTGCGCACGCCTGTCCGGCGCTGCAAAGCGCTGCGCCATGTCATACTCGAATAACCTCATTTATGGAGCCCCAGCTCATGTCAAAACCAGCCTACAAGCGCGTCCTCCTCAAGTTGTCCGGCGAAGCCCTGATGGGCGATGATCCCTACGGATCAACCGCGCCACGATCGAGCGCATGGTGGCCGATGTGGCCGAGGTGGCGAAATTGGGTGTGGAACTGGCAATCGTGATTGGTGGCGGCAATATCTTCCGCGGCGTCGCGCCTGGCGCGCAAGGCATGGACCGCGCCACCGCCGACTACATGGGCATGCTTGCCACCGTGATGAACGCACTGGCTCTGGCCGATGCGATGCGTCACGTCGGCATCACTGCACGCGTCATGTCGGCCATCGGCATCGAACAAGTCGTCGAGCCATATGTACGTCCGAAAGCCCTGCAATACCTGGAAGAAGGCAAAGTGGTTGTCTTTGCCGCCGGTACCGGCAATCCGTTCTTTACCACCGACACGGCAGCCGCTCTGCGCGGTTCCGAGATCAGTGCCGAGATCGTCCTGAAGGCCACCAAGGTTGACGGTGTCTACACGGCTGATCCGAAGAAGGATCCGAACGCCACCCTGTTCCATACGATTACGTTCGACGATGCCATCTCCAAGCATCTGCAAGTGATGGATGCCACCGCATTCGCCCTGTGCCGTGACCAGAAACTGCCGATCAAGGTGTTTTCGATCACCAAGCCAGGCGCCCTGATGCGCGTCATCATGGGTGAAGATGAGGGCACGCTGGTTCACGTATAGAAACAAGGAGCACCGAGAAGCGTCCATGGCTGCGTTGCAGCGCCTCGCCGTATTCGTACCGGCTTCGGCACTGCGCCTTGCCCTGAACGGTTTTCGGCACTCCCAACTGCGCGGGTTTGTTTCTTGAATCTGGCAAAGTAGAATATTCATTATTATCAAGACAAGGAGTACAGCAATGTCCTTAGCTGACGTTAAAAAGAACACGCAGGAACGCATGACCAAGTCGCTGGAAACACTGCGGGCCGACTTGGCCAAAGTGCGTACCGGCCGCGCTCATACGGGTATCCTCGACCACGTGATGGTCGATTACTACGGGTCGCCGACGGCGCTGACCCAGGTCGCCAACGTGACCCTGGTCGACGCGCGCACCATCGGCGTGCAGCCGTATGAAAAAAAGATGGCCAACACCATCGAAAAAGCTATCCGCGATGCTGATCTGGGCTTGAACCCATCGGCACAGGGCGACCTGATCCGCGTTCCTACTCCGCCGCTGACGGAAGAGCGCCGCAAGGAAATGGTCAAATTGGTCAAGAGTGAAGCGGAAGACGCAAAGATTGCTGTGCGTAACATTCGTCGCGACGCGAACGAGTCGCTGAAGAAACTGGTCAAGGAAAAAGCCTGCTCCGAGGACGATGAGCGCCGCTCGTCGGAAGAAGTGCAGAAACTGACGGATAAGTTTATTGCTGACATCGACAAGATGGTGGTCGACAAAGAAAAAGAAGTGCTGACAGTCTAGTTTTCAGTCCTTTTGATGCTGCCCGGGAAAGCACGGCTTTTCCGGGCAGTGCTATTTGGCGCATAATAGTCATCTTTTATTTTTAGTGTTCGTGTTTTCATGATCTATTCGAGTTCGACAACGGCAGTACCTGAGGTTGGCACGGTGCCGCGCCATGTGGCAATCATTATGGATGGTAACGGCCGCTGGGCAACCAAGCGCTTCCTGCCGCGCGTGGCTGGTCACGTCAAGGGTGCGGACGCCGTGCGCGGCATCGTTGAGGCCTGCCTTGCACGGGGCGTTCAATATCTGACCCTGTTTGCCTTCAGCTCGGAAAACTGGCGCCGCCCGGAAGAAGAGGTGTCGATGTTGATGCGCCTGTTCGTCACCATGCTGGAACGCGAAGTGGTCAAGATGCATGCCAACGACATCCGCTTGAAGGTGGTGGGCGACCTGTCGCGCTTCAACGACGAGCTGCAAACCCTGATCGCCAATGCCGAACGCAAGACGGCGCGCAATACGCGTCTGACGGTGACGATCTGCGCCAATTACGGCGGCCGCTGGGACATCATGCAGGCGGTCAACAAAATGACGGCCGAGGCTGCCAACGATGGCCAGCCTGCCGCGCAGGCTTACACGGAAGAACAATTGGCGCCGCACCTGGCCATGGCCTACGCACCCGAGCCCGACCTGTTCATCCGCACGGGGGGCGAGCAGCGCATTTCCAATTTCCTGCTGTGGCAACTGGCATACACGGAACTGTTTTTCACCGACACTTTCTGGCCCGACTTTAATGGCGAGTGCCTCGACGCGGCAATCGCGTCTTACCAGCAGCGCGAACGGCGCTTTGGCCGTACCAGCGCGCAATTAACTGAAAAGACAAACTGATGCTGAAAACACGGATAATCACCGCCCTGGTCCTGTTGGCGGTCTTGCTGCCGGTTCTGTATCTGAATTACTTCCCTGCCTTCGCCGTGATCGCCACGGCGTTCTTCGGCGCCGCCGTATGGGAAAGCTTCCGCATTTTTAAAAATCGCCAGGCGCTCTTGATTGCTGCCGTCTGGACTGCTGCCTTCGCGTATACGTTTTTTGTCGGTAACGGCATGGCGCAGCTCAATTTCTGGTTTGCCCTGTGCGTGGCCATCTGGCTGATCCGCTTCGCGCCCTCGCTGGCGACGGGCTTGCCGCCCACCGAAGGCTTGGGCAATACTTTGCTTAGTCTGGTGTATCCGGTCACCATCGTCGGCTGCTTCGTCGCCATCATTGCCTTGTTCCTGCATAGCCCGTTGTTCCTGCTGTCCGTCATGGCGCTGGTCTGGATCGCCGACGTCGGCGCGTATTTTTCGGGCAAGGCTTTCGGCAAGCGCAAGCTGGCGCCCAGCATTTCCCCGGGTAAATCTTGGGAAGGTGCCATCGGCGGCGGCCTCGCCGTGCTCGTCATCGCCGCCATGACCATCGCTGCTGCGCCTTCGTTGCCGGTGCTGCAAGATACCTTTGCCGTGCAGTTGCAATTGCGCCGCGGCTCGCTGGTGACCTTGCTGGTGCTGCTGCTGGTCGTCGCTGCCAGCATCGTCGGCGACCTGTTCGAATCCCAATTAAAACGTCGCGCTGGCATCAAGGACAGCAGCAATCTGCTGCCTGGCCACGGCGGCGTACTCGACCGTATCGACGCGTTGATCCCGGTCCTGCCATTTGCTGCCCTGGTGGCCAGCTGGCTTTAAGGAAACTCATGCAATACATCACCATCCTTGGCGCGACCGGCTCGATCGGCGTGTCCACCCTCGACGTGCTCGCGCGTCATCCCGAGCAATACAGCGTGTATGCGCTGAGCGCGCACAGCCGTGTGGCCGAACTGGCCGCCCAGTGCTTGCAGTTCCGTCCGCAGCGCGCCGTCGTCGGCACCGCTGACGCGGCCCTTGAACTGACGCGCCTGCTCCGCGGCCAGGGCGTCGCTACGCAAGTCGATTATGGCGTCGAGGCGCTGTGCGCCATCGCCAGCGCACCACAAGTGACGGGTGTGATGGCGGCCATCGTCGGCGCAGCCGGCCTGGCGCCCACCTTGGCGGCGGCGCGTGCGGGCAAGAAAATATTGCTGGCAAATAAAGAAGCGCTGGTCATGTCCGGCCAGCTGTTCATGGATGCCGTGCACGATAACGGCGCCGTGCTGCTGCCCATCGACAGCGAGCATAACGCCATCTTCCAATGTCTGCCGCATGCGCATGGCCGCGCGCCAGGCGCTGCGGGCGTGGCAAAAATCGTGCTGACCGCTTCCGGCGGCCCCTTCCTTACGCGCGCTGTCGAAACGCTCGATACGGTCACGCCGGACCAGGCATGCAAGCATCCGACCTGGGCCATGGGGCGCAAGATTTCCGTCGATTCGGCCACCATGATGAACAAGGGCCTGGAAGTGATTGAAGCGCACTGGCTGTTCGGTGCGCCAGCCGAGCAGATCAAGGTGCTGATCCATCCGCAAAGTGTGATCCATTCGATGGTGTCGTATATTGACGGTTCCGTGCTGGCCCAGTTGGGCAACCCGGATATGCGCACGCCGATCGCCCATGCGCTGGCGTATCCACAGCGCATCGCCTCCGGCGTCGCGCAGCTCGATTTGGCGCAAATAGCCACCTTGCAGTTCGAGCGTCCCGATTTGCGCCGTTTCCCCTGCCTGGCGCTGGCGTTCGACGCCTTGCGCGCCGGCGGCACGGCACCGGCCCTGCTCAATGCGGCCAATGAAGTGGCTGTGCAAGCCTTTCTCGACGAGCAGATCGGCTTCCGCCAGATCGACCGCGTCATTTCCCACGTGATCGAGACCGTGCCGCATGGCGCCGCCTCCAGCATCGAGGCCGTGATGGAGCAGGACCGCCTGGCCCGCGCGGCCGCGCATGCGTATATCGCCCAGAGGCTGGCAGCATGACGCTGATCACCACCTTGCTGGCCTTTATCGTCGCGCTCGGTTCGCTGATTACCTTGCACGAGCTGGGCCACTACGTGGTGGCGCGCTGGTGCGGCGTGAAAGTGCTGCGCTTCTCGATCGGCATGGGGAAAGTGGTGTATTCGCGCAAGTTTGGCAAGGACCAGACCGAATGGGCTATTTCCGCGCTGCCGCTGGGTGGCTATGTCAGCATGCTCGACAGCCGTGCGCAAGACCTTAGCGACTTGCCGGAAAGCGAGTTGCGCCGCGAGTTCACACGCCAGAGCGTGTGGCGTCGCATCGCCATCGTCGCTGCCGGGCCGCTGGCCAATTTTCTCGTCGCCATCGTGCTGTATGCGAGCTTGTTCATGCATGGCATCGAGGAGCCGTCGAGCAAGCTCGGCCCCGTGGCCGAGCAAACGCCGGCCCATGCTGCTGGCCTGCGCAGCGGCGATACGGTTGAAGCGGTCAATGGCAAGACTGTCGCCAGCTGGTCCGAGTTGCGCTGGGAGCTGATCCAGTCCACCCTCGACAAGCAGGCTGCGCGCATCGAAGTGCGTCGTCCTGATCGTGGCCTGCAGGAAGCGACCTTGCCGACGGCCACTTTGACGCAAACGGACTTGGAAGGCGACGTGCTGGGTAAGCTGGGCCTGACGCTGGCCCGTTCCGCCCCCACGCTGATGGAAATCATGCCTGGCGGTGCAGCCGCGCGCGCCGGCCTGCAAAAAAACGACCAGATTCTGGCCATCGACGAGCAGCCCGTGCACGACGTGGCGCTCGTCATCGCTACCCTCAGCGAGGCACCGGGTCGTACTTTGCAATTGCGCCTCTTGCGCCAGGGCCAGGACCTGAGCTTGCCCATTACGCCTGACGCCGTGCCTGGCGCGGGGGCAAAGGGAGCTGTAACAGTTGGTAAGATCCAGGCAAAACTGGGGCAGGTGCCGGATATGATCAGCGTCGCATCCGGACCGTTTTCTGCCGTGCTCAAGGCGTCCTCCAAAGTGTGGGATACCAGTGTCATGAGCCTGAAAATGCTGGGTAAAATGATCACCGGCCAAGTCTCGCTGAAAAATGTGACGGGGCCCATTACGATCGCCGATTACGCGGGCCAGACGGCGCGCATCGGCCTGGTAAGTTATCTGAGCTTCATTGCCTTCATCAGTATTAGTCTGGGCGTGATGAATTTGCTACCCATTCCTGTTCTGGATGGCGGGCATTTGCTGTATTATTCGCTGGAAGTTTTGACCGGACGCCCCTTGCCGGAGCGCGTAGGCGAGATTGCTCAGCGCCTGGGGATGGGTTTGCTATTGACCTTGATGGTGCTTGCCGTCTTTAATGACGTGTTGCGATTACTTAATTAGGGCGCTGGTTGATGCCATTGCGTGAGTCGCACAAGCAATCTTTTGTGTATGTTGTCCATTGATTTAGCCATTGAATAACCCCAATGAAATTACATTCTGCTCGTTTTGCCTTGCCTTCCTTTCGTCGCAGCCTGATCGGCGCCGCCGTCATGGCCTTCTGTGCCGGCCATGCGCTGGCCGTCCAGCCATTTACTGTCAAGGACATCCGGGTCGAAGGGATCCAGCGTACTGAAGCGGGGACTGTTTTCAGTTACCTGCCCGTGCGTGTCGGCGAAACGTTTTCCGACGAGAAGAGCGTCGCTGCCATCAAAGCGCTGTACGCGACGGGTTTTTTCAAGGATGTGCGACTGGAAGTCGATGGTGACGTGCTGGTGGTGCTGGTCGAGGAGCGCCCGGCCATCGCTGCCGTGGAATTTACGGGCACCAAGGAATTTGAGAAAGACGTGCTGGTCAAGGCATTGAAGGAAATCGGTGTCGGCGAAGCCAAGATTTTTGACAAGGCGTCGGTCGACGCGCGGAACAGGAACTCAAGCGCCAGTACTTGTCGCATGGTCTGTACGGCGTGAAGATCACCACCACCGTCACACCGATCGAGCGTAACCGCGTCAATGTGGTGTTCGCCGTCGACGAGGGCGACGTGGCCCGCATCAAGCAAATTAACATCGTTGGCAACAAGGCTTTCAGCGACAAGGAGCTGCGTGATCAGCTGGCCTTGAACACCGGCGGCTGGTTCAGCTGGTACACCAAGGCTGATCAATATTCGAAGACCAAGCTGACCGGCGATATCGAGTCGCTCAAGTCCTATTACCTCGACCGCGGCTATATCGAGATGCAGGTCGACTCGACGCAAGTGTCGATCACGCCCGATAAAAAAGACATTTACCTGACGATCAATATCACCGAAGGTGAAAAGTACAAGATCGCCGGCACCAAGTTCGAGGCGAGATGTTCGGCCGCGAAGAAGAGCTGAAGGCCCTCAATCTGATGCGCGAGGGCGAGATCTATTCGGGCGCGCGCCTGACGGCGACGAACAAACGCATCCAGGACCGCCTGGCTACGTTCGGCTATGCCTTTGCCAACGTCAATGCCAATCCGGAAATCAACCGTGAAAAGCATGAAGTGGGTTTTACTTTCTTCATCGATCCGGGCAAGCGCGTGTATGTGCGCCACATGAATATCGCCGGCAACACCACCACGCGCGATGAAGTCATTCGCCGTGAATTCCGCCAGTTCGAATCGTCTTGGTATGACAGCAACAAAATCAAGTTGTCGCGTGATCGCGTCGACCGCCTCGGCTACTTCAAGGACGTCACTATCGACACGCCAGAAGCGCAGGGCACGACCGACCAGGTTGACGTTAACGTGACGGTAGTGGAAAAGCCAACGGGTAACTTCCTGATCGGTGGCGCCTTCTCGCAATCGGAGAAGTTCACGCTGTCGGCATCGATTTCGCAGGCCAACTTCGCCGGTAGCGGCAACACCGTCGGCATCGAACTCAATACCAGCCATTACAGTCGCACGATCGCGTTTTCGCAAACCAATCCGTATTTTACGGACGATGGCATTTCGCGCAGCTTTGAAGTTTACCTGCGTACGACGGAACCGCCAGCGCTCAATATCGGCAGCTACAAGATCAAGCAAACCGGTGGCCGCGTCAGTTTCGGCGTGCCATTCTCGGAAGTCGATACCATCTTCTTTGGCATCGGCGCCGAGCGCTCGCGCATCGAAACCGATCTCACCAGCCCGGTCCGTTTCAAGCAGTACGTGATCGACAATGGCGGCCCGTCGGACGGTATCGGTTCGGCCACCACCAACGCCATCCCGCTGACGGCGGCTTGGCAACGCGACAGCCGCGATAGTGCGCTGACGCCATCGGTCGGTCGTTACCAGCGCGTCAACCTGGAAGCTGACGTGATCGGTAACCAGAAGTATTTCCGTGCCATCTATGAGCACCAGTATTTCCGTCCGCTGTTCAGCAAAGTGACCCTGGCGCTCAAGGGCGAGATCGATTACGGCCACGGCATCGGCAAGCACGTGTATCCAGTCTTCAAGAACTTCTACGGCGGCGGCATCGGTTCGGTGCGTGGCTACCTGAGTTCCTCGCTGGGCGCGGTCGAACCGAGCACCAACGATGCGCTGGGAGGCGCTTCGCGCCTGATCGGTAGCGCCGAACTGCAGATGCCATTCCCAGGTTCGGGCAATGACCGCAGCTTGCGCTGGTTCGGTTTCCTTGACGGTGGCCAGGTCTACCAGGAAGGCGAAAAAATGCGTATCTCGCAATTGCGTTATTCTGCTGGCTTGGGCATCAGCTGGATTTCACCGGTGGGCCCGCTCAAGCTGAGCTATGCCAAGCCGCTGAACGCTAAGCCGACGGACCGCCTGGAGCGTTTCCAGTTCCAGATGGGCACCGGTTTCTAACCGGCCATCTGAACCGGGGCGACAGCTTTTACCTTTTGACCATGGAGTATCATGAACACCGCATCCGCTACTTTGCCCAAGTCCCTTGCCGTGATCGCATTGTGCTGGAGTTCGCTGTTGCCGGTGCAGGCGCAGGCTCAGGAGTCGAAGATCGCCTGGATCAGCAGCGAACGTATTTATAACGAATCGAGGCTGGCGAAAGCTGCCAGCGCCAAGCTGGCTGAAGAGTTCCGCTCGCGTGAAAAAGCCGTGCAGGAACTGGGCAGTCGTTTCAAGGTGGCCAACGAAGCGCTGGAAAAGGACATGCCCACCCTGAGCGAGGCCGAGCGCGCCAAGCGCCAGCGCGAGTTTTTTGAGCTGGACAAGGAACTGCAACGTCGCCAGCGCGAATTTCGCGAAGACTTGAGCCAGCGCAGCAATGAAGAGCGCAGCGCTATCGCTGAAAAAGCCAACGCCATCATCCAGCAGATGGCGCATATCGAAGGATATGACATCGTGCTGCAGGAAGCTCTGTGGGCCAGCCCGCGCATCGACATTACCGACAAGGTCTTGAAGGCGCTGGACAAGTAACAGTAACGGTTTCAAGCCTGATGGTGCCGTAGCGAGCCGATGGGAGTTGTGGTTGAGAAGCGCAGCTGTGCTAAAGCGCAGTGAGCATCGGAGGCCGCAAATCGCGCCGCGCAGCAGGCATCGTCAGGCGTTTTTATAAGGGTATATCGATGGGCACTCGACTAGGAGACTTGGTCGAACGCTTCGGTGGTCAATTGGCGGGCGATGCCAACCTGGAAGTGACAGGGATCGCACCGCTGGCCGACGCTGGCGCTTCGCACATCAGCTTTCTGAGCAATAGTAAATTTCGCGCGCAGGCCGCAAGCAGCGGCGCTGCTGCGTTGATCGTCACGCCTGCCGACGACGCGCTGATCGGCGCCGAGTACGCCGGTGCGCGCATCATCACACCGAATCCCTATGTCTATTTCGCGCGCGCGGCGCAGTATTTCGCCGCCCTGCATGAAATCAAGGCCGCGCCCGGCATCCATCCGAGCGCCTTTGTCGACGCCAGCGCGCAGGTCGATGCCAGCGCCTCAGTCGGCGTGCACGCTGTGATCGAAGCGGGCGCCGTGATCGGTGCCGACTGCGTCATCGGTCCCGGCTGCGTGGTGGGGCGCGACGCCATCATCGGCGCCGGTACCCAGTTGTTCGCCAACGTGACGTTCCATGCGCGCTGCGTGATCGGCCAGCGCGGCATCATCCACTCGGGTGCCGTGATCGGCACCGACGGCTTCGGTTTCGCCAACGAAGGCGGCGTGTATATCAAGATTCCGCAGACGGGCAGGGTGGTGATCGGTGATGATGTCGATATCGGCGCCAACACCACCATCGACCGTGGCGCCCTGGCCGACACCATCATCGAAGATGGCGTCAAGCTCGACAACCAGATCCAGATCGGCCATAACTGCCACATCGGTGCGCATACGGCCATGGCCGGCTGCGTCGGCGTAGCCGGCAGCGCCATCATCGGCAAGTACTGCACCTTTGGCGGCGCCGCCATGGTGCTGGGCCATTTAACGATCGCCGACCGCGTCCACGTCGGCTCGGGCAGCATGGTCTCGCGCTCGATCGCGGAACCGGGCCAGTACACGGGTTTCTACCCGCTGGCCAAGAATGCTGACTGGGAAAAGAGTGCCGCCATCGTGCGCAACCTGTCAAGCATGCGCGAGAAGATCCGCGCGCTTGAAAAAACAATTAAAACACTGACCACGCAAGACGAAAAATGACTACTGAAAAAAAGACCCTCGATATCCTGGCCATCAAATCGCTGCTGCCGCACCGCTATCCGCTGCTGCTGGTTGACCGCGTGCTGGACTGGGAAGCGAACAAATCCATTACCGCGATCAAGAACGTGACGGTCAACGAAGAGTTCTTCCAGGGCCATTTCCCGCACAAACCGGTCATGCCCGGCGTGCTGATGATCGAAGCGCTGGCGCAAACGGCGGCCCTGTTGTCCTTCCTGTCGATGGGCGTCAAACCCGATGAAAATTCGGTGGTCTACTTTGTCGGCATCGACAATGCGCGCTTCAAGCGTCCTGTCGAGCCGGGCGACCAGCTGAAGATGGATGTGGAAATCCTGCGCGTCTCGCGCGGCATCTGGAAATACAAGGCAGTCGGCTCGGTCGACGGCAAAGTGGCGCTGGAAGCGGAGTTGATGTGCACTATCCGCAGCGCGCAGGATGCGAGCCAGCCAGCGGGTCAGTGATGGCGGCCATCCACTCCACTGCAGTGATTGATCCGAAGGCTGAGCTCGATAGCTCGGTCGAGGTCGGTCCGTACACCATTATCGGTCCGCACGTGCGCATTGCGGCCGGCACCAAGGTCGGTCCGCATGTCGTCATCGACGGCCACACAACGATCGGCAGCGACAATCACCTGTTCCAGTTTTCTTCCATCGGTGCGCAGCCGCAGGATAAGAAATGGGCGGGCGAGGCGACGCGCCTGGAAATCGGCGACCGCAACACTATCCGCGAATTTTGCACCTTCAATACGGGAACCGTACAGGGTGGCGGCGTGACGCGTCTGGGCAATGACAACTGGATTTCGGCGTATGTACACCTGGCGCACGACTGCCTGGTGGGCAACAACACGATTTTTTCCAATAATGCCCAATTGGCGGGCCACGTAGAAATCGGCGACTGGGTCATTATGAGCGGATTCGCCAATGTGCACCAGTTCTGCAAGATCGGCGCGCACGCCTTTGTCGGCATGAGCACCAGCCTGACGCAGGACGTGCCGCCTTTTGTCCTCTTGAACGGCAATCCGGCGCAGGCGCATGGCGTCAATATCGAGGGCTTGAAACGGCGCGGCTTCACGCGCGAGCAGATCAATGGCATCCGCACCGCGTATAAACTCATCTACCGTTCCGGCCTGACCTTGGAAGAAGCCAAGGCAGCGCTGTTTGAAGAAGAAATGGCAACGCCGGCAGCGGCGCAGCATATTCGCGCCATGCGCGAATTCCTCGGTGTGGCCTCGCGTGGCATCGTTCGCTGACCGCTGCAGCGACCTGTCGGTCGCCATCGTCGCCGGCGAGGTGTCGGGTGACCTGTTGGCCAGCCGGCTGCTGTCGGGCCTGGTGCCGCAGTTGCCCGGCGCGCGCTTCCACGGCATCGGTGGCGAGCACATGGCCAAGCAGGGTTTCGTTTCCGACTGGCCGCTGGACAAGCTGACCGTGCGCGGCCTGTTCGAAATCATTCCCCGCTACCGCGAGATCAAGGGCATCCAGAACGCGCTGCGCGACCAGCTGCTGGCCGAGCGTCCTGCCGTCTTCATCGGCGCCGACTATCCGGGCTTTAACCTGGGTCTGGAGCAGCAGCTCAAGGAAGCCGGCATCCCCACCGTGCACTACATCGGGCCGCAGATATGGGCCTGGCGCGGTGGACGCATCAAGAAAATCATCAAGGCTGTCTCGCACATGCTGGTGATCTTTCCGTTCGAGCAAGAGATTTACCGCAAGGCTGGCGTGCCCGTCACCTATGTCGGCCACCCATTGGCCGAAATGATTCCCTTGCAGCCCGACGAGGCGGCCGCGCGCCGCACCCTGGGCTTGCCCGAGGACGCCAATGTGGTGACCCTGATGCCGGGCAGCCGCATGGGCGAACTTAAATACAATACGGTGGCGTTCGTGACCGCTTGCAAGCTCTTGCTGGCGCGCGACCGCTCGCTGCGTTTCGTCGCGCCCATGGCTGGCGAGAAGCAGCGCCAGTATTTTTTGCAGCTGGTTGCGCAAGCTCGCTTGCAGGACATCGAGATTTTACTCACCGATGGCGGCTCGCACACGGCCATCTGCGCCGCCGATGCGGTGCTGGTGGCCTCTGGCACGGCCTCGCTGGAGGTGGCGCTGTACAAGAAGCCCATGGTCATCGCCTACAAAATGATGCGCGCGTCATGGGAAATCATGCGCCACATGGGCTACCAGCCGTGGATTGGTTTGCCCAACATCCTGGCGCGCGAGAGCTTGGTGCCCGAACTGCTGCAAAATGCGGCCAGCCCCGAGGCCTTGGCCGACGCCATGTGGCAGCAACTGAGCGACGTGCCCGGCCGTCTGCGCCTGGCGCAGCGCTTCACGGACATGCATCACAGCTTGCTGCGCGACAGCGCGCGCGACAGCGCCAACGCCGTCATGCAAGTCATCGCCGCCAGCGGCAAATAAATCGCGAGCACCGCTTCAACCGCATTACCAACCAAAGATTCAACGTGAAAAATATCTATCCTGGCCTGTTTGACGACTTGCCATTCTCGCTCGATGAAATCATCTGCGGTGTCGACGAGGCAGGGCGCGGCCCGCTGGCCGGTCCCGTGTTCGCTGCCGCCGTGATCCTCGATCCGCAGCAGCCGATCGATGGCTTGCGCGACTCGAAAAAACTGAGCGAGGCCAAGCGCGACTTGCTGGCGCCGCAGATCAAGGCCAAGGCCCTGGCCTGGGCCATCGCCGAAGCGTCGGAAGAGGAGATCGACCGCCTGAACATTTTGCAGGCGTCGATGCTGGCCATGCGCCGCGCCGTCGAGGCCTTGAGTATCGTGCCGACCCTGGCCCTGATCGACGGCAATCGCTGCCCCGTGATGCCAATCCGCGGCATGGCCATCATCGGCGGCGACGACAAGGTCGATGCGATTTCTGCCGCCTCGATCCTGGCCAAGACGGCGCGCGATGCGGCCCTGGTGCACTTGCATGCAGCCTATCCCGAGTATTGCTTCGACCAGCACAAGGGTTACGGCACCAAGCTGCATCTGGAGCGCTTGCATCTGCATGGCGCTTCGCCCGTGCACCGCCGCTCGTTCGCCCCTGTGCGTAATGTGATTGCGCTGTTCGGCGCGCAGGAGGTGTCGGCATGAAGACGATTAGCTCGCGCGACAATGCGCAATACAAGGATTTGCTGAAGCTGGCGGGCAGTTCACAGGCGCGCCGCAAGTCGGGCCGCACCCTGCTCGATGGCGTACATCTGTGCCAGTCCTACCTGCAGCTGCGCGGCATGCCGGAGCAGTGCATCGTCAGCGAAAGCGCCTTGCAGAACCCGGAAGTGGCGGACATCGTTGGCCAGCTGGAAAGCCAGCGCGCGCATGTACTGGGTTTGCCCGACGCGCTGTACAAGGCGGTGAGCCAGGTCGAGCACGGCGTGGGTGTGATGTTCCTGATCGAGACGCCGGAACGCGCTGTCGGCGCGCCGCTGAGCGTGTCAGCGGTGCTGCTCGATAATTTGCAAGACCCGGGCAACGTGGGCTCGATCCTGCGCAGCGCCGCCGCTGCCGGTATCACGCAAGTGTATTGCAGCGCCGGCACGGCCTTCTGCTGGTCGCCGAAGGTGTTGCGCGCTGCCATGGGCGCACACTTTGTGCTCGACATCTTCGAGAACGTCGACCTGGCGGCGCTGGTTGCGGGCGCCAAGGTAAGTACCCTGGCCACCAGCGGCTACGCCACGCAGCGTCTGTATGACGTTGACCTGCGCCAGCCCGTCGCCTGGCTGTTTGGCCATGAAGGGCAGGGCGTGGCAGACGACCTGCTGTCGATGGCCACGCAGCAGGTGGTCATTCCCCACCTGGGCCAGATCGAATCGCTGAATGTGGCCGCTTGCGCCGCCGTGTGCTTCTTTGAACAGGTGCGCCAGAGCCAGAGCTGACACTTTACGCTGAGGCCCGCCATGCTTGACCTTCCGCTTTCCCTCTCGCGTGCCGACGATGCGGCTGTCACTGACGCGGCCCGGTGGCGCCAGGTCGCCGCGCTGTATCCTGCGCCGCCCGATGGCATCGTCAATCTGGAGCACGGCTACTTCGGCGCCATGGCGGCGCCCGTGCATGCTGCGTCAGCGCCTGGCCGCGCTGATCCATGCAGGTGCTGATCACGCAGTATCGGGGCTTGCAGGCCGGTGACACCGTGTTGTGGAGTCATCTCGATTATCCGGCCACGCGCACGGCCATGCGCTGGCTGGCGTAGCGCCGTGGTGTGACCAGCACTGAGGTCAGTCTGAGCTTGCCGATCAGCGACGACGAGATCGTCGCCCGCTATGCTGCGGCGATGCAGCAGGCCATCGGGCCTAAACTGCTGCTGTTGTCGCAGGTAACGCCAGCCAATGGGCAGCAGTTGCCGCTGCCCGCCTTGATGGCGCTGGCGCGCGAACATGGCATCGACATCGTGCGCGCCACGGTGGCCGTCACTACCACCACCGCTGAACTGGACCAGTTGGTGATGGCGCTGACGCTGCTTTCAACAGAAACGAACAGCTGACAAACCGACGCAAGCCGCCGATACCGACGCGCAGCAGGTTTGCTCAAGCGTTCTAGTACTCGCGGCGGTTCGGCTTGATCTCTTGCAGGATCGTCGTGGAGATCTCTTCGATCGATTTGGTGGTCGATGAGAGCCAGCGGATGCCTTCGCGTTTCATCATTTTTTCCGCCTCGTTGACTTCGTAACGGCAATTTTCTATGGCCGCATACTTGCTTCCTGCGCGTCTTTCGTTGCGTATTTCCGACAAACGTTCGGGCGTAATGCTTAATCCAAAAATTTTATTCTTAAACTCCAGTAGCGCGGAAGGTAGTTTGTCGCGTTCGAAATCGTCGGGAATCAGCGGATAATTGGCCGCCTTGATGCCGTATTGCATGGCCAGGTACAAGCTGGTCGGGGTCTTGCCAGAGCGTGAAACACCCACCAGAATGACATCGGCCGAGGACAGGTTTTTATGCGACTGGCCGTCGTCGTGCGCCAATGAATAGTTGATCGCTTCGATGCGGTTCTTGTACTCCTCGCTGTCGACGATATTGTGCGAGCGCCCGATGGTGTGGGTCGACATCACGCCCAGTTCCTGCTCCAGCGGTGCGACAAAGGTCTGGATCAGGTCCATATGCATGCCGCTGGACTTGCGGATCACGGCCGATAGGTCGTTCTTCACGAGGGTGGAGAAAATGATCGGCCGCTGACCGTCGGCGGCGAAGGCTTCGTTGATCTTGCGCGCCGCCTCGTAGGCCTTGTCCATGGTATCGATGAAGGGCAGGCGGATCTGGCGGAAGCGCAGATCGAACTGCGTCAGCACCGAGTGGCCGAAGGTCTCGGCGGTGATGCCGGTGCCGTCGGAAACGAAGAAGACGGTGCGGGCCGCGGAGGGCAGAGGGGGGCGTGGATCTTGTGTCATGGGTTTTCGGATCAAGATTGTGCGTCGTCAATTTGCGCCGCACAAGGTAAAATGGTTGGAACGGTATGATTGTGCTGCACGACGCCAAGAATAACAAGAACACTGTCAGTGCGCCGCGCGTAAAGATTTCTATCATCAGTAAGGGTGTCATTATGACCAACGCAGTATCGCAACAGCAGGAAGACAAGGACGCGGTGTATGTCGCCGCGTTCGAGCATTTGCGCATGACGGATGTCGAATCTGTCGGCGGCAAGAACGCCTCCCTGGGCGAAATGATCAGCCAGCTGGCAGAAGCCGGCGTGCGCGTGCCCGGTGGCTTTGCCACCACGGCGCAGGCATTTCGCGATTTCCTCTCGTATAGCGCAAACGGCGGCTTGCCGCTGGCCGAACGCATCGCCCAGCGCCTCGAAGGCCTGAACATCGATGATGTGCGCTCGCTGGCGCAAGCCGGTGCCGAGATCCGTCAGTGGATCGTGGAAACCCCGTTCCAGCCACGCCTGGCCGCAGAAATCGACCAGTTCTACGCCAAGCTGGTCGCCGATTCCGATACGGAAATGTCGTTTGCCGTGCGTTCCTCGGCGACGGCGGAAGACTTGCCGGACGCCTCTTTTGCCGGTCAACAAGAAACCTTCCTGAACGTGGTCGGCATCGACAACGTGCTCGACGCCATGAAACAGGTGTTCGCCTCGCTGTACAACGACCGCGCCATCTCTTACCGTGTACACAAAGGTTTTACGCACGCTGAAGTGGCTTTGTCGGCTGGCGTGCAGCGCATGGTGCGCTCTGACCTGGGTGCGGCCGGCGTGATGTTTACCATCGATACCGAGTCGGGCTTCAAGGACGTGGTGTTCGTCACTTCCAGCTATGGCCTGGGCGAAACGGTGGTGCAGGGCGCCGTCAATCCCGACGAATTCTATGTGCACAAGCCGATGCTGGAAAAAGGCAAGTCGCCTGTGATCCGTCGCAATATCGGCTCGAAACTGCTGAAAATGGAATTTACGCACGAAGCAAAAGCTGGCCGCTCCGTGAAAACCGTCGACGTGCCCGTCGAAATGCGCAACCGCTACTCGCTGAACGACAGCGAAGTGGTAGAGCTGGCAAAGTACGCCGTCATCATCGAGAACCACTACGGCCGTCCTATGGACATCGAGTGGGGCAAGGATGGCCGCGACGGCAAGCTGTACATCTTGCAAGCGCGTCCTGAAACCGTCAAGTCGCAGCAAAAGGCGACCGACGTGCAGGAACGCTTCAAGCTGAAGAGCACCGGCACGGTGCTGACTTCGGGGCGCGCCATCGGCCAGAAGATCGGCGCCGGCCCCGTGCGCGTGATTCACGACCCGGCCGACATGGAGCGCGTGCAGCCAGGCGACGTACTCGTTGCCGACATGACGGACCCGAACTGGGAACCGGTCATGAAGCGTGCCTCGGCCATCGTCACCAACCGTGGCGGTCGTACTTGTCACGCAGCAATTATCGCGCGTGAACTGGGCGTGCCTGCTGTCGTTGGCTGCGGCAACGCCACCGACGTGCTGAAAGACGGCACCTTTGTCACCGTGGTGTGCTCCGAAGGCGACGAAGGCAAGATCTATGATGGCTTGCTGGAAACGGAAGTGTCGGAAGTGTCGCGCGGCGAATTGCCTAAGCTCGACACCAAGATCATGCTTAACGTGGGCAATCCTCAACTGGCCTTCGACTTCCAGTCGGTGCCAAATGCGGGCGTGGGCCTGGCGCGTCTGGAATTCATCATCAATAACAATATTGGTGTGCACCCGCGCGCGATCCTGGAATACCCGAACATCGATGCCGACTTGAAGAAGGCCGTAGAATCGGTGGCGCGTGGCCACGCTTCGCCGAAAGCGTTCTATATCGACAAGCTGGCCGAAGGCATCGCTACCATTGCTGCCGCATTCTGGCCGAAAAAAGTCATCGTGCGCCTGTCCGACTTCAAGTCGAACGAGTACAAGAAGCTGATCGGCGGTTCGCGCTACGAGCCGGACGAGGAAAACCCGATGCTGGGCTTCCGCGGCGCGGCACGCTACCTGTCGGCCGACTTCTCTGAAGCGTTCAACATGGAATGCGAAGCGATGAAGCGCGTGCGCAACGACATGGGCCTGACGAACGTTGAAATCATGGTGCCATTCGTGCGCACCCTGGGGCAGGCGGAGAAAGTCATCGACCTGCTGGCGAAAAATGGCCTGAAGCGCGGCGAGAACGACTTGCGCGTCATCATGATGTGCGAAGTGCCGTCGAACGCCATCCTGGCCGATCAGTTCCTTGATCATTTCGATGGTTTCTCGATCGGCTCGAACGACTTGACCCAGCTCACCCTGGGCCTGGACCGCGATTCCGGCATGGAATTGCTGGCGGCCGACTTCGACGAGCGCGATCCAGCCGTGAAAGCCCTGCTGTCGATGGCCATCAAGGCTTGCCTGGCGCGTGGCAAATACATCGGCATCTGCGGCCAGGGTCCTTCGGACCACCCTGACTTCGCCGTCTGGTTGATGGAGCAGGGCATCGAATCGATGTCGCTCAATCCGGACTCGGTGATCGATACCTGGCAAAAGCTCGCTGCGCTGAAAGCATAAGCATCTTTTCGCCTTCTGAAAACCCGCTGCCGCTCACCTGGCAGCGGGTTTTTTTACGCCTCGCGCATAGATCTCGAGCTGATGCTGGGCGCTGCACGCGCCAGATTGATGGGGTGGCGCAAGATCAGCTAAAATGATTTCACCAACACATAGACCGGAGTTCATATGGCAAGCAAAAAACCAAGCAAGACTACAAAGATCGACATCGGTATTTCCGAGGTGGATCGCGCGAAGATCGCGGAAGGACTGTCCGGCCTGCTGGCCGACAGCTATACCTTGTACCTGATGACGCATAATTTTCATTGGAACGTCAAGGGGCCGATGTTCAACACCCTGCACCAGATGTTCATGGCCCAATATACGGAGCAGTGGGGCGCGCTGGACCTGATCGCCGAGCGTATCCGCGCGCTTGGCTATCCGGCACCGGGCACCTACAAGGAGTTCGTCAAGCTCGCCTCGATCAAGGAAATCGAGGGCGTACCGCCGGCACTCGACATGGTCAGCCACTTGGTGGCGGCGCAGGAAGCGACCGCGCGCACGGCGCGCCGGCTGTTCCCGCTGCTGGAAAAAGCCAATGACCAGCCGACGGCCGATTTGATCACGCAGCGCCTCGATTTGCATGAAAAGACGGCGTGGATGTTGCGCAGCCTGCTGGAAGAGTAAATGCCGGGCCCGCGCCCCTGCTGCTGTCCCGGCTATTGACGCCGTCAGGAATTGCGTTAGACTGTTTGCATATAAGTGTTTGGCAAGAAAAATATCAGGCAGTACTGTGCATTAAACCCCGTCGCTTATATAGGCTGCGGGGTTTTTTTATTTTCGGAGATATAAGGGTGGAGGCATCATGGCTGAATGGGTAGGCTGGTTCGTGGCAGCTGGCATGGTATTGATCCTGGAACTATTTACAGGCACGTTTTATTTGCTGATGATCGCCATCGGTATCGCCGCTGGAGGGCTGGTGGCGCTGGCAGGCGGCAATGGCTTCTGGCAGGCCGTGACAGCGGCCATAGTCGGCGTGGCGGCCACGCTGTTATTGCGGCGCAGCCGTTTTGGCAGGGCGGCGCGGCGCGATGCTGCACAGGATCCGAATGTGAATATGGATATCGGCCAAAGCGTGGCGGTCGCGCACTGGGTCGATGGCGCGGCGCGCGTGATGTATCGCGGCGCTTTGTGGGATGTGGAGTTGATTGCAGGCAGCGATGCGCAGGCCGGTCATTACACCATACGTGCCGTGCGTGGCAGCCGTTTGATTGTTGGATAACCTGGAGAGTAGATTATGGAAGTAAGCATCGGAAGCATGTCGCTGGTCTTGTTATTGCTGGCATTGGTATTTGTCTTCAAGACGGTCAATGTGGTGCCGCAGCAGCATGCCTGGGTGGTCGAGCGCCTGGGCAAGTTCCATGCGGTATTAGGGCCTGGCCTGAATATCGTCGTGCCTTTTGTTGATCGCATCGCCTACAAACATGTGCTCAAGGAAATTCCACTCGACGTGCCGCCGCAGGTGTGCATTACGCGTGACAATACGCAATTGCAGGTCGATGGCATTCTGTATTTCCAGATTACCGACGCCATGCGCGCTTCATATGGCTCGTCGAATTATATTGCTGCCATTACACAATTGGCGCAAACCACCTTGCGTTCGGTGATCGGTAAAATGGAACTCGACAAGACATTTGAAGAACGCGACCATATTAATACGGCCATCGTGAATGCCATCGATGAATCGGCGGCGAATTGGGGTGTCAAGGTATTGCGATATGAAATCAAGGATTTGACACCGCCCAAGGAAATTTTGCATGCGATGCAAGCGCAGATTACAGCCGAGCGCGAAAAGCGCGCATTGATTGCCGCCTCGGAAGGACGCAAGCAGGAGCAGATCAATATTGCCAGCGGTGAGCGCGAAGCGAACATTGCCCGCTCGGAAGGCGAGAAGCAGGCATCGATCAACCGCGCCGAAGGCCAGGCCACCGCCATCGTTGCGCTGGCCCAAGCCAGTGCCGAGGCTCTGCGCCAGGTGGCTGCCGCCATTCGTGAACCGGGCGGCGAGGACGCCGTCAACCTGAAAGTAGCCGAGCAGTATGTGGGCGCGTTTGCGCAATTGGCGAAAACCAATAACTCGATTATCGTGCCGGCCAATCTGGGCGATATCAGTGGTTTGATCGCCACGGCGATGCAGGTGGTGAAAACGCAGAAGCCGAAAGGCAGCGTGGCGCTGCCCTGATTACTGGACTGCTTGGGTCAATAGCAAGCCCGTAGCAAGTTTTCGTCAATACTGCCCGCTGTATAGCGGGCAGTTTGCATTTGTGCTGCTCCGATTATCTGCTGGCGGCAGGATTGGAGTATCGTCGGCTCAATCAATTACGTTGAAAATTTTTTCTTCATGCTATGCTATATGCACTTTCAAGATGATGTGCTGTAAGGCGCCGCTTATTGTCTTGATAGACGTAACATCTGCTGCGCAGGATGCTGGGTGGCGCTTGCAAATGATGCGCGATTGGCGATAGTATTGAGCCCATGCGTATTTTTAATTGCAATTTATAATTATTATAAATCGCAATGAAAAAAGTACGAAAGGTGAATGCAAGCGATGGCCTTGTGTCGAATCGCAGTCGTACGAAACAGCGGTACTTGTGCAGGTCGTCCAAGTTCGATGTGTGCTCGCGTGATTGAAGACTGGTATTGCTTGAAAGCCGGGGAAACAGGTTTTTTGCGCATCGAATTGTAAAAAATAAATCAAATCTTTAGAAAAATCACCTCAGTCGCGTTACAATTGGATAGAATTTAGCTGTTCAGTTATATTTTTCAACTCACACAAGGAAATTTCATGGATCTGTCGAGCTTATCCCTGTCCGAGCTGCGCACCTTGCAGGACGACATCAAGAAGCAAATGAAGAAACGCGAACAGGATGATCTGTCCAAAGCGCGCGAGCAAATCTTGGCGATTGCCCAGAGCGTGGGCGTTTCTGTTAAAGATCTGGTCGGTACAGGTATTCGCGCTAAAACGGGCACGGTCGCAGTGCGCTATCGCAATCCGGATGACGCGACGCAGCAATGGACTGGCCGTGGTCGTCAACCGAAATGGGTTAAAGAGTGGACCGATTCGGGGAAGTCGCGCGATCTGCTGAAGGTTTAAACAACCGTTCACTCGGATGCTTGTCCTATGCAGTGCTACAGACGCGGTGCAAGGCCGCATGCAAGCATCCGTGACTTTGTTAATTTTTTCTCATTGGTCAAGCCGGCCAAGCTATTTTACCTCTGCGCATCACCACGGCATTTTTGATCATGCCAGTCTACTTCCCGCCTGATCCAATCCCTTCCCTGTTTTAGGCCTGCCGCGCCGAGTTTTCCGCTTGTCCCAGATACTGGCAAAATAAAACCCGGCATATGGCCGGGTTTGTTGATGCGTATGCTCTTTGAAATCGTCCAGCACGCTGCGCGCAGTGGCGTATCAGCGGCGGTGTGACTTCATTGCAGCCTGCACTTCGCGCGCGCCATCGCGGTCGCGCTCGGCAGCACGCTTGTCGTGCTGCTTCTTGCCTTTGGCCAGGCCGATTTCGCATTTTACGCGGCCACCCTTGTAGTGCAGGTTGAGTGGCACCAGCGTAAAGCCGGAGCGCTCCACCTTGCCGATCAGTTTATCCATTTCCGCACGGTGCAGCAGCAGCTTGCGTGTGCGTACGGCTTCCGGGTGGATATGCGTGGAGGCGGTCGGCAGGGCACTGATATGCGCGCCGAACAGGAATAGTTCGTCGCCGCGAACGACAACGTAGGCTTCCTTGATTTGTACACGGGCGTCGCGTATGGCTTTGACTTCCCAGCCTTCGAGCACGATGCCCGCTTCGTAGCGGTCCTCGATAAAGTAGTCGTGGAAGGCTTTTCTGTTGTCTGCTATGGTCATGAGATGGTAAATGTGCGCGGGTCGGTTAAACTACTGTCTCGCGCAAGCGCGATAAAATCACTATATTCAACATCATAGCAAATGGTTCTTCAATGGCAGTAGTACATAAATCAGTTTTTCTCGGCTATAGCGCTGAACAAATGTTCGCGCTGGTGGCAGCGGTGGAGGATTATCCCAAATTCCTGCCTTGGTGTGGTGCGGTCGAGGTGCGCGAGCGTGGCGAGAGCACGGTCGTCGCCAGCGTGGGCATACATTACCACGGCGTGCGCCAAAGCTTCACCACGTCCAACGAGAACGTGGCGCCGACTTCCATCAAGATGAAGCTGGTCGATGGTCCTTTCAAGACCCTCGATGGCGTTTGGACCTTCAAGGCCCTGCGCGAAGATGCCTGCAAGATCGAACTGGACCTGCACTACGAGTTTTCCAGCCGCGTGCTCGAGCAGATCATCGGCCCCGTCTTCGGCATGATCGCCAACAGCATGGTCGATTCCTTCTGCAAGCGCGCGGAGGCGGTGTATGGCTGAGGCGGACATCACGGTGCAGGTGTGCCACGCCCTGCCCGACAGCACCTTCCTGCGCTCCTTGCGTGTGCCTGCAGGCACTTCCATTGAGCAGGCGGTGGCGCACAGTGGTTTGTTGCAGGCCATCCCAGGCATAGACCTGGCCATCAATATGGTGGGCATCTATGGCAAGAAAAAGCCGCTCGATAGCGTATTGCGCGACGGTGATCGGGTGGAAGTGTACCGGCCCTTGCAGGCCGACCCGAAGGAGGCGCGCCGGCGCCGCGCCGGCAGCAAGCCTGTAAAAGGCTGAGCGGGCAGGGCACCGCTGTGGTAATTGCCTGGCGAGCGGTTTTTAGCTATTTTCAATTATCTTTTCTGGGCAGCAAGGACGGAGGGCACTTTTTTCTGTATAATCTACTTTTGCGCCAATAGGAAATGCTATGCGTCTACTTCAAAAAGCACTCACATTCGATGACGTGCTGCTCGTCCCAGCCTACTCCAACGTTCTGCCCGCCGATACGTCCCTCAAAACTCGCCTGACCCGCAATATCACCCTGAATATTCCCTTGCTGTCCGCAGCCATGGATACGGTGACGGAAGCGCGCCTGGCGATCGCGATGGCCCAGGAAGGCGGCATCGGCATCATCCACAAGAATTTGAATCCGAAGGACCAGGCACGTGAAGTGGCCCGCGTAAAACGTTTCGAAGCTGGCGTGTTGCGCGATCCGATCACGATTCCGCCAGAGATGAAAATCCGCGACGTGATTGCGCTGACAGAACAATACGGCATCAGTGGTTTCCCTGTCGTCAAGGGCAAGGAAGTGGTCGGTATCATCACCAACCGCGACTTGCGCTTTGAAAAGGAACTCGACGCAGAAGCCTCCGCCAAGATGACTCCGCGCGAAAAACTCGTGGTCGTCAGCGAAGATGCCGATACGGCCGAAGCGAAGCGCCTGATGAACAAGCACCGCCTCGAGCGCGTGCTGGTGGTCAATGACGCGTTTGAGCTGCGCGGCTTGATCACCGTCAAGGATATCCAGAAGTCGACCTCGCACCCGTTCGCGTCGAAAGACAGCCAGGGCAAGTTGCTCGTCGGTGCTGCCGTCGGCGTTGGCGCCAAGGATGAAGAACGTATCGACCTGCTCGTTGCCGCTGGCGTCGACGTGCTGGTCGTGGACACGGCCCACGGCCACTCGCAAGGCATCCTGGACCGCGTACGTTGGATCAAGACCAAGTACCCGCAAGTGGAAGTAATTGGCGGCAATATCGCCACCGCCGCTGCCGCCAAGGCGCTGGTGGAATACGGCGCCGACGCAGTCAAGGTCGGTATCGGTCCTGGCTCGATCTGCACCACGCGTATCGTTGCCGGTGTGGGCGTGCCGCAAATCACCGCCATCTCGAACGTCGCCGAAGCACTCGAAGGTACGGGCGTGCCATGTATCGCCGACGGCGGTATCCGCTTCTCGGGCGATATCTCGAAAGCGCTGGCCGCTGGCGCCTCGACCGTCATGATGGGTTCCATGTTTGCCGGTACGGAAGAAGCGCCAGGCGAAGTGATCTTGTACCAGGGCCGCAGCTACAAATCGTACCGCGGCATGGGCTCGCTCGGTGCCATGTCTGACGGCTCGGCCGATCGTTACTTCCAGGACGCCACCATGAAGGCCGACAAGTTTGTGCCTGAAGGTATCGAAGGCCGCGTGGCCTACAAAGGCAGCGTGCTGGCGATCATTTTCCAACTGGTGGGCGGCGTGCGTCAATCGATGGGTTACTGCGGTTGCGCTACCATTGACGAACTGCGCGAAAAAGCGGAATTCGTGGAAATCACCTCGGCCGGCATGCGCGAGTCGCATGTCCATGATGTGCAGATCACCAAGGAAGCGCCAAACTACCGCTCCGAGTAAGCGCAACAGGAAAAATTGCCCATGGCTGCGTTACAGTGCCTCGCCGTACTATTCGTACTGTCTTCGGCACTGCGCCTTGCCCTGAACAATTTTTCCGCTGCGCTATAGCGACAGACCAGACCGGCGCCCAGTGCGCCGGTTTTGTAATGACCCCAGATAAAGCCCCCATCATGCATTCTAAAATCCTCATTCTCGATTTCGGTTCCCAAGTCACCCAGTTGATCGCGCGCCGCGTGCGCGATTCCGGCGTGTTTTCCGAAGTTTTTCCGTACGACGTCAGCGATGAATTCGTGCGCAACTATGGCGCCGCCGGCGTGATCTTGTCGGGTAGCCACAATTCCACCCTGGACGGCGATTCGCCGCGCGCGCCGCAAGCCGTATTCGAACTGGGCGTGCCTGTGCTGGGTATCTGCTACGGCATGCAAACCATGGCAGCCCAACTGGGCGGCAAGGTGGAAAACGGCCTGGTACGCGAATTCGGCTACGCCGAAGTGCGCGCCCGCAGCCATACCAAATTGCTCAACGGTATTGCCGATTTCGTCACCGACGAAGGCCACGGCATGCTGAAAGTGTGGATGAGCCACGGCGACAAAGTGCTGGAAATGCCGCCAGGTTTCAAGTTGATGGGCAACACGCCGAGCTGCCCGATCGCCGCCATGGCCGACGAAGAGCGCCAGTTCTACGGCGTGCAATTCCATCCGGAAGTGACGCACACGGTGCAGGGCAAGGCCATGATCGGCCGTTTCGTGCATGATATCTGTGGCTGCAAATCGGACTGGAACATGCCCGACTACATCAGCGAAGCGGTAGAGAAAATCCGCGCGCAGGTCGGTAGCGACGACGTCATCCTGGGCCTGTCCGGCGGCGTCGATTCGTCCGTGGCCGCTGCCCTGATCCATCGCGCCATCGGCGACCAGCTGACCTGCGTCTTCGTCGACCACGGCCTGCTGCGCCTGGACGAAGGCAAGATGGTAATGGACATGTTCGCCAAGAACCTGGGCGTGAAAGTCATCCGTGTCGATGCGGAAGAGCAGTTCATGGGCCACTTGGCTGGCGTCACCGATCCCGAGCAGAAGCGCAAGATCATTGGCCGCGAATTTGTCGAAGTGTTCCAGGTCGAATCTGGCAAGCTGGTCAATGCCAAATGGCTGGCGCAAGGCACGATCTATCCCGATGTGATCGAATCGGCCGGCAAAGGCAAGAAAGGCCAGACCATCAAGAGCCACCACAACGTGGGCGGCTTGCCTGACACCATGAAGCTGAAGTTGCTCGAACCCTTGCGCGAACTGTTCAAGGACGAAGTGCGTAAGCTGGGCGTGGCCCTGGGCTTGCCGCATGACATGGTCTACCGCCACCCATTCCCGGGCCCGGGCCTGGGCGTGCGCATCCTCGGCGAAGTCAAGAAAGACTACGCCGACCTGCTGCGCCGCGCCGATGCCATCTTCATCGAAGAACTGCGCAACACGCCATACGAATTCGTCGCCGGCCAAGCCGTCGATCCGGATGCGCCGCCTGCGAACTGGTACGAAGCCACCAGCCAAGCTTTTGCCGTCTTCCTGCCCGTCAAATCGGTGGGCGTGATGGGCGATGGCCGCACCTACGAATACGTGGTGGCCCTGCGCGCCGTACAGACGCAGGACTTTATGACGGCCCACTGGGCGCATCTGCCGCACAGCTTGCTGGGCAAGGTGTCGAACCGCATCATCAATGAAGTGCGCGGCATCAACCGCGTCGTCTACGATATTTCAGGCAAGCCGCCTGCGACCATCGAGTGGGAGTGATGAGTTCGCTTTAACTGTTTGAAGTTAAAGTGAAAAATAGATGGCCGTTGATAATTCAAAAAGAATTATCAATGGCCATTTTTTTGATGTGCGTGCGCTTGATCCGTCGCGCCAAGGAAATACTTGCATTGACGTCTACACCGCGATCCCAGGTCATTGACTCCATCGAGCCATCAGGCAGTTTTTTGACGACACAGGTCAGCGCGTGAATCACGCTCCGCGTATTTCCCCGTGCGCTGCACCACTCCAGCTACCGCGACTTCCCAGCAAGGTAGTGATCCGGTTATTTCTCGCTCTTGCTTGCGGACTCGGCGCAATCCAAGGCTTTTTTTTGGATGGCTTCGAGGCCTTGACGCGCGAGGTCCAGCAACTCTATTTCTACGGTGCTGCCATTTTGCATGGACAGGCGCTGCACGGCGGAGGCCAGCACGGGGGGAAGTTCCAGAAAATTCAGGATTAGCTCCCCTCCGGCCGGCACTGGCGGGTCGATTTGCGTCCCTCTGGCGATGGGCAATGTCCCATGCACGAGCCAGGCGGTACTGACGTCGAGGGTTGCGGCAATCTTATCTGCCGCATCCATAAGTAGTTTGGCTTTGCCTGATTCATAGCGATACAGTTGCGTGGGATTGATGCCCGCCAGTTCGGCAAGCAGCACTTGTGAGATATGAAGATTCTCGCGGCAGCTTTTGAGGCGCTCAGAAACATGGGTGTGCCAGACATACATATTGCCTTTCAATATACAACGTTCGTGAATGACCGGCTGTGACGCAGCTGTCTCCACAATGATGAAAGGAACGAGAGCGTTTTGCTAACCACAGCCTGGTCAACAGTAATGATTTTACCGCCCGGGAGCGGCATGGCGGCATTCCTTGTTTCGTATTCCTTCCGGTAGACACGGCCAAGGTCGAGATCGTGTACGAATGCCAGAGCTGAGTCCGCCGCGCGCAGGGGAGGGAGCCGGTTGCAGTTGAGCTTGCCAATAGTTGGCCTGCGTTGCATGAGCTATCTTGCTTGACCCCGCTCTCAGGTCCTGGATGTCAGCGCTCAGGATGGATGAAATACTGACGCATACGGTTTTTCTCGCGGCAGCATGTGCTTTGCTTCCTCAAACTTTTCTTGGACGAGCAACGCATGGATTGCGTGGGCCAGCGGCGTCACATCCACCACCCTGGTTATCCATTGATTTACGTAAAGTTCTACCGCCTTTTTGCTGAGACCGATCTGAATGGCTCTGTGAGCTTGCGGCCGCAACAGCAGATCCCGCTCCGGGTCCCATTGGATACGCACGGGCGATGCCTCCTTCTTCGCCGACCATTCGTCCTTGCTCATGGATGCATCCGCGTGGCTCAGGCAACCGTGCTCCCGTGCCCATTCAAATTCCGCTCTGCTGATATTGATCGCCAGTATGCGTTGCTGACCAGCGTCTTTGAATCCCCAGCCCGCGCGATACATCATCCATAAGAAATACGGTTTAATCCAGGTCATGCGTTCCATTTTGAATGGAGGCGAAGTAAATGTGGCGTTCGTTAATGCTCCATCCGCGATTGCATCCGGATAGGCTTCATCAGGTGGCAAAGGCGCTGCAGATTGTATGTGCTAACTTTCCAATTCAAGTGCAGCGTAGCGCGCGGTAGACCGACCGAGCGCAGCACCTTGGTGCCCATATGTGCCAGGCTGGCGAAGATGTGTTCCACACGCACCCGGGTTTTGGCGATGCGTTTGTTCCGGCGTTCCTGCGCTTCTGAGATCGGCTTGTCTTTGCTGCCCTTGCGTTGGATATGCGTACGCGAGCCTTGCCTTTTGAGGCGCATCTCACGCATGCCGTCTACATAACCCTTGTTGGCATATAGGTCACGATTGGTGTTGGTCGGATCGATCACCTCTCCAACGTGCAGTGTGAACGAAGGTACTGCAATATATTCGTTTGTCATGATGGGATTTTGGTAATTTTGCACGAATCTCGGCCGACCCTCGATTCTCATATTTTTACTAGTGATAATGTGTGAGTTGAATAACAGTTACCAAGACGATAGAGTTCTCAAGAAATAAATATAGTTGCTGAATAGAAATAATTAATTTATACTTTCCTTACGTAAATAATTACTTAAGGCAACATATGCACCTGCGCTTGACGCCATGGTGCGGTGTATTTTTATTAAGTGGCACCTTGTGTGCCACCGTGTCCGCGCAGACCCGTACTGAAATCGCGCCGCCCCTTCCCACTACGCCTGGCATCAGCCAGCGCGACGATGCCAGCCAAGAATTAATCCGCCAGCAAGAACGTGAGCGCCTCCTGCGCCAGCAGCAGGAGCGCAATCCCGACGTGCGCCTGCTCGGGGCACCTGTTGCCGTGGCCGCCAACCGCTTGGCTGTTGGTGAATCGCCATGCTTTACGATTGATCAGCTTGTATTGCGGGGCGAGGGCAGCGCGCAGTTCCAGTGGGCGCTGGCCGCCGCCAGCCGCGATGACTTGGGCGCGCCTGACGCACCGCAGGGGCGCTGCCTGGGCACGCAGGCCATCAATGTACTGATGGGGCGGCTGCAGAACGCCATCATCGCGCGCGGCTATGTCACCACGCGCGTGTTGGCCGAGCCGCAGGACCTGAGCCGTGGCACGCTGGCCCTGAGCCTGATACCGGGGCGCATCCGCCAGGTCGGCTTTGCGCCCGGCACCAATCCCCGTGCCACCTGGTGGAATGCCGTGCCGGCGCGCCCGGGCGACTTGCTCAACGTGCGCGACACGGAACAGGCGCTGGAAAACTTCAAGCGCGTGCCGACGGCCGAAGCCGATATCCAGATCATGCCGGCCGAGGGCGGCAACGCCAAGCCGGGCGAGAGCGACTTGCAGATTCAATGGAAGCAGGGCTTGCCATTCCGCTTGGCGCTGGGCCTCGACGATGGCGGTTCACGCTCGACCGGCAAGCTGCAGGGCAGCGTAACCCTGTCGTATGACCACTGGCTTACCCTGAACGACCTGTTTTACCTGAGCCTGAACCAGAACGTCGACGGCAACCGCCACGGCCCGCGCGGCACGGGCGGCATGGTGGCCCACTATTCGATTCCCTACGCCTACTGGCTGCTGGCTTTCACGGTCAGCGACAGCCATTACCACCAGTCCGTGGCCGGCATCAGCCAGGACTACAACTACAGCGGCGCCAGCCAGAACCGCGAAGTCAAGTTGTCGCGCCTGGTCTACCGCGATGCCTCGCGCAAGACGACGGTTTCCCTGCGCGGCTGGCAGCGCGCGGCGCAAAACTTCATCGATGACACAGAAGTGGAAGTGCAGCGCCGCCGCATGGCCGGTTGGGAAATCGGCATCGGCCACCGCGAATTCCTGGGCCAGGCGACCTTGGACTTGAATTTGCAATACCGGCGCGGCACGGGCGCGATGCATGCGCTGGCGGCGCCCGAGGAAGCGTTTGGCGAAGGCAGTTCGCGTTTCAAACTAATACTGGCCGATGCGGCCCTGTCGGCGCCGTTCACGCTGGCCGGCCAGCCGCTGCGCTACTCGGGCAGCTGGCGCATGCAGCACAACCGCACGCCGCTGGTGCCGCAAGACCGCTTCGCCATCGGCGGACGCTACACGGTGCGCGGCTACGACGGCGAAAGCAGCCTGTCGGCCGAGCGGGGCTGGCTGCTGCGCAATGAAGTCGGCGTGCCGCTGGGCAACAGCGGCCAGCAAGCGTATGCGGGCCTCGACCATGGCGAAGTGGCGGGGCCGTCCGCAGCATGGCTGATCACGCGGCGCCTAACGGGCGGCTTTGTCGGCCTGCGCGGCCAGTGGCTGGGCGTGCAGTACGACGCCTTTGTCGGCTGGCCCGTGCGCAAACCGGAGCTGTTCCGCACTGCTGGCCATACGGCCGGCTTCAATTTGAACTCGAGCTTTTAGTCATTTCTTAGGCACTATGAATATATCTTCTTTGGACATCATCGCCCCCGCCCTGGGCTTGCCAGGCCACAGCGAAGCAGAACTATTTGGCGCGCTGGCATGGCTTTGCATGCATTCCAAGAGTCATCGCAATCTGCCGCTGGCCTCGTTTAGTCAGACTTTATTGAATCCGATTAAACGGCAGCAGTTCATGCTGGCGTCGGCGTCGCTTGATGGCGTTCAGCAGCCGGTGGCATACGTGGCCTGGGCAAATTTCGATGCCGATGCCGAAAGTCGCTACCTGGCGGATGGCAGCCACTCCCTGATGCGCCCGGAAGATTGGAATAGTGGCGACCGCATGTGGATTACGGAATGGGTCGCTCCATTTGGGCACACGGCATCGTTCGTACGCGAAGTCTCCACCCGCCTCTCCGAATCCTGTTACCGGTTTTTGTATCACAAGGGAGACGAGACGGGTTTGCAGGTAAAGACATCGCGCGGCTGCGCAGTTTCCAAGGCGCAGGCTGCCAGTTGGTGGCGCGCCAGGCCGATGCATGCCCATTACGTCAAAACGACACCCATTTAAATATTTATAACGCCTAGCGCAGCAGGTTTTGTTAGGTGTTCTCAAACGAGAAGAATCCATGAATAAGCACCTGTACCGCATCATATTCAATCAGCGCCGTGGCCAATTGATAGTGGTGGGCGAGAATGCCACGTCGCAAGGCAAGGCCCCTGGTGGCGAAAGTGTCATGAACGATGGTGCAGGAGGGGGTGGCGCAGAGTTGACGCTGGCAACGTTGCGGCCGGCCTGCCTTGCGGTGTTCAGTGCCTTGGGCATGCTGCTTTTTGTGACCGGTGCCGCGCAAGGTCAGGTCGTGGCCGATCGCAATGCCCCCGGAGGCCAGCGTCCCACCGTGCTGCAGACGGCAAACGGCATACCGCAAGTTAATATCCAGACGCCCAGCGGGGCTGGCGTGTCGCGCAATACCTATAGCCAATTCGACGTGCAAAGCAATGGCGTCATACTAAATAACAGCCGCAGCAATACGCAAACCCAGACCGGGGGCTGGGTGCAAGGCAATCCTTGGCTTGCCGGTGGCAGCGCGCGCGTCATCCTGAACGAAGTCAACTCTGCCAATCCTAGCCAGTTGCGTGGTTATGTCGAGGTGGCGGGGCAACGCGCAGAGGTCATCATCGCCAATCCTGCCGGGGTAGCGGTGGATGGCGGCGGCTTTATTAATGCCAGCCGCGTGACGTTGACGACTGGTTCCCCCATCGTCAATGGCGGCAATCTTGACGGCTATGTGGTGCAGCGGGGCGTGGTCACCGTCAGCGGCAGGGGACTGGACACGTCACAAAGCGATTACACGGCCATTCTGGCGCGGGCGGTGCAAGTGAATGCTGGCATATGGGCCAACGATCTGCGGGTCGTCACGGGCGCGAACCGGATAGATGTAAATCATGCGGTCGAGGCTGCCGCATCTGCCGATAGCGTGAGGCCTGCTTTTGCACTGGACGTCGCCCAGTTGGGCGGCATGTATGCTGGAAAAATCACACTGGTAGGCACCGAGGCCGGTATCGGGACGCGTAACGCCGGAACCGTGGCCGCATCGGTGGGTAATGTGGTTCTGCATTCGGATGGCTGGATCAGCAACAGTGGCTATATTCAGTCCGGTGGCGAAGGCGGCCAGGTACAGGCTAGTGCAGCAGATAATCTGCAAAATTCCGGCACGATTTATGCTGCAGGCGATACCGGCATTTCCAGCGGCGGCGATATCAACAACAGCGGCTTGATCGCTGCTGCTGGCAATACTGTGCTGCGTGGGGGCGGCCGCGTCGATTCAGCCGCCGGTGCGGTCTTGGCTGCTGGCCTGAATGCTGACAATATACTTCGTGCAACGGGTGATTTGACCGTCGAGGCAAATGCCGGCGTAGGTATCCATGGTATCGGTGCCGCAGGAGACACGATGCGGATTGCGGGAACCGCAGTGGATCTCGCCGGGGCTAAGCTGTCGGCCAGGCAGCTTTCTGCCATGGCAAGCCAGGGAGACCTCGATGCCCTTCACGCCACGCTGGCCGCGCGCGACACGCTGGCGCTGCAAGCCACGCGTTTGTTGCGTACCGATGGCGCTCAGGCAACTGGCAGAGAGCTCAGTATTGCTGCGCATGACATATCGAATGTGGGCGGCCAGATTTTGCAACTTGGCGAAGGCGACCTTGCGCTTCGTCTGCTTGGTCAGCTCGATAATAGTGCTGGACGGATTGCCACCAATAGCCACAACCTGACTGTGGATGTGGCAACGCTGGTCAATACAGACGGCAAGATCGAACATGTGGGCACGGGTGCCCTTGCTATCCATGCCGCCTCGCTGGCAAACCAGCGCGGACAGATAACTGGCAATGGCGACCTTGCTCTGGCGGCTGACGCAGTGGACCACCGCGAGGCGACAACGCTGGCTAGGCATCTGACTGTGCAAGCTGGTACGCTGGATAATCGCGGTGGCAGCCTGATTCAGACGGGGGCCGAACAAACAACAGTGCATGTTGCGCGGGGTCTGGATAATCGCGGCGGCAGGCTGGAAACCAACGGCAGCCTTGACCTGTCGGCGGCCAGTGTGCTGAGCGAACATGGCCGCATTGCCGCAGCGCAGGCCGTCAACATGAAAGTGGTTGGGGGCCTGAACAACACGAGCGGTGTATTGGCTGCTGGACTTTCCTTGACCTTGAATGCCGGTGACGTGAACAACACGCGCGGCCAGATCCAGGCGGTATCCGGTGCTGCCAGCCTGGCCATCGGAGATTTGCACAATACGGCGGGCAGCGTGTTTGCGGCGGGGGATCTGGCGATTGCGGCTGGCAAGGTCGACAACAGCGGCAGCCTGTACGCGGGCTCGAATCAAACGCTCAATGCGACGGGCGCCATGGTGAACACGGGCGTAATCGCGGCGCAAGGCCATACGACGATCCAGGCGGTCAGCCTGGACAGTTCGGCATCGAGCCTGCTGGGCGCGGGCGTTAAAGCCGATGGCGGCTTGCTGGCGACGGGCGATTTGCGCGTGACGACGGCACAGGCGCTGCTTGCCAAGGGACAAAACCTGGCGGCGGGCCAGCTGGCCTTGAGCGGCGCGGCGCTGGACTTGACGGGCAGCCAGACGGGCGCAGCGAACATCGCGTTGATGGCGACACAGGGCGATGTGCTGACGCGCCAGGCAATGGTGACGACGCCGGGCACCTTGGCGGTGACGGCGGGAACGCATGCGAGCCAGACCCTGCTCAATGAACAGGGGCAACTGAGCGCGGGGCAGCTGGACTTGCAACTGAGCAACCTGGACAACCGCCGCGGTACTGTGGTGCAGACGGGCGCCGGCGATACGCGCATCGTGTTGAGCACGCCGGTAGGCGTGCTGGACAACACCAGTGGCCGCATCGCCGTCAACAGCGCGAATGCGACCGTGGACGTTGGCAAACTAATCAATACGGATGGCAAGCTCGAGCACGCTAGCACTGGCACGCTGGCGCTCCAAGCGGCAACGCTCGATGGCGAGCGCGGCAGCATCATCGGCAACGGCCTGGTACGCATCGACGCGGGCATCATGCGGCATGACAATGCCAGCACGGTGGGGCAGCAAGTGACGCTGCAGGCTGACAGCCTGAGCAACCGTGGTGGCCATGTGCTGCAGACGGGCAATGCGGCGATGACGGTGGCCACGACGGGGCAGCTCGATAACAGCGGCGGCGAGATCGGTGGCAATGGCGGCGTGCAGGTACGTGCAGGCGTGCTCGACAACAGCAAGGGCCGCATCACGTCCACGGCTGCGGCGTCTGTCGCCAGCATGGGGGCTGTGAATAATACCGATGGCGTGCTGGCGGCAACCACCGACCTGCAGCTTGCTGGTGCTGCGCTGGACAACACGCGCGGTCTGCTGCAGGCGGGCACGGGGGCGCTGGAGGTGACGGCGGCCAGCCTGCTGAACCAGCAGGGCACGGTCAGCGCGGGCACGGACTTGACGGCAAAAGTGAGTGGTGACCTGAACAATGCCGGCCTGCTGTATGCGGGCCGCAACCAGCAATTGACGGTGGGCGGAGTGCTGAACAACAGCGGCTCCATTGCCTCCGTCTACAACACCCATATTACGGCCGGCAAAGTGACCAGCAGCGGCCTGCTGGGCGCGGGGATCAAAGCCGATGGCAGCCTGGGCACGGCAGGCGATCTCACCATCAATGCCGATGGCGTCTTGCAAGCAAGCGGCCAGAACCTGGCGGCGGGCAGCGTCGTTCTGACGGGGACCTCGGTCGATTTGTCGGGCAGCCAGACGGGCGCGGCAAATATCGATATCACCGCGCGCGGCGGCGACGTGCTGGCGAACAAGGCAGTTATTTCCGCCAGCAACGTGCTGGCCATCACGGCCAACGCGACTAACGCCCAGTCACTGGTGAGTAGCCAGGGCCAGCTGGCGGCCGGTCAGTTGCAGCTGAACGTCGCCAATCTGAACAACGCCAGCGGCGAGATTGTGCAGACGGGCACGGGCGACACCGTCATCACCACTGGCAAGCTGGACAACACAGCCGGCCGCATCGCCGTCAACAGTCATAACCTGGCCCTCAACGCGACGGTATTGACGAATATCAATGGCAAGCTGGAGCACGCAGGTACGGGCGTTCTGGCCATCCACGCGGGCCAGTTCAACAACCAGCACGGCAGGATCACGGGCAATGGCAAGCTTGACATCACGGCGGCTGCCTTCGACCACCGTAATGCCACCACCATCGCCAATCAGCTGACGGTCAACGCAGGCAGCCTGGACAACCGCAGCGGTAGCCTGGCGCAGACGGGCACTGGCCTGATGACGGTGGCGGCTACCGGCCAACTGGACAACACGGGCGGCAAGATTGAAGGCAATGGCGATGCGCTGGTCAAAGCAGCTATCTTGCTGAACAGCACGGGCCGTATCGTGGCGGCGCAGGACGCCGAGTTGAACATCGGCAGCCTGGACAACACGCAAGGCACGGTCGCGGCAGGCCGCAATCTGGCATTGAGCGGTGGCGACATCGACAATACGAAGGGTCAACTGCAAGCCGTGGCGGGCGATGCGACCTTGAAGGTTGGCAAGCTGAGCAATAACGCGGGCAGCGTGTTTGCCGGCGCCAACCTGAACACCACGCTCGATACCTTGAACAACACCGGCAGCCTGTATGCGGCTGGCAATCAGACTTTGAACGCCAGCGACGCCATCATCAACACGGGCGTCATCGCGGCACAGGGCAACACCAGCCTAACAGCCAACAGCCTCGACAGCGGCGCAAGCAGCCTGATCGGCGCGGGCATGCAGGCCGATGGCAAGCTGGGCACGTCGGGCGACCTGACGATCAGCACAACACAAACGCTGGTCGCGCATGGCCAGAACCTGGCAGCAGGCAATGCCGTCCTAGCAGGCGCCACACTCGATATCAGCGGCAGCCAGACCAGCGCCGCGAACATCGGCTTGACGGCAACACAGGGCGATGTGACGAACAATAAAGCCGTGGTCAGCACGATCGGCGTCTTGACGGTCCATGCGCAAGATACCTTGCGCAATACGGAAGGACAACTCAGCGCCGGCCAACTCGATCTGCACGTGGGTAAGCTCAACAATGCCAAGGGCAGCGTGATCCAGACGGGCACGGGCGACACCGTCATCCAGACAGGAAAACTGGACAATAGCGCCGGGCGCATCGCTGTTAATAGCAATAATTTGACCCTGGACGCGTCCACCTTGACGAATGTGGGCGGCAAGATCGAGCATGCGGGTGCTAGCACGCTGGCCATCACGGCGGCCAATTTGCAGGGCGCCGGCGGCAGCATCATCGGCAATGGCGCCGTCGATCTCAATGCCGGTCTGTTTGACCATGCCAACGCCACCACGACGGGGCTTACCCTGAGCGTGCAAGCAGACAGCCTGAGCAACCGGGGCGGCCATTTGCTGCAGACGGGCGCGGGCGGTATGACGCTCGCCGTCACAGGATTACTGGACAATACGAGTGGTGAAATCGCCGGCAATGGCGTGTTGTCGGTGCAGATCGGTAGCCTGGACAATACCAAGGGCAAGATTACCTCGGCCACTTCCGCCGATCTTGTCAGCACTGGTGCGCTCGTCAATACCGACGGCGTGATCGCGGCGACGACCGATTTGCACCTGGGCGGCGCCATCGACAACACGCGCGGCTTGTTGCAAGCGGGCACCGGCGCCTTGAGCCTGGATGCAGCCAGCCTAGGCAATGCACAAGGCACCGTCAGCGCGGGCACGGATATCACGGCCAAGGTCGCCGGCGACGTGCTGAACGCTGGCGTGCTGTATGCGGGGGGCAAGCAGACGCTCGATATCGGTGGCTTGCTGAGCAATACGGGCTCGCTGGCCGCCCTTGGCAATACGACGATCACGGCAGGACAGCTCAGCGGTAACGGTTTGCTGGCGGCAGGCATGCGCGCCGATGGCAGCTTTGCCTCGGCCGGTGACCTGACGGTGACAGCCCGTGGCGTCTTGCAATCCGATGGCCAGAACATGGCGGCCGGCCAGTTGCAGATGACGGGCGCATCGGTCGACGTGGGCGGCAGCCAGACTACCGCGGCGAATATCGGCTTGACGGCCTTGGCGGGCAATGTGACGACCAGCAAGGCGATCGTGTCGACCAATGGCTTGCTGGCCATCACGGCCAATGCCGCCAACGGGCAGGCACTGGTCAACCAGGGCGGCAGCCTGAGTACTGGACAACTTTCCCTGCGTGTTGCCAACCTGGACAACACCAGGGGGACCTTGATACAGACGGGCGCTGGCGACACGCTCATCGAAATGGGCAAGCTGGACAATACGGGCGGGCGCATCGCCGTCAACAGCGCCAACTTGCGCCTGCAGGCGGGCGACCTGACGAATGTGGATGGCAAGATCGAGCATGCAGGTAAGGGCACGCTGGCGATCCGCGCCACGAATCTGTACGGCCAGCGGGGCCAGATTACGGGCAACGGTGCTTTTGGCATGGCGGCCGATTATGTCGATCACCGCAATGCCAGCACAATTGCGCGCCAGGTGATGGTGACGAGCGGTGTCTTGGACAATCGTCAGGGTGAAATCATGCAGTTGGGCACCGACCTGGCGAGCATCGTCGCCACGCGCAGCCTGGACAATAGCGGCGGCAAAATCGAGGGCAATGGCGATGTGCAGGTCGAAGCGGCGACCCTACTCAATGACCGTGGCCGCCTTGTTTCGGCACAGAATCTCGGCGTGAACGCCAGTAACGCTTTGAACAATGCTGACGGAAATATTCTGGGTGGGCGCAAGCTGACACTACGCGGGGGCGCAGTGGATAATACGCGCGGCCAGATCCAGGCGCTAGATGGCAACGCGGAGCTGGCTATCGGCGACCTGAACAATACTGGCGGCAAGGTGTTTGCCAGTATCGATCTGATTACGGTCGCCGCCAACGTCGTCAACAGCGGCAGCCTGTATGCGGGTGCCAACCAGACTTTGCGTGCATCGGGCGATGTCAGCAATACCGGCACTATCCTGGCACAAGGACACAACACGATCAATGCCGGCAGCTTGTCCGGTTCCGCGTCGAGTTTGCTGGCGGCGGGCGTCAAGGCTGATGGCAGTTTGCTGGCCACGGGCAATCTGAACGTGACGACGGGCCAGGCCTTGCGCGCATCCGGTCAGAATCTGGCCGCGGGTAACATGATTTTCAGCGGTGCTGCGGTGGATGTGGCGGGCAGCCAGACCAGTGCGTCGAACATCGCGTTGAATGCGAGCGCGGGTGACGTCTCCACCAGCGGTGCCGTGGTAACGACCCCCGGTACACTCGACGTCCATGCCGCCAATCAATATGGCCAGCGCTGGGAGAACGGTCGCGGCCAGGTCAGTGCAGGTCAATTGACAGTGCAAGTGGCGAACCTAGGCAATGTGCAGGGCAGCATCATCCAGACGGGCGATGGCGCGAGTTCGCTCAACCTCACTTCGCCTGGAGGGATGCTCGACAACACAGGCGGACGCATCGCCGTCAACAGTGTCAATCTGAACCTGAACGCAGGCGTGTTGGCAAATACGGACGGCAAGATCGAACATGCGGGTAGCGGGACACTGACGATGCATGCAGGCCAGATCAGCGGCCAGCGGGGCCAGATCACCTCGAATGGCAGTCTGGACATTTCCGCGACGGCGCTTGACCATCGCAATGCCAGCACCATCGCACAGCAGGTAACGATCTCGTCCGGTACGCTCGATAATCGTCAAGGAAATATTACCCAGCTGGGCCTCGGACAGACCGCTATCGGCGCCAGCCAGAGCCTGGATAACCGCGGCGGCACTATCGCCAGCAATGGCAGTACCAGCATCGCTGCCTACTCGTTGAATAACCAGGGTGGCACGCTGCAGGCGGCTGGCAGCGGTAGCTTGGATATTCGCGGTGGTGGTACGCTGGACAATAGCAATAGTGGTGTGATTGCAGCTGGCGGCAATTTCACGGCAGCGGTGGGAGAATTGCTGAACCAAGGCGGAAAAATGACCGCTGGCGGTACCCTCAATGCCAGCGTGGTTCAGGCGCTGCGCAATGAGGGCGGCTTGCTGGCCGCGACCGGCAACCTCGATCTGGCGGCAGGGTCCCTCGACAATACCGGTGGCAAGATTGCTACGGTACAAGGTAACTTGAGTTTCGTCAGCGGTGGGGTCCTGACAAACGACAGCGGTACGCTGCAGGCCGCTGGCGACAACACGCTCCAGAGTACTGCACTGAGCAATACGGTCGCTGCCGGACAAGGCGCTGCCGGTACGATTGTCGGCAAGAATATTCGGATCGATACGGGCCTATGGGCGCTGGATAACCATCTGGGCACCATTGCCGCCAGCCAGACGCTGAGCGTGTACTCCGGCCCGTTGACAAATGACGGCGGCCTGTTGCAGTCTGGCGCCGGTCTGCGGATCGACACGCGCGGCCAGGTCCTCAGCAACGGTAGCGCAGGCGCCTATGCCGCGCGCAACCAGGGCAATGCCGGTGGCATCGTCAGCGGCGGCGATGCCGTCCTGTCGACAGGCAGCTGGAACAACACGGCAGGCTATTTCGGTGCGGCAGGGGCGATCAGCGGCACCACCGGTTTGATCAACAATGCGGGTGGGCAGATCGTGGGCCAAGCCAGCCTGGCGTTGTCCGGCGCTGGCCTGGATAACCAGAATGGCCAGATACAGGTGGTGGGGAATATGTCGTTCGCTACCCCCGGTAGCATCGACAACCGGAATGGATTGATACGCTCCGGTGCCACGCTCAGCCTGACGGCGGCTGCCATCGACAACAGCACGACGCAAGGCAGTAACCAGGGTGTCGAGGCGATTGACGCCAGCCTGACGACGGCCTCGCTGAGCAATCGGGCGGGAGCGCTGCGCACCGATGGCAATCTGGATATCGTTGGCTCAGGTGTCTTTGATAATACACAAGGTCTGGCCAGCGCCGGGAGGGCGTTAAGCGTGGCCGATCAGGCGGCAAGCCGCAGTCTTGCCATCACAAATACGGAGGGGACGGTGATTGCCGGCGCGCTGGCCGATGTGCGCGCCGCCAGTCTGACGGGCGATGGACGCCTGTTGTCGCAACTGGACATGAACCTGGATCTGAGCGGTGGCTATAGCCATGGCGCTGGCGCGGAGCTGGTCGCCAATCGTAACCTTGGCATCGCCACCGGTGGCGACTTCCTGAACATGGGCAAAGTGCGCGCGGGTGGAACATTGACCCTGCGCACCAATGCCAACATCGATAACACGGCTTACGGCGATATCAGCGCAACCATTACGCGCCTCAGTGCCGGCACTCTGCTGGTGAATCGGGGTGTCATCGACGGTGTCGCTACCGAGATTAATGCAAACATTATTCATAACATGGGCACCGGACGCATCTATGGTGACCAGCTCAGTATTGCTGCCGGGACCTTGAACAATGATGTGGAAAATGGCGTCGCTGCGAGCATCGCCGCGCGCAACGATCTGCAAATTGGCGCACAAACCATTAATAACTTTGAACACGCGCTCATTTTCAGTGCCAACACCCTGTCTATCGGCGGCAGTCTTGACGGCAATCGTCAGGCGAACGGACGCGCGGCGGTATTGAATAACGCCAGCGCCACCATCGAAGCTTTGGGCAGCCTGAGCCTGAGCGCTGCCCAGGTCAATAATCTGAATCGGCATATTCAGGTGGAAATGGCCTCATCGACGAAACAGGAGTATGTGACCGAGTATCAGGGGGCCGGTGCAGCGAAACGCTATGTCTCGGGCACGCCGGGCGTGGCGACCTATGACGACGAGTCGCTGCATTTGCGCACGCCAGATGGCAATTATGAAAAATGGACGCTGTACCAGACCACGCGCACGTCGCGCCAGAGCGAGATTGTCAGCTCTGACCCGGGGCGCATTATTGCCGGCGGGAACATCTCCATCAGTGCCGACCTGGTTGCCAACGAGGACAGCCATATCATCGCTGGCGGCCTGCTGGATATGCAGGGCAGCCGCATCAAGAATGGACAGACGCAGGGCCAGAAAATCACCAATGAAACGGGAACAGCGACTTCGTACCGGCGCGATAGAAAGAAAGGACGGGATGTAACTGGAAAAAGCTCAATCGCATATGCACCTGCGCAGAAAATTGAAACTATATCGTTGAACGTTGCGCGGGAAGAACAGTTCGCCACGCCGCAGGGTAGTGGTACCAGCTTGTCCAGCGCCACGACCGGCGGCGTGAATGCGTCCACCAGCGCGGCCGGCGCGGCCAGCGCGCAGGTGCAAAGCAAGGCCATCGTCAGCGTACTGGCAGGCCTGGCCGGGGTTGATAATGCGGCTGGTCGCCAGGCCGGTGCGGCCAGTGGCGGCAGTGGCCCGAATGGAACAGCGCGGACGGCGGGGGCCGGCCAGGGCGGCACTGTCGGCAACATCGCCAGTAGCGCAGTCGATGCGGTTCAACAAGGCAATGGCCCGAATAGTGCTTACCCAGGCGCCATCACGGTTGGTACGGCGACAATGGGCGCCATGGCCCAAGACTTGAAGCATGTCGGCGGTACAGCCGCAGCTGATAGCACGGACCGCATCGGCCAAGCCGGCCACGGGGGATTCATTCGTGCAGTGTCAGGCGCGCTTGCCGCTACCGTGACAGGTTCGGATCAGCAGGGCCAGGCCAACTTGGCGACGGCTGGCAGCACCAGCATAGGCAACGCATCCGGCACCGCCGCGCAGGCTACGGGCCTAGGCGGCTTGCCGAGCCAGGCGCGCCTGGCCGGTATCGCGCAGGTGGCGCTCACGAACGCTTCCGGCCGCGCGCAGTTCGTGCGCACCAGCAGTCCACCGGTCACGCTGCCCAATGTCAGCTTGTTCCGCACCATGCCGTCACTGTCGTCGAGTTACCTGGTCGAGACTGATCCGCGCTTTGCCAGCTTCCGCGAGTGGACCGGGTCGGACTATCTGCTCAATCAAGTCAAGGTGGACCCGTCGGTGACGCAAAAACGCTTGGGCGACGGCTTTTACGAGCAAAAGTTGATCCGCGAACAGGTGGCGCAATTGACGGGCCTGCGCTTTGTCGGCGACTATACGAGCGACGAGCAGCAATACCGTGCCTTGATGGACGCTGGTGTGGCACATGCCAAGAACTATAATCTGCATCCGGGCGTTGCTTTGACGGCCGAGCAAATGGCGGCACTGACGAGCGATATCGTCTGGTTGGTGGAACGCGACGTGACGCTACCCGATGGCTCGGTGCAGAAAGCGCTGGTGCCGCAAATTTATCTGCGCCTGCGCGACGGGGACCTGGACGGTAGCGGAGCATTGCTGGCTGGCAAGGACATCAATATCAATCTGTCGGGCGACCTGAGCAACAGCGGCACGATTGCCGGGCGCAGCGTGGTCAACTGACGGCGGACAATGTGGAAAACATGGGTGGCCGCCTGCACGGCGACGCGGTCGCCGTGGCTGCCAGGAATGATCTGAATAATATCGGCGGCACCATCTCGGCCAACAGTGAGTTGATCGCCACTGCCGGGCGCGACATCCATATTGCCAGCACCACGCAAAGTGCCAGCAGCAGCGTTGGAGGCAACAGTTCCAGCCGCACGGATATCGACCGGGTGGCGGGGCTGTACGTGAGCGGCGACGGCAGCAGTGGCGGCGGAACGCTGCTGGTGTCTGCTG
>AHHB01000027.1 GCA_000242815.2 Janthinobacterium lividum PAMC 25724
TGCATATCGAGCATGTGGATGTCGGGACGGTAGTAGAAGCGTTTGCCGACCCAGGCCGTGCCGCCGTTCAGGAAATCGAGTCCTTGTGCTTCGACATAAGCCTTGACGATACCGAGCTTGTTGTCGCCGAAATCGGAATTCGGTGCATAGGCGTTGACCCAGATGGTGGCCAGGTAGTTCACGCCGCCGGACTTGGCGACGGACTTGGTGTAGCCGAATTCCGCGTAGGCATCGCACTCATTGCCCAGACGGTATTTCATGGTGTTGCCACCCAGGCCGAAGCAGCCTTGCGAACCGCCGTCGCCCGAGGTATTGCTGCCGGCGCCGGCGCGCAGGTAGCCGTGGAAGCCTTCGGCGTCGGATGGATACATGGGGTCGGCGATGACGGAAGCGCTGGTGATGGCCAGAAGTAAGGCAGCTAAAGTTTGCAATGCAGGGCGATTCATGCGTTCTCCAAAATAATGTGGTTGGTAGCGCTGGCCTCCCCGGGGGACGGCGAGCGCAGACGGTCTAATGCCGCAAACCAAGTCTAGCAGCGCTTTTTTAGGCGGCCTGACACAAAACGAATAAGTGACAATACTTTCCTTCAGAGTGTTGTTTTTACTGCATATCGATACGCTTGCACATACTGCTCCGGAGCAGACGGACACTTATGTCAGCAACGTCTGTTACGCAGTGGGATTGAATGACGGGGCTAACTTCAAGCGCCGCTACCGGCAGGTGAAAGGCGTCACGCCCAAGGCGTTCCGGTGCCAGGCCGATGACCGTTCTGGCGGCATCGGCTTGTCGCGGATACGCCACTGGCGTGAAGGCTGTCATGGGCTTGTCACTTTGGCCAGTTACTCTGCAGGATTGAATTTCACCCTAGCCGAGGAATGCATGAACAATGCTGTAACGTCGACCCCGAAACTGACCCTGTTGGCCATTGCCGCCAGCCTGTGCCTGTCCGCTTGCGGCGGCAGCGATAATACGCCGGCGGAACCGGCCAAGCCCGTGGCGCAGACGGGCGTGTTCCTCGACGGCGCGGTGGAAGGCCTCGATTACGTGGCCGGCAGTGCGGTCAAGGCCAGCACCAATGCCAAGGGCGAATTCATTTGCAACCCCGGCGATACGCTAGCGTTCAGTATCGGCGCCCTGGCCCTGGGTTCGGCGCCATGTGGCGCTATCGTCACGCCGCTGGCGCTGGCGGCCAGCACGAATGTCGCCGACGACAAGGTCGTCAACCGCCTGCTGGCGTTGCAACTGCTCGATGAGGACAGCGATCCGTCGAATGGCATCAAGCTGACGGCCGAAGTGAAGACGGCGCTGGCCGGCAAGACGCTCGACTTTGCTGGCGCCCCGGCCGTTTTTAACGCGGCCCTGGCCGCACACTTGAGCAGCGTGGGTGGCAAATTCGCCAGCCGCACGGTCGATGCCGAGCGCCGTACCCTCGTGCGCGAGCATTTTGAAGATACGCTCGCTTCCAAGGCGGGCGCGCCCGTGAATGAAGCGCTGACGCAGGCCAACCCGGTGGGTGAAGTAAAAGTCACCGTGACGCGCTACCAGATCCAGGCGGCCGACAAATACTATGTGCCGTACGAAGGCGCGAACGTCAAGATCAAGGGCGAATTCCCGAAAGGCTTCCTGCCGTCGTATGGCTCGGGACTGGCTTACAAGGGCAAGAACGCCGCTGGCGAGCTGGAATTCTATGGTTTGACGGATCGCGGACCGAACGGCGATGGCCCGCAGGTACCTGACCCATCGGGCAAGGGCAGCAGCGGTAGCAAGATCTTCCCGTCGCCCAGTTTTACCCCTTCGTTCGGCGTGATCACGGTGGGCAAAAATGGCGCCATGCTGACAGCGAGCACGCCGATCAAGGTATCGGCCAGCGTCAACAGTTCGGGCTTGCCCGTGCCCATCGGCGAGGTCGGCAATTCGGCCGAAATTCCCGTCATGGATGCGATGAAGTTCGACGCGACCGGCAAGGCTGTCTTCAATGCGGGCGGTCTCGATTCGGAAGCCATCGTTGTCGATGCGAAGCGCAATGTGCTCTGGGTGTCCGATGAATACGGCCCCTTCATCATCAAGATCGATGCCGCCACGGGCGTCATCCAGGCCAAGTACGAGCCGGGCAAGGGCTTGCCGGCGCTGTTCGCCAAGCGCCGCGCGAATCGCGGCATGGAAGGCATGACACTCGACACCAGCAACGACAAGCTGTATGCCTTCCTGCAAAGCCCCTTGTCGGACGGCAGTGCGCCGTACACGGTGACGAAGAAGAATGAACAGGTCGAACGCTTCGCCCGCTTCACGCGCTGGATCGAATTCGATCCGACGACGGGCAGCAGCGGCAAGATGTATGCGTATCCGCTCAATGGCGCCGATTACCAGGATGGCCGCACGGGCAACGCCAAGCTGGGCGACATGGTGGCGCTGGGCGGCGGCAAGTTCCTCGTCATCGAGCAAGGTGCTGCACCTTCGGGCAAGGTCTTCAACAAGCTGATGCTGGTCGAATTGAAGGGCGCTACCGATATCGCGGCCGCCGCCTTCAACGCGACGACGTCCGACCTGGAAAAAAGCAGCATGGGTGGCGCAGCCGTCAACGGCGCCGATTGGGCTGCTGTCACGCCGCTCAAGAAAACCCTGCTACTGGACTTGAACGCCATCGGCTGGGCGGCGGAAAAGGCCGAAGGCCTGACCCTGATCGATGACTCCACCATCGCGCTGGCCAACGACAACGACTTCGGCCTGAAAACCAAGATCTTTGACGCCAATGGCATGGAAGTAGCAGACGCCGACGTGACCAAGTGCACGGTTGATGCGAACGGCGCCATCGTCACCAGCAGCGCGGTCGGCTGCAACGCTGCCAACAGTATCCGCGTGGCGCGCGGCGACGACCGCGAGCGTCCTAGCCGTTTGTGGATCGTGAAGTTCGCCAAGGCGCTCGCTGCGTATTGATGGCGTATTGATGCAGTTTGACCGATGAAAAAAAGCCGCACAGTGCGAACTGTGCGGCTTTGTTATTTTGCGCCAGGCTTACTTTTTAGTATGCGTATTGAGCCAGTCCAGCACCGTGTGATGCCACAACAGCGAGTTTGCCGGTTTCAGCACCCAGTGGTTCTCGTCCGGGAAGACCAGCAGCTTGCTCGCAATGCCCTGGCGCTGCAGCGCCGTGAAAGTGCCCAAGGCTTGCGCGGTAGGGATGCGGAAGTCCAGGTCACCCTGCACCACCAGCATCGGCGTCTTCCAGTTCTTCACGAAGTTGACGGGGTTGAACTGTTCGTGCTTGGCTGGCGCGTCGTAGTAAGTGCCACCGTTTTCCCACTCGGTGAACCACAGTTCTTCGGTCGCGTAAGCCATGCCGCGGTTGTCGAACACGCCGTCATGGTTGACCAGGCACTTGAAGCCGTCCGGCCAGTTGCCGGCGATCCAGTTCATCATGTAGCCGCCGTACGAGGCGCCCAGTGCGCAGCTGCGTTCGCGGTCCAGCCACGGGAACTTCTTGGTGGCCGCTTCCAGGCCCTTCTGCAAGTCGAGCAGCGGCTTGCCGCCCCAGTCGCCGCTGATGGAGTCCGTGAACTTCTGGCCATAGCCGGTGGAGCCGTGGAAGTCGATGAAGACGGTGGCGTAGCCGGCGCCCGCATACACTTGCGGATTCCAGCGGTAGCTCCAGCCGTTGCCAAAGCTGCCTTGCGGGCCGCCGTGGACCAAAAAGGCGATCGGATACTTTTCACCGGCCTTGGCATTCCATGGCTTCATCACGTGGCCGTAGACGGTTTCGCCATTCGCGCCCGCGAACGAGAATTGCTCGTACTCGCCGAAGCGCACGTTGGCCAGCGCGGCTGCATTTTGCTGCGTCAGCTGGAGCATCGGCGCCGTCTCCGACTTGGCGTCGAGTTTGCGCGTGTACAGCTGCGCGCCCGAGGCCAGGTTGGCTTGCGCCAGCACGATGGTATTGCCGCGCACGTCGAAGTCGCCCACGGCGCCCTTGCCGGTCAGCGCATTGACCTTGCCGCTGGCCGCGTCAATGTGGAACAGGCGATGCTGGCCCACGTCATCGGCGGCGACCAGGAAAGCCTTGCCGTCCGGCGTCCAGCGGAAATCGGCCACGGAGCGGTCCCAGTCATCGGCCAGGGTGCGCTTCTTGCCCGTGGCAACATCCATCAGCACCAAATGAAAACGGTCTGCTTCGAAGCCCGGCTTGGTCATGGCGACATAGGCCAGCGTACGGCCATCGGGCGAATAGGTGGCCTTGGCATCCCAGGCCGGATTGTCGGCGGTGAGGTTGCGCGGCGCCTGGCCGCCCGTTGCTGGAATCGTGTAGACGTCGAAGTTGGTCGACCACGCTTCCTTGCTGCCGGCCACGCGCACCGAGAATGCCACCATCTTGCCGTCCGGGCTGAAGTGGTATTGGCCGTTGTCGCCGAACGGTTTCGAGGGGGCGTCGCCATCGAGGGTGCCGCTCAGGCTGACAGGCTCGGCGCTGACCTTGCCGCTGGCGTCGATGGGCGCCGAGAACAGCGCGTTGCGGCGGCCGTCAGCCCAGCTATCCCAGTGGCGTACGAACATCTGGTCGTAGACCATGCCGCTCGCCTTGTTCCTGGCTTTTTCATTCAAGCGCTTCTTGGTGCAGGCGATATCGGCGCAATCGAGGAAGACGCCCATGCTCAACGCCAGGCGGTCGCCCTGCGGCGATAAGCGGTAGGTGTCGACGTCCAGCGCCAGGTCGGTGACCTTGGCCGCTTCGCCGCCGTTCAGGGGCAGTTGCCACACTTGTGAGGAGCCGGAACGGCCCGAGAGGAAGTAGATGGCGTCGCCGTTCGGCGACCATTGCGGGTCGCTGGCGCTCGATTCGCCGCGCGTGAGCTGGCGTGGCGCCGCGTTCGGCGCGCGCAGGTCGATCATCCACAGCTGCGTGTTGCCACGGTTTTTGTCCAGGTTGGTGCTGCGCACCGTGTAGACGACGCGCGTGGCGTCCGGCGACAGCACGGGGCTACCCACGCGTTCCATGGCCACCATGTCTTCGACGGTGAAGCCGCGCGGCGCCGCTAGCGCCGGTGTTGCAGCAATGGCGGTGGTGGCCATGGCGGCACTGAATGCTCCCAAGAGCAGCAGACGTAAACTCATTCAAACTCCCGATTCTGATGACGACGTTATTGATATGGTATCGACGTGGCCGGCTGTACCGCCGGCAGCCCGATATCATAGCAATAAAGAGGTGCTTGCATGACGAGTTGAGCGTCGCTTAGCCGGCTGGCAGTGCCAGTTGCTGGCACGCTACGCAATGGCGCAAGCTGCCGCAGTTGCCGCAGTTGCGCCAGGCTCCCGTTTACTGTGAGGCGAGCCACCCCGCGCCGGACGCTGGGAACATGTCTGTACAGAAACAGCTGTTTTTATGCAAAGTGCTAGACTTTCGATCTTTAACGACCACTCTTGATGCCCATGCCCATGCCCATGCCCATGCGCCTGACGACTCTCGCCCTGACCTTTGCCGCCCTGTTCGCCACCTTGCCGGCCCATGCCGCCTCCATGCCCACGCAGGAACAAATCCAGGCGGCCGTGCAGGCGGGCGTGGCCAAGACACAAGCGAAGGCGCCATCGAGCCTGCCGATCAGCGTCAAGGTGAGCAGCTTGCACGGTTGTCGCGAATCGCAGGAAGTGCCAGGCGAGGTGGTGTGCCTGGTGGGCATGCGCGCCGGCATGCGCGATGGCTTTCAAGTGTTGCCCCTGCGCAAGGATAACGATACCTGGGTCGGCGTCGAGCGCAAGCACGCCAAGTTCGCCGGACCATCGCCGGCCGAGGCGCAAGCCATGTTGCGCGCCTGGGCCAAAGAGGAAGTGGCGCGCGATCCGGAAGCGGCCAAGGATGTGCAGATGCAGGAGGCGCAGAGCACCATGCAGGTCAAGGGCATCAACGAGTGCGAGGTCAAGAGCAAGACGGGTTACCTGGTGTGCGACACCGAGTTGAGCGTGCCGAGCCGTCCTGATGGCATCAAGACGGAACTCACCTTCATGCTGGAAAGCGCCGGCTGGCGTTACGTGCCGCGCTAGGCGCCACGCGCCACGCTGCCCCCGGCCGCGCCGACGGCATTGCTGGGCGTGCTGGCGTTGTCAGCAGTGAGCATCGGCTCGCCACGCTCAATGGCGCGCGCCAATGTGCGCCGATAGCCATGTCATGCCCAAAAAATTGCCCCGTGTCAATATAAAGTCAATTAAATTGTTAAATTTAATTATTTTTGGCATGTAATTGGTGTTAATGATCAAAATTCATTATTTTGTGTTCGTTTATCCCCAATATATTGCGAATGTGCAATGTAAAGTGGTATATTTGGTTGAATCATTTATTCCAGCGTATGATGTGTCACACGCAATGCGCTGTCGCAACCTGAATGTCTGGAGAGCCTCCGTGCTGAAAAAAATAGCGAGTACCGACTTGGTATTGGGTATGTATATCGAGCGCCTCGGCCGCTCCTGGCTTGAGACGCCGTTCTGGAAGCGTTCTTTTTTGCTCGAATCGCCGGCTGACCTGGAGCGTATCCTGGCGGCCCGGCTGAACGAAGTGTGGATCGATACCGCACGCGGCCTGGCGCCGCCTGAACCTGTTGTCGTTGCCGCACCGCCCCCAGAAGCACCCGCAGCCGCAGCCGCAGCCGCAGCCGCAGCAGTTTGCACCGAAGCCAAAGCGCATGTGATAGACGTCGTCGTTGCGAAAGTCGCGCCCAGCTTGTCGCGCGACGAGCAAATGGCGCATGCCCGGCGGTTGATCGAGCGCACGCGCCAAGCCGTGCAAACGATGTTTGACGAAGCGCGCATGGGTAAGGCCCTACCCGTCGGGCATGCCTACGAGTTGGTCGATGATATCGCCGCCTCGGTGCTGCTGGGCGGCGGCATGTTGCTGGGCCTGGCTCGCCTGAAAACCGCCGATAACTATACCTATATGCACTCGGTGGCCGTATGTGCGCTGATGACGGCGTTGGCCCGGGAGCTGGAGTTGGCGCCCGAGCAGGTGCGCTCGGCCGGCCTGGCGGGATTGTTGCACGACATCGGCAAGATGGCTGTGCCATCGGCCATCCTGAACAAGCCTGGCAGCCTCAGCGACGCGGAGTTTTCCTGCGTGCGCACCCATGCGGCGGCCGGCCATCGCTTGCTGCTCGAAGTCGATGATATCGATCCGGTGGCGCTGGACGTGTGCTTGCACCACCATGAAAAACTCGATGGCAGCGGTTATCCCAAAGGATTGCGTGGCGACGAAATCAGCTTGTATGCGCGCATGGGCGCCATCTGTGACGTATACGACGCGGTCACCTCGAACCGGCCATACAAGCAGGGCTGGTGCCCGGCCGAGTCGCTGCGCCGCATGGCCGCCTGGCGCGGCGGGCACCTGGATGCGAAACTGTTTGCCGCTTTCGTCAAATGTCTGGGCATCTATCCGCTCGGTACTCTGGTGCGGCTGCAGTCGGAGCGCCTGGCCGTGGTGGTGGGACAGGCGGAGGGCAAGACGCTGACCTCGCCGACCGTGCGTGCATTCTTTTCCATCCGCGCCGGCACTTGCATCGTGCCCAGCGTCATCGACTTGGCCGCGCCGGGTTGTCAGGAGCGTATTGTTTCCACGGAAAGCGCCGCCCAGTGGGGCTTGCTGGACGTCGACCGTTACTGGGCCGGCGAACCTGCCGCGGCATAGCCGGAATAAAGGATATTTTATTTATAATAAAACATTAGAATAAGGGTGCCAGTGCCGCATCCGTTTTCCTGCCTGGTGATCGTTCCTTGTCCGCTTACCCGTCACCGCACGGGCTCATTCTGAGGGTGTAACCATGCGACTCAATCTTCCCGTCACCGATACCGAGATCACCCTGAGCGATACCGAGACCATCGTCTCGACTACTGACTTGCAAGGTAATATCACGTATGCGAACCCTTACTTCATCGCCATCAGCGGTTACAGTGCGGACGAATTGATGGGCGCGCCGCAGAACATTTTGCGCCATCCGGATATGTCGGTCGAAGCGTTTGCCGATTTCTGGGCCACCGCCCGCGCGGGGCGTTCGTGGAGCGGCATGGTCAAGAACCGCTGCAAGAATGGCGATTACTATTGGGTGCTGGCGAACGTGACGCCGGTAGTCGAGGATGGCGTGGCTGTCGGCTATATGTCCGTGCGCACCAAGCCGACGCGCCAGCAGGTGGCGCAGGCGTGCGCCCTGTACGCGCGCATGAAGGCGGGGCAGGCCAATGGCATCATCATCAGGCAGGGCGTAGCCGTGCGCACGGGCTGGCTGGCCAAGGTGCTCAGCTTGCGTGACTTGGCACTGGGCAAGCGCATAGGCTGGAACCTGGGCTCGCTGAGCCTGCTATTGCTGTTGCAGTTGGCGTGGGATGCGGGTCTGTTGCCGACCAGAGCGGGAGGCTGGATAACGGGGTTGGCCGCGGTGGCCTTGTGCGCGACCCTGTATTTCTGGCGTGGCTTGCACCGCGCCGTGTTGCAGCCCTTGCAACAGGCGCGCCAGGCCTGTGACGTGATGGCGGGCGGCGACCTGACGGGCGAGTTCGATACCGCCCGGCGCGACGAGATGGGGCAACTGCTGCGCTCGTTGCGCCAGTTGCGCGTCAATTTGCACTCCATCGTCGGTGATGTGCGCGGTAATTTCCTGCGCATCAGCATGGCCAGCCAGGAAATCGCTGCCGGCAATATGGATTTGTCGGGCCGGACGGAAGCGCAGGCGTCGGCCCTGGAGCAGACGGCGTCGAGCATGGAGCAGTTGGCCGCTACGGTGCAGCAAAACAGCAGCAATGCCGTGCAGGCCAGCGACATGGCGGGCAAGGTACATGGCCTGGCGGGGCGCGGCGGTGAAATCGTCGGCCAGGTAGTGATGATGATGGATGAAATTAACGCCTCTTCCAAGAAGATAGGCGACATTACCGGAATTATTGAGGGTATTGCCTTCCAAACCAACATCCTGGCCCTGAACGCGGCTGTCGAAGCGGCGCGCGCAGGCGACCAGGGGCGCGGCTTTGCCGTCGTGGCAGGCGAGGTGCGCAGCCTGGCCCAGCGCAGCGCGTCGGCCGCCACGGAGATCAAGCAATTGATCACGGCATCGCTGGCGCAAGTGCAGGCGGGCGCGAAACTGGCGCAACAGGCAGCGTCAGCAGTGCCGAGATGCTGGGCGCCGTGCAGGGCGTGCACGGCATCATGGATGAGATTGCTTCAGCCTCGCGCGAACAGAGCCATGGCATCGGCCAGGTCAATATGGCCGTCACGCAGATGGATGAAGTGACGCAGCAGAACGCGGCGCTGGTGGAGCAATCGGCGGCGGCCTCGGCTTCGCTGCAAGACCAGGCCATGCAATTGGAGCAAGCGATGGCCCTGTTCAAGCTGGAACGGCGGCGCGACGGCCAGGCGGCCACGGCCACGTCCCTGCGCGCCGCGCCGCCACGCCGCCACATGACAGCCGCCGCCCTGTCCGCTCCTTGACGTTCGCCGTGTCACGCAGCAGGCAAATGGCGTGGCTGCCTGTGGCAGTTGGCACTATTGCATGTGCCAGCCGTGGCTGACGACGATGGACTGGCCGCTTAGCGCCGTCGATGGGAAGGCTGCCAGGAAGACGGCTGTTTGCGCCACATCCTCGGTGGTGGTGAATTCGCCGTCAATCGTGTCTTTCAGCATGATTTTCTTGATCACGTCTTCTTCGCTGATGTTCAACTGGGCTGCCTGTTCCGGGATTTGCTTGTCGACCAGCGGCGTGCGCACGAAGCCGGGGCAGATGACGTTGGCGCGGATGCCATCTTTCGCACCTTCCTTGGCTACCACCTTGGCCAGGCCCAGCAAGCCATGCTTGGCGGCAACGTAGGCGCTCTTGAAGAGCGAACCTTCGTGCGAGTGCACGGAGCCCATGTAGATGATGGCGCCGCCGCGGCCGGCCTTGATCATTTCGCGCATGCAGGCGCGCGTGGTGAGGAAGGCGCCGTCCATGTGGATGGCCAGCATTTTTTTCCACTGATCGAACGGGTAGTCGACAACGGGGCTGATAATCTGGATGCCCGCATTGCTGATCAGGATATCGATGCCGCCGAAGTGGGCCGCGGCGTCCGCCACGCCCTGCTCGACCTGTGCTTCGCTGGAAACGTCCATGGCCACGGCAAACGCCTGGCCGCCCGATTGCTTGATTTCCTCGGCCGTCTTGCTGGCCGCTTCCAGCGCCAGGTCGGCGATGACCACCTTGGCCCCTTGTTTTGCATATTCAATGGCTATTTCCTTGCCGATACCACTGGCGGCGCCGGTAATCAGTGCGACTTTGTCTTTGAGTTGCATATTAATCCTTTGCATTGCGGGTTGGAGTGATCGTGGGAAGTCAGAGCATGCCAGTATAGCCAGAAAATGCGCCGGGCACGGCGCGCCCATGCCTAGAATCGGGCTTGTCTCGCCTGCAATTGATGCAGGCGCCAGGCGCCGGGATTGGTGCCCGCCCAGACGCGGAACGCGTGGTTGAACGCGCTTTGTTCCTGGTAGCCGAGCAGAAAGGCGATGTCGACCAGCGACAGGTCCGGCGTGCGCAAATAATCACGCGCCAGGCTATAGCGGGTCTGGTCCAGCAAGGCCTGGAAACTGGTGCCGGCGTCGGCCAACTTGCGCTGCAGGGTGCGCGGCGTGACGGCCAGCATGGCGGCAACGCTGGCCAGGCGCGCCGAACCCTGGCGCAAGCCCGCCACGATGGCCGCATGTACTTGCGACTCGATGGCGCCGCTACTTTCTGCTGTGGCCTGGCGCTGTGCCAGCAACTGCTCCGCGTGCTGGCACAGCACGGGGTACAGGCTGACGTCGGCGTTCGGCACGGGCCAGTCCAGCAATTGCGCCTCGAAGCTGGCCGTGTTCGTGCTGGCGCCAAACGCGGGCAGGCTGCCCAGCACGCGCATATATTCGTCGCGGTGCGTGGCGCAGCGCAGCAAGTCGCCGCCGCCATCGTGGGTGAACGCCAGTCGGGCCGGCGGCAGGGGTACGCCCGCCAGCCAGTCGCCGCACACTTTGACACCGGCAAAGACGCTGTCGACCAAGTGCCGGCTGGCGCCCGGATAGTGGCTGCTCCATCGGTAATGCGCGACGGCGCCATCGCGCTGCAGGGTCGAGCGGCCCAGGTCGTGCGCCAGCCGTTCATAGCGCGCCGTCTGTTCCAGCGCCTGGCCCATATTTTTGCAACTGAGCAAAATCAAGCCATACGCGCTATAGGTACCCATGCGCACGCGCTGGCCCACGTGCAGGCCAAAATGCGCGTCGCCCGCCAGTTGTGCGCCTGCATCGAGCAGGCGCACGTAGTCGCGTGCGGCCAGGCTGGCCGTTGACGCTTCCAGGCTGTGCGGCGCTATGCCTGCCGCCTGCGCCAGGGTGGCGGCAGCGATGCCGTGCGCGCCGGCCGCTTCCAGCAGCGGCTGCAGATAGGCGCCCGCGACCCGCCCTTGCGCGTGGTCGCTGTCAGTGCCTGGCATGATGCAACAATGCAATTGTCATGAAAAACCAATATCTTTCGTCTCTGGCGGCATATGCTATTCATCTAGCAAGAAAATCAGGCAAGCACAGTATAGCAAGCCGCCGTGGCGTGCAACTGGCCAACTACAGGGGATTTCGATGCAACGCTGGAATGGCTGGGGTGACGAGAGCGTCACGTTTGCGTTGAGCGCGGCGGCGCTGGCTTTGTTGGGCGAGCGCCTGGGGCCGGGTAGCGGCATGCACGATGCCACATTTGACGCCGTCTGTGCGGCAGTTCCCGCCTCGCGCCTGGCGCCGCATCCGCTGATCGATACCAAGCCTGCCACGCGCGTGCGTCATGCGCTCGGCCAAAGTCTGCCCGACTGGTTCAAGCTGCGCCACGGCCGCATCGGCGCGGTACCCGACGGCGTGGCCTTTCCCGACAGTGCGCTGCAGGTGCGCCAGCTGCTCGCGTATGCGCACCATGCCGGTGTGGCGGTGATACCCCACGGCGGCGGCACCAGCGTGGCCGGGCACTTGACGGTGGCTGCGGGCGCGCGCCCCGTGCTGTCGTTGAGCCTCGTGCGCCTGTGCGCGCTGGGCCATCTGGACCGCGAAGCGCAGCTGGCCACTTTCGGCGCCGGCGTCTACGGCCCCGACCTGGAAGCGCAGCTGCGCGCGCAGGGTTATACCCTGGGCCACTATCCGCAGTCGTTCGAATATTCCACCCTGGGTGGCTGGATCGCCACGCGTTCGTCGGGCCAGCAATCACTGCGCTATGGCCGCATCGAGCAGCTGTTCGCGGGCGGTGAAGTAGAAACGCCATCCGGCACTTTGACGATTCCCACCTTTCCCGCCTCGGCGGCCGGCATCGACCTGCGCGAAATGGTGCTCGGTTCCGAAGGGCGCCTGGGCATCCTGACGCAAGCTACCGTGCGCATCTCACCGCTGCCGCCCCATGAAGCATTCCATGCCGTGTTTTTCGCCGATTGGGGCCAGGCGCAGGCGGCCGTGCGGGCATTGGCCCAGTCGCGTCTGCCTTTATGCATGCTGCGCCTGTCGAACGCGCTCGAGACGCAAACCATGCTGACCCTGGCCGGCCACAAGAAACTGGTGGCACTGCTGGAGCGCTACCTGTCCCTGCGCGGCTGCGCGCAAGGCAAGTGCATGCTGATGGTGGGCGTCAGCGGAGACGCAAAACCGGCGCGCGCGGCCCTGCGCGACGCCCTGGCGCTGGCGCGGCGGCACAAGGGCGTGCATGTGGGGCGGCACATGGGCGACAAGTGGAAGCAGGGTCGCTTTCGCAACGTCTACCTGCGCAATGGCGCCTGGGAGCACGGCTATGTCATCGACACGGTGGAAACTGCCGTCGACTGGCCCCGCGTCACGCCCATGATGGCAGCGCTGGAGCAGGCCGGCACCAGGGCGCTGGCCGCGCATGGCGAGCAGGTGCACGCCTACACGCATCTGTCGCATGTGTATGCGCAGGGCGCCAGCGTCTACACCACGTATGTGTACCGGCTGGCGCCCACGTATGAAGAAAACATGGCGCGCTGGCGCAGCCTGAAAGAGGCGGCTTGCGCTGCCATCGTGGCCAACGGCGGCACCATCAGCCACCAGCACGGCGTGGGTAGCGATCATGCGCCGTGGCTGGCTGCCGAAAAGGGTCCACTGGGCATCGCCGCCATGCGCGCACTACTGCATCAGTTTGACCCGCAGGGCATGATGAACCCCGGTAAACTGCTGCCCGAAGTGGCGGGTGCGCCGTGAACCGCGACGATTTGCCTGGCGTCCTGGCGCGCCACTGGGATGTGCTGATCGTCGGCGGCGGCATCACCGGCGCTGGCATCTTGCTGGAAGCATCGCGGCGCGGCCTGAAGGCGCTGCTGGTCGAGCAGCGCGATTTCGCCTGGGGCACGTCGAGCCGCTCCTCGAAGCTGGTGCATGGCGGCTTGCGTTACCTCAAGCAGGGGCAGTTCGCGATGACGCGCGAGTCGGTGCATGAACGGCAAGCCTTGCTGGCCGACGCGGCCGGGTTGGTCGAGCCGCAGGGCTTCGCCTTTGGCGACTACGCGGGCAGGAAACCGGGACGGCGCCAGTTCATGCTGGGCCTGGCCATCTATGACGTGATGGCGGGGCAGCGGGCGCGCCGCTATGTCGATGCGACCGATTTTTCCATGCTGGCGCCGCATGTCCAGCGCGAAGGACTGCGCGGCGGCATGCTGTACCAGGACGCCAAGACGGACGACGCGCGCCTGGTGCTGCGCGTGCTGCAGGAAGCGCGCCGCCATGGCGGCGTGGCCGTCAATTATCTGGGCGTGGAATCGCTGCTGCGCGAAGACGGCAGGGTCGTGGGGGCCGTTTTGAACGATGGCATCGGCGCCGCAACATTGACGGCGCGCGCGCGCCTGGTGATCAGCGCCACGGGCGCCTGGGCCGACCGCTTGCGCGGCCAGGTGGGAGAAAAGCCGAAGCTGCGGCCGCTGCGCGGTAGCCATTTGCTGCTGCCTGCCTGGCGCCTGCCGCTGGCGCAAGCGGTCAGCCTGATGCACCCGCGCGATGGCCGCCCCGTCTTCGCCTATCCGTGGGAGGGCGTGACCCTGGTGGGCACCACCGATGTCGACCATGACGCCAGCCTCGACTTGGAGCCTGCCATCACGCGCGGCGAACTCGACTACCTGCTGGTGGCGTTGCGCTGGCAGTTTCCGCAGTTGGCGCTGGGCGAAGACGACGTGCTGGCCACGTATGCCGGCGTGCGTCCCGTCATCGATAGCGGCCAGCTAGACCCGTCGAAGGAGGCGCGCGAACATGCGCTATGGCTGGAGCATGGCTTGTTGACGGTGGCGGGCGGCAAGCTGACGACGTTTCGTGTGATCGCCCTTGACGCATTGCGCCGCGCCGCGCCGCTGTTGCCAGGCTGGCAGGCGGATCTGCGCCCATTGCCAATTTTTGACGCAACGCCGCCCTTGTCGGGCAAGGCTTTGCTGCTCGATGGCGAGCAGCGCGCGCGTCTGCTCGGGCGTTATGGCGCGGCCGCGCAGGCCCTGTGCGATGCGTCGCACGAGGGCGAATTGGCGCAAATTGCCGGCACACAGACGCTCTGGGCGCAGCTGCGCTGGGGCGCGCGCAATGAGAACGTGCAGCACCTGGACGATCTGCTGCTGCGGCGCACGCGCCTCGGTGTGCAGCTGGCCGGCGGCGCGCTTGCTATCATGACGCGCCTGCGTGCCATCTGCCAGCATGAATTGGGCTGGGACGATGCGCGCTGGGACGCGGAGCAGGCGCGCTACCTGGCCCTGTGGCGCAGTCATTACAGCGTGCCGCAAAGCCACTGAAGCGATCATAAAAATACAAAAGAGGAGAGTATCATCGAGACCATCCTGTTGCGCCAGCCCGTGGCCGCCCTCGTCGAGGAACTGGGCGAAGACCTGCTGCACATCACCTGCGCGAATGGCGACCTCGTCGACGTCGGCTGGTATCGAGTCGCGCTCGACGTTGCGCGCTGAAGTCATGGCGAGCGTATCGGAGCGGGCAGCTTACATTCTTGCCATCGACAATGGCACGCAAAGCGTGCGCGCGCTGCTGTTTGACAGGGACGGCAACCTGGCGGCCAAGGCGCAGGTGTTCCTGGAGGCATATTATTCCGAGCATCCCGGCTGGGCCGAGCATGATGCCGAAGGCTACTGGCAAGCCGTCTGCGAAGCGTGCCAGCAACTGTGGCGCAGCACGGCCATAGCCAAGTCCTCGGTGGTCGGCGTGGCGGTGACCACGCAGCGCGGCACGGTGGTCAATGTCGATGAGCATGGCGTTCCCCTGCGCCCCGCCATCACTTGGCTCGATCAGCGCTGCACGCGCCAGATTCCGCCGCTGGCGCCGTGGTGGCGCGCCGCTTTTCGCGTCACGCGCCTCGAGGGTACGATCACGTATTTCCGCCGCGAGGCCGAGATCAACTGGATTAGCGCGCACCAGCCTGACATCTGGCGCCGCACGCATAAATTCCTGCTGCTGTCGGGCTTCTTGAACCACCGTCTCTGCGGGCGTTATGCCGATTCGACGGGTTCCCAGGTGGCTTACATCCCGTTCGACTACAAGCGCCACACCTGGGCCGGGCGCTTCGACTGGAAGTGGCAGGCACTGGCGATCAAGCGCTCCATGCTGCCGGAGCTGGTGACGCCGGGCACGCGCATGGGTGCCATCACGGCTGCGGCGGCTGCGGCGACGGGCATCTTGCAAGGCACGCCCTTGCTGGCGGCGGCCGCCGACAAGGCTTGCGAAGTGTTGGGCGCCGGCTGCGTCGAGCCGCATGTGGCGTGCCTCAGCTACGGCACCACGGCCACCATCAACACGACCAACCGCAACTACGTGGAAGTGACGCGCTTTATTCCGCCGTATCCGGCCGCCATGCCGGGCGCCTACAGCACGGAAGTGCAGATTTTTCGTGGCTACTGGATGGTCAACTGGTTCAAGGAGCAGTTCGGCGACCGCGAACGGGCGGCCGCTGCCGAAGATGGCACGGGCTGCTCTGCCGAGGCGCTGTTCGAGCGCCTGGTCGAGGCCGTGCCGCCCGGTTCCATGGGCCTGATGCTGCAGCCGTACTGGAGTCCCGGCATCAAGGTGCCTGGCCCGGAAGCGAAGGGCGCCATGATCGGTTTTGGCGATGTGCATACGCGCGCGCATATGTACCGCGCCATCCTCGAAGGGCTTGCGTATGCGCTGCGCGAAGGCAAGGAGCGCATCGAGCGGCGCAGCGGCATTGCCATTACGGAGCTGCGCATCGCAGGCGGCGGCTCGCAAAGCGACGCGGCCATGCAGCTGACGGCCGACATCTTCGGCTTGCCCGCTGCGCGCGCCCATGTGTATGAAAGTTCGGGCCTGGGCGCGGCCATCGCCGCGAGCGTGGGCCTGGGCTGGCATGCGGATTTCCCCGCCGCCGTGCAAGCCATGACGCGCAGGGGCAAGGTATTCCAGCCGCATCCCGAGCACTGCAAAATCTACGAACAGCTGTACCGGCGCGTGTATCGCAAGATGTATGCGCGGCTGCAGCCCTTGTACCGCGAAATCGCCGATATCACCGGCTATCCGGAATAAAACGCATGACACCGTATTGCGAATCATTCGCATCTGATATATGATGTGTTTTGCATTTCACTAAGGCAACTTATTCCAGTGATTGCAGTGCGCCGCCGGCCATGCGCCAGCGGCGCGTCCGTGCGGGCAGAGTCGCGCCGCAACGCTTGCTTCAACGCCACCGCTTGATCGTGCACAGTCTTCCTCTGCCCCAGCATTTTTTCATTCCATCAGTATGAAAACCAGGCAAGGATAGCGATGAAGAGTAGCAGTAAACAAGGACGGACCCCGCTGCAAGGATGGACCCCGCTGGCCGCCGCGCTGGCGCTGGCATTGGGCGGCGCGCAGGGCCATGCGCGAGCGGCAGCGATGGCCGACCAGGCCGATGAGGTGTCGATGCCCGCCATCAGCGTATTTGGCGACGCCATCAGCGCCGGCACGGCGGGCCGTTCGTATATCAACAGCGCCGATATCGAACGCCAGCAGGCGGACAATGTCGCGTCCTTGCTCGATACCTTGCCCGGCGTAGACCTGGCCGGCACGGCCCGTCCCAGCGGCCAGAGCCTCAATATCTGGGGCTTCAATAAAGTGCAGGACGTGAAAGTCATCCTCGACGGCGTGCCCAAGGGTTTCGAAAAATACCGCCAGGGTTCCATTTTCATCGAGCCGGAGCTGATCAAGCAGATCGAGGTGAACAAGGGCGCGCATACGAGCTTGTATGGCAATGGCGGCTTCGGTGGTGTCATCACGGTCGAGACCAAGGACGCGCAAGACTTGCTGGAAGGCGGCGAGAAAGTGGGCGCCATGCTCAAGTACTCGCGCCACTCCAATAACGGGGAAAACGACGCCACCGTGGCCGTTTATGGCCGCACGGAAGACGGCCGCTACGATGCGATGGCCTTCACCACGCAGCGCAAGTCCGACGATTTGCGCAAACCCGATGGCAAGCCATTCCGCTTTTCCGCCATCGACGCGCCATCGAGCCTGGCGAAGCTGAATATCCGCCTGACGCCGGAACAGCTGCTGACCCTGACGGCCATGCAGAGCGGTAGCGCGGGCTGGGGCCCGTTCGCCGCCATGGGTGAAGACGTGCCCACGCCGACCGAGGCGGAGATCAGGAAGTATGGACTGGACGAGGCGTGGCAGCGCAAGGCCGTATATCGCGACCAGGACGACGATACGTATGCCGTGAAGTGGCAGTACGCGCCGCAGGATAATCGATGGATCAAGCTGACGGCCAGCGTCGGTTATTCGCACACGGAGCAACATGACAAGCGCCTGCCATCGGCTTCGCTGGGCTCTTACCTGGGATCCTTGGGCAACGAGAGCTGGGCCTCGTACGTGGACCGCATTGCGGAGCTGCGCAATGAAAGCGTGTTGACGACGGGCGCCATTTCGCACGTGCTGCTCATGGGCCTGCAATGGCACAAGAACGTGCGCGACACCCTGATGTATTACCCATCGTCGACGGCGCTGAAGGATCCCAGCTACAACTACGGCTACTTTCAGCCTTACTATATGCCGGCCGGGCGCCAGGAAACCACGGGCCTGTATCTGCAGGATGCGATGACGTATGGCGACCTGACGCTAACGGCGGCGCTGCGTCATGACCGGGTTGTTTCCGGGGGCGTGCCGAACAAGGCGCCGCGCTACAACAGCGCGCTGGCGGCGGCTGGTCACGACTTCAGCGAAAAGGTGCACGCGGACTGGTCGCCCCGCCTGGGCCTGTTCTGGAAGGCGTCGAGCAGCGTGGCGCTGTTCGGCGATGTGAGCCGCACCTGGCGTGCGCCGACGATAGACGAGATGTATTCGAATGAATATTATGTGTCGTCCAAGCTCGGTTCATCGACACCGGGCACCAGCCGCAACCTGGCCGTCGAACGTGTGACGGCCGTGCGCACGGGCTTCATGCTGCACCGGCAGAACGTGTTCATGGAGCGCGACGACGTGCAGCTGCGCCTGACGGCTTACCAGAACCGCGTCAGCGACAATATCGGCCCGCGCCTGGGCATCCTGATCGAAGGCTATGTGCCTGGCTCGGGCATGTTGCCGCCAGCCCTGTCCACCCAGCGTAATCTGGCCGGTTTCCACACGCAGGGCGTGGAGCTCGAGTCCTACTACAACGCGCCGCGCCTGTTTGCCAGCGCTTCGTTGTCGAAGCAGCGCGGCACGCGCACCGGATCCCAGCGCGACCCCTGGGGTCATGACGAACCCGTGTCGACCATCGCGCCGAATAAATTGATGGCAGGTGTGGGCTGGCGCATGCCCGACTTTGGGGCCAGTATCGGTTGGCAGGGCCGTTTCGTGGCGAAGCAGGACCGCGTCCTGCCGCTGGGGAATGTCTACCGCCTGCCGCCATCGAAAGGCTATGCGCTCCATACGCTGTTCGCTTCCTGGGATGGCGGGCAGGGTATCTGGCACGGCACGCAATTGCGCCTGACGGTCGATAACGTCTTTAACCGCAACTATATGCCGTATCTGAGCGAGGCGGTCACCGGCGTGGGGCGCAATGCGAAGTTGAGCGTATCGAGAAAATTTTGATTCGCGTTGAGAACGGCGGGCCTTAGACGCGGGCCTGAGAAAATGCCGATGGCGGCGTTGCAGCTTCCTTGCCGTACTTGCGTACTGTCTGCGTCGCTGCGCCTTGCCCTCGACATTTTTCAGGCTCGCTTGGCCCGGGGTGCCTTTTTTTGTGACGTGGGCCTACTCCCGGTCCGTTGCATGTTCCGTTGAACTTCCAACTTCAAACTTCAAACGTCAACGTAACACCAGTGCCTTGACCGTTTCCCAGGCCGCGCTGCCTGAATGCGTGGTGCGTACCTGGTTGCGGCCGCCTTCCTTGGCCGCGTACAGGGCGCGGTCAGCGGCGACGAACAGCGCTTCGCGATCATCGAGCTGGTGCGGGTGGATGCTCGCCACGCCAATACTGACGGTGATCCACGGCGAGGTGATGGAGCGCGGGTGCGCCAGTTGCAGTGCTTCGATGTTCGTGCGGATGGCTTCGGCCAGCAGCAGTGCGCTGTCGGCGTCCGTGTCGGCACACAGCATGACGAATTCCTCGCCGCCGTAGCGGGCTGCCAAGTCGCCCGGGCGGGCCGCATGCGAGGCGATGGCTTGCGCCACCTGTTGCAGGCAGATGTCGCCGGCTGGGTGACCCAGGCTGTCGTTGTACAGCTTGAAGTGGTCGACGTCGAGCACCACGAGCGACAGGGCGCCGCCGCCGCGAACGGCGCGCTGCCACTCTTTTTCCAGGAAGCTGTCGAAATGCCGGCGGTTGGCGATTTTTGTCAGCGGGTCCAGATAGGCGGCGCGTTGCAAGGCGTCTTCCGATTGTTTGTGGTGTGTGATGTCGTGCAGCAGGCCGATGTACAGCGGCTGGCGCAGATACATGGGGGTCAGCGTCAGGTCCATGCTGAGCGACGCGCCACTACGGTGACGGATTGCCACTTCGCGCGTGCCGTGGTTGTGCGCCGTTTCCGGATTGGCCGCGTACATGGCGAAGTAATCGAGGTATTCCTGCGTCACCAGAGGGCTGAGCAGTTCGGCAATCGAGCGCCCAGCCAATTCGTTTTCGCGATAGCCCAGGTACTGATCGCAGGCCGGATTGGTGTACTGGATGCGCCCGTCCGCCTCGATGATCAGCAAGCCTTCAGCCATATTGTTGACGATGGTGCGAAGGCGCTCGGCCTGTTCCTGCTGGTTTTCATTGTTGTTGCGGATGTGCAAATGGGCGCGCACGCGCGCGCACACTTCGGCCATGCGCAGCGGCTTGCTGATGTAGTCGACGGCACCGCAGTCGAAACCGGCCACCACGTCTTGCGTTTCCGTCCTGGCACTCATGAAGATGACGGGAATGCGCTGCGTCAGCGGGTGCTGCTTGAGACGGCGGCAAGTTTCGATGCCATCCATGTCCGGCATCAGCACGTCGAGCAGGATCAGGTCGGGATGGGCGCGCTGGGCGATCTCCAGCGCCCGTTCGCCTGACGTGGCGACATAGGTTTGATAGCCCTGTTCAGTCATCAGCTTGCGCAGCAGCTCAAGGTTGGCTGGCGCATCATCGACTATCAAAATAGCGGCTTCGCGCCGCTGGGAATGCCCCACACTACCTGTACTCATTGCTGCCGGCCTTCTTGGATGTACTCTGCGATGCCAGCATTTGCTGTACTTTCGGTGATGCCGAAGTCCTGCACGCCTTGGCCGCCACGTGCGGCGGCGAACAAAGTAGTGCCCGAGGTGCGGCCCTGGCCGCACCTCGGGCACCTGTGCATGTATAGTCAAAAGCTGAGCCGATTCAAATTTGATGCGGTGCTCAAATCATACCGCTTCGCCAATTTTTTGGGTTAAAAATCGTTGTTGCCGTAGAGCTTAAAGCAATACTTGTGTGAATTTTTTGAAAATAGATACACGAAGTTGCTGTTGTGAAGATGGCTTTTGCGTGAGAAAGATGCTGAGTCGTTGGCTCGGAAGGGGTAGCAAGACACGCCCCGCAGCAGGCGGGGCGTGGACAATGGCACTACATTTTTGCGGCGATCAGTTTGCCCAGGATGGCGATACCTTCGACGATGCGTTCCGGCGGCACCGTCACGAAGGACAGACGCAGGGTGTGCGTTTCCGGCGTGTTGGCATAGAACGGCGCGCCTGGCACGAAGGCGACCTTGTTGGCGATGGCTTCATCGAGCAGTTTCATGGCGTCGATGTGTTTCGGCAAAGTGACCCAGATGAACATGCCGCCTTCCGGTTTCGTCCATGTGACGCCGGCCGGGAAGTGCTCTTCCAGTGCCGACAGCATGGCTTGGCATTGCTTGCCGTACAAGCTGCGGATGCTGGGGATATGCCGCTCCAGGAAGCCATCCTTGATCACTTCATGCACGACCATTTGCGTCAACTGCGACGTGTGCAGGTCGGCCGCCTGCTTGGCCAGTTCCAGGCGGCGCACCAGCGGCATCGGCGCCACCACGTAGCCGAGGCGGATGCCTGGCGTGAGCACCTTGGAAAATGAACCCATGTAGATGACGCCGTCCGGATTCATATTGATCATCTTCGGATACGGCTCGCCGCTATAGCTGAGGGCGCCGTACGGATCGTCCTCGATCAGCGGCAGGCCGTGGCGGGCGCAGGTCTCCACCAGTTCCACGCGGCGCGCCACCGACAGGCTGCGGCCCGTGGGGTTCTGGAAGTTCGGCAGCGCGTACAGCAGGCGTGCGCCATCGGCGACAGGGTCGACCGACGACGGCACCAGCCCCTCGTCATCGGTATCGACGGAAACGAATTCGGGACGATAGACGGAAAACGCCTGCAGTGCGCCCAGATAGCTGGGGGTTTCCACCAGTACGCGGCTGCCTTCATCGATCAGTACCTTGCCCAGCAAGTCCAGCGCCTGCTGCGAACCGGAGGTCATCAACACTTGTTCGGGCAAGATGCTGCTGCCCTGGGCGCAGAGCGAGTCGGCGATCCACTGGCGCAGCGGCAGATAGCCATCGGTGGGACCGTATTGCAGGGCCACCTTGCCGTTGTTCGACAGGACCTTGTCGAAAGCGGTTTTCATTTCTTCCACGGGGAAGGTGGCTGGCGAGGGCAGGCCGCCGGCAAATGAAATGATCTCGGGACGCTGCGTGATCTTCAGGATTTCGCGGATGAACGAGCTTTGCAGCTGTTCCGCGCGTTCTGCAAAGCGCCATTGGATCGGATTCGGATTTTCAATTTTCATACGAGTCTCACAGAAGATGCCGAGCTGCGCCGGCTGGTTTTTTTGGCCCGCTTGTGGCGGTGCGTGCGCAAGCGGCGCCGGGTAGGCGTCGCCATGGTGCCGCCTTATTGTACGGCTTGCACGCCGCTCTGCCCATCCGTACGCGCACGGGCGTTGCAAACGGGCGTCAAGCTGGCCTATTTCAGCTTGCGTCCAATGGCCACCACGGCGATCACGGCGCCGGCAAACAGCAGGCTTGCGCCTGTCAGTGGCTCATTGAGCAGCACGGCCGCGCCCAGTAGCGTAAGAAAAGGCTGTAGCAGTTGCGTCTGTCCCACGCGCGCCACGCCCCCCAGCGCCATGCCCCGGTACCAGAAAAAGAAGCCGATAAACGTGGAAAAGACGGAAATGTATGCAAAGCCCAGCCAGGCCGCAGCGCTGGCCTGCGCCATCAGCGCGCGCTGTGGCCAGGCGTTCCATAGCACCACGGGCAGCACGAGGGGTGCGGCCAGCAACAGCGCCCAGGAAATGACATGCTGGCCCGGCATGACTTGCGCCAAGCGCCCCCCTTCGGCATAGCCGAGCGCCGCTAGCAGCACGGCGGCAAAGATCAGCCAGTCGGCCTGGTGGAAGCTGCCGCCACCCTGGCGCAGTGCGAACGCCACCACCAGCGCCGTGCCCAGCAGGGCCATCAGCCAGAATCCCGGAGAAGGGCGCTCCTTGCCGCGCAGCACGGCAAACACGGCGGTGGCCAGCGGCAAAATGCCCACCAGCACGGCGCCGTGCGAGGCGGGCAGGCTGCGCATGGCGATCGACGTCAGCCAGGGGAAGCCCAGCACGCAGCCCAGCGATACGAGCGCCAGTGGTAGCCATTGTTCGCGCCGCGGCCACGCTGCCCGCTGCTGCCATAGCCACAGGCCAGCCAGGGCGGCAGCGACCAGGGCACGGCCCAGGGCGACAAAAGTGGGGTCGAGTTCGGCCACCGCCATGCGCGTAAAGGGGAGGGTGAGACTGAAGATGGCGACGGCTGTCAATCCCAGTAACAGGCCCTTGCGGTCTGCGGCTAGGCGCAGGAGGTGGCTGGGGGAGGTGGTGGCGTGCGATGGCATGGCTGTCCTGGTACCGGTGGCGTGGGTCTATCGGCGGGCTGAATGAAGGCGCCCAATGCTGTTATCCTAGAGCTCAATAGCGATACAGTACAAATACACTTTCGCACATAATTTCACACACTGTCATGGTCATATGAGCAATACACCTGTATCGCCGCCTCTCCCCTTGCTGTCGCGCGCCTCGGGCGAAACGCTGATCGACCAGATCGTGCGTTCACTGGCTGCACGCATCGACGACAAGCTGCTGCGCGACGGCGCGCGCATGCCCTCGATCCGCCGGTGCGCCGCCAGCTTGAGTGTATCGTGCGCCACGGTCGTGGCCAGCTACGACAAGCTGGTGGCGCGCGGCTACCTCGAATCGCGGCGCGGCGCCGGCTTTTTCGTGCGCGAGCGCTTGCCGCTGAACGCGCCGGCGCCATCAGATGGCGCGCAGGATGCGGCGGCGCAGACGATGGATGTGGTCTGGCTGATCCGAAATATGTTTCGCCAGGCGCCCGCCATCCCCGCGCCCGGCTCCGGCATGCTGCCCGCCGAGTGGCTCGACGGCGACCTGGTGGCGCGCGCTTTGCGCGACGTCAGCCGCCAGCCCGGCAACTTGCTGCTGGGGTATGGCGCGCCGCAGGGTTTCCTGCCGCTGCGCCAGCAGTTGCAACTGAAACTGGCGGGGCTGGAAATCGCCTGTCCGCCCGAGCAGATCGTCACGACGGTGGGGGTGATGCAGGCGCTGGACCTGGTGGCGCGCGAGTTCGTCCGTCCCGGTGAAACCATTTTCGTCGACGATCCCGCGTATTGGCTGATGTTTGGCGCCTTTGCCGCCATGGGTATCAACGTCATCGGCATTGCCCGCCTGGGTGACGGCCCCGATATCGCCGTGCTGGCCGAACTGGCGGCCTTGCACCGCCCTAAGCTCTATGTGATCAACTCGGTGCTGCACAACCCCAGTTCGACGTCGCTGTCGGCGGCCAAGGCTTTCCAGGTGCTGCGCCTGGCCGAGCAGCACGATTTCCTGCTCGTCGAGGATGATATCTATTGCGATATGCACCCGGGCGGCGCGGTGCAGCCTGCCACGCGCCTGGCCGCGCTGGACCAACTGCGCCGCGTGATTTACCTGGGCGGCTTTTCCAAGAGCCTGGCGGCGAACCTGCGCGTGGGCTTCATCGCCACATCAAAGGAGCGGGCGCAGCGCCTGGCCGACCGCAAGATGCTCGCTACGCTCACCACCAGTGACATCGGCGAGCGCGTGGTGTATAAAATTGTTTCGCAGGGACTGTACCGCAAGCATGCCGAGCGCCTGCGCGCGCGGCTCGACAAGGTGCGCGAGGGCACGTACCGCAAGGCCGAACAAGCGGGCTTGCGCTTCGATCCGGCATCGGCGGGCATGTTTGTGTGGGCTGACGCGGGCTGCGACACGAATGTGCTGGCCGAAAAGGCGCTGGCCGAAGGGCTGGTGCTGGCGCCCGGCAGCCTGTTTTCGCCGCGCCAGTTACCGTCGACCCGCATGCGCCTGAACCTGGCGACCGTGCAGGACCCGCGCATTTGGGCATTTTTTGCCCGCGTACTGGCTTAGGCGGGACATGGCGCGGCATTGCGGTACATTCGGCAGGGGCTCTTGAAATCGCTTGCAGCATCCCCAATTGAGAGAAAACGTTTCCATCCACGCCACAAGACTATGAGGTAAAAATGGCTGTCTCCGAAAAGCAAACCCTGGGTTTTCAGACCGAAGTGAAGCAAATGCTGCACCTGATGATCCATTCCCTGTACTCGAACAAGGAAATCTTCTTGCGCGAATTGATCTCGAACGCGTCCGACGCGGCCGATAAATTGCGCTTTGAAGCGATCGATAACGACGCCCTGTATGGCAACGATCACGAATTGAAGATCAAGGTCAGCTTCGACAAGGATGCGCGCACCATCACCATTTCCGACAACGGCATCGGCATGACCCGTGACGAGGCAATCTCGCACCTGGGCACCATCGCCAAGTCGGGCACCAAGGAATTCTTCGGCAAGCTGTCGGGTGACCAGCAGCAGGACGCGGCCCTGATCGGCCAGTTCGGCGTGGGCTTCTATTCGGGCTTCATCGTCGCCGACAAGATCACCGTCGAAACGCGCCGTGCCGGCGCGGACGCTCTTGAGGGCGTGCGCTGGGAGTCGGCCGGCGAAGGCGACTACAGCATCGAGAACATCGACAAACCATCGCGCGGCACGGATATCATCTTGCACCTGCGCGAGGATGAGGATGAATTGCTGTCGAGCTGGAAGATCAAGTCCATCATCCGCAAATACTCGGACCATATCTCGCTGCCGATCGTGATGCAGAAGGAAGAGTGGGACGAAGAGAAAAAAGAAACCGTCCTGAAAGACGAATTCGAAACCGTCAACCAGGCCAGCGCCCTGTGGGCCCGCAACAAGGCCGACATCACGCCGGAACAGTACGACGAATTCTACAAGCACGTCTCGCACGACTTCCAGTCGCCTTTGAGTCACACGCACAACCGCGTGGAAGGGCGTAGCGAATACACGCAGCTGCTGTACATCCCGGCCAAGGCGCCGTTCGACATGTGGGACCGCAACAAGCGTGGCGGCATCAAGCTGTACGTCAAGCGCGTCTTCATCATGGACGATGCCGAGCAACTGATGCCGACCTACCTGCGCTTCGTGCGCGGGGTGATCGACTCGGCCGACCTGCCGCTGAACGTATCGCGTGAAATCTTGCAGGAATCGCGCGACGTCAAGGTGATCCGCGAAGGCTCGACCAAGCGTGTGCTGGGCATGCTGGAAGAATTGGCAAATGCGGACGAGCAGGACAAGAAAGACAAGTACGCCGTCTTCTGGAAGGAATTCGGCCAGGTGCTGAAAGAAGGCATCGGCGAAGATGCTGCCAACAAGGAACGTCTGGCCAAGCTGCTGCGCTTTGCTTCTACCGGCAACGACAGCGATGGGCAAATCACCGCGTTCGCCGACTACGTGGCACGCATGAAGGAAGGCCAGGACAAGATTTATTACGTCACGGCCGACAATTACGCCGCTGCCAAAAACAGCCCGCACCTGGAAATCTTCCGCAAGAAGGGTGTCGAAGTGCTGCTGCTGACGGACCGCGTCGATGAATGGATGCTGTCCTTCCTGCAAGATTTCGAAGGCAAGGAACTGGTCTCCGTGGCAAAAGGTGGCCTGGACTTGGGCGCGCTGGAAGACGAAGCGGAAAAGAAAGAGCACGAAGAAACGGAAACTTCGTACGCCGACCTGGTGGGCAAGATGAAGACCGTGCTGGCCGACAAGGCCAAGGACGTGCGCGTGACGTTCCGCCTGACCGATTCGCCAGCCTGCCTGGTGGCCGATGAAAACGAATTGTCGGGTAACCTGCTGCGCATGCTCAAAGCTGCTGGCCAGAGTGCGCCGGAATCGAAGCCGATTCTGGAAATTAACCCGAACCACCCGCTGGTGACGCGTTTGAAGTACGAAGACGCGCAAGGCGGCAAGTTCGGCGACTGGGCCAACATCCTGTTCGACCAGGCCATGCTGGCCGAAGGTGGCTCGCTGGCCGATCCGGCCAGTTTCGTCAAGCGCCTGAACGAATTGCTGCTCAATACGGCGAAGTAATCGTCTTATTGTCAGCGTCAGCAAGCCGGCCCTTTCTGCGTGAAAGGGCCGGCTTTTTCTTTAAGGAGCAGCATGAAAATGCGCTTGATGGCGGGCCTGGGCGCGCATGCGCTCGGCTGTCTGCTGTTTATTGTGTTGAGCTGGCTGGGGTTTTTCCTGTACACGCAGCTGTTCGGCAGCCTCGGTTCGCGCGGCGTGGCCGGTAGCCGTGCCCTGCTGCTGGTGTTTTACATGTATGCGGGCACGAATCTGCTGCTGGCGCTGCTGCCGCCCGGCAGGCTGAAACCGCTGCTGTGCGCCTTGCTGGGCGCGGCCGTGCTCGCGTACTTGCTGCCCCAGCATCCGCTGCGGGCCATTTACTTCAGCGTGCTCTCTGGTGGCTTGAGCTCGCTGGCGGTGCTGGCCAGCGCGCGCCTTGGCAGGCGCCTGCCGGGCTGACGGGTCCGCGATCAAAGCTGCGGCCGCCAGCGGCACCGCATGGGCGCTGGCGCCATGCTAGAATCGTCGCCGCCTCATGCGTGGCCGTCATAGCGGCCAAATCCCCGACAGACAGAATCATGCATATCATCTTTTCCAATTGCCGCAGCTTGGGTGGCGCCTTGCTGGCAGCGGCCTGTGTTCTTGCCCAGCCTGCCCGTGCCATGGCGGCACCTTCGTCGCCGGCCGGGAAAAGCCTGTCTTCCCTCGCTGCTGGCGGTCCCTTGCCGCGCCTGAGCGACGATGCGCAGGTGCGCGCGGCCCTGTTCGATTTCTTCGGTTACGCGCGCGGCAGCTACACGGAAGACGACGAACTGCTATTGGTGCAGGCGCTGGAAGCGATCAGCGAAAAGCGCGACGCCACGCGCACCGCGCTGGCCGACGGGCGCCAGTTGCTGGCGTCGATGAATGACCGCCAGCAGGGCCGTGAACGGGGCGCCATGCTGCTCGACAAGCGTGGTGTCATCATTGCCTTTGGCCTGGTCAACGGGCATTGCCACCTGGAGGGCCAGCCGCTGGCGAAAGTCTGCAACCCCGATCCGAATGCGGTACTGACGGTGTTCCACCGCAAAGGCATGCTGGTTGGCGAAGCGGCGCCTTTGCTGGCCTGGGCCCGGCAATTGCCGCCCATGCTGGCGCTGATCGCGGGCGACAAGGAAGCGGGCGTCGATGGGCAGAAGATCGCCAGCGTCGAATATGTGCTGGCGCAGCCGGCCCTGCCAGGCTGGAACCGCGCCCAGTTGCCGCCTGCCTATCCGCCCGCGCTCTTGCCGCTGCTGCTCGATAAATCCACGGTGCTGACGTCGGCCGGCGCTGGCGTATTTGCCTATCCGCTTACGCTCAAGGGCAAGAAACAGAACAATGTGCTGGACCATGCAGAAGGCCGCCCGCCGCGTGACCTGGAAGTGGCGCTGCGCAGCTACGCCAGTTTCGACGCGGTGGTGGCGCGTTACCGCCAGTTGGCCAAGGGTGCCAGGCTGCAGCGTAACGAGCGCACCGCCTATCTGGATGGTGATATGGGGCAGGGCAGCTATCGCGTGTATATCCGTAACACGGGCGTCGATGGCGTGATGATCGACGTGGCGCTGTGGCAGCACAAGCTGGCGGCCGGTCGCTGATACCAGTCAAGGCCGGCCTTTTCGTCGTGCTGCCTGTTGCCCGTCGCGAGAATCGGGTTCTTCAAGGTGGCCGGCGCGCCAGCGGCCAGCAGCGCCTTGATGCCGCGCCAGGAGCCATGGCCGGCATCAGTTCTCCTCTTGCGATCAGAGCTCCGTGCGAAGGGCGAAGAGCTCGGGGAACAACACGACGTCGAGCATCTTGCGCAAATAGCTCACCCCGGCCGTGCCGCCCGTGCCCGTCTTGAAGCCGATGATGCGCTCCACCGTTGTCACATGGCGGAAGCGCCAGAAACGGAAGGCCGTTTCCAGATCCACCAGTTTTTCTGCCAGCTCGTACAAGGCCCAGTGTTTCGACGGGTCGCGGTAGACTTCCAGCCAGGCCGCTTTTACCGAGGCGTCGGCGGCGGTCGGCAAGGTCCAGTCGGCGTCCAGGCGCTCGGGGGCAATGGGCAGGCCGCTGCGCGCCAGCAGCTTGATGGCTTCATCGTAGACGGATGGCGAGCGCAGGGCGGTATCGAGTACTTTGTAGGTATCGGGCGCCGTCGTATGTACATTCAGCAGGGCCGAGTTCTTGTTTCCTAAAATGAATTCGATTTCGCGGTACTGGAAGGACTGAAAGCCGGACGAGGCGCCCAGGTAGGGACGGATGGCCGTATATTCGGGCGGCGTCATGGTGGCCAGCACGTCCCAGGCATGCACCAACTGGTCCATGATGCGCGCCACGCGGGCCAGCATCTTGAAGGCGGGCGCCAGGTCGCCGCTTTGCAGGTTGGCGCGTACGGCATGCATTTCGTGCAGCATCAGCTTCATCCACAATTCGCTGCTCTGGTGCTGCACGATGAACAGCATCTCGTTGTGATTCGGCGAGAGCGGATGCTGGGCCGTCAGGATGCGATCGAGCGCCAGGTAGTTACCGTAGCTCATCGATTCGCTGAAATCCATCTGCGCGCCATGCCACTGCGCGTCCTGGCCGCCCGCATGCATGGGGCAGCCGCTGGTGTTTTCCTGGTTCATAGTCTTGTCGTCGCTCATGGGAAGGTTCAGGTCACTGCGTCGCGCTTGGCGGCGATGTCGTACGCTAGTGTGTCGAGGATGTCGCGCAGGATTTCCACTGCATCCCATACTTCGGCAAAGCTGGTGTAGAGAGGGGTGAAGCCGAAGCGCATGATGGCTGGCTCGCGGTAGTCGCCGATCACGCCGCGCGCGATCAGCGCCTGCATTACGGCATAGCCGTGCGGGTGCGTGAAGCTGACGTGGCTGCCGCGCCGAGCATGCTCGCGCGGCGTGACGAGGCCTAGCGGATGGCTGCTGCAGCGCTGTTCTACCAGCGCGATGAACAGATCCGTCAGTGCCAGCGACTTGCGGCGGATTGCCTCCATGCTCGTTTGCGCAAAGATCTCCAGGCCACATTCGATCAATGCCAGCGAGACGATGGGCTGGGTGCCACACAGGGCGCGGGCGATGCCGTCGGCGGGAACAAAGAGCGGGTCCATGGCGAACGGCGTGGTGTGGCCCCACCAGCCGGACAGCGGCTGATGGAAGCGCGCCTGATGCTTAGCCGGCACCCAGATGAAGGCTGGCGAGCCGGGGCCGCCATTCAGGTACTTATAGGTGCAGCCGACGGCCAGATCGGCGCCAGCGCCGTTCAGGTCCAGCGGGACGGCGCCAGCCGAATGGGCCAGGTCCCACAGCGCCAGCGCGCCTTGCGCGTGGCAATGGCTGCTGACAAAGGCCATGTCGTGCTGGTAGCCGGTACGGTAATTGACGTGCGTGAGCATGGCGACGGCACAATCGGCATCGATGGCCTGCGTCAGTTCCTCGGGGCTGTCGACCAGGCGCAGTTGGTAGCCGCGATCGAGCCAGGCGGCCAGGCCTTGTGCCATGTACAGGTCGGTGGGGAAGTTGCTGCGTTCGCTGACGATGATCCTGCGCGCGGCATGGGCGGGGGTGGTGGCCTGCATCTGCAGGGCTGCGGCCAGGGCCTTGAACAGGTTGACGGAGGTGGTGTCGGTGATCACCACTTCGCCGCAGTCAGCGCCCAGCAGCGGTGCCAGGCGGTCGCCCAGGCGCTTGGGCAAGTCGAACCAGCCAGCCGTATTCCAGCTGCGGATCAGGTCATTGCCCCATTCGGCCGTGATGACATGCTGGGCGCGTGCCAGGGCCGCTTTCGGTCGTGCGCCCAGGGAATTGCCATCGAGGTAAATCACGCCTTGCGGCAAATCGAACTGCTGGCGCAAGGACGCCAGGGGATCATCGAGGTCGCGCGCGCTGCAGTCATGTCGAGAAATCATGGTGGCTTTCAGGTTGATACTTGTCTCAATAGTACTATATTGCTTGAGGCTTAAAGTATTGTTTTGGAGCAGGCAGTGTAACAAATCCCCGCCAAAAAGCGCAATTTCCGTCACAGACGGGGACGCGAAGTGTCTCTCTATCGTGCTGCAGCAAAAAAATGCACGATTTTCAAAAATATTTTCAAATCACCCTAAAGTTTTGCCAGGCGCTGCCGTGAACGACTACATGAACGGTGGTAAACCGTTCAAAAAGAATCTAGGTCTTTTTAAATATTTTTCAAAAAAGCCCTAAAGTTCCTGCCTAGGCAGCCGTTATCTAGGTAAGTAGACTTGATTCCGGTCAAGTTGTTGTAAAGAAGCGGTATTTTTTACAAGCCTGAAGTTGGGTAAATCAGGTCCAGTGCCCACCTCCCACATCCGCGCCTTTACTAGCGTGCGAGCATGATCGAGCAGTGTTTGTCAGACAAACACCTACGATCGCATCCTCTATTGCCTGACCAAAAATACAGCGATCCGCCTCTGTTGCGTTTCATGTCGCTCCTGCAGAATGTATCTCACTGGCAACAAACAACGCCAGCTGAATTCAACGGATTGAGGAGATGGAAATGACTGCTAACGACATGATGGCTGAGATTCGCGACGCTAACCTGAGCTACTTGATGCTGGCCCAGCAAATGATTCGTGCAGACAAGGTAACGGCCATCTTCCGTTTGGGCATAGCCGCCGACATCGCAGAATTGATCGAAGGCATGAGCAATGCGCAGATCCTGAAGCTCGCTGGTGGCAACATGATGCTGGCCCGCTTCCGCTTTGACGACAGCGCCATCCTGGGCATGTTAACGAACTATAATAAGGATCGTTCGCTGGCCCAGTCGCACGCAGCGATTCTGATGGCCGGTCAGGGCGTCGAAGAAATCGCCTAAGGTTTCCTCAATGTCCATGGCGGCGCATTGCCTCGCCCGATATTTTTACTGTCTTCGGTAACACGTGTTGCACTGAACTTTTCGCCGGAAACCTTGTTAAATTAGTGTCCTTCAGTCGCGGAGCAGTCAGCATGGCCAAGAAAAGTGTCGTATCGGAAGCGCAGGAAATCCAGCTGGCCATCGAGTTGATACAGTTGGGCGCGCGTCTGCAATTGCTGGAGACAGAGGTGTCGTTGTCGCGCGAACGCCTGTTGAATCTCTACAAGGAATTGAAAGGTGTCTCGCCGCCGAAGGGCATGCTGCCCTTTTCCACCGACTGGTTTCTCACCTGGCAGCCGAATATTCATTCATCGCTGTTCATCAATATCCACAAATTCCTCGTTGACCACGCCGGTGCCACCGGTATCGAAGCCGTGATGAAGGCGTATAAACTGTATCTGGAACAGATGCCACCCGAGGTGGGGGCGGAGCCGCTGCTGTCGCTGACGCGCGCCTGGACTCTGGTGCGCTTTTTCAGCAGCAAGATGCTGAACATGGCGCCTTGCGGCAAGTGCGGCGGCAAGTTTGTCGTCAACTGCCTCGACCTGAATGCCGATTATGTCTGCGGCCTGTGCCACATGCCTTCGCGTGCGGGCAAAACCAAGAAGGCGCGCGACGAAGCTGCCGCTGTCGCGCCGCAGGATATGAACGCCTGATATTAGTTGCATCGCACAAGCCGGAGCCGCTCGCCATACCGGACTCCGGTTTTTTCATCGTGCTTTCGCTTACACTGGCGTTTTCCTCCGATAACTGTCTCATGCTGCAACAAATCCTGCGCGCGCCTGCGCTCAAGGCCATCCTGGTCCAGCTGCTGGCCTTTCCCTTGCTATTGTTATTGGTATATGGACTGGTGCGCGCAGGCGTGACCGTCTCATTGCCAGTCGTCGCCATGCTGCAAGGCATCCTGGCGGCGCTCATTACCTGGCGCGCGCGCCTGGCGCGCTGGTGGTGCGCCATCGGCCTGCTGTTTGCGCCTGCGCTGCTGGCGGCCAGCCTGCTGGAATGGCCGCCGACGGTGTTCCTGGCGGCGTTTATTTTCTTGCTGAGCCTGTATTGGTCGACGTTTCGTACGCAAGTGCCGTTTTACCCGTCGGGGCCGCGCGTATGGCATGCGGTCGCCGCGTTGATCGCGGACCGTCCCGGCGTGCGGCTGATCGATATAGGCAGCGGCCTGGGCGGCCTGGTGCTGGACTTGGCCCAGCGTCGGCCCGATGGGCAGTTTTCCGGCATCGAACTGGCGCCACTGCCGTGGCTGGCGAGCCGTCTGCGTGCGCGGCTGTCAGGCAGTCGCGCGCGCTTCCTGCGCGGCGACTACGAAGCGCTCGATTTCAGTTGCTACGATGCGGTCTTTGCCTATCTGTCGCCGGCGGTCATGGCGGCCCTGTGGCGCAAGGCGGAAAGAGAAATGTTGCCCGGAAGTATGCTTCTTAGTTACGAATTCCAGATTGCGGCACGCCGACCCGACAAGACCATCGCCGCCACAGAGGGCGGCCCTTTGCTTTACATATGGTGCTTTTAAGCAATTGTCTGCGTTATTTGCTTGCCCATAGGGCAATCTCACGTTATTGTAGTTCCAGAAGGCATTTTCTCGAAATTGCATTGAAAAGCGGCCATGTTTATTGACTTTTAGTCATTTTTGTCGCGGCCTTCTTCGTCGGCGCAGTCGCCAGAGGGCGGGAACAGGTTTGAACATGCCGGGTACGCAGTCCCGGCCATTATTGGGAGTCAGGGCACTTGTTAGTCATAATCGGATACATCATCGTCTGCGCCTCGGTCTTTGGCGGCTTCGCGATGGCGGGCGGGCATCTTGCGGCGCTGTTCCAGCCATTGGAGTTGCTGATGATCGGCGGCGCCGCTGTGGGCGCCTTCCTTGTTGGTAACAATAACAAGTCGATCAAGGCGACGATTGCCGCCTTGCCCAGCCTGTTCAAAGGCTCGCGCTATACCAAAGACATGTACATGGAACTGATGTCCATGCTGTTCGAAGTACTGAGCAAGGTGCGCAAGGAAGGCTTGATGTCGATCGAAGGCGATATCGACAAGCCTGAAGAGAGCCCTCTGTTTTCCAAGTACCCGGCTGTGCTGGCCGACCACCATATCGTCGAATTCATGACCGATTACCTGCGCCTGATGGTATCGGGCAATATGGACGCCTTCCAGATTGAAAATCTGATGGACAATGAAATCGAGACGCACCATCACGAAGGCGCCGTGCCAGCCCACGTGATTGCCAAGGTGGGCGACGGTTTGCCCGCCTTCGGTATCGTCGCCGCCGTGATGGGCGTGGTGCACACGATGGAATCGGTGGGCATACCGCCAGCCGAACTGGGCATGTTGATCGCGCACGCGCTGGTCGGTACCTTCCTCGGCATCTTGCTGGCCTATGGTTTCGTCGGGCCCCTGGCCAGCCTGCTCGAGCAGAAGCTGGAAGAGTCGAGCAAGATGTTCCAGTGCGTCAAAGTCACCCTGTTGGCCAGCCTGAACGGCTATGCGCCGGCGCTGGCCGTGGAGTTCGGCCGCAAGGTCCTCTACTCGACGGAGCGTCCGACGTTCAACGAGCTGGAAGACCATATCAAGAAATCGAAAACGAAGTAAGCTGTGTACATACGCATGGACACTATGATTTATTTGCAGGACACGAAAGGAGGACGCCATGGCCGATGAAGGCATGCGCCCGATTATCGTCAAGCGTATCAAGAAGACGGCTGGCGGCCACCATGGTGGGGCGTGGAAAATCGCCTACGCCGATTTTGTCACGGCCATGATGGCTTTCTTCCTGCTGATGTGGCTGTTGGGCTCCACCTCGAAGGGCGACTTGAACGGCATTTCCGAATTCTTCAAGACCCCCTTGAAAGTGGCGATGGCGGGCGGCTCAGGCAGCGGCGAAAGCAATTCCGTGATCCAGGGCGGTGGCCAGGATCTGTCACGCCAGGATGGGCAAGTGCGCAAGGCGCAGGAAGAGCAGCAGCGCAAGTCGTTTGACCTCAATTCCGCCAAGGCCGCGCTCGAGCGCGAGGAGGGCAAGCGCCTGCAGGCGCTCAAGGCGCGCATTGAGGCGACCATCGATGCCGATCCCCTGCTGAAAAAGTACAAGAATCAATTGCTGCTCGATATTACCAGCGAAGGCTTGCGCATCCAGATCGTCGACGAGCAGAACCGTCCGATGTTTGCGCTCGCCAATGCTAATCTGCAAGCGTACACCAAGGAAATCTTGCATGCCATCGGCTTCGTGCTCAATGAAGTACCGAACCGCATCGGCCTGTCCGGACACACCGACTCGACGCCCTACATGAGCGATGCCGGCTACAGCAACTGGGAGTTGTCGGCTGATCGCGCGAATGCGTCGCGGCGCGAACTGGTGATAGGCGGCATGAAGGAAGAAAAAGTATTGCGCGTGGTGGGACTCGGCTCGGCCGCCCACCTGGATAAGCTCGACCCTTTCAATCCGATCAACCGGCGCATCAGCATCATCGTCATGAACAAGCGCACGGAAGAAAATGTGCTGCGCGATGGGGCGGCGATAGAGCTGCCGGTAACCGATGCCGCTTCCGCCGCTGTCGCTTCAGGGCTGGTATCGGGTGCGCCGCCTGCGGCGGCACCAGCTGCCAGCCCGGCAGCGGTGAAAAAATAACACGTAATGATGTCAACGCGTGGTGTATTGAAACAATGAGACCTTTATGACAAGAAAGAAAATACTTGGCTCGCATGTAAAGCGCCTGATGTCTGGCGTGTCGGACCATGGCGGCAAGCACTTGACGGAGGTGGAAACCGACCTGATGCAGACCGGCATCTTGCTGGAAGAGGCGATCGAGAAGCTGTCCTTCAATTTTATGGCGATACATGCCGCTGTCGCTGCGCAGCAAGATACCATCGCCATGTTGCTCGAAGGTGGTATTCCGGCCGAGCAGCAGCGGGAAAAATTGCTGGCACTGCAGGACGAAGTGGGGGGCTATGTCAATGCTGCCATCACTAGCCTGCAGTTCCAGGATATGACCAGCCAGCTGATCGCCCGCACCTTGAAGCGCGTGACGGGCTTGCGCGAGTTCCTCGGCACCTTGGGCTCGCATAGCGCGGAGATGTTGCCGGAAAGCGACAACGAAGAAATTGTCGCCTTGCTGGGGCGGGTCAGCATGGCGCTGGCGATTCAAAGCCTGGAGTTGCGCAGCGTACTGCGCAAGGCTGTCAGTCAACAGCATTTGGAAAGTGGCGACATCGAGCTGTTCTAGCATACCAGTGCGAAACGCTTGCGGTTGCGTGGATTGTTTAATCAAATACTCGGGCAGGATGCCCGGAATAAGTGGGAGCAAAGATGGCCAAAACGATACTTGCAGTGGACGATTCCAGCTCATTGCGCCAGATGGTGGCGTTCAGTCTGAAAGCCGCCGGTTACCAGGTGGTGGAGGCCGTCGACGGCCAGGACGGACTGGAAAAAGCCAAGCTGCAAAGCGTGGACCTGGTATTGACGGATCAGAACATGCCGCGCATGGATGGCCTGGAGCTGATCAAGCTGCTGCGCGAACTGCCGAATTATCAGAAGGTACCCATCCTGATGCTGACGACAGAGTCGTCGGACGAAATGAAGTCGAAAGGACGTGCCGCCGGTGCCAATGGCTGGCTGGTCAAGCCCTTCGATCCACAACGCCTGATTGAAGTGGTCAAGAAGGTGATCGGCTGATGCTAGCCGCGCAGCGCAACGATGCAAATGACGGAGTCACCCTATGACCATCGATATTAGCCAGTTTTTTCAGGTCTTTTTCGATGAGGCTGAAGAACTGCTGGCTGAAAAAGAACGACTGCTGCTGGCCGTCGATATTGCGGCGCCTGACGCCGAAGACTTGAATGCTATTTTCCGTACCGCTCATTCGATCAAGGGGGGCGCATCGACCTTCGGCCTTTCCGACATGAGCGAGGTGACGCATATCCTCGAGTCGCTGCTCGACCGTATCCGCCAGGGCCAGATGGCTCTGACGGCGGATCACGTCGATGCCTTTTTGGCCGCCAAGGACATCCTCAAGATGCAGCTCGACGGCCATCGCCTGGGCAGCGCCGTCGACCAGGATGCCGTGGCCAATGTGCGCATGATGCTGCAGTCGTTCTCGTCGGACGTGCCCGTGGCTGCGCTCACGCCCGTCGCGCCAGCTTTCCATACGGCGGAAAAAGAAGCTGTCAACCATGCCGGTGGTCAGCGTTATCGTCTCGCGCTGCCGCAGATGGAAGAGCGCGAAGTCGATGCGCTGGCGGCCGAACTGGGCTTGTTGGGTGACGTCGCCGTGTCCACGCTGGCCGATGCGCGCAAGATGCTGGAAGTGACGACGCATGAAAGCCTCGACGATATCCTGGCCATCTGTTCGTTCGTACTCAATCCCGACGACATGGTGATCACCCAGGCGCCACCATTGGCACCAGGCGAAGCTGAAGCGGCCCGCAAGGCGCAGGAAAAAGCCCAGGGCTATGGTTTCTTCGATCCGCTGCCTGGGGCGCCTGGCGCTGCGGGCGCGATGGACCCCGGCTATGGCTTCTTTCAGCCGCTCGAGGAGATTCGCGCCGCCGCCGATGTGCGCAGCGACACCGAACAGGGCTATGGTTTTTTCCAGCCTTTGGACCAGATCCGCGCCGACGCCGCCAAGGCAGGCAACGCCGGCGCTGCCGGCGTGCCGGTCGTGGCGAGCGCCGCGACCGAGGTAGAGCAGGAAAAGAAACCGGCCAAGAAAGAGGGCGACAAGGCTGGTGCCGAATCGTCGTCGATCCGCGTCTCGATTGAAAAAGTCGACCAGCTGATCAACCTGGTGGGCGAGTTGGTGATCACGCAGGCGATGATCGAGCAGCGCGCAGGTGCGCTCGACCCGATGCTGCACGAGAAATTGCTCGACAGCGTCAGTCACCTGACGCGCAATACGCGCGACTTGCAGGAAGCTGTCATGTCGATCCGCATGATGCCGATGGATTTCGTCTTTTCGCGCTTCCCGCGCATGGTGCGCGATCTGGCGACCAAGCTGGGCAAGAAGGTCGATTTCATCACCAATGGCGCCGCCACGGAACTGGACAAGGGCCTTATCGAGCGCATCGTCGATCCGCTGACGCACCTGGTGCGCAACAGCATCGATCACGGCGTGGAAATGCCGGCCGCCCGCGTGGCAGCCGGCAAGACCGAGGCTGGCCGCCTGTTCCTCTCGGCCAGTCACCAGGGTGGCAACATCATCATCGAAGTATCCGATGATGGCGCGGGACTGAACCGCGAGCGCATCCTGGCCAAGGCGCAGCAGCAGGGACTAGACGTGTCCGACACGATGAGCGACGCCGAAGTATGGCAGTTGATCTTCGCGCCCGGCTTTTCCACCGCCGAGGCGGTCACCGACGTGTCGGGACGAGGCGTGGGCATGGATGTCGTCAAGCGCAATATCAGCGCCATGGGCGGCGTCGTCGACATCCGTTCGGCGAAGGGCTTTGGCACGACGATTTCGATTTCTCTGCCGCTGACCCTGGCCATCCTGGACGGCATGTCGATCCGTGTCGGCGACGAAGTATATATTTTACCGCTGGGCTTCGTCATCGAATCGCTGCAGCCAGCCGTTGAGGATGTCAAGGACATCGCTGGCCGTGGCCAGGTGGTGAAGGTGCGCGGCGAGTACCTGCCCTTGATCCCGCTATACCAGATGTTCGATATCGCACCGCGCTTTACCAGTCCCTCGGAAGGCATCTGCGTGATTCTCGAGACGGAAGGGCGCAAGGCGGCCCTGTTCGTTGATGACCTGGTGGGGCAACAGCAGGTCGTGGTGAAAAACCTCGAGTCGAACTACCGCAAGGTGGTGGGCATTTCTGGAGCCACTATCCTGGGCGATGGCGGCGTGTCGCTGATTCTCGATGTTGCCGCCCTGATCCGTTCCTCTCGCCAGCTGGCTGACGAGTCCATTTTTTCGTAATACCGATAGATTAAGATAGGAAAACACACCATGTCAGATACTCAACAAAAATCCGCAGGCAATGCGGGCGACGGCAATGACATCGCCGGCCGTGAATTCCTGGCCTTTACCCTTGGCTCAGAAGAGTACGGCATCGATATCCTGAAGGTCCAGGAAATCCGTGGCTACGAAGCGGTCACCCGCATCGCCAACGCGCCTGAATTCATCAAGGGCGTGATCAACCTGCGCGGCATCATCATTCCCGTGGTCGACATGCGCATCAAGTTCAACCTGGGCACACCTGTGTATGACCAGTTCACGGTAGTGATCATCCTGAACATCGGCGGGCGCATCGTCGGCATGGTGGTCGACAGCGTCTCCGACGTGACCACCCTCAGCCCTGAGCAGGTCAAGCCGGCGCCGGAAATGGGCACGGCCTTCTCGACCGACTATATGATCGGCCTGGGGACCATCGACGAACGCATGCTGATCCTGGTCGACATCGACAAACTGATGTCGAGCAGCGAGATGGGCCTGATCGACAAGCTGGCGGCGTAAGCGGCCCGATGGCAGCAAGGCGACGCCCGGTGCGTCGCCGCTTTACCACGCCAAGCATCACTGCAAATATGCATGTGCCGACGCGCGCAGTATCTTAATGCTTAACGCGCGCTGGCAGGCTGCAAGGTCCGACAGAGGCCAGGCCACAACACGGCGCCTTACGGTTGAAAGGGTGCCGTTCACAGAAATATTGGAGACTGTAATGAGTTTGCGTGATTTCAAGATAGGCACCCGGTTGGGAATAGGTTTCGGTAGCATCCTCGCCATCCTGGTGGTGGTGATCGTTTCGGCGAATGCATTGAATTACCGTAACAAGTCCCAGTTGCTCACGGGCCTGGCACTGGCAAGTGAAAAGAATACGCAGGCGTCGCTGATGAAAAGCGCGATGCTCGAAACCGGCATCGCCATGCGCAATATCGGCCTGCAGGGCGATGTGGGGCTGATGCAGGTGGAAGAGGGCAAAGTGCGCGAGCAACGCAAGCTGTACGAAGGTGCGCGCGGCAAGCTGTCCAGCCTGGGTCTGTCCGATGGCGAAAAGACGCTGCTGGCCAATGTCGCCAAGGTCGACGGCGAAGTCGATGCCGCCTTCAAGGAAGCGATGGGGCAGGTGCTGGCGTTTAACAGCGAGGGCGCTGCCAAGGTGATTGCCACCCGCATCGACCCCTTGAACAAGACCACCCTGGCCGACATCAACAAGCTGCTCGACTTGCAGCATGTGGCCCAGCAAAGCTTCATGGACGACTCGCTGGCGGCCGATACGCGCCTGATGATGATACTGTTCATTCTGGGCGGCGCGGCGGTGGCGATCGGCGCCTGGTGCGCCATCTTCATCACGCGCTCGATTACCGTGCCGCTGTCCGGTGCCGTGGCGGTGGCGCAGAAGGTCGCCGCCGGCGAGCTGACATCGCGCGTGGTGGTCGAGGGCAAGGATGAAACGAGCGCATTGCAGCAGGCGCTCAAAGACATGAACGATAGCCTGGTGCAGACGGTCAGCGACGTGCGCAACGGAACGCAAACCATCACCGTAGCGTCCAGAGAGATCGCCAGCGGCAATGCTGACCTGTCGGCCCGCACGGAAACGCAGGCCAGTTCGCTTGAAGAGACGGCATCGTCGATGGAAGAGTTGACGTCGACCGTGAAGCAGAACGCGGACAATGCGCGCCAGGCCAACCAGCTGGCCGTGTCGGCATCGTCGGTGGCAGAGCAGGGCGGCAAGGTGGTGGCGCAAGTGGTCGATACCATGGGCTCGATCAAGGAAAGTTCGCGCAAGATTGTCGATATCATCGGCGTCATTGACGGCATTGCGTTCCAGACGAATATCCTGGCGCTGAATGCGGCCGTCGAAGCGGCGCGCGCAGGCGAGCAGGGTCGCGGTTTTGCGGTGGTGGCGTCCGAGGTGCGTAATCTTGCCCAAAGGTCCGCTGGCGCAGCGAAAGAGATCAAGGGCCTGATAGGCGACTCGGTCGACAAGGTCGATGTTGGCAGCCGTCTGGTGGATGAGGCTGGGCAGACCATGGGACTGATCGTGTCGTCGATACGACAGGTGGCCGACATCATGGGTGAGATCACGGCGGCAACGCAGGAACAGAGCCATGGTATCGAGGAAGTGAACCAGGCCATCGCGCAGATGGACCAGATGACGCAGCAAAATGCGGCGTTGGTCGAGGAAGCGGCGGCGGCGGCCGAAAGCATGCAGGACCAGGCGCAGAAGTTGGCCGACGCCGTGAGCATCTTCAAGCTCGACGGCGAGAGCGCGGCGCTGGCGTCCGCGCCCGCGCCCGTACCGGTGAAGGCGGCGGCACGGCTGGTGCCTGCAGTGACGACAAATACGCGGCGCTTGGCCAAGACGGCGCAGGCCGGCACGCCACCGCCCGCAAAAAAGCCGGCAGCGGCCAGTGGCGACGATTGGGAAGAATTCTGACGACAACCCGGTCCCGCTAGTTATACTTGCAAAGGCATTGGTCAGAGCAGTCATAGAGAGGTAAAAATAAAATGCCGCAAAATAAAATGGATTCGGTCAAGGAGTTCGATTTCACTGGCAAGGACTTTGAACGAGTCCGCGCCATGATTTACAAGCGAGCGGGCATCGCGTTGGCCGACAGCAAGCAGGAGATGGTCTACAGCCGCCTGGCCAGGCGCTTGCGCGCCACCGGCATCTCCTCGTTCGTGCGCTACCTGGACGACCTGGAAGCTGGCCGCATGGGCGACGAGTGGGAGGCGTTTACGAATGCGCTGACGACCAATCTGACGTCATTCTTCCGCGAGGCGCATCACTTCCCTCTGCTGGCCGAGCATGTGAAAAAATTGAGTGGGCCGATCACCATCTGGTGTTCAGCCAGTTCCACCGGCGAGGAGCCGTACTCGATCGCCATGACGGTGTGCGAGGCGTTCAACACGCTCACGCCGCCGGTCACCATTATCGCCACGGATATCGATACGAATGTGCTGGCCACGGCCGCCAATGGCGTCTATAACCTGGACCGGCTCGAGAAGATGCCGGCCGAGCGTGCGCGGCGCTTTTTCTTGCGCGGCAAGGGCGATCGCGATGGGCAGGTGCGGGTACGCCAGGAACTGCGCCAGATGATCACGTTCAAGCCGCTCAACCTGCTGGCCGACAGCTGGCCCTTGACGGGACATTTCGATGTCATCTTTTGCCGCAACGTGATGATTTATTTTGATAAGGCAACGCAGCGCAAGATACTGTCGCGCTTTGTGCCGCTGATGAAGCCCGATGCCCTGTTGTTTGCAGGCCACTCGGAGAATTTTCTGTACGTGTCGGATTCATTGAAGCTACGCGGTAAAACAGTCTATGAGCTCGACCAGTCGCGGGACGCCGCGCCCAAGGCATCGTCGCATCGTACATGAGAGTGAAATATGAGCATGGAATCCAAAGAGCAATTCGCCACTAACGTCTATTACGACAGGACGTTCAATTGTGAGGCCGCCAAGATCTTGCCTGGTGAGTACTACTTTACCAACAAGGATATGCTGATCGTCACCGTGCTCGGCTCGTGCGTTTCAGCCTGCATCCGCGATCGTGTCTCGGGCCTGGGCGGCATGAACCATTTCATGCTGCCCGACGGCGGCAGCGATCCTAACAGCCCGATTTCAGCATCGATGCGCTATGGCACCTACGCCATGGAGATCCTGATCAACGATTTGCTGAAGGCCGGCGCGCGGCGCGAGAACATGGAAGCGAAAGTGTTTGGCGGCGGTGCCGTGCTGCGCGGCTTCACGGCGATTAACGTCGGGGAACGCAACGCGGCCTTCGTCATCAATTACCTGAAAGCCGAAAAAATGCGCGTGGTGGCCGAGGACTTGAATGATATTCACCCGCGCAAGGTATATTTTTTCCCCCGCACCGGCAAGGTGTTGGTGAAAAAGCTGATGCAGACGCACAATGACACCTTGGTACGCCGCGAACTCGATTACGCAAGCCGTCTCAAGGTGGCGCCTGTGGGCGGCGAGATCGAGCTGTTCTAGTAACACCAGACCAAATCTACTGCGCGTCGCGCTGTGCGCCTTGCGACGTTTTTGTCTGGCGTTTTACCGATTAAGAATAAGGGCCGCAAGGCCTGGAAGGATATGTTATGAAGATCAAAGTATTGATCGTGGATGATTCGGCGCTGATACGCAGCGTCATGACGGAAATCGTGAATAGCCAACCCGACATGGAAGTGGTGGGGGCAGCGCCCGATCCGCTGGTAGCGCGCGAGATGATCAAGCAGACCAACCCAGACGTGCTGACCCTTGACGTCGAGATGCCGAAGATGGACGGCCTCGACTTCCTGGAAAAACTCATGCGCTTGCGTCCGATGCCGGTGCTGATGGTGTCGTCGTTGACCGAGCGCGGCTCGGAAATCACCATGCGCGCGCTGGAACTGGGCGCCGTCGATTTCGTCACCAAGCCGAAGATGTCGATCCAGAGCGGCATGCGCGAGTACACCGACATGATCGCCGACAAGATCCGCGCCGCCTCGAAGGCACGTATCCGCCCGCGCACCCTGCCGGCGGCCGGTGACAAGGTTGCCACGCCGCTGCCCGCGCTGCGCAGTCCCTTGACGTCGAGCGAAAAACTGATCATCGTAGGTGCCTCCACCGGCGGCACGGAAGCGATCCGTGAATTCCTGATGCAGATGCCGTCCGATTGTCCCGGCATCCTCATCACGCAGCATATGCCGGAGGGATTTACGCGCTCGTTTGCGCGTCGTCTCGATTCACTGTGCAAGATCTCGGTGCAGGAAGCAGCAGGCGGCGAACGCGTGCTGCCCGGCCATGCTTATATTGCGCCCGGCCATTCGCACCTGACACTGACGCGCAGCGGCGCCAACTACATGACCAAGATCGACCAGGGCGAACCGGTCAATCGTCACCGCCCCTCGGTCGATGTATTATTCCGTTCTGCCGCGCAATCGGCGGGCAAGAATGCCGTCGGCGTGATCCTGACCGGCATGGGCAAGGATGGTGCACAAGGTATGTTGGAGATGAAGGCTGCAGGAGCGTATAATTTCGCGCAGGATGAAGCAAGTTGCGTGGTGTTCGGCATGCCACGCGAGGCGATCGCCGTCGGTGCTACGCATGAGGTCGGCGCTCTGACGGCGCTGCCGGGCATGGTGCTGGGATACCTGGCTGCGCATGGCATGCGTGCTTTGCGCGTGTAAGCCACGTTTTGTATGATCTGGGGCAAGTTTGTTCGCCTAAAAGCAACGAAAATGCTATCCTACAACTTGCTGCCGTAGTGTCGACCATAATGTCGGCATTCATGTCGATATTATTAACAAACCGCTACAGAAACAACGGAGTTATTCATGGCTGATCCAAAGATGAAATTTTTAGTCGTTGACGATTTTTCGACGATGCGCCGCATTGTCAGGAATCTGTTGAAGGAACTGGGTTATGCCAACGTCGATGAGGCGGAAGACGGCGTGATGGGCCTGGCCAAGCTGCGCGCGGAATCGTATGATTTCGTTGTCTCGGACTGGAACATGCCTAACATGGACGGCCTGACGATGCTGCAGCATATCCGCGCCGATCCCGCACTGGCCAAGCTGCCGGTGCTGATGGTCACCGCAGAAGCGAAAAAAGAAAACATTATCGCCGCCGCGCAAGCCGGCGCCAGCGGTTATGTTGTCAAGCCGTTCACGGCCGCGACCCTCGATGAAAAGCTGAACAAGATTTTCGAGAAGCTGGAAAAAGCCGGCGCCTGATCCCGGTTTGCTACACTTAAAAAAAACGCTGCCCGTGTGAACTGGCAGCGTTTTTTTCATCGGTTTGTCCCTTGACGGCACCAAGCCGTCCGCGCGCGCAGTTTGTCGGTTCGTCCAACGCCCGCGTGGGGGCAATGGCGTCGACGCTGCCCCGGCTGGTGGCCTCATGCGTGGCCGCCATCGCAGTCAGTACGGTGGGCGTCATGGATGGCCGATGCGCTGAGTACCTTTAGTTTTTGCCCAGGCAAAGGCCATTCTGCGCAGCCGGAGGCTGCCTGCGACCCAGCACAAGCTGTGGGCGTGAGAGGACGTTGTGCTCGATGCGGTAGCGATGACATGTGGCAGGCTGCACGCGGCCACGACAAGCGGCTGTTTGCCGAGTTCCAGCTGGCAGGAATGGAAAAGTGCTGGGGCGATAAAGAGACGGGGCCGAATGTCCCCGTCGAACTTGATATCAGATTTCCAGATTATCGATCAAGCGCGTCTGTCCCAGCTTGGCGGCCGCCAGGACCACCAGCGGCTCGCCGGCGGCCAGTTCGGCGGCACTCGGCGCTTGCAGGTTGGCGCGCTTGCGCACGGCGATATAGTCCGACTTCCAGCCACGCCCGTCGAGCACACGCATCGCCGCCTGTTCCAGTTCACCCACCGCCAAGTTGCCCTTGCGCACTTCTTCGGCGACGACTGTGAGGCCACGGTACAGCTCCGGTGCTTCCGCGCGTTCGCTTTCCGACAGATACATATTGCGCGAGGACAAGGCCAAGCCATCGTCGGCCCGGTACGTTTCGGCAGCGATGATTTCTGTCGGCAGCGCGAACTGGCGCGCCATGTTACGGATGATCATCAACTGCTGGTAATCCTTCTTGCCGAACACGGCCACTCTCGGGCCCACGCAGGAAAACAGCTTGGTGACGACGGTGCATACGCCTTCAAAGAAGCCGGGGCGAAATTCGCCTTCGAGGGTATTGCCCAGGTCATCGGGTGGGCGTACGCGGTATTCCTGTGGCTCCGGATACAGTTCCTTTTCCGTCGGCGCAAATAGCACGTAGACGCCTTCCTTTTCCAGCTTGGCGATGTCGGCCGCCATGGTGCGTGGATATTTCTCGAAGTCTTCGTTCGGGCCGAATTGCAGGCGGTTCACGAAAATCGAGGCGACGACGGGGTCGCCATGCTTGCGCGCCAGGCGCATCAGCGACAAATGGCCTTCATGCAGGTTACCCATGGTGGGGACGAACGCCGTGCGCAGCTGTCCGCTGAGCTGGTCGCGCAATTCTTCAATGTCGGAAATAATTTTCATGGATTGCTTTCGCTAAAACCCCGTTGTACGGTGGTCAGTGACAAAGGGAGAGGATCAGGCGGGCGAATATGCCAGCCGGACGTAGATGGGGGCAAACGGTTCTGCTTGCGTGATTTCGATCAGGGTTTCCTTGGCCAGTTCCAGCAGTGCCACGAAGTTGACCACGACCACGGGCACGCCGCCGGCAATGTCGAACAACTCGCTAAATTCGACAAAGCGCGACGATTGCAAGCGACGCAGGATGCTCGACATGTGCTCGCGCACCGATAGTTCCTGGCGGCTGATGCGGTGATGCTGGGTCAGTTTGGCGCGTTTCAGCACGTCCAGCCACGCCTGCTGCAAGTCCACCGGCTCCACCTCCGGCCAAGTCGGCGTCAGGCTTTGCTCGATGAAAATCTGCGTACGCACGAAATCGCGTTCGAACTGCGGGATGGCGTTCAGGTCGTAGGCTGCCAGCTTGATCTGCTCGTAATCGAGCAGGCGGCGCACCAGTTCGGCACGCGGGTCGCCGCCGTCTTCCTCGACGTCGCTCTTGCGTGATGGCAATAGCATGCGCGACTTGATCTCGATCAGCATGGCTGCCATCAGCAGGTACTCGGCGGCCAACTCCAGGTTACGCACGCGAATCTGGTCCACATATTTCAGATATTGCAGGGTGACCTGCGCCATCGGAATGTCGAGAATGTTGAAGTTTTGCTTGCGGATCAGGTAGAGCAGCAAGTCGAGCGGGCCTTCGAAGGCTTCGAGGAAGATTTCCAGTGCGTCCGGCGGAATGTATAAATCCGTCGGCATGCGCAGCATGGGCTCGCCATACAGGCGGGCAATGCCCAGGGCATCGGCGGCGGGCGCTGCGTCCGTTGGCGCTGTCGCAGGGGCTGCAGGGCCGCCACCATCAACGCCACCATCGACGCCAATAAGCGGCTGCGGCAACTCGATGACCGCGCCGGCACCGGCAGCGTCGGCTTGCGGCGTCACTGCAGAATCTTCAGGCAACATCGTGCCGGTTCCAGATCTTAGTTCTTGTTCTGGTAGACGTAAGGCTGTTGCTTGACGGCCGATGCCAGCTGGCGCTCCTGCTCATCGATGCTGACAGCCGGCTTGTCCCACAGCAGGGCGCGGCCGGCTTGCTGGCCCGCTTCCATGCCAGGGTTTTTGGCTTTCAGTTCGGCGATGAACAAGGTATGGTCGGATACGTAGTTGTTGTGTTTTGCAGGCAGTTTCATATTTTCTTCTGAGTGTCTTATAAGTAAGGTCAGGCGGCCGTATTTTACCGCGCCATGTCGCTTGGCGGGTTGTTGTATCGGTCAGTCCGGGGGCGAAATTGCTAAAAATCAATAACGCAGCAGGCGTCGCATCACCATCGGCGCCGGTTCAGCGGGATTGGCGTGCGAATATTCCAGTTCTTCGGCCAGTTCGAATTCGAAGGCCGCATAAAAATCGATCAGCTTGCGCTGGTCGCGCCGCACGGCCAGGCGCAATTCCTCGGCCTGGCACGACAGGCCGTGATGAATGATGGCTTCGAGCAAGTGTTGCGAGACGTGGCTGCCGCGGTAAGCGGGCAGCACGCCCATGCGTGAAATCTTCCAGATGGCGGAGTCGCTATCGAGCGGCATCCAGCGCAGCGAACCGGCTGGAATGTCGTCGATCAACAACACAAAACCGCCGCCGTGGCGCAGCTGGGCTTGTACCTGCTGCGCCGTCTCGTGGTGTCCGCTGGACGAGGCCGCGACCTTGCCGGCCCACGCAGCACGGGTCAGGTCGGCCATCAGTTGTGCATCGGCATTCGTTGCTTCGCGCACCACGATATTCATCATCGGTTCCTGTTGGTCCTGGTGTCGATCGTTAGCGGATGCGCATGCCAGGTTCGGCACCTGGCCAAGGGTTCAGGATGTAGATGCCCGGATTCGCCTTTTCATCGGCGGCGGACGCCGCCATGACCATGCCTTCGGAAATGCCGAACTTCATCTTGCGCGGCGCCAGATTGGCCACCAGCACCGTCAGCTTGCCGACCAGTTCTTCCGGTTGATACGCCGAACGGATACCGGAGAACACATTGCGCAGGCGACCTTCGCCCGCATCCAGGGTCAGGCGCAGCAGCTTGTCGGAGCCGTCCACCAGTTCGCAGTTGACGATCTTGGCGATGCGCAGATCGACCTTGAGGAAGTCGTCGATCTTGATTTCGGGCGCCAGTTCTTCGATGGCGGCGGCGGCGGGAGCGGCGGCGTCAAGCACGGCATCGCCAGTTGGTGCAGCAGCAGTAGCGGCTGCGGGTGCATCAAACAGCGCTTCGATCATCTTCGCATCCATGCGCGTCATCAAATGGCTATAGGCGCCGATGGTACGGCCCAGCATGCTGTTCGAGACGGCGTCACCGAACACTTGCGTGTCGGCCCAGGTGAATTCGGCATCGTTGAGGAAGGACGCGACGTTCTTTGCCACGCCCGGCAGTACCGGCGACAGCAGAATCGTCAGCTGGCGGAACAGGATCAGGGCCGTGGTGCATACGTCGTGCAGTTCGGCCGTCTTTTCGACGTCCTTGGCCAGGATCCACGGCTTGTTTTCATCGACATACTGGTTGGTGATGTCGGCGATCTCCATGATTTCGCGCAAGGCCTTGCCGAACTCGCGGTTTTCAAAGTGCGCTGCGATGCTGGCCTGGCGCTCGACGATGACGCCATTCACGTCCACCGTCAGCGCGCGCTTGATCCAGCTTTGCGCGCCTGGCGACAGCATCGATGCGAGCTTGCCGTCGAAACGCTTGGCGATGAAACCGGCGCAGCGGCTGGCGATGTTGACATACTTGCCGATCAGGTCGCTGTTCACGCGGGCGACAAAATCTTCACCGTTGAAGTCCAGGTCTTCCACTTTCGAGTTCAGCTTGAAGGCGATGTAGTAGCGCAGCCATTCCGGGTTCATGCCCAGATCGAGGTAGCGCAGCGGCGAAATGCCCGTGCCGCGCGATTTCGACATTTTTTCGTTATTCACCGTCAGGAAGCCGTGGACATTGACTTTCAGTTTGTCGATCACCGGGTGGCCGGCAAACTTCAGCATGGCGGGCCAGAACAGCAAGTGGAAGGAAACGATATCCTTGCCTATGAAGTGAATTTGTTCCGTGGCAGGATCGTTCAACAGGGCGTCGAAATCGAGGCCTTTCTTGTCGCAATAGTTTTTCAGGCTGGCCAGGTAGCCGACCGGTGCGTCCATCCACACATAGAAGAACTTGCCCGGTGCATCGGGAATCGGGATGCCGAAGTAGGGTGCATCGCGCGAGATATCCCAGTCAGCCAGCTTTTCGCCCGCTTCGCCCAGCCATTCGCTGACCTTGTTGACCATCTCCGGCTGCAAGCGTCCTGGCGTGTTGAGCCAATCCTTGAGAAACTCGAAGCAGCGCGGGTCGGACAGCTTGAAGAAATACTGTTCCGACGGCTTCATTACCGGTGTCGCGTTGGTGAACACGGAGAACGGATTGACCAGGTCGGTAGGCTGGTAAGCGGCGCCGCACACTTCGCAATTGTCGCCGTACTGGTTCTTGGCGCCGCATTTCGGGCATTCGCCCTTGATGTTGCGGTCGGCCAGGAACATGCCCTTGACTGGGTCGAAGAAACGGTCGACGGTTTTCGTGACGATCAAGCCCGTATCGCGCAGTTTGCGGTAGATCGATTGCGACAGATCAACGTTTTCCGGCGAATCGGTCGAATACCAGTTGTCGAAGGCAATATGGAAGCCATCGAGGTACTGGCGCGGCCGGCGGCGATGTTGGCGACGAATTGCTGCGGCGTGATGCCTTCCTTTTCGGCAGCGATCATGATGGGTGTGCCATGTGTATCATCGGCGCCCACAAAGTGCACTTCACGGCTAGCTGTGCCATCGCGTTGCATTCGCTGGTACCGGACCCAGATATCAGCCTGGATGTATTCCATGATGTGGCCAATGTGAAAAGCGGCGTTTGCGTAAGGCAGGGCAGTGGTGACGAACAGCTTGCGAGTCATGATTGATGCACTTTTGGGATGGATAATAGGTCATTTTAACAGCGGAAACGCAATATGAGCAGATGCAGCGTTGGCAACGGATGCTTTTGTCTTGATCGCGCCTGGCGAATTTGCGCTAGACTGCGCATATTGCACGTAGGTAGTACACATGGAGATTTACATGAGCATCACAGTAGAAGACGTCAAGGCCGCGCTGGCCCAGGTTATTGATCCCAATACACATAAAGATTTTGTTTCCAGTAAAACCGTCAAGAATCTGAAAGTTGATGGGAGTGATATTTCCCTCGACATCGAGCTGGGCTACCCAGCCAAAAGCCAGATCGACCTGATCCGTAAAGCCGTGCTGGCCGCGCTGCGCGTGCTGCCGGGCGCGGGAAATATCAGCGTGGGCGTGTCGTCGAAAATCATTTCGCACACGGTGCAGCGCGGCTTGAAGCCGATGAGCAACGTGAAAAACATCATTGCGGTGGCTTCCGGCAAGGGCGGAGTTGGCAAATCGACTACTGCCGTCAATCTGGCCCTGGCCTTGGCTGCCGAAGGCGCCAGCGTCGGCATGCTGGACGCCGATATCTATGGCCCATCGCAGCCGATGATGCTGGGCATCAGCGGCCAGCCGAAGACGCTCGATGGCAAGAGCATGGAGCCGATGGAAAACCATGGCCTGCAAGTATCGTCGATCGGCTTCATGATTGATCCGGACGAGCCGATGGTGTGGCGCGGCCCCATGGTCACGCAAGCCTTGCAGCAATTGCTGGACCAGACCAACTGGCGCGACCTCGACTATCTGATCGTCGATATGCCGCCAGGCACGGGCGACATTCAATTGACGCTGTCGCAGAAAGTGCCCGTCACCGGCGCCGTCATCGTCACCACGCCGCAGGACATCGCGCTGCTCGATGCACGCAAGGGCTTGAAAATGTTCGAGAAAGTCGGCATTCCGATTCTGGGCGTGGTGGAAAACATGAGCACCCACATTTGCTCGAATTGCGGCCATGCGGAAGAAATCTTCGGTGCCGGCGGCGGCGCAAAGATGTGCGCCGACTTTGGCGTGGAATTTCTCGGCGCCTTGCCGCTGACCATGGCGATCCGTCAGCAGACCGATTCAGGCACGCCGACCGTCGTGGCCGAGCCGGATGGCCCCGTCGCCGCGATCTACAAGCAGATCGCCCGCACCATCGCCATCAAGGTGGCGGAGAAAGCCAAGGATATGAGCAACAAGTTTCCGAGCATTGTGATTAAAAACGATTGATCAGGAAAACGCATGACAATGCCGCGCCGCCATGCGCGGCATTTTTTTTGCCTGTGCCGACATGCAACCCTGGCCAAGGCTGGAAAACGGCGCGTAAAACAAGATCACCATGGCATCTTTACCAGAATTTACATATAATAATAAGAATCATTCTCAACTAGGTGAAGATGCTCCATGATATTCCTGCCTACACCCCGTCGCATCGCCTTTGCCGCGCGCCTGCTGTGCCTGACTATTTCTTCCACCTTGCTCTGCAATCCGGCCCTGGCCGACGGCAGCGCGGCTGTCGCGGCGAACGCTGATGCCGCGCCTGACGCCATCGTGAGTGTGCACGTGGCCAGCAGCCGCGACGACAGTGCGGGCTTTGGCGCCTTGCGCGCTAGCGCCAGCACCACCAAGTCTGACTTGTCACTGTTCGAGACGGCGCAGTCGATTTCGGTGCTGACGCGCGACTTGCTCGATTCGCGCCAGGTCACTACCCTCAACGAAGCGATCCAGAGTTCGGCCGGCGTGTCGTCGGGCACCTGGGGCAAGCGTGGCTGGGATGACTTTTCTATCCGCGGCCAGCGCGCTTCGGAGTCGATTTACGTGGACGGTCTGAAGCTGAACCAGTCTAACTATGTGGCACAGGAGGTGTTCGGCGTAGAGTCAATCGACATCCTCAAAGGCCCGGCTTCGATCAATTTCGGCCTGGTGCAGCCCGGTGGTATGGTCAATATGGTCAGCAAGCGTCCGCGCGCCGAAGGCTTCAACCAGGCCGGCTTCGCCGTCGGCAGCTACAACTACAAGCAGGCTACTTTTGACTTGGGCCGGCCCTTGAGCGACAGTGGCAAGGCGGCATGGCGCATCAACGGCCTGTGGTCCGACACCGACGACCAGACCGACCAGGTCTGGTTCAAGAGTCAGTACCTGGCGCCATCGCTGTCGCTGGACTTGGGCGCCAGCACCGACTTCACCATTCTCAGTTCCTATACGCGCCGCGAATACCTGCGCACCCAGGGCGCGCCGCTCAAGGGAACTTTGCTGCCGAATCGCAATGGCCCGCTCAAGCGCGATCAATTCTATGGCGAGCCCGGTTTCGGCCCTTATGACTCCTCGCAAAAACAAGTCGGCTACAGCCTGGCGCACAGGTTCGAGAATGGCTGGACAGTGGCGCAGAACTTCCGCTGGCAGAGCATGTCGATGGATGGCCGCTTTGTGCCGCTGTCCGGCTTGTCTGTCAACGAGTTGCTGCTAAGCCGCGCGGCCCAATTGCAAGATGTCGATGGCAACAACCGCGCTTTGGACACCAATGCCTCGCGCACGTTTGCGTTTGGCGGCATGCAACACAAAGTACTGGCTGGCCTCGACCTCAATCACGACCGCGTGCGCTATGCCAACCAGGCGTGCCGCATCGGCGCCCTGAATGTGCTGAATCCGGTCTACAACATGGCTGTCACATGCCCGCCGGCCAACCGCCTGACCAATACTACGGTATCGTCGAGCGGCTTATACCTGCGTGACCAGATCACATTGAACCAGCAGTGGCGCCTGAATCTGGCCGTGCGCCACGACCGCGCGCGCAACCGCGAGCTCAACGGCCTGACCAATGTCACGCAGCGCCAAGATACCGCGTCGACCACCGGCAATGCGGCGCTGTCATATGTATTGACGCCGAATATCATCCCTTATGTCAGCTACGCCACTTCCTTCTTGCCTGTCAGCGGCAGCAACTTTTTCAGCGTGCAGTTCAAGCCCGAAGAAGGGCGCCAGACGGAAGTGGGCAGCAAGTTTCAGTTTGCCGGCGGGCGCATCAACGGCGCCATGGCCATCTATGACCTGACGCGCACCAACGTCACCACGGCCGACCCGGATCCGGCCCATATCGCCATCTTGTCGAGCGCCCAGGTGCAGACGGGCGAGCAGCGCACGCGCGGTTTCGAGGCTGAAGTCAGTGCGGACCTGCGCAATGGCTGGCACGTGCAGGGCGCCATGACCGTGCTCGACGCCCGCGTGACCGAAGACAATGGCGGCATGGCGGGCCGCCGCCTGCTCAATACGCCGCGCCAAAGCGCCAGTGTGTGGGCCAACTATCGCTTCCGCGGCGGCGTGCTGGGCGGCTGGACGGCCGGCCTGGGCATGCGCCATGACGCGAGCAAGACCGGACCAGCCGTCGATTACACGGTGTCCGGCTATACCGTGGCCGACGTCAGTCTGGCTTATCAAGGGCGCGGCTACCGGGTCAGCCTGAATGTGAAAAACCTGTTCGACAAGGAGTACTACGCGGGCGTGCTGAACGCCAACGTGCTGCCGCTGGGCGACCCGCGGGTGGCCGTTGTGAAGGCAGTGTTTGACTTTTAAGCAAGCTTGAACGAGGATGGCAGCGGTCCCGGTGTGCGCCGTCATGCTCTTGTCATGTTGTGTGGGTACGCTGCCGGGCTGGCCGCGGTGTGATTGCCGCGCACATCAATCAGCTATCTACACGACTCCATGACACTCACGATTTCTCTTACACGCAAGATAATGCCTGCCTTGTTACTGCTGGCATTGTCCGCACATGCCGCGCCCGCGCCACAAAAGGTTGGCGCACAACCCAAGCTGGTGGTGGTGCTGGTGGTGGACGGCCTGCCGCAAGAACAGTTGACGCGCTACCACGAGCAGTTCGGCCAAGGTGGTTTTCGCCGTCTGCTCGAGCAAGGCGCGTGGTTCAGTGATGCGCACCAGGCCCATGGCATCACGGTTACCGCCATCGGCCACTCGGCCGTGCTGTCGGGTGCCTATCCTTACCAGCACGGGGTGATCGGCAATAACTGGATCGATCCCGTCACGAAAAAATCCGTGTACTGCACCGAGGATGCAATTTCCATTACATCGGCGAAGAGACCAGGCCGGACGATGGCACCGCGCCGACCAAGCTGCGCGTGAGTACGCTGGGCGACGAGTTGCGCTATGCCACGGGCGACAAGGCCAAGGTCATCAGCGTGTCGGGCAAGGACCGTGGCGCCATCCTGCTGGCCGGGAAAACGGGCACGGCCTATATGTATATGGAAAAGACGGGCAATTTCGCCAGCAGTAGCTATTACATGCAGCAGCATCCGCAATGGGTACAGCGCTACCAGGCGGCCAAGCCGCAGGATCGTTACTATGGCAAGAGCTGGACGCCGCTGCTGGCCGATTCTGCCTATGCGCGCGACGCGCGTGATGACCTGGTGCCGGCCAAGCCCGGCACCCGCAACACCTTCCCGTTCGCCTACTACAGCGACAGCGGCAAGCTCGATGGCGAGTACTACAGCCGTTTGAAGTCCGGTCCCTTCCTCGATGAATTGACCCTGGAATTCGCGCGCGCGGCTGTCGACGGCGAGAACCTGGGGCGCAATCCGGCCGGCGTGCCCGATATCCTGGGCGTAAGCTTGTCCGCGCACGACTATGTGAACCATGCCTACGGCCCGGAAAGCAAGATGTCGCACGACCACCTGCAGCGCCTGGACCGCATGTTGGCTCGCTTCTTTGCCGACCTGGATAAAAAAGTCGGCATGGACAACGTGCTGGTGGTGCTGACGGCTGACCATGGATTTGCCAATGTGCCTGAATTCACGGAAGCGCGTGGTGGTTTTTCCGCCAAGCGCATCGACGGCGACAAGCTGGTGCCGGCATTGAACCAGCACTTGGCTACGACCTTGGGCGTGGACAAGCTGGTGACGACGTCGTCGCTGCCGAATATCTACCTCGATTACGCGCTGGCCGAAAAGAGCGGTATCGAGCGCGCTGCCCTGGAAGATGCGGCGGCCCGCTTCCTGCTGCAGCAGGACGGCTTGGCGCAAGTCTACACGCGCACGCAGATGGAAACGGGAGCTGTGGCCACGCGCATGGATACCCTGATGCGCCGTGCCTGGAACCGTCAGTTGTCGGGCGATCTGATGCTGGTGACAAAGCCGGCCTGGTACTTCGGCAAGGGCGCAGGCGGCACCTCGCACGGCACGCCGTACACCTATGATACCAACGTGCCGCTGATGGTATTGGGCCCGCGCTGGATCAAGCCGGGCGCCTATGGCCAGTACGCGGAAGTGGTCGATATTGCGCCGACCCTGGCCCATCTGCTGCGCATACGCCAGCCGTCCGCGTCGGAAGGGCGGGTGTTGACGGAGGTGGTGCGGTAAAAGAGGGGGCTACGTGCTTGTCGGGTTACGCGCTTTGCGCTAACCCGACCCACGATGACCTTGCGAAGAGCGTAGATACTGTTATCCCCGTCAAGCGGCGTGCAAGGTCGGATCAAATATTTTTCCTGACCTGAGCACGCCGAATGCCACGTGCACCAGCTTG
>AHHB01000026.1 GCA_000242815.2 Janthinobacterium lividum PAMC 25724
CCAGTCCGTCGGGGTTTCGCGCGCTTGGTACCACAAGGCAGTCTAGCAGGGGCTTCAAACCGCCGTATGCGTTGTCCCAGTCCAAGCTGCCTGCACAGTACCGTTCTATCTCCAGCGCGCTTCTGGCAATCGGTACCGTAGGCACCTTTGCCCCCAATCGCCGCCAGGACACTGGCCCGCCAGCCATTGCGTAATTTTTTGTAGGCATGGAAATGCATGCCTTTGATGGCATTGTTGGAGGGTGTGGCTGCAGGCAGGTGGAGTTCGTAGATGAGTTCGCGTAGGTGCATTGAGATTACCGGTGGGGGAGGGGTATCTCATATAGCAACTGGCGAAATTATAGGTGTGTTTGAACGTTTTGACCGCTTGAAAGGTGGCACAAGAAGGTGTGACAAATTGTGCTGGATGTGTTATCCTAAGTCATTGAAAGATAAGGGGAATGTGTTTCGTGAGTTCGAATCTCACCGCTTCCGCCAGGAAATAAAGAAACCGCCTTCGGGCGGTTTTTTATTGCCTGGCGGAAGCGAGCAGGGCGCCTTCGCGCCCTGCGTGTGAGATTCGAAGGGCTGGGCCTATCGGCCCAGCCCGCCCCGAATCCTCCAACTGCTGCCGCTGCGCGGCAGCCCCGCGCGCCGAAGGCGCGCGTTCGTGGTCCTAATTTGCTTTTCGGCTGCGCCTGCTTGCACCGCATCGCCCGCCTCAGTCCGTGTCTGAATGCCGGACCAGACCCTCGCGCCTGAGGACAACGACGATCCGCACTACTACCCAGGGCGCTAGTCCGGCTGAGCGTTTCCCCGCACTTCAAACGGCACATCATTTTCTCGGGTAGTATGTCCGCTGGCCTAGTCAAATACGACCTAGGGTCCCAGAAGATAGGATGTTACAGTGTCAATTAATCAACTCATTTACATAAGTCAAGCCACACGTAAGATGTCTCCAGAAGACCTCTCTTCGATACAAGAAAAGGCCAAGACAAATAATGGACCAATCGATGTAACAGGTAGTCTGTTTTACAACGGTGGTTGGTTTTTGCAAGTATTGGAAGGTCCGATAGCTGCACTCGATAAGCTGTATAAAAAAATCGAACTCGATCCGGACACAAAAATTCGCGGGTACTGTATAACGAGCCGGCAAGCTTTCGTACTTTCCCCCGCTGGAATATGAATATGACCAACTTGAACGACAGGCAAGCCGACAAATATGATGAACTTGTCGAAGTGCTCGATGCGGCTCAAACAAATCGCAAGATCGGCTCAACGTCCCCGGCAGTGGCATTGCTGAAGATGTTTAAAGGCTGAGAAACATCTGTCCGGGTTATAGTGCGCGTAGGAAAAGTTGTTTTTTCCGTGCCTGCTTTTGATACGGAAACAGTGCGTTTTGACGGCACTTTTATATCAGTAACCGTTGGCAATCACGTAGCGGTGGCGCTGGTCATTGCTTGCCCATGGGCCTTTGAAGCCGGCCTGGCTTGGCCCTTCACCTTGGGCCGCGGTGATCGAGTTTGAAGCGATCGCCGCGCTTGGCCAGATGTGCGTTGCTCGCTGAAAAACTCAGCCAACAACCAGGGGCTGCTTGCCATCCTGGCGTCCGCCGTTGGCAGTACACACCCAAGCAATCTGCAAGCGCATGGACAGTACTGCTGCACGAAGTACAGTGTTTCCTGAACCGTTAAACCACCGCAGCGCTGAACGACTCGGGCCGCTGTGCAAGCAGATGCGACAGTCGTTGAAGACCCGCTTGCAAGCGTCCGCGGTCCCGGATGCAACCCAAAGAGATCCGAATGGCATTTACCGATACGCTGCCAGTGGCGAATGCCTGCGCAGGCGTGACTGCGATGCCGGAGCTGGCGGCGGCATGCGCAAGCTGTGAGCAGTTCCAGTACGCCGGCAACTCGAGCCAGACATGCAGGCCGTCACCCAAGCCGCTGTAGCGCCCCGCCAGGATGTCGCGCGCCATCCGGTGGCGCAGGCGCGCCTCCTTGCGCACGCCTTGCATCAATCTGTCAGCCGAACCGTCGAGTATCCACTGGGTGGCCAGTGCCGCCGTCAGGGGTGCGACCATCAGCGCAAATGATCTGAGCGCGACCAGGAAACGCTCGCGTTCGTGCGCGTCGCGTATCAGCACGAAGGCGACGCGCAAGCCGGGCGTCAGGCATTTCGACAGGGTGGAGATGTAGTACACCTGTTGCGGGGCAAGCGTGGCAATAGGCGGTGGCGCGGCATCGGCAAGAAGCCAATAGGGATCGTCTTCGATGATGCGCACCTTGCAGCGCTTCGCGATGCTGGCGAGCTCCTTGCGCCGGCGTTCCGGCATGGTGATGGCGGTCGGGTTCTGTAATGTCGGATTGAGGTAGACCAGTGCGGGCTTGTGCTGGCGGCACGCTTGCTCTAGCATCTCAGGCACCATCCCGTGCTTGTCCGCTGGCACCGCGATGAGGTGTCGGCCGAATTGCGCCGCTGCCGCACGCAAGCCGGGATAACTCGTGGGCTCTGCCAGGATGACATCGCCAGGCTGCGTCAGCGCCAGGATCAATGCGGCGATCGCCGCTTGCGCACCGGGACAGACAACAAGCTGCGCGTCATCCAGAGGTCCAAACATTGGTGCCAGCCATGCGGCGCCAGCCTTGCGGTCGGACTCGCTTCCGCCGCCCAAGTGGTAAGTCATCAGCAATTCATTGTCTGCCCTCATCAATACTTGCGACAAGCCTTGCTTCAACATGTCGTCGAAGTCCACGCCATCCGGTGGCGGCGGGGTATTCATGCTCAGGTCGAGGACCGCGGTCAATTCGACTTTCGGCGCCGCCACATAAGTGCCTCGCGCGCCGCGGCCCTCCAGCAAGTTGCGGCGTCGGGCTTCGTCGTAGGCGCGCGTGATCGTCGTCAGGTCGACATCCAGCTGTGCTGCCAACTGGCGCTGCGTAGGCAGACGCTCGCCCGGCGTCAACGATCCATCTGCCACAGCCGCTTGCAATGCATCGGCAATTTGCAAAAAACGTGGCCCCTTGTTGCGGGCCAAGCGCGGCAACCAGATGGGCAAATTGTCATCTTGCATGGTTTTCAACTGGGACATTTTGTCTCAATGTATGGAAATTGTTTTCAAGTAGTATGCATCAGAGCGTGCAGCAACACCATCTTTGCATGGCAGTCGCTGATGCTTTCTCACCTTTCACCTGCATTTGGAAAATCACTGCGCTCGATGCCATCGTGATCGCATCGATAGATATAATGAAAGAGGCAAGCACGATGCCTGGTGGAGTGGTGGAGTGGTAGTAACAGAAGCTGCGCAAGCGGCGTTTGAGGCAGTGCTGCTCACGGTCGATAGTGTCAAGTAATAACCTGGAAAGACTCAAAATGATGGACTGGACCCCGATAGTGTTCGTGACGTTCAAGGCGCTCGTGCTCGGCACGGGCATGTTTTTTGCCATCAAGTGGCATTACGATCAAGGCAAGAAGGATAAGGACAAGGCAAAGCAGAATCGCGCGCTGCTAAGCGCGAGCGGCAAGGTGGTCGCACTGTTCACGCTATTGCTGCTGGCCTTGGGGATCGTCACCTTTTTCGCTGTCAGGATGGCCGGTTTGGAAATGACCTTCTTATGATGGCAAAGCATAGTCGGCCCCCCGCAATTGCCCGCCGCCGCTATTGACGCCGCCGCTACAGCTTTCCCCTGGGGCTGCTGGCCAAGGCCTTCAGGCTGTAAAGTGAAACTCCAGCACGTGATCGCCGTACTTGTCGACGGCACCCGTTGCAGTCCAGCCCAGATGGCGGTAAAAACCGTAGGAGCGCGAGGCGGGGTCGCTGGAGCAGCCAAGGAATAGCCGTGCATGGCCGTGTGCGCGCAGTTGCGCCATGATATGTTCCAGCATGCTCTTGCCGATGCCCAAGCCTTCGAATTCCGGCAGCAGCGCCAGGACGATGATTTCGCCCGTGTCGCGCTCGCCAAAGCAGTAGCCGACCAGTTTGCCGTCGTGGTGGCAGACCTGGCCAGATAGGCTGCCCGAGTGCATCATCTTGGCCCAGGACTCGGCCGTGATGCCCACTTCCGCCAGGCGTTCCTTGGAGACGGCGTTTTGCCGCGTCTTGCCGCGCAATGCGATGAAGGCGGCGGTATCGTCCGCATTGGCGGCATGGAAGGTGACGCTGGCGCGATGTATCGTCATGTTTTTGTTGGCAGCTTGGTCAGTGCGCCGGCCGCGTCGAGTTCATAGCTATCGAAATCGCGCGCCAGGAACAGCTCTCCCGAGTAATGCAGGCGTGCTTCCTCTGCCAGCTCGGCCATGCCGTCCGCATTGTGATAGCGGGCGCTGAAGTGGGTGAGGATCAGGTTCGGCAAGCGGACCGACTCGGCGAACTGCGCCACGCGCTGCACGGAACTGTGCGTGGGACCGGGGCCGACCTTCTGCAGCATCGCTTCCGTGTAAGTGGCTTCATGCACGAGCAACTGCGCCCCGTTGCAGGCGTCCGCCAGCAACGCTGGCGTGTCGTTGTCGCCGCCGATCACCACCGTGGCGCGTTGCGTTTCCACCTGGCGGAAAGCGGCGGCGCGCAAGAGCGTGCCATCGTCGAGCAGCGCATCCTGGCCAGCTTGCAATAATCCCCAGGCGGGGCCCGGTGGCGCGCCAGCCGCCTGCAGGGCCGCCTTGTCCAGCTTCCAGCGGCTTATTTCCAGCGCGAAACAATAGCCGACACTCGGTGCGCGGTGCGACAGCGCATGGCGCTCGATGCTCAAGCCCGCTTCCTGATGGACGACTTGCGCGCTGTCGACGTCGATATGGATCAGCGGATACGTCAGGAATAGCTGCGTGTGCAGCAGGGTCGCGTCGATCCAGGCCTTGATGGCCGCCGGGGCGATCAGCAGCAAGGGCTTCTTGCGCCCCGTCATGGAGGCGCTGGCCAGCAAGCCCGGCAGTCCGTAGCTGTGGTCGCCATGCACGTGGGTGATACAGATGCCCACCAGGTCGTGCACGGACAAGGGCAGGCGCTGCAGCCGATGCTGCGTCGCTTCGCCGCAATCGATCATCCACCAGTCGCGGTTGTGCGTGGTTTGCAGGGCCAGCGACGTGACGTTGCGGTGGCGCGTGGGCACGCCGGAAGACGTGCCGAGAAAAGTCAGTTTGAACATGCCTGCATTATGCGGCAGCCGTTTCGGCTTGCCAATGTTCCGCTCTTCCGGGGGCGCAAACAGTGCAGGCGCGCTGGCGGGGAAGTCGACAGCGTGCGCCGCCATGCCAAGACGCCGATGCCTGCGAGGCGGGCGTCATGGTTGCCGGCTTTTGCCGCGTTATCACGCTGGGCATGGGCATGCTGTGGCAAATGGATGGCGTAGGCTATGATGACGTCAGCAAAACGGACAGGCCGCGCAATTTTCCACGGCGCTATCGTCGGCGATGTAGGTTGTATCGAGCATCGATGTATTGCTGGCAATCGGTATTGCGTCGGTGTTTGCCGGCCTAGGACCATCCTGGTAGTTCCTGCTAATTACTTTACAAGGAGTTTTTCATGCGTATTCGTCCCGCCACATTGCTGTCCACCCTGATCTTCGGCAGCGTCGTCTGTAGCGCTTCTGCAGGCGCCGTTGGCCTGGGATTCTTGGCCGATACACCGATGACCTACCTGAACAAGAACGACAAGCCGGTCTTCGTGCAAGCCGTCACCGACGTGCTCGCTGACAAGAAGGATGGCGAAACTGTGCGATGGAGCAATGAAGGCTTGCGCAATTCCGTGCGCATCGCTGCCGAGATCACGGCCAGCGACACGGAAAAGACGGATGCGCGCACCTGCCGCAAGGTGCAGGTCGCCTTGAGCGCCAAAGGCCAGGAACAGACCCTCAAACTGAAGGTCTGCCAGGCTGGCGATGCAGCGTGGAAAGTGGCGAAGTCCTGATTTCCTGCCTCCGCAGGACTGCCCCTGCCGGCGATCAGTGCCGGCAGGGCAATGATTTTCTCATTGGTAAGCAATCCACGCGTTAGAATCACGCTTTACCCTCACTTTTCCCACCTGCATGCAGCAAAGTCGCCTCCTGTTTTTTCGCCTGGCCGGCCAGTTTCGCCGCTATGGCGCCATCGTTGCAGCCACTTTGCTGGCTGTCGGCGTGGCGTCCGCCACCGATGTATTGTTAATCCGACAGTTGCAAAACGTCGTCGATGCCATGCGCGCGACGGCCAGCACACAGGTCGCGCCCGCCTCCGGCATGATGGGCATGCTGCAGGGCTGGGTCGATCGTTTCTTGCCGGCACACGCAGGACAAGTCGATTTGTGGGTGATTCCCGCCACCATCCTGGGCCTGGCCGTCCTGCGCATGGTCTCCAGTTTTTCCGGCGATTATGGTTCCGTATGGCTATCGAGCCGGGTGCAGGCGGACCTGCGGGAAAAGATGTTTGCCACCATCATGCGCCTGCCCAGCCGTTTTTTCGATACCACCACCACCAGCCTGACGCAGTCGCGCGTAGCCTTCGACGCCAGCCAGGTGTCGCAAGCGGGCTTGAACGTGCTCAACGTGATGGTGCGCGATTCCGTCGCCACCATCGGCTACCTGGTTTTATTGTTCAGCATCGACGTGAAACTGGCCCTGTTCTGCATGACCTCGATGCCCATCGTGGCCATCGTCGTGACCCTGGCGGGACGCCGCATGCGCCACCTGAGCAAGAGTTCCCAGCAAGCCGTGGGCGAGCTGACGTCGGTGCTGGATGAAAGCATCGCCGGCCAGCGCGTGGTGAAAATCTTCGGTGGGCAAGATTATGAACAGGCGCGCTTCGTCGACGTCGTCAAGCGCAATCGCCAGTTGGCCGTCAAGCACGCGGCCACCTCGGCCATGAATTCCGGCTTCATCATGATGCTCGTCGGCATTACCCTGTCGTCCGTGATTTATTTTGCCATGCTGCGCGCGCAAAGCGGTGCCATCACGCCGGGCGCCTTCGTCGCCTTCATGGGCGCGCTGATGGCGATGCAATCGCCGATCAAGAATTTGACGAAAATCAATGAGCCATTGCAACGGGGCCTGGCGGCGGCCGAGTCCGTGTTTGGCTTGATCGATACGCCGCTGGAACCGGACCCGGGCAGCATTGCGCCATCGGCGGTGCACGGTAATTTGTCCTTGCAAAACGTTCACTTCCGCTACAACAGCGACGATCCCGATGCGCCCACGGCCTTGCGCGATATCACGCTCGACATCCGCGCCGGCGAAACGGTGGCCCTGGTGGGTGGCTCGGGTGGCGGCAAGACCACCTTGCTGGGTTTACTGCCGCGCTTCTATGACGTCAGCGGCGGCCAGATCCTGCTCGACGGCGTCGATGTGCGCGACTACGCCTTGCTGGACCTGCGGCGCCAGTTCGCCCTCGTCAGCCAGGATGTGATCTTGTTCAACGACACCATGGCGGCAAATATCGCGTATGGCGACCCGGCGCCGGACATGGCCCGTATCGTAGCGTCGGCGCGCGCCGCCTACGCCCACGATTTCATCACGCAGTTGCCGCAAGGCTACGCAACGCAGGCTGGCCAGAACGGTTCGCGCCTGTCGGGCGGGCAACGCCAGCGCCTGGCCATTGCGCGCGCGCTGTACAAGGATGCGCCGATTCTCTTGCTCGACGAAGCGACCAGCGCGCTGGACACGGAGTCGGAGCGACAGGTGCAGGCGGCGCTGGAAGTGCTGATGCGCAACCGCACCACCATCGTTATCGCGCACCGGTTATCGACCATCGAAAGCGCCGACCGCATCGTCGTCATGCAGGGCGGGCGCCTGGTGGAGTCGGGCAGCCATGCCGCCTTGCTGCAGCAGGGCGGCGCGTATGCACGGCTGCATGCGAGCCAGTTGTCGCCCGTCAAGGGTGGCGCGGGCTGAGCCTCTGCCCCAGCCTGTTCCTGCCCCCGCTGGCTCCAGCATCGCTTGCGCGGCGGGTAAAGCCGTTGCTGTTCCTTATCCGGAGCAAGCTGCCGACCGGTGCTTGCTTGTTCTATGAGCACGCCTGCCTTTGCAGGTATCATGCAGCGATTGCGGCCCACCAGCAGGTGCGAAGCCGGATCTTATAATTGGAGGCAATGGTGGTGGAAGCGGAAGTTTCGGCGTTGGTCAGGGCGCAAGGCTTGGCCTTGCAAAACATGCGCGTCGTCATGCGCGCGGCGCAGCGGCACTCGGCGCAGATCGAGAAGCAATGCGGCGTATCGGGCGCGCAATTGTGGGCGATGCAGGAATTGCTGGAGCAGCCAGGCCTGCGCATGGGCGAGCTGGCTGGCAAGATGTCTATCCACCAGACGACGGCCAGCAACCTGGTCGATGCGCTGGTGAAAAAAGCCTATGTGCGCAAGGCGCGCGACCAGCCCGACCAGCGTGTAGTCACGCTGACCCTGACGCTGGAAGGGCAGGCCGTGATCGCCGTCGCGCCGCAGCCGGCGCGCGGCTTGTTGCCCAGCGCGCTGGCCCAGTTGGACCCCGACAGCCTGGCGCACTTGAACCAGGGCTTGAGCGCCTTGCTGGCCGTGGTCGCCCCCGATGACAGGCAGGCGGGCATGCAGCCGTTTCCGTTTAATTTGTAATGTTCGGGCAAGCGTGTGGCTGCACCGCCCCGCGTGCTTTTGTCGTCAGCGCTTAGACGAACAGCTCGTGCCGCGCGCTCTGGCTGATGGCAACGGTGGCCGGGTGGCTCAAGCGCCGCTCCGTGGTGATCGCATACACTTGCTCGACCAGGCTATCGACCCGCCCCAGCGCCACCACGGCGTATTGTTCGCAAACCTGGGGTGCGATCACGGTGGGTGCAAAGAACAGGCCGGCGCCGGACTGGCCGAAGGCGTTCATCATGGCGCTGTCGTCGAACTCGCCGACGATGCGCGGGTGCAGATGGTTGTCGCCTAGCCACTGCAGCAAGCGTCCGTAAATGGCGAAATCTTCGCCCGGCAGCAGCAGCGGCGCGCCATCCAGACAGTGCGGAAAGCCCCCTGTCAGGGTAGCGGCCAGGGCGGGCGTGCCGAACAGGGTCATGCCGCTTTCACCGAGTAAATGGTTAAAACCGCGCACGCTCAAATGGGCCGGGATGGGGCGGTCTGCCATGATCAGGTCCAGCCGGTGCACGGCCAGGTCCGCCAGCAGGCTGGCCAGCCGTCCTTCGCGGCAAATGATGCGCAGCGGCTCGGCCAGGCCCAGCGCGGGCGCGACCAGGCGGCAGGCGATCAGTTTCGAGACGGAATCGGCGCAGCCCACGCGAAAAGTTGTCGTCACGGTGCGTGACTGGTCGCGCACGATTTCCAGTAATTCATCGCCGGTGCTGAAAATCGATTCGGCATGGCTGAGGATGCGCCTGCCGGTGTCCGTCAATTCCAGCTGGCGCCCGCTGCGGCGGAACAATTCCACGCCCAGGGTATCGGCAAACTCGCTGAGCTGCCCGGAGATCGATTGCGGCGTCAGGTGCAACTGCTCGGCCGCGCGCGCGATGCTGCCTGTCTTGGCGACCATCCAGAAATAGCGCAAGTGCTTGAAGTTGAGTGTAGACATGGGCTTCCCGGAAATTTAATACATCGAAATTTACGATGTATTTGTAAATTATATTCGATTTGTTCGATGTTTGTATTCGGACTATGATGATTGCTCCATTCATGCAAGGAGACAGCCATGGCTATCAGGATAGAGACAAACAGTTGCGGAGGCTACCAATGAACGGCCTGGAAAGCATTGCGACGGCACCCATGTGGGCCGGCTTCATCGTATTCGTTCTGTTCATGCTGGCGCTGGACTTGTTCGTCTTCGGCGGCAACAAGGCGCACAAGGTGGGTGTCAAGGAGGCGGCGACGTGGTCGCTGGTGTGGGTCAGCCTGGCCCTGCTGTTCAACGGCGGCCTGTGGTGGTATCTGAACGGCACGGCCGGACCCGAGATCGCCAACCAGAAGGCGCTGGAGTTTTTCTCCGGCTACCTGATCGAGAAAGCCCTGTCGGTCGACAACGTCTTCGTCTTCCTGCTGATCTTCAGCGCCTTCCAGGTGCCGCTGCAGTACCAGCGCCGTGTCTTGATTTACGGCGTGCTGGGCGCGATTGTTATGCGTGCCGTGATGATATTGGCTGGTGCCTGGGTGGTGAGCGAGTCAGCTGGGTGTTGTACCTGTTTGGCGCCTTCCTCTTGATTACCGGTATGCGCATGCTGGTGGCGGCCGATGCGGAGCCAGACGTGGCGAACAATCCCGTGCTGCGTTTTGCCCGCCGCCATTTGCGGGTCGCCGACGGCGACCATGGCGAGCGTTTCTTCGTGACAAAAGGTGGCTTGCGCTATGTCACGCCGCTGTTCCTGGTGCTGATCCTGATCGAGGTGACGGACCTGATCTTTGCGGTCGATTCGATCCCGGCGATTTTTGCCATCACGACCGACCCGTTCATCGTCTTCACGTCGAACCTGTTCGCCATCATGGGCTTGCGCGCTCTGTACTTCCTGCTGGTGGACGTGGCGGATCGCTTCCACATGCTCAAGTATGGCCTGGCGATGGTGCTGGTGTTCATCGGCGCCAAGATGCTGATCATGCCGTGGTACCACGTGCCGGTGGAAGCGTCGTTGCTGGTAGTGGCGGTGCTGATCGTGTCGAGCTGCGTGGCGAGCGTCTTCATCACCCGCAGCGACAAGAAATAAAGTGTAGTACGGCGCGCCCCGCAGGGCGGTGGCGTGCCTTTTAATCAACTAAGAAAGTAGAAAATCATGCGTACCTATGCAATGAACAGTCCCCAGGCAGCTGGACGTATTTTGGCCTTGATGATGGTGGTCGACGGCAACCTGGCCGGCGCCGAGCTGCAAGCCATGCATCGCAGCAAAATTCTCGAACATATCGACCTGGCGCCGGCTGCCTTTCAGCAACTGCTGCAAGACTTGTGCGATGACATGCTGACCTCGACCGTGCATGGCGCCGTGCAGCTGGCCAATGGCGTGATCGACAGCCTGCTCGATGAAATCGATGACCCGGACTTGCGCCGCAAGCTGCTGCAAGCCATGTGGAAGATCGCCGATGCCGACGACTGGCTGGCCGATGGCGAAGCGGTCTTGCTGGCCCGCGCCAGCGCCGTGTGGTCGGCGGAGACGAACTTCCGCGCGCATGGCGCTTGATATAAATCAAGCCGCCTTGTGTCCCAGGGCAATGACGGCGGCACCAGCCAGGGCCAGGCTCACGCCGGCGATGTCCGTCCAGGCCGGCGTGATGCCGTCCACCAGCCATAGCCATCCCAGCGCCGTGGCGATGTAGATGGCGCCATACGTGGCATATACCCTGCCGCTGGCGGCTGGATGCAGGCTCAGCAGCCAGACGAAGAGCAAGAGGCTGATGGCGGCCGGCACCAGCAGCCAGGCGCTGCCCTTGTTGCTGAGCCACAGCATGGGCAGATAGCAGCCCAGTAGTTCAGCCACGGCCGTGACGGTAAACAGCCGAAAGTGCGGGCAAGACTGGTCCATTCGATGGCGTCGCTCATGCTGTTCCTATGATGTGTGCAAGATGCCATTCTAGCTGCCAGGTAATTTGGCACCCGCTGGCACCGCTGCTACCGATGGCACCGCTGCTACCGATGGCGCGGGCGGCGTCGGCCCTGCTATGATCGGCGTCCGATACAGGAGGAAACACGATGACCACGACCCCAGCGCCGCGCGCCTTGCTGCAAGCCATGTTCCACGCCGCCATCGCTGCGGCGCAGCCATCGCACTGCGTGCCGCCCCATCTGCCGCCTGCCCCCAAGGGGCGCTTGATCGTCATCGGCGCCGGCAAGGCGTCGGCGGCCATGGCGCAAGCCGTGGAGCAGCACTGGCCGGGGCCGTTGTCTGGGCTGGTCGTCACACGCTATGGTTACGCCGTGGCGTGTGAACGCATCGACATCGTGGAAGCATCGCATCCCGTGCCGGATGCAGCCGGCATGCAGGCCGCGCAGCGCATGCTCGACCTGGTCGCCAACTTGCACGCTGACGACACTGTGCTGTGTTTGATTTCGGGGGGCGGCTCGTCCCTGCTGGCCTTGCCGCTCGAGGGCATCAGCCTGGCAGACAAGCAAGCCTTGAACCGTGCATTGCTGGCCTCGGGCGCCAGCATCGGCGAAATCAATTGCGTGCGCCGCCATTTGTCCGCCATCAAGGGCGGGCGCCTGGCGGCGGCCTGCCATCCGGCGCAAGTCATCACCCTGGCCATTTCCGACGTGCCCGGTGACAAGCTCGGCGATATCGCTTCCGGTCCCACGGTGGGCGACGCCAGCACGTGCGAAGACGCGCTCGCCATCGTGCGCCGCTATGGCATGGACTTGCCGGACAGCATACGAGCAACGTTGGAAAGCGGGCGCGGGGAATCCGTGAAACCCGATGATGCGCGGCTGGCGCGCACGCATACGACCCTGATCGCCACGCCGCAACTGGCGCTCGAAGCGGCCGCTAGCGTGGCACGCGCAGCTGGCGTCACGCCGTATATATTAGGCGACAGCCTGGAGGGCGAAGCGCGGGAGGTAGGCAAAGTCATGGCCGGCATTGCACTGCAAACGGCCGTGCGGGGCCAGCCGTTTGCCGCCCCGTGCGTGCTGCTGTCGGGCGGCGAAACGACGGTGACGATACGCGGCCATGGCCGGGGTGGGCGCAACGTGGAATTTTTGCTGGCGCTGGGCATCGCGCTCGACGGTGCGCCGGGCATCCATGCGCTGGCCGGCGATACCGATGGCGTCGACGGCCAGGAAGATATCGCCGGGGCGTGGCTGGCGCCGGACACCGTGCAGCGCGCCTGGGCGCTGGGCATCAAGCCACGCGATAGCCTGGACAACAACGATGGCCACGGTTTCTTTCAGGCGCTGGGAGACAGTGTGATCACTGGCCCGACCTTGACCAACGTGAATGACTTCCGGGCCATTTTGATTAGCTGAGTTTAAAAGCCTTCGAGCACAATCTTGCCCTTCGCCGTATTGCTCTCCAGCAGCGCATGCGCGCGTTTCAAATTGTCTGCATTGATCGTGCCAAAGCGCTCGCTCATGGTGGTCTTGATGACGCCGGCGTCCACCAGCTGTGCCATTTCATCGAGCAATACGTGTTGCTCGAGCATATCTTCCGTCTGGAATAGCGAACGGGTAAACATCAGCTCCCAGTGCAGCGATACGCTCTTGCCCTTGAATTTGCGCACGTCGATGTGCTCGGGGTCGTCGATCAGGGCGAACTTGCCTTGCGGGGCGATCAATTCCACGATTTGGTCGAAATGCTTGTCGGTCTGGTTCAGGCTGATCACGTAGTCGACAGGCGGCAAGCCCAGGCGCGTCATTTCCCCCGCCAGTGGCAAGCTGTGGTCGATCACATGGTGGGCGCCCAGTTGCTTGACCCAGTCGGCAGTTTCCGCGCGCGAGGCCGTGCCGATGATGGTGACGCCTGTCAATTGCCGCGCCAGCTGCACCAGCACGGAGCCGACGCCGCCGGCCGCGCCGATCACCAGCAGGGACTTGCCCGTAAGATTTTTGTCGCGACTCAGTTGCAGGCGCTCGAACAGCAATTCCCAGGCCGTAATGCTGGTGAGGGGCAGGGCGGCGGCCGCAGCGAAATCGAGGCTGGCCGGCATGTGGCCGACAATGCGTTCGTCCACCAGCTGGAACTCGCTGTTGCTGCCGGGGCGGTTGATGGCGCCCGCGTACCAGACTTTATCGCCCACCTGGAACAGGGTGACGTCGGGGCCGACGGCGGTGACGACGCCGGCCGCGTCCCAGCCCAGCACTTCGGGCTGGTCTTCTTTCGGCGCGCGGTTCTTGCGTATCTTGGTATCGACGGGGTTGACGGAGATGGCCTTCACGGCGACGAGCAGGTCGCGCCCCGTGGCGGCGGGCGTGGGCAGTTCGATGTCGAGCAGGGCGTGCGCATCCGTGATGGGCAGGCTGTGGTGGTAGGCGATGGCTTTCATGCTAATCCTGGGTCAAGAGTGGGGTGGCGATGACGTATGATGGTGACTTCCGCGTCCAGGAAAAAGAGGGCGCGTGCCGAAACACTTTCAAAGGAATACTGAAAATTGCTGCGACTCGATGACTTGCAGGTGTTTGTGTGCACGGCCGACCGGGGCAGCCTGTCGGCGGCCGCGCGCGAGCTCGGCATTTCGCCCGCGCTGGCCAGCGCCGCCGTCAAGCGCCTGGAAGCCGAGCTGGGCTTGCGCCTGCTGGCGCGCACGACGCGTTCGCTGAGCTTGACGGCGGAAGGCACGCAATACATCGAGCCTGCGCGCGAAGCGCTGCGCCTGCTGCGCGCAGGCCACGATGCACTGATGGCCGGCAAGGACAGTTTCGGCGGAACTTTGAAAATTGCCATGCCTTCCGACTTGGGCCGTAACCTGATGCTGGGCTGGCTGGACGAGTTCCAGTCGCGCCACCCGAAGCTGCAATACCAGTTCAGCGTCAGCGACCGGGTGGCCGACATGGTGCGCCAGCAAGTCGATATTGCCCTGCGTTACGGGCAGCAGGACGATTCGGGCATGGTCGCCATGCCGATCGCGCCCGCCAACGACAGAGTGCTGGTGGCCTCGCCCGATTACCTGCGCGCGCATGGCCCTCTGCTGGCGCTGGAAGAATTGTCGCAGCGCAATTGCCTACGCTTTGCCCTGGAAGATGGCATGCACGACCGCTGGACCTTTTACCGCCTGCCTCAGCGCGAGCAAGTGAGCGTGCAAGTGAGTGGCAACCGCAGCGCCGATGATGCCGACCTGGTGCGCCGTTGGGCCGTGGCGGGCCTGGGCATCGCTTATAAATCGCGGCTCGATGTGGCTGGCGACGTCGCCGCCGGCCGCCTGCACGTGCTGCTGCCCGAGGTCGCGGGTGAGGCCGCGCCCTTGCAACTGGTATGCATGCACCGGGCGCAAGTGACGCCGCTGGTGCTGCAATTGCGCGATTTCCTGCGCGATAAGTGTGCGCAATGATCAACATGACGTCGGTGATTACAAATCGTTGCAAATGATAATCATGTGCAGCTCAAGCTGAGCGTACCCTCAGCTAGTGTGCATGCCACCGCCCTAAAAACTGCCCCAAGGATAGCCATGCGCCCCAGCCGACTGTTGCCGACGACCTTGATGTCCCTGCTGTTGCTGGCCGGCTGTGGTACTGCCGAGCCTGCCTTGCAGGCCGAGCATCGCGTACAGACCAGTCCCGCGCAGGACATCGCCATGCTGCAAAGGGTCAGTTGGGGCGTCAATGCGGGCAGCGTGCGCCAGGTGCAGGCGCAAGGCTGGAACGCTTACCTGCAGGCGCAGTTGCATCCACGAAAGGCAGCCTTGCCAGCGGCCATCGCTGCGCAGATCGACGCCATGACTATCAGTCAGGTGCCGCTGGATCAATTGGTGATTTCTATGGAGCAAAAGCGCAAGGAGTCGGCCGGTGGCATGGACGACATGGCAAAGCAGCAGGCGCAAAAAGATTATCAGCAGGAACTCAATCGCATGGCGCGCGAGGCGGCCACGCGTTCCTTGCTGCTGGACGTGTATTCGACCAATCAGTTGCAGCAGCAGTTGAGCTGGTTCTGGCTCAATCACTTCAGCGTGCACCAGGGTAAGCACAACTTGCGCGCCATGGTGGGCGATTACGAGGCGAACGCCATCGCGCCGCATGCCTTGGGGAAATTTCGAGACTTGCTGGGCGCTACCGCCCACCATCCGGCCATGCTGCGCTATCTGGACAATGAAGCCAATGCCGTCAAGCGCATCAATGAAAACTATGCGCGCGAGCTGATGGAATTGCACACCCTGGGCGTCAACGGCGGCTACAGCCAGGCTGACGTGCAGGAGCTGGCGCGCATCCTGACGGGCGTGGGCGTCAACCTGGGAGCGGACACGCCAAAGGTGAAGCCGGCGCTGCAATCACAGTATGTGCGCCGGGGCTTGTTCGAATTTAATCCGAATCGCCATGATTACGGCGATAAGCAATTCCTTGGGCAAACGCTGAAGGGCAGAGGATTGGCTGAGCTCGATGAAGCGCTGGATCGCCTCAGTCGCAGTCCCGCCACCGCGCGTTTCATCAGCGGCAAGCTGGCCCAGTATTTCGTTGGCGACCATCCGCCCGAAGCGCTGCTAGTGCGCATGGCGGCCACCTTCCAGAAAAGCGATGGCATGATCGCCGACGTGCTGCAGACCATGTTCAGCAGCCCGGAGTTCCGGCTATCGCTGGGCAAGAAATTCAAGGACCCCATGCACTACGTGGTGTCGGCCGTGCGCCTCAGCTATGACGATAAGCCCATCCTCAACGCCGGCCCCATGCTGAACTGGCTCGCGCGCATGGGCCAGCCGCTGTACGGACGCCAGACGCCGGACGGTTACCCCTTGAACGATGCGTCGTGGGCCAGCCCTGGGCAGATGACGACGCGCTTCGATATCGCCCGCACCATCGGCGCGGGCAGCGCCGGCCTGTTCAAGACGGAGGGACCGCAGCCGCAGGAAAAGGCCGCGTTTCCGCAGTTGGCCAGCGCCTTGTATTACCAGTCGTTGCAGCCGACCTTAAGCCTGGCCACGCGCCAAGCCCTGGAGCAGGCCGCTTCGCCGCAGGAATGGAATATTTTCCTATTGTCCTCGCCCGAAATGATGCACCGCTAAGTTGACACTGAAGGAATCGCCATGCACCGTCGTGATCTGTTGAAAGCCCTGGCTGCCGCACCCCTGTTGTCGCATGCAGGCAGCTTGCTGGCCGCGCCCGCCACGCATGCCAGACTGTTGTTGGTCTTTTTGCGCGGCGGCTATGACGCCAACAACCTGCTGGTGCCGCTCGGCAGCGATTTTTACTATGCATCACGACCCAATATCGCCATTGCGAAACCCGGTGCGGACAACGGCGCTCTGGCATTGAATGCTGACTGGGCGCTGCATCCGGCCTTGCGCGAGACGATCTACCCGATGTTCAACGCCGGCGAGGCGGCTTTCATTGCGTTTGCCGGCACGACGGATTTGACGCGCAGCCATTTCGAGACGCAGGACAGCATCGAACTGGGGCAGGAGATCGGCGCACGCCGCGATGTGCGCTCGGGCTTTTTGAACCGGCTGGCGCAAAGCCTCAACAGCGATCAGGGCCATCACGCGTTTTCCTTCACCGAGCAACTGCCGCTGATCTTCGAGGGCCGCGCGCAAGTGCCGAACATGGGGTTGCGTTCGGTGGGCAAGTCGGGCATTGATGCGCGTCAAAGCGAGCTGATCGCCGCCATGTACAAGGGTATGCCCTTGCAGCAAGCGGTCAGCGCGGGCTTTGCCGTGCGCGACGATGTGAGGAAGGAATTGACGGGAGAAATGCAGGCGGCCAACCGCAACGCCATCAGTACCGGCGGCTTTGCACTGGAGGCGCAGCGCATCGCCCGCTTGATGAAGGACAAATACAATATCGGCTTCGTCGACGTGGGCGGCTGGGATACGCATGTGGGGCAGGGCGGGGCCAACGGTTACCTGGCGGGGCGCTTCGATGAACTGGGACGTGGCCTGGCCGCGTTTTCGCAGGAAATGGGCAGCGAGTGGCGCAATACCGTGGTGGTGGTACTGAGTGAATTTGGCCGCACCTTGCGCGAAAACGGCAACCGCGGCACGGACCATGGTCATGGCAGCGTGTTTTGGGTGCTGGGCGGCGCGGTCAAGGGCAAGCAGGTGGCAGGCGAGCAAGTGGCGATTTCGCAGGCGACGCTGTTCCAGAACCGCGACATGCCGGTGCTCAATGAATACCGCGCCGTGCTGGGTGGCTTGCTGCGCCGCACGTTCGGCTTGACGCCGGCGCAACTCGATTACGTGTTTGCCGGCGTGAAACCGCTGGAACTGGGGCTGCTATAAGTTGGGAGGTGGGAGGTGGGAGGTGGGTTTGGTATGAGGCAAATATTTTTTATGCTGCAACACCTGCCAGCCCGGCCGCACCGGAACGCACACAGTAATGAGGGGGCGGCCAGCGTTGCCGCTGGCCGCTACTGGCGCGCTTCCGGCATGGCCGGGCCAGGCTTTCAAGCAAGGTCGTCGAAAGCCCGGGAATACGCCGAGAAAAATCGTGGCGAGCGGCAGCGAGTCGTGCTCAAGAAGCGTAGTTGTACTGAAGTACAGCGAGCATCGCAGGCCGCAAATCGCGCCGCGCAGCAGATTTTTACGGCGTATTTAATGCGCCTTGGATAAGATAAGCAACCAACGGCGCATCAGCAGCACTTCAACATAGCCCGGCTCGATGCCCGTACCGCACTCGATCAAGGGATTGACGGTGTAGTAGCGCTTGCGGAAGTCGCGGCAGACGAGGATTTCGCGTTTGCCCATGCGGACGAGGAAAGAGCTTGGGGCGTATTCCAGGCCGAAGCGTGAGCCAAAACCGCTATTCAATGTTGCCATGACAATTCCTTTGAGGGAGATGTGTTGAACGAGTCATCAGAATAGCATAACTACTGTATGAAAACACAGTTACTGTATGAATAAACAGTATTTTTTTGCCGGTGTGGTTTTTTTGACCAGCACCATCAACAGGAAAGGGAGAGCAGTTTGCAAGAGAAGAATGATATGCCCATGAGCGCGGGCTGGAGCACGAAACTGCGCCGCTTTGTCGAAGCGCGCCTATCGCCCGAGGGTGAACTGGGCCTGCACATGACGGTGGGCGTGGCCTTGATGCTGGTGGCCATCGTGGTCTTCCACGAGATCGCCGAAGCCGTCATGGGGATGGCCCAGATCACGGTGATCGACTTGCAGGTGGCGCAGTGGTTCAACCAGCATGCCGTGCCGTGGGTCACCCGTTGCCTGCTGCTCATTACGCACATGCATGGCGTGATCGGCGCCATCACCCTGGCCACCTTGCTGGGCTGGTATCTGCACCGCAAGGGCGCCACCTACTGGTTGTTTACTCTGCTCATCACCATGCCGGGCGTCATGTTTTTGAACGTGCTGCTAAAGTATATTTTTGTCCGCGCGCGGCCCAGTTTTGACGAGCCCATCTTGCAGACGGCCTTGAGCACCTACAGCTTCCCCAGTGGTCATACGGCTACCTCGACGGCCCTGTACGGCTTGCTGGCCGCCTACCTGATTTGCCAGACGGCGCCAGGCGCCTGGGGCAAGCGCATCGCCATCGCGCTGGGCGCCTTCCTGATGGCGGCGCTCGTGGGTTTCAGCCGCATCTACCTGGGCGCGCATTACTTGAGCGACGTGCTGGCGGCCATGGCGGAAAGTTATGGCTGGCTGGCCATCTGTATTGCCGGTGTGTCGACCCTGCGCCGCCGCCGACATATCCGTCTATCCAAATAAGGGGAATGATCCTGAGTAAAATTGTCGTCATTATCAACGGCGCCGCCGGCTGCGGCTATGCGCCCGACTGGGCGCAGCAGCTCGAAGCACAGTTCCAGGCCGTCGGCCTCGACGCCGCCATCACCCTGGCGCAAAGCGGGTCCGAGATGATCGCCACGGCCGAGCAGGCCCTGCGCGATGGCGCGCCCATCGTCGTCGCCGGTGGCGGCGACGGCACCATCAATGCCGTCGCCTCTGTCGTCGTGGGCAGCGGCACGCCGTTTGGCGTCTTGCCCTTGGGTACCTTGAACCATTTTGCCAAGGATTTGAACATTCCCTTGGCGCTAGACGCGGCCATCGCCAATGTGGCACAGGGCGTGCTGCAGCAAGTCGACGTGGGCGAAGTGAATGGCCGCATTTTCCTGAACAACTCCAGCCTGGGCCTGTATCCCGATATCGTGCGCGACCGTGAAAAGCAGCAGCGTCGGCTGGGCCGGGGCAAGTGGCTGGCCTTCAGCTGGGCCCTGGTCGCTGCGCTGCGCCGCTATCCTTTCCTCAGCGTGCAATTGAAACTCAAGGACGCCGTGCATGCCCGGCGCACGCCGTTTGTGTTCATTGGCAATAATGAATACCTGATGCAAGGCTTGAATATCGGCGAGCGCGAGCGGCTCGATGGCGGTCAACTGAGCCTGTACGTGGCGCAGCGACCAGGCCGCCTGGGCTTGCTGAAGCTGGCCTTGCACGCGCTGTTCGGCAAATTGTCGCAAGCCAAGGATTTCGATATGCTGACGGTCAATGATCTGGAAATTGCCACGCGACACCGGCGCCTGCGCGTAGCCACCGATGGCGAAGTGAGCATCATGAATACGCCGCTGTATTATCGTATCCGTCCGGCTGCGCTGGCCGTGCTGGTGCCTGCCGCGTCACTGGCGTCGGATTAAGACCATGCGCACACTCGTGCATTTATCCGATTTGCATTTTGGCAGGGTCGATGCGGCCTTGCTGGCGCCGCTGCGCGCCTTAGTCGAGCGCCTGGAGCCCGATGTGGTGGTGGTCTCGGGTGACCTCACGCAGCGCGCCCGCAGCGTCCAGTTCCAGCAGGCGTGCGCCTTTCTCGATAGCTTGCCGGGGCCGCAGATCGTGGTGCCGGGTAACCATGACGTACCCCTGTATAACGTCTTTTCGCGCTTTTTGACGCCGCTGGTGCAATACCGGCGCCATGTGACGCCCGATTTGTCGCCCGAATACGTGGATGCGGAAATTGCCGTGCTGGGCATCAACACGGCCCGTTCCCTGACCTTCAAGGATGGGCGCATCAGCCACCAGCAGATCGATGTCCTGCGCCAACGCCTGGGGCGTTTGCCGCCCGGCTTGACGCGCATCATCGTCACGCATCATCCATTCGACTTGCCCGAGCATTTTGACAAGGAAAAGCTGGTGGACCGCGCGCCGCTGGCGCTGCAAATGTTTTCCGAATGTGGCGTGGATTTATTGCTAGCTGGCCATTTGCACGCCAGCCATGCGGGCGACACGTCGGCGCGCTACAAGATCGATGGCTACGCTGCCCTGATGGTGCAGGCCGGTACGGCCACGTCCACGCGGGGCAGGGGCGAGTCGAACTCGTTCAATGTCATTCGTATCGAAGACAGCTGTATCCGCGTCGAGCGCTACAGTTGGAGTGAAGACAGTAGCGATTTTGAAAAGGTCAGCACGGAAGCGTTCGAACGCGCCGACGGCGTGTGGGCCAGCTTGCGCCCGCTGTAGGTCGGATTAGCGGGGCGAAGCGGCGCGTAATCCGACGCTATTGTTGGCGGTGGCGGTGGTGGTGGTGATGGTGTCGGCTTACGCTGCGCTAAGCCGACCTACGCCGACCTGCGCCGACCTGCCGGGGCACACTTCTGTGCCTTATAGCCAGTAGTTCATGAAACGCGCCGCCCACTCCTTGATGCGGTCCGAGACGGGCCGCGTATCCCATTTCGCCTTGGTCATCTCTTCCGAGTCGCGCAAGTCTTCCTGGAAGGCGTTTTCCATTTCACGGCCGAAGCTGTCGCCCAGCACGATCAGGTTCAGTTCACTGTTATGCAGAAAGCTGCGCATGTCGATATTGGTCGAGCCCACGGTCGACCAGGCGCCATCGATGACGGCCGTCTTGGCGTGCAGCACGGCGAGTTTCAAATGAAAAATGCGGATGCCTCCGGCCAGCAGTTGGTCGTACAGCGCGTGTCCTGCATGAAACACCAGGCCGCTGTCGGACACGCCAGGAAGTACCACGGTGACATCGACGCCGCGTTTGGCCGCTGCCACCAGGGCATCGACTGTCTGCTGGTCGGGCACGAAATAGGCAGAGGTGATGTGAATAGACTTTTTTGCTACCTGGATGGCTAAAATATAGGCTTTGTAGATTTCAAAGCCGCCATCGGGCTCGCTGGCCACCACGCGCACCAACTTGTCGCCCACTTCCGCCAGGATCGGGAAATAATCGGCGTGCGGCAAATCGGACTGGTCTTGCTGGGCCCAGGTGCGGATGAACAGCCATTGAAAGGCGGCCACGGCCGGCCCTTCCACCTTGACATGCGTATCGCGCCAGCCTACGTCCTTCTTGTCTGTGGGTTTCGATGTCGAGCGGAACAGCGAGCTCTTGGCATAGGTATCGCTGATATTGATGCCGCCCGTAAACGCCGTCTTGCCGTCGACGATCAGCACCTTGCGGTGGTCGCGGTTGTTGATCTTCCATTCGTCGCCCTTGAGCTTGGCCGGATTGACGGGGTTGAATGCCACCAGGTGCACGCCGGCCGCGCGCATGCGCTCGAAGAAAGCTTGCGGCACACCCAGCGTGCCCACGCTGTCGTAGATGACGTTGACCGTTACGCCCGCCTGCTGTTTTTCGATGAGCATGTCGGCAAATTTCAGGCCCAGCGGGTCCTGGTCGAAAATGTACGTTTCCAGGTTGATGCTGTTTTTCGCGCCGCTGATGGCCTGGAACATGGCGGCCATGGTTTGCGGGCCATCAAATAGCAGGGTCACCTTGTTGCCCTTGATTAAAGGCACGCCCGTGGCCGCCTCTTCCAGTGCGGCCTGGGTCTTCAAGTCCATGCCGGACTTGGCCCAGCGCTTGTTGAGCAGGGCGGCGCGGCTGTTGACATTGAGCACGGCGCCCTTGCCCGTGATCACCTTGGGCCTGGCGACAGGTTCCAGGGTGGTGTTGAGGTTTTTAACATTGGGCAGCGAGGCGCATGCAGCCAGGGTCCAGCACAGCAGTAAGGCGGTGAGGCAGGGTTGCATGCGCCTGGCGATCATTTTTGAGCCTTGGTCGTGGGATGGAGGTTAGCCGAGTCATCGGCCAGTGCCAGTGGCGGCGGATTTTTCGAACCGAAGAAGAAGACGATGGGCGAGCGCAGGAAGCGCTTGCCCAGAATTTTCAACAATTGCATGCCGTGCTTGAAGTGCACCTGGCGCGAACGCAGCGCTACCCACAGCGCCAAACCAAAGCTGACCAGCAGGTTGGCCGTGCCGATGGCGAAGATGCCCGATAGCGACTTGACGACCAGTTGCCAGCTCATGTTATGGTCCAGTCCCACCAGCGCGGTCGCAAAGTTGGCGGCCGAGAAAGTGATGTGGCGTATATCGATCGGCAAGCCGATCAAAAAGCCCAGCGTGCCGATGGAGCCCAGCAGGATGCCGAAATAGAAATTACCCATCAGGCCGCCCAAGTTGTTTTCCAGGTATAGGCCCAGTCGCTGCAAGCGATGCTGGCCGATCACGCGGCCCAGGCTGCGCAATTGCGCGATGCGCTGCGCCCAGCGCGTGTACAGCGCCTGATTGTCATAGTAGCCCGAAATCAGGCCAGCGACGAACAGGCACACGCCGGCAATCATGGCGTAGAAGATGGCGGGGCTGCCGATGGGGTCGATATCGTGCAGCAGATGCATGGCTTTTTCCGGCGACACCAGGTGGTGGCCCGTGATCGCCTTGTAGCCCAGCGCGATCAACCAGGCTGTAGGAATGGCCGTGGCCAGGTTGCCCAGCACGGCCATGTTTTGTGTGCGGAAGACCTTGTTGATCAGTTCAGCCATGCTGTCGAGGTCGATATTCCTGCCATCCTTGCTGTGCAGGCCGGCGGCGATGCGGGAGGCCGTCATGGCCGGCTGCTTGGTCGCCACCGTGAAGTGCAGCAAGTGGATGAACATGAAGCCGATCGAGTAATTCATGCTGAACATGAACGCTTCCACCAGCGGCGCCGAGCGCAAATACGACATCAGGATCTTGAACAGGGCCATGAAGCCGATGATGATGCCCGCGCCCGCCGAGGACAGGAACATGGCCCCCATCTCGCGCCGGCTTTCCGCGATGTAGTGTTCGCCCGTGCGGCTGGCGTTTTCCGTCACATTGCGCGCCAGCAAGTTGATATTGTCGGAAAACAGATCGCTGACCTTGTACTTGTGGTTGTGCGCGCGTATCAGTTCCAGCGCCAGCGCGACGGCGCCTGCGCGGCGGCGGCTGACGGGCTGCGGATGCAGCAAGTCTTGTGTGGCGTCCACCGTGATGGCGGCGATATCGACGTTGGCCGAGCTGGGCAGCTCGCCACTCGTGTCGACCAGGAACAGCAATTTGCGCAGGCGGTCGATGCTTTGCGCCAGCGCCACCAGTAAATACGTGAGGGCAATGCTGGTACCCTGGTATAGCGCCTTCTTGCGGATCTTGGCGATGACGGCGTCGCACTGGTCCAGCATCACCAGCAGGTGGCGCGCGTCCTCGATGTGCTCGATATTGCCATGCAACAGCTTCGTGTAGGCGTCCAGGTAGGCGTTCACTTCCGTGTTTTGCACCATGAACGGCGACTGGAAGACTTCGATTTCGTTATGAAAACGTGTCAGTTCCGGTTCCAGGCCCATGGCGCAGACGCGGTAGGACAGGGTGCGGATAGCGTCGAGCATGCCCGGCAGCATGATGTTGCCATCGCCGACGGCCAGTTCGATAGTGTCGGCGGTGAGCACGTCGAACAGTTCCAGCCAGTCCGCAGCGGGCACGTTGCTGATCCACACATAATCGGTCTTCAGGTATAGCACCTGGTCGAGCGCGTCGTTCAGGTACTCGTCGCCCAAGGCGGGTGGCAGCATGCGGTAGGCGATGCGGCGTTTCAATTCGGTGAAAAAACCGCTGTTCGACAGCACGCCGATGTCTGAGTACAGGCTGGCGTGGCGGCGTGCAGCCAGTACGCGCAGCACGTATTCATGCAGGGCGCGCGCCTGTGCGGGGTTACCTTTGAGAAGCTGGCGCAGGGTGCGCACATTGGCGATCGCGGTAGCGCTGTCGTGGGGGCGCTTGGGACGCAGTGAGTTGAATAATTCCACCAGCAAGTCGATATTGCTGGAGTTGGGGGCTATGCGTTCGAGGATAGCTAGCATGCAGAAAAAACGGGCGAGCCGCTGTCGGTAAAACCGGTAGTGTACCGCCTGCGTCAAATCATGCAACGTTCGCTACCGAACGTTGCATCAAGGCAGGGCCTACTTTCCACGCCATTTTGCCGCAAATACCGTAATGATGCTCACGCTTGCGTGTTGTCAGTGCACGACGCATTTCTGGACGCTAAGCTGAAGTTTCTGTTGCACAACGCACGGAGGGCTGGACAAAAAGCGAGGATAAGGTAACACTCAGATCAGACATACAGCGCATGTCCTGATCAATACCGGGAATTTTCACCCACGTCACCGAGATATTAATCATGAAAATCTTGTATTTCGCGCTTGCTGTGACAGCGATGGGGGCGGCGGCGGCGCAGGCTGCCGATGGCGCGGGCAGTGCCACATCGAGTAACGTTGTCGTGTACGGCGTGCTCGACGCCGGTATCGTTGCCGAACGCGGCTGTGTTGCCAATTGCGCCGGCACCAAGGTGTCCGGCGGCGTCGCATCGGGCTCGCGCCTGGGGCTGCAGGGAAGAGAAGCCTTGGGAAATGACCTGTCCGCCGTATTTACCGTCGAAGCGGGCGTGCAGAACGACACGGGCCAGTCGGAAGAAGGGCGCTTGTTCGGTCGCCAAGCTTATGTGGGCCTCGACAGCCGCCTGGGCGCGCTGACACTGGGCCGTCAATACAACCCGCAATACCTGGCCCTCACCGACGTGGCCGACCCGTTCAAGGGCGGCATGGCCGGCAGCGCAAGCAACCTGGCTGGCTACAGCGTGAAACGCTACGACAATACCGTCAAATACGTGACACCCGCCTTGCGCGGCGTGTCCGCCAGCGCCATCTATAGCTTCGGCGAGTCGCCTTACAGCAGCGCCAACAACCGCGCCTATGGCGCCACGCTAGGCTACTCGGCCGGCGCCGTGAATGTCAGCGTGTCGCACCAGCGCAAAAGCAATTTCATTCTCGCCTCCGGCACCTTGCCCGCCATCGACATGTCGTCGCGCAACACCCTGATCGCGGCCAATATCGACCTGAAAGTGGCCACCGCCTTTGCCGCCGTGGGCGTGAACAAGGGCTATGGCAGTTCGCCTTGGGACCCGAACAACGCCTACAGCTCGCTGGCGTTGTCGATGTCCTCATCGGACAGCCGCGACACCTTGCTGGGCGTGTCCGTGCCCGTGGGCGGCTTCAAGCTACTGGCCTCGTATGTGCGCAAGGATGACCGCGACCTGGCCAACCGCGACGCCAGCCAAGTGGCCGTCGGCCTCACGTACTCTTTGTCAAAACGCAGCGATTTCTACGCGTCTTACGCGAAGATCCACAACAAGAACGGTGCCCGCTACACGGTGGGTAATGCCAGCGACAGCGGACGCGGCGACGCTGCTTTAAATATGGGTTTTCGTCACGGTTTCTGAGCGGCAGCGCTCGATGGCGCAGGACACGTTGCCCCCAGCCATTTGCCCTTACTTGTCACATTCACCTGTTCCGGCGCGCCGCGCGCGCTCGTCGTCACCGCCAGTTGCATGCTGAAAGCCTGGTCGCCAAGGAAGCGCACCTGGCCTTCGCCGCTCGATTTCGGCTTGCTGCAGGAAAATGACACTTGCATGCCATCCGCGATGTCGCTGTTCTTCGACTTGCAATCGCCGGGCTGACCCGTGGGAATCTGCTTGCGCGCCGCCATTTCCGGCGTCACGCAAGCCGTCACGCGCACGGCGCCGTCGGCGCCCACGGTGGGCATGGCCATGCCGCGGCTGGCGGCCATGCTTTCGAGCTGCTTGCGTTGATCGGGAGGAAGGTTGCCCAGTTGCTGCAGCAGCAGGGACATGGTGTTGTCGGTGGCGGCGTCCGGCGAGGCCATCTTGCTGTCGACTTGCCACAGGCCCGGCTTGATGGCGGTGGGGGGCGAGGCGGCCTGGGCAGCGGCTTGCGCGCCGATGGCGGCGCAGGCCAGTAAGCTCAGGCGTAGTAGGCAGTGGTTCATGTTGGCGTCTCCAAAAAAGGCAGACCTCAGCATACGGCATGGCAAGCCAGTCACGCTTGCCATTGTGTTACAAACTGTGATCGGGCTCGATGCGGCGCACGTCCACGCAGGCGATGCGGCGTTCGTCGGCTTCGACGATTTCGTAGCGCAAGTCATCGAGCTCCAGCACTTCGCCCACGGCTGGCATGTTTTCAAAATGCGCCAGCAGGAAGCCGGCCAGCGAGTTGTATTCGCCATCTTCGCTGACCAGGGTTTCCTTCTCGAACACTTGCTCCAGGTAATGCAGGTCGGTGGCGCCATCGATGCGCCAGTGGCCGGGGGCCAGCACTTCCACGTCGGGTAGCTCGTCCTCGTCGGGGAATTCGCCGGCGATGGCTTCGAGGATGTCGATGGGCGTCAGCACGCCTTGCACGGTGCCGAACTCGTCGACTACCAGCACCAGCTGCCCGCGCGAGCGCTTCAGGGTTTCCATGGCTTTGAGCACGCCGGCCGCTTCCGGCATGACGATGGCTTCGCGCATGCTGGCCGGGTCGATCTTGGCGCGCGATACCAGATCCTCGATCAGGTCCTTGCTGCGCGCGATGCCGATCACATTATCGAGGTCATCCTTGCAGACAGGAATCATGCTGTGTGGCGTTTCGCGCAGCAGTTGCAGCATCTTCTCGCTGCTATCGTTCAGGTTGACCCACGAAACGTCGCCGCGCGGCGTCATCACCGAGCGGATCGAGCGTTCGGCCAGGGTCAGCACGCCGCTGACCATGTTGCGCTCTTCCACGCCGAAGGCGGAGACGTCGGGCAATTCCTTGACTTCATGCTCTTCAGCGGCTTCGCGGCCCTTGCGTCCACCCAGCAGGCTCAGGACCGCTTGCGCCGTGCGGTCGCGCAGCGGTGCGTTCGACTGCAGCTTGAGGAAGTTGCGGCGCGCCAGCTGATTGAAGAACTCGATGACGATCGAGAAACCGATAGCGGCGTACAAATATCCTTTCGGAATGTGGAAGCCCAGGCCTTCGGCCACCAGCGACAGGCCGATCATCAGCAAGAAGCTCAGGCACAGCACCACGACGGTGGGGTGGGCGTTGACGAAGCGCGTCAGCACTTTTGAAGCGAGCATCATGACGACGATGGAAATGATGACGGCGGCCATCATCACGTACAGATTGTCCACCATGCCGACGGCCGTGATGACGGCGTCGAGTGAAAAGACAGCATCGAGCACGACGATCTGCGCCACTACCAGGCCGAAGCCGGCATAGACTTTCGGCCCCGCCTGGGCATGCGTGACGCCTTCGAGACGCTCGTGCAACTCGGTGGTGGCCTTGAACAGCAGAAATACACCGCCGAAGAGCAAGATCAGGTCGCGTCCCGAAAAGGCGAAGGTCCATAGGGAAAACAATGGCATGGTCAGGGTGACTAGCCAGGAAATCAGGGAAAGCAGGCCCAGGCGCATCACGAGGGCCAGGCTCAGGCCCAGCACGCGCGCCTTGTCGCGCTGGTGCGGCGGCAGTTTCTCGGCCAGGATGGCGATGAAGATCAGGTTGTCGATACCCAGTACGATTTCCAGTACGACCAGCGTCAGCAGGCCGACCCAGATTGTCGGGTCAAATAACCATTCCATGTGTGTAACCTTGTAAAGTCAATTAATATAAAGCGTGCCCGGCGGCCGACGGCCCCGGCTTGAGTGCGATGCGTGCTGCGGTGTCAGTGGCGGACGCGCGGCGGCCGGGTGGCCTGCCGCGCGTCCGCTTCGGCAAGTGCGCCCGGTCCCGCTTGCCAAATGATGGCGCAAAACGGCGCGCCTTGGTGCGAGCTCGGGTATAGCGTGATGGGGTCGTTGTCGCATTCTTCGGCCTCGCAGCGCTCGCCGGGCAGGCCCGTGTGGGCGGCGCTCTCAGGGCAATCGGCATTGAGGGCAGGCACGGCAGTAGTGCCTGCCGCGACTGCATGCTGAAATGGGGAAGTGCTGGCGTCAGCCATGCTGGCGAACGCCTGGGGTAGGGCGAGGAAAACAAAAAGGCAGAGCAGGACGAGAGCTCGTCTCATATACAGGCAGTTAGTTCTGGAACTGTGGAGTATAGCATGGGCAAATAACAGCCCGATGACAGCACTTGCATAACTGGTAAGTATGCCGTAAATTGAGATTGCAATGATTTCCCTGGGCGGCGAAGACGCAGCGCGGGCCTGTGGCAATTTTTGCGTTTGTATCGCCTTGCGCTTGCGCATTTTTCGTTTGCGCATCTTTCGCATCTTTCGCATTTTTTATATCGTAGTGTTACTAGGACTCCGACTTGAAACCAATTACCGCCCTCCTGCTTGCCGCCGGCATCGTCTCGCCGTCGTTCATCCTGGCCGCCACCGCGGTGGACGCTGCACCGACCCAGAAAACCGCCAAGGCCGCATCCCAGCGCGCCGCCGTCAAAGTCACTTCTGTCGAAGGCATCACCGAATACCGCTTGGCCAATGGCTTGCGCGTGCTGTTGTTCCCCGACGCCAGCAAGCCGACCCTGACCACCAACATCGTCTACATGGTCGGTTCACGCCATGAAAACTATGGCGAAACGGGCATGGCCCACTTGCTTGAGCATTTGCTGTTCAAGCCCAGCGCCAACTTCGGCGTCAAGAAGGGCACGAAAACCCCCGTCGAGATCCTCAATTCGACGGGCGCGCAGTTCAATGGCACCACCTGGTATGACCGCACCAATTACTACGCCACTTTTCCCGCCAACGACGATAACCTGCGCCAGATGCTGGCCATGGAAGCGGACCGCATGGTCAACGCCGCCATCGACCAGAATGACCTGTGGAATCCGAAGACGCAAAAGGGTGAAATGACGGTCGTGCGCAACGAATTCGAGATGGGCGAGAGCGACCCGATCGGCGTAACCAGTGAACGCATCCAGGCCATCGCCTACGATTGGCACAACTATGGCAAGTCGACCATCGGCGCCCGCTCCGACATCGAGCAGGTGAACATCCCCCGCTTGCGCGCGTTCTATCATAAATATTATCAGCCGGATAATGCCGTGCTGATGGTGGCAGGCCGCTTCGATGAAGCCAAGGTATTGCAGCAGATCAATGAGCTGTTCGGCAAGATCGCCAAACCGACGCGCGTGATCGAGCCGACTTACACGGCCGAACCGGTGCAAGATGGCGAGCGCGCCGTCACGGTGCGCCGCAGCGGTGGTACGCAGTTCGTCGGCGCCGGCTATCACGTGGCGCCGTCCGGCAATCCCGATGCCGTCGCCATCGAGGTGCTCGGTCACGTGCTGACGGACGCCCCGGCCGGCCGCCTGCACAAGGCGCTGGTGGAAACCAAGCTGGCCAGCAAGATCGAATACAACTCCGTGAGCAATCTGGAGCCCGGCTACAACCTGTTCGGCGCACTGGTACCCGTCGATGGCAACCTTGATGCGGCGCAAGCGGCCATGCTGAAAGTGCTGGAAGAGCTGAAATCGCAGCCGATCACGGATGCGGAAGTGGCACGCGTCAAGCAGCAGCTGAACAAGCAGGTCGAACTGATCACCTCGAACACGGCGCGCATGACGATCGCCCTGACGGAGTCCTTGGCGGCCGGCGACTGGCGTTTGTTCTTCCTGCAGCGCGATCAGCTCGACAAATTGACGACGGCGCAGGTGCAGGCGGCAGCCGAGAAATACCTGAAGAGTTCGAACCGCACCCTGGGCCGCTTCATCCCCACCGATGCGCCGGACCGCACCGTCGTGCCGGCCTACGCCGACGTGGCGCCGCAACTGGCCGGCTATACGGGCCGTGCCGTGGTGGCGCAGGGTGAGGCGTTCGACCCGAGCCCCGACAATATCGAGGCGCGCACGCAGCGCTTCACTTTGCCAAACGGCTTGAAGGGCGCTTTGCTGGCGAAGAAAACCAAGGGCAATACCGTCAGCGTCGTGTTGAAATTGCAGCTCGGTAGTGAAGACAGCTTGCGCGGCAAGGCGCAAGTGGGCAGCTACACGGCCAATCTGTTGTCGCGTGGCACGGATAAACTGTCGCGCCAGGAAGTGAAGGACAAGTTCGACCAGCTGGGCACGCAAGTGGCCATCTCGGGCGGCGCCGAAGGTGTCACCGCCATGTTGATGGGCAAGCGCGAGAACTTGCCGGCCGCCATGGATCTGCTGGCGCAAGTGCTGCAAAAGCCGTCCCTGAGCGAGACGCAGTTCCTGGAATTGCAGCGCGAGCGCGTGGGCCGCGCCGAGCAGGAATTGCCTGAGCCGCAGCCGCAGGCAGTGAACGCTTTTCGCCGCTTGCTCGACGCCACGCCGGAAGGCCATGTGCGCCACGTGGCTACCTTGCCGGTTGAGCTGGCACAGTGGAAAGCCATCAGTGTTGCCGATGTGAAAGCCTTCCATGGCGCCTACTACGGCGCGTCGAACGCCACCTTTGCCGCCGTGGGCGACTTCGACCCGGCCGCGCTGAAGGCGCAAGTGGCCAGCCTGTACGGCAGCTGGAAGGCGCAGCAGCCGTATGTGCGCATTCTTGATGCCGTCAAGCCCGTCAGTGGCGAGAAAGTCACGCTGGAAACGCCGGACAAGGCCAACAGCGTGCTGTTCGCCATTCAGCCGATTGCGCTCAAGGATGATGCAGCGGCCTATCCGGCGCTGGTGATCGCCAATCACATGCTCGGTGGCGGTGCCTTGCGCAGCCGCCTGGCCGACCGCATCCGCCAGAAGGAAGGCCTGTCGTACGGCGTCGGTTCGCAAGTGACCGTGCCATCGCGCGAGCCGGCCGGTTTCTGGATGGCGTATGCCATCAGCGCGCCGCAAAACACGGCCAAGGTGGAAGCTGCCCTGCGCGAGGAAATCGCCAAGGTGCTGGCCGACGGGTTCTCGGAAGCGGAACTGGTCGAAGCGAAAAAGGGCTGGTTGCAATCGGAAGAAGTGGGCCGTACGCAAGACAGCGGCCTGGCGCGCGGCCTGGCCGATTACCTGGCGCAAGGCCGGACCATGGCGTACGACAAGGACCTGGAAGCGAAGGTGGCAGCATTGACCTTGGCACAAGTCAATCAGGTCTTGCGCGATTACCTGAAGCCGGCGGCCATTTCGATCGTCACGGCGGGCGATTTCGCCAAGCTGGCGAAAGAGGGCGCAAGCGGCGCCAAGGCAACGACGTCGAAATAAGCTGTTTCAGCTGCAAAAAACCCCGCTGGCAAAGACCTTGCCAGCGGGTTTTTTTATAGATGCATGTCCACTTAGCGTGGCGCTAACTCTGCAACGTAGATTTCCACGCGGCGATTGCGCGCGCGTCCCGAGGCATCCGCATTCGAGGCGATCGGCTCGCGGGCGCCGCGGCCTTCCGTGACGATGCGCGTTGGCGACACGCCGCGCATGGACAGGTAGTCGCGCGTGTGGGCCGCGCGTTCCACCGACAGCGGTTCGTTGATGGAAGCGCTGCCGGTGCTGTCCGTGTGGCCGACGATGCTGACCGTGGTGTTGCGGTTTTCATTCAGGGTGGCGGCAAAGCGGTCGAGAATGGGGCGGAAGTTGCCCTTGATGTCGGCGCGGTTGGTGTCGAAGGAAATATCGCTTGGGATTTCCATTTTCAGGCGGTTATCGGCCGTCTGCGTCACTTGTACACCAGTGCCCTGTGTCGCTTGTTCCATCGCGCGCTTCTGGTTTTCCATGCGGTTCGACCAGATATTGCCGACCACGGCGCCCGCTGCAGCACCGAGCAGGGCACCACCGGCCGTGCGGCCGCCGCTGCCACCGCCGGTAGTGCCGCCGATCAAGGCACCCAGACCCGCGCCGATGCCAGCGCCCGTGGCCGTACCACGTTGTGTCGAGGACATGTCCGCGCAGCCCGTGGCGGCCAGCGCGAGGACCAGCATGCCGATCAGAGATTTGGCGCCAGCGCCGTTTTTGTATGTTTTCATGGATTTTTCCTTGTTTTGTGATGGGGACATACCCAGCGATTACCTGCACACGTTACTGCAAAATGCCGCTGCGTGCCAGCGCGCGCACTGTACACAAGAGGCGGCAAAAAGGCGGCGCCCGTTTGCACGTGCGCCGCCCTGTCATCCTGTGCTAACGATCTGGGCTATAAGCCGCGCCCGCTGATCAGGCGCAACAGGACCATGATGACGGCCACCACCAGCAGAATGTGGATGAAGCCGCCAATGGTATAGGAAGTTACCAGGCCCAGCAGCCAAAGAATAATGAGTACGACGGCGATTGTATACAGCATGATATGTCCTCCGAGAGTAATGTGTGGATAACGGCGACTGCCTTGGCCTTGGTCTTGTGCGGCGCTGGCATCTGGCGCTGTCATCGGTTTTTGTCATTGCGCGGCGACTGTGTCGCTGAACGCCGATGCCATGACTGAGTGTCTACTTTGTTTCCCTAGCCTTCTGTACGCTGTCGTACACAAGGATCAACTATCGGGGCCGGTCGGCGTGTTCATCGGCCATGCCCGGTATCCAGGTCAGCATGCCGGCCATGCCGACGGCGCCCGCCAGGCAACTGAGCATGCCGCCTGTCAGCAGCAGCATGACGCCGAACACGGACGAGCTCGCTTGCAATGGCGCCAGGTCCAGCGCGCAGAAGCCCAGCGCGGTAGCGAGGATGCCGGCGCCGATAAAGCCGAGCCAGATTGTGTTGCTTGTGTTGCCGCTAGCCGTCTGGTTTTCCATTGCATCTCCTTCAAGACATTGATTGAGCTTTCCTGGGTGCATCATCCAGCATGGCGGCAAGCTCATCTGTGCGTCAACGAACATTGCTAAAAAGAAAACGCCAGAATAGGCCGGGCGGGGGGCGATGTGCTTCGCCTGGCCTCGCCGCGCCTAGCCCATGGCGCGCAAGCCGCCGTTGACGACACGCACGCGGTCGCCCTGGCGCCAATTCGGCGCGGCGCTCTGATGCACGGTGCGCGTCTTGCCGTTATCGAGACGTACGACGATGTTGTAGCTGCGCGTGGCGCGCACGCTGCCTTCGATCTGGTTGCCGGCTACGGCACCGCCAACGGCGCCCAGCACGGTGGCCAGCTGTTTGCCGTGGCCGCCGCCTACCTGGTTGCCCAGCAAGCCGCCCACGACGGCGCCGCCCGCGGCGCCTACGCCGCTGCCTTCGGCGCGCGTATTGACTTCGTGGATAGCTTCGATCACGCCGCAATTGCTACACACCTGCGGCGCCGGGGCTGTCGCATATTGCTGCTGAGGTTGCTGAGGTTGCTGAGCTAGCTGTGCTGGCTGCTGCGCTTGTTGTTGCGGCTGTGGCTCGGGTACGGACTGTGGCGGCCGGTTCTCTTGCAAGCTTGCCAGTTGTTCGGCCGAGGTGCTGGCCGCCAGTGTCTGGGCACCGCCCTGGGACGAGGGCAGCCAGCCCATCAGGGCCGCCGTGCCCACGCCGCAAAACAGCAGGACGGCGACGGCGGCGGCAAGCACCAAAGGGTGGAGCGATTTGGTAGTGGACATGGAGATTTCCTTGGTTTGTTTGAATAATGGAATGGGTAGTGCGTGTTGTGCTCGCATGCTGCCAGTGTGCTGTGCCGCGTGCCGCGCTTCCGTGCGTCACCGTACATACAGGGACGGTACCGCACCGTAGGCTAAGTAAACATCATGTCGAGTTGTAACGACACCAAGGAAAAGCAATGCCACCAACGAACGCCAGCATGATCCTGTCCCGCGACGCAGGCCGACCCGGCCCGGGTACGCTTGCCGGCAAGCCTGACGCTGGCAACCGCTTGCTCGCTAGCCTGCCCGAGCCTGACTTGCGGCACCTGACGGCGCTGTTCGATACCGTCACGGTCGAGGTGGGCGAGGTGCTGTACGAACCGGGCCAGCCTATCGGCCATATCTATTTCCCCAGCGACTGCCTGATCTCGCTGCTGGCCGTGGCGGAAGGGCGAATGACCCTGGAAGTGGGCTCCGTCGGCCGCGAAGGCGTGCTGGGAGCTGCCGTTGCGTTGGGACATGACTTGGCGCAAGTGCGTGCCGTGGTGCAACGGTCCGGCACGGCCAGCTGCATCGGGCGGGCCGAGTTCTGCGCCGAGTTTGCACAGCTCGATTCGCTGCAGCGCCTGCTGTACCGCTACACGGACACCCTGTTGGCACAAGCTATCCAGATTGCCGTGTGCAGCCGCTTTCACGTGCTTGAGGCGCGACTGGCACGTTCGCTGCTAATTACGCGCGATCGCCTGCAGTCGGAAAAATTTCACCTGACGCATGAATTTCTTGCCCATACTCTGGGCGTGCGGCGGGTCGGCGTGACCAAGGCAGCGAGCGCCCTGCAACAGCAAAAACTGATCACCTACAGCCGCGGCAATATCGAAATCCTCGATTCCGCAGGCCTGGAAGCGGTCTCATGCCGCTGCTATGCGCTGGTCAAGGATAGCGGCGCCATCGGCATGGCGAATGTCTTCGTCTGATTTTCCTCATGATAACTTTTTAATGTCGTCAATGGACTCCGGACAACGGACAAGGGACGCAAGAGGGCGGGGCGGACACCTGGGTGCCTACCTCGCTTTCTTGTGCAACGTCATGCGACGTTATGCGATGTTATGCAGCGCTTACTTCGGCTTGACCTGATTGCCGATGACGCCGCCGACGGCGGCGCCGCCAACGGCGCCGACGGCGCTGCCGCCCGTCAGCACGGAGCCGGCGACAGCGCCGATACCAGCGCCGATGGCCGTGTTTTTATCCTGGCCGGACATGTTGGCGCAAGCAGTCAAGCTCAGCAGCAGAGCGGCAACGGATGTGGTGGCGGCGATTTTTTTAATGATTTGCATGATAGTTCTCCTATGAATTCGGACCTCGTGACGCCGGCTTGGTAGGGGTCGGTGGTATTTCGTCTCGCCACGTGTTGCAGGCATGGTCACAGAATAGGATCCTGACTAGGCAGGGTCTGTTCGATAACGCACATAGGGGTGTAACAATTGTAATCGCCGCCGGTTGCCGTACTCATCAGCGGCTCTTGCGCCCAGTCTTGTCCGCTTTCGGCGCCGCCGGCTTGACGCGTGCCTGCGCCAGCAGGGCGGCGCATTCGTTGTCTTCTGCAGGGCCGGTCGCGGGGCCGGTGTTGACCAGCGGCAGCAGGGCAGCCACGGGCGCTACCACGGCCAGCGCCAGGGCGCCGCCGGCGCGCAGGGCTAGCACGCCCTTGTCGACGCTCACCTCGGGCTTGCTGAATGTGCCTTGCACGTACAGGGGCGAGCGCAGCGAAAAGATGCGCAAGCCCTTGCTCTCCGGCCGCAGGGTCAGATCGAGCCGCTCATTGGCCAGGCTCACCGTGCCGTCGACATGCAACACGGCATCGTCCGTGTCGACCAGAAATTGGCGCGTGCGCATCAATCCCTTGTCGACGGCGAAATCGGCGACCATGCAGTTCAGCTTGACTTGCTTATCGCCGACCAGCTTGGTGAGCACGATACTGCCGATATTCAAGCCCATTTCTTCCAGCAGCAGCTTGCTGATGCTGCCCCGGTTGATCAGCGCGCGTACTTCGCCGTTCGAATTGCCTAGCAGGCTGGCGACGGAATTGCCCGTGGCCGACAGCGACACGTCGCCATTGATTTCGCCCACGCTCGCCTGCAGGGCCTGCAGGCGGGGAAACAGTTGCTCGATGTGCAGATGGCGGGCGCTGGCCTTGAGTTCGGCCACGATGCCGTCGGTGAGGGCCTTGCCGCTGCCGTCGAGCTTGATCTGCGCGCTCAGAGTGCCGCCCGCCAGATTGAAATTGAGCGGCGTCAAAGACAGCACGCCATTGCTCAGCACCACATGCGTGTCGAGCTTGCTGATTGGCAACTCTGCGTCGCGCGTGATTTTATCGGCCGTGTAGCGCACATCGGCGTCCAGGCTGCTCCAGCGCTCGCTCTTGAACGTTTCCACCGGCAGCACGCGCCCTGCCGGCTGCGTCGACGGCACGCCCCGTTCTTTCTTGCTGGCGCTGGAGTCGGCGCCCACCAGCGGGCCGAGGTCGGAAAATTGCAGCAGGCGCGAGTGCACTTCGCCCGTCAGGCGCTTGCGCGGCGTACTGGCTGAAAAGCGCAGTTTGCCTTCGACATCGCTGGAACCGACTTTGCCGCGGAACTGCTCGTACACCCATTCGCCGCCGTTGGGCGCCAGGGTGCCTGTCAAATGGCCTTCTGTGCTGAAGTGCGGCGTTTCCGGCAGCAGCAGGCCCGTCAACGGATACAGGCGCGCCATGCTGGGTCCAGCGATTTTCAGGCGCACGTCGAGCGCGGCCAGGTCGGCCGGGCGCGTCAGGGTGCCTTCGATAGCCACGCTGCTGGCGCCGACGCGTATGTCGGCCTCGATGGGGAAGGGCGTGCCTTGCTGCTGCAGCGACAGCACGCCGCCCGCCTTGCCGCCGCCCTCGATGCTTGCCCCGCCGTAGTTGCCCGACAGCGTCCAGGCGATGCCGTAGCGCTTGTCGTGCGCGATGGTGTCGACGTCGGCGCGCATCGCCGTGTGCGTGACATCATCGTCGAGCAATACCGTGCCCTTGCTGAAGACCACGCTTTGCAATTCCAGCTGCCACGGCGATGGCCGTTCCTGCTGGTCGAAAGTCCAGTTGTTCTGGCCATGCTTGTTGCGCAGCAAATGCACCTGCGGCGTGTCCAAGCGCAATTGCTGGATATGGATTTTTTTGTCCAGCAAGGCCAGGGGATTGAGGGAAAATGTTATCTGGCGCACGCTGGCCAGCTGCGCCTGCTCATCCGTTCCTGTCATGCCGCGCGGGTTGCCCAGGCGCACGTCCTTTGCTTGCAAATGCGGCCATGGCAGGTAGGCGCGCCAGCTTTGTTGCCCCGCAGTCGGTGCTTGCTGCCACGTCAGCGACAAGTCGCCCACAATGGCAAACGGCCGGCCCAGCGCTTCGCTGGCGCGCGCATCAAGCCAGGGCTTGGCGCGATTCCAGTCCATATTGAGCATGACGACGATGGCCGTGACGCTCAGGGTGACGAGTACGGCGGCGCTGGCAACGGTGATTTTCTGACGGCGCGAGAGAGTAGTAAAACGTGGCATAGGGGTGCAGGCGATTCTTTCTGGACTGGAGCACGATGCTACAGGAATCGCTACCAAGCGGCGTGCGTTTCAGGTTTTTTTGGCCTGCACGTGCGCTGGCGCACGTTGTCCACGCAAGTATTGTCGATTTCTTACTCTATGTGCGGCACCGAACGGATCTGCGGGGAGTCTGAGCCTATAACGTCATACATCCAACGCCGTTGCTGATGTCAGAGGTATCGGCGTATGTAAGCTGCCAATAAGCTGCCAATAAGCTGCCAATAAGCTATCAACAAGCTATCGATCAACATTGTCCAGGAGAAAAAAATGACAAATCAAAATTTCAAGATGTTCCCACTGACCGCCTTGGCTGCTTGCGCCACCGCCGTGGTCCTGATGACGGGCTGCTCGAGCTTGAAAACGCCTGCCACGGCCGATGTCGCCGTATCGCGTGCCGCCGTCGATAACGCCGCCAGCGCCGGTGCCGCCGACCTGGCGCCCGATGAAATGCGATCTGCCCGCGAAAAAATGCGCATGGCCAACCAAGCCTTGAAAGACCGCGACTACAAGATGGCGCGCGACCTGGCCGACCAGGCGCAAGCCGATGCCAAGCTGGCGCAAAGCAAGGCCAACTCCGCCAAGGCCAGCAGCGCCGCCGATGAAATCAACGAGAACATCCGCGTCATGCGCGAAGAGCTTGAGCGTGCCAACGAGCAAGCTCCAAAACAATAACTAACAACAATAACTAGGACCCCATCATGAAAAAAGCTACGTACACCACGATTCCCGGCCTGCTGGCCATGGCCGCTTTTGTTGCCGCCTGCAGCTCCGCACCAACCGCCACCAGCCTGCTTGACCAGACGCGCGGCGACTACATGGCGGCGCAATCGAACCCGATGGTGTCGACCTACGCGCCACGCGAAATGCGCGAAGCGAGCGCTGCGCTGGAAGCGGCGAATGCCGCCGCCACGCGCCAGGACGACAGCGAAAAAGTCGACAAGCTGGCTTACCTGGCCAAGCAAAAAATTGCAACAGCGCAAGAGGTAGCCAAGCAGAAAGCGGCTGAAGCCGATATCGCCAACGCCGGCAAGCAGCGCGACCAGTTACGCCTCGATGCGCGCACGCAGCAGGCCGACCAGGCCACGGCGCGCGCGCAGGCGGCACAGGCCGATGCGCAGGTGGCCAAGGCCCAGGCACAATCGGCTGAAGCATCGGCCCGTGATGCTACCGCCCGCGCTGCCGCGCTGGAGGTGCAGCTGGCCGACCTGGCCGCCAAGAAAACCGAACGCGGCATGGTCATTACCCTGGGCGACGTGCTGTTTGGCACCGACAAGGCGAACTTGACGGACAATGGCGCGACGACGGCGCGCAAGCTGGCCGACGTGCTGAAAAACAACCCGCAGCGCACGGTGCTGATCGAAGGCTTTACGGATAGCACTGGCGGCTCCGCGCACAATCTGGACTTGTCGCAGCGTCGCGCCGAATCGGTGCGCAATGCGCTGCTGGAACAAGGCATCAGCCGTGACCGCATCGCCACGAAAGGCTATGGCGCTGCCTATCCGGCCGCTGGCAACGACAGCGCGGCGAACCGCCAGCTGAATCGCCGGGTGGAAATCGTCTTGTCGGAAGATAACACGGCCATTCCCGCGCGCCGCTAAAACACCACACCAAACCTGCGCGTCGCCACTTGCGGCCTCCGACGCTCACTGTGCGATAGCACAGCTCTGCTTCTCGGCCACAATTGACTGCCGCTCGCTACGGTGTTGTCCGGTGTGTAATTCGTTAGAAGGCAGCACCGGCCGCATCTCGGCCGGTGGATACCCATGCAAGACTTGAAAGGAAACATCATGACCCTAACATCTGTTGACATTCCTGCTGGCATCGACACGGCCGCCATCCGCGCTGCCGCAAAAAACCTCGATGATGGCGCCGTGACGGCCGGCTATCAGGGCGACCGCCAGGAGTTGATCACCCTGCTCAATGGTGCGCTGGCGACCGAACTGGTGTGTATCGCGCGCTATAAACGTCATTACTACACCGTGAGCGGGCGCGACAATGGCAGCATCAAGGCCGAGTTTCTCGAGCATGCGCAGCAGGAGCAGGAGCACGCCGACTGGCTGGCCGAACGCATCGTGCAACTGAATGGCAAGCCAGATTTTAATCCTGCAACATTGCTTGCACGCAGTCATGCCGAGTATGATGACTCCGAAGACGTGCAAAGCATGGTGCGTGCCAATCTGATCGCCGAACGGGTGGCGATCGAGTCGTATCGCCAGATGATCGTAAAAATTGGCGATACAGACCCCACGACACGCCATTTGTTGATCAAAATCATGGCTGTCGAGGAAGAGCACGCCGATGATATGCGCGATCTAATGGAATAGTGTTTTTGAGTAAAGTAGGTATAGTAACGACATTCATCCATAGCTAAGGAGCTAAACCATGTTGGAAAACAATATCACCACCGTCAATAACGATGTCAAAACCCTGGTCAAGGATGCGCAAGCCCTGTTCAGCGCCGCTGCCGCCCTGACCGGCGAAAAAGCCGATGAAGTTCGTGTCAAAGGCATGAAAACTCTGGATGCCGCCCTGGTCAAGGCGCACGAAGCGCAAGCATCGGCCATCGTTGCAACCAAGCAACTGGCCTCCCAGGCAGACGGTTATGTCAAGGAAAACCCATGGCGTACGGTGGCCGTCGCCGCAGGCGTCGGCGTGCTGGTTGGCTTCATCCTGGGCCGCAAGTAATCCACTCTCAGGAGCGATATGGACAAGTCTGCTTCGTCTCACCAGGGGCCGGGATTGATCGGCTCGGTCGCCGGCCTGGCCAAAAACGCCGTCGGACTGATGTTGTCGCGTCTGGAACTGGCCAGCATCGAGCTGTCGGAAGTGCGCAATCACATGCTGCAGCTGGTGGTCGTTTTTGCGCTGGCGATCATGGCGGGCTTGTTTGCCATCGCTTACGGCAGCGTGCTGGTGGTTTTCTTGGCCTGGGATAGCTTGGGCTGGAAGATCCTGGCGATCATGACAGTCGTATTTCTACTGCTGGCCATGGCGCTGCTTGTGTATGCGCGCACCATGCTGCGTCAAGGAAAGTTGTCGATGCCCGCCACCATGGCGGAATTGAAGGCCGACCGCGACATGCTGATGTAAGCTGCTGGCGGGAACGCGCCGGACCTGTGTCGGCGCGTTGCTCGCCATGTCCAGTCAGTTCTACTAGGAGAATTCATGTCGGAAAACGACAAACTGGCGGCGCAAGCCGCCCGCAAGCGCCTGCTGATTGCCCAGGGGGAAATGTACCGCGTGGGTATCGTACATGCGCGTGCCAACGTCGGCTACTCCTTGCGTCCCGAATCGCTGCTACAGGGCGTGGTCGAGACGGCGGTCGGCTTTGCCGGCCAACGTGTCGAGTCCCTGCTGGCGCCGGGCGGCATGCGCCTGCAAGGCGCCATGCCCTATGTGCTGACGGTGCTATCGTTTATTGGACGCAAGAAGCTGGTCAAGCCGGCACTGGTCCTCGTGTCCGTGGCCGCCGTTGCCGCTAGCTGGCTGCGCCGCAAGCGTTGAAACTACCAATGCCGTGGTGGGCACTTCGATCGGCGCTAACAGTACGCTTGCACTTCTTGGTTACCTCGCCGTTCAGGGTTTGCTGCGCCTACCCTATTTCGCTTCTCTTAAGCGCTGTGCAAACTCGCGCATCGTCTCCGTAAACGTAGTTGCGTCGACGACTTCCAGGCGGCGGGCGTGCAATTTGGAAATATATTGAAATTGCAAGGGATCGCTCTCGATACCGCCCATCGACCACTTCTGAAAGATCCGATTGTTCGCTGGAGAAATGTAAAGAATTTCTGCAGCGCTGTGTCTCGGGTCATCCAGAATCTTTACATATTTCCGCAACACTTCCTGTTCCGGCCCTTCTAAAACTTGCATGAACAGTCCGCCACCGTGGACGAGGATACCAGTGATACCGGTGTTCGGATTGTTTCGGCGCGAGCACTGCAAGATGTCCTGCACTTGTTCATCCGATATGGTGGGGGCGGCACGGCTGATATACAAAAGTCGAAACATTGCGTTACCTCCATCGGTGGGCAAAGTGGCTGGCTGTATGGAGGGCTTGCAAGCAACAGCAGTATGCGACTACTGTCATGAGTTGATCAATTTCTGGCTCGACACCGGCCAACGCCAGCGCATCTCGCTGCAAGTGCCTGGCTTGCGAGCCCTTGTCTTTTGATACCCGCTTACAGCCAATTCGCTTTTTTAACTATATCGATTATACGTTTTATTCTATGACAAATCGTTGTTGTCATTTCAAGAAGACGATTGCACCACTCTTCTGACGCGTACGCCGCCCGTGAGCACCAAAGCGTCACCGAAACCCTTGGTCGATGACGCTTTGGCGCGCCGGGTCGATCTGGCTTCGTACAGACGGCGTGACAGGGCCGCCCAAGGCAGCTTGAGGAGCATGTTTTCTAAAGAGTAATTGCGCCCGAATTTCTGTTACATTATGTCTCGGCAGAGCCGATTACGTGTCTTAAATTAAATGACCAGTTAATTAACTATTGTTGACGACCTTCAATCACTAGTGGAGACTGCCACACAAGCTACCATATCAACTGACAGATAAAATCGTGTTAATTCGATATGTGCGGGTATCGAAGGCCGACGCGTCGAAGGCCAGGCACTTGCAGCGAGATGCGCTAGAGCTCGCTGGCGTTGATCCAAAGTATTTCTACGAAGATCAGGCATCGGGGAAACGGGAAGATTGGCCGGGCTTGACAGCCTGTCTCAAAGCGCTGCGCGAAGGCGATACGCTGGCAGTTTGGAAGCGCGACAGGCTAGGCCGGGATTTGCGCCATTTGATCAACACTGTGCATGAGCTGACAGCGCGGGGAGTCGGATTGAAGGTGCTGGCCGGGGACGGCGTAGTCGAGGGCGCTCCTTCAAGATGACCCCAGCCAAGCTGCGTCTTGCATTGGCATCCATGGGCAATCCCGAAACCAAAATAAGCGTTCTTTGTGAAGAGCTTGGCGTTACCCGGCAAACACTATATCGTCATGTTTCGTCCGAAGGCGAGTTGCGTCCAGATGGTAGGAGGCTGATAAAGATATCACAAGGCAGCCGGCCGTGTAGCTTGTGCAGCACTTGATTTGATACGCTTCTGGTGTTTTGCAAGCACCGCAATAGATAAGCTTAAAAGATTAAGTTTATTGATTTTAGTTTGTTTCTTGAAGAAATAGAGTTGTTATGAATATTATAAAAAGAAATAATGTCAGAGTAAGTGGTGCTGGATCTCAAACGATCGTTTTTGCGCATGGCTATGGTTGTGATCAGGCAATGTGGCGTAAGGTCAGCCCATCCTTTGAGAAAGACTATAAGGTTGTACTATTTGACTATGTCGGTGCGGGCATGTCTGATCTGGACGCTTATGATACAGAAAGGTATGCAAATCTGGCAGGATATGCCCAAGATGTCATCGATATCTGTGAAGCGCTTGATCTTCACGATGCCATTTTGGTTGGGCACTCTGTCAGCAGCATGATTTGCTTGTTGGCCGCACGTGAAATTCCCGAGCGGATTTCAAAATTGGTGATGATTTGTCCATCAGCACGTTATTTGAATGATGCCCCCGATTACATAGGTGGTTTTGAGCGTGAGGATATTGAAGGCTTGCTCGATATGATCTCCCGCAATCAACCCGGTTGGGCAAGGTACCTGGCGGGAGTCGTCGCAAAAAACCCTGATCAGCCGGATTTGGCGCAAGAGCTGGAAGCGAGTTTTTGTGCAATGGATCCGCCGATTGCAAGGCGTTTTGCAGAAGCCACCTTCTTGGCTGATAATCGCCTTGACCTGAGCGATTTCGCCAAGCCGTGTTTGCTCCTTCAATGTCAGGACGATGCTGTTGCGCCACTTGCCGTTGGTGAATATCTGCATCAACATTTGCAAAATAGTAATTTTCAAAAAATGCAAGCCACCGGACATTGCCCGCATATGAGTCATCCGGAAGAGACAATCGCGTTGATGGAAAATTTCCTTTCCAGTCAGCCGTAGCGTCATTTAAATATATGGACATTTCAAGGTTTAATTTTCAGGAAGCACCTTGTGGCTTATTTGTATTTGACAGCAATCTGAAAATTGTCGCTGCAAATCAAACGTTGGCGACGATGCTTGGTTTTTCGTTGGATGAGTTAAATAATAAAAGTTTGAATGCGTTATTGACATCGGCAGAGCGTTTAATGTTTCACATGCAGGTGATGGCGTTGCTGCATCTTCAAGGGCGAGTGGAAGAAATCGCAATAATTCTCGCTGGCGCTGATGGGAAAAATATTCCCGTCATTTTTAACGCTGTACAACGCAATATTGATGGTAACGTCGTTACCGAATGTGTCGTCGTTCGCATGAATGAACGTAAGCGCCTTGAAGAAGAATTGTTTCGCGTAAAAAAAGCAACTGAACAAGTACCCGGTACGATTTACCAATTCCTGCTGCGTGCCGATGGTAGCTCCTGCTTTCCCTACGCCAGTGAGGGCGTACGCAATGTATATGAGTTAAACCCTTTACAATTACAAAAAGATGCCAGTCCGGCCTTCAATCGGCTTCACCCCGATGATATTGAAGCGATTAATCAAGGCATTACTGATTCTGCTAAAAATCTCACTGTCTGGCATCAAGAGTATCGGGTAATTTTGCCTAAGCGCGGCATCCGCTGGCTACAAGGTAGTGCAACCCCGGAGTCGCGCGTCGATGGCAGTACACTTTGGCATGGTTACATCAATGACATTACGGAAAAAAAAGCCTTAGAACTGGCACTGTCGAATGAATTTGAACGTACACGTGTCACTTTAAGTTCTATTGGCGATGCAGTTATTGTCACCAATGATCGCCAAGAAGTCGAATACCTCAATCCTAGTGCAGAGAAGTTGACTGGCTGGGCATCGGCTGACGCCATAGGTCTGCCGGTGACAATGGTGTTTAATATCGTTAATCAATTTACGCGAGAAATTGTAAAGAATCCCATTGCGCATTGTTTGGATGAGCGTGCGATCGTTGGCTTGACGAACGACACCGTATTGATCAGTAAAGACGGTAGTGAATATGCAGTTGAAGATTCTGCTGCGCCGATTTTTACGGCGGGTGATGTCATTATCGGTGTCGTGATGGTTTTTCGTGATGTGACTGGCCAAAGGATACTGAGGCAGGAGGTGGAGCGCCGAGCGAGTCTTGATCATTTGACCGGGCTTGCTAACCGTGCGCAATTTGATCGGGTACTGCTTGAAATGTATGAGTCTTCGATTGCTACAGGCGTTTCGCATGCCCTATGTTGCATCGATCTGGATCAGTTTAAGATCGTCAATGACAGTTGTGGGCATGCCGCCGGAGATGCTTTGTTGAAAGAGGTTTCAGCCTTGCTGCTAAAATCCGTGCGTGCCAAGGATTTGGTGGCACGCTTGGGTGGCGATGAATTTGCGCTGTTGCTTGAAGGCTGCGATTTGAACGCGGCGCACCGTATCTCGCAACAGATTTGTGAGAAAGTGGCGCGAATCCGTTTTCAGCACAGTAGTAATTTTTTTCGTATTGGTGCCAGTATCGGGGTGGTGCCCTTAGATGGTAGATGGGCTAATGCGCAGGCAGCACAGCAAGCCGCCGACGGCGCATGCTTTGCTGCAAAAGATGAAGGTCGTGGGCGTGTGCACCTGTATGTGGATGCAGATAGAATCATCATAGAGCAACGAGATCAAATGCAATGGGCAGCCCGTCTGCAGCAAGCAATTGATGAAAATCGCTTTGAACTTTTTGCGCAACCGATCATGCAACTCGGCGAGCATGCTGAATCAGGATTGCATTTTGAGATTTTATTGCGCCTGCGTGAGATGGATGGAACCTTGGTGCTGCCCGGTGTTTTCATCCCTTCCGCTGAGCGCTTTGGATTGGCACCGCAAGGCGACCGCTGGGTTGTTAGTCATGTTTTTGAATGGATGAAGTTGCATGCTGACAGGCTTGATAAAGTAAAGGTAATCGCGATCAATTTGTCAGGGAAATCTATCGGAGATAAAGACTTTTACCAGTTTTTAATGGACGCACTCGATCGCGAAAAAATACCTGCACACAAAATTTCCTTTGAAATCACTGAAACTGCTGCTATTGGGAACTTGGACATCGCTACTGAATTTATCGCTATGCTGCATCAACGCGGCGCGCGAATTTCTCTCGATGATTTTGGTAGTGGTATGTCTTCAATGGCTTACCTGAAACATCTGTCGTTCGATTATCTGAAGATCGACGGACAGTTTGTAAAAGACATGGCAAACGACGCCGTTGATTGCGCGATGGTGCGCAGTATCAATGAGATTGCGCACCTGACCGGAAAAATAACCATCGCCGAGTTTGTTGAAAGTGCCGATATTTTGATGCTGTTGAAAGATCTCGGTGTCGATTGCGCGCAGGGGTATCACGTTGGCAAGCCTAAGCCAATTGACGAAATATTTTCTTGGGAAAATATGAATTAAGCGGCGCTATTCAGGCGTGACTTTGTGCGCCAAGATACTGAAAAATGACGCAGGTGGGCAAGCTGAGAACTACCGTCCAGAAAAATGCTGCGGTGACCCTCTGAAGTGACAAAAGGTGCCGCAGCGTCTTTTTTACAACCTGCCCGTCAGTAATAGCAGTATCAGTATCACGACGACCAGGCCGGCGATGCCGCTAGGGCCATAACCCCAATTGCGGCTATGCGGCCAAGTAGGCAGGACGCCGACCAGGGCCAGGATCAAGATGATCAGAATGATGGTGCCCATGGCAACTCCTTGTTATCGTACAACGCATGTGGGATGGCAGGATGCCTGCTGGCAAACTGCGCCGAAAATTAATAGCGATAGACGCGGCCGTCAACGACGCGCACGCGATTGCCCGGACGCAAGTCATTGGCCGTGTCCTGCACCACGGTGCGGTATTCGCCGTTGTCGAGGCGTACGCTGATTTGGTAAGCCTGCGCTTGCTGCCTGCGGCCTTCTACCTGGTTGCCCACGACGCCGCCGGCAACGGCACCTGCGACGGTGGCGGCCGTGCGTCCGCCGCCCGAGCCGATGGTGTTGCCCAGCAGGGCGCCGGCGATACCGCCGACCACGGCCCCGGCGCCGCTGCTTTGAGCGCTACCTTGGACGATCTGGATGGAGTCGACGGTGCCGTATATGGCGGACTCAGGCTGATTGGCCGGGTAATATTGTTGTGATGCTGAAGGACCGGTGGCACAACCGCTCAATACGGCGGTGGCGGCGAGCATCAGTGCAGCCAATGTGGCATAGTTTTTCATTTTATTCTCCTGACGAGGTGAGGGTGTGGTACTCATCTTAGTCACGCCCCTGTCCCCGGTCTGTACGCTGCCGCACGCACTTATTTCGTGTCGAAATCGTATTTTTGGCGTGTGCGATGCTGCCAGACCTGGTGTCAAAACCCTGTTTCAAAACTTTGTTATTTCTCCCTGTCTGCCTCCCGCTTTCAAAATAAATTGCTTGTGTACGGCAGCGTACAGAAGAGCGGCGACTATCCACGTAAAACGGTAGTCATGCCAAGCAGACATGCTTGTCACCACCAGGGAGAAATAGATGAACCAGAACAAACTCTTCACCGCCATCGTCGTCAGCCTGGCGTGCGCCGTCTGGGGCGGCCAGGCATTGGCCGCCACGCCGGAAGCGAAAGCAGCCTACAAGGCGGCCAACGAACAGGCTGGCCTCAATTACAAGCTGGCGCATGCGCAATGCGAAAAAATCACGGCTAACCCGAAGGATGTCTGCATCGCCGAAGCGAAAGCTGTGCGCACCTATGATGAAGCAGTTGCTCAGGCGCAATACACGAACACTTTGCGTGCCTATACCAAGGCGCGCATCAAGATTGCCGATGCCAACCATGACGTCGACCTGGCCCGCTGCAATGCGCTGACGGGCAACGACAAGGATGTCTGCGTCAAGCTGGCCAAGTCCACCAAGGTCGCTGCGCTGGCCGACGCCAAGGCAGACAAGAAAGTCATCGAAGCGCGCAGTGATGCGCGTGAAGCAAAGAGAAAAGCCGAGTACAAGGTCGCGACAGAAAAATGCGATGCATTAGCCGGCGCAGCCAAGGATGACTGTATCAAGGCTGCAAAAACCCAGTTTGGCTACTGAACGCCATCCGGCGCGCAGTAACAGATTGGTATAAGAAGCTCGTTGTGAGCACATTGATTGACCACTCCTAAGGAAAAAACCATGAAATTCACTAAATCTATCGCTACCGGCCTGTTCGTCGCTTCCCTGTTCGCCGTTGCAGGTTGCGCTTCGACTCCAACCAAAGAAGGTACGGGCGAATACATCGACGATGCAGCCATCACCACCAAAGTCAAAGCCAGCATCTTTAACGAGCCGACACTGAAATCGACGGAAATCAACGTTGAAACCTTCAAGGGTGTGGTTCAGCTGAGCGGCTTTGTTGCCCAGCCAGCCGACGCCGCCAAAGCGGGCGACATTACCCGTGGCATCAAAGGCGTGAAGTCGGTAAAAAACGATATCCGCGTCAAGTAATGGCATGAGCTGCCGCAGCGTCCAGCCCGGTGGCTGGCGCTGTGGCCCCCACCGACCGCTGCGGGAATCGCATGCCTATTGAGCCTCAAAATGCCCCGCCCGAGCCGTTGACGGCTAGCTCCAGCGAGCCAGCGGAGCCACCTCCCGGCGCTCCCGGAGAACACCTGGACCCCTCCTTGCGCCTGCCGCTACATGTCAATGCGCGCGGCCTTGCCTTGGGCACCATCGCTACTGTCAGCTTCATCTATGCGCTGCAATGGGCGCAGAAATTCCTCATTCCCGTCATCTTCAGCATTTTTATTGCCTATACGCTCAATCGTGTCGTCGCCTGGCTGGAAAAGCTGCGCCTGCCGCGCGCCGTCGGCGTCACTGTCGTCATGGCCTTGATCCTGTTCGGCTCGCTTGTTGTGGTCGAGCGCGTGCAGGGCGAATTTGAATCCATCGTTGAAGCATTACCTGCCGCCACGCAGAAGCTGTCGCGCTTGATTGCCACCAGCACGGGCGGCAAGAGCAGCACCTTGCAGAAAATGCGGGCCGTAGCCAATGAAATCGAGCAAGTCGCCGCTGGCGCCGAAGCGCGTCGCAACAACCGCCGCGCCGCCGCTGCCGAGGCGCCCAACTTCAAGATCATGGACTGGGTCTGGGCCGGTTCGCTGGGCCTGGTGGGCTTTCTTAGTCAGGCCAGCATCGTTATCTTCCTGGTGTTTTTCCTGCTGTTGTCGGGCGACACCTTCAAGCGCAAGCTCGTCAAGCTGACGGGACCGTCGCTGAGCCGCAAGAAGGTCACCGTGCACATCCTGGAAGACATCAATACCTCGATACAGAACTATATGTTCATGCTGCTCGTCACGAATGTCTTGCTGGCAGTGCTGATGTGGATCGCCTTGCGCGTGATCGGTCTGGAAAATGCCGGTGCCTGGGCCATCGTGGCCGGCTTGCTGCACATCATGCCGTATTTCGGCCCTTTGCTCATCACCATCGCCACGGGGCTGGTTGCCTTCCTGCAGTTCGAATCGCTGGAAATGGTCTTGCTGGTGACGGGCACGTCAATGGCGATCGCCACCTTGGTGGGCACCTTTGTCACTACCTGGATGACGGGGCGCATCGCCCGCATGAATCCCGCGGCCGTTTTCATCAGCCTGCTGTTCTGGGGCTGGCTGTGGGGCGTCTGGGGCTTGCTGCTGGGCGTGCCTATCATCGTCATCGTGAAAGTGGTGGCCGAGCGCGTAGAAGGCATGGAAGTGGTGGCGGAATTGCTGGGCGAATAGCTTGCCGCAACACCAACGCCACCCACGGTTGTCGTTCGCATGTGGGGGGCAGATCATCAGGACTGGTGGCGTTTCAGTATCTTCACTTGGACATCGCCGTCCTGCGTCTTCGGCATATCCTTCATGCTGCCCAGTTGCAGGGTGAATTGACGCGTGAATTCGGCGCCCAGGAAGAAGATTTGCGCCGAGTAATACACCCATAACAGCAGTGCCACCAGCGAACCGGCCGCGCCATAGCTGCTGGCCACGCCGCTATTGCCGATATACACGCCAATTGCATATTTTCCCAAGGAAAACATGCAAGCCGTGCCCACGGCGCCGATCAACACGTCACGCCACGACAGGCGCACGCGTGGCAGCATCTTATAGATGACGGCGAACAGGCTGGCGATGACGGCAAAGCCGATCAGGTTCGACAATATGGTAAACAGCACGGCCGTGTCTTTCCACACGCCTTCCCAGAAGTTGGCAAGAATGGCCATGGCCGCGTTGACCACCAGCGACACCATCAGCAGGAAGGCCAGCACCAGCACCAGGCCGAACGACAGCAGGCGCGTGCGCAGCATATCCCAGGCCCCCGCTTCCTTCAGGGGCGGCACTTGCCAGATTTCATCGAGACTGGCTTTCAGTTCGGCAAACACGCTGGTGGCGCCAAACAATAGCAGGGCGCTGGCGATGAGGGTGGCGATGCGGCCCTGTTCATGGTTCTTTGCGCCGGCCAGCACCAACTGGATGGCTTCGGCGCCTTGCGTACCGAGCAAGCCTTGCAACTGCCCCATCAGTTCGCCACGCGCGGCGGCCGGGCCGTAGAAAAAGCCGGCGATGGCGATGACCAGCACGAGGATGGGGGCGATGGAAAACAGGGTGTAGTAGGCGAGGGCGGCGCCCTTGCTTGAGGCGCGGTGTTCCAGCCATTCGGTGACGGAGCAGACGATGACGCTGCGCATTTGCCGGCTGAACGGCCCCAGAGCGGCCAGTTTAGGGTAACGGGTAAACGAATTCATGATGGCTTTCAATGCAAAAAGGGGCGTGAGCCCCTTTTTTATTCACAAGTGGCGTGCCACTGTTGCGCTTACTGTACGCGGCGTTCGATGGTGATTTGTTCTACTTCGACGCGGCGGTTTGGTTCCAGGCACTTGATCAGATCGGCACGTTTCTTATTATCGCAGGTGACGACAGGATTGGTGGAACCCTTGCCTTCAGCCGTCAGGCGGTTGGCGGCGACACCATGAGCAAGCAGGTATTGCTTGACTGCATCAGCGCGCTGCTGCGACAGTTTCAGATTGTACTTGGGCGCTCCGATGCGGTCGGCATAGCCACTGATGACGACGTTGGTGACGTCCGGTGCAGCGTTGAGCATGCTGGCGATCTCGTCCAATTTGGTCTGTGTCGGACCCAGCTTGTCGCTGTCGAATGCGAACAGTTCCGTTGCCGCCATCGTCACTTTTTCAAAGCGTGGCGGCGGTGGTGGTGGCGGTGGTGGCACGACCACGACGACTTGCTCGCGCACTATCGGCGGCGGTGGTGGTGGTGGCGGCGGCGCAGGTGGTTTGTCGAACGCGAAGTTCAGGCCCACGGTGACGTAGTAATTGTTGGACTTGCTGCTCGGATCGAAGGTATTGCCGCGCAGGAAACCATGCACATTGCGCACGTCAGCCTGTAAAGACAGTTGATCATTGATGCTGGACTGGAAACCGAGACCGACGCTGGCGTAGGGCGAACTCTTGCTCCGCTCACCGAAGGCGAAGCTGGTGTCCTTGTCGCGCTGCATGCCGGCACCGACGAGCAGGAAGGGGCGGAAGGCTTGACGCGAGAACATGTACAGGCCATCTACGCCCAGCGTATTTTGCTCGTAGCGCTGAGCGCCATCCTTGGCGCGGGCGTACGTGGTGCCCAGCTGGATATCCCAGTCCGGGGAAACAGGCTTACCGAAGCGCAAGCCTGCGCCATAGCCGGTTTTATCCGTTGCAAAGTCGGAATCTGGCTTGAGTGCGTTGATGCTAGGTTGAATATACCAGGAAGGATTGATTTCCTGGGCCTGCGCGCCGAGGGCGGAGCACAGGACCGCAGCGGCAACGGCGATTTTTTTTTGATTAGTCACAAGTAACTCCCAACGTTGATTAGAGATTTTCCCTGCAGCATCAAAGCGACATCATGCTGCACCTGCTATTGCTAGCGATAGACAACAATTCCAGGTGCGCCCGTCTTGCGATAAATGCACTGCTGTTGGAGCAGAGAATACGATTTCAGTTCAAAGTGGTCCGTACGCTGGCGCACAAAGCCATGTTGTGTATCAAAGCTGTTGCAGATTCACGACAAACACTTTTGTCTTGAAAAAAACTAATTGAAGCGGCGGGATTTTTACCAGCACGGCCACTTCCTGGCGCCGCAGCAAGAGGCAATCGTACGACTTATTAGCAGCATGCCACGTATATTAGTAACAATGATGAGCTTGATAACTAATCTGATCTGGATGTTGTATTCCGGCCCCATTCTGTTGCCTTACCGGGCTCGCTGCGGCCATTTTTGCGCGCTGCAGCCAATTGCGCCACTTTTCATCAAGGAGTTTCCCGTGCCTGACCTGTCCCGTATTTTTTCTTCCCCGCTCACTGGCAAGCTGGGGGCGCTATGTCTGCTGCTATCGCTGGGCATGGCTACGCCGGTACGGGCCGATAACGGCGTGTCCCAGTTTTCGCCCAGCGGCACGGTGAAGGCCGTGCGCCAGGTGCGGGTCCAGTTTGCCACGCCGATGGTGCCGTTCGGCGACATGGGCTTGCCCGCGCCGTTCGCCGTCGATTGTGGCAAGGCCGAGCCTGGCGTCGTGGCGGGTGCCGGACGCTGGGCCGACGAGCGTCACTGGAACTTTGATTTCGAACGCGACTTGCCCGCCGGCGTGGCTTGCAGTTTCACCTTGAACGGGGGGCTGAAGGACCTGGCGGGCAAGCCCTTGCAAGGAGCGACGTCCTACCACTTTTCCACGGGCGGCCCGGCGATCGTCGAGTCCATCCCCTATGACGGCCAGTCGTATATCGATGAAAACCAGATCTTCGTGCTGGGCCTCGACGCCGCGCCGAACGAGGCCAGCGTGGCCGCGAACGCATATTGCCGCGCTGATGGCATCAATGAAAAGATCCCCGTGCGGCGCCTTGTGGGCAAGGAACTGGAGCAGGTTTTAACCCTGCGCAAGGGTTTTCTCGACCGCTATCTGAGCGTCTACTTCAAGAAGCAGGGCCTGCTCTGGAAAGTGGGCATGCCCGTCGCCAGCAAGGGCGCGCCACCGCTGCCCGTCACCGTGCTGCAATGCAAGCGCAGCTTGCCCGCGAACGCCAAGGTGTCGCTGGTGTGGGGCGAGGGTATCGCCAGCGCCAGCGGCATCGCCACGGACAAGGCGCAAACCCTGCAGTTCAGGACACGTCCCGATTTCACGGCCAAGTTCAGCTGCGAACGCAGCAACCCGAAAGAACAGTGCATCCCCTTCCTACCCATGCGCGTGGAGTTTTCCGCGCCCGTGAGCGCGGCGCAGGTGCGCGCCATGACCTTGAAGGGCGGGGGCAAGACGTATGCGCCGACGATCGCGAAGGAAGATGAAAAAGCGCAATTCGTGCAGTACGTGACCTTCAACGGGCCGTTTCCCGTGCAAGCCAGTTTTGTCCTGAACCTGCCGCCGAAACTGACGGATGACGCCGGCCGTGCCTTGCTCAACCGCGCGCGCTTTCCCATGACGGTGGGCACCGGCGAACAGCCGCCGCTGCTGAAGTTTCCAGCCCCGTTCGGCATTATCGAAGCCAAGGGCGACGCCTTGTTGCCCGTGACGGTGCGCAATATCGAGCCTGTGCTGTCGGGCAATGAAATCACCAGGGAATCGGCACCGGCATCAGCGGCCACGGGCGCCACCTTGCGCGTGCCCGACAATGACGACAAGTTCATCATCGAGTGGATGCAGCGCCTGGCCGGCAATGGCGACAGGAGCGAATACTGGCAACCGTATGCCCAGTATGCGGGCAATATGAGCAAATCCGTGCTGGCCGACGCCGCCGGCACGCGCCCCATCAGCCTGCCACGTCCCGAGGGCAAGAAAACCTTTGAAGTGATCGGCATTGCGCTGCAGAAACCAGGCTTTTATGTGGTCGAGCTGGCCAGCCCGATCCTGGGCAAGGTGCTGCTGGGTAAACCGCGCACGGCGTATATCCGCACGGCCGCGCTGGTGACCAACCTGGCGGCCCACTTCAAGCACGGCGCGCAATCGTCGCTCGTGTGGGTAACGTCGCTGGACAAGGGCGCGCCTGTTGCAAAAGCGCAAGTGGCCGTGCGCGACTGCGCCGGCAAGCTGCTGTGGCAAGGCGCCACGGGGGCGGACGGCGTGGCGCACATCCCTGGCGAACTGGCCAACTCCAGCTGCAAAAACAATGCGCGCTACTTTATCAGTGCGCGCAGCGGCGGCGACATGACGTTCACCCTGTCGGACTGGGTGGGCGGCATCGAAGCCTGGCGTTTCAACCTGCCCACGGACGACACGCGCGCCGACAACACCTTGTTGGCCACGGTATTCGACCGCACTTTGCTGCGCGCCGGCGAAACCGTGCATATGAAGCATTTCATCCGCAAGCACACGGCCGAGGGCATGAGCCTGGTCGACAGCAACAACGGCCCCGGCAGCGCCACCGCCGTCGTCATCACACACCAGGGCAGCGAGCAAAACTATCCATTGCCCCTGCGCTGGTCGGCCAGTGGCACGGCGGAAAATGACTGGCGCATACCCGCCGACGCCAAGCAGGGCGAATACCTTGTGACGATGGCGGGGCGCCCGTCCGGCAGTTTCCGGGTGGAAGCGTTCCGCGTGCCCACCATGAAAGCCGTGCTGCAGGGCCCGATAGCGCCCGCCGTGCAGGTGAAACAGCTGGCCCTCGATGCGCAAATCTCGTATCTGGCCGGCGGCGCCGCCACCAACGCGCCCGTCAAGCTGCGCACGCTGCTGCAGGACAAGAGCGTGATGTTTCCCGACTATCCCGATGTCAGCTTCAGCAATGGCGACGTGAAGGAAGGCCTGGTGCAGCAGGGCACGGGCTATGACGACGATGAGGGCGCATGGCAGGACGAAGGCAGTGGAGGACCAGCCGGCCCTGGCGCCACGGCGGCGCGCACGCAAAGCTTGACCCTGGATAAGGCGGGCGGCGCGCGCATCGTCATCGACCAGTTGCCGCAGCTGTCCGCGCCGCGCGACCTGGTGGCGGAGCTCGCTTTCCAGGATGCAAATGGCGAGACCGCTTCCATTGCCACGCGTGTGCCGCTGTGGCCATCAAATGTTGTGATCGGCATCAAGCCCGACGCCTGGGCCTTGAGCAAGGATGCTTTCAAGTTCACGGTCGTCGTGCTGGGCACCAATGGCAAGCCCGTGGCGAATGCGGCAGTCGACGTCGACTTCTTCCAGCGCAACAGCTATTCGCACCGCCGCCGCTTGATCGGCGGTTTCTATGCGTATGAAAACAGCAGCGAAATCGTCAAGCTAGGTTCCGCCTGCATTGGCAAGACGGACAAGCAGGGCTTGCTGGTCTGCGACGTGAAGGCACCGGCCAGCGGCAATTTGATACTGCGCGCCCGCACGCAGGATGCATCGGGCAATGCGGCTGTCGCCAAGCGTGAAACCTGGGTGGCCGGCAGCGGCGACTGGTGGTTCAACGCCAGCGACAATGATCGTATCGACGTCTTGCCTGAAAAGAAACGCTATGAGCCGGGCCAGGAAGCGAGCTTGCAAGTGCGCATGCCTTTCCGTTCGGGCACGGCCCTGATCACGGTCGAGCGCGAAGGCATCCTCGACACCTATGTGCGCCAGTTGAATGGCCGGGAACCTGTGGTCACTATCCCGGTCAAACCGAACTACGCGCCGAATGTGTATGTGTCCGTGTTTGTCGTGCGCGGGCGTGTCGATGGCGTGCAGCCCACGACCCTGGTCGACTTGGGCAAGCCAGCCTACAAGATGGGCATCACGCCGCTGAACGTCGGGTGGCAGGCGCATGAACTGAACGTCATGGTGGTGTCTGACAAGCAGGTGTACACAACGCGTGACAAGGCAGAAGTGTCGGTGCGCGTGCGCCGCGCCGATGGCAAGCCCTTGCCAGAAGGTGCCGAAGTGGCGCTGGCGGCTGTCGACACTGGCTTGCTGGAACTGATGCCCAACGATAGCTGGAAATTACTCGATACCATGATGGCGCAGCGCAGCTTGCAGGTGGCCACGGCGACGGCGCAGATGCAGGTGATCGGCAAGCGCCACTTCGGGCGCAAGGCCTTCCCGGCTGGCGGTGGCGGCGGCAAGGGCGCCAGCCGCGAGCTGTTCGACACCCTGCTGTTCTGGAAGGCCACAGTCAAGCTCGACGCCAAGGGCGAAGCGACCGTGCAAGTGCCGCTCAACGACTCGCTGACGGCTTTCCGCATCGTTGCCGTCGCCAGCGCGGGCAAGCAATTGTTTGGCACGGGCAGCACGGATATCCGCAGCTCACAAGACCTGATCTTGATGTCGGGCTTGCCCACTCTCGTGCGCGAAGGCGACCAGTTGCGTGCAGGCTTTACGCTGCGCAATACTTCGGCCGCGTCCTTGAGCGTGGACCTCGATGCCAGCGCGGCTGGCAAGGCACTGCCACGCCAAAGTGTGAGGCTGGCGGCCGGCGAAGCGCGTGAAGTGGGCTGGGATTATCAGGTGCCGCTCGGTGCGGTAAGCATTGTGTGGGAGATCGCCGCCAAGGCGGGCGGGCATAGCGATAAACTGAAAATCACGCAAAAGGTAGCTCAGGCCACGCCCGTGCGCACCTACCAGGCGACCTTGCTGCAGGTCGACAAGCCGACGAATATGTCGGTGCAAATGCCAGCCGGCGCCTTGCCGGGCCGGGGCGGCATCCAGACCAGCTTTGTCGCCAGACTGGGCGGCGAGCTGCCCGGCGTGCGCGAGTACATGGCCGCCTACCCCTACACCTGCTTCGAGCAAAACACCTCGAAGGCGATCGCCCTGCAAGACCAGGAGGCGTGGAACAAGCTGGCCGCCAGCTTGCCCGCTTACCTGGACGGCGATGGCATGCTGAAATACTTCCCCCTCATGGAGCAGGGCAGCGACAGCCTGACGGCGTATGTGCTGTCGGCAACAAGGGAAGCGGGCTATGCGATTCCCGAACAGACGAAGAACCGCATGGAAGAAGCCTTGACGGCCTTCGTGCAGGGGCGCATCGTGCGCCATTCCGCGTTGGCGACGACCGACCTGGCAGTGCGCAAGCTGGCCGCGCTGGAAGCGTTGTCGCGTTCCAACAAGGTGCCACCCGATGCCTTGGAGAGCATCAGTATCAGCCCGAATCTGTGGCCGACGTCCGCCGTCATCGACTGGAGCTTGCTGCTGCAACGCACGCCAAGCTTGGCGCGCCGCGAGGCGCTGCTGGCCGACGCGCAGCAAATTTTGCGTAGCCGTTTGAATTTCCAGGGCACGACCATGGGCTTTTCCACCGAGCGCAAGGATAACTGGTGGTGGCTGATGGTCTCCGGTGACGTCAATGCCAACCGGCTGCTGCTGGCCGTGATGGACGACCCGGCGTGGAAGGACGATATCGGCCGCCTGGTGCGCGGCAGCATGGGCCGCCAGAAGAAGGGCCGCTGGGACACCACAGTGGCCAACGCCTGGGGCACCCTGGCGATTGCCAAATTCTCGGCCAAGTTCGAGTCCACAGCCGTGACGGGGGCCAGCGCCGTGAAGCTGGGCGGCGATACGCAAGCGCTCGTGTGGAATGGCGCGGCGAAAGTCGGCCCCGTGCTGCAAGCGTGGCCGAAGGGCATGGACACCCTGGGCCTGGCGCATAGCGGCACGGGCAAGCCCTGGGTCACCGTGCAAAGCCTGGCGGCCATCGCGCTCAAGGCGCCCGTGTCCAGCGGTTACACGATCAAGAAAACCGTGACGCCCGTGGAACAGAAAATCGCTGGCCACTGGTCGCGCGGCGATGTCTACCGCGTGCGCCTGGATTTGTCGGCGCAGTCAGACATGAGCTGGGTGGTGGTCGACGACCCGATACCGGCCAGCGCCACGGTGCTGGGCAATGGCCTGGGGCGCGATTCGCAGCTGCTGACGGCTGGCGAAAAGAACACCGGCTGGGTCTGGCCCACGTTCGAGGAACGCGCGTTTGATGCTTTCCGCGCGTATTACGCGTTTGTACCAAAAGGCACGTGGAGCGTGCAATACACGGTGCGCCTGAACAATGCCGGCGATTTCAGCCTGCCGGCGACGCGCATCGAAGCCATGTATGCGCCCGAAATGTTTGGCGAGTCGCCAAATGCGAACGTGAAGGTGGCGCAGTGAAAGCTAGTGTTTTACTGATGGGCTGCTTGCTGGCCGGCCCGGTCTTCGCGGAAGCGGTATTGACGCCGGGACAGGTACAGGCCGCCTATCGCAGCTCGGAAGCGCAGTTGCTGGACCGCAGTGGCGCGCCCCTGCAATCGTTACGCGTCGACATGCAGGTGCGGCGTTTGCCGTGGGTGGCGCTGGCCGATATTTCCCCCGCCGTGCAGCAAGCGGTGCTGCTGGCGGAAGACCAGCGCTTCATGCGCCATGCTGGCGTGGATGTGTCCGCGCTGGCCACGGCCGCCTGGGATAATCTGTTTTCGAAAAAGTCGCGCGGTGCCTCGACCATCACCATGCAACTGGCGGGTCAGCTCGACGCGCACTTGCAGGCTCAAGCAGGCGGACGCAGCCTGCGCCAGAAATGGGACCAGATGCGTGCCGCCCAGGCCATCGAAGACAGCTGGAGCAAGGCGCAGATTTTCGAAGCGTATTTGAATCTGGTGTCGTTTCGCGGCGAGCTGCAAGGCATCGCGTCTGCGTCATACAGCCTGTTCGGCAAGGCGCCGTCGGGCTTGAGCCAGACGGACGCCATCATTCTGGCCAGCCTGGTGCGCTCGCCGAATGCGTCACCGGCCATCGTTACGCGGCGTGCCTGCGCGCTGGCGCAACAATGGCGTATGGACAGCAGTTGCCAGCTGATCGGCCAGCGCGTGCAAACAGCCTTGCAGCGCACGGCCCTGTACGCGGAGCTGGCGCCGGCGCCGCAAGTGGCGCAGCAGCTGCTCAAGCAATCGGGCGCCTCCGTGCGTAGCACCCTCGACGCTCCCCTGCAGCGTTTCGCGCAGGAAAATTTGCGCCAGCAACTGGCATCCTTGCGCGAGCGCAATGTCAACGATGGCGCCATCATCGTGCTCGACAACCGCAGCGGAGAAGTCCTTGCCTATGTGGGCAATGCGGGCGGCAGCCATGTCGATGGCGTGACGGCCCTGCGCCAGGCCGGTTCCACCCTGAAACCATTCCTGTATGCGCTGGCTATCGAGCGCCGCCTGATGACGGCCGCCTCCGTCATGGACGACTCGCCGCTCGATGTCGCCACGGCGTCGGGCATGTATGCACCGCAAAACTACGACCGCAACTTCAAGGGTTACGTCAGCGCCCGTACCAGTCTGGCCAGCTCGCTCAACATTCCCGCCGTGCGCACGCTGCTGCTGACAGGGCAGGACGGGTTCTACAACCGTCTCAAGGAAGTGGGACTGGCCAGCCTGACGGAAGCGGCCGAATACTACGGCCCTTCGCTGGCACTGGGCTCGTCCGAAGTGACCCTGCTGGAACTGGCCAATGCTTACCGCGCGCTGGCCAATGGTGGTCTGTACAGCACGGCCAGCCTGCAGCCGGGGCAGGCTGGCAAGGATAAGCGTCGCGTGATGGATTCGGGCGCTGCCTTCATCGTCGGCGATATCCTGGCCGACCGCGCCGCGCGCAGCATGACCTTTGGCTTGCGCAACGAACTGGGGACGAATTTCTGGAGCGCCGTCAAGACGGGCACCAGCAAGGACATGCGCGACAACTGGTGCATGGGCTATTCGGCGCGCTACACGGTGGGCGTGTGGGTGGGTAATTTCGACGGCAAGCCCATGTGGGACGTCTCGGGCGTGACGGGCGCCGCTCCCGTGTGGCGCGACGTCATGGATTATCTGCACAAGAGCCTGCCCAGCCATGCGCCGAAAGCGCCGCCCGGCGTGCTGCAGCAGATGGTGGCGTATCAGCCTGCGCTGGAAGCGCCGCGCCGCGAATGGTTTATCTCTGGTACGGAAAGCCCCGTCATCGCCGTGCTGGGCGACACCATGAAGCCGCCCGCCATCGTGTATCCGGCCGAGGACAGCATCCTCGCCATCGACCCCGACATTCCGCCCGCCCTGCAGCGCGTGTTCTTCCAGGCCCAGGGCAGTCACGCCTTGCGCTGGGTGCTCGACGGCAAGGACATGGGGGCCGCTAGCGAGAGCATCCGCTGGCGTCCCGTGCCGGGCAAGCACGCACTGGCGCTCGTTGATGATGCCGGCAAGACGGTAGCGCAGGTGGCGTTTCAGGTGCGGGGCAATGCGCTGGCGCAGCGAAATTAGTTCTGACGCTGTTGCCGCTGCCATTCGCCTGTCCTGCTGTTTGAATCATGCCCGTTGATTCATTTATCAGAAAAGTGTGGTGTTGCGCCTGTCATCGATGCTGTCTTTGTCGGAATAGTATGTGACATAGAAAAGTGCAAATATCGGTAAAAATGTGTAGATGAAAAGTTCCAAAAAAAAGCGAAAAAAATATTTACATTTTAATAGTGGGAAGGATATTCTCGCTGTCTTCTGCTTCAAGATCGCTAGCGGCTGCTGTATGGCGAAAGAAGATGCGAAACAAGCTTGCCCTGTTTTTATGTTGAAAAATAAATTTCAGAAATATTTTGCGGGAGTTAAAATGCGGAACTTCTATTTTCTTGTTATTTTTTTTGGGTTTGGAGTAATTCTGCCACCAGGGCATGCTGCCGAGAGGGTAGTTGTTTAGTTTCGTTCGATCATATTCCTCGTCGCAGCATGGCCCTGTTCCGGGCCAAAGCTGTGCTTGACGAGTTGATCGGCGGTTTGCCACCGAGATCGTCCCACCAGTTTCAGCACATCGCATAAACTTCAGTCCATGAGCTCACGCATTCATCCCCAAGCCCGCACCACCCCGAAGATCCGGCAGGAAATCAAGGACTCCGGACTGTCCGACCGCGAGCCGCCAAGGTCTTCAATATACCGTGCCACGGCTGCCAAGTGGCTCAAGCGGGACGATGTGCAAGACCGTTCGCACCGGCCCATACGCTGCATACGACCCTGAGCGCGACGCAGGAGGCCATCGTGCTGTCACTGCGCCAATCGCTCTATCTGCCGCTCGACGACCTGCTGTACATTACCCGGCAATACATCAATCCCGACGTCTCGCGTTCGGGCATTGCCGTTTGCTCAACGGAAGGCATGGCCCGCCTAGAAGACGTCATTCCCAAGGCCGAGGGAGAAACGATCTCGGCCAAGAAGACCTTCAAGGACTACGAACCCGGCTTTGTTCACGTCGACATCAAATACTTGCCGCAGATGCCGGACGAGAGCTCGCGCCGCTATCTGTTTGTGGCCATTGATCGCGCCACGCGCTGGGTATTCCTGCACATCTACGGTGACATGAGCGATAAAAGTAGCGTCGACTTCCTGCGTCGGCTCAAGCTGGCCTCGCCGATCAAAATCACCAAACTGCTGACTGACAACGGTTCGCAATTCACCGACCGCTTCACAACAAAGGACAGGAAGCCCAGTGGCCAGCACGCCTTCGATAAAGTCTGCGCTGCCATGAGCATCGAACACCGTCTGGCACCGCCCCGGCATCCGCAAACGAATGGCATGGTCGAACGATTCAACGGCCGTATCAGCGAATTGTTGCAGCACCGATTCGACAGCCGGGCCGACCTGGAGAAGACCTTGCTCAACTATTTAAAGCTTTACAACCACCAATTCCACAACGGGCCATCGGTGCCAAAACACCCATCCAGGCGCTCAAAGAATGGCAGCAAAAGAAGCCGGAACTATTCGTCAAGCGCGTTTATGATCAAACGGGACTGGACAGGTAGTAGCTGCTGAGGAAAAAACTGTCAATGTCAGAGCATTGGATTTTAGTTTTATGAAGGAGCCACCTAATCGGAAAATAAAAAACAGGGTGGATCTTTCTGCAATCAAGACTGCCGAAGATTTGGCTGTGGTGAAAGAGGCTATTAATCCAGTGATGGACTTTTTCCAGGTTTATAGTCAGGTTCGAGCAATCCCGTCATCATTTTCCGCGCTTGCTACCAGTAACGGGATCAAGCAGATGCGATTTCCTCCGAAAATAGATCACCTAAATTATTACATATCGAAAAAAATGTGGAATTGGGCGGTGCACGATCCCCAGACTATTTTCTTGAGCGTGGATTTTCGCGGCATGCCGCCCGACAACGGCGCTCATCGTGAGACTTTTGTATTTGTGAAAAGGGATGGCGCATGGTTGTTTGATCGCCATGATTTCTAGCTGCAACGGGGGCGGGGGGCGACTCTAGTGCTGGGACAGTTTTTTGTCTGCCAGGCCAGGCGCCAGCCACAACAGCAATATCCAGAGTAGAAAAGAAAGACTACGCTGCAGCGGCACCCAGCATAGGCTGAAAATAGTGACCCAAGCCAAGGAGTACGTGCGTGGTACTCGCGCGCAATCGAGTAGCCACAGCGTGGTGCCCATGGCGATTAACATGACAGGCATGGTAAACCACCATTTGCGTTCGATCGGCGACATGATTTCCTGATAAGAAGTAGGTGCTGGTGAGGCTAGCACAACGCCGTCAAAAATGATGACGGTGCGCTGTGGATGCCCGTCGTCAGCTCCATGCCTTCGTCCACCGTAGGCGCCGCCTGTCAGGCCGCGGTGGCCAGCGCGCCTGCCGTGACTGTCGTCACTACCCCACGGCATGCTGCTTGCATTGCGATCCAGACTATCTTGTAACAGCGCGATGATAGCTGCCAAGGAGCAATCTGGCGCAGCGCTGGATGCGTGACTTAGCGTGCCGGTGTTGCTGGTCTTGCCGGTGCTACCGGCGTGGTTGGCGGGGAGGTTGTCGCTCCGCTGTCTGCCCGGGTGTCCGGCGTGGCCACGGGCTTGCCGCGCCGCGTGCGCTTATCCGTGCGCGCCTTGGCTGGCTTGGCGTCGTCGACGACCTTGCCTTTGTTGTCGAGCTTATCGGATTCGTCCGATTGCTGGCCCGGATCTTTGGCATTGTTGGTGTGGTTGCCCGTCTGGTTCACATTCGTCGTCGACTGGGCTTGCACCCAGGCGCCGCCGACGGTCATCAGGGTGGCGGCCAGCAAGACGGTGGCGGTTTTCATGGCAGGGTCCTGTGCAAGTGTTGATTCGAGCTGGCATTGTCACACGTGCGCCCGCCTGAACGGGTAGGACGCCGCCGCATGGCTGTGTCGGAACATTGCTTGCAATTAACGGAACTGCTCGGTCGAGATATCAAATCGCTTGAGCTTGTCGTACAGAGTTTTCTTTGGAATATTCAGGCTGGCAGCCGCATCGATGACGTTGCCGTTGTGGCGGCGCAAGGCTTGCTCGATGATGGAAATTTCGAAGGTGTCGACCTGCTCGGCCAGCGAGGCTTCGCGGCAGCGGGCCGGACTGAGCGTATCGTCGAGCAAGCCCAGCACGAAGCGGTCGGCCACATTGTGCAGTTCGCGCACATTGCCGGCCCAGCGCTGCGCCATCAGGGAGGCGATCAGTTCGCCGCTGACGATGGCGGCCGGCTGGCTGTAACGCAGCGCTGCCTGCAGCACGAAAAATTCGAACAGCAGGGGGATATCCTCGCGCCGGTTACGCAGCGCCGGCAGGGTCAGGCTGGCCACGTTCAGGCGGTAATACAGGTCGGGACGGAATTTCCCCTGTTCCGCCAGCACGCTCAAGTCTTCCTTGGCGGCGGCAATCACGCGGAAATTAACGGATATCAATTTGTTCGAGCCCAGGCGCTCGACTTGCCTTTCCTGCAGCACGCGCAGCAGTTTCACTTGCAAGGCCAGCGGCATGCTTTCGATTTCGTCCAGAAACAGGGTGCCGCCGTTGGCGTATTCGATCTTGCCGATGCGCTGGCGCTGCGCGCCCGTGAATGCCCCTTCCTCGTGGCCGAACAGTTCCGATTCAAAAATCGATTCGGGCAGGGCACCGCAATTGATGGCCACGAAAGGATGATCGCGCCGCTCGCTGAAATCGTGCAGGCAGCGCGCAATGAGTTCCTTGCCGGTGCCTGTTTCGCCCAGGATGATGATGTCGGCCGATTTTGGCGCAAGGCTCAGCACCAGTTGGCGCACCTTGGCCATGGCCGCGCTGCGCCCCACGATGCGCGCTTCGATGCCAACGCGCTGCGCGAGCTGGCGGCGCAAGTCCATGTTTTCCAGCACCAGATGGCGCTTGTCGAGCGCGCGGCGGCACACTTCCACCAGCAAGTCGGCGGAAAACGGCTTTTCGATGAAGTCGTAGGCGCCACGGCGCATGGCGCCCACGGCCATTGATACGTCGCCGTGGCCGGTGACGAGGATCACGGGCAGGCTGGCATCCTGCGCCACGGCGATATCGAGCAGTTTCAAGCCATCCATGCCGGGCAGCTTGATATCGCTCAATAAAATGCCGGCAAATTCAGGCACCAGATAGGGCAGTGCTTCTTCCGCCGTGGCCACGGCCGTCACTTGCAAGCCCGCCAGTTCCAGCGATTGCCGGGCGCCTTTGCGCACCACGGCATCGTCTTCCACCAGCAGCACTTGCATGCCTTCAAAATTATTCTCGTGCATCAGATGTTTCCTTCGTCTCTCTCCCTCGGGGCGCAGCAGAGGGTGATGGTAAATTGTGCGCCGCCCCCTTCCTGCGCGCTGCGGTTGCGCACGGCCAGTGTGCTGCCGGCCGCGCGCAGTATGCCTGCGCTGATCGACAATCCCAAGCCCAGCCCGTGTTCCTTGGTGGTATAGAAGGGGTCGAAGATCTTGTCGAGCGATGCCAGCGCGATGCCGGGGCCATTATCGGTGATATGCAGCACGGCGTAGTTGCCTTCGCGGCGCACCTCGAACCATATCTGCACGGGCTCGCTTTCGGGCACGGCATCCATGGCGTTGGTGATCAGGTTGCTAAACACCTGTTCCAGGCCGATGGCGTTACACAGCACGATGATGTCGTCGGTGGGCCAGCTTTCATGCAGGGTCAAGCGCTGCGCATTTTTGCGCGTGCGCATTTGCAGCATGGTTTGCGCAAACGCCTGGCGCACGCTGACGGGCTTGCGCGCATCGTCGCTGCGCCGCGCAAAGCCTTTCAGTTGCGAGGTGACATAGCCGAGGCGTTTGACGAGCTCGGAAATGGTCGCCAGATTATCGAGTGCATCGTCGATGCGGCCCCGCGCCAGCAATACCTTGGCATTGTCGGAAAACGTTTGCAGCGCGGCCAGCGGCTGGTTCAGCTCGTGCGTGACGCCGGCCGCCATCTGGCCGATGGCGGCCAGCTTGCCACTTTGCACCAGTTCCGCCTGGGCATAGCGCAGGGTCTGCTCAGCGCGCTCGCGCTCGGCCACTTCTGCTTGCAGGCGGCCATTCGCATGCACCAGATCGGCCGTGCGCTGCGCGACCTTGATTTCCAGCTGTTCATAGGCGCGCGCCAGTGTCTGTTGCGCATTGAGCTTGTCGGCAATGCGGCGCCGGCGCTGGCGCGCATACATCAGGGCCAGCAGCAGCAAGGCCCAGCCCAGCACGGCGGCGATGGCTGCGTTGCGCGCCGCCGCATTCACATCGTCGAGTTCGGCCAGCACCGTGATTTGCCATTGCAGCGGACCCAGTGCGCGGTTTACGGCCAGGTAGTTCACTTTCTCGGCGCTGCCGGACAGGGCCGGAGTGTCGCCAGCCTGCGGGCGCTCCAGGGTCATCACGCTGGCGCCATCGACGAACTGGCGCTGCACCTTGTGCGGCAAGATGGGTAGATTTTCGTTCAGGAACTGGCGCTGCGCGCTGATATCGTTCTTCGCAGCCGGCGACAGCGGTGTCAGGGTCTTGAACTTGAAGGCGGGCGTGGTGGCCAGGATGATCACGCCATTCGCATCCTTGACCCAGATCTGTTCGCCCGCGCCGGGCGTGCGCCACGACTGCTCGATCCAGTCCAGGTTGACCTTGGCGGCGACGATGCCGATGATGCGCCCGTCACGCAGCACCGGCTGCGAAATGAAATAGCCGGCCTCGAAGGTGGAGAAACCGATGCCATAGAAGCGGCCGATGCCGCCCGCAATCGCATTCTTGAAATAGGGACGGAAGCCGTAGTTGACGCCCACGTAGGAGCTGCGCTCTTGCCAGTTGCTCGACGCTAGGGTCGTGCCCTTGTCGTCGAGCACGTAGACGGCAAAGGCGCCTGCGCGACGGTTCATGTCGACCAGATAGGCGTTGATCTGCGTGACTTTGTCGGCGCTGGGTTGCTCCAGTAATTGCGCCACAGCATCACTTTGGGCTACGGCCAGGGGCAGGAATTCGTATTTATTGAGGGCGCCGCCGATGGAGGCCGCATACAGTTGCGCGCGCGAATCTAGCGTGCGATGCAATTCATCGAGCTGGCGCTGCTTGACCCAGGCATACGAAGCCCACGTCAACAGCACCAACGACGCCACGGCCAGCAGGGGGGCGAGCGCGGGTCTCAGGGGCCATTTGCCGAATGCCATGGTGCTCCGTGTGTCGGGTTAAATACGCCGGTATTGTAAAGCTGAAACCCGCAAGGCTAAGACTGGGGTCGGACCTTAAGGTCCGACCCCGGCACTTGCTCTCGGGTTTGCTTGCACGACCATTAGTCAGCGGTGCTGGCCATGGTCTCCGCATTGTGATGACGTTGCTGCTCTTCCATCACCATCTCGCCCAGCATGCGCTTGAGGCGGTTGAACTCCGGGTCGCTCGGGTCGCGCGGGCGCGGCAGATCGATGGCCACGTCGCGCTTGACGGTGCCGGGACGGTAGGTCATGACGATGGTGCGGTCGGCCAGGTAGACCGATTCTTCGATCGAGTGCGTGACGAAGACGATGGTGGTGCCGAAGACTTTCCAGATTTTCAGCAATTCATCTTGCAAGTTGCGCCGCGTCAAGGCGTCGAGCGCGCCGAACGGTTCATCCATCAGCATGATCGGAGAATCGAGCGCCAGCACGCGGGCGATCGCCACGCGCTGGCGCATACCGCCTGACAAGTCTTTCGGGTAGCGGGCACGAAATTCCGTCAAGCCCAGCATGCTCAGCAGCATGTCGACCCGTTCGCGGATTTCGGCCGGCGTCTTGCCGGCGATTTCCAGGCCGAAGGCGATATTGCTTTCGATGCTCATCCATGGGAATAGCGCGTATTCCTGGAACACCATGCCGCGGTCGGGACCGGGCTCGGTGATCAGCTTGCCGCCGGCCAGGATCTGGCCGGAAGTCGGCTGCGAAAAGCCGGCGATGGCGTTGAGCAGGGTCGACTTGCCACAGCCGGACGGCCCTAGCAGGCAGATGAACTCGCCGCTGGCGATTTCCAGATTGATGTCTTTCAGGGCGATGACGTCGGCGCCGCCGGTGGTGAAGATTTTATTGACTGCATTGATATTGATCGTGGTCATGGCCGTTCCTCTTAGTGTTCCAGGCCGCGGTGCCACTGCAGCAAATGATTATTCAGTGCATTCATGGCCATATCGATGGCCAGGCCGAACAGGCCGATGGTAAACATGCCGGCGATAATTTTGTCAGACCAGAAATACTCGCGCGCTTCCAGGATGCGGAAACCCAGGCCGCTGTTGACGGCGATCATTTCCGCCACGATCACGACGATGAAGGCCGTGCCCATGCCGATGCGTGCGCCGGCCAAAATATACGGCGTGGCAGCGGGCAGGATGACGCGGCGGAACATCGTCATCTGGCTGGCGCCTAGGTTGCGCGCGGCGCGGATGTAAATACCATCGACCTGGCGCACGCCGGCGATGGTATTCATCAGCACCGGGAAGAAGGAACCGATGCTGATCAGGAAGAAGGCGGGCGGGTTGCCCAGGCCAAACCACAAAATTGCCAGTGGAATGTAAGCGATCGGCGGAATCGGGCGCAGCACCTGCACCAGCGGGTCGAACAGTTTATAGATGGTCTTGTTGGTGCCCATCAGCAAGCCCAGCGGCAAGGCCAGGCCGGCGCCGATGGCGAAACCGCCCAGCACGCGCGACAGGCTGGCCCAGGCGTCATGCGGCAGTTCGCCCGAGAACATCCACACCAGGTAATTGCCCGTCTCCGGCGTGTACGCTTGCATGGGAATCAGGTATTCATACCACTTCACCAGCACGGCCAAGGGCGAGGGCAGGATTTGCGGATTGATCCAGCCAAACGTCGACAGTGCCTGCCAGAACAGCAGCACGAGCACGGGCACGATGGCACCGTGCGCGAAGCGTTTCATCATTTGAATATTCATCGTGACACTTTCAGATTAGTGTGCTCGTGTTTAGCGTGGCACATAGGATTTCTTGGCTTTTTCCAGCAGGTCCAGCTTGACCCAATCCTGCGCCGCAGGTGGATTGGCCATGCGGCCCACGCCGAATTTCACCATGTAGTCGGTGGTCAGTTGCACGTGGCTCTGGCTGATATCTTCCGTGAAGATCGCATTGTCGATGGCATCGCGGTAATCCTCGCTAGTGATCTGGTTCTTGAACATCGATTCGCGCACGTATTTTTCCGCCAGCTTTGGGTCGGCCAGGAAGGCGCGGGTGGCGGCGACGAAGCAATCCATGAAGCGTTGGGCCACGGCCGGCTTTTCCTTGTACATTTTTTCCGTCATCACCAGCGCGCGCACGGGCTCGCCCAGCGGCGTGTCATACGGCTTGATGATGGCCGCGCCGTATTTCTTGTGGATCGCTTGCGTGGAATAGGGTTCGGACTGGCTCATGACGTCAATGTCGCGGGTCAGCAGGGCCTGGTTCAGGTCCGGGTAGCCCATGTACAGAATTTGCACGTCCTTGCCCGGCTTATCGGACCAGGTCAGCTTGGCCTTGCTGAGTTCGGCAAACAGCAAGATTTCCTGCGGGCCGCCGCGCGTGACGCCGACTTTCTTGCCTTTCAGGTCGGCAATGCCCTTGATGTTCAGGTCGGGACGCCCGACGATTTGCACGCCGCCCTTGGCGAAGCCGCCCACCAAATACACGGGCAATCCGGTGGCACGGCCCGTGATGGCCGCTTCCAGCGCGCTGGCGGAGACGTCGATTTCGCCGGCGATCATGGCCGGCACGATGTCGAGGCCCTTGGCAAAGATGCGCTCCTCGATCTTCAAGTCGTATTTCGGCGCGATTTCCTTCATATAGGCGACGGCGCCGTAATGGGCGAATTTCAGGTTGCCCAGGCGTACCAGGTCGGCCGCATGGACGGCCAGCGGGAATTGCGCAGCCAGTGCGACGGCCACGGCGAGTGCCTTGGGGTTCAATAAGGACGAGATGCGGAAGGTGCTTGCCATGCGGTTGTCTCCAAAAAGTTGTTGGTTTTATATAGTCGATCATGCTGCCGCTCTGGAGGCGGTTATGAACATATAAAAGCATCTTCCGTGCCAGTGGAGCGCATTTTGGAGTTTATTGCAAGTGATTGTTTATAAAGGATTAATTTGAATCTGTTGAAAACGGGAAATGGCGCTATTCCGTCTTTCCGCACGGCGAACGTTACGCGAGTGCGGATTGCCGCATTCGCGGCGGGCCGCTTCGATGCTGTCCGGCGCTGCGCCTGCCGTGGAACCTTCGTGGCGTGGCTGACTCTAATCGTAAAAAAGCGCGTTGCAAACAGGCTGGCAACGCGCAACTCCCCCGTGGAGTAGGGGCGGCGCCGCGTGGGCGTCTGATGGATTGCCGGCTGGCGCGCTTACTTCGGCGCCGTGGCCGGTGGCAGTGCTGGCGTGGTGGCCGGATCGGTCAGCGGCGCAGGCGGCGTTACCCGTCCCGCACCCGTTTCCGGCATGGCCGGCGTGACGGGGGCCGGCATCACTTGTGGGGTGGACGTAGGGTTGGGCGCCGTTGCTGGCAGCGGCGCCTCGGCTGGTTTCTTGCAGGCGGACAGGGAGAGCAGGGCAGCAGCGGCTAGCAGGGCAGGCATGTTCATGATGAGTCCTTTGTAAAGTATCAAGATAGTCGCGATGGGGTCGGCGCAGGTGGATGGGCGTGCGCCTCGTACTTGCGCCTCGCGTGAAGCTTGAATTTATTGCAAGAATGCCGATGATTCTGTTCGCCACTTCACCTTGAACGCAGAAATATCACGGCATTTAGATGTCGCACAGAAATAATTCTCCGAGGAAATAATTCGCACTTTCTTGCTTCTAATGTTCGTTAACGCACAGACCAAGGGGAAGCAGGGTGGCATTCTGTGACCAGACGCTCAGGATTTGTCGTGTTCTGGCATAAAAATTGCCAAGAATTTAACAATCCGGGCTACCGGCAATCGTTTAAAAGGAGTATTCAAATGCATGCAATGACTCAGTCTCACGTGAAGAGCGAATTAAAGGCAGCGCACCAGGAACTTCGTAGCCCCGAAAAAGGTACGCAAATGATAGAGCGTGCGGCCCCGGTCCCTGCGGAACGCATGAATCCCATCTCCATGGCACCGATCGAGCGCGTGCGTTCGACGTCGGCCACCCTACGCCGCATCGAAAACATGCAAAAGTTGATCGGCGAATTGTCGCTGCACGAGATGCTGGCCGATGAAATCGCCTGGTTCCTCAAGTTTTCGCCATCGGGTGCACGCAAATATATTCGCGACCTGCGCGAAGCGGGCGTGATCGAACTGGCCCGCTACATCGAAGGTACCGCCACTTATTTGGGCAAGGCAGTGTACCAGCTCACGCCGGACCCTGAGCGCGTGCGCGCCTTCCTGGCCGCCATTGTCCAGCCGAAACGCGAAGGTGCGCCACCACGCAAAGACCGTCCCGGCCTGCGCGAACAAAGCATGGCAGGCAGCGGCCGTCACTTCCACATCCTGGCCGATGACACGCATTACGCCATCCGCGTCAACCGCGGTCCCGTGACGCGCGACCCGCTCGTTGCCGCGCTGTTTGGTGCGCCTCAGCAAAAGGCAGCAGAGTAAACAAGTTTGTGCCGCAGTGCCGCAGTGGCCGCGTGGCTGCTGGCTGCTGGCTGTCGGCCCGATGCCTGTCGTTGGCACAGTTGGCACTATTATTAGTTGGTATGATTCAGTTGGCATGATTCCTAGCACCTTGACAGCCGGGTTGCGACCCGGCTTTCGGCGTTCGAGCCGACCCTTTGAGCTTGGTGGATTGAAAAGATATCAATCAACCCCATGTGGTCTGGACTGTCCGCCCATTCCGCTGCGGCTTCATTCGAAGGAGCTCGTCCTTGTGTGCCTACGCCGTCTGCCTTAGCGCCGTCTGCCTTAGTCTTATGCGCCCTATTGCCCTCGTTGCTCCCGCTGCCATGCAGCGTGTCGCTGCATGAACCCGCTACTGTGGATCGTCCTCGTCACGGCCGCTATCGCCTTGTCGCTGTGGTTCCCCCGCTGGCGTTTGCGGCGCGCCCTGGCACGGCCCTTGCCACCTGAGGCGCTGGCCATACTGGAAAAAAACATTCCCGTGTATGCGCGCATACCGGCCTCGCTGCAGCAACAATTGCGCGATCTCGTCGTGCAATTCCTGTATCAAAAGAAATTCGTCGGCTGTGGCGGCCTGGAGATCACCGATGAAATGCGTTATACCATCGCCGGCCAGGCCTGCTTGCTGCTGTTGAATCGCCAGACCCGCGTGTATCCGGAACTCGACACCATCCTCGTGTATCCCACGCCATTCATCGTCACGCGCAATGAAGTGGGGCCGGGCGGCGTGGTCACGCCATCGAGCAACGGCTTGCTCGGTGAATCCTGGGGCGATGGCCGCGTGGTGCTGGCCTGGGACCACGTGCAGCGCGGCGCCGCCGACTGGACCGATGGCCACAATGTGGTGCTGCATGAATTCGCGCACCAGCTCGACAGCGAATCGGGCGCCGCGAATGGCGCGCCCTATCTGCCCAGCGTGTCGAGCTACCGTAGTTGGGCCACCGTGCTGTCACGCGACTTCGATAACTTGCGCCACGACGCCATGCTCGAGCAGCAAAGCGTGATGGACCACTATGGGGCCACGAATCCCGCCGAATTCTTTGCCGTGGCCACGGAAACTTTCTTTGAAAAGCCGTATCAGATGGCCGAGCACCATGCCGAGCTGTATGCGCAATTTCTGCAGTACTACAAGGTCGACCCGCGCGACTGGATGGCGCCGCCTGTCGAGCCCGAACACAGGGCCGCGCCATTTCCCAACTTTGCCCAGCATTGCTAAGCGGCCACCTCAGCCCTGCAGCCGCCCCTGATTAGCCTCGCCTAGCTTGCCAGCGCCGCGCTGCGGCGCTTTGCGTTTGCTGGCCCGATCAAAGGCCAGTGCTGGAGCGAGTGACTCCCGAGGATTTCTTTGCGCGGGCGCAACATGCCTGCGCACGACAATCACTGTCCGATAGCCGCAGCCCGCTTGCCATATGCGCATCACTGCGTATGTGATTGAGCAGCTATGTGCGTAAGCGAACGGTATTTCGCGCTGGGCGGGCGCACGCTGGAACGGTGGCGCACGGTGCGTCCGCAGCCGACCAGGAGGGTCGAACCATGTCACACATCATTGCAGCTCATTTTCAATTGCAGGAACAGATAGATGCCGCGCGCGTCGCCCTGAGCCGGGTGGGCTTTCCCGCCAGCCGCATCAGCGCCTTCTTTGTCAATCAGCCGGGGCAGCATGATCTGTATGGGCTCGGCGGTGACCGCGACGTCTCACCCGGCGCCCGCGAGACGCCGGAAGGCGTGCTGGAAGGCGTGGCCGTCGGGGCCGCCGTGGGCGCGGGCATTGGCGCCGCCGCCACGCTGGCGACAGGGCCGCTGGGTCCGGTGGTAGGGGCGCTGGTGGGCGCCCACGTTGGCTCGCTCTACAGTTTCAATAAAATGAAGGAGGCGGGTGAGTCGGAAATGCATGGCGACCGAGATGGCGACCGACATGGCGAAAATCGCCGCCAGCCACGGCATCCGGGCATGCTGGTCGCCGTCGCGCTGGGCGGTCCCGACGAGCGTGAGCTGGCGCTCGGGGCGCTGCGCCGGCTCGGCGCCGAGCATATCGAGGAAGCGGAGGGCACGATTGCCAATGGCGACTGGCACGACTTCGATCCGCTCAGCATTCCCGTGCTGGTAGCGTGACGCAGCGTAGCTATGGTGCAACATGCATACATTCCGCGCTGTACGAAATTTAGGTATGATACCTCTCAGTATTCGTCATTATTCATAAATAATGGCGACAGGAATAGTTTCCGTGCGCCCGTAGTGAGACTGGACCAAGGTGACTGCCTGTAGTACTTGCCTCGCATGCTAACGAGTATGGATAGGAGGGCGCGTCATGACACAGGCATGGTTCATTCTGACTAGAACCGATGGGCGCGACATTTGCGCGCCCTCGCCGGCACAGCTGGCCGATGCGCTGGCCGAAGTCTATTCCGGCGGCATGGCGCCGGACGGCAGCCCTGCCTCAGTCTTGTTGCGCTTTGGCTACGACGACGGTTTGATGTATCAGGTCGAGGTCGCTAGCGGAGGCGAAGTCACTTTCGAGGAGTGGTCGGACCGCGATTGCGAAATCGCCCTGGCCAACCCGCGCCACATGTCGGCCCTGCCGCAGGATGACGCGCTGCAGCTGTGGCAGTGGCTGGCGCAGCGCCAGGTGGCGAAGATCCGCGGCCAGCCTTGGCAGGGCAGTTAGTGCGCGGCTCCCAAGCGGCCTTAGTGCGCCATCAGCACCGGGATCGTCATGTTCTGCAGAATCGTGCGCGTGACGCCGCCCAGGATGGTTTCGCGCAGGCGCGAATGTCCATACGCCCCCATCACCAGCAAATCGGCCGACAGCTGCATCGCCTGCGTTAGCAGCGCTGCGCCGATATCGCCGCGTCGCACGCCGCCGCCATCGAGCAGATGCAGGTGCGCTGCCACGCCGTGGCGCGCCAGGTAGTGCGTCAGTTCGGCGCCCGGCTGTTCGCCGTGCTCGGCCGCATGTACCTTGGCATCGAAGATGGCCACATGGACTTGTCCGGCGCGCTGCAGCAGAGGCAGGGCGGCCGTCACGGCGCGGCTCGCTTCCTTGCTGGCATTCCAGGAGATGAGCACATTGCGCGCCGCTGCGGGCGGCGCTAGCAGCGGCAGCGGCGGCGCGTACGGCACGATCAGCACGGGGCGGCCCGAATGCAGCAGTACATAGGCGGGAAAGTCGCGCATCACGGATGGCGATTTATCCTTGGCATTGTATTGGCTGATGACGACCAGATCCGCATAGCGGGCCAACAGGCTGATGCCGCCCGCCGCCTCATCGTCGAGCACGCGCTGCTCGAACGAGGCGACGCCGGCCGCGCGCACTTGCTGATCGAATCCGTCGAGCGAACGCGTTGCCCGTTCCCTGAGGAAATTGAGGTGCAAGCTCAGGTTCGGGTCGGCGTCGAGGTCGGGCTGGTTCTGGTAGAGCAGGCGCGACACGCCCGTCAGCGCCACGCCCGTCAGGTGGCCGCCGCAAGCCTCGGTGATGCTGGCTGCCGCTGCGATGCGTGTGGCGCACCCGGCGCTGTCGTCAATGTGGAGCAATACGGTTTTATACGTCATGGCCTGGCCTCTTGCGGTGCAGTAATGGCCATTCTGGCACAGACCGGGGTGCCTGCCGCGCACGACTGCGTCAGGCTGAGCACTTGATCTTGCGCAAAGCTGGCGATAAAAACTGCTCCTACACTTGATGCCACGCAGAACAACCATAACAAGCGGGGAGAGATAACAATGAAAGAACACAGGGTGGCGCTGGTCACGGGGGGCATGGGCGGGCTGGGCACGGCCTTGTGCCGTCGCCTGCATGTGGCAGGCTTTGCCGTCGTGGCCGCGCATACGCCGGGCAATGCACGCGTGGGTAGCTGGCTCGACGAGCAGCGGGCGCAAGCGTATTTTTTCCATCCCCTGGCCCTGGACGTGGGCGATTTCGCTGCCTGCAGCGATGCCGTCGCGCGCGTGCTGGCGCAGTTCGGCCGCATCGATGTGCTGGTCAACAACGCCGGTATCACGCGCGACCAGAGCATGCGCAAGATGGAATTGCCGCACTGGGCCGAGGTCATGCGCACCAATCTCGACAGTGTGTTCAACATGAGCAAGCAGGTGCTCGAACCGATGCTGGCCAAGCGCTGGGGCCGCATCATCAATATCTCGTCCGTGAATGGCCAGAAGGGCGCGTTTGGCCAGTGCAACTATGCGGCCGCCAAGGCGGGCGTGCATGGCTTTAGCAAGGCGCTGGCGCTGGAAGTGGCGCGCCATGGCATTACCGTCAACACGGTCTCGCCCGGCTATCTGCGCACGCGGATGGTGACGGCTGTGCCGGCTGATATCCTGGAGACGAAGATTTTGCCGCAAATCCCCGTGGGCCGCCTGGGCGAGCCCGATGAGGTGGCGGCCTTGGTCGCTTACCTGACATCCGACGAGGCGGCGTTCGTCACGGGCGCCAATATCGCCATCAATGGCGGACAGCACATGAGCTAAGCAAGCGTATCGCTTGCAGTCGGGCAAGGGCAGTAGGGCACAGTCATCCGTCCAGCCGGCAAGCACAATGGGCGCGGGGGCGCGGACGCATGGCAACGACAGTCGCGGCAGCAAAGGCAAGAAACACGGGGAAGGGCAGCGATGCCTTGCCTTGGGCCATGCCTTGCCATGGCGGCGTTAGCGTTGTGCCTTTTCCAGCCGCGTCTGGCAATCGATACACAGGCGCGCCTCGGCGCGCGCGTTCAAGCGCTCCAGGCCGATGGCTTCGCCGCAGTTGTCGCACAGGCCGTAGCTGCCATCGGCAAACTTGGCCAGCGCCTGCTTGATCATGGACAGCTGCGCCACGTTGTGCTCGGCCGCTTCGCTGACGAGGGCGTTCAAGGTGCGCACGCTGGCGTTGTCGGCAGGCGAGGCTTCGATTTCATTGAGCAGCGAGGCGCGCGCGTCCGCCTCGGCCACTTCGTTCTCTATCTGTTCGAGCAACGCCAGCTTGCGTTGCTCGAGCACGCCTTGCAGGTGCTGCAGCTGGTCTTGCGGTAATCGATTCATGGTCATCACCCGGTAGCACTTACTTCCATGATGCTAGCCCAAAATTGGCCGCCCTGCTTGCTTTACTGCCTGCGCTGTCGTGCATGATCTGCTGGTAGCAGTTTGTCTCGCCTCGCTGCTGGCTGAATCAGCCAGGTGCCCTATCTTGTAGCCGCTCTCGCACCTTGTCTAGGGTGCCGAGGATGCGTATGGGATTGCCGCCGAGCACGGCGCTGCCCAGATGCAACAAGCTCGTCGCCAGGCTGATCCAGTGCCGTACGTCGTCGTTGCGGGCGATGTGCAAACGCACTGTGTCGAGCAGGCCGCTGAGCTGGCGCTGCGCCGTTTCCAGGCCAGCGACTGTGTGCCCGGCGGCATCGGCATACAGCTGGTTGGCTTGCTGGCGCAAGGCCACTTCCAGGGCGAAGACGGTTTGTGCCTGACTGTGGCTGATGCCGTTTTCGCCTTGGCTTGCGCGCTTGCGGATGGCGCGCATGACGGCGCCATGCAGGGTAACGGCCGCTTGCGACAGGCTGTCGGCCAGTTGTTCGACGCGCATGGCGCTGCTGAGAGCGGCTTCGCGGCGTTCGCTGCCGCTGCTCCTGCCTACTGATCCGTCCATTTTTCCTCCGTAGTGGTCAGGCTGGCGGCGAGCCGCGCGTGTTCGCGCGCCAGTGCCGCCAATTGCTGGCGCGCCAGCGTATGACGCAGGCCATACAGCCGATATTCTTCGGCTTTGCTTTGCTGCATATTTTTCGCCAGTACGGCCAGCAGGCGCTGCTGCGGCGTGTCGGCATACGCAATTTCCACGTCGAGCAAGCCGAGCACCATGTCGCGCTCGTTATCGCCGCTTTTGTCGTACAGCGCCAGCAAGCTGTCGAGCGCGGCCAGCAAGGCTTGCAGCGGCGCGTCGCCGTCGTGCAGCACTTGCGCCAAGTGTGCTGCTGGCTGGCGGAGCCGCCCAGGCGCGACAGTTGCTGCAGCAACAGGGTGTAGGCGTTAACATGGCGATCGTCGATGCCGCTGCCCGGCCAGGCGCGGATGGCGGCGCCGGCGCTGGCCAGTTCGGGCTGTACGTCATAGGCATTGGCTTGCGCTAGCCGGCCCAGCGCTTGCAGGTATAGGCGCACGGCCTGCGTCAGGCGCGTGACATCGGCTTGCGCGGCGCGGCGTTGCGCATCGAGCAGGCGTTCGCGCGCGTCTTCGGCCGGCGAAAGATAGGGGCGCGCGCGCTGATAGCTGTCCACGTGGCGCTGCGACAGTTCGCTGAAAGCGTTCAGGGCATTGGTGCCGCTGGCCAAGGCGCGCACTTGCGCCAGGTCGTAGCGGGAAGTGGCGCAGCCGCACAGTGCGACGGCCAGGCAGATGTGCAGGCAAAGGGCGCGCTGATGGCGGATAGGCAGGGCGGACACGTGAGCTCTCGACAGAAAATACTGTATGGAAAGGTATTCTCAGGCCGGCCTGCGCTGGCTGTCTTGTGCGGGCGCAAGCGTGCTGCGATCAACTGTGCTTGCTGTCTTAAATTCCCGCGATGCCGGCAGTCCCCGCAGTCCCCCCAGTTCCCGCAGTTCCCGCAGTTCCCATCAATTGCTCGCGCCAGCCCAGTCCTGCCACGGTATCGCTGGCAGGGCGGTATTCGCAGCCGACCCAGCCTGCGTAGCCGATCTGGTCCAGTAGCTTGAATAAGTGGCGGTAGTTGATCTCGCCCGTACCCGGTTCGTGGCGGCCAGGCGTGTCGGCGATCTGGATGTGGCGGATCAGGGGTAGCATGGTACGGATGGTGTTGCTCAGTTCACCCTCCATGCGTTGCATGTGATAAACGTCGTACTGCAAGAAAACATTGCTGCGCTGGCAGTCGGTGATGATGTCGGCTGCTTGCTGGCTATGGTTTAGAAAGTAAGCGGGCATGTCGTAGCGGTTGATTGGCTCGATCAGCACGTCGATGCCGTGTGGAAGGCAGGCGTCGGCTGCATATTGCAGGTTGCCGATCAGGCTTTGCCGTGCCAGTCCCAGACTCATGCCGTGCGCTACGATGCCCGCCATGCAGTGCAATTGCTTCGCACCGAGTGCCAACGCGTAGTTGAGCGCCACTTGCACATAGTGACGGAACTGTTCGCCCCGGCGCGTATCGCAGGCGATGCCCCACTCACCGTGTTCCCAGTCACCGGGCGGGAAGTTGAAGACGGCCAGTTGCAGATGGTGACGTTCGAGTCGCGTAGCGATCTGGCGCGCCTCGACGGCATAGGGGAACAGAAACTCGACAGCATCGAAGCCAGCCTCCCTGGCGGCGGCAAAGCGCTCCAGGAAAGGCAGTTCGGTAAACATCATGCTGAGGTTGGCGGCGAAGTTCGGCATGGCAGTACGCAGGTGAGGACGATGGACATCATCCTAGCTCAAAACCGGCAAAGGTAAGCATGCGTAAAAAAACCGTTCCAGAAGCAGGTTCTGGAACGGTTTTACCATCTTGTTGATACAGACAAGCGCCGCCTGAAAGGGGCGCCTTAAGGCCGCGTTTTAGCGGCCGCGACCGCCGGAACGGTGCGATGCTGCCGAACGCGGCGCATTGCCGCCACGGTTGCCACCACCGCCGCCGCCCGCTGGGCCGGCGCTGCGTGGCTTGGCGCCGCTGCCGCCGGTTTTTACGCGCACCACGGCGCCAGCTGGCGCGCGGCTGTTGTTGCGGTGGCCGCCGGTGCCGCTGCGCAATTGCACAGGCTGGGCGCGAGCGTTCAGGTCTGGCTCGAAGCCTTCGATGACTTCGCGCGGCAGGGTTTGCTTGATCAGCTTTTCAATGTCTTTCAACATTTCGTGCTCATCCACGCAGACCAGCGACACGGCTTCACCCTTGGCGCCGGCGCGACCCGTGCGGCCGATACGGTGCACATAATCTTCCGGAATGTTCGGCAAGTCGTAGTTGACGACGTGCGGCAACTGATCGATGTCGATACCGCGCGCGGCGATGTCAGTGGCGACCAGTACTTGCAATGTGCCATCCTTGAACTCGGACAGTGCGCGCGTGCGCGCCGACTGGCTTTTGTTGCCGTGGATGGCCAGGGCGCCGATGCCGTCCGCACCCAGTTGCTCGACCAGTTTATTGGCGCCATGCTTGGTGCGCGTAAATACCAGCACTTGCGTCCAGTTGTTCGACTTGATCAGGTAGGACAGCATCGGGTGCTTCTTGTCGCGGTCGACCGGATGGATCTTTTGCTTGATCACTTCCACGGTCGAATTGCGGCGCGCCACTTCGATCATGGCTGGCTTGTTCAGCAAGCCATCGGCCAGGGCCTTGATCTCTTCCGAGAACGTGGCCGAGAACAGCAGGTTCTGACGTTTTGGCGGCAGCACGGCCAGCACTTTCTTGATGTCGCGGATGAAGCCCATGTCGAGCATGCGGTCGGCTTCGTCGAGAATCAGGATTTCCACTTTCGACAGGTCAACCGTGCCCTGGCCCATGTGGTCCAGCAAACGGCCCGGCGTGGCGACGAGGATGTCGACGCCGTGCTTGAGCTGTTTGATTTGCGGGTTGATGCCGACGCCGCCGAAGATCACGGTGGAGTTCAATTTGGTGTACTTGCTGTAGGCGCGCACGCTTTCCTCGACCTGCGCGGCGAGTTCGCGCGTCGGTGCCAGGATCAGGGCGCGGATCGGGCGCGTCGAAGTGGTGCTGGTGATGGACGCGCCATTCGCGTCGGTCGACAGACGGTGCAGCACGGGCAGGGTAAAGCCGGCCGTCTTGCCGGTACCGGTTTGTGCGCCGGCCAGTAAGTCGCCGCCAGCCAGCACGGCGGGAATCGCCTGCGACTGGATGGGGGTCGGCACGGTGTAGCCGTGTTCGGTAACGGCACGTACGATAGCGTCGGACAATCCGAGGGAGGAAAAGGACATGGTAACTTTATTGTGAGATCGGCCTGTCGCCGTCGTGAGGCGCCAGTCGCAGGCAATCAGATTAGGGGTCGAAAGACAGCGGCAAGGGGACTGGTCATATGTGCCGCACACGCGAAGTATAACAGCATGGCAAAAAACCGCCGATTTTGTTTCAGGTGCGCAAGGCCACAGGTAAAGGAAGTGCATGCCTATGGCGCGCTCACCATGCGCATTAGTGACTAATATTGGTGCTAGCACTCCATGCGCGGGTCTTGCCGTGGTGCCGGGGTGCTCACTCCTGGAGCAATATCATGCGTATCGCCGATCTTCGCATCGCCACCCGCCTGTATGGCGGTTTCGGCAGCATCGTTCTGTTGCTGGTCGCCCTGGTCAGCGTCGCCACGCTGAATGTCTCGCGGCTGGCCGACGCCACTGCCATTAATACCCATACTTACCAGGTGCTCGCTGAAAACAGCGCGATCCTGGAGAGCCTGATTAATATGGAAACTGGCCAGCGCGGCTACGTCATCACGGGCGAGGAAGCGTCGCTGGACTCATACAAGGAAGGGCAGGCCGCGTTTGGCACGCACCTGGCGGCGGCGCGCGCCTTGACCAGTGATAGCCCGGCCCAGCAGGAGCGCCTGGCGAAGCTCGATGCTGCCAAGCAAGCCTGGCTGGCCGCTGCGCTCGATCCCGTGATCGCCATGCGGCGTGCCGTGGTGCACGGCACGGCGACCATCGAGCCTGTGTTGGCGCGGGTGAAGGAGGGCAGGGGCAAGCGTGGCATGGATACCATGCGGGCGCTGCTTGGCGAGATCAGCCAAGTGGAAGTGGGCTTGCTGGCCCAGCGCACGGCAGCGGCAGCGGCCCTGCAGGTGCGCACGCGCTGGACTTTACTGGGCGGCGGTGCGGCGGCGCTGGTCCTGGCCGTCCTGCTCGCCTATTGGCTGGCGCGTAACATCAGTGCGCCCTTGCGCTCGGCGATCGACATCGCCCAGCAGTTGGCGCAGGGCGATTTGACGGTGCAGGTGGAGGTGCATTCGAAGGATGAGACGGGCGAGCTGATGCAGGCTTTGAAAGAGATGGCGGCCAGCTTGCTGAACATCGTCACGCAAGTGCGCGGCGGCACGCAGGCCATCGCCACGGCGTCGCGCCAGATCGCCGCGGGCAATAGTGACTTGTCTGCACGCACGGAGCAGCAGGCCAGTTCGCTGGAAGAGACGGCCTCGTCGATGGAGGAGCTGACCAGCACGGTACAGCAAAACGCGCACAGTGCCAGAGAGGCCAACGGCTTGGCGGCGTCGGCTTCTGTCGTGGCAGGCAAGGGCGGCAGCGTGGTGGCGCAAGTGGTCGATACCATGGGCTCGATCAACGATTCATCGCGCAAGATCGTCGACATCATCGGCGTGATCGACGGCATTGCCTTCCAGACGAATATCCTGGCCCTGAACGCGGCCGTGGAGGCGGCCCGGGCGGGCGAGCAGGGGCGCGGCTTTGCCGTCGTCGCCACCGAAGTGCGCAACCTGGCACAACGTTCGGCCGCCGCCGCGAGGGAAATCAAGACCCTCATCAACGACTCGGTGGCGCAGGTGGAGAGCGGCGCGCGCCTGGTCGACGAGGCCGGTCACACGATGCGCGAGATCGTCGATAGCGTGCACAGGGTCAGCAGCATTGTCGGGCAGATCTCGGCCGCCAGCGACGAGCAACGGGCTGGCATCGAGCAAGTCAACCAGGCGATCAGCGAAATGGACCAAGTGACCCAGCAAAACGCTGCGCTGGTGGAAGAGGCTGCCGCAGCGGCTGAATCGATGCAGGAGCAGGCTGCCCGGCTGGCCGAGGTGGTGAGCGTGTTCAAGACGGCGCAGGTGGACGCCGCACCGCTGGCGCCGCGCCGCAAGCCAGCGAGCGCTGGCGCACGCTGGTCGGCGCGTCCGCCTGCCACGGCGTCGCGCCCCGCAGCCAAAGTGTTGCCGACTAAGACGCCGCCACCGCGCAACGTGCAGGCGGGCGACGGCTCACGTCTCGCCAAAAATGACAAATGGGAAGAGTTCTAGTCAGCGCTCTCGCCTGGGGCGCCTCGCAGGCCTAGTCATCGATCTCTTCGACGGTGTAGCTCATGCCACTGGCATCGAGGTAGGCGCGCAATGATGCCAGTGCGTGCCAGGGATCGGCGCGCAGGTGCTGGCAGATATACAGGCCGGCGTCCGTCAAGCGGATATCGGTTTCGGGCAGGGCGGCGTCGGGCGCGTCGGGTGCTTGCGACCGTGTGGCCAGCAGTTGCGCGATGTGCTGGCGCTGCTCCTGCGTCAGGCTGGCCGTAATTCTGAATTCAAATCCCATGTTTTCTCCCGGTGTTGTGGCGCGCCGATGCGCGTAATTTTAATCATCGAAAAAATCGTATATAGCTTGGCATTCTTTCCGTTTTTGTTTTCAAGATGTCTCGTTCATACTGCATCGCACTGGCCTGGCATGCAGCAAATGCGCCAGTTTACGGGCGGAAACGCCACGAAAGTAATACATTTTATATATTCAATTATTTTCACAAAGGAAAACATCATGCCTATCGCTACCGCCCAAGCTGCACAAAAACTGCTGACTCCAAATGATCATACCCTGATCATGATCGATCACCAGTCGCAGATGGCGTTCGCTACCCGCTCCATCGACTTGGCCCTGCTGCGCAACAATGCGGCTCTGGTGGCCAAGGCGGCGGCGCAATTCAAGGTGCCGACGATCCTCACCACCGTGGCCGCCAAATCGTTCTCCGGCCCTATCTTTGATGAAATCCAGACGGTCTTCCCCGCACAGGCACCGATCGACCGCACGACCATGAATACTTGGGAAGATGCGCGCATCGCCGACAAGGTGAATGGCTACGCCAAGGGCAAGATCGTGCTGGCCGGCTGTGGACGTCTGTTTGCATCGTGGGTCCCGCGCTGTCGGCGCTGGAACAGGGATTCGAGGTGTATGTGATCGGCGACGCCAGCGGCGACGTGTCCGACGAAGCGCATGCGATGGCCATGCAGCGCATGCTGCAGGCGGGTGCGCAGCCGATGACGTCGGTGCAATACTTGCTCGAACTGCAGCGTGACTGGGCCCGCAGCGACACCTACAACGAGACGGTGGCGACGGCCGTGGCGCACGGCGGCGGCTATGGCCTGGGCTTGATCTACGCCAAATCCATGTTCAACGCCAGCGAAGGCCATTGATGGTTCCTTAATTGCTCATAGACATGATTTGTCCCCGCCGCTTGCCGGCGGGGCAAGTTTTAGCATCTGATTTCGGAGATTTAGCATGAGCGCAAGCATGATTTTACACAATGGCCGTTTCCACACGGTCGACAGGACGCAGCCGCTGGCGTCCGCCGTTGCCATCGCCGACGGCAAATTTCTCGCCGTGGGCGACCTTGAAGACGTGATGCGCCATCGCGGCCCGGCCACGCAGGTGATCGACCTGCACGGCCGCACGGTCATTCCCGGCCTGAACGACTCGCATTTGCACCTGATACGCGGCGGCTTGAACTATAACCTCGAATTGCGCTGGGAAGGCGTGCCCTCGCTGGCCGACGCCTTGCGCATGCTGAAAGAACAGGCGCTGCGCACGCCGAACCCGCAATGGGTGCGCGTGGTGGGCGGCTGGACCGAATTCCAGTTTGCGGAAAAACGCATGCCGACCCTGGATGAAATCAACGCCGCCGCGCCCGACACGCCCGTCTTCATCCTGCATCTGTACGACCGCGCCCTGCTGAACCGCGCCGCCTTGCGCGCCGTCGGCTACGATAAAAATACGCCGAACCCGCCAGGCGGCGAGATCGTGCGCGACGCAGCCGGCAACCCCACGGGCTTGCTGATCGCCCGGCCCAACGCCATGATTTTATATGCGACCCTGGCGAAAGGCCCCAAGTTGCCGCTGCAATTGCAAGTCAATTCCACGCGCCAGTTCATGCGCGAACTGAATCGCCTGGGCATCACCAGCGCTATCGACGCCGGTGGTGGCTTCCAGAATTATCCCGAGGATTACGCCGTCGTCGATGAACTGGCGCAAAAAGAGCAACTGACCATCCGCATCGCCTACAACCTGTTTACGCAAAACAAGGGCGCCGAGCTGCAAGACTTTCAGAAGTGGACCGGCATGCTGAAACCGGGCGACGGCACGGACTTCTTGCGCCACAACGGCGCCGGCGAAATGCTGGTGTTTTCCGCCGCCGACTTCGAGGATTTCATCGAGCCGCGCCCCGAACTGGCCGCTGGCATGGAAGGCGAGCTGGAAAAGGTCGTGCGCCACCTGGTCGAGCAGCGCTGGCCATTTCGCCTGCATGCCACCTATGACGAATCGATCAGCCGCATGCTCGACGTGTTCGAAAAGGTTAACCGCGATACGCCGTTCGCCGGCTTGCACTGGCTGTTCGACCACGCGGAAACCATCAGCCTGAAAAATATCGACCGCGTCAAGGCGCTGGGTGGCGGCCTGGCCATCCAGCACCGCATGGCTTTCCAGGGCGAGTATTTTGTCGAGCGCTACGGCGCCCACGCTGCCAGGGCTACGCCGCCCGTGCAGCGCATGCTGGACGCGGGCGTGCCCGTGGGCGGCGGCACCGATGCCACCAGGGTCGCCAGCTATAACCCCTGGACGGCGCTGTACTGGCTGGTATCGGGGCGCACCGTGGGCGGCCTGGCCCTGACGGATGCAGCGGGCAGATTGTCGCGCGACACGGCGCTGGAGCTGTGGACGGCGGGCAGTGCCTGGTTTTCCAGCGAGCAGGGCAAGAAGGGACGCATCCGCGAGGGCATGCTGGCCGACCTGGCCGTATTGTCGGCCGATTATTTCATGGTGTCGGAAGAGGCGATCAAGTCCATCGAATCCGTGCTGACCGTGGTGGGCGGCAAAATCGTCTATGGCCAGGGGCCATTTTCTTCGCTGGCTCCGCCTTCGATTCCCGTGTTGCCCGAATGGTCGCCCGTGCGCACCGTGCCGGGCCATTACCGTGCTGCGGCCACGCCGGCGCAAGCGTTGCTGCCGCACCAGTGCGCGGGCGCCTGCGGCGTGCATGCGCATGCGCACGACCGGGTGCGCAAGTCGGTCGTGCCGATTTCCGATTTTTCCGGCTTTTGGGGCGCGCTCGGGTGCAGCTGCTTCGCTTTCTAGGGGAACTTCATGCAATACAAAAAAGTGATTTTGGGGCTGCTGCTGGCCTTTGTCGTGGGCTTCGTCTGCCAGTTGGCGCACATCCCCGTGCCGGCGCCGCCAGTGCTGGGCGCTGCGCTGCTGGTGTTTCTGACTAGCTGCGGCTATTGGCTGACGGGCCTGTACCTTGAGCGCCGCGCACCAGCACAAGCGCAGCCGGAGGCGCCATGAACGTCATGCTGGCCGGCGCCGTGCTCGGCGTGCTGGTGGGCGTCGTGTGTCGCCGGTTCGACCTGCCATCGCCCACGCCACCCACGCCGACAGGCGCGGCGATGGTGGTGGCCATGACTTTGGGCTTTGTCGTGGCCGGGCATGTCAGTCCCTGAACGTAAAAAAACCGGCCTAGGCCGGTTTTTTCAGTATGCCGCGTGCGCGACGCCGATGCTTAACCTTACGCGAAAGGCGTCAGCAAGGTAATCATCTGGCCAAAGATCTTCGGGCTGGCGGCAATCACGTCACCCTTGTACAGGTAGTCCGATTCGCCGCTGAACTCGCCGACGATACCGCCCGATTCCGTGATCATCAGGGCGCCGGCAGCGATATCCCAGGGCTTCAAGCCTTTTTCGTAGAAGCCATCGAGGCGACCGCAAGCGACGTAAGCCAGGTCCAGCGCGGCCGAGCCGGCGCGACGTACGCCCTGGCTGCGTTCACCCATGATCGCGTACATCTTCAGGTATTCATCGAGTGCGCGGGCGCTGCCTGCCACGTAGCCGGTGCCCAGCAGGGCGTTCGAGATGCGGTCCAGCTTGGTGACGCGGATGCGTTTTTCATTCAGGTAGGCGCCGGCGCCTTTGGTGGCTGTAAACAGGTCGTTGCGTACCGGGTCGTAGATGACGGCTTGCGTGACGACGCCGCGATGCGCGAGCGCGATCGAGATGCAGTACTGCGGGAAGCCGTGGATAAAGTTGGTGGTGCCATCGATCGGGTCGATGATCCATTGAAATTCATTCTCGTCATGGCTATTGGCGGAAGCTCCCGATTCCTCAGCCAGGAACGCGTGGTCCGGGTAGGCTTTGGACAGCACCTCGATGATGGCTTGTTCGGCCGCCTGGTCGACGTCGGTGACGAAATCGTTATGTTGTTTTTCCGTGACGACGACGCGGTCGAGGTCAAAAGAGGCGCGGTTGATGACGGCGGCGCCGCGGCGGGCGGCTTTGATCGCCGTGTTGAGCATTGGGTGCATGTGAGCTTCCGTTAAAAGCACGCGACCGCCCAGCGTCGCCTTTCGGCGCCGGTACGATAGAGTGCAAGAATGAATTAAAGAGCGGAGCGGTGTCGAACTGCTTAAAATCCCGGCCCGGCGTCAGCGTTTTGTGACTCCGTTTCCCGAAATTTTCTGTATCGATACCGCGCAATAGCGCTATTTTAAATGAATCTACCGGAAACCAACACGTCTCTTTTCAAGCGTCTGCGATTTATTCTTGCTGAAGCTAGTCGTCCTGGCAACATTGGCGGCGTTGTACGCGCCATGAAAACGCTGACTTAAGCGTTGTGCAATGGAACGCCTTTGCCGATGCAACTTTCACGTCATTCGTCGCATCGTATGTAGAAAATGCGCAGAAAATGCGCAGAAATGTGAATTTTTAAATTGAATATGTCACGATTTATATCGCTGTGCAGGCAATTTTTCCTCAGGGCGCGGCGACTTGCTTGCCGGTTGCACGAGTTGGCCGTTCCAGGCGACGACCCATCGCGCCGCCTGTCCTTTTTCTTGCCGACTTCTCGCGTTAAGGAAACGCTCCATGGCCAAGTTAAGCCGAAGCTGGGCATACATTTTTCTCATACCGCACGTGTCACAATCACCGCCATTCCCGACTGTTGTCTGCATCAATACGATAGGCGCTTTCTTCATTTGCTCGACTCAAGTTAATTGCAATGTGCACGGTTCGGCCGGACGGCCATCATGTCTTGGGTGCGCCAGTTAGTTACCGGACAGGGGGGACTAATATATTGATACAAAAATTATAGCAGTTGCCGCGCAAAATTGCTTGATTGCTACCATTTATTCGACGGTTGATATGAAGCCTTAAGCCAGACCTCTGGCTCACTGCATCTCACAGCGCATACTTTGGGGCGTGTTCAGACGGCGGGTGTCGGGTACACCGACATTGGGCGACAGTTGTTGGCAGCATGGAGGGCCAACGGCCAAGTCATTTTGTTGAAAAGCCTTTGCAGTAACGCTTTTCAGGCAGTCTGGCAGGCGGTACGCGTCAAAACAGTGATTGCCTAGTTGTGCCAAGTGTTTCTCATTTACAATGTCCGCACGCGTGCGACATCGAGTATATCGAACATGAAACAGCCTATCTCCCCCATGCGCATGAATCTGTACTTGATACTCGCTACGATCATTATGCATGGGCTGATGATGTTGGCGAACGAACTCTTCTTTGCGAGAGCACAATTCCTGAAAGGCATCGGGTGGATTTATTTGCCCGCCGGTACGCGCCTCTTGTGCACGCTGCTGTTCGGCAGGTCGGGCGCGGTTGGCTTGCTGATCACCGGATGGTTCGCCTGCTACTGGTACTACTTTCCAGGCGATCCGTTGCGAGCGACGATGGGCGCGATTGCGGGGGCCATTGGCCCTTATCTGGTCTACGTGATCGCGCAAGAGCGATTGGGCTTACGCGCTTCGTTGACGAACCTGACGCCTCAGCGGCTGTTGCTGTGCGCCGTCGGCTGCTCGCTTGCGAGTCCGCTATTGCACCACCTCTGGTTTGCCATACGTGATGACCCTCACTTGATGAGCGGCTTTGCCGTGATGTTTGTCGGTGACTTAATGGGGACATTGATCGTGGTGTACACGGCCAAAGGCGTGCTTGCGCTATTGCCCCCGCCTGCGTATTCTCGTTGATCAGTCATTTGCGTGCTAGAATTTATAGCAGTAAAGACTGTCGCTTGAGCCGACAATTACACAGTAGTTTACAACCGCGCCATGACAACTCCTAAACGCCCCGCCGACATCTATATGCGCTTCCTGCAATTAGCAGAGGCATTACGTGGTTTGCCATCCCTGCCGTCGCTCGATCCCTTGGAAGAGCGTATTTTGGGTATCATAGCGCGTGCCGGACAGGAGCAGCAGCGGCTCTCCGTACGCGACATGATGGGAAAAAAAGAGTTAGGCTCACCGGCGACACTGCACAGTCGGCTGACCTCCATGCGCGAGAAGGGCTGGATCATGCTGTCCGACACCGAAGACGCGCGTCGCAAGCAAATCGAGCTTACGCAGGCTGCGTTACTGCATTTTGACAAGCTCTCCAAGTGCCTGCAGCAGGCGACAAAACTCGCTTGAGCAACAAGGAGAGCAACAAGGAGACCAACAGCATTGTCGTCTAAATTGTTTTGTAATTTATAGCGGCATGTGGTGGTTGACGTTAGCCTGGCAATATCGAAAAGTGCAGCGGGTGAAATGGCTGAGCGAAACCTTGATGCGGTTCTGGCTCCAGACGATGGTGATCCTGTCGCTCTGGCATGAAAGATCAAAAAAATTAAATAAAATACAATTTTAAAAATTAGGAACAAGTGCGGCTGCACAGGCGAGTACGGGGTAAAATCGAGCCTTGTGGGGCAAAGTAGCGGTCAATTCGCTGTCATCCCCTTGTTTATTGATACTGCACAATGTGCCCCTTAAATGAATCTGCCTGAAACCAACACATCTCTTTTCAAACGCCTGCGATTTATTCTTGTAGAAACTAGTCGTCCTGGTAACATTGGCGGCGTCGCGCGCGCCATGAAAACGATGGGGTTTTCCGATCTGGTGCTGGTCAACCCGCGTTTTCCCGATGCCTTGACGGATGCCGAAGCGGTGGCCTTCGCCAGTGGCGCGCAGGATATATTGTCTGGCGCGCGCATTGTCGGCTCGATTGCCGAAGCGCTCGAAGGCTGCAATTACGCGGCCGCAGTCTCGGCCCGCCTGCGCGAATTTTCTCCGCCCGTCACGGCCCCGCGCGCCATTGCGGCGCAGCTCGTCGCCAGCGCTGACCTGCATGCCGCCGTCATTTTCGGCAATGAGCGCTTCGGCTTGCCCAACGAGATCGTCGAGCAGTGCAATGTGCTGATCAATATACCCGCCAATGCCGAGTATTCATCGCTCAATCTGTCGCAGGCGGCGCAAGTCGTCGCCTATGAATGTCGCGTGGCCGCTCTTGGCGACGGGCAGATCGCCAGTGCCGTCGGTTTCCATGGCGACGCGGCCAGCCTGGCGCAGGTCGACGGCATGTACGATCACTTGCAGCAGGCGCTGGTGGCCATCGATTTCCTCGATGCCGACAACCCGAAAAAACTCATGCCCCGCTTGAAACGCCTGTTTTCGCGCACGGGACTGGAGACGGAAGAAGTCAACATCCTGCGCGGCATCGCGCGCCATATCCTGGCAATGGCCAAAAAAGCATCCTGATCGAGATCTGGCGGCCGCGCCAGTGCATTCCATTGCTCGCTTGCTCGCCATCTCCAAGCAGCTGAGTTTCCGCTGCGTAGCCGCCCCCGCCGCAGGCCATCGCCTGGCTCGAAGTCGCGCATGGCCGATGCTTTCAGTCGAAAAAATAGATGCGGTGCTCTAAGTTTTGCGTGCAGGCAAGCACTTCCTTTGGCGTACACTGGTTTGCAAAAGGCTGTACAAAACAAGGGGAGACAAAGTGGTGGAGACATGCTGATGCGACGCAGATCGTTTCTGAAATTGGGCGTGCTCGGCGCCTGCGCGCTGGCCGTCGGCGGCGCCGCATACCGCGCGCTGCGGGGGCCTGCGCCGCCTGGCCGCTTCGTGCTCGATGGCGAGGCGCGTGCGGCGCTGACGGCCATCGTGCCGGCCATGCTGGGCGAGGCCTTGCCACCGGCCGGCGCTGCGCGCAGCAAGGCCCTCGATGGCGCCATCGCCGGCGTGGACACGGCCATTCATGGCCTACCCCTGGCGGCGCAGCAGGAAGTGCAAGACCTGTTTGGTTTGCTGGCGCTGGCGCCCGCACGGCGTTTCGTCGCCGGCGTTGACCAAGGCTGGCCCGGGGCCGACCCGGCCCAGGTCGCCGCCTTCCTGCAGGCGTGGCGCACGCACCGCCTGGCCACCCTGCAGACGGCTTATCTGGCGCTGCACGACCTGATCCTTGGCGCCTGGTACGCCGATGCCTCCCACTGGGCCGCCATCGGCTACCCGGGACCGCTGCCTGAATTGAGTTGACAAGGCCATCATGAGCACATCTCCCATTCCCGACCCTATCGCCATCGGCGTTGCCAGCGGCTGGAACGTCACCGACGCCAGCACCTTGAGCGCCGAGCGCACCTTCGAAGCGGACGTCGTCGTCATCGGCACCGGCGCCGGCGGCGGCGTGACGGCGGAAATCCTCGCGCTGGCCGGCTTGAAAGTCTTGCTTGTCGAAGAGGGCGGCCTGAAGTCTTCGAAACACTTCAAGATGCGCGAAGCCGATGCGTATCCCACTTTGTACCAGGAATCGGCCGCGCGCAAGACGCGCGACAAGGCCATCAACATCTTGCAGGGGCGCACCGTCGGCGGTTCCACTACCGTCAACTGGACCTCGAGCTTTCGCACGCCGCCCGGCACCCTGGAATACTGGCACAAGCACTTTGGCTTGGCAGGCTATGGCGTCGATGCGATGGCGCCGTGGTTCGCCATGATGGAAAAACGCCTGCACGTGAGCGACTGGGCCGCGCCACCGAACGAAAACAACGACTTATTGCGCCGTGGCGCCACGGCGCTGGGCATCCCCACGGCAGCCATCCGGCGCAATGTGAACGGTTGCTGGAACCTCGGCTACTGCGGCATGGGGTGCCCGACCAATGCCAAGCAGTCGATGCTGGTGACGACGATCCCCTCGGCGCTGGCGCTGGGCGCGGGCCTGCTCGTGCATGCGCGTGCCGAACGTTTCATCTTCAAGGGCGAGCGCATCGACAGCCTGCAAGTGAGCGCGCTCGATGCCAGCGGCCAGGCACCGACGGGCGTACGCCTGAGCGTCAAGGCGAAGCATTTTGTGCTCGCTGGCGGCGCCATCAACTCGCCGGCGCTGCTGTTGCGCTCGCAGGCACCTGACCCGCATGGCTTGCTGGGTCGGCGCACCTTTTTGCATCCGACGGTGATCTCGGCGGGCCTGTTCCCTCAGCGCGTCGATGCCTATGCGGGCGCGCCGCAGACGATTTATTCCGACCATTTCCTGCACGTGGCGCCCATCGACGGTGCTATCGGCTACAAGCTCGAAGCGCCGCCCTTGCATCCGCTGCTGATGGCTACCACGATGGGCGGCTTCGGCGATGAACATGCGCGCACCATGCGCGAATTCCCCCATGTGCAGGGCTTGCTGGCGCTGCTGCGCGACGGTTTTCACCACGATTCCGTGGGCGGCAGCGTGTCCATCGACAGTTTCGGCGCGCCCGTGCTCGACTATCCGCTCACGCCTTTTATGTGGGATGGCGTGCGGCGCGCGCTGTTGTCGATGGCCGAAATCCAGTTCGCCGCCGGTGCGAAAAGCGTGTATCCCGTGCACGAGCTGGCCAGCCACTACACCAGCTGGGCGCAGGCGAAACAGGCCATCAATGCCTTGCCATTGAAGGCGCTGCTGACGCGCGTGGTGTCGGCCCACGTGATGGGCGGCTGTACCATGTCGGACGATGCGCGCTTGGGCGTGACCGGTGTCGATGGGAGCTACCACGGCGTGCGCAACTTGTCTGTACACGACGGTTCGTTGTTTCCCACCTCGATCGGCGCCAATCCGCAACTGACGATCTATGCGCTAGCGGCGCGCCTGGCCAGCGGCCTGGCGCAAGCGATGACCGGCAAGCCGGCCCCCGTACCCATGCCCGCCCCAGCGAAGGCATGATCGCGCGCATCCTCAAGTGGCTGATGCTGCTGCAGGTATTGGCCGTGCTGGGGTTCGCCTATCTGCTCATGCATGCCTGGGGCGTCGCTTCGCCCGGCATCGCCGTGCTGCTGGCGCTGACCATGTTGCTGGCCATGCGTGCGCTGATCGAGGCATACAATTTTCGCCTGAGCCGGCGCCTTGGCAGCCCGGTGCCAGCGCAGTATCAGCTTGGCGTACAGGGCGCCGCGCGTCTGTTCCTGGGCGAATTGCGCGCCACCTTGTGGACCTCGTCATGGGGCATGCTGCGCCCGCGCCTGCACGCGCCAGACGCCGCCACGGATGCTTGCGGTTTGCCGGTGCTGCTGATCCACGGCTATGTCTGCAACCGCGGCTACTGGACGCCACTGAGTCGCCAGTTGGCGCGGGCAGGCATCGCGCATGACGCCGTCGACCTGGAGCCCATATTTGCCGATATCGAGGATGTCGTGCCGCAAGTGGCGCGCGCCGTCGAAGCGTTGTGCGTCCGCACGGGCAGCGAGCGCGTCATCATCGTTGCCCACAGCATGGGCGGCTTGGTGGCGCGCGCCTGGCTGCGCCGCTACGGCGCCGCCCGCGTGGCGCGCATCATCACCATCGGCACGCCGCACCACGGTACGGTGCTGGCCAATTTGGCGACGGGAACGAATGCACGCCAGATGCGCCGCAGTCATGGCGCACTGGGCGGCGCGCCGCACGCCTGGCTGGTGCAGCTGGCCGCCAGCGAGACACCGGAACTGCGCGCCTTGATCACCTCGATGTATTCGCATCACGATAATATTGTCGCGCCGCAAACTTCCGCCCACTTGCCCGGTGCGCGCAATCTGGCCTACGGCGGCATCGGCCATGTGGCGCTGGCCAGCGATCCGTGCGTGCTGCACCAGCTCTTGGCGGAAATCACTACCAAGCACGAAGTCGCGCAGCCCCTTTCTTGCGCCCATTTTTCCTGAATCTTGTTGTGTTTTGTCTGCATGGCGAGACGCTCTCTTTGAACGCTGCTGTTGCCCGGCTTTAACAGCCCCAGGGCCAGAAAGTGCTGTTTTCCACTGGTGTCCTGTATTAAGCTAGTATTGCGAAGGTGATGACTAGCAATGATTGCCGAGGCCGTATGCGCCGTTCCGTTCAGATACGCACGTGAGATATTTTGCGTCGATGTATGGCAAAATATTGTAGGATTAGCATGGTGCCGTACAAGCGCAATGATGAGGGCAGTCACATAATGAGTCTATGCAGTTTTCCTGGGGGTGCTAATTGTCTGCACGTATCCTGATTATCGAAGATAACGCCACCAATATGGAATTGATGGCGTACCTGCTGCGTGCCTTCGGGTACACGCCGCTGGCCGCCTATGACGGCGAAGAAGGCGTGCGCATGGCGCGCAGCGAATTGCCGGACTTGATCATTTGCGACGTGCATTTGCCCAAGCTCGATGGCTATGGCGTGGTGGCGCAACTGAAGAAAGACACGCTGCTGTGCAAGATCCCGGCCCTGGCCGTGACGGCGCTGGCCATGGTGGGCGACCGCGAACGCCTGCTTGAAGCGGGTTTCAATGGGTATATCGGCAAGCCGATCGAGCCGGACCTGTTCGTGGCGGAGCTGGAATCTTTTTTGCCCGGGGCGCCGTCGACGCCAGTTAAAAACGACATAGCGACCATCTTGATCGTTGACGATCATGTGTTGAACCGTGAATTCCTGACCGCTCTGCTTGGCTACGGCGGCCACCGCCTGCTGCAGGCGGGGAACGGCGCCGATGCGCTCGAAGTGCTGCGCACCGAGCGGCCGGACCTGATCATCTCCGACATCCTCATGCCGAACATGGACGGTTACGAATTCGTCACGCGCGTGCATGCCGATCCCGCGCTGAGCGACGTGCCCATCATTTTCTATACTGCCACGTACCGAGAGCAGGAAGCGATCTTGCTGGCGCAGGCGTGCGGCGTACGCTGGGTGTTGCCCAAGCCGTCCGACCCCGAGCTTATCTTGCGCACGGTCGACGAGGCGCTGGGACTGCTGCCGGCGTCCCCCCAGGTGTCCGCTGTGCCAGGCGCGGGCGGCGGTGCGGCCTCTCTCGCCACTGGCCAGCTGGCCGACATCGAGCACCAGGTCAGTGGCTACCTCGACGAAGTCGAGTCCAGCAGTCAGCAGATTTCGCAGTTGGCCAGCCAGCGCGAAGGCCACGCCGCCATGCCCGAAGACCTGAGCATCATGACGGAGCGCCTGTCTCGCTCTTTGTCGAGCCTGCAGGCGGTCAGTCTGCGCCTGACGGCCTTGATCGAGCTGGGCATCAAGCTGGGCGAAGAGCGCGACCCGCGCGCCTTGATCGAGGCGGGCTGCAAGGTGGCGCAGAATATCTGCGTCTCCAAGTACGCCTGCATAGGCGTACTCGAAGAGGGTGCCGAAAAGCTCAGTTATTTTTCCTCCTGCGGCGCCGAGAAAAGCCTTGAGTGCATCGCCAGCGCGCCGCGCGCGGGTATCCTGAGCCGCTTGCTGGAACAGCGCCAGCCTTGCCGTGTGAATGGTTTGAAGGGTGACCCTGGCGCGCTGGGACTGCCCGACACGCATCCGCCCGTGCACTCCTTCCTGGGCGTTGCCATCGCCTCGCGCGAGCGCAGCCATGGCTGGTTGTACCTGGTCGACAAGCTGGGCGCGAACGAGTTTTCGGAAGTCGACGAGCGGGTCGCTGCCACGGTGGCGGCGCAGATCGCCGTCGCCTATGACAACCTGCTGCTGTACGAGGAGATCAAGCGCCATCACGAGCAGCTGACCCTGGACATGGCGGCGCGCATCCGCCTCGATGAAGACTTGCGCCGTTTCCGCCTGGCCATGGATGCCACGGCCGATGCGATTTTCCTCGTTGACCGCGCCGGTATGTGCTTCGTCGATGTCAACCAGACTGCCTGCCGCATGTTGGGCTTTGAACGCGAGGATTTCCTGCGCGTGGGGCCGAAGGGCGCGAACGAGGGCGAGATCCAGCTGGAAGAGCTCTACAGCAAGCTGTTGGCGGGCGACCAGACCGGCCCGATGACGGAATTGCAGCTGCATCGCAAGGATGGCTCGCCGCTGTCGGTGGAAGTGCAGCGGCGCACCCTGCGCTCGGGACAGAGCTGGATTCTGGTGGCCGTGGCGCGCGACATCACCGAGCGCAAGGATGCCGAGCAGCGCCTGATTAAGCTGGCCCATTTCGATACCTTGACGGGCTTGCCGAACCGCAGCCATTTTTATGCCTCACTGACTCATTCGCTGTCTCAGGCGCAGGAGCACCAGTGGGCCGTGGCCGTGCTGTTCATGGACATTGACCGCTTCAAAAATATCAACGACACCCTGGGCCATGCCATCGGTGATGACCTGCTGCGCCAGTTTTCCAGCCGCCTGGTCGATTGCCTGCGCGTGCGCGATACCATCGGCCGCTTTGGCGGCGATGAGTTCGCCACCATCCTGGTGCTGCCTGAAGGCGCCCAACACGCCGTGGGCGTGGTCGACAAGATCCGCGAAGCGATGCGCAAGCCCTTCGACTTGCAGGGGCACGAGGTGACGGTGACGGTGAGTATCGGTATTTCCGTGTTCCCCGAAGACGGCGTCGATGCCGACACCCTGATTCAGTATGCCGACACGGCCATGTACCGCGCCAAGGATTCCGGGCGCGACGCCTTCCGCTTCTTCACGGCGGAAATGAATGTGCAATCGATGGCGCGGATGGACATGGAAAATGCCCTGCGGCGTGCCATCGACAATGGGGAATTCGTTTTGTTCTTCCAGCCCAAGGTGAACATCCTCTCGGGGCGCGTCAGCGGCGCCGAGGCGCTGATACGCTGGCGTCGTCCCGGCCATGGCATGGTATCGCCGGCCCTGTTCATCCCGCTGCTCGAAGAAACGGGGCTGATCGTGCGCGTCGGTAACTGGGTGCTTGACGAAGCGTGCAAGAAGATCAGCGAGTGGGGTGCCAGCAGCTTCGGTCCTGTGCACCTGTCGGTGAATGTGTCGGGCATCCAGTTTTTCGTCGGTGGCCTGGAAGAAGAGGTGCTCAAGGCGATCAGCAAGTACGATATCGCGCCCGATCTGCTGGAACTGGAGCTGACGGAAAGCTCGCTGATGTCGAACGCCGAGGAAACCATCGCTGTGCTGCGCAACCTGAAGTCGCTCGGCATCCAGATTTCCATCGATGATTTCGGCACCGGCTATTCCAGCCTGGCCTACCTGAAGCGTTTCCCCATCGACAAGCTGAAGATCGACATCGCCTTCGTGCGTGAAGTGACCAGCAACCCTGACGACGCGGCCATCGTGCTGGCCATCATCAGCATGGCGCACAGCATGAAGCTGGAAGTGATCGCAGAAGGCGTGGAAAACGATGCGCAGCTGGCTTATTTGCGTCGTCATGGCTGCGACGAGATGCAGGGCTATTATTTCAGTCGGCCCTTGCCACAGGAAGAATTCGAGCAGATGTTGATGGCCGGCAAGCTGCTGCAGGCGCCGCAGGATGCCGATAGCGATGAGCAGCAAACCTTGCTGATCGTCGACGACGATGTCTTCATGCTCGACGTGCTCAGCGACTTCCTGGCGCAAGACGGCTACCGCATCCTGACGGCGCAGACCGCCGCCGCGGGTTTCGACATCCTGGCGCGCCTCAAGGTGCAGGTAATCCTGTGCGACCAGTGCATGCCGCTCATGAGCGGCACCGAATTCATGGAGCGGGTCAAGCACCTGTGCCCCGATACCTTCCGCATCATGTTGTCGGCTTTTGCCGACCTGACGCCCATCATGGCGGCCATCAACCGTGGCGCCGTCGACCGTTTCTATACCAAGCCCTGGAAAGGCGCCGTGCTGCGCGAGAATATCCGCGAAGGCTTCCGCTTGCACAAGCTGCTGCATGGCCCGGTGAAAGCGGCGGCCTAGGCGCTTGCCACTGCGTGCGCTGGCGCGCGTTGAGACGCAGTTTTCTATCGCATTAGACGCCCGTCTCTAGTTTTGCTCACTAGAATAAAAATCACCCATGAAGTGGCATGGCCTTGCAGATGACGGGAGCTGGCGATGGTGAAGAAATTGAAAGAGTTGACGCAAGACCAGGAATTGATGAGTGCGGTGCGTTCGTCCGCGCAGCAGATTTGGCAAGCGGGCCTCGGTGCCTACGCCAAGGCGCAGGAAGAGGGCGGGCGCGTGTTTTCCAAGCTGGTGAAGGAGGGCTCGCAATTCCAGCGGCGCACCGAAGACAAGGTGGGCGATGTCAGCGATAGCGTCAGCAAGCTGGCCGATGGCGTGGGCAAGCAGGCCAGCGGCTCCTGGGACAAGCTGGAACAGGTGTTTGAAGAGCGCGTGGCGCGTGCCCTGGCCACCATCGGCGTGCCGACGCAAAACGATATCGTCGTACTGCACGCCAAGATCGATGCCTTGAGCTCGCAGGTGGCAGCGCTGACGGGCAAGGCCGCGCCGGCGCCCAAGTCCAAGCTTGTGCCCAAGCCCGCCGTGAAGGGGGCGCCGAAAGCCATACCGAAAGCGGCCGTCGCCAGGGCTCCGGCCAAGCTGGCAGCGGTGGCCGCACCGCGCGCCGCAGCCAAGTCTACGAGCAAGCCCACGAGCAAGCCAGTGAGCAAGCCAGTGAGCAAGCCTGTTGCGACAGCGGCGGCGAAGAAAAAAACAGCGCCCGCCTGAGTTGGTGCAGCATTGCTCCGGCCGGCGCGTGCGGGCTTTTTTTTGCCTGCGTTTTTCGCCGGTGCCGTGGGGCAGAGTGTTTCATTGCAGCTATCTTAGGTGGTATGCTTGCGGCAGAACACAGAGAGATTGCCCGTTATGCCACAAAAAGTACCACGCCGTACCCGCGAACGCATCCTGGAGTTGTCGCTACGTCTGTTTAATGAGTTTGGTGAGCCGAATATCACGACGACCGTGATTGCGGAAGAGATGAATATTTCGCCGGGAAACCTGTACTACCACTTCCGCAACAAGGACGACATTGTCAATTCGATCTTCGTCCAATTCGAGGCGGAAATCGAACGCATCCTGACCGTGCCTGACGGGCGCCGCTCGAATATCGAGGATGTCTGGCTGTACCTGCACCTGATGTTCGAACTGATCTGGCGCTACCGCTTTTTCTATCGCGATCTTAATGATCTGCTGTCGCGCAACCGCAAGCTGGAATTGCATTTCAAGCTGATCCTGGCGCACAAAATTAAGGTCGCTACGCAGCTGTGCGAAGATTTGCGCAGCGAACAGTCTTTGGAAGCGTCGGACATGGAAGTGGCTGCCATGGCGACAAATATGGTGGTCGTTGCTACCTACTGGCTGTCGTACGAATATGTGCGCAACCCGCGCAAGTACAGCGAGCAGCAATCGATGTCCGATGCGCTGGCGCGCGGCTGCTATCAGGTGTTGTCCCTGATCGGGCCGTATCTGCGCAATGAAACGCATTTGCTGTTTCGCAAACTCTCGGAAGAGTATGTGACCAAACTCAACAACGACTGAGCGTGCCGCTGCGGCTAAGCGGCAAGTCGTTATTTACAGGAGACATGTATGGCTTGGAAACAATTTCCCTATCCTGAAGAAGCATATGTCTACACGCCGCATACGCTGGAGGCAGCCTGGGCGCGCCTGCATGCGGGCGATGTGGAACCGTTTCCCACGCACCCGGCGCTGGTGCAGGCCTGGCTGGCTTTCCATGCGGGCGACTTCGAGCGCGCCGTGAAGCTGGGCTTGGCCGTCGGCGTGCCCGGCTATGCGGTGGCGCATAAGGCGACCTGTATCTATGCCACGCACCTGGAAGTGCAAGATAGCCAGAAACTCGACATGTATGAAGCAGTCGCGGAGCGCTGCGAGCGCCAGCAAAGCGAGCAGCCCGATAACCCGGCCGGCTACTACTGGCATGCTTATAGTCTGGGCCGCTATGCGCTGGGCACGTCTGTCGTCAAGGCCTTGGCGCAGGGTATGGGCGCGCGCGTACGTAACAGCCTGGACCGCACGATGACGGTGGCGCCCATGCATGCGGAAGCGCATATCGCGTTTGGAATTTATCATACGGAAATTATCGATAAGGTCGGCAGCATGATCGGCAGCCTCACCTATGGCGCCAACAAGGAAGATGGCTATCAGCACTTCAAGACGGCGCTGGCCCTGACGCCGCATTCGGCGCTGGCGCACAGCGAATATGCGCGCGCCTTGAATATGCTTGATGGAAAGAAAAAGCTGGCGGAAGCGCTGGCCCTGTATGAAAAGGCGGCTCAGTGCGTCGCACTGGACGCCAAGGAACGCCTCGATATCGAGGTGGCTATCGACGAATTGAAAGATTAAGGATTACCGTGATCAAGGCTTTATGTGTGTACTGTGGCGCCAACGCGGGCGTCTCGCCGGACTATGCCGTGGCGGCGCGGGAACTGGCGCGCGTGCTGGTGGCGGAAAATATTTCACTGGTGTATGGGGGTGGCAAGGTTGGCCTGATGGGTGTGATCGCCGATGAAGTGCTGCGCCTGGGAGGCGAGGTGACGGGCGTGATTCCCACCCAACTGGTCGAACGCGAAGTGGGTCACACGGGCTTGACGCGCCAGTTCATCGTGAAGGACATGCATGAGCGCAAGGCGATGATGGCCAGCCTGTCCGATGCCTTTATCGCCATGCCCGGCGGTTATGGCACGCTGGAAGAGCTATTCGAGATGCTCACGTGGGCCCAACTGGGACTGCACGCCAAGCCTATCGGCTTGCTCAATGTCGAGCGTTTTTATGATGGCTTGCTGGCCTTCGTGGAAAATGGCAGGCAGCAGGGCTTCATCCGCCCGCAGCACGCAGCTTTCCTGAATGCCGATGCCGATCCGGCAGCGCTGGTACAGCGCTTGAAGGATAGCGCACCCTAGTGTGCGTGCGTCGATGCCAAGCCCGACAGCCATGCCCTGGAAAGCGCATGGCTTTTTTATTGCCACACGAAAATTTTGGACCGGAACACTATTAAAGTTGCCAATTCATCTATAGTGCTTCTCAGTAGACATGTTTTTTTTTGAAATCTAAAATATCTTTTATATACGACGGTGCCAAGCTAGTGTTGTCCAAAAGACAGATATGTCAGACGTCCGCCGCGGCTCGCCTGAGTTTCCTGCGACAACGTGCAGGTAGTGCAAAGTGCCACAACCTTGCTGCTTGCCCATCTTGAAAGCATGTTATTTTGAAAGCTATGACCCTCTTGCGCACGGCTGCCGTCGCTGCCATGCTCGCCGTTGGCGGCGCCCACGCGCAAACTACCACCATTAACTTCAAGGCGCTGGAGACCTCCGGCATCTTTGCTGCCGTTTTACCCTCCTACTCCGAAGGTGGCTACGATCTGTTGTCGGCATCGTGGAAAGAAGGCCTCGTGCATACCTTCCAGGCCGATAATATCGCTGCCAGCGTAAGCGCCGTGCCGGAACCGGCCACATATGGCATGCTGCTGGGCGGCTTGGGCCTGCTGGCTTTCATGCGCCGCCGCAAGAACGCCGCCTTAACCTGAGCTTGAACTTGAATTGGCGCAGGCGCTGCCAGCGCGCATGAAAAAAGCCGCCGCTGCTTGAGCTGGCGGCTATTGCTTACTTGTCGCCACCGGTGCTCACGACCACAGGCGCTGGCCCGACAGGTCGAGCTGGGTCAAGTACAGTCGCACGTCGAACTCGTACTGGTGGTACTGCGGTTCCATATACGCGCACAGCTTGTAGAAGGCCTTGTCATGTTGCTTTTCTTTTACATGCGCCAGTTCGTGCACGGCGATCATGCGCAGGAATTCCAGCGGCACTTCCTTGAACATGGTGGCCACGCGGATTTCATGCTTGGCCTTGAGCTTGCCGCCTTGCACGCGTGAAATCGACGTGTGCAAGCCCAGCGCGTGCTGGATCACATGGATCTTGCTGTCGAACGCCACCTTGTTGATGGGCTCGGCATTGCGCAGGAATTCATTCTTCAATTCTTGTACGTACTGGTACAAGGCCTTGTCGTTGCGCACCTCATGCGCGTTCGGGTAGCGTTTTAGCAACACTTCGCCCAGCTTGTCTTGCGCGATCAGTTGTTGCACTTGCGCTTGCGTTTGTTCGGAATAGGCGCTCAGGTATTTCAGGGATGGCTGCATGCGGGGAAGGGCGCGGTCGAGAGTAAGGCGAGAATGTACCATACCGCCGCGCCCCGCGCCCCGCGCTGTGCCAGCGCCGACATCGGGCCGCTGCGGCCACCCCACGCCCCACGCCCTTGTCTAGCCTGGCCTGGCGTGGCAGATCAGCGCGGTTCTGCCTTGTGCTCGTCGTCGTGGCTGCCTTGCAAGCTCGCCTTGGCTTGCTGCTCGGCGTTGCCGCTGCGCGACGCGCTACTGTTGCGGCCTTCATTAGCGCGTTGGGCCGATTGCCGGCTCTCGCCGCCTTTCCTGCCGATTTCCGCCATGTGTACACGGTTGCGGCTGACCGCTTCGCCACCTTTTTGCCCCGCCCGGCGTGCTTCTTCCGAGTCAAATTCATGCGCCGTGCCCTTTTGATGGGCTGCCTGACCGCCCTTGCTGGCAATTTCGCGTTGCTGGCCTTCGCTCATGGCGGCGAAACCGCGTTTGGCCGTGCCTTTGCTGCTGCCCGATGCGCTGGCTTTCTGGCTGCTGCCAGCGCCTTTGCCCTGCTCATTACTGTTCGCCATGTCGCTCTCCTTGTTGTCGGGTAGTGGCCCGGTGTTCAATACGGGTCAATACGGGTGCTCAATGTGCTTGATCGGATTGCCTGCCGGGATCGCGGCTGCGGCCCGCACCGTCGCGGTGGCCCGTGGCATGCAGTTTTGCGAGCATTTCGCGCTGGCGCTGTGTGGCTTTTTCCGTTTCTTCGGCCGTCTTGCGCACCACTTCGTCAGCGAAGGCCACGGCCGTGCGGCTCGCTTCGGGCAAGTGATACTCTGCCGTGCGCTTTATTTCGACATTGGCGTTGGCGACGAGATTGCCGAGTTGCTGCTGGTACTGGCGCAGCTTGTTACTACCCGGCTGCAACTGGGCAGCGGCCAGCGACAGGAACTCGCCCGTGTCGCGCGCGCACAGCAGTTGCTGGCTGGCGCTGCTCCATTCCTGCAGCAGTTCTTGCGCCAGCCGCAGATGCAGCTCGCTCAGTTGCTGCGCCGTGTCGAACAGCTTGCGTGATAGTTCTGTGGCGAAATTGCACTGGGTTTCCAGGTGCGACTTCAGCGCTGGGCTGAGATGGGGAGGGATGCTGTTTGTGAACATGTTCTACCTCAATGAAAATCTGGTCCGAGAAACACCCGGTGTAGCGGATGCGACGTGTGCTGAAACAAGCAAAGAGATAGACGCCGTATGGCGTCCCAGGTTCCCTGCGGGATGCCGGTTTGCTGTGAGAATTCGGGCTGGCAGACGTAAAAACGCGATGACTTTGTGCCAGATCAAATGAAGATGTAGCGCTTTGCCAACGCTGGCAGTCATGCAGCGCGTGTGGAAAATGCAGGCTTGCAGGCCCGGCCGTGCGACAATAGCCGGCTCGCGGCAGCGCAGCCGATGGCCGGCGCGCCTGGCTTAGCCGAGCATAGCCCTCTTTTTTGCATTATTCCTCGACCATGACGCATCCCGAATACATCCTGACCCTGTCCTGCCTGGACCAGCGCGGCATCGTGCACCGCGTGTCCGGCTTCCTGGCCGAACACGGCTGCAACATCCTCGATTCCGCCCAGTTCGGCGACCAGGAATCCCAGCTGTTCTTCATGCGCGTGCATTTCGCGCTGGAAGACGGTAGCGTCAGCGACACCCAGTTGCGCAGCGACTTCGCCGACCTGTCGCAAGTCATGCAGCTCAATGGCCAGTTGCACGATGCGCGCGTCAAGCCGCGCGTGATGCTGATGGTGTCGAAGATTGGCCATTGCCTCAACGATTTGCTGTTCCGCTACAAGAGTGGTTTGCTGAACGTGGAAATTCCCGCCATCGTCTCGAACCACATGGAGTTCTACCAGTTGGCGGCCAGCTACAATATTCCCTTCCACCACCTGCCCCTGGCGGCCGGAGCACCGGAAGCGGCCAAGCTGGCGCAGGAAGCGAAGATCATCGAGCTGATGGACACGCACAAGATCGACCTGGTGGTGCTGGCGCGCTACATGCAAATCCTCTCGCCCGGCCTGTGCCAGGCGCTCGATGGCCGCGCCATCAATATCCACCATTCCTTCCTGCCCAGCTTCAAGGGCGCCAAGCCGTACGCGCAGGCGCACCAGCGCGGCGTCAAGCTGATCGGCGCAACGGCCCATTTCGTCACGGGCGACCTCGACGAAGGCCCGATCATCGAGCAGGACGTCGAGCGCGTCGACCATGCGATGGATGCCGAAATGCTGACCGCCATTGGCCGCGATGTCGAGTGCGTGGTGCTGGCGCGCGCCGTGAAATGGTTCGTCGAGCACCGCATCTTGAAAAATGGCGACAAGACCGTGGTCTTCCGCTGATAGCGCCGCCCGTACAATATTGATATCCACTTTACAGAGACAGAAACACGATGGCCCTCAAAGCAACAATTTTCAAAGCCGATCTGCAGATCGCTGACATGGACCGCAATTACTACCAGGATCACGCCCTGACCCTGGCGCGCCACCCGTCCGAAACGGACGAGCGCATGATGGTGCGCCTGCTGGCGTTCGCCATCCACGCCAACGAGGCGTTGACGTTTACCAAGGGCTTGTTCGATACTGAAGAGCCCGACCTGTGGCAGAAAGACCTGACAGGCGCCATCGAGCTGTGGATCGAAGTGGGCCAGCCCGACGAAAAACGCATCCTGAAGGCTTGCGGGCGTTCGGCGCAGGTGATCGTCTACAGTTACGGCGCAACCAGCCATATCTGGTGGAAGCAAATCGCCAACAAGCTGGAACGGGCGAAGAACTTGACCGTGATCAACCTGCCATCCGAGGCGGCGCAAGACATGAGCAAGCTGGCGCAGCGCAACATGCAACTGCAATGCACGATCCAGGATGGCCAGATCTGGCTGACCGACAGCGTCAACACAGTCTTGATCGAGCGCGAGCCGGTCAAGCCGGCGCGCTGATTGTGATCGTTTGAAACGCAAAAAGCCCGGAGCGATCCGGGCTTTTGTCATTGCTGGCGTTTATATCGGCGCGCTGCCCAGGCGCTCGATGCTGCTTGAGCGCTGCATGCTGCGGCTGATACGCGGATCGCCGTAGTAGCGCACTGCGCCCGAGCCGCCGATGCTGATGCTCAAGTCATCCTTGGCCCACACTTGCGCCTCGCCCGAGCCGCCGATGCTCACCTGCACGTCGCGCGCGGCCAGGCGGCCTGCCTGGATATTGCCCGAGCCGCCGATCGATGCCGTCAGTTGCCGCGTCTTGCCGCTGGCCGTAAAGTTGCCGCTGCCACCGATGGCCACGGCCACCTGGCGGCTATCGAGGTCAGGCGCGTGGATGGCGCCGGAGCCGCCCACGTCGAAGCGCAGCTTATCGGCGCGCAAGCCCGTTGCCGTGATGCTGCCCGAGCCGCCCACGCTGATGCGCTCCACCTGGCGCGCCTGGATGACAATGCTCAGGCTGCTCTGACGGAAATGCATGTTGCGCTTGGCGCAGCGGATGCGCAAAGTGCCGTTTTCCACCACCGTCTCGATCAGCGGCACGATATTGTCGTCGGCCTCGATGGTGATGCTGTCCGTGTTGCCGATGCGCAATTCGACCGTGCCCGGCACATTGAGCGCCACGCCTTGGAAACTGGCAAGCTCGCGCGTCTGCTTTTGCAGCTTGCCGCTGCCCTCGATGCTGTTGCCGGAGATCCAGTCGAGTGGCGACGCCAGCACCGGCGCGGCCGGGATGGCCAGGGCGCAGGCGGCCAGCAGCAGGGCGCTGGCGATGCCGGCGTGGCGAAGGCGGCGAAGGTGGCGAGGTCGGAAAAGTGGCTGTGTCATTCTTGCTCCCTGTTTTGAATTAGTCTGCAGCCATGGTAGGCCAGACACCCGCGCCTGTGTAGCGCGCTGCGACAGACTGCGGCAGCGGCGGCACAGAATGCAGCAGGCTGTGACGCGATGGCATGAGGTATCATGCGGGTATTGGACATACGACGACCGGCTCGCGCCGCTCACACTACTGGAATTACATGCTGATCATTACCATCAAACAGGGCAAGGAAAAGAGCTTGCTGGGCCAATCCTGGATTTACGCGTCTGCGATTGAAAAAGTCGAAGGCAAGCCGCAGGAAAAAATGAAGCCCGGCTCGACGGCCATCGTGCAAAGCTCGGCGAAGCAATTCATCGCCCGCGCCGCCTACAATTCGAAGTCGCAAATCCGCGCGCGCATCTGGAGCTTCAAGGAAGACGAACCGGTCGACCATGCGCTGATCAAGCGCCGCGTCAAGGCTGCCATCGAGAAAAAACTGCCAGTCATCAAGAAGGCGGGCGAGAACCAGCTGTTGACCCTCATCAAGGGCGAAGACGAGGGCTTGCCGGGCCTGGTGGTGCAGTTATTTGGCGGCGTGCAAGGCTATCTGATTTGCCAATTCAATGCCGGTGGCGTGGATGCGTGGAAAGTGGCCATCGTGCAATCGCTGATGGCTTCTACCGGCTGCGTGAACGTGTACGAGCGCTGCGATGATTTGATGCGCAAGGGCGAAGGCTTGCCCCTGATCGACGGCGCCCTGGCCGGCGAAGAGCCGCCCGATGAAGTCATGCTGACGGACAACGGCGTGCGCTATGCGCTGGACTTGAAGACCGGACATAAAAGCAAGTTCCGTTGAGAGCGGCTGCCTGACGTGAAAAAAACCGGCGCCGGCCGGTTTTTTTATGGCTAACCCGCGCATCACCGGAGTCGGATCCTGAGGATCCGACTCCGGCTGTAGCAGGGCTTGGGAATGATGGACGGCTAGTCCAGCGGCACGCTGCGGTACTTGTTGACTTCTAATGCAGAAACCGCCGGCGCATTATTGCCCCACGAGGCACGCACATACGTCACCACGGCCGCTATCTCGGCGTCATCCATGGCGGCACCGAACGGCGGCATGCCATAGGGCCGCGGGTTGCTGCTGGTCCCGGGCGCAAAGCCGCCGTTGAGCACGAGGCGGATGGCGTTTACGGCCGAGTCCGTCGTCAGCGCGCGCTTGCCGGCCAACGGCGGGTAGTCAGGCGGCACGCCTTTGCCGTCGGCCTGGTGGCAACTCGCGCACTGCGCCCGATACAGTTTTTCCCCCAGTGCCAGTTGCTGCCGAACTTGCTCTGACGTTTCGCGCGGGGGGCGTGCTGCCGCCTGCGCCGGGCCGGGCAAGCTTTTCAGGTACACGGCCATCGCCTGCAGGTCGTCGCTGCGCATATGCTGCGAGCTTTGCCGCACCACCTCGGCCATGGGGCCCAAGACGGTGGCGCGCGGCGAGACGCCCGTTTGCAGCAATGCCACGATATGCGCCGTATCCCAGTCGCCCAGGCCCGTTTGCGCATCCGATGTCAGCGCTGGCGCGTACCAGCCCAGTACGGGTATCAGGCCGCCCGACAGTGTCTCGTCGCTACCGCCCAGGGCATTGCGGCTGCTATGGCAGGCGCTGCAGTGGCCCAGGCCCTGCACCAGGTAGGCGCCACGATTCCATTCCATGCTGTGCGTCGTGAGCGGCTGGTACACGCCGGGCTTGAAGTACAGTGCGCGCCAGGCGGCCAGCGCGATTTGCTGGTTGTAGGGGAAGCGCAGCGCGTGCGGCGCGTTCGCCTGCCTGTGCGGCGGCACGCGCTGGAAATATGCGTACAGGGCGTCGCTGTCTGCGCGCTGCACCTTGGTGTAGTTGGTGTAGGGGAACGCCGGGTACAGCAAACGGCCGTCTTTCGACTTGCCGTTGTGGATGGCGCGCCAGAAATCGTCGGCCGTCCAGCTGCCTATGCCCGTTTCCTTGTCGGCCGTGATGTTCGGTGAGAGCACTGTGCCGAACGGCGTCTGCAAGGCCCGTCCCCCCGCGTACGCCACCCCGCCGCGCATCGTGTGGCAGGCCATGCAATTGCCCGCTTTGGCCAGGTAGGCGCCACGCGCGACCAGCTGTTGCTGGCTAAGGGGGCTGGCAACGGCGGCTGGGCCGAGGTCGTCGTCCGGGTACAGCAGGACGTTGGCGCTGACGCCGGCGAGCAGTAGCAGGCCGGCCACGATCATCCATTTTTTCATGGCGCCACCTGCGCCGCAGAACCTGGCACGCCACCGCAGTGCAGCGGCAAGGGCAGGGTGATGCTGCTGGCAGGGCGCGCGTCGGCGCTGGCCACTTGCGTACCCAGCCAGGCCGAGACGGCGCCCACGTCCGCATCCGACAGGCGCTGGGCCACTTGCGCCATGCAGTCGGGCGCATGGGCGCGGCGTATGCCATTCTTCCAGGCACCGAGCTGGGCGTTGATATAGTCGCGCGGCAAGCCCAGCAAGCCGGGGATGGCTGGCGCCACGCCGGCCAGTTGATGGCCATGGCAGGCGCTACAGGCTGGAATTTTTTTGCCGGCATCGCCTTGCAGCACCAGCTGCTTGCCGCGCGCCAGGGCCGTCGTGCCGGCGCTGCTGGGCTGGGCCGGCGGCGGGGCAGGGTGCTGCGCCGCAAAATACTCGGCGATTTCGCGTAGGTAATCGTCGGGCAAGTGTTCGACCATGTAATTCATCGTCGGGTACTGTCGCCTTGCTTCGCGGAAGTTGAGCAGCTGGTTGTACAGATAGCCGGCCGGCTTGCCGGCGATACGGGGAAAGAAGGCATCATGGCGCTCCTTTGGCGCATGACAGGCGGTGCAAGCCTTGATGCGCTGTTCCAGGCTGTCGTGGCGCGCTGGTGGCGTCGCCGCTGCTGCCAGCGCCAGGCCGGGCAAGGGCAGTGCCAGCACCAGTACCAGTGCCAGTGCGCAGCGGCAATGCAGTGCTAGCGAAAGTTGTCTGGAAAGTGGCATGGCAAAATAAGCTCTCTCGTCGGTCGCAACGGCGTGCCGGTCTTGCTGCACGGATCATTTTTTACCCTAGCATATACCCGCCACGGTGATTCTGACAGCATCAGTTGTGAAGAACACGACAGATCAGTTATCAGTTATCAGTTATCGCTTTAAGGGAGTAGGATTGACATGCGATGGGCCATTGGCGGCAGGGGGTGCCGCCATGCGTGCACCAGCTCAGACGGGGGCGGGCGGTGTGGCCGGCGGCGTGCTGGCGCGGGGGGCTTTTTGCGCCGTTACTTTACCGCCGTCGGCGATCCAGCGGCGATACACGCGCAGGGCCACTTGCGCATCGTCGGCTGCGTACAGGATCTGTTTTTCCGTCAGGCGCGAGGTGGCCCAGTTGGTGGTAGAGATCTTTTTTGATTTCTGCAGGTGCAGGCCAAAGAACTTGGCCACGGCAGTCTTCGCGCCCAGGTCGTTGCGCTGGCCGCCGCGCAGGGCAACGGACAGGTCGAGCACCTGGGCCGGCGCGATACCGAGCTTGTTGCGCAGGCGCTTGACGTCGTCGGACAAGCCAAAGCCCACCTTGATGGTGGTGGTCGATTCGAGGATGGCTTTCAGTTCGGCCAAGGCCAAGGCCGGTGCGCTGCCTACTTGGAACAGGTAAGCGATGTCGTCGGTGGCCAGCTGGATCAGGTGCGGCCCCGTGGAGGACTCGCCCTTCACAAAGGTCGGCTTCGATTCCGTATCGAAGCCGATGGCGTCCGCTGCCAGCAGGGCTGCCATGGCGGCCCTGGCGTCATCACTGGTGCGTACCAGTTTGACGTGCTCGATTGCAATGCCTTGATATGGGGGCAGAGGCGGTGCGACAGCTGTGTCCATGAAACCGGATCAACCTTTGCGCGAGAATTTTGCGGTCAGCTGACTCAGTTTTTCCAGGCGCAAACGGTTCGCTTCTTCGGCAGCGGCGGCGTCGCGTTCGGCCTTTTTGCGATCGGCTTCCTTCTTGAAGCGTTGCTGCAACACTTGCGTGGCGTGGTCGCGGTGCGTCTGTGTCACTTCTGCGCCGGCTGTACCGTCGAGGTCATAGCGAATCTTGGCTTTTTCCATCATGCGCAAATAGCGCAGCGAACCCGTGTGGATGCCCAGCGCCGTGCGCATCAGCTTGCGGTCCAGGTCCGGCAGGCGTGCCAGGATCTGCTTGTCGATCCCGATCGATAATGGCAGGCAATCGCGGAACGGCGGGAATTGCTCTTGGAACTGCTTGAGCAGGGCGCGCGCTGTCAGGCCGGTAGGGGCCGGCGTGGCCGCTGCCGCTGGAGCCGCCGCTGGGGCTGCATCGACTGGCGTGTCTGGAGTGGTGGCTTGCTGGTCTGGCGTGGAGCTGGTCATCGACATCATTGGTTGGGCTATAAAAGGCGAGCATAGCACGCGCCACAGGCAAGTGCATTGTCTTTTTTGGCAACTTGTGCAGAGATAAGCTAGTCCGTACGACAGTGCACGCAGCGCGAATGGCGAGAAATGTGTATAATGTCCGCTTGCGCTGATGACTAGGCCCCGTATTTCACGGTCTGGCTCAGGTGTGCAGGGGATAAGAGCAGTGCGGTGCAGGGCCACTATTATTGATATTTTTGATACCAGATATTTTGCTTATCAATTATCCAGATAACTGGCCTTCGTGCATAATCTTGCTCTCCGCTGTGTCTTCACTGAACAACAATAGATTCAAGCCCGTTCTGGTACGGGCTTTTTTTCATTCCGCAATGTACATCGCTTATTTATCTGACCCGGCTTCGGCCCCGCCGCCGCTGTGTGCGCGGGCTTTGAACGTCCCGATAGACAGGCGCCGCTGCCCTTGACGGCAGCGGCAACAATACGCTCCATCGAGTCCGGTTTCGCAGGCTTAGGTGGAATCATTCACTTCGCGCCGACACCATCTGGTCTCGCATTAAGAGATATCTCATGAAGAATACGCCAAAAACTTTAACGTTGTCCGCCAAGGCGCCACGCCCAGCTGCGGCACCACTTGCCGTACCCAAAACGACTTTATCTTACTTCATCGATAATGCGCAAGCGAATCCGGAAGCCACCGTCACGACGGCGCCCACCGTCGTCACCGTGGTAAAGAAAAGCCGTTCGCGTCTCGCTGCCGTGCCGCCGGCCGAGTCGGCTGTGGAAGCAGCCATTGCCGCACCTGCCGCCGAAGCCGTTGCCGAGGTAGTCGATGCTGCGCCGGCCAAGACTCCGAGCGTGAAGATCGCTCCCGGCGCCAAGGCACCGGTCGCGCCACGCAAGATCAGCGAAAGCGCCGCCACGAATAAAGTGGTGACGGCTGCCCGTTCGAAAGTCGTGCGCGCCAAGCCTGAAGTGGCGCCCGTGACCATTATCACCGGCGCGCAAGTGGTCAGCAAGACCACGGACGCCGATGCCCTGGCCGCCATCGACACCTCGAATTACTTCTTGCCGAGCGTCAAGGTGCCGGGTCGACGTGGCCGCAAACCGAGCGAATTCACGCCAGAAAACGATGAAGTGGCAGCGCTTAACGCCGTTGAGCGCGCCGAACTGAAGGCGGTATCGAAAGCGCGCGACCGCAAAGCCAAAGGCGGCCTGGCCGATGCACTGGGCGATCCGGAAGCCTCGGCAGCGGACCTGGAACGCCGTCGCAAGCAGATCACGGGCTTGATCAACATGGGCAAGGAGCGCGGCTTCCTTACCTATGCCGAGATCAATGACCAATTGCCGGAAAATATCATCGATCCGGAAGCGATCGAAGGCATCATCGCTACCTTTAACGACATGGGCATCGCCGTCTACGAGCGCGCCCCTGACGCGGAAAGCTTGTTGCTGACCGACAACGTCGCCACCGTCACCAGCGATGATGAAGTCGAAGCCGCTGCCGCTACCGCCTTGTCGACGGTCGACTCCGACTTCGGCCGCACCACCGACCCTGTGCGCATGTACATGCGTGAAATGGGCGCCGTGGCGCTGCTGACGCGCGAAGGCGAGATCGAGATCGCCAAGCGCATCGAAGGCGGTCTGAAGGACATGATCCAGGCAATTTCCGCCTGCCCGACCACCATCGGCGAAATCGTTGCTCTGTCGCAAAAAATCGCGCGCGACGAGATCAAGGTCGATGAAGTGGTCGACGGTTTTGTCGACTTGAACGAAAGTAATGCCCCGGCGCCTGCCGCTGCCGCCGCGCCGGTCGTCGCCAGCGGTGACGACGAGGAAGAGGAAGAAGAAGCCGAGGAAGAAGACGGCGACGCGAATGGCGGCGCAGCCGGTTTCTCCAGCGAGCAATTGGCCCAGCTGAAAAAGAATGCGCTGGAGAAGTTCAACGTCATTTCGACGCAGTACGAAAAGATGCGCAAGGCGCCCGAGGGTTACAACTCGAAAGCCTACACGAAGGCGCAGGAAGCCATTTCGCAGGAATTGCTGGGCATCCGCTTTACGGCCAAGGTCGTGGAAAAGCTGTGCGACACCCTGCGCGGCCAGATGGAAGAAGTGCGCCACATCGAGCGCGCCGTGCTGGAACTGTGCGTGAACAAATGCGGCATGCCGCGCGCCCACTTCATCAAGGTGTTCCCGGGCAATGAATGTGACCTGGAATGGGTAGACCGCGAAGTCGATTGCAAGTATCCGTACAGCGCCATCCTCAGCCGCAACGTGCCCGCCGTCAAGGAACTGCAAAAGAAGATGATCGACCTGCAAGCGCGCGTGGCCTTGCCGCTGGCTGACTTGCGCAAGATCAACAAGCAGATGGCTGCCGGCGAAAAACGTGCGCGTCACGCGAAGCGCGAAATGACGGTCGCCAACTTGCGCCTGGTTATTTCGATCGCCAAGAAATACATCAACCGCGGCTTGCAATTCCTCGATCTGATCCAGGAAGGCAACATCGGCTTGCTGAAGGCGGTCGATAAATTCGAATACCGTCGCGGCTACAAGTTCTCGACTTACGCCACCTGGTGGATACGCCAGGCCATCACGCGTTCGATCGCCGACATGGCGCGTACTATTCGCGTGCCGGTGCACATGATCGAAACGATCAACAAGATGAACCGCATCTCGCGCCAGATCATGCAGGAAACGGGCAGCGAGCCTGACCTGGCGACGCTGGCCGTCAAGATGGAAATGCCGGAAAACAAGGTGCGCGAAATCATGAAGATCGCGAAAGAGCCGATTTCCATGGAAACGCCGATGGGCGAAGATGGCGATTCGCAACTGGGCGACTTCATCGAAGACAACACCACCCTGGCACCGCTGGACGCCGCACTGCACGCGTCGATGCGCAATGTCATCAAGGAAGTGCTCGATTCCTTGACGCCACGCGAAGCGAAAGTGCTGCGCATGCGTTACGGCGTGGAAATGTCGAACGACCATACCCTGGAAGAAGTGGGCAAGCAGTTCGACGTGACGCGTGAGCGCATCCGCCAGATTGAAGCGAAAGCCATGAGCAAGCTGCGCCAGCCTTCGCGCTCGGACAAGCTGAAAACCTTCCTGACGCAAAACTAGAGACATTTGTCAGAACCTACTGCGCGTCCTCACTTGCGCCCGCGACGCTACTGTCAGGTGTCGCGATAGGTATTGAGTACATTTAAAAAGAGGCGCAAGCCTCTTTTTTTTCGTCCATCCGTAGCGTTGGCTTACATGAAACGCGTGCGCGCGCCCAGCAGGCCCATGCGATAGTTGCGTTGCAATTTGTATAGCAGGACGCCGCTGGCCGAGATCACGATGGTGATCACCAGCCAGTCCAATGGATTACTGCGCTGCGGTGCGGGGGCCGCTTGCGATGGCACGGCGAAGGCCTGGAATTTATGCCCCGTGTAAATGGCGCCCACCACCAGGCCGGCGTCCGTGATCTTGTTGGTCAGGTACAGGCCATCGTCGCGGCGGCGCACCGTCATCACACCTTCCTTGTAGACAAAGGTCATCGGTTCAAAGCCCTTGATGTGGGCGCCGCCGACGATGTGTCCGGCAGCGTTGACTGCCGTGGCGTAGCTGTCGCCCTGGCCGATCAGGGCGCCCAGGTCGAGCATGCGCTTGCCATCCCAGGCGAATGCGTGCCAGCGGCGCTTTTCCGTTTCCGAGGCGCCCACGATCAGGCCCGCATCATTGATGGCGGTGGCCGAGCTGATGCGTCCGCCGGGCAGGGTGCCTATTTCCTGCATGCCCGCGCCGGGGCGGTAGGCGAAGGCACGGCGGTAGCCATCGCCGCGCTGCGCCGTGCCCACCACCACGCCATGTATATTTACGCCGCTGGCATAGCTGCTGGCGCCGCCCAGGGTGCCCAGGTCTTGCAGGCTGAGGTCGGCTTTCGTGATAAAGGCGTGGAAATCGCCGTCGCTGGTATCGGCATAGCCGGCCACCTGGCCGTCGCGCGTGATGGCGGTGGCGTAACTGCTGGTGCCGCCCAGGGTGCCCAGGTCGCGCATGCCGCCCGCTTCTTCAAAGCGGAATGCATGCCAGGCGCCAGTGGCTGTCTGCGCCGAGCCCACCACCACGCCATGCGTATTAATCGCCTTGGTGAAACCTTCATTGCCGCCCAGGGTGCCCAGTTCGCGGATGCGGCCATGCTGATACGTCACGGCGCGGCGTCGTCCTTCTGCTTCCATGACGATGCCCGCTACCAGGCCGGCCGGGTTCAGGTCGGATGCGATACTGCCATTGCCATCTTTTTCACCAAAGCCGCGTTCGGCATAGTTGGTGGCGCTGGCGATGGCAGTGGGGACGGCGGCCAGCAGGAGCAGGCCGAGCAGGGTGGCGGGAAGGCAGCAGAACCGTGGCGGCATGATAGGCTCTTCAAAGAAAAAACTTACTATACTTTTTTATGCCGTAAATGCATACTTAATTTACTACCTTTTTTGATAATTTTTGTGACGTGCTATCGCTATGCCGATGCGGATGCCATTGTCGCTGATGCGCAGGACGAGGCGCGACTCGGCCTCCCTGGCGTCCTGCCTGGTCGCTGCGGTGTGCATGGGGCCGGCCCGCGGCCCCTGGCCCTCTCGGTGCCGGCCCCTGTCTGCCGATGGCAGCCTGATGCGATCAGCCGGTATTGCGCAGACCTGCCGCCACGCCATTGATCGATAGCTGGATGCCGCGGTGTACCCTTTCGTCGATTTTGCTTTCTGCCGACAGGGCGCGGTTGCGCTTGATCAATTCCACCTGCAAGTGGTTCAGCGGATCGAGGTAGGCGTAGCGGTTCTGGATCGAGCGCGCCAGCAGCGGGTTGCCCGCCAGGCGCTCCGTGTTGCCGGTGATCAGCTCCAGGCAGCGCAAGGTGGTGCCATGCTCATCTGTGATGCGCTTGTAGATGCGTTCGCGCAAGTCCTGGTCTGCCACCAGTTCCGCATAGCGCGAGGCAATCGCCAGGTCCGTCTTGGCCAGTACCATGTCCATATTCGACAACAGGGTGGCAAAGAATGGCCATGCGGCGTACATGGCGCGCAGGGTGGCGATCTTCTCATCTTTCGCGGCGCCCGCAGCGTCGTTAATCCACGCTTCGATGGCGCTGCCAAAGCCAAACCAGCCTGGCAGCAGCAAGCGGCACTGGCCCCAGGAAAAGCCCCAAGGAATGGCGCGCAAGTCTTCGATGCGCTGGTTGGCCTTGCGCGAGGCGGGGCGCGAACCGAGGTTCAGTTCGGCGATTTCCGCAATCGGTGTGGCCGAAAAGAAATACTCGGTAAATCCCGGCGTTTCATACACGAGGTGGCGGTAAGCGTGATACGCCAGTTTCGACAGGTCCGCCATCACGGCCTCGAACTGCGCCAGTTCGCTGGCGTGGGCGTCACTGGCTGCTTGCGGCGCCAGGCTCGCTTCCAGGGTGGCGGCCACCAGCAATTCCAGGTTGCGCCGGCCGATTTCGGCATTGGAAAACTTCGAGGCGATGATTTCGCCTTGTTCCGTCAGGCGGATCTGGCCGTTGACGGTGCCCGGCGGCTGGGCCAGGATGGCTTCATAGCTGGGTCCGCCGCCTCGGCCCACCGTACCGCCACGACCATGGAACAGGCGCAGCTTGACGCCGGCCTTCTGGAAGTCGGTCACCAGCGCCAGTTCGGCCTTGTACAGTTCCCAGTTCGAGGTGAGAAAACCGCCATCCTTGTTCGAATCGGAATAGCCGAGCATGACTTCCTGCAACTGTCCCTGTTTGGCGATCAGTTGTTTAAGCAAAGGCAAGGCCATGACTTGGCTCATGATGCCGGCCGCGCGCTGCAGATCGGGTATGGTTTCGAACAGGGGGATGACCATCAGCTCGCAGCTGCTGTCGCCGTCGCCTCCCGCCTTCCAGTCGCTGCGCAGCAAGCCTGTTTCTTTTTGCAGCAGCAGCACTTCCAGCAAGTCGGACACGGTTTCCGTGTGCGAAATGATGTAGTTGCGGATCGCGCGCGCGCCATAGCGCTGGCGGATATCGCGCGCCGTGCGCAAAATCGCCAGTTCGGAATCCGTTTCCGCGCTGTAGGCGATATACGGCGAGTACAGCAGGCGCGGCTGCGCCAGTTCATTCAGTAGCAGGGCCTGCTTATCTTCCTCGGGCAGGGCCGTGTAGTCGGCGCTTACGCCACTTTTCGCGAATAGGTCGGCCAGCACGCGTTCGTGCACGTCGGAAGTCTGGCGCATATCCAGCGAGGCCAGGTGGAAACCGAAGATGTCGGCCGCGCGCGCCAGAGTGGCCAGGCGCGGGCGCACGAGCGCTGCGCCATGGTGCGATTCGAGCGAGGCGACGATGGTGCGCAAGTCGGTCACAAACGCGGCGGCGTCGCGATACGCTGCGGCCGGCCCCACTTCCTTGCGCAAAATATTGGTGGCACCCAGGGCGCGGGCGGTGGCGGCCAGGCGCGCATAGATGCCGATCAGGGCGCGGCGGTAGGGTTCGTCGCTGCGGTGCGGCGAGGCGTCCGGCGACTGCTCGGCCAGCGCCTGCAGTTCCTCGCTGACGCCCACCATCAGGGTCGAGACGGACAATTCCGCACCCAGCGTGTGCACCTCGTCGAGGTAAAAGTCGAGGATGGTGGTGGCGTGGCGTGTCAGCGCATGCTGCATGGTGCCCGCATTCACGTTCGGGTTGCCGTCGCGGTCGCCGCCGATCCAGCTACCCATCTGCACGTAGGCGGCGTTGATGGGCTCGATGGTGCCGTCGCCGTTCGGGTATTGGGCGGCGATATCTTCCTCGATATCGTCGTACAGGCCCGGCAGTTCGCGCAAAAAGGTGATGCGGTAATAGGACAGCGCGTTTTCGATCTCGTCGGCGACCGTCAGCTTCGAATAGCGCAGCATGCGCGTTTGCCACAGGGTGGAGACGCGCGCGCGCAGCAGCTGCATATTGGCTTGCCGTTCTTTCGGCGTCAGCTGCCGGTCGCGCTCTGCCAGCAGGCGCGCGATGTCGTGCTCGGCGTCGAGTATGCTCTTGCGCTGCACTTCCGTCGGGTGGGCCGTCAGCACGGGAGCGATCAGCGCTTCCTGAAAGAAAGTGTCGACGGTCTTGCGCGGCACGCCGGCGGCGCGCAGTTTTTTCAGCGCGAAGCTGACGCTGCCCTTTTGCGCTGGCGAGCCGGCCAGCAGGTGGGCGCGCCGACGGCGGATATGGTGTTGATCTTCGGCAATATTGGCCAGGTGCGAAAAATAGGAAAAAGCGCGCACCACGGAAATGGTCTGTTCGCGGCTCAGTTCCTTGAGCATGGCGTCGAGTTCGAGCGCGGCGCCCGCATCCGCTTCGCGGCGGAAGCGCACGGACGTCTGGCGTATGGTTTCCACCACATCGAAGACGGCGTCGCCTTCCTGTTCGCGCAGTACGTCGCCCAGCAGGCGACCGAGCAGGCGGATGTCTTCTTTCAGTGGCGCGTCCTTGTCGGAGCCGGCCGCTGGAACTATTTCTGGTGCTACTGCGTCATTGAGCATAATAAAGAACCAAAGTAAGTGTAAAAGCAAGGAAATGTGGATCGCACCGGGCGTTTGGCCGCAGGGGGGAGGGGGCGCATGATAAAATTTGTGGTCTTCAACATGGACGCCAGCCTAGCTTGGCCTTCTAGGCAAAGGGATAACGATTATAGCCACGCCGGGCGCCACCCGATACACATTGATCGCGGACGCGCGCACAGGCAACGCCAATCGCAATGACAATCGCAACGACAATGACAGCGAAAGAACTTGTTTTGAAAGCATCCGAATTGACCCCGAACGAATTGCCCCTGAGCATACCCGCGCGCCTGGTGATCGCCACGCGCGAGAGCCGTCTTGCCATGTGGCAAGCTGAACACGTGCGCGCGCGCCTGGCCGCCCTGTACCCACAGTGTAGCGTTGAAATTGTCGGCATGACCACACGCGGCGACCAGATTCTCGACCGCGCCCTGTCGAAGGTGGGCGGCAAGGGTTTGTTCGTCAAGGAGCTGGAAGTGGCGATGGAAGAAGGCCGCGCCGACTTGGCTGTGCATTCGCTGAAGGACGTGCCGATGACGTTGCCAGAAGGCTATAGCCTGGCCGCCATCCTCGAGCGCGAAGATCCGCGCGACGCGTTTGTCTCCAACGATTACGCCAGCCTGGCCGAGCTGCCGCATGGCGCCGTGGTCGGTACCAGCAGCCTGCGGCGCCAGTCGCTGATCGCCGCGCGCTATCCGCACCTGACGATTTTGCCCCTGCGCGGCAACCTCGACACGCGTTTGGGCAAGCTCGACCGTGGCGACTATGCCGCCATCATCTTGGCCGCTGCCGGCCTGAAACGCCTGGGCCTGGCCGCGCGCATCCGCGCCGTGCTGGCGCCGGAAGACAGCCTGCCGGCCGCCGGCCAGGGCGCCATGGCGATCGAAATTCGCAGCGGGCGCAGCGACGGCGCCGACCTGGTGCGCCTGCTGGCGCCGCTGAACCACACGGCCACGGCGCAAGCTGTCACGGCCGAGCGCAAGGTGTCGAAGATTTTCGGCGGCAGCTGCCAGATTCCGTTGGCCGCGTTTGCCACCGTCGAAGGCGAACAGATGCGTTTGCGCGCCATGGTCGCCACGCCGGACGGCGCGCGCATGGCCAGCGCCGATGTCAGTGGCCCGGCCAGTGCGCCGCAATTGCTGGGTGAACAGGTGGCTGAACTGCTGCGCGAGCAGGACGCCGCCGGCATCCTCGCCTCGTGTATCGTTACGCCTGACGAGCATGAAGGCCTGGCGCCGCATGCCTGACACCGTGGTTATCACGCGGCCGGCAGCGCAAGCGGCGCCATTGGCCGCCAAAATTGCGGCGCTAGGCTGGCCCGTGACCGTGCTGCCACTGCTGGAAATCCACGCGCTTGACGGCGCAGAGGAAGGCGCGCAGCTGCAAGCGGTGCTGGCGCGACTTACCGAGTTCGACCTGGTGGCGTTCGTCTCGCCGAACGCCATCGACTGCGTCTTTGCGCACTTGAGCGTCTGGCCGTCCGGCGTGCCGCTGGCCGTGGTGGGCGAGGGCAGCCGCCTGGCCTTGGCCGCGCATGGCGTCACGGCTGCGAATGCCAGCATTAGCAGCCCGCTGGACCCGTCGCGCAGCGATTCCGAACATCTGTTGCTGGCGCTGGACTTGCCGGCCCTGCGCGGCAAGCGCGTGCTGATCGTGCGCGGCGATGGCGGACGCGATTACCTGGCCGACGGCTTGCGCGCCGCCGGCGCCGACGTCGCGTTCCTGACGGCCTACCGTCGCCAGGTGCCAACGCTGACGCCAGCCTTGCGGACCACCCTGGAAAGCCTGTTGCAGCATGATAATGACTGGATCATCACCAGCTCGGAAGCGCTGCGCGGTTTGCTGGCGCTGCTCGAAGAATTGGATGATAAAAAGACGGCTGTTGTGAAAATGCAACAGCAGCATCTGATCGTGCCGCACGCGCGCATTGCACAAACGGCGGCGGCCCTGGGTTTTGTCCGTGTTACCTTGACAGGATCAGGCGACGCAGGAGTGCTCGCCGCGTTACAATCACGACCATGAACGAAATGCCTACACTCTCCGAACCGAATGCAACGCCTGGCAGCGCCGTGAAGACGGCGCCGCAGGCGGCCGACCAATCCGCTGGCCGTGCGCCCAGCTTGCTTGAGCAGCTGCAAAAGCCCATGAGCATCGCCGTCATCGTGCTGGCGGTACTGCTGGCGGCACACAGCTGGTCGACCAGCAAGCAAATCCGCAATTTGCGCGAAGAAGTTGCCAAGCGCCTGCAAAAAGGCGATGTCAGCAACGCTGAAACAGGCGTGCTGGCGCGCAACGTGCAAGAAGGCACGAAAGAGCTGCAAATCAAGGTGGGCGCGCTGGAAAACCGCCAGAGCGAAACACAAAGCCAGCAGCTGGCGCTGGAACAACTGTATAACGACTTGTCGAAGAACCGCGACGAGTGGGCATTGACGGAAATCGAGCAAGTGTTGTCGACCGCCAGCCAGCAGCTGCAACTGGCCGGCAACGTGCCCGGTGCGCTGATCGCCCTGCAAAATGCGGATCGCAGCCTGTCGCGTTCCGACAAGCCGCAATTCATCACCATCCGCCGCGCCATCGGGCGCGACATGGAAAAACTCAAGGCCCTGCCCAGCGTCGATTCGACGGGCGTGGCACTGCGCCTCGATGCCGTGATCGCCCAGATCGACGCGCTGCCGATGCTGTCCGACGAGACGCCGGCTTTGGCCGCGCCGGAAAAGCCGGGCAAGGCCAAGCCCAAGGCCGTGCGCGATGCGAGCGGCAAGCTGGCAGGACCGCCGGCGCCCGAACCGCTGCTGCAAAAAGTGCGCGACGGCTGGGATACCTGGAGCGGCGACATGTGGACTGATGTGCGGCAATTGATACGCATCCGCCGCGTCGATACGCCGGAAGCGCTGATGCTGTCGCCGACGCAAGCGTATTTCTTGCGCGAAAACGTCAAGTTGCGCCTGCTCAATGCCCGCATGGCCTTGTTGTCGCGCAATGAAACCGCGTTCAGGAATGACTTGATCGCCGCCCAAGATGCGCTGGCCAAGTATTTCGACACCCGTGCCAAGAGCACGCAGACGGCACAATCCTTGCTGCGCCAGGTGCAGGGCAGCAACTTGGCCATCGACATGCCAACCTTGTCCGACAGTCTGACGGCTGTGCGCAACTACAAAGCGAAGTCCTGAGCCCATGCGTCTATTTCTCTGGTTACTCGCCCTGATGGCTACGGCGATCGGTATCGCCGTGACGGCCCGTTTCAATCCTGGCAATGTGGTACTGTTCTACCCGCCATATCGCATCGATTTGTCGCTGAACTTCTTCCTGCTGTTGCAAGCACTGCTGTTCGTGCTGCTCTACCTGCTGGTGCGCGCCGTGCGCGCCACCGCGCGCATGCCAGCCCAAGTGGCGGCCTACCGCCAGCGCAAGCGTGAGCGTGATGGCAACAAGGGCTTGCGCGAAGCCTTGAAAGCCCTGTTCGAAGGGCGTTTCGGCCACGCCGAAAAGGCCGCCTTGCGCGCTGCCGAGCTGGAAGAAAACGCCGGCCTGGCCGCGCTGATCGGCGCGCGCGCTGCGCACCGCATGCGCCAGTCCGAACGCCGCGACAGCTGGCTGGCCCGCGTCGAAGCCGATGCCAGCCTGAAGACGGCGCGTTTGATGACGGTGACAGAATTGCTGGTCGACGACCATCAGCCCGAAGCGGCCCTGGCGGCCGTGCGTGAACTCAACGCCAGCGGCACGCGGCATATCCACGCGCTGCAATGGTCGCTGAAAGCAGAGCAGCAGGCCAAGAACTGGCCGGAAGTGCTGCGCCTCGTGCGTTCGCTCGACAAGCATCGCGCCTTGCATCCGGCGTTGTCGTCGCGCCTGCGCGAGCTGGCCTACGACCATTTGCTGTCCGACCCATCGCATGACGCCGAATCGTTGATGCGCGTGTGGTCCAGCGTGCCGAGTGTAGACCGCGTCAAGCCCTACATCGCCTGCCGCGCCGCCACGGCCCTGAATGTGCGCGGCCTGCACGACGAAGCGCGCCTCGTGTGCGAAGAATCGCTGGCCGCCGATTGGGATGCGCGTGTCGTGCGTGCCTACCGCTTAGCGGCGGCACCGGCCGGCACACCGGCCCTGCTGCTGCAGATCGAGCATTGCGAGCAATGGATGAAACAACGTCCGCTCGATGCGGAACTGGCGCTGACCCTGGGTGCCTTGTGCCTCAAACAAAAACTGTGGGGCAAGGCTCAGCGCCACCTGGAGCAGGCTTTGTCGGACGCGAACGAGCCGCAAATGGTGCGCGACGCGCACTTGAAGCTGGCGCAGATGCACGATGCCTTGCAGCAGACGGAACAGGCTGCTGCCCATTACCGGCAGTGCGCGCTGGCCACCATCCTGTAAGCCAGTTTGCAAGTCAGCTTGTACGCTGTTTCTGCAGACCTGAAAAAGCCGTTCCGTGCACACTGAACGGCTTTTTATTGCGCACGCGGTGGCGCCTTGCGCGCCGTGCATGCCACTGTTGTTGGCTTGGGGCGCAAAATGTCGGCAGCGCTGCTGCTGCAGCGCACAAGCAGCCCTTACTTCGCTATAATTGCGCGGTTAAAACACAATCCGCTAATGAGGAACCCCATGAGTTTGAATAACGTCTCTTCCGGCCGCGACCTGCCAAACGATTTCAACGTCATCATCGAAATCCCGATGAATGCCGATCCGATCAAGTACGAAGTCGATAAGGAAAGCGGCGCGATTTTCGTCGATCGCTTCATGGGTACCGCCATGCATTACCCGTGCAACTACGGCTACGTGCCGAACACCCTGTCGCCGGACGGCGACCCGGTTGACGTGCTGGTCATCACCCCATTCCCGCTGATCCCAGGCGTGGTCGTACGCTGCCGTCCTATCGGCGTGCTGAAAATGACCGACGAGTCGGGTGAAGACGCGAAAGTACTCGCCGTGCCAGTCGACAAGGTCCTGTCGATCTACAGCCACTGGCAAAAGCCGGAAGACTTGAATGAACTGCGCCTGCGCCAGATCCAGCATTTCTTTGAGCATTACAAAGACCTGGAAAAAGGCAAATGGGTCAAGATCGACGGCTGGTACGGTCCTGACGTGGCCAAGGAAGAAATCCTGAGCGGCGTCGCTGCGTTCAAGAAGGATGCTGAACAAGCCTAAGCAAGGCGGCGCCGGAGTTGTGTCTGACTCGCGCCTGAGGTTCACAGCGCTCCCCGTCTAGCATGGCCGGGAGCGTTTTTCTTTTTCTAGCTGCGAAACGGGCTGTGTTCGTTCAATTCATCGAGGTAGGCGTCGATGCCGCCGCGCTCGCGTTCGAGGAAGCGCTGCACGGCATCGGCAAAGGCAGGGTGCGCCAGCCAGTGGGCGGACCAAGTCTTTTGCGGCAAAAAGCCGCGCGCCATCTTGTGCTCGCCCTGGGCGCCACCCTCGAAGGTGGCGATGCCGTTGGCGATGCAAAACTCCAGCGGCTGGTAGTAGGCCGTCTCGAAATGCAAACACGGTACGTGCTCGAGCGCGCCCCAGTAGCGGCCATACAGGGTGTCAGCCGTGTGCAGCACCAGCGAGGCGGCAATGGCCCGGCCTTCGCGTTCGGCGATCACCAATAAAATGTTCTGCGCCATGCTGGCACCGATGCGACGGAAGAATTCCAGCGACAAATAAGGCGAGGAGCGGTGTTCGGCGTAGGTATTGCTGTAGCAGCGATGGAACAGGACCCAGTCGGCGTCAAGCGCGTCGACGCCGCGCACCTGGCGCATGGTCACGCCCGCTTCCTGTACCTTGCGCCGTTCGGCGCGGATATTCTTGCGTTTCTTGTGTTCCAGGGTAGCTAAGAATTGCTCGAAATCCGTGTAGCCCGGATTGAGCCAGTGAAACTGCACGCCACTACGCATCAGGTAGCCCGCTTGCGCCAGCTGGCGCGCCTCGCCTTCCGGCGGGAACAGGATATGGCAGGACGACACCGCACTGGCTTGCTGCTGGGTCTGCAAAAAGGCGAGCAGGGCGGCGCGCGCCTCGTCATCGCGGGCCAGCAAGCGTGCACCGCTGACGGGCGTGAAGGGGATCGCCGATAACAGTTTCGGGTAATATTCAAGACCATGCTGTTGATAAGCTTCAGCCCAGGCCCAATCGAACACGTATTCGCCATACGAGTGCATTTTCAGGTACAGGGGCAGGGCGGCGGCCAGGGTCTCGCCTTGCCACAGCGCCAAGTAATTCGGTTGCCAGCCGGTGTCCGCGCTGGCGCAGCCGGACTCGTGTAGCGCGTGCAAAAAGGCGTAGGAGAGAAAGGGACTGGCATCGGCCTGGCTGGCCAGCAGTTCAGACCAGGCCGCTTCGCCAATTTCAGCCAGGGTAGAGACGACAGCCGTGCGATAATTCATGGTTGTAGTTTGCATTGATCACTCTCGGGGCGCCATCACCGGCCTGTGCGCCCCTGTCTTGTTCTTGTTTAATTAAATTAATAAAACGAAATTTCCACCATCATGACAGTCAAAGTCGCAATTGCTCAAATGAATAGTACGGTCGGCGATCTGGCCGGTAACCGTGCCAAGATCTTCGACCTTTCCCGCCGCGCATTTGAGGCGGGCGCCGATATCGTGCTCACGCCGGAACTGTCGCTCGTTGGCTATCCGCCCGAGGACCTGTTGCTGCGTAATGCATTCTACGCAAAAACACAGGAAGCGTTTGCCGGACTGGCCGCCGACCTCGCCCAGTTCAAGGATTTGCACGTCGTGGTGGGCTTGCCCCTGCAAGACGCGAAGGGCGTGCGCCACAATGCTGCCTGCGTGCTGCTGAACGGCGAAGTGCTGGGCACCTACCGCAAGCACGACTTGCCGAACACGACTGTTTTCGATGAAAAACGCTATTTCACGTCGTCGGACCAGGCGTTTGTGTTTGGCGTGAAGGGCGTGCGTTTCGGCATCAATATCTGCGAAGACACATGGTTCGAGCATGCCCCGATGCGCGCCCGCTCGGCCGGCGCGCAAGTACTGCTGGTGCCGAATGGCTCGCCGTACCACATGAACAAGCAGCATCTGCGTTATGAAACCATGCGCAAGAATGTCAGTGCGCAAGGCATGGCCCTGGTCTACGCCAACCTGGTCGGTGGCCAGGATGAGCTCATTTTCGATGGCGATTCCTTTGTCATGGATGCGGCCGGTACCATTTGCGCCCAGCTGCGCCATTTCGAGGAAGACTTGCAACTGGTCCAATTCGACGGCGCCAAGCCCGTGCCGCAAGCGCTGGCCGCGCCGTTGAGCATTGAGGCGCAGGTGTACCAGGCCTTGGTGCTGGGCGTGCGCGACTATGTAGGCAAAAATGGCTTCCCGGGCGTGCTGATCGGCATGTCGGGCGGTGTTGATTCCGCCCTGACCCTGGCCATCGCCGTCGATGCGCTGGGCGCCGACAAGGTGCGCGCGGTGATGATGCCATCGCAATTTACGGCCGATATCTCGTGGATCGATTCGCGCGACATGGTAAAACGGCTCAATGTGCGCTACGATGAAATACCGATCCAGCCTACCTTCGATGCTTTCCGCGCCACCCTCGCTGGCGAGTTTGCGGGATTGGCGCAAGACGCGACGGAAGAAAACATCCAGGCGCGCATCCGCGGCACCTTGCTGATGGCGCTGTCGAACAAGCATGGCAGCATCGTGCTGACGACGGGCAACAAGAGCGAGATGGCAGTTGGCTATTGCACCCTGTATGGCGACATGGCGGGCGGCTTTGCCGTGCTCAAGGATATCGCCAAGACGCTGGTGTACCGCCTGTGTGCCTGGCGTAACAGCGTGCTGGACGTGATACCCGAACGCATCCTGACGCGCGGACCGTCCGCCGAGTTGCGCGCCGACCAGCTGGACCAGGATTCCTTGCCGCCCTATGAGGTACTCGACGCCATCATGCAGCTGTACATGGAAGAAAACCGCCCGCTCGCCGACATTATCGACGCTGGCTACCCGCCAGCCGATGTGGCCCGGGTCACGCGACTGATCAAGATCAATGAATACAAGCGGCGCCAGTCGCCGGTGGGCATCCGCGTCACACACCGTGGCTTCGGTCGCGACTGGCGCTACCCGATTACTTCCAAGTTCTACGAATAAGCAGCCATCTGTCCACGATCCAACAATTTTTAGGAGTAGCCATGAAACAGATTACCGCCATCATCAAACCATTCAAGCTCGACGAAGTACGCGAGGCCCTGGCCGATGTGAACGTGACGGGCTTGACCGTGACGGAAGTGAAGGGTTTCGGCCGCCAGAAGGGGCATACCGAGCTGTACCGTGGCGCCGAGTACGTGGTTGATTTCTTGCCGAAAGTTAAAGTCGAAGTGGTGGTGGACGACAGCATCTCGGAGCTGGTGGTCGACGCCATCATCAAGGCGGCCCGCACGGGCAAGATTGGCGACGGCAAGATTTTCGTGCGCGACGTGGAGCAGGTTATCCGCATCCGTACGGGCGAGACGGGTCCGGACGCGGTGTAAATCCAAGCCAACAATGTTGTCGGATGACGGCTCTTCGAGCCTATTCCGACCTACGTGTAGCAATGTGGGTCATGCCGTAGGTCGGGTTAGCGCGCCAGCGCGTAAGCCGACGCTGCTGAGCCACCAAAGCTGCCCGATTGCGCAGCAGCGCTTGCTTAGCGCCCCACCCGCATATCGAATTTCCAGCATATGAGGCGCAGCACCGTGATGCCGCTGGCACTGGTCCACAGGGCGAAGTCGTGCTCGGCGCCGAAATGCATTTGCAGCAGATAGGCCCAGCAGCCGAAAAACGCGCAGATGGCGTAGGGTTTGCCATCGCGAAACACCATCGGCACTTCGTTGCAGACAATATCGCGCATCACGCCGCCAAAAATCCCCGTAATCACGCCCATCATCGAGGCGATAAAGAGTGGCATGCCGGCGCGCGTGGCTTCGGCCACGCCGGCGATGGCGAACATGCCCAGGCCGATGGCGTCGGCGATGACGATCAGGCGTTCCGAGACGATCTGGCGCAAATGCTGGATCAGTGGCGCTGCCGTCAGTGCCAGCACAAAGATCAAAATCGCGTATTCCTGGTGCGAAACCCAGAACAAAGGCCGCTTGTCGAGCAGGATGTCGCGCAGGGTGCCGCCGCCAAACGCAGTGATGAACGCGACGACGAACACGCCGACCAGGTCCATGCGCTTGCGGCGCGCTTCGATGAAGCCGGAAAACGCGCCCACCAGGATGGCGATGACCTCAATGATCTTGATCAGCGAGCCAGGCGGCAGTTGGGGTGGCATCATGGGCAGAGCACGTGGGCAGGAAATAATTATCACAGGTTAACATGACACGGCCCCGAATGGTGACAAACGGGGCCGTGCGCATGGGACTTAATTGGGATAACTTGTTGCTCAATTACAATTTCTGGCTATCAATCCTAGCGTATCGGCTGCAGCGCTGCGGAAAGCAAAACGACCAGCGCGCCATCGCCTCCTTCGGAGCGACGCGCCTGGCAAAAGGCGATGACTTCATCCTTTTGCACGAGCCAGCTGTGCACCATCGATTTCAAGACCGGTTCCTGGCCTTTCGAGCCAAAACCCTTGCCGTGGATCACGCGCACACAGCGCAGCTTGCGCCGCGTCGCCTGGTTCAAAAAGGCACCGATGGCGTCGCGCGCCTCATCGCGGCGCAAGCCGTGCAAGTCCAGCTCATCCTGGATGGGCCAGTGGCCCTTGCGCATCTTCTTCACCACGTCCGGTCCCACGCCGGCACGGGCATAGTTCAGCGCCGGATCGTTTTCCAGGTAATGGTCGACCTCGAACAAGTCCGACAGCGATTCGCGCAGCACGGCCGCATGGTCCTCTTCCGGCGTCAGCTTGCGCACCGGCTGCGAGGCCATGGCACCCGCCTTGGGCAGCTTGGGCACGTAGCGGTCTGACTCGGGCAGGCGCTTGACGCCGCCGATGCTGGCCTTGAACAGATTGCTCTCCACGGCCTGCACCTTGACTTGCTGGGCGCGCTCAGCGGCGGCTTGCGCGCGCGCATCGGCCTGCTCCTTGAGCTGCTTGCTGACCGCTTTCAGGTCGGCAAAGTCTTTCATCGACGCCATGCGACGCTTACTCCTGGCCTTCCAGGTAGCGCTGGGCATCGAGTGCTGCCATGCAACCCGTGCCGGCGCTGGTGATAGCCTGGCGGTAAATGTGGTCTTGTACGTCGCCGGCGGCAAACACGCCCGCTGCGCTGGTGGCCGTGGCCATGCCTTCCAGGCCGGTTTTTGTCTTGATGTAGCCGTTGTGCATCTCCAGCTGGCCTTCGAAGATGCCGGTGTTCGGCTTGTGACCGATGGCGATGAACACGCCGTGCACGGAGAGCGCTTCGACCTTGCCGTCGATGGTCGATTTGATGTTCAGGCCCGTCACGCCGCCTTCGTCGCCAGTCACTTCATCGAGGGTGTGGTTATATTTCAACACGATCTTGCCTTCGGCAACCTTGGCATTCAGGCGGTCGATCAGGATCGCTTCGGCGCGGAACTTGTCGCGGCGGTGGATCAGGGTGACTTTATTGGCGATGTTCGACAGGTACAGCGCTTCTTCGACGGCCGTGTTGCCGCCGCCGACGACGGCCACTTCCTGGTTGCGGTAAAAGAAGCCATCGCAGGTGGCGCAGGCAGACACGCCCTTGCCCATGAATTGCGCTTCCGACGGCAGGCCCAGGTATTGCGCGGAGGCGCCCGTGGCGATGATCAGCGTGTCGCACGTGTATTCGTGGCTGTCGCCCTTCAGGCGGATCGGTTTTTCGTTCAGGAAGGTGGTGTGGATGTGGTCAAACACGATTTCCGTATTAAAACGTTCGGCGTGCTGCAGCAAGCGCTGCATCAGGTCCGGGCCTTGCACGCCCATCGGGTCGCCGGGCCAGTTTTCCACGTCGGTGGTGGTCATCAGTTGGCCGCCTTGTTCCACGCCGGTGACCAGCATCGGGTTCAGGTTGGCGCGGGCGGCGTAGACGGCGGCGCTGTAACCAGCTGGGCCGGAGCCGAGGATCAAAACGCGGGCGTGTTTGGTAGTGGTCATGGGAGGCTTCTCTATGAGTGGGGTCTATCCGAATTGGGGGCATACGCGCAAAGAACAAGGGTGTTTTGCGCTCGCGCAAGCAATTGCTGATTATAGACCAAGCCGTCTGTAGCGACGAATCGTGGGGCCGTCAGGGGCATATATGGCTTAGAATACTTGCTTATAATGGGAAATTCCCTTTCAGAAACATTTATCACCTTGCAGCGCTTCCCAGAATGACTAAACCAGCCCAGGCCAATCAAAATAGCTACACCCGCAAACCGGTCGAACGCCGGCCCCTGCCGAACCGGCTGGTGCGGCTGCTGTCCGAGGCGCGCTGGTTCGCGCTGGCCGCGTTTGCCCTGTATTTCGTGCTGATACTGGCCAGCTTCAATAAGCTCGATCCGGGTTGGTCGCATGCGACTTCGGTCGACAAGGTAGCCAACCTGGGCGGCAAGCTGGGGGCGACTTTTTCCGATTTGTTGCTGTATATTTTTGGTTTTTCCGCCTGGTGGTGGTGCGTCTGGCTGCTGCGCACGGTGTGGCATGGCTATCGCCGCCTGAGTAAGCGCTTCCTGCTCGAAGAGGAGGAGATCGAGCGCGAGCACCATGTCGAGATGCTGATCCGCATCGTCGGCTTTTCCATCATGCTGATCGGCAGCATGGGCCTGGAATATCTGCGCATGGCGAAAAGCCTGCACGTGCAATTGCCGCGCGAGCCCGGTGGCGTGCTGGGCCAGTTGGTGGGACACTCGTCCCACGTGGCCTTCGGTTTCACGGGCGCCACCTTGCTGTTGCTGTTGCTGTTTGGCCTAGGTTTCAGCCTGTTTTTTCATGTGTCTTGGCTGCAAGTGGCCGAGCGCATCGGCGGCGCCATCGAAGACACCGTGAACTGGTTTGTCCTGCGCTACCAGGACCGCGAAGACCGCCGCCAGGGCGAAGTGGCGGCCGTGCGCCGCGACGAAGTGGTGGTGATCGAGCGCGCCAAACACGTGGAAAAGCATGTGGTCGCGCCGCCCGTGAAGATCGAGCCGCAAGTCGTTACGGTGGTGAAGTCGGAGCGCGTGGAAAGGGAGCGTCAAGCTCATCTGTTCGAGGGAGCGGGCGGTGGCAAGTTGCCGCCGCTGTCCTTGCTGGACGAAGCGCCACCTGTGGTGGAAACGGTTTCTGTGGAAACCCTTGAATTCACGAGCCGTCTGATCGAAAAGAAATTGTCCGATTTTGGCGTGGATGCCAAGGTGGTGGTCGCTTACCCGGGCCCCGTGGTCACGCGCTACGAAATCGAGCCGGCCACGGGCGTGAAGGGTAGCCAGATCGTGGGCTTGGCGCGCGACTTGGCACGTTCGCTGTCGCTCACTTCGATCCGCGTAGTGGAAACCATTCCCGGCAAGAACTATATGGCCTTGGAACTGCCGAACAGCAAACGCCAGATCGTGCGCCTGACGGAAATCCTCGGCTCCAAGGTCTACAACGATGGCGTGTCGAGCCTGACGATTGCGCTGGGCAAGGATATCGCTGGCAAGCCCGTCGTGGCCGACCTTGCCAAGATGCCGCACCTGCTGGTGGCCGGCACCACCGGTTCCGGTAAGTCCGTGGGCATCAATGCGACGATTTTGTCGCTGCTGTACAAAGCTGACCCGCTCGACGTGCGCCTGATCCTGATCGATCCGAAGATGCTGGAAATGTCTGTCTACGAAGGCATTCCGCACTTGCTGGCGCCGGTGGTTACCGACATGCGCCAGGCTGGCCACGCGCTGAACTGGGCCGTCAACGAGATGGAGCGCCGCTATAAGCTGATGAGCAAGATGGGCGTGCGTAATCTGGCCGGCTACAACGCGAAGATTGCCGACGCGAAAAAGCGCGAAGAACATATTCCGAATCCGTTCAGCCTGACGCCCGATTCGCCGGAGCCGCTCGATAAACTGCCTACCATCGTCATCATCATCGACGAGCTCGCTGATTTGATGATGGTAGTGGGCAAAAAAGTCGAGGAACTGATTGCGCGTATCGCGCAAAAGGCGCGCGCCGCCGGTTTGCACTTGATCCTGGCCACGCAGCGCCCATCTGTCGACGTGATCACGGGACTGATCAAGGCGAACATTCCCACGCGTATCGCTTTCCAGGTGTCGTCGAAGATCGACTCGCGCACCATTCTCGACCAGATGGGCGCGGAAGCACTGCTCGGCATGGGCGACATGCTCTACATGCCGCCCGGCACCGGCTTGCCGATGCGCGTACACGGTGCATTTGTTTCCGATGAGGAAGTGCACAGAGTCGTCAGCTATCTGAAGCTGCAGGGCGAACCGAATTACATCGAGGGCATCCTCGAAGGCGGCACCCTGGAAGGCGACGGCGCCGAAGGCGGCGCGCCGGGCGAGGGCGGTGGCGAGGCCGATGCCCTGTATGACCAGGCGGTAGCGGTGGTGTTGAAAAACCGCCGCGCCTCGATTTCGCTGGTGCAGCGTCATTTGCGCATCGGCTACAACCGCGCCGCCCGTCTGCTCGAGCAGATGGAACAGAGCGGGGTAGTATCAACCATGCAATCCAATGGCAACCGGGAAATCCTGGTGCCGGTGGCAAGTAGCGAACAAGGATAAAAAGAATGAAGCAACAATATAGTGTCGTGGCAAAAATCGTCGTGGGCGCGGCAGGCATCGCCTGCAGCCTGCTGTTCGCGGCCAGCGCCTCGGCCAGTGCCTTGGAACAATTCAAGAGCTTTGCGGCCGGTACCAAGTCGGCCAAGGGCGAGTTCGTGCAGCGGCAAGTCAAGAAGGCGGACGCCAGCGGCAAGGCCAAGGTATCGACGCCGGCCAGTGGCACGTTTGAATTCGCCCGTCCCGGCAAGTTCATCTGGACCTATCTGAAACCCTACGAGCAGTTGCTGCAAGCCGACGGCGACAAGTTGTATATCTATGACAAGGATTTGAGCCAGGTGACGGTCAAGAAACTGGGCGACGCGCTCGGTTCCTCGCCAGCGGCGATCTTGTTTGGCAGTAACGACCTGGAAAAGAATTTCACCCTGGCCGAAGCGGGTACGCGCGATGGCCTGGAGTGGCTGAAAGCCACGCCGAAAGCCAAGGACACGACGTTTGACGAAATCATGATCGGCTTGCGCAACGGCGTGCCCGAAGCGATGGAGTTGCGCGACTCGTTCGGCCAGACCTCGGTGCTGGCGTTCAAGAATTTCCAGAAGAATCCGGCGCTATCTGCCAATCACTTTAAATTTGTCATGCCCAAAGGGGCGGATGTGATTAATAATTAATTTTTCGCATACTGTTATTGACCGGCCTCGCACCATGCGAGGCCTTTGCATTCTTACCCGGTAAATATGATGGCGGATCTCTTTTCCACCGCACCGCGCCAGCCGCTGGCCGAAGCCTTGCGCCCAAGTACCCTCAACGAAGTGATCGGCCAGACGCATCTGCTGGGTGTCGGCAAGCCGCTGCGCCTGGCATTCGAGGCCGGCAAGGCCCATTCGATGATTTTATGGGGGCCGCCCGGCGTGGGCAAGACGACGTTGGCGCGCCTGATGGCGAATGCCTTCGACAGCGAATTCATCGCCCTGTCGGCCGTGTTTGCAGGCGTGAAAGATATTCGCGCAGCCATGGATCAGGCGCGTCACAGCCTGGACCAGTTCGGCAAGCACACGCTATTGTTCGTCGACGAGATACACCGCTTCAACAAGTCGCAGCAAGACGCCTTGTTGCCTTTCGTCGAGTCGGGCCTGGTGACGTTTATTGGTGCGACGACGGAAAACCCCAGTTTCGAAGTCAACTCGGCGTTGCTGTCGCGCGCGCAAGTGTATGTCTTGAAATCGCTCAACGAAGACGAGATGAAGCTCTTGCTGGCCAAGGCGCAAAGCACGGCGCTGACCCACTTGCGCTTCGACGAGGCGGCCGCCGACACCCTGATCGGCTACGCCGATGGCGATGCGCGCCGCTTTCTGAATTTGCTGGAACAGGCCGAGACGGCCGCCAGCTCGACGGGCACGACGAATATCGACGCAGCCTTTGTCGACAATGCGCTGACCCTCAATTCGCGCCGCTTCGACAAGGGCGGCGACAACTTCTATGACCAGATTTCCGCTTTGCATAAATCCGTGCGGGGATCGAACCCGGACGCCGCTCTGTACTGGTTTTGCCGCATGATCGATGGCGGCGCCGACCCCCGCTATTTATCGCGCCGCATCGTGCGCATGGCTTGGGAAGATATCGGCCTGGCCGACCCGCGCGCCTTGACCATGGCCAATGACGCGGCCGCGACGTATGAACGCCTGGGCTCGCCCGAAGGCGAGCTGGCGCTGGGCCAGGCGGTAATCTACCTTGCGATTGCCGCAAAAAGCAATGCCGGCTACAACGCTTTCAACACGGCCATGGCGTTTGTGAAGAAAGATAAATCAAAGGAAGTGCCGGTGCACCTGCGCAACGCGCCGACCAAATTGATGAAGGAACTCGGCTACGGCCACGCCTACCGCTATGCGCACGACGAGCCTGACGCGTATGCGGCCGGCGAAACCTACTTCCCGGACGGCATGGCTGAACCGGGCTGGTACCAGCCCGTGCCGCGTGGCTTGGAAAGCAAGATTGCCGATAAATTGGCATGGCTGCGCGAGCTCGACAGGAAAGCAGGGAAAGTAGTCGGCAAGGGCTGAGACTAGAGTCCCAGCGCAGGGCGCTGGCGCCAGCCTGCCAGTGTGCCAGGCGCAGCGAGAATTGCCCGTGCCGACGTTGTTAGAAAGTGCTGCCGATGATGCCGGCAGCGCCCGCATCGGGCAGGCGATCAGCCGTTGAGGGCAGCTCGTCAAGGATGTCTTGCAACTGCGCGCTTCAAGCCCTAATGCCGTTCAGTTAAGGGTTTTGGCGTGATTTATGAGCGCCAGTAAATTCGCTAACCCCAGAGGCAAAGAGCTGGGGTCGGACCCTCAGGGTCCGACCCCTGTCCTAGTTCTTGGGCTAAAAATAGCATTACTAACACACTAACTGAACGGCATTACGCTTCAAGCCCCGTTTTTTACCGTTCGCTCCCTGTTTTTGGCCGCTGGTCGCAAGTCGGTGGCCTTGTTTGTGGCAGTTGGCTAAAGTACTACCATACCAGCAGCAGTCAACGACGCAAACCAACCAGGAGTCACATCATGCACGCACTGAAAAACATGGAAATCACCTTTGTCGCCGCCGCCATGATCGCCATCGGCGCCAGCTTTGCCACTGCCGGCGCGCATCCCCTGGAAGTGAGTGCCAGCAACACCGTGATTGCCCAGGCTGCCGACAGCGCGATGCCCGTCGTCAGCGTCAGCGCCCGCCGCTTGAGCGCTGCCGAAAAAGCTGCGTTTATTTGATCTGCCGCCTGAGCACCTGCGATAAAGCGGGGCGAGTGTCCAGCCAGGCTACCATGATGATGCTTGGCGCTGCGCAAAACTCATAAAGAACTGAACGGGTCTTGGTACAATGGGTGCTTTCGATACATCGGCACCGCCATCCACCCATGATAGATATCCAACTTCTCCGTAAAGACATCGCCACTGTTGCCGCCCGCCTGGCGACGCGCAAATTCCAGCTCGACGTGGCAGGTTTCAATGCCCTCGAAGCCGAACGCAAGGCGATCCAGACGCGCACCGAAGAGCTGCAGGGCAAGCGCAACGCGCTGTCCAAGCAAATCGGCATGTTGAAAGGCAAGGGGGAAGATACCTCGGCCGTGATGGCGCAAGTGGCTGGCCTGGGTGATGAATTGAAAGCCGATGAAGCGGCGCTGGCCCTGGTGCAAGCCAAACTCAGCGATTTCATCATGGCCGTGCCGAATTTGCCGCATGAGTCGGCGCCACTAGGCACTGACGAGTCGGGCAACGTGGAAGTGCGCAATGTGGGCACGCCGCGCAGTTTCGATTTCGAGGTCAAGGATCACGTCGACGTGGGTGCTCCGCTGGGCCTCGATTTCGAAGTGGCGACCAAGCTGACCGGTTCGCGCTTCTCCGTCATGAAGGGTGGCATCGCCCGTTTGCATCGCGCGCTGGCGCAATTCATGCTCAACACGCACGTGGACGAGCATGGCTACACGGAATGCTATACCCCCTACATGGTCAACGCCGATTCGCTGCGCGGCACGGGCCAGTTGCCGAAATTCGAAGCCGATCTGTTTTCGGTCAAAAAGGGCGGCGTGGAAGGCGAGGGCGAGACCTTCTACCTGATCCCGACCTCGGAAGTGTCGCTGACCAACATCGCGCGCGATGAAATCCTTGCGCTCGATCAGCTGCCCCTGAAAATGACGGCCCACACGCCATGCTTCCGTTCGGAAGCGGGCAGCTACGGTCGCGACACGCGCGGCATGATCCGCCAGCACCAGTTCGACAAGGTGGAAATGGTGCAAGTTGTGCACCCGGATACCTCGTACCAAGTGCTCGATGAAATGGTCGGCCATGCGGAAACGATTCTGCAACGCCTGGGCCTGCCTTACCGCGTGATGTCGCTGTGCACGGGCGACATGGGCTTTACGGCCAGCAAAACTTTCGACCTGGAAGTGTGGCTGCCGGCGCAAAACACCTACCGCGAAATCTCTTCCCTGTCGAACACGGAAGCCTTCCAGGCCCGTCGCATGCAAGCGCGTTTCCGCAACGCGGCCGGCAAGCCTGAACTGGCGCACACCCTGAACGGCTCCGGCCTGGCAGTGGGCCGCACCCTGGTCGCCGTGTTGGAAAACTACCAGCAAGCCGATGGCAGCGTCGAGATCCCGCCAGTGCTGCGTCCTTACATGGGCGGCTTGACGCATTTGACGGCGTAAAAGAGCCCGGTAGGGGCCGCCATGGAAGGCGTAAAATAGTCCTTCCATTTTTTCGAGCGGCTGCTATAATCTTGCCTTCTCGCAGCAATGCGGGAAAAGACCGCAGTAAATGGAGAGGTGGCAGAGTGGTCGAATGTACTTGACTCGAAATCAAGCGTACGTTAAATCGTACCGTGGGTTCGAATCCCACCCTCTCCGCCAGAACAAATAAAAGAAGCTCCCGCAAGGGAGCTTTTTTTATTTGTGCCGGCGCAGAGGAGTACGCCCCCTGGGGGGCGTACGCGTGGGATTCGAAGACGAGCGCGTACTCGCGCGAGGCTCCCCGAATCGTCCAATTGGTTTTTGACTGGTAGTATTAGGCATACCCGGCGACGTCCCCGAATCGTCCAATTGGTTTTTGACTGGTAGTATTAGGCATACCCGGCGACATCCTCGAATCGTCTAATTGGTTTTTGACTGGTAGTATTAGGCATACCCGGCGACGTCCCCGAATCGTCCAATCAGTTTTTGACTGGTAGTAATAAGCCCACCCCGCGACGCCCCCAAAAAATCGCCTCGATGGTTTTCGCCTTTCAACAGCAAGATTAGCAACAAACCCCCTACCCAACTGAACAATGCCCATGCTAAAATAGCGCCTCGTTCAAACGGGCATGCCAGTTTGAACGAATAGACCGCAGTAAACGGAGAGGTGGCAGAGTGGTCGAATGTACTTGACTCGAAATCAAGCGTACGTTAAATCGTACCGTGGGTTCGAATCCCACCCTCTCCGCCAGAATATATAAGAAGAGCTCCCGCAAGGGAGCTTTTTTTTATTCCCGCAACGCCAGAAAATCACCAGCGCATCAATGCAGGTAGAAAAACCGCCCAAAGCGCGCAGCGCAAGGCGTTTTTTCCTCCATTCAAGCAGTAACTGTCAGCGCCCCCACCGCAATAAACTGCTCCAGCCTCAGTCTTGCCAGTTGCCAGTTGCCAGTTGCCAGTTGCCAGTTACCAGCTGCCTAGCGCTGGCTGGTGCGCCTGCGGCGCGCCATGCAGCCCAGCAAACCCAGGCCGCCCAGCAGCATGCCGTAAGTGGCTGGCTCCGGTACTGCCGACACCGTCAAATTATTGATGGTTGGCCAGATACCGATCTGTCCGGCGCTGCTGACGCTCAGCTCGGAGAAGGCGCCCGACGATAAGAAGCCGACAAATGACGCCTGCGTCGGCAAGGTCAACTTGTAGGTGAGCTGTTCACCCAGCGCATTGCGGGCGGTCAGGGTAATGCCTGGGCTGCCGGCATATTCACCGAACAAGTTCGACCCGAAAAAGAATCCCCCCACGCCGCGCACGGCACCGGAAAAGTTGGAGAACAGCACGCTGTCGTTACGGTTGTCCGTACTCAGCCAGTGGTCATTGCCCGCGCCGGCACCGGCACCATACAGTATGGACGAGGCGCCAACGCTGCTGGCGGTGTAGGCGTAGCTGCCAGCGTTACGGTACAGCGGGCTGTCCAGTGCCGTGACCGGCAAATCATCAAAAGTATCGACACCGGTATTGCCGACCGCTGCCAGATAGGCAGACTGGCTGGTAAAGACCGTGATGTCAGCCTGTGCAGCGCTGCCGGCGAGCAGCAGGACCGCTGCGCTCATGATTTTCAGGCGGGACAATGTGGTTTGCAAGACTGGCTCCTTAAAAGGGATGGGGAAAAGGAAAGCGGCGCTGTGCATTAAAATTTCTGATGCCAATTCAATATAATATTTGCTAGAAAAAAATGCAACATGAAGTGTTTGCCACAATTTCTATCTTGCATAGTTGAAATGCCGATGTTCCCCAATCGCCACTGCTTGCGCGCTATGTTGGCCATATGGACGCGCCATGCTGCCGACATAGGCCATTTGTGCAACAATAATCGGATTCATTCATCGACAGGGCGGACAATATGGCAAAAGTGGCATTCATCGGTTTGGGCGTCATGGGTTTCCCCATGGCAGCTCACCTGGCGGCGGGCGGGCATGACGTCACCGTGTACAACCGCAACCCGGCCCGCGCGGCCGCCTGGCTCGAGCAGCACAAGGGCAGCAGCGCCGCCACGCCGGCCGCCGCGGCTGCAGGCGCCGAGTTCGTCTTCACGTGCATCGGCAACGATAACGATCTGTATCAAGTCATCCTGGGAGACGGTGGCTTGCTGTCCGCCATGGCGCCGGGCAGCATCCTGATCGACCACACGACGGCATCAAACGAAGCGGCGCGCACCTTGCACGCGGCGGCGAAAGAGCAGGGCGTCTTCTTCCTCGACGCCCCCGTGTCCGGTGGCCAGGCGGGCGCGGAAAACGGCAAGCTGACCGTGATGGTGGGTGGCGATGTGGAAGCGTATGCGCACGCCGAACCCGTCATCGCCCTGTTCGCGCGCGCCGTCACCTATATGGGTGCCTCCGGTTCGGGCCAACTGACGAAAATGGTCAACCAGATCTGCATCGCGGGGCTGGTGCAGGCGCTCAGCGAAGGCATCGCCTTTGCGGAAAATGCCGGCCTCGACGCGGCGCTGGTGGTGGACGTGATTTCCAAGGGCGCGGCGCAGTCGTGGCAACTGGAAAACCGGGGCAAGACCATGATCGAACGCAAGTTCGACTTCGGTTTCGCTGTCGACCTGATGCGCAAAGACCTGGGCATTTGCCTCGCCGAAGCCCAGCGCAACGGCAGCGACTTGCCCGTGACGACATTGACGGACCAGTTCTATGCCGAAGTGCAGCAGGCGGGCGGCAACCGTTATGACACGTCCAGCTTGATTACTCGCCTCAGCAAGAAGTAAGCCGTCACAAGCTCTCGCGCGCGGCGCGCCCCTGCCAAGGGCCGCGCCGCGCGTCGTATACGGGGTGAAAAGTCTTGAAAAAGCGCGAAGAAGCGTGAAAAACCGCAGTTTCCGGTTTTGATTTTCATGACAGCTTGGCGGCTGCGCTGACGCGAGAGCCGCGCTCGCCGACAAATTTGCATCCTTGCCGTCGCACGATGGCCTCATCTACAAGCAAGACAAGCTTCAACGTGGCGCAACAATGGCGGATCGTTTTGGCGGCGCGCACTTGTGCCGGGCAGGGTGACATGGTCAGTTTTTTTGCGGCACATTCCCGACTGAATTGGTCGGGAATCGCTCAGGTTTGCTCACTTATAAATCCAGAATCTTTGTTATATTGCCATTAAGGAATTTATGGTGCTTTTTGTCATATTTGTGTTCAAAAAAGCAACGTAAGTGGAAGCGAGGAGAGCCGTTAGCGCGCGTGGCGCATGCCGGCTGACATCGTCGTTCCCGCCTTCTCACCGGTACCCATGGGCGCGCTTACAAAGGTGCGTCGGTACTCCGTATACAAAAGATTAACAAGGATAGACTGCATGCATCGTCATGGATCATTGAATCACATTTATCGGCTCGTCTGGAGTCACGTTTTGAACGCCTGGGTTGCTGTTGCCGAGACGTCGCGCGGGCGCGGCAAGGGCGCACGCCGCAAGTTGGCCGCCGCCGCTGCCGCCATGGCGGCATTGGCGCTGGGAGGCCCCGCTTGCGCCGGGCCGGCGGGTGGCCAGGTGGTGGCCGGCACGGCGACCATCAGCCAGTCTGGCACGACGACGACGATTCAGCAGACCAGCCAGCAGGCTACTTTGAACTGGGCCAGCTTCAATGTCGGCAGCAAGGAAACCGTCAACTTCGTCCAGCCCTCGGCCAGTGCATTGGCGGTCAACCGCATTCTTGATCACAACGGCTCACAGATACTCGGGCGCCTCAATGCCAACGGCCAGGTCTATCTGATCAATCCGAACGGCATCCTGTTTGGCCGTACGGCGCAGGTCAATGTAGGCGCTCTCGTCGCATCGACCCTGGATGTCGACAATGCCAGCCTGGGCGGCAACAAGCACGTCTTTAGCGGTAATGGCGCCGGCAGCGTCGTCAATGAAGGCGCGATCCGCGCGGCGGACGGCGGTTATGTGGCCCTGATCTCGGCCAAGATCAGCAATAGCGGCACCATCGCTGCCCATGCAGGTAATGTGTTGCTCGGTGCTGGTAGTGAGGTCACGCTTGATCTTGGCGGCCCGGTCCGGCTGCAGGTGACACAGGGCGCGATCGACACCCTGATCGAAAATGGCGGCGCCATCCGCGCCGATGGCGGCCAGGTCTATCTTACGGCGAAGGCGGCCGGCCAGCTCGCTTCCAGCGTCATCAACAATACGGGCGTGATCGAGGCGCATACCCTGGCCACCGGCGAAAAAGGCCAGATCGTGTTGCTGGGCGATATGCACAAGGGGAGCGTCCATGTCGCCGGCGTGCTCGATGCCAGCGCGCCGCAAGGCGGTGACGGCGGCTTTGTCGAGACGAGTGCGAACCGGGTCGATATCGGCGCCGCGCGTGTCTCCACGGCCGCTCCGCGCGGCAAGACGGGCACCTGGCTGATCGATCCGAACGACTTCACGGTGGCCGCCAGCGGCGGCAACATGACTGGCGCTGATGTGGCGGATGCTTTGGCCAGCAACAATTTCTCCATCATGACTACCAGCATGGGGACGACGGGCGGCAATGGCGACATCCACGTGAATGATGCCATCAACTGGTCTGCCAACAAGCTCACGCTGACGGCAGAACGCAACATCAACATCAATGCGAATCTGAACGCCACCGGCACGGCATCGCTGGCTTACCAGTACGGCCAGGCGACGGCCGATGGCGCTGGCAGTGCCTACCGTGTTTCGCCGGGCGTCGCCGTGAACATCCCGAATGCCAGCGCATTTACCTGGCAAAAAGGCAGTGCCGGACGCATAAATAATCTGCTGCTGGACAATGGCAAAGTACGCTTTGGCGATGGTGTTGAAAACTCGTTCACCAGCGATGGGCTGTTGAAGACGCCATTTTATTTCGACAATACCACTGCGGGTCGCAACGGCTGGTTTCAGCTGACCCTGGGACGCCCGTTTGAATTTGCCGTTGCCGCTGGCGGCAATGGTAGCAATGCCTGGAACAACGATGGACAGGTGCTGACCTCCGACGCCAGGCACGGCGGCCCCGATGGCATGGGGACGGGGAGCAGCTACGCCATGGCGCTCAGCAACCGTTCACTCAATATCGCCGGCTACCAGGAAGGCCTGGGATCGATCGTGACGACGGGGACGCTCAATTTCAGCAGCCTGAACCAGTCGGCCAGCATTACGCACACCTATACCTTGAAGGCTGGCGATGCTTTCGTCAACATGGATAGCCGGCTTACCAATCTGAGCAGTACAGCGCTGACGAATGTGCGCATGTGGTTAGGAACGGGCGACGACTTTATCGGTGAGGCGGATGCCAATTACAAGATCAAGGGCAATATCACAGCAGGTGCATTTGTTCCATTGGCTGGTAGCAATAATGCTTCCAACGCCCTGATGGTGACGGAAACCTCCAGCACCACGAGCGGTTCGGCCGTCCTGTTCTACTCCACCACGGCTGGCGTGGATACCGTCCATACCAGTTGCTGCAATTTTTCGAATGCCATCAATCAGGATCCGCGAACCGTCGCCGTCACTTCCGGCCAGACTGACGGCAGTTACGCCATGTTTCTGCGCGCGGCCGACCTGGCGCCTGGACAGTCCGGAGGTCTGTCCGTGTATTACGCGGCGGCCCCAGTGGCGCAATTGAACGATGCTATCGTTTCTGTCGATAACGCGGCCGGCAATGCGTCCAAGTCGGTGTACGTGCGCCTGACGCCAGGCAGCAGCGTGTATGGCGACGTGCCGGTCTTTAACTATGCGCTGTACGACGCGCTCAGTGGCGGCTTGCTGATCACGGATGCCAGCGCGAGTGGAAGCGTATCCTGGCTCGGCGCGCCGACGGCGACTTCGTCGGCCGGCGTGTACACAATTCAATATGATACGGGCCTGGTTCTGGGCAAGGCAGGCTATACCTTGACGCCGGGCGGCCCTGTCTACTGGACGGTGACGCCTCGTGCGCTGAACGTGGCTGTCACGAAAACTTACGATGGCAGCACCACGTTTAACGCAGGCTTTGTCCTGTCGGGCCTGGTCAATGGCGACAGCGCACCTGCCGTCACGGGTTCTGCCAGCGTCAGCGGCCGCAATGCCGGCCGTTACAGCAGCTTTGATTCCAGCACCTTGAGCCTGTCGAATGCCAATTATGTGCTCAATACCAGCGGTATCAGCGCCAGCATCGACGCGCGCCCGATCACGGTGACGGCCGATGCGAAGAGCAAGGTCTACGGCAACGTCGATCCTGGCCTCACTTATCAAGTAAGCAAGGGTGAATTGGTCGCCGGTGACAGCCTGGCCGGCGTCCTGCGCCGCGCCGCTGGTGAAAACGTCGGTAGTTACACGATCGACGCTTCCGCCTTGGCCAATGGAAACTATGTCGTGACGGCGCAAAACGGTGTCTTGAGCATCGGCGCGCGCCCGATCACGGTGACGGCCGATGCGAAGAGCAAGGTCTACGGCAACGTCGATCCTGGCCTCACGTATCAAGTGACTAAGGGTGAATTGGTCGCCGGCGACAGCCTGGCCGGCGTCCTGCGCCGCGCCGCTGGTGAAAACGTCGGTAGTTACACGATCGACGCTTCCGCCTTGGCCAATGGCAATTATGTCGTGACGGCGCAAAACGGCAACTTGACGATAGATGCCGATCCGGCATTGGAGAACGCGATTCGCCTGGCGCGCCGTCAAATCACCACCGGCACCAATGATGTGGCGGCAGGCACGACGGCTTCGGCTATCGACCTGGCCGTGCCGGGTATCGCGTCTGCCGCTCCTGGTGCCAACAGCGTGCCCGATGGCGGCATCAGCCTGATCGGCGGCCTGGCCTTGGTGCCATGGGTGGAGGCGGCGCAATCCGCGCCAGAGGCTACAGGCACTGCGCCAGATACGTTGCTGGCCGCTTTGCCAGCGTCGGGTGGCAGCGGCATGTCAGGCTTTACGCGCATCTTTGTCATCAATGGCGGCATTAACGTTGCTCCCGCAGTCCCGGTCTCCGAAGGCGTGGCGCAATGATGTTACTGATTCAACATACAAAAAAAACTATGAAAAAACAACAACATCCACAGCACACCGCTGTTGCCATGGCGCTGGGTTTGGCTTTATGGCATTTTGCATCGGCCGCGCAGGCGCAAGTTCCCCCTGATGCGGGGCAAACCCTGCAGCGTCTGCAGCCATCGATTGCACCGCCGCGTGAAAGCCAGTCACTGAAGATTCAGGCGCCGTTGGGTTCCGCTGCCCTGGCGCCGGGAGGCGCGTCCGTGGTCTTGCGTTCGGTCACGCTGACGGGCAATTCCGTCGTCGCCGAGGAAGCCCTGCGTGCAGCGCTCGGCGATGTCACGGGCAAGACGTTCGATCTGGCCGGCTTGCGCGACTTGGCCGAGCGCATCACCGGTGTTTACCAGGCTAGCGGCTACCCGTTCGCCCGCGCCGTACTGCCGCCGCAAGACTTGGAACAGGGCCACTTGCGCATCGACGTCATTGAGGGGCGTTATGGCGCGGTGCAGGCGCAAGGCGACGATGGCGTTCTGGTGCGGCAGGCGACGGCCTTCCTCGATGGCTTGCGTCCCGGTAGCGTGATCGCCAATGGAGCGCTGGAACGGGCCGCCCTGTTGCTGGACGATTTGCCCGGTATCACTTCGGCCGCCGCCATGCGTCCTGGAACGGCAGCGGGGACGGGCGATTTGATCGTCCAGGTTGCCCGCGACAAACGCGTGAGCGGTGATGTCGGCCTGGACAATGCCGGCAGCCGCTACACGGGGAAAAATCGCGTGCGTGCGAATGTCGATATCAATAGTCCCTTCCTGCTAGGCGACCAGCTCAGCGTGCGTGCTCTGTTGAGCGAGGAGGATTTATGGCTCGGCTCGCTTGGCTACAGCCTGCCTTTGGGAGCGTCCGGCTTGCGCGGTAACGTTGGCTACTCGCATACCAGCTATGCGCTGGCGAAGGAATTCGCCAACCTGCATGCGAATGGAACCGCGAAGGTTGCCAGCGCTGGCCTCAGCTATCCCATCTTACGCTCGCAAAAAGCCAATCTGACCTTGATCGCCACCTATCAATCGAAGGATTTGCACGATAACCGCGATAGCACCGCCACTTACGAAAGCAAGTCCAGCCAGTCCATGCCAGTGGCACTGCAATTCGATTACCGCGACGCGTTCGATGGCATCACCTACGGTAGCGTGAGCTGGACTCCAGGCAAGCTGAAACTCGATGCGGGCTTGACGGCCGTTGATTACTACAAGAGCAACGGTCGTTTTCGCAAGGTCAACCTCGATGTGGTGCGCCTGCAATCCTTGCCCGCCGGTTTCAGCCTGATGGCCCACTTGAGCTGGCAGCAGGCCAACAAGAACCTCGATTCGTCCGAAAAGCTGAGCCTGGGCGGCGCCAGTGGCGTGCGCGCGTATCCATCCGGCGAAGCCACCGGCGACGAGGGCGGCCTGGCACAGCTGGAACTGCGCTATGCCGCTGGCGCCTATACGCCATATGCCTTCATGGATGCAGGGCGCATCACGGTCAACGCCGATCCGGTCGCGGCCAGTGATAACCGGCGCAGCCTGCGCGGCAGTGGCTTGGGTCTGCGTTACCAGCAGCAGGCCTGGAGCGCGGATGTGGCCCTGGCTTGGCGCAATACAGGAGGGCGGCCAATGTCGGAAACGAATAGTGATCCGCGGCCACGCGTATGGATCAACCTGGAGTACCGCTATTAAGCGTCTATGCCGCTAGATGAATACGCCCGCTGCTGACGCCAGCGGCGGACGTTTCCTACTGGCCTAGCTTGCAAGTGGCACATTGCAAGGCGCACGCTTCGAGCGTGTGCCTTGCAAAAAAACCAAACTGGTTTTAGATTGCTTTTTCTTTCAAAACCCTCTTTTTCCCTGGTGCCCACAGTGCCTCGCATCTTCGCTATCCGTCGAGAGATGATGCATTCAGGTCGCTCGATGAAGCAGCTTCCTAGCGAAGCGACTCAAGCAGCTTTTGTTTGAGCGCCGTAGGAATGGCCTTCGTTGACGGAGGGGCGGATGTCAATTCATTTTTTGAACGCACATCGTATCGTTTCCTTGAAAATCTATTTAAGTGTTGATACTGCAACGCTTAAAAACGTGTACGGCAGTGCTAATACCACTTGCCGCAGCGTTGTCGGCGCGGTATTGCCGGCAGTTGCTGCAAACACCGCATTTTCCACTTCCCTCATTCGTTGCCTGCCGCGCTGTAGCGGGGCCGCCTGACGTGACTGGTATTGAAAAAATACGGTTATATAAAACCACTTGACTACCAATTTCTGACGTCGCATTCTCTGTACAGAAAGCCGATGCTGCTTTGGGCTTTCTTTACGTACAACATAAAAAGCTACTTCGATAGTTTTCGTATAACGTTCAGGAGACAATGTGAAGACACGGCAATCAAGCCGGCTGGCGACGCCATTCATGGCTGGCCTGCTGGGCAGCGCGCTGCTCGCTTGCGGCGGCAATTCCACTACCCAACCCCCATCTCCATCGACGCTGCTCGCTGCCACCGCCGCCAGCGACAGTTGCACGGCCTGGAGCACCAGCACCATCTACACGGCAGGGCAATGCGCCGTGTACGACGGCAAGGTCTACCGCGCCAAATGGTGGGTGCAGGGCACGGCACCGGGCAACGATCAGTGGGGGCCGTGGAGCCTCGATACCAGTACGCCAACACCAACACCAACACCAACCCCAACCCCAACCCCAACCCCAACCCCGACCCCGACCCCGACCCCGACCCCGACCCCGACACCGACACCGACACCAACCCCGACACCAACCCCGACACCAACCCCGACCCCGACCCCGACACCAACACCGACACCGACACCAGGCGTGCCCACCAAGGCCCAGGCCGAGGCCAACGAGGCAGCGCTGACGAATAATGACTTTTTCCGCAAGGTCAAGGCCTCGATCCGTACGTTGGGCAATACGGCCGTCGAAGCCGTTCAGCCTGGCCTGGCCACTAATCCGCTCAACGTCAAGCGCGTCGAACGCCTGCTGCCGGCGGCGAAGTGGGACTACTATTTTGCCGCGCGCGACGTCAGCTACACCTACCAGCGCTTCTTGCAAGCCGTGGCTAAGTTCCCTGCCGTGTGCGACGACTACAGCGACGGGCGCAATGCGGACGCCATCTGCCGTCACAGTCTGGCCACCATGTTTGCCCATTTCGGGCAGGAAACGGGCGACCATAATGCCAACAGCCCCTTGCCGCAATGGCGCCAGGGCTTGAAGTATTTGCGCGAACTGGGCTGCGACGAGACGGGTGTGGGCTGCGGTTACAACATCGAATGCGCCGACCCCGTCTTCAACAAGGTGTGGACCTGTGGCAAGAATGCCGACGGCAGCTTTAAGAAATATTTTGGCCGCGGTGCCAAGCAGCTGTCCTACAACTACAATTACGGTCCGTTTTCGCAAGCCATGCATGACGGCGATCAATCCGTGCTGCTGAAAAATCCGGACCTGGTGGCCTCGACCTGGCTGAACCTGGCCTCGGCCACGTTCTTCTTTGTCTATCCGCAGCCACCGAAACCGTCGATGCTGCATGTGCTCGACGGCACGTGGGTGCCGAATGCGGCCGATACGGCGGCCGGTGCCGGCAATAACTTTGCCACCACCATCATGATCATCAATGCCGAGTGCGGGCAGGGTACGGAAAAGCAGGCCGCACAAAACCGCATCGATTACTACAAGCAATTTGCCACCGACATGGGCTGGGATTATTCCCGCGAACAATTGTCGTGCGCCAATATGCAACGCTTTACCCCGGCCAGTTCCGCTTCCTACAACATCTATTGGGAAAAGAACTGGAGCGCGGGTGGCGACAATCAATGCCAGTTGGTCAGCTATCAAACGCCCTACAGTGCCTTGCTGGCCGGGAACTACGTGAAATGCGTGGAAGCGAACTGGAATGTGAAGTTGCAGTAACAGCAAGCGCAAGAAAGCCAGCCAGGGATCACAGTTGACAAGAGCCCCTCAAGGGGCCTGCAACAGCTCACAACGTACAACCTGTACCACCATAACGGAGACCCATACCCTATGAAATCGAATGCATTATTGATGGCCTTGCTCAGCGGCGTGCTTGTCGCTTGCGGCGGTGGCCAGGAAGGCACGACGGCCACGCCAAACACCTTGCTGGCCGCCATGGAAACGTGCGCCGTCTGGGATGCCGCCACCGTCTACACGGGCGGCCAGTGCGTGCTTTACCAGGGCGTCACCTACAAGGCCAAGTGGTGGACGCAGGGCAATGTTCCCAGCGCTACCAATCAGTGGGGCGCGTGGGCCGTAACGGATACCCCAACGCCGACACCAACGCCGACACCAACACCAACACCGACACCAACGCCAACACCGACACCAACACCGACACCGACGCCTACGCCTACGGCTTGCCGTCCCGACGGCTTGATTTCGGCCGTGCCAAATGTGCCGTACTGCAAGGTATATGACGCGAACGGCCGCGAAGTGCTCGGCAATGGCTTGAAGCGGCGCATCGTCGGCTATTTTGCCAGCTGGCGCACGGGCGTCGATGGCAGCCCGACGTATCTGGTGAATAACTTGCCGTGGGATAAGATCACCCACCTCAATTATGCGTTTGCTTCCGTTGATCCGGCCACCTCGAAAATCGCCATCGGCAGCGGCGCGGCCAATCCCGATACGGCCCTCACGTGGCCCAATGTGCCAGCCGCAGCCATGGACCCGTCCTTGCCGTACAAAGGCCATTTCAACTTGCTGGCGCAATACAAGAAGAAGTATCCAGGCGTGAAACTGATGATTTCTGTGGGCGGCTGGGCCGGTAGCGGCGGCTTTTATACGGCCACGACGAATGCGGACGGCAGCATTAACACGGCCGGCATCAACACCTTGGCCGATTCCATGGTGGCTTTCGTGCGCCAGTACAACTTCTTCGATGGCGTCGATGTCGATTACGAACACCCGACGACGAATAATGAAGCGGGCAATCCGAATGACTTCGCCGCCTCGAAGCCGCGCCTGGCGGGCCTGATGACGAGCTACAACGTGCTGCTCAAAGTGTTGCGCCAGAAGCTAGACGAAGCGGCCGTGCAGGACAATAAATACTATCTGCTGACTATTGCCGGTTCTGCCTCGGGCTGGGTCTTGCGCGGCGAGGAAAACATGTCGGGACTGAAATATCTCGATTACGCCAGCTTGATGACCTACGACTTGCACGGCGCGTGGAACCAGTATGTGGGACCGAATGCGGCGCTGTTTGACGATGGCAATGATGGCGAGTTGCGGGCCGGCAACGCCTACCAATACCAGAATATCGGCTACCTGAACACGGACTGGGCGTACCGCTATTACCGTGGCGCCATGCAAGCGGGACGCATCAATATCGGCGTGCCCTTCTATACGCGGGGCTGGAAGGATGTGACGGGCGGCACCAACGGTCTGTGGGGCACGACGGCGCTGACCAACTCCACCGTCACCTGCGCGGGCGTGAAAACCTGCGGCATGGGCGCTACCGGCATCGACAACGTCTGGTACGACCTCGACTCGCAAGGCAAACCCACGCCCGGTGGCGGCAACCCCATCTGGCATGCGCTGAACTTGCAGAACGGCATAGTGCCCAGCTACCTCGATGCCTATAAAGTCACTGATAAGGCGCTGGTAGGCAGCTATGTGCCGTACTACAGCAGCACCATGGTGGCGCCGTGGCTGTGGAATGCGACCAAGAAAGTGTTTATTTCCACGGAAACCACGCAATCGATCGCGGCCAAGGCCCAGTACATCGTCAACAACAATATCGGCGGCGTGATGATCTGGGAAATGGCGGGCGACTATGCCTGGGATGCCACGCGCAACGGCGGCAAGGGCGAGTATTTCATGGGTACCACCCTGACGGACGTGCTGTACCAGGCTTTCCGCACGGCTGGCGTGTATGGCAATAAGCGCGCTGAAATCGCCATGCCGGGCACGACGGCCAATGTCAGCATCAGCCTCGGTGGCTGGAAGCTGGGCGACAGCAACTTCCCCATCAACCCGGTGATGACGCTAAAGAATAATACGGCATCGACCTTGCCGGGCGGCACCGTGGTGGAATTTGACTATCCGGTCTCGGCACCATCGGACATGAGCGACCAGTCGGGCTTCGGGTTGACGGTGATCAATGCCGGTTATACGGGGCCGAACAATATCGGCGGCTTCACGAAGAACTACAATCGGGCCCGCTTCACGCTTCCCGCCTGGCAATCGCTGGCGCCGGGCGGTTCCGTGGCGCTGACCCTGAACTACCGCTTGCCGATCTCGGGGCCGGCCAACTACACGCTCACCGTGGGCGGCAGCAAGTATGCATTAACCCAGGAGTATCCGGAATTGCCGGTGGCCTTGCCGTAAGGGCGCGCCGCTAGTGCATACAAGAAAGGGCGGAACTGCGGTTCCGCCCCTTTTCGTTGCTGCCGTCAAGCAGGCTTAGAACCAGGTTTCCACTTGGAAGCCGTACGAGGTGCCGCTGGTATTGTTGTTGTAGATCGGGCCGCCATTGTTCGACGCGTTGACCGAAGC
>AHHB01000025.1 GCA_000242815.2 Janthinobacterium lividum PAMC 25724
CGTAACCGGGCCCTAGTCTGGCCTTCCAGTCGCGCTGGCGGTAGTGCCCGAAGGTGGTCTCGGTCAGCTCGACGGTGCTGCGGTGGTGAAAGGAGACGTTGTCTTGGCGCAGCTTGGCGAAGGCCAGCCAGGGCGACAGCAGCATCTGGTAATAGGCGAAGCCGCCGTCGGTACGGACAAAACGGAAACTGCCGACGTAGCCGTTCATGTAGCGCAGGCTACCGTTCTCGCGCACCAGCGAAATGGTGACCATCTTGCCCATCATGCTTTTGAGGGGGATGCCGGCGTCATCCGACAGCACCTCGGCCTCGATGCGAAAATCGCGCGATAACTCCTCGCGCATGCGCACCTTGTTGACCAGCATGACGGCATTCGCGGGACCGTCCACCTGCGGGAAGTCCATGCGCATCAGCCGATTGGCTTGCGATTGGGCGCCAAATACGGACAGCGCCGCCATGCCAGCGTCCACGATGTTGCGTATCATGCAGCCTCCGATGTGCTTCCCGCTGACGGCGGATGAGATGGGTCGTTATTTATCCTGTATCCGCCACTGTAGGTGCGGGTCGGGGCAGCCGTATTGAGGGGACTCAAGGGAGCTCATCACTGGTGAGCCGGTCTGCGCGCACTATCGTGGGGGAAATGAACATCACCTTGCGCAGCGACAGCCGCGGTCCGTGCGCCTGCATGCGGAAGTGGCCGCGCCGCCAGTGCGGCGACATCTCTCCGGACGCGCTGCGCAGATGGGCTGGCAGCGTGTCCGGTCCCAATACTACGCGGTCATAGAGGCGTTCGGTCTGCCGGAGCAGCTTGGCGGCCTTTCTGGGCCCCATGCCCTGCAAGCGCCGCAACGCGTCGCCATGCGGCGTCAGGCTTACATGGCGTGCCTGTTCGATGCCCCAGTACAGAAAAACCTTCGTGCAAAGCTGTGCCAGCGCCGTTTGCTGCGCCAACAAGGAATCGGACTCTACCGTCCCCCCGCACTGACGCCGGATGACGCTGAGCAGGGATTCCTGCTCGTCCTCGATGACAAAATCGAGGCTGCTGATGCCCAAGGGCTCGTCACGGCCTGCCGCATAAATCGCCACAATGGAAATGGCTCGTTTACCGTTGTACGTTGATGCGAACACATAGGCACCTTGGATGCGATGAACGCCGGTCTCTACGGGCAGCACGACTGCTTGTCGCATCGCCTCGCCGAATCGGATATAGCAGGCCGCCATGCCCGGTCGCAACTGGGCGGCGGGAATGTCTTCGCCTAGGTCGGAACTCGTCAGCAGCCGCTCCAATGCCGGTGTCAACTCAATGACCATGTTGGGCCGCTGCCAGAACATCAGGGCCGCCGTGGTGAACATGGCGTCGCATTCGATGGCGTCCCGGGAAAAATTGCGGGGCGAGTGGCGCAGTAAAATATTCCGCACCAGGTCGTCGTTCTCGGCGAAGCGCAGATGCAGCCTGGCCAGCACGTCTGCGGCGCTCAACTGGGCGGCCCCGTCTTCGCGCTGCGCGGCGCATCGTTGCCATGTTTGATAAAAACCGATATTTCGCACATGCACAGGATGCACATCGTCGCCGCGCGCGCGGCAGGCTGCTATCGCCATGAAGCAAGCCGACATGGCTGGGCTGCTTACGGATAGAAGTGGTCTCATCGCCTTACTCCTGCTCAAAGGCCACTTGGCCGGATTGAAGCATCTGCATCGCGCACCCCAGCCGCTTTTGGACTGTCGCCGCGTGGGCCAGCATCGATGGGCCGCAGCAGGTAGCTGGCCGTGTCTCTGGAAACTTTGCCATCTTGTCGTAACAGAAAGGCGTCCCAATTCAGACGCCGCCCCACGCCGGGTTTGCTCGTCAGGATGAGGCGTTGCAGGCACGACGGCTTGAATAAAATCCGCACCTCGAATTGCAGATTCGGTAGTCCGAACATCGCCAACCTTTGCGCCAGCCCCACGGCGGCGCTTCCGCGTGGCAGAAAACGCTCGGCATCGGCCTTGTCGAGGAGGCCGATGTTCAAGCGCACGCGCAGGTCCTTGCGCCGCAAGCGCCCGCCCAGCGCCGCGCCGAAACCCAGCCTGGCGACCCTGCCGCCGAGCTTGCTGCGTTTGTTTTTCGGGATGACATCCCAGACTTCGACGAAAGGTTCGAGCGTGACCTGCACCCCGAAGTGATGCGTCAACGCGCGCGCGACCGAGCTTGCCGCCACCGGCCGGGTGCGCAACAATGCGGCATAGAATCCCGCCATATCGCAGGTGCCATCGTCTGCGCCGCCGGGCAGCGCGTCACGGCGAATACCCGCCAATGCCGTCAACAGCGGCAACTGACCATCCTCGCCACCCATGTCGAGCCGGTGCTCCAGGCGATACTTGCCCCAGGCTTGAAAAAACATGGCCACCATGCGCTGGGAAAATAGGTCGATAAACGCACGGGTGCTGTCGTCCCTGTCCCAGCGCTGCGCGGCGCTAATCCGCTCCGTGCGATGTAAAGGCAGGCCAGCGTTCACGCCAAGGAGCCCCAAGAACGCGGGCGTCAGGAATATCTTCGTGCCCGGCGCTTCCCGCATGGCCCGCAGCAATTCGATATCGGTCTCGCACGTCGCCGGCTGCGCCCCCAGCGCCTCGATTTGGCTGGCCGGAAAGCTCAGCGACAGGCTGTTCTGAAAGCGCAGTACCTGGCACAGCGCTTGCTCGTGGTCGTAAGACAGGCCGGCCTGGCGCAGCCAGCGTACCAGGATGCGCACAGCCTGGATAAAATGGAACCGCTGGGGTTCATCCATTAAACCCTGGATTACGCTAACGTCAGGTAGCCGCTTCTTGGCTTGCATCGCATGAGTTCCTTGTCGGATTGTTTGGATAGAACAAGCAATTCGATGAAGCTGTTCACCTGCACATACAGGCCCAGGAACTGGTCGATGACTTCCACAAACAGCAGCAAGCCGCTGCCCACAAAAGCTTCTTCGTCGAGTGTTATGCGCATCTCGGTTCCGTGCACCAGCGCGGCGCCATGCTTGTGCCGCATCCAGGTCACCGTCGCCGCTTGTTGCAAGTTAGTGATGCCTTCTATCTGACGCCGCGAAATCGGCGAATGTGGCAAGTCGTACAGGGCCAGCATTTCGCGCAAAGCCGGCAATCCGCCTTGCGACAGTGCGTGCTGGTTCACCGTCAGATGGGAAATCAATCGCCATTGCTGGCTCCCTTTGGCAAAACGGTAGGTGCGGGTCGGCCGACGCAGAAGGCGAACCGAGTAGCTGTCGGCGTCGCGCAGCGGCGTCAAGTCGCCACCGGCCTGCCCGTACTTCAGCGCGTTGGGCAAGTCCCTGTTGGTGCAGCTAAGGGCAATCGACAGGCTCGTCTTTTCGACCTCCATGGGGTTGAAGTCGCTGTCAATCAGGGTGATGCGCTTTTCGTGGCCGGGGCTGAGTGCAGCCAATTCGTCATCGCTGCGCAGCATCCAGTAATGCCCATTCTTTGAGGACGCGTCCTCGCCGTGGCGCAGCGAATAAAACGGCCGGAATTCAGTCACTGCCTCCTTCTGCCCGCGCCGGCGCACCATCTTGACCGAGTCTATCGAGTACACCTCGAACGACTTGGCGTGCGCGGCATCCGCCACCACCGCATAGTCGGCAGTCAACTGCGTCACGGATATCGGCTGGCCCGGCCGCTGGAACAGGTTGACCACCGGGCTACAACCGAGCAGCAAATTCGTCTCTGACAGACTAGCCAGCATGCGGGCGCGCGAGGAATCTGGCCGTAGTCCGGCCAAGACCACATGGAGCGTAAAGCGACGACATCCCTGTGGCAGCAGCGCCCGCAACGCCACCAGGTCAATGTCGAAGAAATTGAACTTTTCGGGAAAGACAAAATACTCGCTGAGCACCCGGTATGCCACGTGCGAGCGGGCGTCAAACGGGATGAGCGCCTCGTCCTCGGCGAAACCGACCGGCGCCAGTGGCACGGCCGGCAACGCCGTCCAGCGCCCCGGCTCGGTTTCAACATAGGCGCACACGGCGTGCATGAAAAGTGCGTCGCGCAGGGCCGCGCAAAACGAGGGCTCGCCATCGATGAACACGCGCAGGGCGGGGAGCTCGGCCGGCGCGGCGCCGTCGATGACGATGCTCAGTGCGGCGCTGGCAGATGACGGTAAGGTAACGCTGGAGGGCGCGCGTACTACCGGGTCGAAGCGGGCGGCGGCCAGCGTCATCGACGAGAGTACGATGTCGTAGGCGGTCTTGAAACCGCAGCGTACGCCGTCGACGGCGCTGGAGTCCATCTCGGTACCGCGCGCGATGGTCAGCATCGGTGCCTCGCCCGCCGACTTGATGGAAGGATACGTGGCGCGCACTATCGAACAGGAGGGGAAGGGTCTCAGGTAGTGCGGAAACATCGTCTCCAGCAGCGCTTCGGTCAATTCAGGATAGCTGTCGTCGAGCCGCTTCGCCACGCGCGCGGACAGCAGCGCGACGGACTGTATCAGTTGTTCGACATGCGGGTCCGGGCAAGTGTCGTCGCCCAACTGCAGGGCGCCGCCCACCCTGGGATAGCGCTCGTAAAATTCACGGCCGAGGCGGCGCAGATACACCAGTTCACGCTCGAAATACGGCAACAAGTCTTCCATCAAGCTCTCCTTGCCCCTCACGGACGAAAGCCGTGTGTAGATGTTCAAGTATCAATCAAGCGATGGCGAATATGTTGCGGTTGCGCAATACTCGTGATAGTGGCGGGTTTTGCTCGTCATCATCGTGGCAACGGCCGGGCTTGGGACCTTTCTTGCGAAAACTCAATGAGTTTCCTAAATGCAGCGTCAAACTCTATCGAAGAGCAATGCATTCCAATGGAGAGAACATGAGCATCTCATTAAAAGTCTTGTGGGCCGAAGGTCTCACGCTCGATGCGCAGCATTTCCAGCAGCTGGACCTGTATCACGAGGCCCGCTTGCGCCATATTGCCTCGGCCATCAATCCCTACACCTGGGGCGTCCAGCTTGCACGCTGGAGCATTGAAGGCGTAACGAGCAACACGTTGTATGCGCAGGCGCTGACCCTGATTTTCAAGGATGGAGAAATCTACCAGGCGCCGCTGTCCGATGAATTGCCCTTGGCGATAGACCTGGGCAAGCTGCCTGCGGATGAGCAAAGCTTTGTCTTTTACGCGGCCCTGCCTGTCGTCAAGGCACATGGCGGCAATCTGGCCAGCGGCGAGGCCCCGTACGATGACACCCGCTACGCTCCATTCGATGCGCAAGCTCTGGACCTCTACACCGATGCGCTCAGCACCAACGTTTCCTATATGAGAAAAAAACTGCGGCTGCTGTCGCATCTCGATATGCGTGACGCCTACGACTGCATCCCGCTCGTCAAGGTGCGCCGCAAGGAGGACGGTACCTTTGAAATCGACCCGACGTTCATGGCACCGAGCCTGTCGGTCGACGTTGACCCGGCCATGCGGGAAATTCTGCGCGGCTTGCTCGGCAAGTTGAACGCGAAAGCCGAGGCACTCTACCGTCTGCAACGGCAGCCGCGGGGAAACGCCATCGAGGCGCACAGTGGCGACGTGTCTTCATTCTGGATGCTCAGCACGGTCAGCGCCGCGAACGCGTCCCTGGCCCATTGCGCCAGGTCGGGACATTGCCATCCGGAGCGGCTGTTCGACAAGTTGATGGTGCTCGCGGGCGGCCTGATGGCGTTTTCCCGGAAGTATTCGGTGTCAGATTTACCCGCCTACGACCATGAGAATCCGGCTCCCGGTTTCGACGCGCTGAACGCCATCATTTGCGAACTGCTCGATACGGTGGTGTCGTCCAGATACGTCGTCATTCCTCTCACCTTCGACAAGGAACAAGGCCCTTATCATCAGGGAAAAGTCGATGCCACGCTACTGGAGCGAAAAGCTGGGCTGTACCTTGCCGTCACCGCCAATATGCCGGCGCTCAATCTGGTCGCGGAGGTGCCGCGTCAGTTAAAAATCGCATCGCCCCACGACATCGAGGCGTTGATTCGTAGTGCCTTGCCCGGCCTGCAACTGGTGCACATGGCCCAGGTGCCGATGGAAGTGCCGGTCCGCCCGAACGCTTATTATTTCTCGATTGATAACCGTGGTGAGCTTTACGAGGCGATGATGAAGGCCCAGGCGATAGCCATTTATGCGCCCAGCACCTTCACAGAACTGCGGACGGAGTTGTTCGCCATCACCGATTAGAGTGTCATTCCCACCTGTGATACATCTCATTACAAATGATGATTGGCGAAATATGGCGCAGTGCAGCATAATTCAACTGTCTCCTCCAACTCCGCCAAGAATTAGATTCAACCCGCCCTCAGTTGGCGGGTTTTTTTTAGCCAAAAATTTCATTTTCCGGGCCGTTGCCAAGCGACAGTAGGACGGTTTCTCTTTGCTTACCGTCGTGCACGGAGCGAGGCTCCGTTGTCGCTGGCCGCACCCAACCACGTACAGTGCTTGACCTTTGGCGGTATCAACGCCGCGATGTCACGCGGCTTTAGAATCATCATGGCGACTAATCCGCCGCAGAGAGCTTTCCTGGTCATCTGACAGTGTTTTGATGCCTCGGGAGTGCGCCGGGAACTCCGCGCTTCCTGCGATTTTAGGCGGTGATTATTGGATAGAATTGCTCGTAATCTCCGTGGCGCGTGGATTCCATCGGGAATTAATCGAATTTCATCGTTTTCTTGCAGGAAACGTCTATGGAATAGCGCCGATGACATTGCACTAGCGGAATGCCTTCAGTTAGACTGGCCAGCTCAAAGAACAATTCGTTTGAAGGCTATGAAGCAGGTCACCACCACCCAACTACAGTATTTGTATGACGCGGTATAACGCAGAAATCTATGTAGGCGCTTTGCTGCCGCTGGAGAGCCGACGCATTGCGCAATTGCTGCTGACCGAACCGGACCAGCGAGCGTGGACGCATGCCATCGAGATAGAAAATATCCTGCAGAAAAGGACCGCAGCCACAGCGGCTCGGCAGGCCAGACTGCTACGTCGTCGGTTGACGACGTTGGATGCAGAGGGCTGGAAGATGATTGCCGAACGCGAGAGCGAAGTGGTCATCCAGATGCTCATGGCTGCAGCTGTCAAACATAGCCTTCTTTTGGGCGACTTTTTGCTTCGTGTATATGCGGACCGCCAGCGACGACTTGAGCCAGCTCTGGCCCGGTCCGACTGGCAGGATTTCTTGGCCGAATGTGAACATCATGACTCGTCGCTAGCGGGATGGCCTCAATCCACGAAGGACAAGATGCTTCAGGTCATCCTACGAATTTTGGTCGAGGCGAAGTACATTGATAGTTCCAAGTCAATGAAGTTGACACCCCAATCCTTGCATCCCGATGTGTGGCGTTATCTGAGCGCACATAATGAAACCTATGTCCTTGATTGTCTGGAACGTGTGAGATGAATCTGAGCTTTGACGAACGCCTCAACCAAATCCTGCCTCGTGTAACCTCGCGTGATTTCCTGGACAGCAAGGGCCTGGGCAATGAAATTGGCTTCTGGATTTTTGACTACCCGCCCGACCGCGAGCTGGATATGCGCAGCTTTCTCCATGGCACAGTACTCCCCGCGTTGACAAAACATGTGCCGGCTCTGCGCGCGGCGAGTATCGATTTGCTGCAACTGGTGAAAGGGTTGCTGGAAGAGCGCAACCTGCTCGACAAAGCCATGGATATGCAGCTCAGCAAAGGTGACGACAGCGCGCTGGCTGCGCTGCGTTCGGTTCTCAAAGAGGACAAGATTGCCCAGAAAATCGCATCTCAACATGATATCGCTAACCTCGACCTGTTAATTCTGACTGGCGTTGGTGCCGTTTATCCGATGCTGCGCACGCACACCTTGCTGTCTGCGCTGCATCCCATCATGGGCAACACGCCCTTGCTGATGTTCTTTCCCGGCCGCTACGACGGCCATTCACTACGACTGTTCAACACATTGGCCGAAGACCACTATTACCGCGCCTTCCGTCTAGTGCCAGAGAACACGTAGAGCAGCCCCGCCAGCACATTCCAGTCAATCACGGAACTATCACAATATGAAAATCAGCGAACTTTTCCTCAAGCCCATTGACCGCCCAATTAATGGCGTCATCAAAGCAGACCAAATGGACGCCGCCAGCGTCTGGCAAGAACTGGAAGAGTATGTCGTCACCAAGCAGATAAGTGAATACTTGCGCAAGTTCTTTGATGCTTACCTCGCTGCCATCGACCGTCCGCATGACGCGGCCATCACCGACCGCATGGGTGTCTGGGTGTCCGGCTTCTTCGGCTCGGGTAAGTCGCACTTCATCAAGATACTTTCCTATCTGCTGGAAAACATCGCGGCTCAAAATCCTGAGACCGGGGAAAAGCGTAACGCCGCCCAGTTCTTTGACCACCAAAAAATCAAAGACGCGATGCTGCACGCCGACATTCAGCGCGCGGTGCAAGGCACCGCCGACGTCATCCTGTTTAATATCGACGCCAAGGCCAACAAGTCTGACCCTGACGCCATCTTGCAAGTCTTCTTGCGCGTGTTCAATGAGAAGGTGGGCTTGTCGGGCGATACGCCGTACATCGCGGACATGGAACGTCATCTGATAGCCAAGGGGGCTTTCGAGGCCTTCAAGGCCGCCTTTGCCGCCTCTAACGGTGGCGCCTGGGAGCAAGAGAGTGATGCGGTCGCATTTTATCGTGACGATATTGTGACGGCACTTGCGCAAGCCTTGAAAATGACGCCTGAATCCGCTGGCAAGTGGTTCGACAATGCAAGAGATGACTATCGCATTACCCTTGAAGGGTTCGCCAAGGTCGTCAACGATTACCTAACTACTCGGCCACCCAGCCACAAGGTTATCTTTTTGGTCGATGAAGTAGGTCAATTCATCGGGGCCAGCTCCCCGCTCATGCTCAACCTGCAGACCATCACAGAGCAGCTCGGTGCCCAGTGCAAGGGCCGCGCGTGGGTCATCGTCACGAGTCAGGAAGACATCGACGCGGCAATTGGTGAAGACAATAAGTCCAAGGGCCAGGACTTCTCCAAGATTCAAGCCCGTTTTCACACCCGTTTGTCGCTGGCCAGCAGCAACACCGACGAAGTCATCGGCGAGCGCCTGCTGTCCAAGACGGAGGCCGCCCACGTTGCTCTGCGTGATGCCTTCGCCAGCAAAAGCGACGTCATCAACAATCAGCTCGGCTTTTCGGGCAATTCGGTGACTCTGCGTGGCTACAGGGACGCCGCTGAATTCGTCACCTACTACCCATTTGCGCCATACCAGTTCACGCTGCTGCAAAAGATTTTCGAATCTATCCGCAAAGTGGGCGCTACCGGCAAGCACTTGTCGCGCGGGGAGCGTTCGCTGCTCGACGCCTTCCAGTCTGCTGCCGTACATCATGTCAAAGCAAACCACGGCATCGATATTCTGGTTCCGCTGTACGATTTCTATCCTGCCATCGAGAGCTTCATCGACGGCGTCGCCAAGCGCTCGATAGACCAGGCGCCGGGCAATCCCGGCTTGCAGCCCTACGACAGTCTGCTGCTGAAGGCGATGTTCCTGATTCGCTACATCCCCGACATCGTCAAGCCGTCCATCGACAATCTTGCCACGCTGTGTATAGACCAGATTGATGCGGATAAGCTCGCGCTTAAGCGCAAGATTCAGGAAAGTCTGGCTCGCCTCGAGCGGGAGCGTCTGGTCAGCCGCAACGGTGACCTGTGGTTCTTCCTGACCAATGAAGAGCGTGATGTCGCCCGCGAAATCGGTCACGTCGAGGTCTCCGCCGCTGAAAAGTCCCGCGAACTGGCCAAGTTGATTTTTGAGGATATTTTCAAAGACCAAACCAAGGTGCGCCACCGCGACACCAAGGCTGACTATGAATTTAATCGTTTGCTTGACGGCGCACCTTGGCGCCAGGCCAGCTACGCCCTGAGCTTTGAAGTGCTCACACCGTTGGGTGATGATTACGAACGTCTCCAGCCCGACCGCTGCATTCTGCGAAGCAGTGAGGGCAATGGCCGCGCTCTGGTGCGCTTGGGCGAAGGGGAGCGCCTGGACATTGAGCTGGCGCTGTATCTGCAAATCGAAAAATACATCATTAGCCCCAAAGCCGACCAGGCTTCGCCCTCGCTCAAGCGCATCCTGGCCGACCGCAAGGACGAGAATCGCGAGCGCCGGCTGCGCCTGGTGCACCAGCTGTCGGAACTCATCACCTCGGGTGACTTCTATGCCCTGGGCCAGCCTGTGCAAATCAAGTCCACCAGCACCGACAAGGTGCTTGATGACTTGCTCAATTACCTCATCACCAATACTTACAGCAAGCTGCCGTACCTCAAGGTGCGTCAAGTCGACCCAATAGCCGAAATCAAGGCCGTGCTCAATGCGGACGACCTGGGTCAGCATTCGTTAGGCCTGGACGGCGAGGCCGGCAACGCACTCGCCATCAAAGAGATGCGCGACTACTTGCAACTGGCCGCCAGCCAGAACCGGGTATTGCTGTCAGACGTGGTGGACCGCTTTGCTGGCATCCCCTGGGGGTGGAAACCCGAGTGGGAAACCGTGTTGCTTATCGCCCGCCTGTTCATGTCCGGCGAAATCAAGCTCATGCTCGAAGGCTCTGACCTCGACCCCGCATCCGCAGCCGACCCGCTCACCAAATCCGTCCGTTTCAAGCAGGTGTCCATTCTCAAGCGCAAGACAGCCGATGCTAACAGCCTCAAGCGCGCCCGTGAATTGTACAAAGACCTGTTTCAAAAAATGGGCCGTGAGGAAGAAGACAGCTTGGTTGCCGACTTCCGCACCCGTTTGACCGATTGGCAAGCCGAGCTCAAAAGCTATGCTCACACTGCCGCCGTGCCGCACCACCCTGGCAAGTCTGACATCGACGCCGCGCTCACCCGCATCGCCCAGCAACTCAGCATACGTGACAGCTGCGCCTTCATCGAGTCATGCTGGCGGCCAAGAACGAGTGGCTCGATGCCGCGGATGATATCCATGACTTGGTCAACTTCTACAAGACCCAGATTGTCGCCTGGCGCAAGCTGCTCGATGGCCTTAGCGCGTTCGAAAGCAATCGTGAAGCATTGACCAAAGTGCCGCAAGCCGCTGCCGCCCTGATTGACTTGGCTCAAATCCGCGACAACCCCAAGCCCTACGGCCAAGTCAACCGCATCGAGCCGCTGCTGGCCTCCGTCACCGCCATCAATGAGCAACTGGCGCAAGAAAAACGCGAAAGGGCCTTGCTGTCCCTAGATGCCAAGTTGGCTGAAGTTCAAGCCAAACTTGAAACAGCCGCTGCTACTCCTGACCTCAGCAATAAAGCCCTGCGTCCGCTGCAAGACCTGAAAGCGCGCATCGCCAGCCAGACCAGCATTGCGCAGATTATGCTGCTGCAAGGTGCGGGCGGCGATGCCATGGACGATGCCATCAATATTATTGAAGCGGCTGTGAGCAAAGTCCCCGACCATGTTGCGATGCCCGACAATACCGCCAAGCCCTTGCAGACTGGCCAGCCCACCGTAGCAGCGCCCGTCGCCAAGACCACGCGTGTCATCCGTGCCGCCGAACTCTCCAGCAAGACGTACCTCGAAACCGAAGCCGACGTGGACGCCTATGTAAGCAAATTGAAAGACGCGTTGCTGACCACCGTGCGCGCCGGTCAAATAGCGCGGATTCAATAACGCAGTCGCTAAAGCGCTATCGCCTTCATTCACCTTACTCAACAGCTGCCCGCGTGCCATGCACGGGGCAGCTGAGAAATCTTATCTGACCCATGAACAAAGCCAAACTCAAGTCCTACGCCCCGCAAGCCCGAAAAGACTTTATTTCCGCCGTCACCGCTCGCGCCAACTTGCTTGGTTTGTCAGAGACGGCGGGCAAGCTGGAAGTGGCTGTCAGCCAGCCGCAGGGCGACGCGACAGTGATTGCAGGCCAGGCCTGGCCCGTCAAAGTCCACAGTCAGCGTCAACAACTCATCACCCGCATCCAAAAAGACGGTTTTGCCCAAACCATGGAAGCGGTGGCCTACACTTGGTTCAACCGCTTTGCGGCGCTGCGCTACATGGAGTTGCACGACTATCTGGGCCACGGCCACCGGGCGCTTTCCAGTCTGGAGGGTACGTTGCCAGATATCCTGGCCCACGCCACAGACCTGGCGCAGATTAGTGCTGTAGACGGCGGATTGCCAGGGCTGAAGCCTGCGCTGGTCACCGAGATGAAGTTGGCGGGCAACCGCGACGGCGAGTTATACAGCATGCTGCTGGTTGCCCAGTGCAACGCGCTCAGCAACGTCATGCCGTTTTTGTTCGAGCGCATCGACGACGAAACCGAGCTGCTGTTGCCGGACAATCTGCTGCGCACCGATTCCGTCATTGCCAAGCTCGTTGCCAGCATTGACGAAGAAGACTGGAACGAGGTCGAAATCATCGGCTGGCTGTACCAGTTCTACATCAGCGAGAAAAAAGACGAAGTCATCGGCAAGGTCGTCAAAAGCGAAGACATCCCCGCCGCCACGCAGCTCTTCACGCCCAACTGGATAGTGCAATATTTGGTACAAAACAGCGTCGGCCGCCTGTGGTTGATGGCCAACCCTGCCAGCACTTTGCAAACGCAGTGGCCGTATTACATCGCCCCCGCCGACCAAACCCCTGAAGTGCAAGCTCAGCTCGACGCCCTGATTCAGACCCGCGTGAATGAGGATTCCCCTCTCCCTCGGGGAGAGGGGGCAGGGGTGAGGGCAAGCGGCAGCCTGAATCCCGAGTCCATCACCCTGCTGGACCCGGCCTGCGGCTCCGGCCACATTCTGGTGGAAGCTTACGAAGTGCTCAAGGCCGTCTACCTGGAGCGCGGCTACCAGCCCCGCGCGATTCCGCGGTTGATTTTGGAAAAAAACCTGTACGGCCTGGACATCGACGACCGCGCCGCGCAAATGGCCGGTTTTGCCCTACTGATGAAAGCTCGCGCTGACGACCGCCGACTATTCAATGAGTCTATCAAGCTAAACGTGATGTCGCTGCAATGGAGCAAGGGATTGAGCTTGGATGAAATTGCCACGCACCTTATGCCATTTGATTTGAGTCGAATGACCATAGCAGCTCTTTTGAATACCTTTGCTCACGCGAAAACCTTTGGCTCATTGATTAAAATTCCACTGACACTGAAAGCGCAACTGCCAATTTTGGCAAAGAGTTTGCAGAATGCCATCCTAGATGGCGACCTTTACGGAAAAGCTGCCGCCCAGGATATATTGCCGTTGGTCGAGCAGGCGACTATTTTAGGAATGCAATTCGACGCAGTTGTGGCAAATCCACCCTATATGGGTGGCAAGGGAATGAATCCGGCGCTTAAGGATTACGCCAAGACTATTTTTCCAAATAGCAAATCTGACCTGTTTGCCATGTTTATGGAGCGTGGCTTTGACTGGTGTAAGCCGTCCGGTTTCAATAGCATGGTAACGATGCAGAGTTGGATGTTTCTGTCGTCGTATGAAAGCATGCGGGAGAGATTGCTGCAGGAGCGAACGATTCATACCATGGCCCATTTGGGTTCACGGGCTTTCAGCGAAATTTCAGGTGAAGTTGTACAGACGACAGCGTTTGTTCTGCAGGGTCAGAATTTCGCTGGTTTTAAGCCTGTGTTTTTTCGATTGGTTGACGGGCAGGAAACAGACAAAGAAACCAGTTTGCGTTCTGGACGCCACCGGTTTGATAGCACAAGGCAAGATGATTTTAGGAAAATTCCAGGGAGTCCATTGGCGTATTGGATTGGAAGCACGGTAATTAATATTTTCGACAAAAACACTTCGTTAGGTGAGCATGCAAAAGCCGTGGTTGGTCTTCAAACTGGTGATAACAATAAATTCTTGCGCTATTGGTTTGAGGTTTCGGCAGAAAACATCGGGTTTTCAGTCAAAACAAAAGAAGATTCAATTCGGAGTTTGACAAAATGGAGACTTTACAATAAGGCTGGAGGTTTTCGAAAATGGTTTGGAAATTTCGAGTATGTTGTAAATTGGTCAAACAATGGTCATGACATAAAGAATTTTTTTGATGAGCAAGGTGAATTGAGGTCGCGTCCACAGAATGAAAGTTATTATTTCAAAGAATGTATGAGTTGGTCTGATGTTACCACAGGTGATTCCGCTTTTAGATTTTATCCCTCCGGAGTGATATCTGATGCATGCGCACATTCATTTCACGCAAAAAATCAAGATGAGAAATATAAATTACTGGCTTATTGCAATAATAAATTCGTGCGGGACATTGTGCCGATATTGAATCCAACAATTCATTTTCATGTTGGATATTTTAATAAACTGCCTTATCCGACAGGCTTGGATGATGCTGCTGGAAAACTTGCGGAATCGGCGATTAAATTGTCTGCGAGTGATTGGTCGGAGTATGAGAATAGCTGGGAATTTTCGGCGGCCGGGTTGGCTAATAATAATTTCAACTCCCTTTCGATGAGTTGGATTGGTTGGGAAAGTATTAAGACAAATCGTATAATAGGACTGAAAAATATCGAAGAAAAAAACAATAGTCTTTTTATTGACGCTTTTGGTCTGAAAGACGAACTCACTCCCGATGTGCCAGAGTCCCAAATCAGCCTTACCAGAGCCGACCGTGAGAAGGACTGTCAGCGCCTTATTTCCTATGCTATCGGATGCATGATGGGGCGCTATAGTCTGGACGCGCCCGGCCTGATTTATGCCAATTCAGCTAACATCGGCTTCGATACCAGCTGTTACGTCAGTTTCCCCGCCGACGCCGACGGCATCGTGCCGCTCACCGACGAACTCTGGTTTGAAGACGAAGCCGCCAGCCGTATCCGCGAATTTCTGCTCGTCGTTTGGGGCGCTGAGACTCTCTCTGAAAATATGGCCTGGCTGGCTGAAAGCATAGGTACCAAAGCCGGCGAAACCCCGGATGAGACCATCCGCCGTTACCTGGCCGACAAGTTCTACAAAGACCACCTGCAAACCTACAAAAAGCGCCCCATTTACTGGCTCTTCTCCAGTGGTAAACAAGGTGCATTCCAAGCGCTGGTCTATCTGCACCGCTACCATGAGGGTACGCTGGCCCGTATGCGGGCGGAATATGTCGTGCCCCTGACCGGCAAGATTCAGTCGCGCATCGACATGTTGGAAAAAGACGCGGCAGCCGCCGCCAGCACCGCCGCCCGCAACAAATTGGCCAAGGAAGTCGAAAAGCTCAAGAAGAAACATGTCGAGCTGCTGGCTTACGATGAACAGCTGCGCCACCACGCCGACATGCGCATCACGCTCGACTTGGACGACGGTGTTAAAGTCAACTACGGCAAGTTCGGGAATTTGCTGGCAGAGGTGAAGGCCGTAACTGGAGGGGCAAGCGATGACTGACTTGGTAGTTCTTCCTGCTGACTACGCCAATTGGCTTACCAGCCTGAAGCAGCGTATTCTCGTCACCCAGCAGCGCGCAGTGTTGGCGGTCAACCGCGAACTGGTGTTGCTGTACTGGCAAATTGGACGCGATATTCTGGAGCGCCAACAAGCTCAGGGCTGGGGTGCCAAGGTCATCGACCGGCTGGCGGTCGATTTAACGGCTGCCTTCCCGGATATGAAGGGTTTTTCTCGCCGAAACCTGCTCTACATGCGCAGTTTTGCCGAAGAGTGGTCTGATGTCGAATTTGTGCAACAGGCTGTTGCACTTTTGCCGTGGGGGCAGAACCTGCTGCTCCTGACCAAGCTCAAGACCCGTGAAGAGCGGGTTTGGTACGCGGCAAAAGCAATCGAGCATGGTTGGTCGCGCAATGTGATGTGGCACCACATTTCGACGCAATTGCAGCAACGCTCTGGTAACGCGGTCACCAATTTTAAAGAACGATTGCCTGCTGCAGAGTCCGAGTTGGCACAGCAGACGCTGAAAGACCCTTACCTGTTTGACTTTCTCGGCGTTTCAAACGACGCACACGAGCGGGACATTGAAACTGCAATGACCCGCCATGTGACCAAATTGCTGATGGAATTGGGTGAAGGATTCGCCTTTGTGGGGCGCCAGGTGAATGTGACGGTGGATGAGCAAGATTTCTTTATTGACCTGCTGTTTTACAACTACCGACTACATCGGTTCTTGGTAGTGGAACTTAAAGCGGGAGATTTCAAACCGGAGCATGTCGGCCAGCTTAATTTTTACGTCACGCTGGTGGATGAGAAAATCAAGAGCGAGGAAGACAAGCCTACTTTGGGGTTATTGCTCTGCAAGCAGCAACATCGGGTAGTAGCGGAATACGCCTTGCGCGGCATGACCCAGCCCATCGGTATTGCCGAATACCGGCTGCAACTACCCGAAGACCTTGCGAAATACCTGCCTAGCATTGAACAGATTGAGGCAGAGTTGCAAGGTGATGATTGAACGCGTTGCCGAATGAACATAAATAGAAAAATTGCCGATGAGCCAACAACGCCTGTTTGAAAGTTTGACCACTTTATTCACTACCCACCCGGTGGTTTTTTGGCACGACGTGGAGGCCGAATTTGCTTCCGCAGTGGATAGCCTGCAGCTCGACGGCGTGCAATTGGTGCGCTTGGACGACATGCCAGCGCTGCGGGTGAAGCTCGACATTGAGGGCGCCCCAGACCAGCGCTGGCTGATTTATAGCGCCAAGCCCGAGCCGGAGCCGACCAAAGACTGGCTGCTTGATGTGCGCATGCGCAGCAAGTCGTTCCGGGCGGATACCACCTCCATCTTGCTGGAAGACCTGGGCCTGACCACGCAAGGGCTGCGTCAGCACCTGAAAGAGCGTGCCAAATTCCTGCGTGCCAAAGACAGGGTGGACCGCCTCAAGCGGATGGTGCTACCGGGCGATGACGCACAGGACCTCGACCGCAAGATGTTAGCGGTGCTGACCCGTGCCGACCAACCCGAGTTGTTTGCCATGCTGCAGCGCCTGTACGGTGCCGTGGTGGTGGATGGCGTGGCGGACTTGTCGGCCCAGCCGAAAGCCTGGCAAGACATCGCCGCCAACGATTTGACGCCTGCGTTCTGGGAATTGGTGCAACTGCAACTGGGATATCTTGAGGCCAGCCCTAGCTTGCGCGACCTGTTGTTCCGTATTCTGGTGACGGATTTCTGCCGGGGCCTGCAGGGTGATGCGCCCCCTCAATTGGCGCACTTTGTGCTGCCTGACCGCACCCTGGCTGCGAATGCGTCGGTGTTTGTCGGGCGTTGGCGCTCGGATATTGCGCAGTTTGGCAATTACAACGCGCTGGCGCAGGCTGTGGCCAATGAACTTGAGCTGGTAAGTTTGTTGTCGAGCCAGTCTGCCGAGCAGCTGGTGGAATGCATGACGTTTGAAGATGTCGAATTGCGGATGGTGCAAGAGCTTAAAAAACGCATCGTTGCCGGTGCCGGCGCCAACATGGATGTGGTGCGCGCGCTAATGGCGCGCCGCCGCGATGGGCATTGGGCGAATCCCTTGCTGGCCAGCGCTAACGAACGCACCCGCGCGTTGGCTGCGTGTTACGACGCATTGACCGCTGCCGCCGATTTCTTCAGTTTGAAATCGACCCATGCCGCAGGCTTCAGTTTTGCTGACGCGGGCACCGCATTTGCACATTATCGCGATGAGCTGTTCCGCTTCGACCAGTTGTACCGGCATTTTCACACGGCGGCTGACGCTGTCGAACCCACCGGCTGGGCCGTGCTGCACGAGTTGCGCGAGACGATTGAGGGCGTGTATTCCGGTTGGTTCATTCCGCACTTGAGCACTGCCTGGTCTAAAGTGGTGGAGGGGCCGCAGGGCTTGCTCCAGCACTGGACGCTGCCAGAGGTGACACCACAACAGGCGTTTTATGCGCGCAAGGTGCTGCCGCTGTTTGACGGCGGGGTGAAGCGGGTCTTCGTTCTGATATCCGACGCATTGAGGTACGAGGTGGCTCAGGAGCTGGTGCAGCATACCAACAGCAAGAGCCGCTTTAAGGCGTCGCTGGACGGCATGCTGGGTGTGTTGCCAAGCTATACGGCGTTGGGCATGGCCGCGCTGCTACCGCACAAGACGCTGGCCTACAAAGAGAGCGCCAACCTGGATGTGCTTGCCGATGGGCATGCCGTGGCGACGCTGGAACAACGTAGCGAACACCTTCAACGATTTGGCGGCTTGGCCATCAAGGCCGAAGACCTGATGGGACTGGGCAAAGAGAAGGGCCGGGAACTGGTGCGCGACCAGCGGCTGATTTACGTCTATCACGACCGCATCGACATGACTGGCGACAAGCAGTCGTCAGAGACCAAGACTTTTGAGGCGGCTGCACAAACCGTGCAGGAGCTCTCCAACGTGCTGGGCTTCATCATCCATAGCCTCAATGGCTCTGCGGTACTGGTCACGGCTGACCATGGGTTCATGTACCAGGAATCGGCGCTGGATGAATCGGACAAGTCCACGCTGGACGACAAACCCGCTGGAACATTGAAAGCCAAGAAGCGCTACCTGATTGGCCGTGATTTGGGAAGTACCCCCAAAGCCTGGTCTGGCAATACGGCGGTGACGGCGGGCACCACACTGGAAGGCAGTCTGGATTTCTGGGTACCCAAGGGAGCCAGTCGGTTCCACTTTGCTGGAGGGGCACGCTTCGTCCATGGCAGCGCCATGCCGCAAGAGGTTGTTGTGCCGGTCATCACCGTGCGGGTCAGCGAAGCGGAAAATGCAAAGACAAAATACGTGAGCGTCAGCCTGTTGGGTGCCGTGAACAAGGTGGTGACCAACACCCAGCGCTTCGAATTCATTCAGACCGATGCGGTGTCGGAGCGGGTGCTGGCGCGTTCCGTGGTGGTCTCGCTGCGCGATGGCTCGGATAATGACAAACCCATCAGCAACGTGCAATCCATCACTTTTGACAGCACATCACAGTTGCTCGATGAACGTAAACGTTCGATTCTGTTGACCGTCCTGGCCGGCGCGCATGACCCGCACAAGCACTATGACCTGGTGATGCGCGATGCCGTGAGCAACGTGGAAGTGCTGCGCCTGCCCGTCAAGGTAGACTTAGCCTTTGGTAATGACTTTTGAAGATTGAAATGATGGAAAACTCGACACCCGCCGACACATGCGCCCATGAACTGACGGAAAGCAGTCTGGACACGCTGCTCAACACCCACTTTGCTGGCAAGGTCGTGCGTAAAGACCTGACCAAGCTGATTAAAGAGGGGGCGAACGTGCCAGTGTATGTGTTGGAGTACCTGCTGGGCATGTACTGCGCAAGCAATGATGAAGCCGTCATCCAGAACGGTCTTGTCAACGTCAAGCGCATTCTCACGGAAAACTACGTGCGCGCGGACGAGGCGGAAAAGGTCAAATCCAAGGTCCGCGAAAGCGGTACCTACAAGGTCATCGACAAGGTCACCGTCAAGCTCAATGAAAAGCGGGATGTGTACGAGGCGCTGCTGTCCAACCTCGGTGTAAAGAACGCCGAGATTTCCAGCAGTTATGTGCGCCAGTTCGAAAAATTACTCGTCGGTGGCATCTGGTGCATCGTCACACTGAAGTACTTCTATGAAGAGGACCAGAAGGGGTCACCATTTACGGTAACGGAGCTTAAGCCTATTCAGATGCCCAACATGGACATGGCGGCCCTGTTCGAGGCGCGCAAGTCGTTTACGGATGAGCAGTGGATTGATGCCTTGATTCGTTCGACCGGCATGGAGCCCAGCCACTTCAAGGAACGGGTCAAGTGGCACCTGCTCGCACGCATGGTCCCGCTGGTGGAAAACAATTACAACTTCTGCGAGCTCGGCCCACGCGGTACCGGCAAAAGCCACATCTACAAGGAAATCAGTCCGAACAGCATTCTGGTATCGGGCGGCCAAACCACGGTGGCCAACCTGTTTTACAACATGAGCGCGCGCAAGGTCGGTTTGGTCGGCTTGTGGGACGTGGTGGCGTTCGATGAAGTGGCCGGCATTAACTTCAAGGACCACGATGGCGTGCAAATCATGAAGGATTACATGGCTTCGGGCTCGTTCAGCCGGGGGCGGGAATCCATCAACGCCAGCGCCGCGATGGTATTTGTGGGCAACATCAACCAGAGCGTGGAGTCGCTGGTCAAGACCTCGCACCTGTTGGCGCCATTCCCAGAAGCGATGATTGATTCCGCATTTTTCGACCGCTTCCACGCTTATGTACCAGGCTGGGAAATCCCCAAGATGCGGCCGGAGTTTTTCACCAACCAGTATGGGCTGATTGTCGATTACCTGGCCGAATACCTGCGCGAGATGCGCAAGCAAAGCTTTGCCGACGCCATCGACAAATGGTTCAAGCTGGGCAACAACCTGAATCAGCGCGACACCATCGCTGTGAGGCGTACGACTTCAGGCCTACTCAAGCTGGTGTGCCCGAACGGCGAATACACCAAGGATTCTGTGCGCAAGTGCCTGGAATATGCGCTGGAGGCACGTCGTCGAATCAAAGAGCAGCTCAAGAAAATCGGCGGCATGGAGTTTTACGATGTCCATTTCAGCTACATCGACCTGGAAGACGGTGTTGAGCGCTTTGTGACCGTGCCCGAACAATCGGGCGGAGCGTTGGTCCCTGAAGGGCGCCTGAACCCCGGCGCCTTGCACACCATCAGCATGGGCGCATCTGAAATGCCAGGCATCTACCGGCTGGAGATTCAATCCATTCCCGGCACGGGAAAAGCGAACGTATCAGGCGTGGCACCGCGTGAAGCAGTACGGGTGGCGTTCGACTATTTCAAAGCCAACTCTTCGCGGGTCAGTGCCGCCATCAGACCGGGGGAGCGTGACTTCCACACCCATCTGGTTGAGTTACAGAACAGCGGTGCCCCGCAGGCGCTGACTCTGGCCGGCTTCATCGCGCTGTGTTCGGCAGCACTGGGCAAGCCCGTGCAGTCGCAGTTGGCAGTGATGGGTGATATGAGTCTGGGCGGCACCATCGTGCAAGTGCGCAACCTGGCTGAGTGCATGCAGGTGGCGTTTGATGCTGGTGCCAAACGCATTCTGCTGCCAATGTCGAGCGTGACCGATATTGCGACGGTTCCTGGGGAGTTGTTTGCCAAGTTTCAAACAAGCTTTTACTCGGACCCTGTGGATGCCGTGTTCAAGGCATTAGGTGTGGAGTAGTGGTATGGCAACACTTGATATTGCAGATGCATGTTCGGAATATGGAGCGCGTATCGAGGACGAAAACTGGTCGACGCTCCATTGTCTTTTTTAGCCCCGGATACGCCTGAAAAGTTCTGCTTGGAATCGAGCGTCCTCCAAGGCGTCGTGTGTACCCTCCGTCAGAGCCCCAGTGACCTGTTTCATATTGCTCGACTTTGTCTCTTTCCAACTGCATCCTCGAGCTCCCATGAACAGAGCCTTGATGTCGAGCGCGGCGATTCCAAACGGATTTGAACCGTAATACCGGATGAAATAGTAGTTGATGAATGACCAGTCAAACCCAGCATTCAATCCAACGAAGACAGGGGTGCCACTTCCGCTGCAGGTGGACACCCAATCAGCGAACCTCGCCATTGCGTCCGGCGGAGCCTCTCCTTCTAGCTGCAACTTATCGAGAGATAGCCCCGTTACCGCAAGTGCTTCAGGTACTGCGTTGTCAGAAGTTGGCTTTACAAGGCAGCTGAAACTGTTTTCAGGGCGATAGGCGTCGCAGGCGCCAATCGACAAGAGACTATACTCTCCGGGAATTGGACCGGAAGCCTCAATGTCAACTGAAATAAACACTTCTCTTTTTATAGTCATGATATCAAGGGGGCATCGCTGGTGACGGAAGGGCGATTCTTTATTGATTCAATGTGCTCACGAAATTCATTTCGACGTTGGGTGACGTCACCCTTGTCTCTCCAAATATGGGCCGCATATGTGGCGACATCAAAAGGCGTACGCGTGCCATGGCGGGCGGTGACAATGGTTCGTGCGCTGCGTCCCAACGCATATCCTAATTCCAGAAAACAGTTTGGACGCTCGCCAGTCAGGTCCGCAATGACCAATCCGCTTCGCCGGAGCTTCACAAAAATATCTTGGTCGATTCGAGACTCCTCAACAGCCTGCTTCCCATCGACCACAGTCAGACTATAACCGTAATCGTCTTCAATCACCGGTTTGACAACCACATCAAAAAATTCCTGGACCGACTCATATTCAGGGAGCTCCGGGTTAAGAAGCCTCACCGCAAACGCCGAAGGCCGCTCGAGGGCGCTCAGCAGTTCCACGACTTTTTCAGCAACCTGTTTTACCTCACTGCGCGCTTTTGGGGTGATTCTATCCAGCCAGGTCAGCGAGGTGTTGCCGTCACGTGTCCGGAACAACTTGCTTGCTGCGTTACCGACGGACGCGAATTCACATAATTTGTGAGTGCCGGAGCCAGGTGTCGAAACAGGAAAATTGACCGGAATCACAGGTTTCCCAGCGTCATGGTAAGCGTTTGCGAGAAACAAAATTCCTTCACCGCCGCCGACCGTAATCAGAATATCGCCGTGCCGTGCTTGTACCTCCATGCGTTTACTGTTCATGTTCCAATGCGCGGCGCTGTCGACCCGGACGGAGTCAGTTGCACTAAACTCATCCCACAACTGAACGAATTCTTCGGGGATTTGTTCATCATTTTTGTGATGCTTGACCGCGATTGCAAGCGGGGTAGGGGCACCATGTGGGCGTACATGGAGATTGTCACGAATCGTTTTCCAGATTAGCCAGTCGAAGCAGAATGGCATATTGTCACCGCGTAATTTTTCCGCATCGACAGGAACCACAAACGTGGCACCTTTCTTGAGCAAATCTTGCACCAGTTGCTCTATGAATTGGCGCGCTTTCACAGCCTCCGCGGTATTTCCTTCACTTGGTATACTGCCGGAGATGTGAATTCGCCTGCCGAAAATTGAATTGTGCATTACTTGTCTTCCATGACCGGGGAGGGGCGCAGCAGGGCGGCTGCGGTTAGAAAGTCCGCGGCGGAAATGGCGCGCGAAGGGAATGCTTTTGCCATCGCTGTTGGATACAGGCGTGTTCTGATATCGGAATATGTCCAGCCAGGCTGACCGGGCTTTGGGCCGGTCGCACTTACCAATTTTGCCAATTCCGCAGCCGTTATCTCGATTCCTTGTAAATCGCTCGACAGAAGCTGCAGACGTTCTTCGTCGCCCGGCCTTGTGAACTCTTCGACAATCGCGGCGCGTCGAAGCAGAGCGGGGTCTATCACCGACAAACGGTTCGTGCAAAGGAAAACTACGACGCGGCCGCCGAATCGACGTAGGTCGTCGATGCACTGAATCAGTGTGTTGACGGCCACTTTATCCTCATGGTGGCTATGCTCTTGTGACCGCACTGACCCTAGAGAGTCGGCCTCGTCGATGACGAGGAAGGCGCGTCTAGTCTTCCCAGCAGCTTGCAAAACCTCCGCGAATGCCTGTGTGAGCAATGTGCCCATTTCCCCAACACGGCCACTGCCACGCACGCGGTTGCTTAGACGAAACAGAAGGGGGTCTTCGCAACGTGACTCACGCGCGAGGCGGTTAGCCACACACTCTGCGGTCGCAGTTTTGCCAGTACCGACGTCGCCATGAAAAATGACAAGAGGATACTGTTCGGAGACAAGGTCAACTAAAGGCAGTTTCACCTTGTGGAATTGTTTACTCCAGGTCGCGAGGTCGGCGAGATTGAGCAGCAAGCGCAACTGTTCATTGATGCGCGTATATCGCTTTTCAAACCCGAGGAGTGAACTCTCGCGTGCGGTCAATGTAAGGTCGGCTAGGATTGTCTTGCTGTCAAATGCGGTCTGTTGGGTCATTTCGTAAAGTCCTTTCGTTGCATACCAAATCCGTTGCTTTCGTAATTGCGTCCGTTGTCAGCGTTCAGGCTTGCGTGACTCGTGTCGGCCGATGTCGGCCCCCAAGATGTTTCGAGGCTTTCGCGCATTGTCTCCTGCGCGCTATCGGTATATGTATGGTTGTGGCGTAATACGAGTCGTATCGACCCGCCGGAGGTATTTGGCCAAAGCACGCCGCCAGGTCGGCTGCTATTGAGGCTGCCAGCGTCTGTGTTGACGTGGTAGGTCACGGCGCGCAGTTCAGTACCAAAGAAGTCAAGGAGGGTCACGTCAACGCTTTCCAAGTAGCCCTTTTTTACCAAGCGCTCAACGTCGCGGGAGTATGTACGGGCCTTTTCCTGGCTAAGCGCTTTTGTACTGTCAGCAATCATGAGCAGGTCAGCAGAGAATCGACTTACAACCTTTTCGATGTCGGCAACGGTGTAGCTGCTTGATGCGGTGTGGCTCGTGCTCATGCTGCCTCCTCGACTTTGAAGCGAGCGCCGAACAGCTCCTTCCATGCCTCTTCTTCGCCATCGGACTCCGATGCAAAGTATGCGGTTTCCCATGCACTCTGGGCGGCATCAACAATCTCGACACGCTCCGCCTCGGTCAGGCGGCTAGCAACGTTGTTGGAACTATTGACAGGGTCGAGGATAACAACCGGGTCGTCGAACGTTGGCGTGAGGAGGCCGAGACCGTTTTCCGGAAAGCTGATGACTTCCTTTAGGCCTGACTGTGCGATGTACAGTAAGAAGTCACGGAACCGTTGTTCAATTGAACCGGACTTGCCATTCTTGTCGAGCAGATGGGCCAGGACAAGTTCGACCATAAATGATTTTAGTTTGATTTCAGCGTGCCGACTCCATCGCTTGCCAAGGCGCACGAGGGTTCGAAAGTTCGCGTCGGTGTCCTTTCTGGTCTGAACGAATTTGACTTGGCATGGTGCGCAGGTTTCAACTCGCGAGCCGTCATGGATGTCGTATTGCCAACCGTAACCTGGCTTCCACGGATTTTCAATCACCGGGACAATGTCCACGCTAAGGCCGCTGCCAACGAAATTTACGGTTGCTGCCTTACGCTGAATTTCAAAGTGTTCGACCGACTTATTCGGGTAGAGCTTAACCAACGCATCGTAAATGGTCTGCATCAGGCTCTCTAACGTTTCATGGTCTACGTTTCGGCCGGAAATATAGAAAACGACATCTACATCTACGGGGTCTTCGTTGGTCTTGCGCAGAATCGTGTATTTCGCAAACGACCCTGCCTTAACGACTTTCGTGACCTTAATGTCTGTTTGTTCCTTCAACTTGACACCCAAAGCAGTCACGAGGCGGTCAACCTGCTCGTGGTATTCCTTGCGCTTGTCCGCAGGGAGGCGTAACACATTTGAGTCGTAGTACTGCAACTTGGCATTGCTTAACGGCATGATTTTTCCTTTCAGAGCACCCTGCGGTTAGTTCAGTCACCAACCTTGCTAGCGCGATTACTAATTATACGCATAAAAATTATACTGGTAGAATTTTTATTTGCATGCTACGCTTCGCTCATGGAAAAACTGCAAACTGGCCCGGAAGAGGGCACCAGCGAATCTGAGGCCTTAGCTAGTGCGAATTGGGGGCAAGAGCGCCGGTTGGAATTCATCGATTTCAGATTGCGATGGGAGAAAACTGTCAATAGAGCAGACCTCCGAGCTCACTTTGGTATTTCGATTCCTCAAGCGTCACTCGACATTGCTAAGTACGCTCAAATTTCACCCAAGAACTTAGTCTATGACCGTAGTTCGCGGACCTACCGAGTGAGCGATGAGTACTCCCCAGTTGTCGGCAATGCAACCCCGCAGCGGTATCTCAATGAATTGCTTGCGTGTTCCCGTGGCCTTCTCAATGCGCGAGATGCTTACATTGGGTGGATGCCGCCGTTCGCCGGAGTTCCAGTGCTCACCCGTCTAGTACAGAGTGATACCTTGTCGTTGTTGTTGGATGCTATCCGGCACCAAGGATGCGTCCGTATTAGTTACCAGTCTGATTCAGAGGCAGACCCAATTGAGCGGGTCATTTCTCCGCATGCATTCGGCCACGACGGATTTCGCTGGCACGTGCGAGCGTATTGTTTTTTGAGAGAAGGTTACCGAGACTTCGTACTTGGCCGGATTCTGAGAATTTGCACTGATTCGGCCCAAGGGCAAGACCCGCAACAAGACGTCAAGTGGCGCACCATCTTACAAATTAAGATTGCGGCGAACCCCGACCTAACCGAAGGAAATCGACGGGCCGTTGAGCTTGACTATTCAATGGTTGATGGTACGACTACTATCGAAGTGCGTGAAGCTCTTCTTTATTACGTCTTGAAAGAATTAGGATTGGGGCCATTCGCTTTCCCTGGCTTTCAACCTCCCCAAATCGTTCTTATCAACCATGCAGAATTAAGCTCATTTATGACGCAGATATTGAACTCGAGAAAGCTTCCACTTGCCAATAAATGTCCTATTTAGCGTAACGAAGGAAGTGGATTCTTGGTTTTGGAACCGGCTTTAAGTGGAGATGTGCGCTTGGACCAGCGATATTGTAATCCTCATCATAAGGCTTATTCAGTGTCTGGTAGTGTCCGGCGGGTACAGTAGTTCGTCTTCGGTAATGATGGCAATGCGACTATTGTACTTGCTATTTTGAGAATTTTATTAGATTTCACTCTCATCCTCATTGCCGTTGTCGGGATGTTCATCTCGAAACGGCAATCCAGACTGCCAGAGACGGTCATCGTAGGCTCGATGCTTGAAGTCATCATCATGACTACGTATCGCAAGCGCAGTTGTTTCGATTAGTATATTGTCTCCGACGCGCTTAATGTTGCGGACCTTTGAAATCACGCATACGTTTTGCTGGCCACGAAGCCATACACTCCATGCCGAGGATGAGGTCGAGTCCTCTAGATTGATAACACTGCTAACATTAACGCGATTTGATTTTCTCCAGACTTTACTGATATCAGAGCCTTTGGGACGTGGCTTAACGGGTGTGAACGTATGCAGTCCCTGGACCATTATTATGTCGCCGCATATTAGTTGCGTTTTTAAGAGCCCGCGGTCTAAGTAGTCAGAAATATTGAAGATGTTACCCCGTTCGAGGCATGTGAAAAACATACTTGATATGTAGTCATAGAGTATTAACCTGTCGCCATCGGAATACAGAAATCTACCTTCCGGGCAGCTTTTTACGACTGCACCACTCGCATTGCAGATGTTTGATTTTTTTGCATCTAAGTAGCCTGCGACAGTCTTGAAGTTTAAATTCAATTCTCTCGCCATCTCGTGGATTCTCAGATGGTTAAAGTAGAACCACGTATTCAATCTTAGGTGGCTATCTTTCATAGCCAATCGTAAATCAGCCTGTTGGCAGTAAGATTCCCAGTACAGCTTTTGTTGAGCTAATAATTTTGGTGTTAGGTTTTGTTCCAGCTCAAACTTAGAATGAACCTTTCCATGATGCAGGCTACAAACAACTGCGAGATTTTCTGGCGAGTGGTCGCGGCTTGTCGCCCAAGGTTTTATGTGATGTACGACTATCGAGCGCTCAGGCGTTCTGCAAACACAGCACGACCATCGGTTTGCACACAGCACTTTACTGAGCGTTTGTGGTGGGATGGGAGGCCGTTTCGACCGGCAGAGTAGTTTGATGTTGGCTTCAGACAGCCCAAGCTCTAGCAATTTCCTCGGCGAAGATAATTTTAATTTCGATAGTGTATGGCCAGCTATCCGGAGCTTATTTGCTGTGGCGCTATCGACGCCGAGACCCATAATCGCGAGTTCGGTTCGGTTCTTAATTATCAAATGGAATCCCAGTAGTAAAAACCAAGAAGTTTGTAGCAGACCATCCATACCAGCAGGGATTCATCTGTCGTGTTCTCGACTTACGTTGCTGTGTTGATGGGGTTCGGGCCTCCCATCATCGAGAAATAACTGACGGCGCGAATATGAGGTATTTGCGCCCAGTCCTGTGCCTTAACCCGTGATGCGAAACTCCTCTTTGTCCTTGCCATCAAGCCAGCGTGGTGCACGGCCTCGACCAGTCCATGTCTCACCCGTTTCAGTGTTCTTGAACTGCGCTGGCACCGAACTCTTCACTTTTACGGATTTTGCACGACTTCCGCCAGCGAGGTCTTCTACAGTGATTCCGTGCAGCTGCATCAAGTCTTTGATTGTTTTGATTGCGCCACTGAGCTCATCTTTGCGGGCAGCCTCGGCCAAGGATTGCAATTTTGCGATTTGTTCAACATACTCTGCATACGACGTCATAGTGTCTCCAAGGGATAGATTGTTTGGCAAGTATACAATACATTCTCAATATAACATATGGTCAAGAATTTGATGAATCAGATGGGGATTTATGGAAGCACTGATTTATTCGGATTTTCGACCACTTCGTCGTCGTACCTATTGATTTTTAAAGGGATAGACATTGCGTTTCAGAATTAATCAGCGTCTCCTTAGCATAGCTAGGTACAATGGCAATGGTTCACGAAAGAAAAAAATCTTAAAAGGAAGCATTGATTATCTCAAAAGTATCAATATAGGTTGTATTGGTAATAATTTCAGAACGTTATTAAGAAATTCACGCTATACCTCATCAGGTTTGTGAAATGTATAATCAAAGTGTAGAAAAAGAGGAGCTATCGTGTCAGCAAATACAAAATTATTTGTAGGATTGCGGAAAGAAAACGGTCAAATAGGTTATCTGTCTGAAAGCCTCACCATCCCTGAATTCTTTGATTTAATTCGACCAAATACAGAGCAACGCAGCAATCTTATTGACTTTTCTCCAGTTATCGAGGTGCTTCATTCAATTCATGCGCAGTTTCTTGACCAATCAATTATTGAAAAGTATAACTCTGTATTTAACTATTGGCAAGAATCAAAGTCTTACTCAAATATGCAGATAAGACTTCCTAAATTTGAGAGTCTGTCACTATTATCCAATGAGTTAATAAACTCTTTGCAATTAAAAATTGAAAAATCAGAAGTTTACTATGGCGTTAGGCGAAGAGATGGTGCAAGTGATAACCTGAAGAAGGTTAAGGCAATTCAGAGTGATTGCGATGCTTATATTGATGTTTTGCTTTGTTTTATTCATTCTAAAGCATCGTTAGAAATTGAGTCGTTTAAAAACGATGTCGTCTTGGGAGAGTATTGTGATTTTCTGTGGAGGGCTATCTTAAAAATTTATAAAAATATTATTGAATTTTCAGATAGAAACAATGAGATTAGACTTGATGATTCATCTTTGCTTTACTATTTAGCATTTATGGAAAATCAAGAAGTCAATTATTACACAGGACTATTGCCATATTTCGATGGGATAAAAGATTTGAGGGTGAAATTTATTTATGGTTGTGGCAATAGTAAATTTTATGATGATTTCGGTGAGGAAATAAATTCAATTGACGTAAAATACAGAAATCCTCATCTCGATGAACTCAAGGCGGCAAAAATACTTCGAGATTTATTATATAAGATTATGTCAATCGCGAAGCTAGTCAAAAAACTAAAGAAGGGTGACATTGAGTGGGATTCAAGAAAATATTCTATTGAGGAACTCCAGCAATTGGTATTTTCTGAAACTGTTGAGGTAGTTGAGTAAAACTGCTCACGTATTCAATATTAGTATTGTTAAATTAACTTTTTTAGACGTCAGGGGGCACTTCTAAACGGGTATTTCAAGTTTTTATGAATTATGCCGCATGGCGCAGAGACTGGTCCGAGAAAAAGGTTTATGAGCCGACTCTTAGGGAGGCACTGATTTATTCATCTGGTACCGTTCCCTACGGCTGTCCGACCTGAGACAATATCGGTATCGCCACCGTCCGCCATCGACCATGCAAAAGAGCTTCTCCGACCTCGAATACGCCGCCAAGAAGAAACTAACGCGGCGCGACCGCTTCCTGGCCGAAATCGACAGCGTGACGCCGTGGGGCAAGCTGCACAAGCTGATCGAGCCGTTCTATCCGAAGGTCGAGGGCGCCGGTCGTCCGCCGATCGGACTGGCGCGCATGCTGCGCATGTATGTGGCCCAGCAATGCTTTGGATTGTCTGACGAAGGCATCGAAGACGCGATATACGACAGCCAATCGATTCGCGCCTTTGTCGGCATCGATCTGGGCCGCGAGTCGGCGCCGGACGCGACGACCTTGCTGAAGTTCCGCCACCTTCTGGAAGCCAACGCGCTGACGCGCCAGATTTTCGACACGATCAACGGGCACTTGGCCGAGAAGGGTCTGATGATGCGCGAAGGCACCATCGTCGACGCCACGCTGATCGCCGCGCCGCCGTCCACCAAAAACAAGGACGGCAAGCGTGATCCGGAGATGCACCAGTCGAAAAAGGGCAATGACTGGCACTTTGGCATGAAGGCCCACGTCGGCGTGGACGCCGCGTCTGGCCTGGTGCATACCGTCATCGGCACGGCCGGCAATGTTGCCGACGTGACGCAGGCGCACGCGCTGCTGCACGGCGACGAGAGCGCCGCGCTCGGCGACGCCGGCTACCAGGGCGTGGAAAAACGACCCGAAAACATCGGCAAGTCGGTGACATGGCACGTGGCCATGAAGCGCTCCAAACGCAAGGCGCTGCCCAACAATAAACTTGGGCGCCTGACGGAAAAGTTGGAGCATCTGAAAGCCAGCGTGCGGGCGAAAGTCGAGCATCCGTTTCATGTCATCAAGAACCTGTTCCGTCATCGTAAGACGCGCTATCGCGGCTTGGCCAAGAACACTGCACAGCTTTTTACCTTGTTTGCCTTTGCCAACTTGGTACTGGCCGGAAGACGTTTTACGATCACCGAATCCCGTAGTCCGTCTTGATTGCAGGAAGACGCGCAGCATCACGTTAAATTGAACGAAAAACGGGCTTGAACGGCTCGCCGGTCGGGCATTTGGCGCGCCAGCCTCGTCAGAAAACCGAATTGATCAGCGCTTCCTTAGCGATAATTTTGACAAGAAAGTCCTGATAGCATGGTGCAGGTAACATTACCTACCTCCAATTGGTCGACGGCGTAGATTCGCACGACTGTATAGCTGATGCCCCTTTTTGCTGGCAACTGGAACACAGTAAGCGTAAAGCCAGCGCCGTCTTGAGCCCGGCAATGAATTAGAAGATGATGGCATCACACCGCTGGGAAGCGGCGTGTTTTTAAGCCGAGGGAAGCGGCGTGGCGCAGTTCCAGGGCAGGAAGTCGTCGACCCGGTTGACCGGATGATCGGCGATGTTGGTCAGCACATGGCGCAGCCAGGCCTCGGGGTCAACACCGTTGAGCTTGGCCGTGCCGATCAGCGAGTAGATCGCGGCGGCACGCTCGCCGCCGCTGTCGGCACCTGCGAACAGGTAATTGCGGCGGCCGATGGCGACACCGCGCAACGCCCGCTCGGCGGCCGAGTTGTCGATCTCAATGATGCCGTCGTCGCAGTAACGC
>AHHB01000024.1 GCA_000242815.2 Janthinobacterium lividum PAMC 25724
GGCGCAGTGACAGCACGATGGCCTCCTGCGTCGCGCTCAGGGTCGTATGCAGCGTATGGGCGCGGTGCGAACGGTCTTGCACATCGTCCCGCTTGAGCCACTTGGCAGCCGTGGCACGCGTGATATTGAAGACCTTGGCGGCCTCGCGGTCGGACAGTCCGGAGTCCTTGATTTCCTGCCGGATCTTCGGGGTGGTGCGGGCTTGGGGATGAATGCGTGAGCTCATGGACTGAAGTTTATGCGATGTGCTGTAACCGGTGGGACGATCTCGGTGGCAAACCGCCGATCAACTCGTCAAGCACAGCTTTGGCCCGGAACAGGGCCATGCTGCGACGAGGAATATGATCGCACGAAACTAAACACATAGATTCAGAGCGGCGTCGTTTCCAGATTAACGGTGCCGCTTTGTCTTCACGATACCGCGATGACGGTCCATTCATGACGGTGGCGAGTGCGGCAGCGGAGGGCACCTGTATTCCCCTGCTCCAGGAGGCGGTCACGACAACGCCGATATCTACGCGTTGCAGTCGTAATCATGAGCTCAAGAATGGGAGCCGTAATGAGCAAATTCCAAACTCGCATGGCGCAAGAGCCGACCGCCGTTTCAGCAGCACGATTCCTCGCGCTGCTGAAACGCCGCGGCCTTGACTACGGAATAACGTATGAATGGGTTGGCCGCTGCCGGCATGGCGTCATCGAAGTGTTCGACGCGGCCCTAGGGCCCTTCGATGGTGCTGTTGCGTGCGAGCGGTTCAGTCGCAGCACCCACCTCTGGACCGAGGCCGACGGACGCATCGGGACGATGCGCACAGGTTCACCAAAGCATATTGCAGTCAGGTCCTTGCTCGCCACTCTCGAAGAGAAATCGATATTGATGTCAACGCTACACCACAACGAATTTCAAACTTAGGAATACGCTATATGAAAAGCCAACACAACCGAGTTCCTGTCGCCTATGCCATCAAGAACATCAACGCCATCGAACTATTGGGCGGATTTAGAAACGCAGCACTGGAGTCGGGGTGGACTGCCGCCCAAGTACAGGAAATTACGAAGGAGGCAATGGTGGGCGACTACGAGCACTTACATCGCGTGCTAGCCAAGTATTGCGTCGCACCCAGCGGTCTGCCGAGTCGGAAAAAGAAATGGAATAAAATTATAAAAAAAGCAATCACATTTACGCTTTCTTTAAACTCTGCTGGCGTTGCCGAATGCCATCTTTACCAAGGTGGAGAACATCTACTTTCAGCTGCCCATCCAACAACTATAGCCGCAGCGATATTTGCAATGGGAGAGTGCAAAGTTGTTTTCCTCGCCGATACGGAGTACGTACAATTTCCGTTCCCGGTTTCGGTTGCCGATTTTTTGGCATTGCAACGGTTTATTAATACTTACGAGGAATCCTATTTCATCGCTCAGTTCGCCAAATCATCTTGGTTCGATTTCCTGAATCCTCACCCTGCCGACAATAAGGCTCAGGCGGAATTTCATTTGGTGGCGGCGGTGAGTCATCTTCCTCGACGATTGGTTAAAAACGGGCCGTCCACATCGCTACCAAAGGGACTCACAGAAAAGTTGAGGTCGGGCAACCGCGTCTCTCCTTTTGCGCCAGATTGACCCAGTGTTCGAACATTGTCCATGTGAGCTATGGGCAACTTCACGGGATTTTCAGCATGACCGTATGGTGGGTGATTTGTTGGTTTCGCAGGTAGTCCAACGAGAAAATCATCGCCATCGCGAATTTTTTTGTGCTCGAACCGCTGGTGCAACGCGGCAGTTCCGCTGGCGGTTCTAACTAGGTTTCCGATGGGTGGAAAGTAGTCCCATCCATCCAGCCCAATTCGCTCGCTTTGTCCAAAAGGGCGCCGCGTGCGCGGGCCAAGTAGTATCATCGACTGGCGTAGACGCAGGCAACTCAGAACCTACATAACAGCATTCTTGGCGGCTGGTCGGATGTTCGACTGAACTGATTAGATAGGCGACCGGATACGCAATTGCCAACTTCTAACGGAGGTCGAAATGAACAAGAAAATTGCGCCTAAGGACAATAGTGCCAATATCGGGAATGCCAACAAGGGCACGCCTGGCACTAACCGACAGTACGACCAGGCCCAAGGAAATCGAGGCAAGCAGCTGGCAGGAACGCCAGATGCGACGCCTGTGGTTAAACCTCAAGATGCCACGAAAGGGCCGGCAAGGAGCGCTTAAGCAGTGGCCGGCACCGATGGCGCAAACGATGGGATGGATTAAAATGTTGCAATTGGTATAAACGATATTGCTGGTTTAACTCGTTCTATCCATGTGAATCGTCCGACTCGTATATGACGCGTGGTCGCCAGAAACCTTGTCCTGGCCTTGGTACCGGTTGGATGCAGGGGACCTCAGTCTGTGCACTCCACCACCAGTTCAAAATAGTTTGGCCTGCTTGATAGCCAGCGCTTTGCGTGCCTGCTCTCCGGTGGCCATCCCGAGGGGGCTGCGCACGTGGGTAAGCTGCTCCCAATTTGACCCTTAGAAGCAGTCCATGGGAGCAAGACAGAGCTGAGACTTGGCTTATGCGGACTTGCACGTCCCCAGTTGGCCAACGGTATCTGCACGGGCGTTCATTGTTGTGAGGTCCACTCATATAGATGCCAAGGGCCAGCTATCCCACTGTGGCGTTGACCTTGCCGATGAGCGAGCATCCGCATGCCGTCTTGCAGCCATGTATGGCCACCGGAATCCCGCCGGCGGTAAGGGTTTCATGAGCAGTAATGATTTTATTGACGCCATGCGGCGCGCCACCGGGATAGCGTTGCGGGCACATGACTTCGTCGCCTAGCCGCGCAATCGCCTTGCCACCGATATCGTGTGTGGGTGAGCCGCTGATGACTTTCCCTCCATGGTCGGTAGAATCACCGACTGTGATGATTTTCAAGGGCATGGAATTTCTCCTGTTTGTTCCAGGTTGTCTTAGTAAGTGGGACGGCCGTTGGATTCGGGCTCAACAGCGCTATCCACACCGGACAAGTTCGGTAGTGGGGCTGGAGGCAACGGAAGTACTTGGTCGAGCCTGCTCCGCTTCAAGTTGGGATTGATTTGTAATGTGTCGTAAATAGCGTCGTAGCGCCTCTCTCGCTCAGCGTCTATCTTGCTACGCCATACCTTGCGAGCCTCGATATAGAGCCGGTATGCTGCCGGGTCGCGGCTTGCCGGCATGTGGTCCTTCCAGCGCGCGCATGCGGGTAGCGGGTCAGACATACTGAACTTCTTGAATCCATATGGCAAGGCGTGCAAGGCTCTCTCCTGCAAGTAGCTTGAGAGGAAAAAAGCCGCAGCGACGAGCGACGCCAGCAGAACAAGGCCATATAGCCATCGTCGACGAGAGCCGTTTGCAAGCGCATGAGATGTGGCGGACATTCAGGTTAGCTCAGTACGTGGGTTTGTCGTATGACTCTGGCTCGACCGCGTCCTCCACACCGGACCAGGGTGGCAATACAGCCGGAGGCAACGGAAGCACTTGGTCGAGCCGGCTCAGCTTCAGGTCGGGATTGATTTGTAACGCGTCGTAAATAGCGTCGTAGCGCCTCTCTCGCTCAGCGTCTACTTTAATTCCCAACGGTCTTAGTGCATCTTTCTCCTCGTCGGAGTCTCTATCCCAATACCCTTGGTTGAACATAATCCGAAGGTCGCGCGCGCACTCCGAACTTCCAAACTTCACTCCTTCTTGGCATATCCGTATCCCTTCCTGATACCTGCCATTCACTCCCGCTTTTATAGCCAACTTATAAGCTGCTGGCCCGTGCCCTTGCTGATATGCACATTGCAGCATAATTACCTCATCGCCCCGACGACCTGCTGCGCTATAGGCTTGTGCAACGCCATCTGTGCTTCCGGGCTGCCGAGCTGGGCTGCCCTCAGATAGTATGCCCAAGCCAAATCGACATCATAGTGTGCCCCTCCGTAGCCATGCTCGTACGCGACACCGAGGTCATACAGACCCCAGGGTTGCATCGCCTTGGCGGCCATGCGGACGATTTCTACGCTCTTGTCGGGGTCTGCATCAAGTACGTGATTGGATTCGAGAACACCGAGCCCGCGCAGATAAAAATGCGCCATCAGTGCTCGTGCTCCCCAGTCGCCCAAGTCGGCCGCTTTTTTCACATCGGTGAGGATGCGCGTGGCCTCCTCACGCGTGAATTGCCACCCTATTTTGCTACGCAACACCTTGCGCGCCTCGATGTAGAGCCGGTATGCTGCCGGGTCGCGGCTGGCCGGCATGTGTTCCTTCCAACGGGCACACGCTGGTAGCGGGTCGTCCAAGCTAAATTTCTTAAACCCATATGGTAGGTCGTGCAAGGCTCTCTCCTTTAAATAGATATTGAGGAAAAATGTGCCCGCCGTTAACACTGTTAGCAGGCACAAGCCATAAACTAGCTGCTGCAGTCGCGAATTGTTCATAGCTAGACGACAGGCACGCCGGGCTTTCGGTCAACATAGAAGGGTAACAATTGACTGTCCAATTGAGCCCCCTCGCCCTTATGTTCTACATTTTTAGAAGCGCTTGCTAGCCATTTTTCAAACGTGTTCTTCATATCCCCAAACTGCGCCGGCCCCTCCAACCCAGAGCACTGGCTGAACAAATCACAGCGCAATTGAAACGCTACCTCCTTCGCCTCGCTCAACACGTTAAGCTCGCTATCTAGTGCCATGCTGCGTAGATTCAGGTTGGCCGAGCCTATCGTGAACGCGGCGTCATCCACAATCGCCACCTTGGCGTGGATATAGATTTCTTCATAATCCGTCGCTTGCAGCCTGTCTTTGTCCCTGGCGCAAGTCCAAAGCGACCCCATAAAAACGTTGATGCCACGCTCGGCCAGTTCTTCTGCGGTAATCGGCGGTTTGGTCTTTTTCTCCCGCGCCAGCTTCAAGGCTTCTTCGTGCTCCACCTTCATTGCCTCACTCCTGCCCACTTTGCTGGCTACATCGTAGGTCGGCACGTCCATGCCATCATTTTCCGGGGTGGAAGTCAGGATGAACACATATATCGGCTTCAGGTAGCCGGCCGAACGCAAGCGGCCGACGCATTCGATGAGATGCTCCGCCCAAGGCTCATACTGGATATATTGGTTCTGTATGAAGATGTAGCGAAGAGTTTGCCGACTCAGGTTGGCGTAGCATTCCTTAATGGTTTTCTCTGTATGCTGCGGCTCGGTGCGCAGCAGCTGTACATTGTGTAAGCCGTTTTGTAGTCTGAACGCGCTCAATGGTATCTTCGCGCGCCGCGCGATGAACTCCGGGTCCATCTCATCATGAAGCCAGTCCCCAGCTTTCTTAACGATACGCTTGATTGGCGGATTAAAAAACCAAGCCGTGTCCATGAAGAGAGAGGTAGGCCTGGTTGACTTTTCCCACGCTTGGCAGAAGTTATGATTGAGGTCGTAGAGAATCGGACCATGCAAGCGACAGGACACATCCTGATACGGTTTCACCACATGGCTATTCTTGTCGATGTATGATTGGACAAGCCGCTCTTTGGCCGCCTGCTGCTGCGAGCTCAATTGGTATCCTGGACCAGCACTGTCATAACACTCGCCTTCCTTCCAAGCCGCCTTCTGTAGCTTCACATGCTCCATGTGGTAGATGCGCTCGCGCCTGATGTCGCGGAAGTGGTGCTCTGACGTGTCCCAGAAGTCGGTGACGGAATTATGTCCCATCACATAACCTATTGCATTGACCGGATTTTCATAGTCAATCAACAGCATTTTCTGGTGGTGCGTGGCAAACGCTTGGGTTACCTGTGCCATAAAACCAGTGGGCGCCAGCTCTCCCGACAATGACTTTTCTAACAAAGCGATAGGAACTTTGCGCACATGAAAATGAATATTCGGTATCGCGTCGTCGCAAACCTGCGCATACCATTCTGCGTTATAGGCTTGGTGCGATTCGCTAAAATAACCGCCCATGGCGCATCCGATATATGGAAATCGTCTGCCGTAGTAGCCTGGATTGTTTTTCATTAACTTTTGCGTCACGGCGCTATCGTGCCATACCAGCAAACGAACTTTGACCGGATTGGGCTTGCGCGAGGCAATCTTCTTCAGCAAATCTCCATAACGTATGCCATCCTCGGCGCTCTTCCCGCGCACCAGCACCATGCCAGGGTCGAATCCCCATGTGATGATGTCGACACTATGCTTGGCGCTCTCCAAGTCCTTCGCTATTTTCCTAAAGACCGTTTCTCCGCAAATCAATGGTTCAATAAAACAGCGATAACGCGGCGGATGGACGGGATATGGAACATGAACAAACCAAGGCTGTGCGAGGCATTGGTAGGGCGCGTCGTTGTCGCGATAGGATAGAGTTTGCTTGTAGAGGTCTACGTTGCTGTTCATGCCACTCATGGTGCAGTCCTTAAAAAAGTCAGCGATGGCGTCATGCTTCGGATGAATCTTCGCCGTCGTCCAATGCGGGATTTGACAGCACACGACTCTGTTCCAGCGTCGCGTAGCCCTCGTTGGCAGCCCCGCCCGAATTGGTGTACCCGTGGTAGCCGATGCCAGCGCTCATTTCCTGTTTCTCGTCATGTGGGTTCGACGCGACGGTATAGCGGTTGCCGTTGGGGAGCTCCAACTCGTAGGTGGACTGTTTTTCCAGCTCGTGCTGGAAAGTCATGTTGCCGTTGTCGTCAAACACCCCTTGCTCCGTCAGCGCGCCATCCTTATAGAGTTTGTAGGGCAAGCCGGCATTGAGGGCGCCGCCCGCCGCCGGATGACTGTTCAAATGAAACGTGCCCGCGCCCTTTAGCTGGGCCTGTGGCGGTTGCACCTGGGCTATCTGCATGTTCTTCGGGCCGAGCAAACTGTGGCTCACTGCGTGCGCGACAAAGGTGCCGTTGCTGCCTTGTTCGATGCCGCCGGCGCTGAACTTGGCGTAGCTGCCGCCGCCGTTGATGAGCACTTCTTCCTTGGCGCTGATAGTGATACGGTTGGCCGTGTGCGTGATGTTGAGCTTGGCAAGGATGTTGATGCTGTCCTTCAACGCTCGCACATCGATATCGCCGGCTGCTGCGACTAGGCGCATGCCGGCCTGCTGCACGAACAGGCGCAATGCTTGCCGTACGCTGGCAAACAGGCTGGCGCCGCTGGCGATGGACAGGTCTTGTCCGGTGTAATCGCCGTATGCTGGTCGCTGGCCAGATGGGTGCTGCCGCGGGTCGTGGTCTCGATGCCAGCCGGGCTGGCCAGCACCAGGTGCGGGCGGCAGTTGGGGAAAGCTGCCCTTGGCGCCCGCGCCGCCCTGGATGCTGTCGTTCTGCGCCTTAATGGCAGCCATCGTTTTGCCCTGGTCCTCGCCGTCCTGCGCTCCCGATTGCAGGGCCAGCTTGGCCAGCGCCTCTTGCCGGGTATGGGCGGCTTTCAGACGCAGCTGTGTCTCGCCCATGTCCTTGATGTGCGAGGCGCCATTGGGTCGCGCCTCGGTGGTGATGAGCATGCCCCGATTCGCACGCGCCACGCCCCAGGCATTGGTCGCCAGTTCCCAGCCGTCGCCGCGCGCGTCCATGCGCCCGTCGGACGTGTCAATGCGGGTGATGCTGCCCAGCGACAGCTGGCTGTGCTCGTGGTCGCTCTTGAGCTGCGCCTGCAGAGCACCCTTGGTATCGTCCAGTACCAGATGGTTGCTGTTGCCGTCGCCGCCGCTGTTCAATTCGCGGCTGCGCAATCCCGCCAGCGAGCGTTGCGCCGGCAAGTGCCAGGGCGGCATGTTGTCGCGGTTGTAGACGACGCCAACGACGATGGGATGGTCGATATTTCCATCGAGGAACTGCACCAGCACTTCC
>AHHB01000023.1 GCA_000242815.2 Janthinobacterium lividum PAMC 25724
GGTCCAGGCAGCGCCGCCACCGCCCGCCGCTGCGAAAGCGCTGGCGCCGTGGGACGATGCGCCAGCCGTGGTCGTGGTGCAAGTTGGCGCGATCGCGCCTGCCTCTGCGCCGTCGGCACGCCAGGCTGCGCTGCCACAGCAGGCCCCGGCGCCGGACGACGACGACTTGCCGCCGTGGGTTACCGAATTTTCTGACGACAGCGCCTCTATCGCCGTCTCGGCGCCAGCCGCGCAGAGCACCGAGCAGCCCGCCGTCGTCATGCCGCAACGTGCTGCCAAGCAAGCTGCGCCCAGCGGGCCATATGTGATTACGCCCGTGCCGGGGCTGGACTGGGACGGCAACTGGCCCGCCGTCGCCGCCGTCCTGCCGCTGCGCGGCGTGGCTCAGCAGCTGGCTGTGCAAGCCGAGCTGATCGAGTGCCTGCACGATGGCCACAGCACCACGTTCCGTCTGCGCGTGCCCATCGACACGTGGCGCAGTCAGGCCAACGTGGAAAAACTGGCCGCAGCCCTGAGCGAGCGCTTTGACCGCAAGGTCAACGTCGATACGGAACTGGGCGCCGTCTGGTACACGGCCAGCGCGCAAGCGCAGGCCCACCGCGAAGCGTGCCAGCTGCAAGCGGAAGCGACCATCGCAAGCGACCCCTTCGTGCTCGACATGCAGCGTGCATTCGACGCTTTTGTCGTGCCGGGGACGATTACCCCTGCACCGGCCGGCTCTGCTGCGCCGACCCTGCATTGATTATTACTAAACTGAATTGAACGGAGCATTCTTATGATGAAAAATCAACTGGCTGGCCTGATGAAGCAGGCGCAAGCAATGCAAGACAACATGAAAAAGGCCCAGGATCAACTGGCGCTGGTGGAAGTGGAAGGCCAGTCCGGCGCCGGCCTCGTGAAAATCGTCATGACGTGCAAGAACGACGTCAAGCGCGTTTCCATCGACCCGTCGCTGCTGGCCGACGACAAGGACATGCTGGAAGACCTGGTGGCTGCCGCCTTCAATGACGCCGTGCGCAAGGCAGAAGCGACATCGGCGGAAAAAATGGCAGGCTTGACTGGCGGCATGAACTTGCCAGCCGGCTTCAAAATGCCATTCTGATGCCACGCCGCATGCGCACGATCTGTGGCACGGGGCAGGGTTGATCCATGTCCAAGTCGCTTGAATTTTTGACCGAGGCGCTGCGGCGCCTTCCCGGCGTCGGCCCAAAGTCGGCGCAGCGGATGGCATTTCATTTGTTGCAGCACGATAGGGAAGGCGCGGCCATGCTGTCGCGCGCCCTGTTCCAGGCCGTCGATGCCGTGCATCACTGTGGCCTGTGTAATACCTTTACCGAACATGCAGTGTGTGAGACTTGTCTCGACGAAGAGCGCGACAAGCGCTTGCTGTGCGTGGTGGAAACGCCTGCCGACCAGTTGATGATCGAGCAAACACTGACCTACAAGGGCTTGTATTTCGTCCTCATGGGGCGACTCTCTCCACTCGACGGCATCGGTCCGAAAGATATCCACCTGGAAAAATTACTGGGCCGCGCCAACGATGGCGTGGTCGGTGAAGTGGTGCTGGCCACCAATTTCACGAATGAAGGCGAAGCGACGGCTCACTACATCAGCGAAATGCTCAAGGCGCGGGGCTTGCGCGTGAGCCGTTTGGCCCGTGGCGTGCCCGTGGGCGGCGAACTCGAATACGTTGACGCGGGCACGATTGCCCGCGCGATGCTTGACCGCAGGGCAACCTAAATCATGCAAGAGAAAACGTCGGCTGGTCCTTTGGCGGGCATTAAAGTGCTGGAACTGGGCACCCTGATCGCGGGGCCTTTCTGCGCCCGCATGCTCGCTGAATTCGGCGCCGACGTGATCAAGATCGAGTCGCCCGATGGTGGCGATCCCATCCGTACCTGGCGCGTGCTGAAAGATGGCACTTCGCTGTGGTGGTCGGTGCAAGCGCGTAACAAGAAAAGCCTGACCCTGAACCTGAAGTCGCCGCAAGGGCGCGCGATTGCCCGCCAGCTGGCCCTGGAAGCGGACATCATCATCGAGAATTACCGCCCCGGCGTGCTCGAAAAGTGGGATCTCGGCTATGCGCAGCTCAAGCAAGTTAAACCGTCCCTGATCATGGTGCGCCTGTCCGGCTTTGGCCAGACGGGACCGATGAAGGACTTGCCCGGTTTCGGCGCCATCGGCGAATCCATGGGCGGCTTGCGCTATGTGTCCGGCTTTGCCGACCGCCCGCCCGTGCGCGTCGGCGTGTCCATCGGCGACTCGGTGGCAGCCCTGCACGGCGTGATCGGCGCCATGATGGCGCTGCGCCACCGCGATGTGACGGGTGGACGCGAGCACGGCGAAGGACAGATGGTCGACGTGGCCCTGTATGAATCGGTGTTCAACCTGATGGAGTCGCTGGTGCCCGAATACGACCAGGCGGGCGTGGTGCGCGAGCGCACCGGTGGTTCCTTGCCTGGCATCGTGCCTTCGAATACCTATACGACGGGCGACGGCGAAAACATTGTGATTGCCGGCAATGGCGACGCCATCTTCAAGCGTTTGATGCTGGCCATGGGGCGCATCGACATGGCGGGCGACCCGCAACTGGCGCGCAATGATGGCCGCGTGGCGCGCACGCAGGAGATCGACGATGCCATCGGCGCCTGGTGCGCCACACACACGATCGATAGCGCACTGGCCGTGTTGAAGGCGGCAGACGTACCATCGGGTAAAATTTACTCGGTGCGCGATATGCTGAGCGATCCGCAATTTATCGCTCGCAATATGTTCGAGCAACACCATTTTGCCGATGGCACGCCCGTCAAACTGCCTGCCATCAGCCCGAAATTATCCGCCACGCCGGGCAAGACCCAATGGCTGGGGCCGACCCTGGGCCAGCACAACGATGAAGTGCTGGCCTCGCTCGGCTATGACGCGGCCGCCATCGCGCGATTGAAGGCCGATGGGGTGGTGTAGGTTTAGCTTGGCAAATCATTTTGACCCCAGGCAAGGACTGGGGTCGGACCCTAAGGGTCCGACCCCAGATTGTGCCCTTTGGTTTTAATAAAGGAATTTAGTGAAGCAGTCGTCCCTCCTCGCCCTGCGCGCGCGCCTGATCCCCGCGCTAGCCGTATCCATCCTTCTCAGCGCCTGTGCCAGCTTCCCGCATGAGGCGCCGATTGCCGGCCTGCGCCTGATCGGCGAGCAGCGCATCGACTTGAAACAGGCATTCCAGGGCACCACGGTGGGCGGCTTGTCCGGCATCGATTATGATGCGGTGAAGAATAACTGGGTGATAGAAAGCGATGACCGTTCGGAAATCAATCCGGCCCGCTTTTACCGCGCCACGCTGGCCTATGACAGCAAGGCGTTTACCGGCGTGAGCCTGACCAGCGTGCATTTCTTCACGCAGCCCGACGGCAGTCGCTATCCGAACCTGGCGCATGCCAAGCTCGACAGTGGCGACCAGGTGCCCGATATCGAAAGCATTCGCGTCGATCCGCAGGACGGCAGCCTGTGGTACGCCAGCGAAGGCAACCGCAAGGTAGGCTTGCACCCGTTCGTGCGCCATGCCGATAGCGAAGGGCGTTATCTGGCCACCTTGCCCACGCCCGCCATGTTCAAGGTGTCGAAGGAAAAAACGGGATCGCGCAACAACCTGAGCTTTGAAGCGCTGTCGTTTTCCGCCGATGGCAAGAGCCTGTGGCTGGGCATGGAAGCGGCCCTGTACCAGGATGGCCCGCCGGCCACGCCCGAACACGGTTCCGTGACGCGCATCACGCGCCTGGACCGCACTGGCAAGGTGCTGGCCCAGTATGCGTATCCGATTGAGCCGGTCGCTTCGCGGCCCGCACCGGGGCGCGAGGCGGACAATGGCGTGTCGGAAATCCTTGCCGTCAATGACCATCAGTTGCTGGTGGTGGAACGGGCCGGCGTGGAAAACGCCGAGGGCGTGTATGCCAATCATGTGCGTATCTACGCGATGGAAACGCAGGGCGCCACCGATATTGAGGCCATGCCGGCGTTGGCGGGTGCCACGTATGTACCGGTGCGCAAACGATTGCTGCTGGACCTGGAAAAGATCGGCCTGGCGAAAATCGACAATATCGAAGGCATCAGCTGGGGCCCGCGCCTGGAAAATGGCCACCGCAGTCTGATAATGATTTCTGACGATAATTTTAACGCGCAGCAAGTCACGCAAATCCTTGCCTTCGAAGTACTCTAGTTTTGTCGCTGAGCAACTGGCCCGTCTGTCGGGCCAGCATGGCCGTGATCGTGTCGTGCGGCAAGGGATGGCCCAGGAAATAGCCTTGCGCCATGTCGCAGCCGTACTCTTCGAGCATCAGCAGTTGTTCGTCCGTCTCCACGCCTTCGGCCACGACCACCATTTTCAAGCCATGCGCCATGGCGATGATGGCGCGCGTGATGGCCGCGTTTTCTGTGTCTTGCGGCAAGCCGGCGATAAAACTCTTGTCGATTTTTAAGGCTCGCACGTCGAAGCGTTTCAGGTAATTCATCGATGAGTAGCCGGTGCCGAAGTCGTCGATCGACAGGTACACGCCGATGCCGCGCAACTGCTCCAGAGTCGCCATGGTGGCGCGCGCATCGTCCATCAAGGTGCCCTCCGTCAGCTCCAGCTCCAGCAGGCGCGCGTCCAGGCCCGTATCGGCCAGGACCGAGAGCACAATCTGCATCAGGTTCTCATCCTTGAATTGCTTGGCCGACAGGTTGACGGCCATGCGGATGGCCCGTCCGCCATCGCCTTGCCAGGCCTTGGCCTGGTTGCACGCCGTGCGCAGCACCCATTCGCCGATGGGGACGATCAGTCCTGTTTCTTCGGCCAGCGGAATAAATTCCGTGGGTGAAATGATGCCCCGTTCGGGATGGCGCCAGCGCACCAGTGCTTCCACGCCGACGATTTGCGTGCTGGGCACGTCGATCTGCGGCTGGTACAGCAAATACAGCTCGTTGTTTTGCAATGCCTTGCGCAAACCGACTTCCATCTTGACGTGGCTCATGATTTCCATCGTCAGTGAAGAGCTGTAGAGCTTGGCATTGTTCTTGCCGCAGTTCTTCGCGTGGTACATGGCCGTGTCCGCATATTTGAGCAGCGAGTTGCAGTCCTCGCCATCTTCCGGATAGAGCGAAATGCCGATGCTGGCCGTGACGAAAATCTCGTGCCCCTCGATCATGAATGGTCGGCGCATGGCTTCCTTGACCCGGTGCGCCACGTTCAGCGCATCTTCCACCCGCTCCAGGTCGGGAATCAAGATCGTGAATTCGTCGCCGCCCAGGCGCGCCAGGTTGCTGGCGCCGAAGGTGGCTACACACTCGTGTTCGGCGTGCAGCACCAGGTCGCTGGGGCGGATGGTTTCATGCAGGCGCTCCGACACCACCTTGAGCAAATGGTCGCCCACGTCATGCCCCAGGGTATCGTTGATGCGCTTGAAGGCATCGAGGTCCATGAACAGAACGGCGAATTTCTTGTCGTGCTCTTTCGAGCGCTGCAGCTCGTGTTCCAGCGTTTCCAGGAACGCTTGGCGGTTGGGGATGCCCGTCAGGCTGTCGCAATAGGCGAGGCGACGGATCTGCTCTTCGGTGCGCTTGCGCTCGCTGATGTCGCGCACCAGGCCCAGCACCTCGTCGGTCCCCGTCGCGACCAGGCGCGCTTCAAAATGGCGCGTGCTGTCTTCGTGCGTGAGTGTGTAGTCGACCGAGCCGATGTGCTGCGTGGCCAGCACGGCGTGCGCCTGGTCGAGCAGGCGCGCGGCAATTTCGGGCGGCAGCACGTCGCCGATATGGCTGCCCACGCAGTCACTGATGGAAAAGCCCGCGCTGGCCTCGTGGCCCTGTTCATAGTCGAGATAATAGCCTTCGCGGTTCAGGCGAAAGAAGGTGTCGGGAATGGCAGCGAGCACCGCGCGGTTGTGCGCGTCGGCGATGCGCAGCCGGGCGATGGCGTCGCTGGCGCGCAGCACGTATAGCACGCGGTGTCCGAGAATGGGCCAGTTGATGGGCTTGGAAATGAAATCCGTGGCACCCACTTCATAGGCGTGCGTGACCGCTTCCAGTTCGTCGCCGCCGGTGACCATGATGATGGGCACCGTACCCCCGACTGCCTGGAGCCGGATTTGGTGGCACACGGCAAAGCCATCGAGGCACGGCATGTCGACGTCGAGCATGACCAGGTCCGGCTCGTTGTGTTTGTAGCTGGCCAAGGCTTGCACGCCGTCTTCGGCCTCGATCACGTCCAGGCCCACCTGCGTGAGCATTTGGCGCATCAGCAATCGCATCACGGGATCGTCGTCGGCGACCAGCACCAGGCCGCGTGGGTGGGAGAGGTGCGCTGTCATGTCAGTGTTCCTTCACGAGGATGGCGCTTAGCGATTCGCTGACGGCCAGGAAGGCTTGCTGCATCTGCTGCAGCAGGATAGCCGCGCCCTCGGTACTGCCGGCGTGGCCCAGTTTTTCCATCTCCTTGCACAACTGCGACAGGCCATCGGCGCCCACGTTGGCGCTGCCCGACTTGAGGCTGTGCGCCACCTTGCGCAGCGCCTGCGCGTCCGCGCCGGCAATCGCTGCGCGCATGGCGTTCAATTGGCGCGGCGTCTCGCCGACAAAGGCCTGGATGACCCGCTCAAGCAGGGCATCGCCATCGGTGCGCGACAGGGCGCGGATGTTGTCGAGCGCCTGCCGGTTCAGTGCCTGGCCCGCTGGCGGGGAGGCGGGTGGCGTCACCTCGGGTGGCACTACTGGCGGCGTTTGCGGCTGCGGCACTTCGCTGTGGTGCACGGTGGCTGCGCGCGGTAGGGTGATCCAGCGGGCGATCGTGTGGCCCAGGTCCTGCTGCGTGAAAGGCTTGCTCAGGTAATCGTCCATGCCGGCCGCCAGGCACGCTTCGCGGTCGCCCTGCAGTGCATTGGCCGTGATGGCGACGATGGGCAGCACGCGCGCGTGGCCGCACTGCTGTTCGTGGCGGCGAATTTCCGCCGTGGCGGCAAAGCCGTCCATCACGGGCATCTGGCAATCCATCAGTATCAAATCGAAATCCTCGGCCTGCGCCGCCTGCAAGGCTTCTTCGCCGTTACGCGCGCACACCACGTCCAGACCCAGGCTGTCGAGCATGGCCAGCGCCACTTCCACGTTGACGTGATTGTCCTCGGCCAGCAGTACGCGGCGGCGCTGGCGCCGGCCGGGATGGCGTACTGCAGGGCGCGCTGCGTGCGGTGCCACCAAGCGCAGGCTATCGCCGGCGCGCGGCGGCGTGACGATGCAGTCGAACAGGTCGCATTCGCGGGCTGGCTTGATCAGCTGGAAAGCCACGCCCGCCTCGCGCCGCTGCACCGGATCGGCCGCCGTGCGCTGCGTGCTGAGCAGCAAAAGCTTGAGCTCGGCCAGCAGCGGGTCGCTCTTGATGGTGGCGGCCAGGGCCAGGCCGCTGGTGCGCGGCAATTCCATGTCGAGCAGGGCCACGGCATACGGCGTGCCGGCCTGCGCGGCCGCGCGCAGCTTGCGCAGGCAGTCGCTGGCCGTGTCGGCGCTGTCGCTGACGATGTGCCAGCTGGCCAGTTGCCGCTCCAGCACGGCGCGCGTGGCGGGTGTATGGTCGACGATCAAGGCGCGTAATCCTCGCGTGGTTTTCAGGTTAAAGGACGGGTCGTCGCTGTCGACCCGCCGCTTATCGAAATTTACTTCGAACCAGAAGATTGATCCTTGCGTTAAAGCATTATCAACGCCGATAGTGCCGCCCATCAGTTCCACCAGCTGTTTCGAGATCGTCAATCCCAGGCCCGTGCCGCCGTGCTTGCGCGTGGTCGAGCCGTCCGCCTGCGAGAACGATTCGAAGATGCGCGCCTGCGCCTCGTTCGATACGCCGATACCCGTGTCGTGCACTTCGAAGCGCAAGCCCACGCCAGGCGCATCTTCGCTGCATACGGCCACTTTCACGGTGACCTTGCCCGTTTCCGTAAACTTGATGGCGTTACCGAGCAGGTTGACAATGATTTGGCGCAAACGGTATGGGTCGCCGCAAATGGCGATGGGGATATCAAACGCGATATCGAATTCCAGGCTGATATTTTTCGCCTCCGCTTGCGGTGTGAACACGTGTTCTATGTCATCGAGCAATTCGCGAAAATTGAAGCGGATGTACTCCACGCTGAGCTTGCCCGCCTCGATCTTGGAAAAGTCGAGGATGTCGTTGATGATCACCAGCAAATTCTGCCCCGAGCGCTGTACCATGCTCGTGTAGTGGCGCTGCTGCGGGCTCAAAGCGCTGGCCAGCAGCAGTTCCGTCATGCCCAGCACGCCATTCATGGGCGTGCGGATTTCATGGCTCATGGTGGCGAGGAAGGCGCTTTTTGCCTGGCTGGCAGCCTCCGCCGCATCCTTGGCCTTTTCCAGCTGCGCCGTGCGCACGCTTACCTGGCGCTCGAGCTGGTCGCGATAATTGGCCAGGGTGCTGTCGCGGCTATCGATCTGCGCCAGCATATCGTTGAAACTGTCGATCAGCACGCCCAGCTCGTCGCTGCGCTGGTGCGCGATACGGTGGCTATAGGTCTGGCTGCGCGACACTTTTTGCGCCGTATCAATGAGCTTGGTGATCGGCTCGGCAATCACGCTCTTGAAGCGCCGCGCCAGGAACACGGCCACCAAAAAGGCAAATACGGTGGCGCCGACCAGGGCGCCCACGTGGCGCCCGATGTTACGCCACATGTGCTTCAAGTCCGCCTCGATCAGCACGGCGCCGATCAGCTGTTGCGCCTCGCCTGGCCAGTAGATGGGACGGTACAGACGCATGGCGGAGGTCAGCGTCGGGCCACCGCCCTGCGTGATCGTCTGCTTGACCGGCTGCTTGACCGTCTGCGCGGCGATGTCGGCCAGCAGTGCCGGGTCCAGGTCTTCCGCCATGGCCAGTGCCCCCCGCTCCTTTTCATGCTGCGCCGAGCGGTACAAGGCGAATAGCCGTCCGTCCCGGTCGAACAGGGCCGCCTGGGTAATTTCCTCGCGCGCCGCCAGCGCCGCCAGCACTTGTTGCGCCTGTGGCTGCGCCGATGTTCCCGCCAGCAATGGCGCCGCGCTGGCCGCACCGATCACCTGCGCCAGCGACAGCAACTGCTGGCCTTCATCGTCCTTGTGGCTGAGTACGGACGTCAGCGCAAACGCCACGAACACGAGCAGCAGCGCGCAGCCCGACGACAGCACCGAGATCATGGTCAGCTTCTGACTGATGCTGGAGCGTTGGAAATTGAACATGGTGGCGGCGCTTCTCCGGTCGACCTGTTGACTGTTTTTTAATGCCTATTGGAAAAATATAGACGTGAAGACATGTCCCGATGTTGATGTGGGTCTAAGGGAAGAGGGGGGAGGGGAACTAAATATAGTCGGGGTCGGACCCTTCGGGTCTGACCCCGGTATTAACAACAACCGCCGCGTTTGCCGGCGCCGCCATAGCGCGCCTCCTGGCGTTCGCGGAAGAACTCTTCATACGTCATCATCGGCTCGCCGGGATGGGTCACTTCCCGGTGCGCCACGTAGGTGTCGTACTCGGGCAAGCCGCACATCAGCCGCATGCTTTGCCCCAGATACCGTCCAGCCTTGATGATCTCATCGATCATTATTGCACCGTGGGCATGGCCTGGAACGGTGTTTCCCTGGTGCTTGGCTTGCTGTCGGCGCGTGCCTTCATGACGGTGCGGATACCGAAGAACAGCACGCTGATCACGACGATGACGAAGAAGGCGGCCAGGCCGGCGTCCAGGTAATCGTTGAAGATGATCTGCTGCATCTGCGCTACCGACTTGGCTGGCGCCAGCAAGGTGCCTTGGTCGAGCGCGGCCGAGTACTTCTTCGCATGCGCCAGGAAGCCCACGCGCGGATTGGCGTCGAAAATCTTGTGCCAGCCTGCCGTCAGCGTGCACAGCAGCAGCCAGATGGTCGGCGTGATGGTCACCCAGGCGTACTGGCCCTTTTTCATCTTGAACAACACGCAGGTGCCGAGGATCAGCGCGATGGCCGCCAGCATCTGGTTGGCGATGCCGAACAATGGCCACAAGGTGTTGATGCCACCCAATGGATCGACCACGCCCTGGTACAGGAAGTAGCCCCAGGCCGCCACGCACAGGCCCGTGGCCAGCAGGTTGGCGATGACGTTTTCCGTCTGTTTCAGCGCTGGCACGAAGCTGCCCAGCAAGTCTTGCAGCATGAAGCGGCCCGCACGCGTGCCTGCATCGACGGCCGTCAGGATGAACAGCGCCTCGAACAGGATGGCGAAGTGGTACCAGAAGGCCATCATGGCCTGGCCGCCGATGGCGCCCGAGAGGATTTGCGCCATGCCGACCGCCAGGGTCGGTGCGCCGCCTGCGCGCGAAATGATGCTGTGCTCGCCAACGTCCTTGGCCGTTTGCGTCAGCATTTCCGGCGTCACATAGAAGCCCCATTGCGAGATCGCCTGTGCGGCGGACTCGGCCGTGGTGCCGATCAGGGCGGCCGGGCTGTTCATGGCGAAATAGATGCCCGGCTCAATGGTCGAGGCGGCCACCAGGGCCATGATGGCAACGAACGATTCCATCAGCATGGCGCCATAGCCGATGAAGCGGGCGTGGCTTTCGTTTTCAATCATCTTCGGCGTGGTGCCCGAGGAAATCAGCGCGTGGAAGCCGGAAACGGCACCGCAGGCAATCGTGATGAACAGGAAGGGGAACAGATTGCCTGACCAGACCGGGCCGGAACCGTCGATGAACTTGGTCATGGCCGGCATTTTCAGGTAGGGCGCGACGACGATGATGCCGATGGCCAGGCCCAGAATCGTGCCGATTTTCAGGAACGTCGACAGGTAGTCGCGCGGCGCCAGCAGCAGCCACACGGGCAGCACCGAAGCGATGAAGCCGTAGCCGATCAGCATCCACGTCAGTTCCGTGCCCGTGAAGGTGAACATCGGGCCGAGAACGGCGTGTTCCTGTACATATTGGCCACCGATGATGGCCAGCATCAGCAGCACGAAGCCGATGATGGAAATTTCGCCGATGCGACCCACGCGGATGAAGCGCGAGTACACGCCCATGAACAGGGCGATGGGGATCGTCGCCATCACGGTAAAGCTGCCCCATGGGGAGCCGGTCAGTGCCTTGACCACGATCAAGGCCAGCACGGCCAGGATGATGACCATGATCATGAAGCAGCCGAGCAAGGCGATCATGCCGGGAATTTCGCCCAGTTCAGCCTTGATCAGGTCGCCCAGCGAGCGGCCATCGCGGCGCATGGAAATGAACAGCACGATGAAATCCTGTACCGCGCCGGCAAACACGACACCGGCCAGTATCCACAGCATGCCAGGCAGATAGCCCATCTGTGCTGCCAGCACGGGGCCGACCAGGGGGCCGGCGCCGGCAATCGCGGCGAAGTGGTGGCCGAACAGCACATATTTATTCGTCGGTACATGGTCGAGGCCATCGTTGTGCTTGAAAGCGGGCGTCATGCGGCGCGCGTCTAGCCCCAGCACCTTGTCGGCGATGAACAGGCTGTAGAAACGATAGGCGATCAGGTAGACGCAGACGGCGGCGATGACGATCCAGATCGCGCTGATCGGCTCGCCACGTTGCAGGGCGACGACGCCCAGGGACCCGGCGCCGGCTAGCGCAAGCGCTGCCCAGCCGAGCTGTTTGAAAATGCGGTTCATGCTTCCTCCAGAGATTTGACGGGCGCTATGCCGTGCGATGATGGTGTACTGCTCCTGGTCGTCGCCAGTTTGATGTTACTTTTGGTGTATTTACAGCTTATGGCGAGTATTCAGGAATCGTATAATTGCCGCAAGCGCACCACTACGCAGTAGCGCTCAGTATTACTACGTAGGGTGGTCGCGGCCCGGCGACGTAAAATCACACATTCCCACCCGTATCCACGCCGCCGGAGCGCGCAAGGCCATGAAACTCAGACAGAAGTCATCTTCCTGGCCATCACGCCGCTCATTCTTGCGCTGTGTGCCATCGCGTTTGCCGTGCGACACCAGGCGATCAGCCTGGCCGAGCAGCAGCGCGCCACCATCCAGCAGGCCTATCTGGCCAGCAAGGAAGCCGAACTCAAGCATTACGTCACCCTGGCCAGTCACTCCATCGCGCAGCTAGTCGAGTCGGGACGCAAGGATGGCGCTACGCAAGAGCAAGCCAAGCGCATCCTGTCGGCCCTCAGCTATGGCGACGATGGTTATTTTTTCATCTACGATTTGCAGGGTAATTCGCTGATGCATCCGCGCCAGCCCGAACTGGTGGGGCAAAATTTGTGGCAATTGCGCGACGCCGACGGCAATCTGACCATCCAGCGCCTGATGCGGCGGGCGCGCAGCGGCGGCGGCCTCGAGCGCTACAACTGGATCAAGCCGTCGACCAACAAGTCCGCGCCCAAGCTTGGCTATGTGATATTGATGCCGGAATGGGGCTGGATGATGGGTACCGGCATCTACATGGATGACGTGGACCAGGCGCTGGCCAAGGTCGACGCCCAGCAGTCGCGCAATATCCGCTCGACCATGGAATTGATCGCCGCCATCGCCATCCTCGGTTCACTGGTGGTGGCCGCCTGCGGTCTGGTACTCAATTTGCGCGAATTGCGCGTGGCCGATGCGAAGCTGAAAGTGCTGGCGCAGCGCGTGGTCGAGTCGCAGGAGGAGGAGCGGGCGCGACTGTCGCGCGACTTGCATGACGGCATCAGCCAGTGGCTGGTGTCCATCAAACTACAGATCGAGGCGGGCATCGCGCGCCTGGCCGGCAATGCTGAACAGAAAGAAAAGGCGCCTGCCACTTTCGAGCGGGCCGCCGATCAACTGAACAAGGTGCTCGGCGAGGTGCGGCGCATTTCGCACAACCTGCGCCCGGCCATTCTTGACGACCTGGGCCTGGCCGCCGCGCTTGACCACCTGGCGCATGAATTTAATGACAGCAGCAGCGTGCGAGCCAGTTTCACGGCCAGTCCGGCGGCGGCGGGCGAGGGCTTGCCCGACATGGTCAACACCGTGTTGTTCCGCATCGCCCAAGAAGCGTTGACGAATTGTGAGCGCCACGCCCACGCCAGCGGCGTGGAAGTGAGCCTGCACGAGGCGGGCAGGGCGGTCGAGTTGCGCATCGAGGATAACGGCGGCGGCTTCGATTTCGATGGCATCGCCCTGCACCCGCAGCGCGGCATCGGCCTGCGCAACATGACGGAACGCATGGAAGCCATCGGCGGCAGCCTGCACATCACTTCTTCACCGGCCGGCACTCTGGTGCTGGCGCGGCTCGGTCTTCCATCCACACACTGATAGATACGCAATCATGACCAAGACGATCAACATCCTGCTGGTGGACGACCATCCCCTCGTTCGCGACGGCTTGCGCGCGCGCCTGGAGGCGGTAGCGCATTTCGACGTGGTGGCCGAAGCGGGTGGCGCCGACGAAGCCTTAAGTCAGGCGCGCATGCATCAGGTGGACCTCGTGTTAATGGATATTAATATGCGCGGCACGAATGGGATTGAAGCAACCGCCCTGTTCAAGCAGGCGTTTCCGCAGATTGCCGTGCTCATCTTGTCCATGCACGACAAGCTCGAATATGTGTCGCAAGCCATCGCCGCCGGCGCGCGCGGCTATGTGCTTAAAGATGCCCCAGGGAAAGATATCGTCTTCGCCATCGAGACGGTGATGTCCGGCGGTATTTATTACAGCGCTGGCCTGGCGCGGCAATTGTCGCGCCCGCAAGTGCACGATTCCTTTCTCACCACGCGCGAACAGCAAGTGCTGCAGCACATCGCGGCGGGCCAGTCGAACAAGCAGATCGCGCGCGACCTGGACTTGAGCGTGCGCACGGTGGAGACGCACCGCCTCAATATCAAGCGCAAGCTGGGGATCGAGGGGCAGGCTGAATTGATCAAGTATGCGGTCGAGCATGCACATGGTGGCAGTGCCTGAGAAGGTGCGCGCGGTGCCGGGTCTGTGTCACGCAACGTTACAACTGCATGGCGCAGAAGACAGGCTGACAAGCTGAGAATTGCTTGACTTGCAAGGATTAGTCTCCCGGCGAACTGTTTTTTTTGAATATATATTGCTAAAATTAAACTGTTTCTTGAGTGAGATTCGGATAGAATGACCCTCGCTGTTGAAATGGCACCCCTGTCGGGCCAGGGATGCCTATGCTGTTCAGTTTACTTACTATGGCGCCCTACCCACACTGAGATACCGATGTCAGCGTCTGAATCAAACCTGTTTCCGTTGGTGGGATTGCAAGCAGTGTCCAATGCTCATAACGAGTGGGTCGCTGTCACCTTGCATGTACCGCAGGCCTCGATGGCACCACTGCTGGCGGCGCTAGGCGCTGCTGATGCGTATGCCTTCCTGGCACCGCTCGACTGCATCATTCCCTTGCTCGACCCGCATGGCGTGGATGAGGCCGTGCTGGCGCAACTGGCGCCGCAACGCACCATTTTCCGCTTGCCAGTGCATCTTGCCGGCGACAAGCAGATCCAGAAAAAATGCCAGCAATGGCGCGACGCTGGCTATCGCATCATTCTCGATGGCGCCGATGCCGGTCCCGTGGCGGCGGCGCAGGTCGACGCGCGCGCGCTGAGCTTTGACGCGGCCGGCGTCCGTCCGGCCCTGCATCAGCTGCTGCCCCTGCCGGGACCGCATCTGGCCTACAACATCGTCGACGCCGAACAGCTTGCCGAGTTGCAAGAAATCGGCGTGAGCTGGTTCGCCGGCGACTATGCCTTGCAGCATGCGCGCCAGAAAAGCACGCCGGAAGATGCGACGTCGCGACGCCGTGTGCTGGCGCTGCTGGGCCTGCTGGCCCGCGATGCCGACGCGCACGAACTGGAAGTGCCGCTCAAGCAGGACCCATCGCTCAGCTATCATTTATTGAAACTGGTTAATTCAGCCGCCTTCGGTTTCACGGCGCCGATTTCCAGCTTTAGCCAGGCTATCAGCTTGCTGGGCCGGCGCCAGTTGCAGCGCTGGCTGCAACTGCTGTTGTATGCGCGCCAGCAAGACGATGGCAAGATCCACGCGCTACTGCCGCTGGCGGCCGTGCGCGCGGCGCAGATGGAAGCGCTGTGCCAAGTGCGCGGCGGTGACCGCGACGCGCAAGACCTGGCCTTCATGGCAGGCGTGTTTTCCCTGCTCGACGTCTTGCTGGGCATGCCCATGCAAGCCATCATCCCGAGCCTGAACCTGGCGCCTGAAGTGAGCGCCGCCTTGCTGGAACGCAACGGCGAACTGGGCAACTTGCTGGCGCTGGTTGAAAGCGCCACGCCGTCGCCCGAAGCCTTGCGCCGCGCCGACATCGATGGAGCAAGCTATTGGTGCAGCCTGTTACAGGCCTACCAGTGGGCCATCCAGGTTAGCCGGAACCTCTAGCATGACGTTGCTGCCGGTGTCGGATTACCTCGGTGACAGCGCCGCCCTGTGCGATGCCGTCATGCGTTTGCGCGGCCCTGCGCTGGTCGATGAGCTGGGGCGTATCGCCAGCGTCGTGATGGCCAGCCCGCATGGACAGTTCCTGCCTGCGGCCAGCGTGGACGCCGCTGCACTGCCCGCGCTTTCTTCGTGCGATACACCGGCCTTGCTGCAGGAAATCAGTTTCGATGGCCATTGCTTCGGCCATTACCGCGTTGCGGGACGCAGCCTGTACGGCGACGCTGACCGGCGCCAACTGGCCAGCCTGGCCTCGCTGACGGCCGGCGTGCTGCAGGTGCATTCGCTGGCGCAACGCTCGACCCATGCCTTTGCGCAGGTTGAAGCCTTGCTGGCGCAGCAGACGCAAATCCTCGACCAGTTGCACGAATCGGTGCTGACGATGGACTTGACCGGCTACATCACCAGCTGGAACAAGGGCGCCGAACGCCTGTTTGGCTACACCTCGGTGGAAGCCGTGGGGCGTAATATTTTGTTCCTGTACGACGACGAAGATACGGCGTTCCACGACGCCTTCCTGGAGCAGGGCGGGCGCCTGATGGAGGTGCGCCGCCGAAAAAAATCAGGCGAGATCTTCTGGGCCAGCCTGTCCTTGTCGCCATTGCAGGATATGGACGACAAGCCGATCGGACTCATCGCCTACCTGACGGACATCACGGAACGCAAACTGGCTGAAGAGCGCCTGCATCACCTGGCCTACTACGACCCGCTGACGAGCCTGCCCAACCGCACCTTGCTGGCCAAGCTGGTCGACCAGGCCCTCTCCGTGGCGCAGCGCAGCAAGATGCTCGGCTGCGTGCTGTTCATCGACTTGAACCGCTTTAAGCTGATCAACGACACCCTGGGCCGGCGTATCGGCGATGAACTGCTGCGTCAGGTCTCCGTGCGTTTCCGCACGGTGTTGCGCGAGCAAGACCTGGTGGCGCGCCTGGGCGGAGACGAGTTCGCTGTTGGCCTGTTCGACATCGGCCAGCATTTCGAAGCCAGCATGGTGGCGCAAAAGCTGCTCGCTTCCCTGGTGCAAGCGTTCCTGATCGAAGGCCACGACTTGCGCGTGGGCGCCAGCATCGGCATCAGCGTGTATCCGCAAGATGGGCAAGACGCGGAAACCCTGCTGCGCCTGGCCGACATCGCCATGTACCGCGCCAAGCAGGACAGCGGCGGCGAAGCGGAAAGCGTGGCCTTCTACAGCCATGACATGAATGTGGGCATGCAGGCACGCATGCGCCTGGAAACAGGCTTGCGCCAGGCTTTATTAGAACAGCAATTGTTGCTGCACTATCAGCCGAAATACGCGCTGGCGAGCGGTCGCATCATCGGCGCCGAAGCGCTGGTGCGCTGGCTCCACCCGCAGCACGGCATGATCCCGCCCGCCGAGTTTATTCCCCTGGCCGAATCGACGGGCCTGGTAGTGCAGGTGGGTGAATGGGTGCTGGAAGCGGCCTGCGCCCAGGCGCAAGCGTGGAAACTGGCGGGCCTGCCGCCGATCCGCCTGGCCGTCAACGTCTCCGCACGCGAATTCACGTCAGCGCTGCCCGCCAGAGTAGCGGCCACCCTGGCCCGTTACGGCCTGGAGGCGGCCTGGCTGGAACTGGAAATCACGGAAAGCACGCTGATGCACAACATCGAACGCGTGATCGGCATCATGGACCGCATCACGGCGCTGGGCGTGGCCTTGTCGCTGGACGACTTCGGCACCGGTTACTCAAGCCTGTCCTATTTGAAACGCTTCCCCATCGACACGCTCAAGATCGACCGCTCATTTACCACCGGCATCCCCACCGACGCCAGCGACTGCGCCATCGCCAGCACCATCATCAGCATCGCCCAGCAACTGCACCACAAAGTGATCGCAGAAGGCGTGGAAACGGCCGAACAACTGGCCTTCCTGAAGAGTGCGGGTTGCGACGAAGTGCAAGGCTATCTGTTCTCGCGTCCGCTACCTGCGCTGGAGTTTGAAAGAGCGCTGCGGGAAAACTGGGGCTTGTAGCGCTTCCGTTCATGATGCCAGCGCATACACAGACCCCGCCCCTTGCCCCTCGGATAAATTAGCCCCCGCCGCCACTAGCCATTGGTAAGCCGCCGACCTTTATGTATAATGCTGCCAACAGGAAGCGTGGCCGAGTGGTTGAAGGCACTAGTCTTGAAAACTAGCGACGGGTTACACTGTTCGTGAGTTCGAATCTCACCGCTTCCGCCAGAATTGCATAAGTAGTTGATTTCCCTTATCTTACTGTTTCTAAAAGCGTTTTTGGAGACAGGTGTGACAAAACAGTGTGACAAAGATAAGGAAAACGCCTTGCCAAAGTACCTCTATCGTCGTGAGGACGGACGTAGTGTGAACTACTATGTTCGTCTTACCGCACCTACCTCCATCCAGCCTTTCCTTAATAAAAAAGACCATTCCTTTCGCTGCTCGACCGGCACTGCCGACTTGCGCCGCGCAAAAGTGATTGGCGCGGAAATTGTTGCCAAGAAGCGTCGCGAGTGGCATGACCTCCATGAATTGGCGGTAAAGCCAGAAGTGTCGTTGTCGACCCCGCTTACGAAGTCACTCATTCAGCAAATATGTGGTGCTCGTCTAAACTCATGGCTCCATACTGACAACAAAGAGCGATACGGCGATGCCGGGCTTGACGATGAACTTCTTCGTGAAATCGAGACATTCTGCAAGCATACCGATGCCGGCATGCGCAGTATTTTGGCCCAAGGGCGCGCCTCGTCGCGATGGGCTGATATTGTTGAGGCGGTCGATGACTGGAGCCTCACCTTGGGTTATAAACTCGAACAGACAGACCCTCTGTTCCCGGACCTGATTCGTGCTTTTGCACAATCGGAGAAGAGAGCCCATGAGTTTATTGCTGCGCGCAACAATGGCGAGCAACCGGCTGAACAGAGCATGGTCCCGCAAGCTGGTACCTGCCTGTCTTCCATGAATGACGAATTCATTGCTTACAAATCGAAATTGGTGGGACCCAAACCACTCAGTATGGCAATCTCGATTTGGAACAAGTTCATCGACTTCAAAGGGGATGTCCTTCTTGATGAAGTGACGTCGAATGACGTGTATAGGTTCTTTGAGTACAAATTGTTTAGCGCCCCCGAAAAATGGTCACAAAAATATGTTGACGGCCATGTAAAAAGGGCTCTGAGCCAGATGTTCTCGCTTGCTCGTACCAAGGCGTTGATGAAGGGCGACAACCCTGTCGGTAAGGTTGAGTTGATGCCGAAGTTGGCCGAGGCAGAGCGTAAGAAACGAGAAAATCCACGTTTCCCATTTTCACGTGCCCAAATCAATACGCTGTTCCAATCCGAATGGTATGCACCGCACTCTAGACAATTTCGCGGCAAGCTGGGCAGTGACTTGGCTGCGCGTTACTTCGGCCCGCTCATCGGCTTACTTCATGGTATGAGGGTCCGGGAATTCTTGCAGTTAATGACCAGTGATATCGTGTCAGTTGATGGCGTGTTGTGCTTCAAGTTTCAGGTTGAAATACCCGGCGATGACAATCAAGCGGAGCAACCTATGCTCGCGAAAGCCGGTCAAGTGAAAGCGGCCATTGCACTGCCTGGCCGCAGCGTAAAAAACGATAACGTTCTCAGGACTATCCCCGTTCACCCGAAGTTGATTGAGCTTGGTTTATTGCAGTATATTGAGCAGCGTGTTCAATCGAGTGGTGCGCAGGTTCCCCTTTTCGCGTCATCAGTACCTACGCCTGGGGGAAAGACGCCAATGTGGGGGCGTGCATTCGAACAGAGCTTCCTGCGTTATGTCCGAGACACACTAGGGTTCGGTAAAGGCTTTGGTTCTCATAGTTTTCGACACCTGTTTGAGGACCGTATTAGACAAGCTCAAGCGGTTGCTGTCTGGCCGGCAGGGATTTCTCAAGTGTTATCGGGACGCCAGCTTACGAGAGACAAAGACCGAGAGTTCTTCCGGGAGCTCGGAAGTGAACAGGAATATGGCAATGGGTATCAACCGGCGGCATTGTTGCCATACCTTGAAAGGCTCAATTTCGACGATATGAGTTTCCCTACTGAGTTTTTGCACTGGGCTAAGTGACGATAATTTCGAATAGCAGAGTCCTTAATGCAATGTCAGAATGTAATTGTTCGTTTTTTTGGTGTCTTTGTGGAAGGTAAAATATCGTCTATACGATATGGCAGATGACGGAGTGCAGGGCCGCTGTGCTACCGTGCTCTGATATCGCTTATTAGCAGAAGATTTCCGGCAATGAAGTCGGCAGTCCCTAGGTTCAACCTGCAATCGTCAGTGCTATATTGCGGCCCCAGTGCGTTGGCCAACTTAGACAGTGCAATCGGTGCGATTGCGCCGGACCGCGCGCAACACCGCGCGGCGGACCTCAGTCTCGGGCATGCGTCGAAACCCTTCCAGCAAGTCAGCAGTCGGCACCTGCACGCGGGCGATATCAATGCCGACCGACTCGCACCAGGAGCGGAAGCCGTACTCGCAGCTGCCCGAGTTGCGCGCGTCATCAAGGCTGACGTCAATGGTGCACCTTCCATCTTTCGTGATGAAAGCGCCGACCGCCGATTTCATATCTGCAACCACTTCGGCCCTAACAGGCCGTTTTTGACAATATCCTGGTGGGCAAAGAGAACCAACCAAATAGCGGGACGAAAAAAACCCCCCGAGAATTTCTCCACGAGGGCTTGAATCAAAAACTCACTTTATGGAGCTTGCTGTGCAGCGAGCATCTCGATTGCGCCAACGTATTCCGGCCGGCTCATCATCGTCATCATACGCAGATGCTTAGCAACCGCATACCGCGCTTTCGAATCCCGCTCGTCATCACCGCCCTTGGCTGCCTCAGCTGCTTCGGCGTCGCACTGGTGAACAATCTCCAGTAGCGAGCGCAGTAGGCCCCCCATGCCAACTCAATCCACCCAAGTTAAGGAGCAAGCCCGCGCAATTGATGGCAAATCAATGAAATAGTGCTTGACGTGGCACCGGCTTTGCGCGGCCGCCGCCTTGCTGACCTCTCTTTTTTCGACAGCGGCAAGGCGGCGGCCAATGAAGGTCTTTTGATCTTCATTGGCCTTTCATGTCGCTCGCTTCCTTGCTGTCCGATTTCTCCGACCATCTTCAATCCGACCAGTTTCGTCTTACCGCCCGCCATCCTGATCATCCAACAGCGTTTCAACGGCGCCGCAAACTGCCACTACCGTCCTTGGTGGCGCTCATGCTTACCGGCATGCGCAAGAGTGTGCAAACCGAACTTGATGAATTCTTTGGTCATCTGCAACAGCAGGCGCAACTGACGCACGAGGTGAGCGCCCAGGCTTTCGCTCAGGCACGCTCAAAACTTGCCACCACGGCCATGCCAGAGCTTAACGACTGGCTCATTGCACAAGCACAGCAGCATGGCTACCTGCCACGCTGGCACGGTTTCAGGCTGGTCGCCGCTGACGCCTCGACCGTTCGCTTTGGCTTGCGCGCCAGCCATGTCAAACGTGCTGCCGTGGCCGATCAACTGGTGTTTGGCTTGTTTCTACCCGGTGCCGAATTGATGCTCTCGGCCTCGCTATACAGCACCGACGTCGGTGAACGCCAGATGCTGTTCGAACAGCTCGACCGGCTTGGCAAGGATGATCTGCTGTTACTCGACCGAGGCTACCCGTGCTATTGGATGCCTGCCGTATTGAACCAGCGCCACATTGCCTTCTGCATGCGTGTCGAACAGGCGCGCGGTGGCGGCTTTCCCTGCGTCAATCAGTTTCTGAAGTCGGGGCTGCAGGAGCAGATCGTCACGCTGCGGGCGCCGGATCGACGCGATGCGATTGACTATGAATGTCCCATTGAGCTGCAGACCGTGCGCCTGATACGCCATGTTGCCTCGACCGGCAAGGTGCGTGTTCTGATGACTAACTTACTGGACGTTGAACAATTCCCTGCCGCATTGTTCGGAGACCTCTACCACCAACGCTGGCGCATCGAGGAAGCCTTCAAGCGCCTCAAACACCGCCTCCATCTGGAGCACGTGACGGGACTGTCACAGCAGGCCCTGATGCAGGATCTGGCCGCCAAGGTAATATGCGATAACCTGCAGGCGTTGGCGAGCTGTGCTGCCGGCCAGCAAGATGCATTGCCGACGGACAGACGCATCAACCGCGCCTATGTCCATTCGGTACTCAAGCCGCTCTTGCCATCGTTGCTGCTTGGGCTGGCGGCAGCCCACTTGCTTGCCGACGCGCTGGCTCTGATCGCCAAGCGAACGTTTCAACATCGCCCAGGACAATCAAGGTCACGGCAAACCAACGCCTACAAGCCCCATAAATACATGGCCTACAAGGTTGCTTGATGGCAGCCTGTTGCTTAACTTGGGTGGATTGCATGCCAACTTCAGTGTAACCCTTGGTAATGACTTCGCAGAGTCCCTCGACAGCGTACTTCTCATACTCCAGAAGGCCTTCTTCCGTGGTACTAGCCTGCTGGAATAGCTTCGAACGGTCGATACCCGCATGTTCTTTGTTCAGTTCAGCATTCGCCGCGCGTGCAACTTGTTTTGCAGCTTTGCCAAACTCGTAACCGCTCTCCGGATTGTTCACTGCTTTTTTCTTCGTCGACATATTCTGTATCCTAAGTAATGTGGTCCTAAGCATGTATAGCAACATTTCTAGGAAATCCATATTAGCATGTTTCCAAAAGGAAATTTATGTTGTCCGCGCGGCTAGGCGGCGGCAAGAACTCGATGTGGGAAGTGCCTGCGACGGCGACGGACGGGTATTTGAAGACGAAAGTGTCGACGGGCGACGCTACGCCCGTAATCGCGGCGATGCTTTCTCCCTAATACTGTATTTTTCTAGCAGGCCGGCGATGGCTTTTTCAGAGGTTTCGGCGTGAAAGCTCTCGTCGTCGACGCCAACGGCGATGAACCCGCTTAGCGTTTTGACGCTATAGCCCCAGTCTTGGCATGCCCATACAGCCGCATATAGTGCAATGTCGTCAGGCGCGTCCATCGGCAGGACATCCAGCGTCAGCATCCCGCCGAGGTCTGCGAGACCCTTCCATTCAACCCGGAGTCGCCAATCGGCAGGGACGCAAATCTTGTGACCGACTTTCAGGGCCCATCGCTTTAACGACCCGCGACAGGCTTTTCGGTCGGTGGTATCCAGGTCGACGTGGTAATCGACTTCGTTTGTTCTGGTCGCGAATTTCACCGTGAAGCTCGAACCTCCAGAAGCACCACAGCGAAACATCTCTTGCGCATATGCTTCGATAGTCAGGCGCTCCGTAGGTTCGCCAGGCTGCAAACGCACAGCAGGGCGCCCGGATGGCTCTGGAAGCGCTGTGACCGGCGTGACAATCCTGGCGTTGGCGCGATTGCGGTAGCGATGACGGCGAGCGCAGTCGGCGTCGGCGCGTAGGCTCAGGACCCGTTCAACGTTCACCGGCGTGCCACCAAGTCCGACTTCCCGGAGCGCGGCGATGATATAGGCCTCCAAATATTTATACGTTTTCGAAAATTTCTAAGATATATTTTTGGTGCCGGCCGGGATTTCGGCCTTGACGGAAAGGACGGTTGTGGCGCGGGTGGGGCGTCTACGGCCATGGCGCGCGCGACATGGCAGTCAGCTGGTCGGCGCGGCGAAGGGTTGTTTTTGCATGATGAGGGGAAGGCCGCCGACAATGTTGCCGGCGACCTTAAACTACAAACAGCAGGCAGGAAACAGAGTTCCTTGGCCAACTGGTTCGAACTTCTCTATCCTTGCCGCTGGTTGAGCCGCTGACTTGCGCCAGTACTCTCCAGCCAATTTGTATTCCGGCATCGCTCATTCAGGCGCCAACCTGAATTCGCGTTTGCAGCCGATACAAAAGTCGGTGGATGCCCGCCAAGGCATCCGTCCCCCAACGTCCTTTCCACGGGGCGCTGGTTTCACTACGCTCGTCAATTTTTCATCCGACACGGCTCTCGCCGGCCACTCGATTGCATACTCAGGGATACATCTTGTCCGGGGAATGACCCCCGCCCTTATGCGCCGAAATTCAGGCGCTACGACAGCAATCGGCTTATAGCCCTTGGTTTGCGGGGAGCCAAAAATCCCCCGCACCGCGGACCATTTTGTGTTGGTTAGATACGCAAGGCTTCACGAACAGACCACTGCTTCCTCTCGAACGGTATTGTTTGCTGGCGCATCTCCAGATTTCATCAGGTCGACCCCATTAAGCACCCGATTACTCATCACAATCTTCTCCGCTCAATTCCAGAAATTCCAGGCACTGAAGGCCCTAGGTGTCCAGTCCCGTTTGATCATAAACGCGCTTGACGAATAGTTCCGGCTTCTTTTGCTGCCATTCTTTGAGCGCCTGGATGGGTGTTTTGGCACCGATGGCCCGTTGTG
>AHHB01000022.1 GCA_000242815.2 Janthinobacterium lividum PAMC 25724
AAACCCCCGCCAGCAATGGTGGGGTTTTTTTTCGTCTGCTGGTTTTAGCCATGTCAGATTGGCGGGTTTTTGAAAGGGATATTTTGTCTACTTTGCATACACTGGAACAATTGCGCACTGGTGAACTGGCCGGCGTGCGCCGCTTGAAGCTGTCCTGCGGCTTGACCGACTTTCCTCGTGAGATCTTCGATCTGGCCGATAGCCTTGAAATCCTAGATTTATCCGGCAATGCGCTATCCTCCCTACCCGACGATTTGCCGCGCCTGCACCAGTTGCGCATCATTTTTTGTTCGGATAATCTGTTCATCACCTTGCCTGCCATACTCGGTTCCTGCCAGAAACTGAGCATGATCGGCTTCAAGGCGAACCGCATACGCACGGTGCCGGCTGCAGCATTGCCGGCGGGACTACGTTGGCTGACGCTGACCGACAATGCCATCGAAGTGTTGCCCGATGAACTAGGCAATTGCCGTGAATTGCAGAAACTCATGTTGGCGGGAAATTGCTTGACCAGCTTGCCGGCTTCCCTGGCGAACTGCCGCCAGCTCGAACTGGTGCGTATCGCCGCCAACCGCTACACTGCGCTTCCCGACTGCCTGCTGTCTTTGCCACGCCTGAGCTGGCTCGCGTATGCGGGCAATCCCTTGACTGAAGGTCGGGAGCTGGCGGCGCTGGCCGATGCCGGCGCAGCTGGCGTGGCGTGGCAGCGTCTCGCATTAGGGCAGCAGCTGGGCGAGGGTGCTTCAGGCGTGATTTATCGCACAACGCTCGATGAGCGTACTGATGTCGCCGTCAAAGTGTTCAAGGGTGCGATGACCAGTGACGGCTTGCCGCGCAGCGAAATGGCTGCCTGTATCAGCGCCGGTGCCCATGCTAGCCTGATTCCTATCATTGGAGCGTTTGATGCGCATCCACAAGGTGCATCCGGGCTCGTCATGCCGCTCATCGACGCTGCTTTCGGCAATCTGGCGGGACCGCCGAGCCTGGCGTCATGCACGCGCGATGTGTATGCCGATGGCGTGCGCTTTGATGTGCCACAAGTGCTGGCGATTGCCCATGGCATCGCGTCGGCCATGTGTCAGCTGCATGCGCGCGGTATCGTGCATGGCGATTTGTATGGCCACAATATCTTGCATGCGCATGGTGGCACCTGTCTGCTGGGCGACTTTGGCGCAGCGTCCATGTTTGCGCCCGACTCGCCGCAAGGACACTTGCTGCAGGGTATAGAGGTGCGCGCCTTTGGTGTGCTGCTGGGCGAGTTGCTCGTGCACTGTACGACTCCTTTGCCCATCTTGCAGGCTTTGCAGGATGCTTGCGTGCAGGAGGAAGTGCTGCAGCGGCCCAAGTTCGAACGGATCGAACGGGCATTGCTGGCAATGTGACAGGCATAAAAAATGGCGCAGCCTTCGCAAGCTGCGCCATTTTTATTTCAGGCTGAGAAGATTCAGGCCTGCACTTCTTTTTCCGGCAGGGCGATCTGGTTGTCGACGCTGAATTGATAGTCCTTGAAGACGTGTTCGGCCGTCAGGATCTGATATTCGCCATTGTCCAGCTTGTGCGTAGTGTCCTTCAGGCGATACGTGTAGTGGCCGCAGGTCCAGCAGTTGAAGTTGCGCATGTGCGTGCACAGGCAAGTCTTGTCCATCACGACGACGGTTTTTTGCTCGGGATGAGCCGCCACTTCGCGGTTGTAGGAATTGATGTAGGCACAGTTACCTGTCGCGTCGAGCAAATAGCCATACGATTCGCAGCCTGGACGGATGCCGGCGCCGATGGCGGGCGTGCCTTTGAGCATGCGCATTGGGTAGCCGGTCGGTGAAACGCTGTTGACGATGATGTCTTCTTCCGAGGCTCTGTAATATTCCTGCTTGACCTTGGGTGGCAGACCGCATTCCTCGGTGACGGTAAAACGTGTTGCCACTTGCACGCCAGCTGCGCCTGCTTCCAGGAAAGAGACGGCATCGCTGCCCGTGAAGATGCCGCCAGCGGCGATCAGAGGGATGTCGAGCTGTTCCGCTTTCAGATAGGCCAGCAGTTCCGCAGTAATCGTGTGCAAGTCGTAATTTGCCCAGTCCATGCCGAAACCCAGATGCCCGCCAGCCAATGGTCCCTCGACGATGATGAAGTCGGGCAGGCGGTCCAGCTTGGCGTTCTTGCGCAGGAAAATCTGCAGGGCGCGTACGGACGAGACGATGATGCCTAGTTTGGCATCACGGAAGCGCGGATTGTCCGCCATCAAGGCAAACGAGCCGAAGTGCAAACCGGCCGACAGCGTGATGCCGTCGATGCCGGCGTCCAGCGCCGCATTCAGGCGCACGCGCAAGGTTTCGCGGGGGCCGTTCATGGTCAGTTTTTCCATGCAATTGACGAAAATCAAGCCATCGCCTTTTTTTGCTTCCATGGTGCTGCCGATATGCCGGCGTTGTGCTTCCGCCAGGCGGCCCAGGTCGAACTGCACTACGGCCTTGTCGCTGTTATTGATGTTGAACTTGTACAGTTTCGTCTTGTCTTTGACGTAGGTGGTATCGAAGCGACGATCCGACACATCTTCCACCATGGCATCGGAGATATGCCCGATACCGTTCAGCCGTGCCGCTTCCAGGGCCAGCTCCGACGTGGAAATATCCACACCCATTCCGCCTATCATGATGGGCACATATTCTTTTTTGCCAAATCGCAGGCGGAAATCATCAACACGTTTCATTGCTATCCTTAGACTACCATGGTTATCACTGAGCCAGATGCACGGTCAAGCCCGCTGCCGCTAAGGCGCGCGGACACATGTAGCTGTGCGCAGCGTCAATTCTACCCCAAGCGGGCAGACCTCTCCGAGGCAGCTTGCGACCATGCCGGTGCACGCGCATGCCGGATCGCGCGCCTCATCGAAATTAATCGCGGAAATTGTTAAATTCGAGCGGCATGTCGGGCACGTCCTTGCGCAGCATGGTCATGGCCGCTTGCAGGTCGTCGCGCTTGGCGCCCGTGACGCGCACTGCTTCGCCCTGAATGCTCGCTTGTACTTTCATCTTGCTATCCTTGATGACACGCACGATTTTCTTGGCATCATCCGATTCGATGCCATTTTTGATCTTGATGATCTGCTTGACCTTGTCACCGCCGATCTTCTTGATGTCCCCTTCGTCAAGGAAGCGCACATCGACCTTGCGTTTTGTCAATTTGTTCGTCAGTACGTCGCGCACCTGGCTGAGCTGGAATTCCGAATCGGCAAATGCGGTCAATTCGTTTTCCTTGTGTTCGACGCGTGCGTCGCTGCCCTTGAAGTCGAAGCGGGTCGTGATTTCCTTGTTCGATTGCTCGACTGCGTTCTTGACTTCGATCATATCGGCTTCGGAGACTACATCAAATGATGGCATGGTCTGTTCCTTTCGTGTTGGAGCGAACGCGCTGGTAGCGCGCCGGGCGCGCGCATTCTTTGCAAAATGGCACAGCCTCGTTAAAGATGCGACATTTTAACGGACAACGGACGACCTGCCCTTGTCCTGCGCTGGTTTTTTGTCGGTTTCATTCTATAATCGAGCAAAATAATCGCTATCCCTTGTCTGCAGAGCACACCATCGAACACAATTACCCCCTCCAGCGCCTGAACACCTTCGGCATCACGGCCAACGCGGCCGTCTATATACGCATCACGTCGCAAGCCCAATTGCAGGCGGCGTTGCAAGATTGCTCGCTCTCTTCCATGCCCCGTTTGATACTGGGCGGCGGCAGCAACATCGTCCTGACTGGCGACTTTCCTGGCGCTGTGCTGCACATGGACACGCGCGGCATGCGCCTGGCACAGGCGGATTTCGAGACCATCCTCGTCACGGCCGCCGCCGGTGAAAACTGGCACGACTTCGTGCAGTGGACCCTCGCGCAAGGCGTGGGCGGACTGGAAAACTTGTCGCTGATCCCCGGCACCGTGGGCGCGGCGCCTATCCAGAATATTGGCGCGTATGGTCTCGAAATCAAGGATTATCTGCATAGCGTGAGCGTCATGCATAGCGCCAGCGGCATAGTCTTCGACATGGACCGCGACGCTTGCCGCTTCGCCTACCGCGACAGTATCTTCAAGCAGGCAGACGGGCGCGAGCTGATCGTGCTGGAAGTGACGTTCGCCTTGCCAGCCCAGTGGCAGCCGAATTTGCGCTACGCTGAACTGGCAAATGCCTTGGCCGAGCGCCATCTTGCCGAGCCGACGCCGCAACAAGTGGCTGAAACGGTGATGGCGATACGCCGGCGTAAATTGCCCGACCCGGCCGTGATCGGCAATGCAGGCAGCTTTTTCAAGAACCCTGTTGTGCCAAGAGAGCAATGTCTTGCCTTGTTGGAACGTTTCCCCACGCTCGTGCACCATGCACAAGCCGATGGCACGGAAAAACTGGCGGCCGGCTGGCTGATCGACCAGTGTGGCTGGAAGGGGAAAAACCTTGGGCCTGTGGGAGTGTATCCCAAGCAGGCACTCGTTTTGGTGAATAATGGTGGCGCTCGTGGCGCGGACATTACCCGGCTGGCGGCAGCGATACAGGATGATGTAGAGGCGAAATATGGCGTGCGCCTATCACCTGAGCCTGTGTTTGTCTAATTAAGCAAAGTGGCAGACATAGTCGACAGTTTCGACGGTTTCGATATCAAAATAGCTATTGCCGGGCACCTTGAATTCTTGACCCGCGCCATAGCTGTTCCATTCACTGGCGTCAGCTAGGCGTACCTTGCATAGGCCGCCGACGATTTCCATCGTTTCTGGTGCGCCCGTGTTGAAGCGCAGCGATGACGGGAAAATCACGCCTACGCTTTTCTTCGTACCATCGGCCAAGATGACGTTGTGCGAGACGCACTTGCCGTCAAAATAGATATTCGACTTTGTGACGACGCTGACATTGTCCAGTTGTGTGCTCATGCTTCACTTTCCTTCAGTTAAAAATCAGTCCTCGACGTCATCGGCGCTCAACACGCTGTTGCGTCCGCCGCGCTTGGCCGCGTACAGGGCCTGGTCGGCGTGGTTGATCAGTTGCTCGACCGACGAGTTCGGTGAAGGCATCATAGTCGCCACGCCGATTGAGATGCTGACGATGCCCTGGTGGGACGCCGGATTCTCGATCCGCAAGCCCTCCAGGTGACGCCGGCACGCTTCGGCGATCAGCAAAGCGCCTGCCGCCTCCGTTTCGGGCAGGATCAGCGCGAACTCATCGCCCCCATAGCGGGCCGCCAGGTCGGCCGGGCGCTTTAAATGTTCGGTCAGCACGGCGGCTACTTTTTTCAGGCCAAGGTCGCCCGCCAGGTGGCCGAAGTGATCGTTGTAGCTCTTGAAATCGTCGATATCGCAAAAAAGCAGACTGAGCGCTGTCTTGTCGCGCTGGCCACGCTGCCATTCAAACTGCAAGGTTTCATCGAAGCGGCGGCGGTTGGCGATGCCCGTTAAGCTATCGAGAGCGGCTAGTTTCTGCAATTCAATATTTGCATCGGCCAGGTTTTTTTGGCTCTCGCGCAGGAAACGAAATGCCTGGTCGCGCTGCAGGCGGCTGATGTGCGCGTTGGAATGGTGGCGTATGCGCGCCAGCAATTCCAGGCGATCCGGCAGTTTCACCACATAATCATTGGCGCCGACGGTGAAGCTGTGGGCCTTCAGTTTCGGGTCATCCTTGGCCGACAGTACGATCACCGGCACATGCGCCAGCACCGCGTTTTCGCGGTACAGTTGGATCAGCGTGAAGCCGTCGATGCCCGGCAGCACCAGGTCTTGCAAGATGACAGTCGGTTGCAAGCGCAGCGCCATGTCCAGCGCCTGCGTGGCGTCAGTCACGTAATGAAATTCGATGTCCTGCTGGTCGCTCAGCATGCGCCGGATCGCTTCGGCAATGATCAACTGGTCGTCCACCAGCAGCACGCTGACCTTAAATTCTGTCAATGCGGGCTCATGCAGGGCGAAACTAGAGGAAAATTCTGGCATTACATTCTTTTCAGATGTTGGGGGAGGGTTCCCACCCATGGTTGAGTTTTGCGCCCAGGCGGCTGCGCAGGTTGGCGCCTATTCTATCCAACGGCAGGATGTGCTGCGCCGCATCGAGTTCTGCCGCCGCGCGCGGCATGCCATATACGGCACTGCTGGCCTGGTCTTGCGCTATCGTCGTCTTGCCCGCGCGGCGCATCGCCAGCAAGCCGTCGCCGCCATCGCGGCCCATGCCTGTGAGCAACACGCCAATGGCGTCGCCGCGCCAGTGCTGGGCCACGCAATGAAAGAAGACATCGACCGACGGACGGTAAACATAGTCGCGTGGTGCTGCATCGTAACCCAAACGATAATTTTGATCTAGCAGCAGGTGATCATTGGTCTTGGCGACCAACACGCTGCCTGCTACCAGTTCGTCGCCTTCGGCGATCACGCGCACCGGCATGTCCAATTGATCGTCCAGCCATTTCGCAAAATGCGAGGCGAAGCTTGCATCGATATGTTGCACCACCACGATGGCACAGCCGGGCGGCGCCGTCCAGCCGGACAGCACCTTGGCCACCGCTGACGGCCCGCCCGTTGAGGCGCCTATGGCCACCAGGGTGGTGGCTTGGCCGTCGCCGCGTTCGCCATTGGCTTGCACCTGGCGTAGTGGCGGCACTTCGGTGCTGTGGCGTATCAGCTTGCCGATGGTCTTGATCTTGGCCAGCAGTTCGCTGTCGCCGCCCACTTGTCCCTGCAGCACTGGGGTAGCAGTCACGTCGAGCGCGCCGGCGCCTAACGCACGGAAGACCTGGTTGACATTGTCTTGCGGACGCCCGGTGACGACCAGGATGGCGCATGGGTTTTGCTCCATGATCAGGCGCGTCGCCTCGACGCCATCCATCTCCGGCATGTTCAGATCCATCAGGATCAGGTCGGGGCGGTTGCCCTCGCACATGCGCACCGCTTCGAGTCCCGTGCGCGCTATCCACAGCACCTGGTGTTCCTGCGTGCTCGCTACTACCCGGCGCAGGGCTTCGGCGGCCATGGCGACATCGTTGGCAATGGCAATTTTCATGAAGTAAAGCTCATATGCGGGCATCTCCTATCAGGTCCGCCACCGCGTCGAGCAAGGTCTCGTCGTGGAAGCTGCCTTTGGTCAGATAATAGTCGGCGCCAGCGGACAGGCCGCGCGCGCGGTCTTCCGGACGGTCCTTGTACGAGACGATCATCACCGGCAGCTTGTGCAGGTGTAGATCCTTCTTGATCAGCGAGACCAGTTCGATGCCGTCCATGCGCGGCATGTCCACATCGGTGATCACCAGGTCGTACTCGCTGCTGCGCACTACGTTCCAGCCGTCGATACCGCGATGGCCACATCGACTTCGAAGCCGCGCGCCAGCAGCAGCTTGCGCTCCATTTCGCGCACCGTCAGCGAATCGTCGACCACCAGGATGCGCTTGGCGCGGCGCTGCTGCGCGTGGCCCGCCTGCGCCAGCTGGTGCAGGCCGCCCTCGTGCAGCAGCTTGTCGATCGATAGCAGCAGGTCGGGTACATCGAGGATCAGCACCGGTTCGCCATTATCGAGCAGGGCGGCGGCGGAGATATCGCGCATCTTGCCAAAAATCGGGTCGATGGCCTGCACCGCCAGGCTTTGTTCGCCGCGGATGGCGTCAACCACCAGCGCATAGCTTTGCTTGCCGCGCCCGATCACCACGACAGCCAAATCGTCGGCGCTGCTGGGCGCTGTGCCCAGTTCCAGCACCTGCGCCGCCGACACCAGACCCAGATGCTCGCCCTTGAGTTCAAAGAACTGCTTGTTTTCCAGCGTATGGATGGCCGCTTGCGGCAGGCGCACCACGCTTTCCACCTTGACGATGGGGATGGCGTAGGCTTCGCCCTGCACGTCGATCACCAGCGCGCGCACGATCGATTGCGTCAGCGGCAGGGTAATCAGGGCGCGGAATCCCCGACCGGGTTCTGATTCCAGGCGCACCGTGCCGTTTTGCTGGCGTATCGTCTCGTGTACGATATCGAGGCCTACGCCGCGCCCGGATAGCTCGTTGGCCGTCGCTTTCAGGCTGAAGGCAGGCAAGAACAGAAATTCCAGCAACTCGCCCGGCGATAGTGCGCCAGCCATGGCGGGACTGGCCATCTTGCGCTCGATGACGCACTGGCGAATTTTTTCCAGGTCGACGCCGCGTCCGTCGTCGCTGATCTCGATGCTGAGCATGCCGGCGCGGTGGCGCGCCTCCAAGCGGACCGTGCCCAGCGCTGCCTTGCCGGCCTCGATGCGCTCGTATGGGCCTTCCATGCCATGGTCGATGGCATTCCTGAGCATGTGGTTCAGCGGGCTTTCGATCTTCGCCAGGATGTCGCGGTCGACCAGGGTATCTTCGCCGTCGATTTCCAGTTGCACTTCCTTGCCCAGGCTGCGCGCCAGGTCGCGCACCATGCGGGGAAACGCGTGGATGCCGTCGCGGAAAGGACGCATGCGCAGGGCCAGCACTTCCTCGACCATGCCTTGCGAGACGGCCAGCAGGCGCCGCTCATAGGCTTCGATGTCGGCGATGTGCTCCAGCATGAACTGCTTCAGAGGCTGTGTCTTGTGCAGTGCCAGCAGTGATTTTTCCATCAGGGTCGGGTCGCCGCATCGGGCTATGGCCTCGTGCAGCTGCTCGATGGCGCAAAACAGGCTGCTCTGGTTGCGCTTGAAGCGCTGCAGGGCACCGACAAACGGGTGCATCTGGTGCGCATTGATGCGCGATTCGCTGGCCAGCGACAGCAATTTGTCGAAATTCTGCGCCGGGGCCTTGGCTGGCGTGCTGGCCCGCAGCGCGGGTGCGGTCGTCGACTCCATTTCTTCGCCCGCGAGGTCGCCGGCCACCTGCGCTTGCGGCTCAGCCGTTTCAGGCGGCAAGCGCCTTGCTGCCGGCGTTGGCGCCAGCATGGGCGAGGGCAGGGCCGGCAGTTCGGGCAGCTCGGCGATGCCGGCGATGGCCTTCAGGGTCTGGTCGATCTGCGCCGCGTTGCTTGCCAGCCACGCTTCGGCGCTCGCATCGTCCAGGCGTGACAACTGCACGATCAGGTCGACGCCGGACAGTAGCACGTCAACCCGTTCTGGCGTGAGCTTCAGACGGCCATGCTGGGCGGCCACAAAGCTGTCTTCCATGCCATGTGCCAGTTGCACGACCACTTGCAGGCCGACGATGGCGGCGGCACCCTTGATCGAGTGCGCCGCGCGCATCATCGATTCGACGGCGGCCGCGTCGCCCGCATGGCGCTCCATGGCCAGCAAACCATCGGTGAGAATCTGGGTCTGGCTGTCGGCCTCCATACGGAACAGGTCCAGCATGGAAAAGGCACTCAGGTCGCCGTGCTGGTCCTGGCTCATCGTAATAGTCTCGCAAGTTGAAAGCCGATCAGCGCCGTGTCCAAGCAGCCGATACGCAGGTCGCCCTCGGTGATGACGCCCAAAAGAAAGCGCGACAGGCCCTTGTTGATGGTGGCTGCAGGTGTTTGCAGGCTGCCCGATGCATAGCGCACGATGCCGTGCAGGTCGGCTACGGGCAGGGCGTAGGCTTGCTCTTCCCAGCGCATCAGCAGCAGGCGCGCAAAGGTGTGGCGCCCCTTGGCCGGTGGCGCGCCCTGTTCGTCGATACCCAGCAGTTGTGCCAGCGACATGCACGGATACAGCGTGCCGCCGATATTGACGATGCCGGACAGGCCGAAACCACTGCGGTGCGGTAGTGCGTGCGGCGTGGCTTGCGGCGCTACGGAGTCGAACACCTGTGTAGGTAGCGCCAGCCATTCGCGCCCGATGCGAAATACCAGTGCCGAGCTGTCGCACACTGCGCCGCCCGCGTCAATCTGGCGGAAGTGGCTGGCCCAGTCGCGCTGGTAGTGTTCGTCCACGGGCCGCTGCAGGTTGCGTTGGGCGGCGCCCGCATACACGTCGCAGTTGCGGCAATGCACGTAGGCTGGCAGCTTGGGACAGCTCTGGTCGCCGACTACGCCGATATGGTTCCAGCAGTCGTCGATGGTGGCGGGGGAATCGGTGGCGATGCGCTTGGTCATGCGTGCCCCTTAGTTGGACGCCTGGCGGCGCTGGTAGATGCGCGCCGCGCGCGCCTTCAGAGTCGTGGCGGCAGTGTGATTGCCATTGCGTTCGGCCAGCAGGGCCAGATGGCACAGCGCTTCGTAGTGGTCCGGCTGCAGGTAGATGCAGCGGCGCCAGTAGTCGTCGGCCAGGTCCATCTTGCCGGCCAGTTCACTGATTATGCCCAGCATGAAATACGCTTCCGCGGCCTCGGGTGCGCGTGCCAGGTGGGCGTGGCATTTTTCACCGGCCTCGCGCAGTTGGCCACGGTCCGCCAGCAAGCGCGCTTCGGCCAGCAAATCGGCTGGCGTCGCTGCTGCTGGTGCCGTCGAGGGAGCGAGCACGGACACGGGGCGCGTGCGCGGCGCCGCAGGCGCGCTGGGCGGTGCAAGCACGGCCGCGCGCTTTGCTGCCGGCAGCACGCTGCGCAGAGTAGGCGCACTCGCCAGCGGCAGCACTTGCACGGTGGCAGCCGGTGCCGCCGTTTCCTTCTTCAGGGCAAAGGCTTGGCGGTATTGCAGTGGCGTAAAGCCGTTCTGGCAAAACGACGGCACTTCCGCATAGCCAGCTAACAGCATGCCATCGTCGGCCAGCAGGGCGGACAGCTTGTCGATGGCCGCGCGCGTGGTCGGCTTGTCGAAGTAAATCAGCAGGTTGCGGCAAAAGATGACGTCGTAGTGGCCGCTGTAGCTGGCGGTATCGAACTGCAGCAAATTGCCCTGCCTAAAGCTGATCTGTTCGCGCAGGGCGTCGACGATGCGGTAGGCGTCGTCGGTCACGTGCGTGAAATAGCGTTCGCGGAAGGCCACGTCCTGCGTACGGAAGGCGTTGCGCCCATAGACGCCTGCCTGCGCCCGCTCGATGCAGCGCGGGCTCAGGTCATAGGCATCGATGCTGAACGCCTGTTTTGGCATGCCGCCGTCGCGCAGCGCCATGGCCATCGAATACGGTTCCTCACCGCCCGCGCACGGAATCGACAGGATGCGCGTGGCGCGCCCGCGCGCCCAGCGTTCCTGCACCAGTTCGACGGTGGCGTAAAACGCCTGCGGATCGCGGAACAACCACGATTCGGGTACCACGACCAGTTCGATCAGTTGCGTCATTTCGGATGGCGTGAGCGTCTGCAGGTAGACTGTGCGATCGCTAAAGCCGGTCTGCTCCATGCGTTGGCTGACGGCTCGTTCGGCGACAGGCTTGGAAATGGAGAGGCCGGTCGCGCGGCGCAGCAGTGCTTGTGCCGTCATGCCGCACTCGCGTCTTGGAACAGCAGCGCACGCACGTCGGGTGGCAGCAGGTGTTCCAGTTCGACCAGTTGCACGATGCCGTTGGCATCGCTGGCCACCTGACCCAGGAACGGCGCAGTCGTTACGCCGCTGTCTGTAAGTTGTTGCGATTCGATGTCGGCGATGCCGCGCACCTGCGATGCCAGTAGTCCTAGCGCATGTGTCGCGCCGCTCGGTGCGCGGTAATCGACAATGACGATGCGCGTGTCAAACTGCGCGGCGGCGGCCGGCAGCCCGGCCAGGCGCGACAGGTCGATCACGGGTACCGGCACGCCGTGCAAGTCCATCAGGCCGGCTACATAAGGGGGCGTAAGCGGCAACTGCTTCAGTTCCAGCAGCGGCAAGACGCGCACGATGCCAGCCAGGGGCAGGCCATAGCGGTCGCGTCCGATGTGAAAGAGCAGTACTTTCATGGGATCAGATGTTGACGGCGAAGCTAGAGACGCACGATTGCAGGTCACCTGCCGCATATTGCAGCTGATGCACCGCTTCGCTGGTGGCTTTCAAGGATTCTACCGTCTGCTGGGTCGCATCGTTGAGCTGCATCATGGTGTCGGAGATTTGTGACGCGCCTATCGCTTGCGACTGCATGCCTTGCAGCACGACATCGAATTGCGGCGTGAGTTTTTGCACCTGGTCCATCACGGACGACAACTGCTCGGCCACTTGCCGCACCTCGCCCACGCTGCGGCGAATTTCCTCAGAGAACTTATCCATGCCCATCACACTGGCCGATACGGCCGACTGCATTTCCTTGAGCATTTGCTCGATATCCCAGGTGGAGACGGAGGTCTGGTCGGCCAGGCGACGAATTTCCGTTGCCACTACGGAAAAACCACGGCCTGCCTCGCCCGCTTTTTCCGCCTCAATGGCGGCGTTCAGCGACAGGATATTGGTCTGGTCGGCCACTTTTGTGATGGTAATGAGGACGCTATTGATGTTGCTGGCCTTTTCCGACAGGGCGGCCAGCTTGGCATTGATGGAATCGGTGGCCGAGACCATGTGCTGCATGGTGGCATCCATGCGTTTGAGGTTGTTTTGCGCCTCGGCAGTGGCATTCGTCGTGTAGTCGGCCACGGCGGTGGCGTCTTCCATGGTTTTCAGCAACTGGCTCGTATTGGCCGATATTTCCTTGGTGGTGCTGAGAATTTCCACGCTGGTTTGCGCTTGCTCAATGCCCGTGGCTTCTTGCTGGCGCGCCGAGGCGGCGATTTCCGTGGCGGACGTCGTCACCTGGATGCCGGCTTTTTGCACATTGTTGAGCAGACTACGCAGGTTTTCGAACATCTTCGCCAGGCCGTTGCCCAGTTGGCCGATGGCGTCGCTGCCTGTGATGCTGACCTTGCCCGTCAAGTCGCCAGAGGCTGCCTTCGACACCACGTCCAGCAAGGAATCGACCTTGGCGCGCAAGCTGTTGGTCGCGGCCAGTTCATTGGCTTGGTTGTCCTCGATGGTTTGCGCCATGCGGTTGAATTCCTCCGTCACCTTGCCCAGCTCGTCGCGTGAGACGATGGTGGCGCGCGCGCTTTGCTCGCCACCGGCGATGCGTCCGACGGCCTGCGTCAGGTTGTCCAGCGGGTTGAGGATGGAACGCACCAGCAGGTAGGAAATGCCCAGTGCCAGCAGCACGCACAGCAAGCTACCCAGGGCCAGGGTCAGCACCATGTTTTCCTGCAATTTTGCCGTGTTGGCTGTGCGTTCGACCAGCAAGCGGCTTTCCTCGGCAGCGACTTCGTCGAGCAGCTTTTTGGTTTGTGCAACGGCCGGGAAACCGGTCGGCGACATGGTGCGCGCCACCGTTTCCGTGGCGCCCGGCGCATCGCCCAGCGCGCGGCGCTTTTCGATCAGCGGAACGATCCATTCCTTGACCCAGACGCTGGTCAGCTGGTCGATCTTGCGGAAGCGCTCCGACTGTTGCGTGTTCTCGAGCGTCATGCTGATGGCTTTTTGCGTATGCTTGTTCAACAATATCGTTTCATCGGTTTCCGGCGTCAGCGAGGTTTCGTTCCCGGTCAGGATGAAACCGCGTACTTGTACCTGGATTTGCAGGATGGTATTTTGAATCTTGTCGATCTCGACCAGCACTTCCATCGTGTGGCGATCCAAGGCACTGGCTTGCGACAGGCGCGAAAAGCTGTTGTAGGCAACGGCCAGCAGGATCAGGACGATGGCCACGATGGAGCCGAAGCCCAGGTATAGTTTATTCTTGATACTCAGGTCTTTGAACATGGTGGCTCCGGAAGCGGGAAGTTTTCGATGAAGAGCGCCGGACAGAAGCATAGCTGATGTCAGGTGCTCTAAATTGCACGGTAGTATTTTGCCATGCTGAGGGCGATACCGGGGGCATGCAGCCCGGTAAATCGTCGTCGATTGCGGTGTAAATGTAAAAAGCCGCCCGTGGGCGGCTTGGAATGGCGCGGGAGGTGGTGCCTCCCGGCAACTATTTACTTCTGGCCGCGCTTTTCGCGGGCGATGGCCGCGATGCGCATGCGCAAGGCGTTCAGTTTGATGAAGCCGCCAGCGTCGGCCTGGTTGTAGGCGCCGCCGTCTTCGTCGAAGGTGGCGATGTTCATGTCGAACAGCGAGTCCGTCTTCGAATCGCGCGAGACGACGATGACATTGCCCTTGTACAACTTGATGCGTACCCAGCCGTTCACGGTTTCCTGCGTGTGGTCGATCAGGGTTTGCAGGGCGACGCGCTCGGGCGCCCACCAGTAGCCGTTGTAGATCATCGACGCGTAGCGCGGCATCAGGTCATCTTTCAGGTGGGCCACTTCGCGGTCCAGGGTGATCGATTCGATGGCGCGGTGGGCTTTCAGCATGATGGTGCCGCCCGGGGTTTCATAGCAGCCGCGCGATTTCATGCCGACGTAGCGGTTTTCCACCAGGTCCAGGCGTCCCACACCATGCTTGCCGCCAACTTTATTCAGTTCGGCCAGCACGGTGGCGGGCGACATGCGCACGCCGTTGATGGCGACGATATCGCCTTTTTCGTATTCGATGTCCAGATACTCGGCTTCGTCCGGCGCATTTTCAGGGCTGACGGTCCAGCGCCACATGGTTTCTTCCGCTTCGGCGCTAGGGTTTTCCAGGTGGCGGCCTTCAAAGCTGATGTGCAGCAAGTTGGCGTCCATCGAGTACGGCGCGCCGCCGTTCTTGTGCTTCATGTCGATGTCGATGCCGGCGTCTTGCGCGTATTTCAGCAGTTTTTCACGCGACAGCAGATCCCACTCGCGCCATGGAGCGATGATTTTCACGCCTGGCTTCAGGGCGTAGGCACCCAGTTCGAAACGCACCTGGTCATTGCCCTTGCCGGTCGCGCCGTGCGAGATGGCGTCGGCGCCGGTGGCGTTGGCGATTTCGATCAGACGCTTGGCGATCAAAGGACGGGCGATCGAGGTGCCGAGCAGGTATTCGCCTTCATACACGGTGTTGGCGCGGAACATCGGGAAGACGAAATCGCGCACGAATTCTTCACGCACGTCTTCGATATGGATGTTTTCCGGCTTGATGCCGAATTTGATGGCCTTGGCGCGCGCCGGTTCCAGTTCTTCGCCCTGGCCCAGGTCGGCCGTGAAGGTGACGATTTCACATTGGTAGTTATCTTGCAGCCATTTCAGGATGACGGAGGTGTCGAGTCCGCCGGAATAGGCCAGGACTACTTTTTTAATGTCGCTCATATTGCTTCCAGTTGTCGTTGTCGATGTAGGTATTGCGATGCTGCCAGAGTATAAGCACCTGGCCAATTAGCTGATTTTACCCAGTAACAGGTACTCGATCAGCGCTTTTTGCACGTGCAGGCGGTTTTCTGCCTCTTCCCACACCACCGATTGCGGGCCGTCGATCACTTCGGCGGCCACTTCCTCGCCGCGGTGAGCAGGCAGGCAGTGCATGAACAGGGCGTCGGGCGCGGCGCGGGCCATCTTCGCGCCATCGACGATCCAGCCATCGAAAGCGGCGATGCGGGCCGCGTTTTCCGCTTCGTAGCCCATGCTGGTCCACACGTCCGTGTTGACCAGGTGCGCGCCCTCGCAGGCATCAAGCGGGTTGGCGAAGAAGGTGTAGCGCTCGGTTTTGACCTGCGACAGGTCGATGTCGTAGCCCTTTGGCGTCGACACGTTGACGTGGAAGCCGAACACTTCGGCCGCCTGCAGCCACGAGTACAGCATGTTATTGGCATCGCCGATCCAGGCGACGATCTTGCCGGCGATCGAGCCGCGGTGTTCGATGTAGGTGAAGATGTCGGCAAACACTTGGCACGGATGGTGTTCATTGGTCAGGCCATTGATCACCGGCACGCGCGAGTTGGCGGCGAAACGCTCGATGATATCCTGGCCAAACGTGCGCACCATGATGATGTCGCACATGCGCGACATGACCTGGCCCGCGTCTTCCACCGGCTCGCCGCGGCCCAGCTGGGAGTCGCGCGTGTTCAGATAAATGGCGGCGCCGCCCAGCTGGTGCATGCCGGCTTCGAACGACAGACGCGTGCGGGTGGAGTTCTTTTCAAAGACCATCACCAGGGTGCGGTCGATCAGTGGATGGTAGATTTCATAATTCTTGAACTTGCGCTTGATCAGATGGGCGCGTTCGATCACATATTCGTACTCTTCTAATGTGAAATCGGAGAACTGGAGGTAATGCTTGATCGGTTTTTTTGTCGACATAATGACCACTTGAAGATGCGCAGGCCGCCGGCGGCGTGCCTTTCCCGCCGGGTTGCATCAGCGTACTACATCTCGTCTGATGACTGCCTCGCCCGGCGCGCTGCTGTGTTGATCGGTGCCCGTGCCTGTTTATCGCGCGGGTCGATGCGGTTTGCCAAGTTGTAAATAATGCAATGACAGGGACTTCAGCCGTTCAATTATAAGGGTTTTGCTTTTAGATTGGAAAGACTGACAGGACGGGTACCTGTGTAGACAAGTGCTTGCGTCCAGCCAGGGTATCGCCCTGTCAATAGATGTTGGCCGGGGTGGCCGCATTGATCTGCGGCGCCAGCAGGGGCAGGTCCAGCGTAAAGCGCGTGCCGGCGGGGCTGCTGGCCACCTCGATGGTACCGCCCAGCAGGGCCGTGACGATGTTGTAGCTGATCGACAAACCCAGGCCGCTGCCACCCTGGCCCAGCTTGGTAGTAAAGAAGGGGTCGAAGATGCGCGACAAATGCTGTTCGGCGATACCGCCGCCATTGTCGGCGAAGACGATCTGCACGTGTGCGCCATCGCGCGTGGCCGACAGGCGCATGCAGCCGGTGCTGCCGGCGCCATCGTTGGGTGCCGGGGCGAAGGCGTGCAGCAGGGCGTTGTTGATCAGATTGGTGATCACTTGGCCCAACGGACCCGGATAGCTGTCCATGGCGATGCCGAAATCGATGTCCGTCTCGATACGGTGGCCCGAGCTGCGGATGCGGTTCATGACGGTGGCGATGATTTCATTGCTCACTTGTTGCAAGTCAAACTGGCGCCGCTGTTCTGTGGTGCGGTCGACCGCTACCTGCTTGAAGCTATTGACCAGGTCGGCAGCGCTGTGCAGGCCGCGCATCACCAGCGCCGACGCCTTGCCGGCATCGTCGATGTAGGCGGCCAGGTCTGAGCGGCGCAGGCCGGGACCGTTCATCAGGCGCTCCACGTCTTGCGTCTTTTGCTGCATGGTGCTGGCGATCAATAAACTGTTGCCGATGGGGGTATTGAGTTCATGCGCCACGCCCGCCATCAAGGAACCCAGGGCGGCGAGTTTTTCCTGTGACACTAATTGCGCCTGGGCATCTTGCAGCTGCCGGTAGGCGCTGGCATTGTCGAGCGCGATGGCGCCATACGCGCACAGGGTGCGGAAGATCAGCCGCTCGCGTTCGCCATACGCATGCGCATGGCAAGCCTGCACCGTCATGACGCCCAGGATGCGCTCGCCCACCATCAAGGGCACGTACAGCACGCTCTGGTTGTGCAGGGTGCCCGGGACGGTGTAGGCGTGACGCTTGGGCGGCACCTGGTCGATATACACTTCGCACCGTCCCAGCAGGCAGCGCACGGAGTAGGCGCGTGGATTGCTCATGGGAATGGCATTGTCGGGTAGGCGCTGGCCTGCTTCCATGCCGTGCGCGCGGCGTAACGCCATGCCCTCTGCATCGAGCATATAGACGGCGAAGGTGTTTACTGGCAGCAAGGCATGCACGTGGCGATCAAGCACCTGGAATACGGCGCTGGCATCGAGGTGGGTGGTGATTTCCTGGCCGATGGCCGACAGCCGCTCCAGCGTGTCGCTGGTCTGTTGCAATACTTCGGTACGGCGTGCTTCGGAGGCGGCTAGTTCGCGGTGATGATAGCCTTCCGAACGCGCATGTTCGGTCTGGCGGTAGACCTGCATGGCGGCGGCACGGTTGCTGGCCTGCTGCGTGTGGCTTTTTTCGCGCGCCTCGCCCGCATCGAGGGCGATATCGTAGGCGCGCGCATAGTCGCCCGCATGCGCATATTCGCGCGCCAGCGCATCGAGCAGTTCAGCGGGTGGTGAATAGCCGTCGATACCGGCCGCTACCTGCAGCGCCTGATGCAGGTAGTGCAGGGCCGGATTGTATTCCAGCATGCCTGCTGGCGCTGGCAGCTCGTGGCGTGCATGCAGCATGGACAAGACGCGCAGCGCTGCCACCTGGTGCATGGCGTCGCCCTGCTCGGTGGCCAGCTGGCGCGCCCGCTGTGCCGCCTGCAGTGCCTCGTCCGGGCGGTCCAGATAGGAGAGCGCGTGGGCGCTGCCGCGCTGGGCCATGCTGCGAAAATCGGCTTGTCCCAGTGCTTCGGCGCGCTGCGCCAGGCGCATGAAAGCGTCGAGCGCCGTGTCGTAGTCGCCTTTGTCCAAGCTCAGTTCGCCCAAGTGGAACAGCGCGTTGGCATACGTGCGCGCGCCCGCCAGGGGGGCCAGCGTGTGTAGTGCTTCGCGCAACAAGCCTTCGGCTGTGGCCAGGCGTCCCAGTTTGCGCATGGCTTCGGCCGTATGCGTCTGGCAGGCGCCGATGCTGCGCGGCCAGCCGGTGGGGTGCGCCATGTCCTGCGCGCATTGCATCCATTCGAGGGCCGATGCATTGTCGTTGAGGCTGGCGAAGCAGTCGCCGATATTGATGGCGGCCGTGATGGCGTCACGCAGTTGGCCGCTTTCCAGCGCCGCTTCATAGCTTTGCATGTAGTGGCCGGCGGCCGTCCCCAGGTCGCGCGACGCGTGCGCCAGCAAGCCGCGGAAGTCATGCACCCAGGTGGCCAGCGGCGCTGGCAGCTTGCCGCTGGCGCTGTCGGCCTGGAAGTGTTTGCCCCAGCGCGCCTGGGCGGCCGGCGCATCGCGCAAGACAGCCCAGCGCGCCATGGCCGCGTCGGCCAGGCTGGCGCGCATCGCATCGCCAGCGCTGCGCGCTTGCTGCGCCGCGGCCAGCAGCTCGGCATCGCAGCGCGCATGGTCGCCGCGGTCGACGGCAATTGAAGATAGCAGCCAGTGGGCGTCGGCGCAGCCGGCGGCGTCGCCGTGCGCGCACAGGATGGCGCGCGCCGCCAGGGCCATGCTTGCGGCTGCATCGAGCGAACCTTGTAACCACGTCACTTCCGCCCGCACCAGTTGCAGGCGTGCCTGCGCGATGGCCAATGCCGGTGCCGGCAGCTTTGCCAGCGGCAGCCAGCCTTCTGCTTCGGCCGCGTAGTGTTGCGCCTGGGCACAGTTGCGCTGGCGTAAATGCCAGGCCAGCAGCATCAGCAAAGGCAGGCGCTCTACAGCGCGTAGCGGCCGCAGGGTGTCTTCCCACTCTGCAATCTCATGTTCGAGTGCGAACATTTCCATTCGAAATCTCCCGCAAGTCGATGGTGTTGGCCCACGGCCAGTGACACCTTATTGGATCGCATTGTAAGCTGCATCCGGATGTTTGTTGAGCCGCATGGAGAGTATTTTCTACACTCTCCAGCCGCGCTTCCGGTGATTTCTTACCGGGCGTGAAGTAGCCGATAGCCACCCACTCGCTGGCACCCACTTGCTGGCACCCACTTGCTGGCGCAGCAACAGAACAGATCAATACAGCGTCTGCGCCGATTCGTGCAGCAGTTGGCCATACAGGGTGTGGCGCATCTTGGCGATCTTGCCGTCAGATAATGCTTGCAGGATGGCGCACTGCGGCTCGATCAGGTGGCGGCAGTTGTAGAACTTGCAGCTACCCAAGTAGGGCTGGAATTCGCGGAAGGCGCGCTCGAGCATACCCTCGGACAAGTGGTACAGGCCGAATTCCTGGAAGCCGGGAGAATCGATGATGGAGCTGTTCGCGCCCAGTACGTCGAGCTTGTACAGGCGCGTAAAGGTCGTCGTGTGCTTGCCCGTATCGAGCGCGGCCGAGATTTCGCGCACGGCGATGTCGGCGTCCGGCACCAGCAGGTTGATCAGCGACGACTTGCCCATGCCCGACTGGCCGATCAGGATCGACGACTGGCCAGCGAGCAGCGGTGCCAGGGTGGCCACGGCATGTTCCGGTTCGGCGCGCGCCGACACTTCATCGACGCGATAGCCCATCGAGGAATACGGCAGCAGGCGTTCGCGGGCGCGCTCCAGAGAAGCGGTCACGTCTGTTTTATTGAGGATGATGCGCGCCTCGATGCCGGCCGCGTCGGCCGCTACCAGCGAGCGCGAAATCAGATCGTCGGCAAAGCCCGGTTCTGTCGCCACGACGATAAACAGCTGCGTCAAATTGGCGGCCAGCAGCTTCGATTTGTACTGGTCCGAGCGGTACAGCAGCGTCTTGCGTTCCTCGATGCGGTCGATGACGGCCTGGTCGTTGGAGGTGCGCGTCAGGTGGACGATATCGCCCACTGCCACATTGGTCTTTTTGCCGCGCGTCACGCATTGCATCTTGGCGCCGTCCACGTCGGCCAGGTAATGGCGGCCGTGGGCGGCGATGATGACGCCCGTCAACTTGCCTTCACTCATGGAGCCACCTGGCTGCTCTGGTAGATCAGATCGGCCTTGGCGGCGCAGATGAAGTCGTTTTCGGACAGGCCGCCGGCGCCCTGGTTGACCGAGTGCGTATCGAAGCGCACGGCGCAGGTTTTGTAAGTAATGATGAGCTCCGGATGGTGGTCTTGCGTATGGATCATATAAGCGAGGGCGTTCATGAACGCCAGGGTCTGGTAGTAATTCTTGAAGCCGAAGTCGCGGCACAGCTTGCCATTTTGCAGCGTCCATTGGGGCAGCAGTGCAAGCAGGGTGGCGCTGTCGGTGTCGCCCAGCGCTTGTTGGCGCGGTGCGCACGACAGTTGAGCCAGGTCTTGCGTAGTCATTGGCGTATTCATGTGGTAGCCCCTTTCAGGTGGCGGATGCGCACGCTGGCCGGCGGATGCGAGTCGTAGAAGGCCGAGTGCAGTGGGTCGGGCGTCAGGGTCGACGCATTGTCTTCATACATTTTTACCAGCGCTGTAACCAGGTCGTCGGCTTGCGTGTGCTTGGCGGCAAAGGCGTCGGCTTCGAATTCATGCTTGCGCGAGCTGAGCGAGGTCAACGGTCCCAGCAGGAAAGTGAAGACGGGCAAGGCCAGCATGAACAGCAGCAGCGCCAGCGCGTCCGTCGGCTGGCCCGTCAGTGCGAGGGCGACGGGATCGATGCCCAGGCCCGCGTAAAACCACGGCTGCGTCTTCAGCAAGCCCAGCAGCGCCAAAAAGCCCAGCGAGATGACGAACATCATGGCGATGCGCTTGACGATGTGCTTGAGCTTGAAATGCCCGAGCTCATGCGCCAGCACGGCTTCGATTTCCTGCGGCGCCAGGCGCGACAGCAGGGTGTCGAAGAAGACGATGCGCTTATTGGCGCCAAAGCCCGAGAAATACGCATTGCCGTGGGCGCTGCGCTTCGAGCCGTCCATCACGAACAAGCCTTTCGAGGCGAAACCCACGCGCTGCATCAAGCCTTCGATACGGCTTTTCAAGGATTCGTCGGCCAGCGGCGTGAATTTGTTGAACAGGGGAGCGATGACGGTCGGAAACAGCACCATCATCAGCAACTGGAAGCCGCTCCAGACGAACCACGCGTACAGCCACCACAGGTCGCCCGACCTGGCCATCAGGGTCAGCACGACCCAGATCAGCGGCAGGCCGATGGCCGCGCCCAGGCCCACGCCCTTGAGCATGTCGGTGAAGAACAGCTTGCGTGCCATGGTGTTGAAGCCGAAACGTTGTTCCAGCACGAATTGGCGGTAGTAATCGAAAGGCAGGTCGATCAAGCCGGAAATGCCGGCAAAGGCGGCGATCAGGCCGATCTGGTACAGCATGGGCGAACCCGCTCCCATCCACGCATTCAATGACAGCGCCAGCCACTGCAAGCCGCCCAGCAAGGTGAAACCGATCAGCACGGCGTAGTTGACCAGCAGGGTCAGTAAGCCGAACTTGGTCTTCGCCACCGTGTAGTCGGCCGCCTTCTGATGCGCGGCCAGCGGGATCTTTTGCGCGAATTCGGGCGGCACCGCGGCGCGGTGGGCCAGCACGTGGCGAATCTGCCGCGAAGCGAGCCAGAAGCGCACGGCCAGGGTCAAAACGAGGACGGAGACAAACAAAATCGAAAACGCGAGTGAATACATTCTGTGCCTGTGAGAAAATGGCTGATTATTTAGTTTGATTAGACCAAGAGAGAATTATGTCACAAGCGACCGACTTAACTGCCCCCACCTCTGCATCCACCCCAGCACCGGCGGTGCCGGCACGTCCAAACGAGATGAACCTGGTCTGGGTCGACATGGAAATGACGGGCCTGGAGCCCGATACCGACCGCATCATCGAAGTGGCGGTGGTGGTGACGGACATGCACTTGAACCTGCTGGCCGAAGGTCCCGTGTTCGTCATCCATCAATCGGATGAAACCCTGAACAAGATGGATGCCTGGAACAAGGGCACGCATGGCCGCTCGGGCCTGATCGACAAGGTCAAGGCGTCGACCGTGACGGAGGCGCAGGCGGAAGCGGAATTGATCGCCTTCCTGAAAAAATACGTGCCAGCAGGCAAGTCGCCCATGTGCGGCAACACCATCGGCCAGGACCGCCGCTTCATGGTGCGCGGCATGCCGAAGCTGGAAGCGTTCTTCCATTATCGCAATGTTGATGTATCGACATTTAAAGAGCTGTGCAAGCGCTGGAAGCCGGAAATCGCCACCGGTTTCAAGAAGCACCAGAAGCACACGGCGCTGGCCGATATCCTGGAATCGATCGAAGAGCTGAAATACTACCGCGAACACTTTATTAAACTGTAATGGTGTTGTCGGCTTGGCGCTTTGGCGCGTAAGCCGACACATCCGCCGCCTCAAAGGCAAGGCTGCGCCAAGCGCCATCTTCATTTTGCCACTTCAGCGCAAACGCTCCCGTTTGCCGTAAAGCCGTGGTCCAGCGCACTTCGCCAGGCTGGCGGAAATAGTCCGAGCACTGTTCGAACGGCTGGCCCAGCCGGCACAGCACCAATCCCTCGCCCGCCACGGCGCACCACTGTTCATCGGCATCGATCAAGGCCACGGCCGGGTCACCATAGAATTCGCCCAGGCTGGCTTGCCTGTCATCGGCCGCCGTCACCGTGGCTTGTTCATATTCATGCTGTACGCGATATGTGGCGCTGCGCCCCAGTTCCCTGTGCGTCATGTTGTCTGCACGCTGGGCCAGACGGTTTCCTGGTCGGCGCGTGCCTCGGCGATCAGCCATTCGCAGAAGGCATGCACGAGCGGGCGTGTTTCCGCCTGCGGCGAGCGCAGCAAATAGTAGCAGTGGGGGCCACGCACGGCGTGTTCGAACACGCGCACCAGGCGGCCCGAGCGCAGGTCGTCGCCGATCAGGGGGCTGGCGGCAATGGCCACGCCCTGGCCGCTGGCGGCCGCGTCCAGGCATAAATACGTGTGCGAAAAGCGCGCGCCGCTGTTGCCGCTATTGCCGCTGTAATGCACGCCGCAGCTGTGCAGCCAGCGCGTCCAGTCGATTTCGCCGGGCAGGTGTACTTCCGGCTCATCGTGCAGCAGCGGGTAGCGCAGCAGGTCTGCGCTCTGGCGCAGGCCGGTGGCGTTGGCGCGAAAGCCTGGGCTACAGACGGCGGAAAACCATTCTTCCATGAGTAAATCGACCTTCAGGCCCGGATAGCGACCCGGTCCCAGGCGGATGGCGACGTCGACGCCGTCGCGGGCCAGGTCGACCGGATGCATCGACGCCAGCACGCGCAGTTCGATTTGCGGATAGCGGTCGCGCAGCCGGCCCAGGCGCGGCATCAGCCAGCGCGAGACGAGCGAGCTGGTGGCCGTCACCGTCACCACCTTGTCATCGCCCTGGCGCCGCGCTTGCTCCGATACATCGGCCAGTTGCTTGAGGATGGGGCCCAGTGACGCCGCATAGCGCTGGCCGGCGCTGGTGAGCACCACGCCGCGCGGCAGGCGCTGGAACAGCACCACGCCTAGCCAAGCTTCGAGTTGTTTCACGTGATGGCCGATGGCGCCGGCCGAGACGTGCAATTCTTCGCCCGCGCGCTGGAAGCCTTCATGGCGGGCGGCCGCCTCGAAGGCGTGCAGGGCGGCGAGGGGTGGCAAGGAACGTGACATAGCACTCTTCAAGAGAATTGAGCCTCAATAATATTTGGCCTATCCGTGAAGAATATTGGTTTGTTTCATTTCGCGCAAGGGAATATGATGCCGTCACTGCATGAAGTGACCCGCAATATGATTCACGCATGCATTTCACGTACGCATCACCTTCCAGCCTTGCTTGGCATTAATATTTACAACGCCTGGGAAAACCGTCGCGAGCGGCAGTGATTTGTGGCCGAGAAGCGCAACCGTACTTCAGTACGGTGAGCATCGCCGGCCGCAAAGCGCGACGCGCAGCAGGTTTACCCTGGCGTACTCAAAGAGGTTTAGTCATGTCTGATCGCCGCGCTGTTGCGCTGGTGTTGCTGTCGGCTGCCGGTTTCGGCAGCTCCGCAGTGTTTGCCAAGGCGGCATATGCGTCCGGGGTCAACCCGTCGAGCATGCTGGCCTTGCGTTTCGTTATTGCCGCCATGCTGTTGCTGCCGCTGGTCTGGCTGGGCGGCTGGCGCTTGCCGCGCGGCCGCTTGCTGGTCGGCTACATGCTGATGGGGCTCATGTACACGGTCCAGTCGCAAGGTTACTTCAATGCCCTGCTGTATGCCAGCAGTGGCCTGTGCGGCATGTTGCTGTATGTCTATCCCGTGCTGGTGACCATTCTGGCGCTGGCGCTGGGCTGGGAAAAGCTGGACCGGCGCATGCTGGTACTGATGGCGCTGGCCATTGCGGGCATGGCCATCACCCTGGGCGGCAAGCTGCAGGGTCAACCTATCGGCATTGCCCTTGCATTGATGGCCGCCGGCGTGTACGCCGTGTACATCCTGGTTGGCAATAGCCTGTCGAAAAGCCGCGACAATATTCACCCATTGGCCGCCTGTGTGGTGATCCTCGGTACGGCTGGGCTGTCGAATACTGCGATTGCCATGTGGCAAGGTGTTTCTTTGCCAGGCACGGCAACGGGTTGGCTGGCAGTCAGCGCCATCGCCCTGTTCTCGACGGCGATCGCGATAGCTGCCTTTTTTGCCGGCGTGGCGCAGATCGGTGCCGCCAAGGCATCCATCATTTCCACGTTTGAACCCGTCATCACTATGGCGTTCGGCGTGACCTTGCTGAAGGAATCGGTCAGCGGCACGCAGTTGCTGGGCGGTGCCATGGTGCTGGCCGCCGTGGTCTTGCTGGCGCAGCGTCCCGCACCCAAGACGGCGGCCATGCCGGCTGCGCAGGCGAGCGCTTGAGTCTGCTGATCCTGTTTTCTTGAACTGATCGGCTGTATCGATCGGTCTCCTTTGGCGCCGCGACGGGTTTCCTGTCGCGGCGCTTTTTTTTTGCGCGCAAATGTTGCGTACAAATAAGTCTTGATTGCGAATGATTCTCATTTATAATTGACTTCAAGATTCCCCCATCACCAGCCAGCCGATGCCAGCCAGTGTTCGCCTTGAAAGGAGACGCCGTGTTGAGTACCTTCCCCATTTGCAATACCGAGCTGCTTGCCAGCGAGTTTGCCCGCTTGCGCCGCGAGAAAAAAGCCCGCCAGCGTGACATCGCCGAAGAACTGGGCATTTCTGAAGGCGAACTGATTGCCGCGCACGCAGGGCTGTCGCTGGCCGATGGCGCCTTGCTGGGCGCCGAGCGCCTGCAGGCACACTGGCCTGCCATCATCGCCGCCCTGGAGCCGCTGGGCGAAGTCATGGCGCTGACGCGCAACGCTTCCTGCGTGCATGAAAAAACCGGCGTCTACCGCAAGGCCAGTCACAACAACCATGTGGGCCTGGTGCTGGGCGGCGAGATCGACCTGCGCGTGTTTTACCGTCACTGGGCGCATGGCTTTGCCGTGCGCGAGGCAAGCGAAAAAGGCGGCGAAGCAGAAATGCAGCGCAGCCTGCAATTTTTTGATGCCGCCGGCCATGCCGTGCACAAGATTTTTCTGCGCCCGCAAAGCGACCTGGCGGCCTATGACGCCCTGGTGGCGCGCTTTGCCGACGTCGACCAGGCGGCCGGCATCGTCGTGACGCCGCCACCGCCGGCGCCGCTGGAATTGCCCGACGCGCAGGTCGATGTGGCCGGTTTTCGCGCCGCCTGGGCCGATTTGCGCGACACGCATGAGTTTTTCACCCTGCTGAAAAAGTATTCGGTTTCGCGCCTGCAGGGCCTGCGCCTTGCCGAAGCGCGCTTCGTGCAGCCGTTGGACAAATCCTGCGTGCTCGACCTGCTCAACGAGGCCGCCCGTGAAAAGGTCGCCATCATGGCCTTCGTCGGCAATGCGGGCATGCTCCAGATTCATTCGGGGCCGGTGCACAAGGTCGCCGTGATGGGGCCGTGGATCAATGTCCTCGACACGCGCTTCAGCCTGCATTTGCGCGAAGACCATATCGCCAGCGCCTGGGTGGTCAGAAAGCCCACCGTCGATGGCCTGGTGACATCCGTGGAGCTGTTCGACGCCAAGGGCGAGAGCATCGTCATGTTCTTTGGCGAACGCAAGCCAGGGGTACATGAATTGTGCGAATGGCGCCACATCGTCGAGCGCGTCGTGCAGGAGGACGAATTATGCGCCGCATGATCGCCGCCAGCGTGGCGCGCCGCATCGCGCTGAAAAAAATGGGGGCAGGGGCGTTGGCGCTGGCCGCGCCGATGCAGGTGCTGGCCGCCGTCAGCGACGCCGGCAAGCCGCTGCTCAAAGCGCGGCGCATCGTCAGCGTGGGCGGGGCCCTGACGGAAATCGTCTATGCGCTCGGGGCGCAGGGCGAACTGGTGGGCGTCGATACCACCTCGCTGTATCCGGCCGTGGCGCAGCAGTTGCCGCAGGTCGGCTATGCGCGCACCCTGTCGGCAGAAGGCGTGCTGTCGCTAGCCCCCACGCAGCTGATCGCCACCGAGGAAGCGGGGCCGCAAACGGTGCTGCGCCAGGTGCGCGACGCGGGCGTGACGATGACGGTATTGAACGCCAACAACAAATTTGAAGGCTTGCTCGAACGCGTGAAACAGGTGGGGCAGATCACGGGACGTGCCGATCCCGCCGCACGCCTGGTACAAACGTTGCAACAGCAGTGGAACGGCGCCCTGGCCAAAGTGCGCCAGCGTAGCCAATCACCGGTACAATCAGCCGTGCGCGTGCTGTTCATCCTCGCCCATGCGCCCAACCAGGTGATGGTGGGCGGACGCGAGACAGGTGCCGACGCCATGCTCGCGTATGCGGGTGCCATCAACGTGATGGGTGGCCAGGGTGGATTCGCCGGCTACAAGCCGCTCACGCCAGAAGCCGTGATCGCCGCGCGGCCCGACATCGTGCTGGTCACCGAGCAGGGCTTGAAGGCTTCTGGCGGCGTGGACGGTATCCTCACATTACCGGGCCTGGCGCAGACGCCGGCCGGGCGCAAGCAGCGCATCGTCTCGCAGGAAGCCATGCTGCTGCTGGGCTTTGGCCCGCGCATGCCGCAAGCGCTGACCGAGCTCGATGCCGCCTTCGCCAAAGCCATGGCGGCATGAACCTGCGCACGCTGACGGCGCCAGCGTCCTGGCGTTTGCCACACTGGGGCGCTGCGGGAGTGCTGCTGGCTGCACTGGCTTGCGGCTTGCTCATCGCCGTACAGGCGGGCGCCGTACCGGTGGCGCTGGCCGACTGGCTGGCGCCGTGGCAAGCTGGCGACCAGTCACTGTCGGGCGGCGCGTATGTGCTGTGGCATATTCGCTTGCCGCGCGCCTTGTTCGCCATCCTGATCGGCGCCGCGCTGGCGCTGGCCGGCGGCTTGACGCAAGGACTGTTTCGCAATCCGCTGGCCGACCCGGGTCTGCTCGGCGTGAGCAGTGGCGCCGCCTGCGCTGGCGCGGCCACCATCGTCTTTGCCGCCAGCCTGCACATAGCGCCCGAGTTGCGCGTGTGGCTGCTGCCGGGAGCCGCGTTTGCCGGCGCCATGCTCATTTGCGTGTTGCTCGACAGAGTCGCCCGCTGGGCCACGCCGGGCTCCATCGTCGGCCTGCTGCTGACGGGGGTGGCGTTGAACGCTATCACGGTGGCCATCATGGGTCTGTGCATCTACCTGGCCAGCGACGATCAATTGCGCACCCTCACTTTCTGGACCCTCGGCTCGCTATCGGCCGGCAGCTGGCAACAGGTGGCGGCCCTGCTGCTGGTACTGGCGGGCGCGCTGTGGGCCACGCGTTTCCTGCTGCGCTCCTTGAACGCGCTGGCGCTGGGCGAGGCGCAGGCGCTGCACGTGGGCATCGACGTGGGCCGGTTGCGTACGCAAGTGATCGGGCTGGTGGCCGTGTTGACGGGCTTTGCCGTCGCCTGGTGCGGCGGCATCGGTTTCATCGGCCTCATCGCGCCGCATCTGGTACGCACCTGGCTGGGGGCCGACCAGCGCCGCGTGCTGCCGCTGGGGATGCTGATGGGCGCCTTGCTGCTGCTGTTGGCCGACACGCTGGCGCGCACCGTGGCCATTCCCGCAGAAGTCCCGGTCGGCATATTCACCGCCTTGCTGGGCGGGCCTTTCTTTTTGATGCTGTTGCGGCGCTTCCGCCACGGCACTGCCTAGGAGCGATACGCATGACGCCCTTACTTGAGCTGAGCTTCACCACCACGCAACTGGGCCAGCAGTATTTCGGCCCCTTCAACGTGCGGGTAGCGCCCGGCGAGCGCATCGCCATTCTCGGCCCCAGCGGCGCGGGCAAGTCGACCCTGCTCAAACTGATGGCAAGCGAACTGCATCCGCAGGCGGGCACGGTGGTGTTCGCCGGGCGGCCGCTGGCGCAGTGGCCGCTGGCTGAGCTGGCACGGCGCCGCGCCGTCCTGCCGCAAGGTTCGAACGTGGCCTTCGGGCTGCAGTGCGCGCTGGTGATTGGCTTGGGACGCGTGGCGCGCCTGGTCGACCCGCAACTGGGGCGTATCGTGCAGGACGCGGCCGCCCTCGCGCACGCCGCGCATCTGCTGCAGCGCCGCCTCGATAACTTGTCCGGCGGCGAACAGGCCAGGGTGCAGTTGGCGCGCATCTTTGCGCAGATGTGGGATGTGGAAAACGGCTTGATACTCGTCGACGAACCGCTGGCAGCGCTCGATCCCGGCCTGCAGTTCGATCTGCTCGATAGCCTGCAGCAGTTTTGCGCCGCACGCGGCCACGCCGTCATCGCCATCGTGCACGACATCAATCATGCTTTGCTGGGTTTCGAGCGGCTGCTGCTGGTGCGCTCCGGCCAGCTACTGGCCGATATTGCCAGCGACGCCGGCGCCGTGCCCGCGCTGTCCGCGCTATATGGCATTGCCCTGAGGACGGCGAGCAACAGCGATGGCGACGTCTGCGTCATCCCAGCCAGAAGCGTGGCGCGCAGGGCCGCCTGAATCATTTGCTACACGTCCGCCTCGACTGACGCCGGGCCCCGATAAGGGGCGGCCGGCATCAGGGGCAGGGGCGTGGCAGTGTTACTCGGCTGCCGGCTCGGCGCCGCAGCATTTCTTGAACTTCTTGCCGCTACCGCATGGGCAGTCGTCGTTGCGGCCCACTTTCGGCTCTTCGCGCTTCATGGTTTGCACCGGTGCCTTGCGGCGCGGTACCCAGAAACGGTGGATGGCCGGCAGGTTCGCTTCCAGCTCCTGCGCCAGCTTGTGCGCCTTGACCGGGTCTTCCACCAGTTTCAGCTCTTCTTCCTTGATTTCGTCGGCGCCCAGCAAATAGATCGGCTGCATCAGCTCGGCTACTTCGGACTCCCAGATTTCATTCCACGCGCCAGGACGCAATTCCATGCCGTCCCAGAAGCCCCAGCACCAGGCTTCGGCGTCGATCAGGGTCTGGCCTTCGTAGTCGTGCTCGACGAACAGGGCTTCGAATTCCTTCGGCGCCACTTCAAACGTCACCAGCACTTCGTTCATGAAGCGCATGATCAGGTTGACGATGCGTTCTTCTTCCTTGCTGTTCTTGAATTTCGGTGCATCTTCGGCATCTTCGCCCCAGACGCGCGGCAACCACTCTGCCGGCATGATCGGTTCCGGGCCGATGGCGACGGCCGTCAGATAGCCGTGCAGCATATCCATGGTCATCGCGTCCTCGGAGCAGCGCTCCGACAACAGGAATTGGTCTAATTCGTCGAATTCTTTTTCTGATAATGGCTGTTCGAGTTGCATGGCTTGCTCTTTGATTGAATGTAAGGCGCTAGTATACGCTTAGCTGGGCTTCGTCACAGAAGTGTTTGTGCCGGCGGCCCGCGCGCGCCGTACAATGTCGCTTATGCACAATGAAAATCAGCCGCACGAGGACGACCGGCCCGTCCATCCCTTTTCCGCCCTGAGCCCCGATTGCGTGCTTGACGCACTCGATAGCGTGGGGTTGCGCGGTGATGGTCGCCTGCTGGCCCTCAATAGCTATGAAAACCGCGTCTACCAGGTGGGTATCGAAGACAGCGCGCCCCTGGTGGCCAAGTTTTACCGCCCCGAGCGCTGGAGCGATACTGCTATCCTGGAAGAGCACGCGTTCGTCTCCGAGCTGGTCGAACGTGAAATCCAGGTGGTGCCGGCGCTGGAGATCAATGGCAGCAGCCTGCACCAGTACCAGGGCTTCCGCTTTGCCGTCTTCCCCCGTCACGGCGGGCGCGCGCCGGAGCTGGATGATCCGGCGACGCTGGAATGGATAGGGCGCTTCATCGGCCGCATCCACGCCGTCGGCGCGCTGTCCACCTATCAGGAGCGACCGGCGCTCGATCACCAGACGTTTGGCGTCGAGCCGCGCGAATTCTTGCTGGAGGGTAATTTCCTGCCGCCTGAACTGGTGGCCGCCTATTCCAGCGTGGCGCAGCAGGCGCTCGATGGCGTCAAGCGCTGCTATGACCGCGCAGGCGACGTGGCCGTCCTGCGCACGCATGGCGACTGCCATGGCGGCAACGTGCTGTGGACAGACGCGGGCCCGCATTTCGTCGATTTCGACGACAGCCGCATGGGCCCGGCCATCCAGGACCTGTGGATGATGTTGTCGGGCGAGCGTGGCGAGATGGTGCGCCAGATGAGCGACATCCTGGCCGGTTACGAAGATTTTTGCGATTTCGACCCGCGCCAGCTGTACCTGGTCGAAGCGCTGCGCACCCTGCGCCTGATCCATTATTCGGCCTGGCTGGCGCGCCGCTGGGACGACCCCGCCTTCCCCGTCGCCTTCCCGTGGTTCAACACGCAGCGCTACTGGCAGGACAGGATATTGGAACTGAGGGAGCAAGTTGCCTTGATGGATGAGGCGCCTTTGTGGCCGGTTTGACCTAAACGCGGGAAAAGGGCGGTAAACGCCCCTCTACTTGCCGCGCTGATTTGTGCATGCCTGCTCGATAATGGTGCTAATAAATTCCTATAAGCAATGGAATTCACCCGAATAAGCGAGAAATCATGCAAGCACAGCAAAATCAGCGTCAGGCCGCTTCCCTCACCGTCGCCTATGCGGCTGACGACGAGTTCGACCAGGGCAGCATGGTGTCGCTGCATGATTTCAAGGATTTGGAGCGCAAGACCGAGGCGCCGGCTGCATCTGCTGCATCGGTTTCTGCTCCTGCCACCCCTGCCACCCCTGCCACTCCTATGCTGCAGCCGCAGGCCGAGCCAACGGTGGAAGCCGATAGCAAGGCGCCTGCTGCGCAACGCCAGAAAATGGAATTGAAGGCCATCCACGAAGCGATTGCCCGCGTGGAAGCGGAAGCGAAGGCCACCTGCGCCGCCGAGAGCCGCGCGCTGGCCGAGGCGCGCGTGCGCTCGCTGGCCGAAGACCGCGCCGCCATCGACGCTGCCGCCGCCGCCGCCGCACAGCAAAATGCGCAGGCGGCCGAAGAAGCCATCGCCGCCAACCGTGAACGTCTCGATACCATGCGCGCCGCCGCGCAGGCCAGCGTAGCCCGTCTGGAAGCGGTCAAGCAGGAGACGGCCGAACTGCGCGCCCGCGTGGAGTCCGACAATGCCATCCGCCTGGCCGCTGAACAGCGTTCGCGCGTCGAGCAGGAAAGCCGCTTGCGCGCCAGCGAGCAAGTGGCCGTGCAGTCGGAGCTGGCCGAGCAGGCCGCCCGCGCCGCCGAAGAATTGCAAGTACAGACGGAGCAGGCGCGCCTGCAAGCGGTCGAGCGGGTCGCCGCCGTGCAGGCGGCCAAGGAAGAAATGGTAGGCATCGCTTCGGCCGACGCGCGCGTCGCCGTGCTGGCGCGTGAACGCGAGCGCCATGCGCATGGTGCGCGCCAGACCGCGCAGATGCTGGCCGAAGCGGAAAGCGAAGCGCTGGACTTGACGGTGCAGCGCGAACGCGCCGACCAGATCGCGCTGGAATCGGCCTTCAACCGCGCCGCCGCCGAAGTGCGCGCGCTGGAAGAAGCGCGCGCGCTGGCGCACCTGGAACAGGAACGCGAAGCCATCGCGCTGGCGCAGGCGGAATCGGAACGCCATGCGGCGCAGTCGCTGCGTTTGCGCCTGCAAACGGAAAAGGAATTGCGCGACGCGGCCATCCACCGCGAGCGTTTGGAAATGGTTGCCGTGGCCAGCGCGCAGGCGCGCCGCGATGCCGACGTGCGCATCCTTGCCGCCACCGAAGCGCGCATCGAGGTGGACCGCCAGCTGCGCGCCGTGGCACTGGCCCGCGTGGCCGCCGAACAGGATGCGGAAATCGCCGGCCACGCCAAGCTGGAGGCGGAAACGGCGGCTCTTGAAGAAACCAAGGCCCGCGAAGCGGCCGAGCAGGCCGCCGCCGTGGCGGCAGCGCGCGAACTGGAAGAGCAGCAGCGTGCCGCCAGCCTGGCGCATGCACGCGCCGAACTGGCACGCCAGGCGTCGCAACTGGCCGCCAGCCAGAATGACGCCGAGCAGGCCGCGCTTGATGCAGGCACGGCGACATTGGCTGCGCAAGCGCAAGCGGCGCAACTGACGCAGGAAAAAGCGCAACAGGCAGAGCAGCTGCTGCAAGCCGAGCAGCAGCGCCTGGCCGCCGAACAAGGCGCCCTGGCCGCCTTGAAACAGAAACTGGAAGCCGAAGCGCTGGCGTTCAACGCGGCGCAAGAACGCATCGCCGCCGAAGACGCGCAAGCGCAATTGTTGCGCGGCCAGCACGCGGCCGAACAGGCCTTGCGCGAAGCGACGGAAAAAGAAGCCAGTGCCATGCGTATCCTGCGCGACCAGGCCTTGCTCGAAGGCGAGCAGAAAGCCGCTGCCGCGCAAGCGGTGCAGGCGCAGGCGCGCCTGGCTGTGGAACTGGGACAAGTGCATAGCGAACGCGCCCGCGTGGAAGAAGACAAGGCGCAAGCTGCCGATGCGTTACTGGCGTCGGAGCGCGATTTCGTCGCTGCCGAGCGTGAGTCGCTGGCCTTGATCGCGCAAAAGCTGGTGCAGCAACGTCAGACCAGCATCGCCGAAGAGCGCGCCGCGCAAGCCATCGCCGGCCGCCTGGAAGCGGAAAAGCAGGCGACGGTGGCCGCTGAAACACGCGCCACCCTGGAACAGCAAGCGCTCGATGCCATGCGTCGGCGCGAGCAGCTGGAACGGGTCGCGCAGCAGGCGGCCAGCGAGAAGCTCGCCGCGCAGCAAGCCTTGCTGGCCAGTGCCCAGGCCCATGCCACGCTGCAGCGCAAGGTTGCCGACACCACGCGCGCGATGGCGGCCGCCAAGCAGCAGTTGCTGGAACTCGATACGGCCCGCGCGCAGCAGCAAGAGCATGAACTGGCGGCGCTGCGCGCCAGCCTGGAGCAACCGCAAACCGTCTTTTCCAGTTCCTTGAGCGCCGCCCGCGCGAAAGCCGAACAAGTCAGTTCGGCCAGCCTGACGCGCGAAGTGATCGAGCGTTTGACGCAGCCCAATGACGCCGGCGCCGTCTGGCGTTCGCGCTAGGCAAAATGCCGAAGCAAACCGACTGCGCGGCGCCCATTGCAGCGTCGCGAGCGTCACTGCCGCTCGCGATACTGTTGTTCGATATGGGTATCTGAGCGTACGGACCTGCCGCGGCCCGTTTTTCTTGCTGGCAGTGACTTGCTGCTGGGAGGGGAAGGCAATGGCGCCGGCGCTAGTATCTAGTATCTATGATCTAGCATGGCTGGCCGGCGCGCTATTGCGGAAAGGGTGCTGTTACTGGCTCAGTGCTACTTTGTCGGCAAAATACTCGGTCTCGCCGAAGCATTGCGTCGGCACGCCCTTGTGCTGGCTGTAGGTGACGACGATGCGCTTGCCGGCAGCGGCCGACAGTTGCTTCGCCACTTCCTCGTCGCGCACGCTGAACTGGAATTTTTCAGGGATGGTGCCCGGCAGCGCCGTCAGCAGCAATTCACCTTCCCAGGTTTTGCAAATCCAGCCCCGTTTGGCGAACTTTTGCAGGTGGCCCGCCCGTTCGCCTTCCGAGTACGAGAAACTGAGGGCCGTCCAGGCGTAGGCGGCCAGCAGCAGGACGCCGGCCACGAGGAAGATGACGAAGGCGAAGGTGACTTTTTTGGTCGTAGGGGTCATGTTGACTTTTATCGTTAAATTGAAGAAAACCCGGGGTCAGACCCTAAGGCCGTTCAGTTAAGAGTTTTGGCCTGATTTATGGGCGCCAGTAAATTCGCCAAACCCAGAGGCAAAGAGCTGGGGGTCGGACCCTCAGGGTCCGACCCCAGTCCTTGTTCTTGGGCTAAAAATAGCATCACTAACACTAACTTAACGGCATTCGGGTCTGACCCCAGCCTTCCGCTAGTGGCGACGTACACTCAGTCTTTGCTGCCTGCTTTCCAGTTCAGGCCAAAGCTGTAGCGCTCGTCCATGGCCTGGTGCGCCGTGATTTTACCTTGGCCGCCGAAGTATTCCACCAATTTTGTCACCTGCAGGTTGCCGCCCTGGTTTTCCAGCATGGCGATGGCGCACATGGCGTGCGAGCTGTCTGTATCGAGGCGCACCTCCACGCTCGGTTGGCCGGGAATGTCGATCGTCACCACGCCATCCGTGGCGGCCCAGTTAGGTACGCCTTCGTAGATGAAGGCATACACGAGCACGCGCTTGATTTGCTCGAAATGGGTGCCGTTGATGAAGATGTTTTCACCGTTGCTGACGCTGCCCGTGCGATCGTCGCCTTCCAGGTGGATGTAGGGCGCCCTGTCGTAAGCGCCCCAGCTGTTGCCCAGTGCCTGCACGGCGCTCTTGCTGCCATTGCTCATTTCGAACAGGCAGCCGATATCGAGGTCGATGCCGCCCGCGCGGCCGGCCGGCTTGTTAAATAGCTTGCCGAGGAAGCCCGTGTCGAGCTTGGAGGCAGGCGCCTGGCCTTGCGCAGCGTTCTGGTTCCAGTTCAGGTTGACGCGGATGCGGCCATAACCGCCGCTGTCGCGCTTGTCGAGCGAGATCTTGTCGCCGCGCTTTTCCAGGCGGATTTTCGACAGCGAAATTTTGTTTGCCGCTGGCGCTGGTGTGGGCGCGGGAGTGGGAGCGGACGCAGGGGAAGACGCTGCCGCTTCGCTGCCGCCAAAGTGCTTCAGCAGCGCCGCGAGGCCACCCGCAAAGCCCTGGCCCACGGCGCCGAAGCGCCAACTGCCGTCGCGGCGATACAACTCGCCGATGATGACCGCTTTTTCTTCCTGGAAGTCATTGCCCGTGAAGGCGAAGGTGGCTGCCTGGCCCAGCGCCATGCTGGAATTGTCCAGGGTGCGCATGCTGCCTTGCTCCGTCGCCGCCGTAAACACCAGCTTGTCGATGCTGGCAGGCAGGCGGGCAAGGTCCACCTGGAAGGTGGAGCGCGAGCCGTTCAGCTCCACCGTGACAGCGTTGTCCGGCGTACTTTTCTGGTTGTAGAACACCATATAACGGTCGTCCGACAGCTTGCCGGCTGCATCGACGCCAAAGCAGCTGACATCGACTTCCATTGCGCCGGAAGCGATATCGAGAGTGACGGCAAAGGGACCGTTCAAGCCCAGGTCTGCCAGTTTGCCTTTTTGTCCGCGTGTGAAATTGTTCATGGTGGTGCAATCCCTTCGTCGCTTGAGAGTTGAGTCAATGAATTGTTGGCCTGGTGCGCCGGTGCCGCCTCGGCCGCATGGCGGATGCCGAACAGGCGCGCCTGTTCGATGATGCGCAGCGCCCAGCTTGAATGGGTGGCCACTTCGCACATCGATTCCTGCATGCGAAAAACGGCCGGGCTGTCCGGGTCGATGATGCGCAGCGCCAGTTCGATGTCTGACTGCGCCACCTGGTAGTGGCGCTCGATCTGCGGCACCTGGTCTGGGTGGATGGCGGTCTTGGCGATCATGCCGTGCGCCATGTCCTGCGCCACTTCGGCATCGAGCCAGTTGCCCTGTGACAGGTGCTCGAAGACGGGCGCCGTCAGCTGGAAGCCGTGCGGCTTGAAAATGGTGATCAGGCGGCCGATGACTTGTCCCAGCGGTGTCTGATAAATGGTGCCGCTGGTAGGGCGGCGCAGTCCCAGCAGGGCCAACAGATCATTACCGCCGATGCGCAGCGCCAGGATACGCCGACGCACTTCCGGTGCCGACAGGATGAGGCGAAACTGCTTCATTTCCTCGTCGTCGAACACTTCCACCGTTTCCAGTGTCGGCATCAGCAAGTGATGCGTGTGGCGCACCAGCTCGAAATATGCGGCAAAGTTGTGGCGCGTGGACTTGGGTAGCACGAAGCCGCTCAATTTTTCGGCGCCGGGCATGCCCAGCACGCGCGCCAGCACATCGAGATTGCGCACGCGCACGAAGCGCAGCGTGTCCGATTCGGCACCCATGTTTTGCAGCGCCAGCGAGAGGTTAAACAGTGCGTAGCTGAGGTCGCGCTCGGCGATGGCGTCTTCGGTGCACAGTATGACCGAACGCAAATGACTCAATTTGTCGCCATTGGCAATCGCCAGCAAGTCCTTGTGCGTGGTTGGCACGTACATGGAGGCGCCCAGCGCTGCCTTGTGTTCGCTTTGTGGGTGTAGCGAGTTGTTATCCATCGACTGCGCTCCTGATAAGGGCGACCGCCTGGTAGGGCAGCGCCGGTTCTACGCTGACGGGGATGGCTTTTTCGTGCGCCAGCAGCAGTAAATGTGCCACATCCGGTGCATTCATGTCGCGTACGATCAGGCGTTCGGGGACGCGGCGCAGCAGTACGCGCGTCGCTTCGCCGAGGCCTGGCTTGATCAGATTGATGTCGCTGATGCCGTATTGCTGCTGCGCCTGCGCCATATAGGCTTGCGAGCGCGCCGCCATGGCTGGCGCATCGGTCGCCTCAGCGAGCGGGATGCCGCTGCTGGCGGCGATCGCCACGGCATCGGCCACCAGGCCGTCGGCAAAATCGCGCGACTGATCGTGTTGTTCGAACTGCGCGTAGTAGACGCAGCCGTGGAAGTCGTCGGGGCCGATGGCGTCATTGAGCACGGAGCGGCTCACCAGGCCCGAGACGGTGGCGTTCAAAATGCTCGACGCGATCAGGTAGTCGTCGCAGGACGCGGCGCAGGCTGCTGTGCCGGCCAGGTCGGACAGCACGAACAGGCCGCCGTCGATGGCCGTGCCCTGCGCGGCGTTGAAATCACTGACCGTCTGGCGCAGCTCGCGCGAAATCACGCCCTTGCCTGTCCAGCCATCGACGAAGACGATGGATGCATCGGCGTGGCCCTGCGCCAGGATGTGTTTGAGCGCATTTGCATCGATGCCGCGGTCGCGGATGATGGAAATGGAATAATGGCTGCATTCGCGCTGCAACACCTGGCGCAGCAAATGACCGAGGATGACGCCCACGGGCGTGCCGGCGCGCGCCAGCGACACTAGCGTGATCGGGCCCGTGCGGCGCGCCGCGATCAGGGCCGCCAGGCGCAGGCAGTCGCGCGCCATCTGCAGGCGGTTGGCCGCAAACGCGTTCTGGAATAGCGCCAGGTAAGCGGGCGAGGGCAGCGACTCCGGCGACAGCATTTCGCTGTAGTGGCGCTGTCCGGACTGGATCAAACGTTCCTTTTCGGCCAGGTCCAGGATGGGTTCGAGCGCCATCGGCGTGAGCAGGAACTCAACGTCATCCTGGCGGTAGCTGCCGCTGAAATGCTGCGCGCCTTCGGTCATAGCGCCGCCACGGTGAGTGCTGCCAACTGGGTGCCGTTGGGGATGATGGCGTAGTCGCAGGCGGCCATGAAACGGGCGTCCGAGCGGCTGTCGCCCATGCCGAAGCTGAGAATGGGGCCATGCTCGGCTTCCAGTTCCGCGCGCAGGTAGGCGACGGCGCGCGCCTTGTTCAGGGTTTTCGGCAGCACGGCCAGGTTGTTGCCGTTGCGGTGGATAAAGTAGTCGCTGCCTTCCTTGGCAATCCACTGTTGCAGCACCTGCTCTTCGATGTCGGCCAGGCGCTCGCCGCGCGCTTCATGGTCCTTGACGACGATGTAGAACGGCGTGTTGTAATCCTCGATCAGGCGCGCGCGCGTAGGCATGCCCGCCTTGATCTGGAAATCGTCGATGATGCGCATGGCGTCTTGCAGACCGGGCAGCGCCGTCTGCATGTCGTTTTGCATCAGTGCCAGCCAGCCCGCGTCGAGCGCGCCGCCTGGCTGCAGTACGATGCCGCCGTAATCGAGCACGCTGTAGCTGGTAAACGGCAGGTCGACCCGGCGGAAGGCGTCGCCATTTCTCGCCGTGGCGGGAATCAGTGTCATGCCGCTTTGCGCAAATTCAAAGAAGGCGCGCTGGCGCGCCGTCGTATACGAGCAGGCATCGCCATTTTTCAGGTAGGCCGCTGGCTGCAGGTCGGTCTGGCCCGGGCATTTTTTCGGCGTCTGGAACAGTGTGTCGTCCAGATCAACAAACAGGAATTTCTTCAATTTTGGTCTCTGATTGAAAGTGAAACAGGCGGCCATTCAGCTGGCCGGCGAGTTGCATGAGGGCCGGACTGGCCGGCGTTTCATGGCAGATGAAAACGTGCTGGTACTGGCCAGGTGCCACGTTGTACAGGTAATTGGCGATACCTTCGCCGTAGTTATCGTCGCAACGCAGGATATGGCTAACGGAGCCCCACGACAGGATGGGCGAGCGCGTAGTCGATTGCACCACGACGTTCTTGCCCAGCGCTTCGAGTTCGCGCGCCAGCAGAAATGACGGGTGCATGAATTCGCCCGTACCCAGCACCAGCACCGAGTCGCCAGCGCCGATTTCCTGTGCCAGCTGCACCGCCAGGCCTTGCGGCGGCGTCAGCGCGCGCCCCACGCCAATGCGGCCAAAGGCAGGGCTGGCGCCCCGTTCCGCGTTGGCCTCGAAGCGCTGCGCGCTGGCCGCTATCGGCGCAGGCGCATCGCCGGCCTGGAAGGCGTAATGGCCGGACAGCGCCGCGCCTATGGTGGTGGGCAGACCAAAACGCTGGGTCAGGCCGGCGTTGGCGGCCTGACCCATGAAATTGGTAATCACGCCCAGGTGCAGCTTTTCCAGCTGAGGATAGCGCGCGCGGCACACTTGCACCAGGTTGGCGAAGGTATTGCCGGTCGATGCTTCATCGTCGATCAGCACCAGGCTGCGGGCCGAGGAAAACACGGCGCTGGCGGCGTCGGACAGGTGCAAAAACTGGCGCGGCGCGTGGCTGTGCGACTCCTCGAATTCGAAGAAGGGCACCGTGCCCACGCGGTAGCGCGAGCTGTGCAGGAACAGGGCCTGGCCATTCGGATGGGCGCGCAGCCATGCTTCGAACACGCCCTGTCCCAGGCCGACGGCCGTTTCCGCCATGGCGATGAAGACCACGGGGCCGGGCAGGCTGGGGGGAATCTGCGCGGCCAGGTTGTCGTGGATGGCTTCCATGGCGCGCGGCGTGACGGGCCAGTGCTTGCCCAGCACCTTGGACAGGAACAGGAAGCCGCGCTTGGCGTTGGCGCGCGCGGCAAAGCCGATCAGCCAGTCCAGCGGAAAGCGTGCCTCGTCCACCTTCAGGGTCAGTTCGCCCGTCGGCATCTGCTTCTTGACGATGTTCATGGCAGCTCCACGGCGTAGGCGGCTTCGGCCACGCGCATGCCCTCGCCGATGGCAGGCACGCTGAGCTTGTCGTAGCCTTGGTCGAAGCCGGCCAGCGCCAGGTAGGGCAGGTTCGGTCCGGCCGCGCACGCCATGCCGATGCCGCCCGACATGCGCGGGTTAATCTCCAGCAGCGCCAGGCCGTTGGCGCCTTCTCGGAACTGGATGTTGAAGACGCCATTGAGGCGGTAGTCGCGCGCCAGTTTTTCGCAGGCGGCCAGCAAGTCGGCGCGCAGCTCGATCAGCTGGCCGCTGCCGCCCACGTGCAGCTTCTTGCGCGGCACGGCGCAAATGAGCTTGCCCTGGTCGGCCACGCAGTCGGCGCTGTATTCGTGGCCATCGAGGTATTCCATCAGCAGTAGCGTCTTGAAGGTTCCCATCTGCGCCAGGCCGCTGCGCAGCTCCTGCGCATTGATCTGGTAGGCGGCGCCGGCCAGCAGCAGCTGGGCGCTGGTGCGCTCTTCATCGAGCACGGCAAAGCCCAGGCCATACACCGATTCCGATGGCTTGATGCACAGCTTGCGATGCAGCGGCTGCAGCTCGGCATAGGCGGCGTCGTATTCCTCGATACTTGTCACGGCACGGTAGTCGGCCGGGGGTGCCATGGGCAGATCGAGGCCGTCGCAGAAGCGCGCCTTGTCGTGCATCAAAGCGAGCGTGTCTTCACTGGCCACGCTAAGCACGCGCGTGCCGAGGGCGGCAAAGCGCGCGCTGGCGCTGCCGATCAGGCCTGCTTCCTTGCCGGGCCAGAAAATCGTGATCGCGCGGTCGCGGCAAAATTCCAGGCACCACTCGACATAATTGAGGCCCGTCAGTCCCGACGGTTCGACTGCATATTCGTGGGCCGATAAAAAGGCCGCCGCATGCGCATTCGTATTGCTGCACACGATGTGATAGCGCGGCTGGCCGCTAGTGGCGGCCATATCGGCCTCGCGGATCAGGCGCATGGCCGTGCCGACCGAGGAAAATGTTTTGTTGAACCAGACTCTTTGCATGTACGGGGACCGGGTGGAAATGGGGAAGCCGCGCGCAGGTGCGCGCGCGGGAATTCTATATAGCCAGACTTAACCTGGCCTTAGCAATTTTTTGAACTGCAACGTTGAACAACAAACTAACAACGCATGACAAAATCGTAGCGAGCGCACGGAAGAGGTGGCCGAAGAGCGCAACCGTAATGTAGTACGGGGGCGCCGAGCCGGTGCGCATCGCAGGGCGCCTATCTCAACGCGCAGTAGGTTTGCTCGGTTGCTCTTAGCTGGCTTTGCCGGAGGCTGTCCACTTGAGGAAGGCGTCGCGGTTGCGCGAGCAGATGAAGACCTTGCCCGAGCCGGAAAAACGCAGCACGATGCCTTCGCCGCTAGTCACGCTATTGACCATATTGCCGAGGAAGCCGCCGATGCCGCCGCCGCTGGCGCCGCCGCCCGTGGTCACGGAAATGTCGTATTTCAGGCTATTGTCCCAGCAGACTACGTGGGAATTGTCGATCACGACATCCTTGCCCGGCTCGACGTCGAGCTGGAACATGGAGCCGAAGCCCGATACGACCACTTGCCCCGTGCCTGCCGTCTCCATGACGAAGAAGCCGCCCGACTGGGCGAACAGCGCGTTGCCGATGCTTTGCGTACGTACCTTCATTTCCGTACCCGAGGTGGCGGCGACAAAGGCGCCGTCGTTGAGCAGGTACTGCCGCGCGCCCACGTCGACCACTTCGATGGCGCCCGGCAGGGTGGGCGAAAGCAGGCAGTCGCCGCTGCCACGCACCGCTTCGATGTGTTGCTGGAAGAACGATTCGCCATTTGCGAAGCGGCGCATGATGGCGCTGCCCAAGCCGCCCGTCATCTTGCCTTTCAAGTCCAGCGCCGTTTCCATCATCACCATGGCATCGGATTCGCAATAGATGGTTTCGCCCTGCTTCATGCTGACGTGCAGGAATGGATCGACGTCACCGGTGACACTAAATACTGGCATGATAAATCTCCAAAAAAAAGCCGCCTGAACTGTTCAGGCGGCAGCAATGATATGACATTAGCCCCATGCATCGCGCGAAACCGTAGCAATCAGGCCCGAAGTGCGCGGCACCGCAGGTTTAGCGCGTGTGTATATTAGGCATTCACGCCGAAGGAGCGAGCGAGGGGGCCCAGGCCGCCGTTGAAGCCCTGGCCGATAGCCTTGAACTTCCATTCGCCGTTGTAGCGGTAGATCTCGCCAAAGATCATCGCCGTTTCCGTCGAGCTGTCTTCGGACAGGTCGTAGCGGGCGATTTCTTTTTCGCCTTCCGCGTTCAGGCAGCGGATGAAGGCTTTCGAGACCATGCCGAAGTTCTGGCGGCGCGCGTCGGCGTCATGGATGGTCACGCTGATGCTGATGCGGTCGATGTCAGCGGGCACGCGCGTCAGGTCGATTTCGATGCGCTCATCGTCGCCTTCGCCTTCGCCCGTGGTGTTGTCGCCCGTGTGGAGCACGGAACCGTCGGTCGACTTCAGGTTGTTGTAGAAGATAAAGTCAGAGTCGCCACGCACTTTGCCGTCGGTTTTCAGCAGGAAAGCACTACCGTCAAGGTCGAAGGTAGCGCCATCGGTCGAGCGGGGATCCCAGCCAAGGCCGACGATGATCTTCTTCAGGTTCGGTGCTTCCTTGCTCAGGTTGACGTTGCCGCCTTTTTGCAAACTGATTGCCATGTGGTGCTCCTTTTAGTAATTAAACTCAAACATGCCTTCATGGGATGAGCGCAAGGCGCTCGTGCCATTACTTTCTTAACTGGGGACGCAAGCGCCGATTTCAAGCTTGCGCTGCGTGCCGTTTGCGATAGCGCAAGGACGACCACAGCGAAACGAGGATGAAGGCCACGCCCGACAGGCCGGTGAACCACTCCGGAATATGGTACTTGATGGACGCCAGCATGATCAAGGCGAGGATGCCGATCGCGTAATGGGCGCCGTGTTCCAGATAGACGAATTCGTCCAGCGTGCCCTTGTGCACCAGGAAGACCGTCATCGAACGCACGAACATGGCGCCGATGGCCAGGCCCAGCATGATGATGACGACATCGTTGGTGATGGCAAAGGCGCCGATCACGCCGTCGAAACTGAACGAGGCATCGAGCACTTCCAGGTACAGGAAGCCGCCGATACTGCCGCGCGCCACCGTTTTGACCAGGTCGCCATTGCCACTTTTTGCCGGCCCCGCGCCTTCGTCGCCGTCCTGCGCGTGCGCTTCGCCTTCTTCCAGCAAGCCGCTGATCCAGTTCACGCCGATATACACGGCGATGCCGACGATGCCCGAAGCGAGCACGCTGTATTTTTCTTCCGCGGGACCCATCGCCACGCAGGCGGCCACGGCGCCCATGGTGATCAGGACTGCCAGGCTTTCGGTGCCCAGCGCGTTGACTTTTTCCTCGGCCCAACCCAGCCAGTGCAATTCTTTCTCATCATCGAACAGGAAGTTCAGAAATACCAGCAGCAAAAAGGCGCCGCCGAACGCCGCCACTTGCGCATGGTTGTCCGTCAGGTGCTTGGCATACACGTCCGGCGTGGTGGTCGCCATGGTCCATACGTCAAGCAGGCCCAGGCCCGTGGCGACGGAAACGATGACCAGCGGAAACAGCAGCCGCATGCCGAAGACGGCCACGAGGATACCCACTGTCAAGAAGAGTTTTTGCCAGAATGCATTCCAGTGGCGCAAGACCGAGGCATTCACCACAGCATTGTCAAACGACAGCGACACTTCCATGATGCCCAGCACGCCCGTGATCCATAGTGCCTGGAGCAGGCCGGACATGCCGCCATGGCTGTAACCCCACCAGCCCGATACCGCCATCAGGATAAAAGTGACTAAAAAAGAAATTCTGAAATGCCGCATGAGGACCCCGTTGCAAATGTGGAAGACGTTTGACTATTCGCGCCGCTGTAGGCGCCGCACCCAGTGTGGATATGCGTTAATTGTCGTATATGCCATGAGTTTATAGTAGTTGCCGCCGGGAGCGGCGTTTTATAGTCCGATGACAGACAGTTCTGCTGGCGTCGATGATCTGCGATAATTGCGGCGCGTCGCCGTTGGCGGCCGCAGCTGCCCGCACACTTTACAGACATATAAGAAGGAATACTCCGTGGATATCGCTTACCTCGTCACGCCCCTGATCACCTGGATCCTGGTCGGACCGATCAAATTCCTGATCAACAGTGTCCGCACGCGGCAATGGGCGTTCGGCCTGGTCGGTAATGGCGGCTTTCCCAGCAACCATAGCGCGGTCGTTTCCAGCATGGCAACACTGATCGCCTTGCGCGAAGGCATAGGCCATCCGGCCTTCGGCGTGGCCGTCACGCTGGCGTTCATCGTCATCATCGACGCCAACAGCCTGCGCCAGCACGTGGGCAAACAGGCGGCGGCCATCAATCGCCTGGCCGGGGAAGCGGTGAGCGCCGCGCACAAGACCTTGCGCGAGCGCATGGGCCATACCTTGGTGGAAATCGCCGGAGGCCTGTGCACGGGCGTGGCGATCGCTTTCCTGATCAACGCTGTTTTTGCCCGCTAGGCGTCCTGTTCCCTGAAACGCAAAACCCCGCCAAAGGCGGGGTTTTGCGTTTCAGGGCGTAAAAACTACGTTTCGTCCATGGATTAAAGCATTCCAGGAAAGCGCCGATTGACATGCCCGGATACGCTCATGGATACTTTGGCACTTGTGGTTTTAATAAAAATAAATGCTTGCTAACGCTTGCCGGCCCTATCCGGGCCGGCGCGACGGTAGCGCTGCTATCTATCCGGAGAATTATCCATGTTGCGCAAAACCCTGTTTGTTCTGGCCATCGCTTCTACCCTGGCCGCCTGCGGCAAAGAGTCCAAAGATCCTGGCAAAGGCGCTGGCAAGGGGACCAAGGAGCAAGCGGGTGCCGCCGTCAATTTGCTCGTCTCGCCGGAAGACCTGCTGACCATACACAGCAATGCGCTGGCGTCGGGGCCCGTCATTACCGGCTCCGTGCAGCCCGAGCGCAACGCGGACTTGCGCGCCGAGGTGTCGGCCGTGGTGATCCAGGTCATGAAAGAAAACGGCGAGGTCGTCAAGCGGGGCGACGTGCTGGTGCGCCTGGACGAAACGTCCATCCGCGACAGTCTCAATTCGGCCGAGGAAGCCAGCCGTGCCGCCAGCCAGGTGCTGGAACAGTCAGAACGCATGTTCCAGCGCATGAAAACCTTGCGCGCCTCGGGCATGACCTCGACGCAGGCGCAGGAAGATGCGGAAATTCGCCGCAACAATGCGCAAAGCGACCTGTCTGCTGCTAAGAGCCGCGCCGCCCAAGCCCGCCAGCAGTTGCAGCGCACCCTCGTGCGTGCGCCGTTCGACGGCATCGTGAGCGAGCGCAAAGTATCGAATGGCGATACGGCGCAAATCGGCAAGGAATTGATCAAGGTCATCGATCCGACCAGTATGCGCCTCGAAGGCTTGGTGTCGGCCGACAAGATCGGCGTCGTCAAGGTGGGCCAGCCCGTGCTGTTCCGTATCAATGGTTATCCAGGCCAGGACTTCTCGGGCAAGGTGCGCCGCGTCGATCCTGCCGCCAACGCTGTCACGCGCCAAGTGGCCGTGCTGGTCGATTTTAATGACAAGCAACAGCCGCGCGTGGCCGGCCTGTATGCGGAAGGACGCATCGAGACGGAAACCGTCAGCGCCTTGATGATACCCGACTCGGCTCTGGTGAAGGCGGGCGACCTGACCTATACGTGGAAAGTCAAGGACAAGGCTTTGCATAAAGTCACACTGCGCATCGGTGCGCGCGACGTGCGCACGGGCCAGTGGGAAGTGCAAAGCGGCCTGGCCAGTGGCGACACCGTGCTGCGCACGCCGGGCTCGACTTTCAAAGATGGGCAGAAAGTGGAATTGACAGCCGACAAGGCCATGCCAGCCGCCGCCATGGCCAGCAGCAGCACCGCCGTTGCCGGTAAAGGAAACTAAGCCATGTTCCTTTCCGATTTCAGTATCAAGCGGCCCACCGCCACCATCGTCCTGATCCTGGCCATGATGTGCGTCGGTTTGCTGGCGCTCAAGAAACTGCGCGTCAACCAGAATCCCGATGTCGAAGTACCTTTCATCGTCGTCAGCATTCCTTACCCTGGCGCATCGCCCGATACGGTCGAGCGCGAAGTGGTGAACCGTCTGGAAAAGTCGTTGCAAAGCATTTCCGGCGTCACCGAGGTCAATAGCGACTCCAATGAAGGTTCCGCTACCATCTTCCTGAAGTTTTCCTTCAAGACCAACTTGATCGAGGCGTCCGATAATATCCGCAATGCGATTGCCGCCGTGCGCTACAAGTTGCCGACGGAAATGCGCGAGCCTATCTTGCAGCGCATCGACCCGGCTGCCGAGCCGATCATGCAGCTGGCGCTGTCGTCGAGTACGCAAAGCCATGCGGAAATTTCGCGCCTGGCTGAAGACGTGCTGTCGGACCGCTTTCGCACCGTCGATGGCGTAGCGCTGGTCAACGTGGGCGGTTCGCTCAAGCGCGAACTATCCGTGCTGCTGCGGGCGGAAAAATTGCGTGAATACAATGTGTCCGTCAGCGACGTGGTCACCGCATTGCGCAACCAGAACACGAATGCGCCGGTAGGCAAGGTGCGCGGCACGCTGGACGAGAAAAGCATCCGCCTGGTGGGCCGCATCGAGTCGCCCAGCGACTTCGAGAAAGTGGTGATCAAGCGTCGCGGCGAAGAAATCGTGCGCCTGGCGCAAGTGGCCACCATCAGGGATGGCTTTGCCGAAGTCAACAGCCTGAGCATGCGTAGCGGCAAGCCCAACGTGGGCATTTCAATGACCCGCGTGCGCGACGCTTCCACCGTCAGCGTGGCCAACAAGATCCGTGACATGGTAGCGGAGATCAACAAGACCTTGCCGAAAGGTACGCTGCTGCAAGTGACGCGCGACGGCGGCGAAAACGCCCAGCGCAGCTTGAACAATGTGATCGAATCGCTGGTGCTGGGCGCCGTGCTGACAATTTTCGTCGTCTACGCCTTCCTCAATTCCTGGCGTTCGACCCTGATCACGGCGCTGAGCCTGCCCACGTCCGTGATTGCCGCCTTCATTGCCGTGTGGTTGTGCGGCTTCACCCTGAACTTCATGACCTTGCTGGGCCTGTCGCTGGCCATCGGCGTGCTGATCGACGATGCCATCGTGGTGCGCGAAAACATCGTGCGCCACATGCAGATGGGCAAGGACCGCCGCACGGCCGCGCTGGAAGGCACGGCCGAAATCGGCATGGCCGTAGCCGCCACGACCTTCTCCATCATCGCCGTCTTCATTCCCGTGGCCTTCATGCCCGGCATTTCCGGCGAATGGTTCCGTCCGTTTGCCTTGACGGTGACATGCTCGGTGCTGGTCAGCTTGGGTATCTCGTTTACGCTCGACCCGATGCTGTCGGCCTACTGGGGCGACCCGCTCGAGGAAGACGCGGCGCCGAAAAAGGGTATCGGCCGCGTGCTGGAGAAATTCAACCACTGGTTCGACCACCAGGCCGACCGTTACGGCCGCGTGATTGCGTGGGCCCTGCATCACCGCCGCTGGATGGCCGTGATCGCCTTAGGCAGCCTGGTGGGCGCCATCGCCCTGCATGTAACGCATGGCGGTACGAGTTTCTTGCCAGCTTCCGATTCGGGCAATCTGATGATCAATGTGCGCACGCCGTCGTCGAGCAGCATCGAGTATGCGCGCCTGAAACTGGAAGCGGCGGCTGTGCTGGCGCGTACCTTGCCGGAAACCAAGGACACCAACAGCTCCATCAATGCGGGCGGTGGACGAGTCTATGTGGACATCGGCAAGCGCAACACCCGCAAGCGCTCGGCCAAGGAAATCGCGGTCGAACTGCGCGAAAAGATGGCGCGCCTGGTGGGCGCCGAATACGTGGTGCAGGACGACTTGAGCAACGGTTCGCAAAAACCCATACAGGTGGAATTTACGGGGCCCGACTCGCGCAAGCTGATGGCCATCACGAATGCCTACATGGACAAGCTGCGCCTGATTCCCGGCGCCGTCGACGTCGGCCTGTCCGAGCAAGATCCGAAGAACGAGCTGCAAATTGAGCTCAACCGTGGCCTGGCCAACTCGATGGGCATTTCCGTCAATGATGCGGCGCAATCGTTGCGCGTGGCGTTTGCCGGCGTGGAAGTGGGCGACTGGGTCGATCCGACGGGCGAAACGCGTGACGTGGCCGTGCGCCTGCATCCCGATGACCGCGTGGCATCGGAAAACATCGAGCGCCTGCCGATCAGTGTGACGGGCACCTCGCAAATGGTGCCGCTCGACCAGATCGCCACCATTACCATGGGCAAGGGCCCGTCCGGTATCGAGCACAAGAATGGCAAGCGCACGATCACGGTGTCGGCCAACGCGCAGGGCCGCTCGAACGGCGAAGTGACGAGCGACGCCATGAAGCTGGCCAACTCGATCGACTTCCCGCCCGGCTACGGCCTGGCGCTCGGTGGCGCTGGCCAGGACCAGCAAGAGCTGTTCACGGAAATGCTGATCGCGCTGGTGATGGGTATCGGCCTGATGTATTTGATCCTGGTGATGCAGTTTGGTTCCTTCACGGCGCCGGTGGCGGTGATGATGTCCTTGCCGCTCAGTTTGATCGGCGTGGTGGTGGCGCTGGTGATCACCAACAATACTCTCAACCTGATGAGCTTTATCGGCATCATCATGCTGATGGGGCTGGTCGCCAAGAACGCCATCTTGCTGCTCGATGCGGCGCGCAAGCGTGAGGAAGAGGGCCATGGCCGCGAGGAGGCGCTAATGTATGCGGGGCGCATGCGTCTGCGCCCGATTCTGATGACGACGTTTGCGCTGATCGCCGGCATGTTCCCAGTGGCGCTGGGCCTGGGAGAGGGAGGCGAGTTCTACCGTCCATTGGCGATCGCCATTATCGGCGGTACCATCACTTCGACGATTTTGACCTTGCTGGTCGTACCGACCTTCTATGACAGCATCGAAATCGCCCGCGACAGTGCAGTCGCCAAGTTCCACCGCCGCGCCGCGCGCATGCCCGTGGCCGTGGCCATGCTGCTGACCTTGCTCGAGTGCTTGCTGACCTTGCTGCTGCTGCGCTTCGTCTACCGCATGCTGAAAAAGGCCGTGCTGTTCCTGATGCGACGCCGCACGCCGAAAGTGGCGTCGGTCAGCCTGCAAAAGTAAGACCGGGCCAGGGCCAGCTTGCGCTGCGCCTGGGTGTTGCAAGAGCCTTCCATCGGAAGGCTCTTTTTTTTGGGTGCGCCCAGCATGGGCGCATTCTTGTGGGTAAAAATCGCGCCATGAGCTGAGTACAGCGAGCGAAGCGGTCGATGGGAACGCTGCCGTCAAACACCGTGCGGACGGCGCGCGCTAACGATTCTTTCTCGATATGCTTATGCTGTTGTGAATATGCCGCAAGATGGCGCGGCAAGGACGGCGTGATGTCGATGGCGCCAAATCCTGGCCGTCGTCAGGACAGGATTTGGCCGCAGCCGTGATTTCAGGCGGCGTGTTCGGCTTCGTCCAGGTCGGGCGCGTCGTCGCTGTTATAGACGGCCAGGTCGGTTTGCCCCATGACGCGGCTGGTGACGGTGCCGGCCGTGATCGAGCCGCTCACGTTCAGGGCCGTGCGGCCCATGTCGATCAGCGGCTCGACGGAGATCAGCAAGCCGGCCAGGGCGACGGGCAAGTCCATGGCTGACAGCACGATCAGCGCGGCAAACGTGGCGCCGCCGCCCACGCCGGCCACGCCGACGGAACCGATGGTGATGATGGCCAGCAAGGGCAGCAGGAAGCTGACGGTGAATGGATCGACGCCGACGGTGGGGGCGATCATCACGGCCAACATGGCCGGGTAGATGCCGGCGCAGCCATTTTGGCCGATGGTCGAGCCGAACGAGGCGGCGAAATTGGCGATGCCTTCCGGCGTGCCCAGGCGCTGGGTTTGCGTCTGTACGCTCATCGGGATCGAACCGGCGCTGGTGCGCGAGGTGAACGCGAAAGCCAGCACAGGGAAGATTTTTTTCACGAAGCGCAGCGGGTTCAGACCGACGCCGGCGATGATGGCCAGGTGCACCAGGAACATCAAGATCAGCGCGCTATAGGAGGCGACGACGAAGTTGATCAATTTCAAGATGTCCGTGTAGCTCGACGAGGCCACTACTGCAAACATCAGCGCGAACACGCCGTACGGCGTCAGGCGCAGCACCAGGGTGACCATGCGCATGACGATGGCGTGCGCCACTTTCATGAAGTTGTCGAAGGAGGCGAAGATTTCCGGCTTTTTCGCCGCGATGCCCGTGGCCGAGATGCCGATGAAGATCGAGAACACCACCACGGCGATGGTCGACGTCTTGCGCGCGCCCGTCATATCGAGGAAGGGATTGGTCGGCACGAAGCTGACCAGCAGTTTCGGCAAGGACAGAGCCTTCGCCGTTTCCAGCGAGCCTTGCAACTGCACGCCGCGCGCCACTTCGGCCGCGCTCGAGGTCAGGCCGACAGCCGTCAGGCCGAACAGCTTGGCCATCAAAATGCCCAGCGCGGCGGCGATCGTGGTGGTGACCAAGAGGGCGCCGATGGTCAGCGCGCTGATCTTGCCCAATGAACTGGCGTCCTTGAGTTTTAAAATGGCGGAAATGATGGAGACCATGATCAACGGCATGATGATCATTTGCAGCAGTTTTACATAGCCGCTGCCGACGATGTCGATGTATTCATTGGTGCCCGCGATGATGGGCGAGCCGGCGCCATACAGCGCTTGCGCCGTCGCACCCAGCAACACGCCCAGACCCAGGCCCGTGAAGACACGTACGGTAAACGTCGCGTGTTTGCGTTGCTGGTGGAACATGAAGGCGAAGACGATCAACGCTACGAGCAGGTTCAAAATGATGTTAATTGCCATGAAGGGGCCTTATCTTGGTTTTATTCGACACTGCGGAGAGCATGAAAACGATATTGCAAGTCATTGCTGACCCAGCCCGGGGAGAAAGGGCAAACACTGTACAGTACTATGCTGGTGTTTTGCACAATGCTGCTGCGAATATTACGCTATATGAATATGCTGCGCAGACATAAGCACAGACATAAGCACAGGCATAAGCACAGGTATAACCCGTGCGGCGGATTGTGAAAAGGAACAATCCATGCCAGCATGTTGCGTAGTTTGCCAATCTGGCGCAGTATTTTTTAAGGAAAAAGATGAATGCTATAACGGAAGTGCCAATACATGCTTTAACGCAAGCGCAAGTGCTCGATGCGGAAGAGCGCTTGCGCCTGGCCATGCTGGCCTCCGACGTCGCCGCACTGAATATATTGTTGGCCGATCAATTGCTGTTTACGAACCACCTGGGCCACTTGCTGAGCAAGCAGGCAGACCTGGCAGCGCATGAGCAGCGCTTGCTGACCATCACCGATCTGCGCGCCTCCGAGTGCCATGTGCGCATCAACGGCCACGTGGCCGTGGTTTCCATGCGCATGCAACTGACCGGTAGTTATCACGACGTGGAAACGCGTGGCGACTTCCGCTTTACGCGCGTCTGGGCGCAGGACGCGGCCGGTGTGCTGCAAGTGATCGCCGCCCATTCCGGCGTCGTGGCATAGGGGGGGCGTGGATCATCGTTCCAAAGGGCAGTTGTTTGAAGCTGTCATCGCCGCCGGTCCCGCTACCCTGGCCATCACTGCCGGCTATCCGGTGCTGCTGTATCAACTGGTGCGCACCTATGCCGACGCTCCTGGTGGCCATGCCCTGACAGCGCTGCTACTGACGGGCGGCCTGTGGGCCTTGCTGGAATTCTGGCGCATCGTCCTGGCCACAGTGGCGCGCAAGGCGTATGCGTTCAATGCGCGCTTCTGGCTCGCCATCGCCAGTTTTTTTGCCTGCTTCGTGCGCTTCGTGCCAGACATGCCGGCCGGACTGATGCTGCTGTTGATGGTGCTGCCGGCGCTGGCGTGGACGCATTTCATTGTGCTGCAGATCAAGCGTCCGCGCGACCTGTAAGTTTTATTCTTCCTCTTCCGCCGCTTCCTTCAGCCAGTCGATGCGTCCATGAGCTGCCTCATGCAGATGCGCCAGCAGGGCGGTGGCGGCCGTTTCAGGCAGGCTGAAGTCGAACAGCACGGCCTGGCCATGCGTCACGCTCAGCAAGGTGGCGCCGGCGCCATCGAGTTCGCGGCGCAACATGCCTTCCATCGCATACGGCAGCGTACAGCGCAGGCTGCGCTGGCGCACGATGGCCGTCTTTTCTGCCTGCAGCAACGCTTGCGCCACGCTATCCGTATAAGCGCGCACCAGGCCGCCCGCGCCCAGCTTGATCCCGCCAAAGTAGCGCACGACGGTTGCCAGCACGCCTTCCAGGTCCTGGTGGCGCAGCACGTCGAGCATGGGCCGCCCGGCCGTGCCGCTCGGCTCGCCATCATCGACAGCCGCCGACTGCCCGCCCGCCAGCAGCGCCCAGCACACGTGGCAGGCACCCGGATGCTGCGCCTTCAAGTCATGCACCACCTGCTGCGCGCTGGCGCGGTCCGTCATCGGCTGCACGCAGCCGATGAAGCGGCTTTTCTTGATGATCAGTTCGCTGTGGACAGGGGTGGCAATGGTATACGGCATGGCGGGTGGAGTGGCGGGCAAAGCAGCATGATAGAGGAAATGCACGTCTGGGACGAGTCAGTGCCGGTTCAAGTGGTGCAGATGGTCTCCAGCGCAGCTGCGTTGGGTGCTTGCAGGATGTCGAATAGTCGCAGTGCGCGCAGCTTGGGCAAGGCGTCCGGGAGGTGGCGTTCGGCCATGCAGTGCAATACCAAGAACCTCGCCCGAGGCCTGGGCCGGGCATGGTGCGCGTGGTAGGATGCCGGGCACTTACTTTACCGGCCTGAAGATGAACAGCGAAACCGCATTTTCCCATTCCATGTCGATCCAGCTGGCTCAAAGGAGCGCGCTTTGACAGCGGCGCTAGCCAGTCGGCGAGGCAAGGCGCCGGAGGCGCGCGATTTACTGCTCGCTGCCTGTCGTATCGTTGCCAGCGATGGTTGGGCTGGATTGACGCTGCGCCCGCTCGCACAACACCTGCAGGTCTCCGTCACTGTGTTGAGCAATCATTACGGCACGCGCGCCGACGTCATCGCCGCTATCTGCAACGCTGCCCACACTGAGCAGTTACAGTTATTGGCAAACTGGCGCCAATTCTTGCTGCCTCTGGGGCGCCTGAGCGCATCCACCGCAGCCGATCTCAGCGATACCATACTGGAAGAACTTGCCACGCACGCACGTGATTTTTCACTGCTATTCATGGAGGTCCTCCAAGCGAGCAGATGCGATGCAGCGCTGCATCTGGCATCGGCCCCATGGCTGGACGAGCATATGCGGTTCTGGGCGCAGCTAGGGATGCAGGCCGGCATGCCGGCGACACTGGCCGGCAGTGGATGGTTGGGCGGCTACGCCATCGACGAATTGGCTTATAGCATCAGCCTCAATCACCTTCCTGCCTATCGCATGTTGCGCCGCCAGTGCCTGCGTCGCCTGTTTTCCGGCGTGCTATCAGCGTCGGGGAGCGACGGCGATGCCTTGCTGTTTCAAACCCTGTTTGATGCTTTGGCGTACCGTGCTGATGAAGTCAGCGTTATCCATGGCGTCGATTTTGCCACGGACTGGCCTGGGCGTGCAGCACGCGCCTGCGCGCTGACGCTCACCGAGCGAGGCGTCAGCGCGCTCACCCATCGAGCGATCGCAGCAGAAGCAGGCGTACCGCACACGACCTTGAGCTACCGCTACAGTACCCAGCAAGATCTGGTGGTTGCCGGACTCGAATACATCATTTCCCATCTGCTGCGCGCAGTCGATGCCGACGCACAAGCGGACGCGGCGCCGCGATCTTCCGGGCAAGCTTGCGCTGCCGACAAGCCAGGACTTGATGTTGGTCGCGCGACGTTTGCGCTTGCCGTCGCCGCTGCTCGCATGCCCCAGCTCGTTCCCAGCGCGGCCGACATGCGCCGCAGCCGGGGCGTCAATCTGCTGAAAATCCTGCGCCGTATTTCTCCCCCCATACCGGACGTGGATATGCTGGGCGCCCAGATCGCTGCCATCGGCTTGATTGGTTTGGCCAACACCTTGCCAGAGGCGCAACAGAGCCGTCTTGCTGCTGCGTACGAAAGTCTTTTGGCGTATTTTCGGGCCTAGATGATTTCGACCAGTCGTCATTGTTTGATTCAATAGTGTTGTTTTTACGCTTTGTTTATTCGTACATCTGTAATTTGCAGGTAATATTTGACTGGTAGAGTCGTGTCTTTCACACACTTCTCATTCAGGAACGCATGTCTACCCCCTTCTCTTTTCACGGCGCAATGCTTGTCTGCGCCGCTGCCTGCAACGCTGCATTTGCGGCGCCCGTCGACACTATCGACACTATCGACACAGCGCCATCAGTGCAGTTGGCGCCCGTTATCGTTACCGCCCAGCGTCGCAGCGAAAACTTGCAAACCGTGCCAATCGCCGTCACCGCGGTCAGCGGCAAAGCGCTGGAGGATTCCGGCTATCAATCCATCACCGACTTGCAATATCTGGTGCCCGGTCTGCAGTACGATCCGACCAAGGGCGCCGCGTTCCAGATACGCGGCGTTGGCAGCCAGTCGTTTGACTTTTCCAATGCCAAGTCCGTGAGCGTGGTGGTCGATGATGTCGTCATGGATGCGCAGCGCGCAAATGGCTTGATCGGCTTGATCGACATTGAGCGCGTCGATGTGCTGATGGGGCCGCAGGGCACCCTGTTTGGCAAGAATGCCACCTCTGGAGTGATGTCGGTGACGACAGAGAAACCTGAACTCAAACAGTGGTCCGTCCGGGCTGGCGCCAGCTATGGCCAGCGCAGCGACCGCCAGTACAACGCAACCGTGAACGCGCCACTGGGAGACAGTAGCGCCTTGCGCATCTCGGCCTTCGAGCAGGGCCAGGATGGCTATGGCCGTTACACGACACTGGGGCGCAAGCTGGGCGAGGTCAAGGAGCATGGTTACCGTGCCCGGCTGCTGTTCAATCCCAGCCGCGACCTCGAAGTCATCGTGTCTAATGACTATCAGCAGCACTGGGACAGCAACATTCGTACTGCTGTTTCTGGCGCACCAGCCAAACTGGTCAAGGCGCAACTGGACGCTGGCGTGGTACCCGGACCACGCAATGCCGACAACGCCGACTCCGCATTTGGCCAGACTACGACCGAAGAATGGGGAAGCTCGCTGCGCGTGCGTTATAAAGTGGGCGATGCCACCTTGACGGCCATCACGGCGTATCGCGGCTCAACTTTTGACAACGATACCCCGGCCAACCTTGTGCCGCACAATATCTACGCCTTCATTCCTTTCAATAAAGGCGAGTTGGAAACCTCCAAGTACAGCCAGGAAATCCGACTGGCGTCGGGCTCCGATCAGTTCATGGAATATGTGGGCGGCCTGTTTTACAACAAACTCAATGCCAAGCAGACGCAGTTGCAATGGGGCACGCAGGGCGCGCCGTTAGTTTCTCCCAACGGTGTGCCGCTCAGGCAGTTGTATGCCTTGACCGGCGCTATCGGCAAAAGCGGTAATACTTCGCTATTCGATGCGGAAAATGTGACGACCGCGGCGTTCGGCCAGTTGAAGTTCAATTTTACGCCGCAGGCCAGCGTTGCCATCGGCGGGCGCTACACGCGCGACCGCAATGGTCAGTCGCTCAGCTATATCGACGTGCCGAGCGAGCCTATCACCGGCATCAACAATACCTTTGTCGCCACCAGTGCCCCACCGCTGTATCCGGAAGGCACGGTCAATGGCCACAATTTCTCTTACCGTATTTCACCACAGTACAAGTTATCGAAGGATGTGATGGTGTACGCGAACTACACCACCGGCTACAAGCCCGGTGGCATCGCTTTCGTCGGCAACAAGTACGATCCCTATCGGGAAGAGACGGTCAAGAGTGTTGAGCTGGGCGTCAAATCGGAATTGCTGGGCCGTACCTTGCGCCTCAATGCTGACGTGTTCATGGGGAAATTCAAGGATTTCCAGACCACCATCTTGACGACGATTCCCGGCAGCCAGACCTTACAGGCCGTCATTGGCAACGCAGGCGGCTTGCGCAGCATGGGCGCGGAAGTCGGGCTTACCTGGCGCGCGGCGCCGGCGCTGACCTTGAATAGTTCACTGACCTACACCGATGCCAAATACACCAATTACGTCTACGACAGCAAGACTAATTACACGGGCAGCCGCTTGAGCAATGCGCCGCGCTGGGCCGGCACCATGGGCCTCGATTACCAGACGGCTGCAGGAGCGAACATGGTCATCAAGGCGCATATGGACGTCTCTTTCCGTAGCAAGCTGTGGACCGTGGTCGGACAACCGGCCTATTCGCAGGTGCCCGGTTACGCACTGGTCAATGCCCGCGTCACGCTGTCGCCGAACGACAGCGCCTTCGAGTATGGGATTTACGCGCGTAATCTGTTCAATCGCTACTACTCCACTGGCTACCAGCAATATGGTCCATTGGGTTTGCTGCAATACACCACACCGAACGCCTATCGTAGCGTCGGCATGTTTGCAAAATACAATTTTTAAGAAAGCCCCATGATGAAGATGACGTTATCGCTCACGATCGCTGCCTCTCTGTTCTGCACTGCAGCCCTTGCAGCGCCGATGGAAGCGCCCCACTTGCCGGGTAGCCTGCGTATGAACGAAATCCAGGTGCTCGGCACCCATAACAGCTATGCGCAGGGCCTTGATCCGCGCGTATCGGCGCTGTTTGAGCAGGCGATGACCAAGAGTGTCGGCAATTACATCGAACGCATGCCGGCCCCTGCGCGCGCCCTGTTCCAGGAAGAGCATCCCAATTTGATGCTGCCTAGCGAAATGCTGAAATACGCCCATCCCGGCCTGACGGCGCAACTGGACCTGGGCGTGCGCAGTCTTGAGATCGATGTCAATCCCGATCCCAAGGGCGGACAGTTTGTACGGCCGGTCAGCTACCGCATGTTGCGCGAACAGGGCGTCACCGACTTGCTGCCCTTCGATGACACCGGCTTGCGCGAGCCGGGCTTCAAAGTGCTGCATATTCCGGATATCGATTTTCGCAGCAGTTGTCCTACGTTGCGGCAATGTTTGCAACAGGTGCGCACTTGGTCGGATGCCAACGCGGGCCATATCCCGCTATTTCTGCTGATCGAGGCAAAAAACCAGGATGTGCCCATTCTCCCTGGCGCCACACAGACAGTCCCGTTTTCGCCGGGCCTGTTTGATGACCTGGACCACGAACTCATGTCCGTGCTGGGCCGCGACCGCATCATCACGCCCGATGATGTCAGAGGCACTTACGCGACGCTCAACGAGGCCATCCGCGCGGGGCAATGGCCGACGCTCGACGCAGCGCGCGGCAAGGTGGTACTGCTGATGCTGACGGCCAATGGCCCGGGGGCCACGGCGGACTACCTCAAGGACCATCCGTCCTTGCGTGGCCGCATGGCCTTTCTGCGCGCGCAACCGGGCGAAGACCACGCCGCTTTCCTGATGTTCGATAATGCGCTGGTGCGTGCGCAAGAAATCAGGCAATACGTGCAGCAAGGATATCTGGTGCGCACCCGTTCCGACATTGAAACCCATGAAGCCAAGACGAATAGCCTGGAACGCGCGAACGCTGCTTTTGCCAGTGGCGCGCAAGTGGTTTCTACTGATTTCGAAATGCCTGGCAATGCCTATGGAACAAGTTACGTGGTACGACTTCCGGGTGGCGCGGCGGCGCGTTGCCGGCCACACTTGAAAGTGCCTTGCATGCCGGCCAAACACTGAAACCTTTGAGGTGCGGCGCTTGTCACCGCCGCGCTGCAACGCTATAGCCTGCCCGGCCGCCTGGGCCGGCACAGAAGGAGACGAGACGTGCTTGGAAGGCGCTTTGATAGAGTCACTGTCGCATATGGTTGCGCGCATTTCGGCAAGATTTCACTCTGGTACGCCAGTGAAATCTTGTTTGCCTATTATCTGAGTGAAGTGTGTGGCTTGCCTCCCTCGCAGATGGGGCTGATCCTGGCTGCCAGCTTTGTGCTCAGTGCTGCCGCTGACTTGCTGGTGGCGCGTGCCTTGCACGAGCGACTGCATCAGGTGGCGCGCGCAATCGATTTGCAACTGCTGGGGGCGGTGAGTAGTTCGATCGCGCTACTGGCCTTGTTCCTGGGCGCCAGCGTGCCAGCCGCCTGGCAATTGGCCTACGGCCTGGTGTTCGCTGCCGCATTTAGGCTCAGCTATGTAGTGCTGGACTTGCCGCAGAATGTATTGATGAGCATCGCCACGACAGATGCATCGAGCCGTGCACGCCTGGCCTCCATGCGCACGTTCTGTAGTTCCGTCGCAGCCTTGCTGATAAGCGCATCGCTGCTGCCGCTGATGTCGCGACAGGCGACGCTGCCAGTGGCCGCCCGCTTTATCCTGTTAGCAATGCTGCTGGCAATATTGGCCGTGCTCAGTGCATCGGCGCTGAAGAAAGCGCTTGCGACTCGCGCGCACAGCATACGCGACATACGCACCATACGCGCCATACGCGCCATACGCGCGACTCCGGCAACTCCGGCAACTCCGCCGGCTTCGGCAAGCGTGGTAGCGGAGGGCCGCTTGGGCCTGCGGCTGTCCGCGCCGATGTGGCGCAATATAGCAATCGGCTTTCTGGTCACCATGACGGTATCGTGCTTCGGCAAGGTGGCGCCGTTTTATAACGCTTATTTTTTGTCCGCAGTGCAGTGGGGCAGCTACGTGCTACCTGCTGCCTCGCTAGGCGCGGCCTTGTCGCAAGTTGTCTGGGCCTCGCTGGCCACCCGCATCAGCACAAACTGGCTGCTGGGCGTGGCCGCTTGCATGCTGGCCATGGCGGCAACAGCGTTCTGTGTGGGCGCCGCGCATCCCGTACTCGCCATCAGCGCCGCCTTCTGCATCGGCGCCGGCAGCAGTGGCATGGGCATGACACTGTGGGCCGCCTTTGCCGGCATGGTGGCGGATCAACATCGCGTTTCGGTGGCGCTCGCATACGGGACACTGACGGCATCGCTGAAGATCGCGCTTGCCTGCGGCGCTGGCGCTATTGGTCTAGTCCTGTCGATGGTCGATTATCGTAAGGAACAGAGCGCAGTCCTGGTCTATCTGATGAGCGTCCCATCAATTGCGGCCGTGCTGATCATGGCACTTGTCAGCGTTGCCACATATGCTGCACATGCTGCATATGCCGCAAGCCAAATGACAGGGAGGAGCCGCACTGCGCTTACGACGGGGCAGGCAGCAAGGCGATGAGGTCCACGCTATTGACGTCACGTTGCCGGAGGAGACGCGCCATTGCGGATCAGTGCGTGTTGGCCCACGCCAGTGCCAGCGGCTGGGCCTGCTCAAAGTTCCTGCATTTCTATTCGAATGCAGCGGAGGGCAGAGCTTGCGTAGCAGTTTTCACCGCGGGCAAAGAGCGACAGAAACAAAAAAGCCAAAACAAAAAAGCCAACCGCGAACGGTTGGCTTGTCTGACGTATTTGGTAGGCCGTGCGGGATTCGAACCTGCGACCAACGGATTAAAAGTCCGCTGCTCTACCAGCTGAGCTAACGACCCAAAAACTGTACAACAACTGCGGTAACGCTGTGCCGCATCAATATGTTTGCCATGGCAAGGCGCAAACACACGATGAGGGCTGAATCTTGGTAGGCCGTGCGGGATTCGAACCTGCGACCAACGGATTAAAAGTCCGCTGCTCTACCAGCTGAGCTAACGACCCAAGGGCGGCTATTATGACGGCCAAAGCCGGTTTTGGGAAGGGCCTGATGGGCCAGGGGCAGAAAAAAGCCTTGCGCGGTGCGCGCGTGTCGTCTGATGTGGCTAGCAAGCCCGCACGCAGCGGCCGTGGGGCTTGCTAGCCATCAAGGCGTGCGGTGCCGTGCCGGTAGTGCTGCTGTCAGTGCGGCTGGTTTTTTTGTCATTCCTGCCGGAACTGCCCCTGCAGGGGCATCCGGCAACGCTGAACGACGATCAGTAGCGCTCAAGCCAGTGCGCGTACGGCGCTGGCATCACCCACGAAGCGCGCTCCACGCCGAGTTCCTTGGCGGCAAAGTATGCCCAGTGTGGATTGGCCAGGTGCGCCTTGCCCACCATCACCAGGTCGAGCTGTTCTTCCTTGACGACGCGCTCGGCGATGGCCGGCGTGCCGAAGCCCCAGGCGGACGAGACGGGCACGCCCGCTTCACGGCGGACGCGCTCGGCAATCGGGCCCATGAAGGCGGGACCCCAAGGGATAGTGGTGTCGGGAATGGTGAAGCCCACGCTGACGCTGAGCATATCCATGCCGGCATCCTTGAATTGGCGTACCAGGGCTATCGATTCGAGCAGCGTTTGCTCGTCGCGGCCGTCAAATTCCAGCACGCCAAAGCGGATCGTCAGCGGCAGGTGTTCAGGCCACACTGCGCGCACGGCCTTCAAGGTGTCGAGCAGGAAGCGGCTGCGGTTTTCCACGCTGCCGCCATAGATGTCGTCGCGCTGGTTCGAGTGCGCGGAAAAGAAGCTTTGCGCCAGGTAACCGTGGGCGAAGTGCAATTCCAGCCATTCGAAGCCCACTTCGAGGGCGCGCACGGCGGCATCGACGAAGTTTTGTTGCACGCGGGCGATATCGTCAAGGTCCATGGCGCGCGGCACTTTGGCCAGGCCGCGGCCAAAGGCGATGGCCGATGGCGCGATGGTTTGCCAGCCGCGCGCATCGTCTTCAGCGATATGGTCATCGCCTTCCCATGGCCGGTTGGCGCTGGCCTTGCGGCCCGCGTGCGCGATCTGGATGCCGGGTACGGAGCCGGCCGCCTTGATGGCTTTCACGATGGGTACGAACGCTTGCGCCAGATCGTCATTCCAGATGCCAGCGCAACCTGGCGTGATGCGGCCTTCGGGTGCCACGGCCGTCGCTTCGACGATGACCAGGCCCGCGCCGCCGCGCGCCATGCCCGCGTAGTGCGACAGGTGCCAGTCGTTGACCTGGCCATCGACGGCCAGGTACTGGCACATGGGCGGTACGGCGATGCGGTTGCGCAGGGTAATATCTTTGAGGGTGTAGGGCTGGAAGAGGGCGGACATGGTGGCCTTTGTGTTTGTTGGCGGAAAATTCGGAATACTAATTTTGGGATGTTAATTTGGCAGTGCCAATTTATGAATATCAATTCGGTAGTTCGTAAATTTTCGAATAATGGAATTAGTATAGCGCATGCTGTATGATTGTGCTCATGCGTCCACACAAACATCCTTCTGCCAGTGAATTCGTCCTCGAACGCGTGCTCTACGCCTTGAGCGATTCCATACGCCTCGACATTGTGCGCCACTTGGCCAGAGTGGACGCGGCCGCTTGCGGCGACCTGGACGGCGGTCGGCCGAAGTCGACCGTTTCCCACCATTTCAAGGTTTTGCGCGAAGCGGGCCTGGTCCATACGGAAAACGCCGGCACGACGCACATGAATACCCTGCGCCGCGCCGACATCGAGCACCGTTTCCCCGGCTTGCTCGATGCCATCCTGGCGCAGCAGACAATAGTACCCTCGGCACCAGCGGCGCTGTAGGCAGCGTAGGCGAGCATATAGGGCGTGTAGCCGCCTGTCGTGCCCCGCCACCCTCCAGGCTCGGCTATGATATCGGCCTTTCGGTAAATCCTCAGCCGCGCGCCTTTTGCGCGACGGCTGGCGACACTGCCTGGCATGGCAAGGGATGGGAATGACGGCAGCAGCAGTGGCATCACAGGCGGAACTGGCAAATCGTCCGCAGTTTGGCTGGATCAATGGATTAAAGGCGGGTGCGGCGCAGTTGATCGTCTTGCACCACCTGGCATTTTACGGGCCCATGTCCGACTACGTGCAGCCCCTATGGCCTGCGCTGCTGGACTGGCTCGGTGGTAGTGCGCGCATCGCCGTACAAGTATTCCTCGTCATCGGCGGCTTTCTGGTCGCCAAATCGCTGTCGCCCGCCGCCCGTCCCGGCATTGCTAACCCGCTACAGGCGATCTGGCGCCGTTATGCCAAGCTGGCGCCGCCTTTCCTGGTCGCCACCGTGCTTGCGGCCGTGGCGACGCCTGTGGCCGGCATCTGGATGCTGCACGACTCCATGTCGGCCGCCGCCACCCTGGGCCAGCTGAGCGCGCATGCCTTGCTGCTGCACGGCGTGCTGGGCTATGCATCGCTGTCCGCCGGCGCCTGGTACGTGGCCATCGATTTCCAGCTCTACCTGTTGACGCTATCGCTGCTGTGGCTGGGTGGCCGCCTGGCGGGCCAGCGGCGCATGGGCTGGCTGATGCCGCTGGTCATCACCGCGGGCATCACTTTTTCCTTGCTGTATTTTAACCTCGACGCCGGCTGGGATAATTGGGCGCCATATTTCTTTGGCAGCTATGGCCTGGGGATCATGGCCTGGTGGGCTAGCGACCCTGCGCGCAAGCCCGCGACCATGACTGCGCTCATGCTGATGGCCGCCGTGCCTGCGCTGCTGGCCCTGGCCATCGACTACCGCAGCCGCATCGTCCTGGCGCTGGTTGTTGCCTGCGCGCTCTTCCTGTTTGGCCGCGCCCGCACGCCTTCGCGCAGTCGCGCCTGGGGCGTCGTCAATGCTCTGGGGCGCATCTCGTATGCCGTCTTTTTGGTTCACTTCCCCGTCTGTCTGCTGGTCAATGCCTGGTTTGTTGCCCATGTCCCATTGGTGCCAGGCTGGCAGGCGCTGGGCATGCTGGTGGCCTGGGGTGCCAGCCTGGCGGCCGGGGCGGTGTTTTACCGCTGGGTGGAGGTGCCGTTGGGGCGGGTGGTGGGCCAGGTGGTGGCGCATCTGGCTGGGCGACAGGCGTGGGTATCGCGTTAAAAACTGGCGCTTGAAGTGAGGCGGATGCGGAAGGGGATGTCGGGAAATGGCGCCCCCGATGTGCTTGTCAAGCGCAAGTGCTGCTGGCCGATTGCGTGATGAGATGACTGTGATGATCGCGCCCTAGTGTGCCGCTGATGCTGCTGAAAAACAAAAAAGCCAACCGCGAACGGTTGGCTTCTTCATAGTATTTGGTAGGCCGTGCGGGATTCGAACCTGCGACCAACGGATTAAAAGTCCGCTGCTCTACCAGCTGAGCTAACGACCCAAAAACTGTACAACAACTTCGGTAACACTGTGCCGTAAAAAATGCTTGCCGTAAAATATTGCAAGCAGATCAGTACTGCGTATTCGTGGTAGGCCGTGCGGGATTCGAACCTGCGACCAACGGATTAAAAGTCCGCTGCTCTACCAGCTGAGCTAACGACCCGAAGAAGGAAGATTATAGGGGGTGCCCGGGATTCTGTCAAACCCAAGGGGCAACTTTTTCCCCGCTTTTACTTTTTGCCGACCCGTTCCTTGGCCGCTTGCGCTGCGCTCGAGCCTGGATAGCGCGAGATCAGGGCGTTCAGGGTCTTGGTGGTATTGGGCTTATCTTTCAGCTCCGTGTAGCAGCTGGCGATGTTGAGCATGGCGTCAGGCGCCTTCGGGCTGTCCGGGTAGAGCTTCAGTACTGCCTGCTGCGCCGTGATGGCGTTCTTGCAGTCGCGCTGGGCGTAATAGGCATTGCCCAGCCAGTATTGCGCGTTGGCCGCATAGGCCGATTCCGGGTAGCGTTTCACGAAGGCGTCCAGTGCCGTGACGGCGCCCTTGTAGTCGCCCGACTTGAACAGGCCGAATGCCGATTCATAGGTGCTTTGCTCGGACACGCCCACGGCCGCTTCCTGGCCATCGATGGTGACCTGGCGCGGTTCGAGCTTGCGCAGGCGCGCGTCGATATCGGTGTAGAAATCCTTCTGACGCTTTTGCGTATTTGTCAGGTCGTTACCCAGCACTTCGATCTGGCCGCGCAGGCGGGCGATCTCTTGCATGGTCTGGTCATGCTGGTTGAGCAGGCTCAAGGTGCTGGTCTTGTCCGCCTTGGTATCGATACGGTTGTTCAGGTCGCGCGCCATGGCGTCGACCTTGGCGCGCAGCTCCAGGATGGCTTTGCGCGCTTCGTCGTCGTCGAACAGGGCGGCGTTGGCGTGCAGGGGCAGGTAGGCAAACGCGGCCATCAAGGCGGCGGCGACGCCGGCTTTCGAGAATGTCATCATGGGTCGGGCTTTCAAAGGTTACGCAAAACATGCAAACGGGGCGCCGGGCGGTGAATCACCGCGCTGCGCCCCATTATTATGCCTATGACTGGCCAGTTAGGTAAGCGTCAATGCTGCAGCGCTTACCCGTCAACATCAATAAACGATGTCAGCGCGGCGGTTTTCAGCCCATGCTGCTTCGTTGCTGCCTTGTGCTTTAGGCTTTTCTTTGCCCAGCGATACGGCTTCCATTTGGCCTTCTGGCACGCCCAGGGCGGCCATCGACTTGCGCACGGCTTCAGCACGTTTCTGGCCCAGGGCCAGGTTGTACTCAGCGCCACCGCGTTCATCGGTGTTACCTTGGATCAGGATCTTGCGGCTAGGCGTTTTCACCAGGTAGCCAGCGTGGTTTTGCACGACTGCGGTGTCCGCTTCGCGCACGACGTATTTGTCGAAGTCGAAGTAGATGCTGCGGTTAGCCAGCACGCCTTTTGGATCGTCCAGTGGATCGACCGAAGCGGTCGTCACTGGCTGAACTTGACGGGTGTCAACTGGTGCTGCGACTTTTTCAGGAGCGCGCTCAACGACTGGGGTTTCTGCTACTTTGACTGGGGTGCTGCAAGCGGACAGCAGGGCTGCGGTAGCGGCGATGAAAGCCAAACTTTTAAAGTTACTCATTTTTATTCTCCGGGTCATGGTTAAAGGTGAAACTGTACAGCATTTACTTCATAAAAGGACCCCAGGTGGGCTCCTTGATATTGCCAGCTTGAGTAGTCAAGCGCTGTTTGACGCGGCCATCCACCGATACCACTGCCAGCGACTTGCGTCGTCCGGATTCGGTCGCGTACATGATATATTTCCCGTTCGGCGAAAAGCTCGGTGATTCGTCGTTGGCGGTGTCCGACAGGCGCAGTTCCTGGCCACTAGCCAGGTCGAGCGCGTAGAGCTGGAAATTGCCATCGCGACGGGAAATATAAGCGAGAGTCTTCCCGTCGGACGAAATCCGCGGGCTGATGTTGTAAGAGCCGCCAAACGTCACGCGCTTGGCTTCGCCACCGCTGACCGACATGCGGTAGATCTGTGGTCCGCCGCTGCGATCGCTGGTGAAGTAAATGCTTTGTCCGTCTGCCGAAAATTGCGGTTCCGTATCGATGCCGCTGCTGTTGCTGACGCGGCGCAAGCCGCTGCCGTCGGCATTGACGGTGTAGACCTGGGTATGGCCATCGCGCGACAGCGCCACGGCCAAGCGCGCGCCGTCCGGGCTCCAGCTTGGCGCCGAATTGCTGCCTTTTTCGTTCGACACGATGGTGCGCTCGCGCGTCACCAGGTTTTGCACGTAGACGATGGGCTTTTTCTTTTCAAACGAGACATACGCCACCTTGGTGCCGTCCGGCGACCATGACGGCGAAATGATCGGTTCGTTCGAGCGCAGGGCAACCTGGATGCCTTCGCCATCGGCGTCGGCCACTTCCAGCCGGTATTCGCGGCCCGATTGCGTGACGTAGGCGATGCGCGTGGCGAACGCGCCTTTGACGCCCGTCAGTTTTTCATAGATGTCATCGGCAATTTTATGCGCCAGCAGGCGGTTGAACTGCGGCGCAGCCGCATTGTTCATGCCCGACAGCTGCGCGCCCTTGATGGTGTCGAACAGCTTGTAGCGCACGTCCAGGCGGCCATCGGCCATGCTTTGCACGGTGCCGGCCGCCAGCGCGTCGGCGCCGCGCGACTTCCATAGTTCAAAGCTGACCGGTGCCGTCTCCGAGACGGGCGCATCGGCGTCGATCAGCTTGAACACGCCGCTGCGCGCCAGGTCGGCCTTGATGATGCCAGACAGCGATTGCGGCGCCGCCGATTCATTGACAAAGCTGGCGACAGCCACCGGGATCTGGTTGCTGCCGATCCCGGTAATCTCCACGCGCAGCTGCGCCTGGGCGCCGGACGCCCCCAGCATCAGGCCCGCGCAGAGCACGACATAGCTCATTTTTTTCATGGTCATCATTTAGGCAAATCCTTCATCTCGAATATGAGTTCAATCTCGCGTTCCACAGTGCCATCTTTTTTCTTTGGCAGTGGCGACGATTTATTAATGGCGTTTTCCACCGAGCTGTCATACGCCGGCAGGCCGCTACTTTTAATCTTTCGGACCGAAATAATTTCCCCAGTTGGCAGTTGCTCGATCTTGAACACGGCGCGCGGGTTGCCCGGCACGTCCGTGCTGCCGCTGTACGCGATATTGCTCTTGATCTTGCTCGTCAGGGCAGCGACATAGCCGCTGTCCTTGCGTGGCGCGGTCGCTTTTGCGGCCGTGCCCGTTGTGCCATTGCCTGCCTGAGCCATCAGCTGTTTCATGGCATCGGCATGCAATTTGTCGGCTGCGGCTTTTTCAGCCGCCGCTTTCTTGGCCTTGGCCGCTTTCTCGGCCGCCGCTTTTTTCTCGGACAGTTCTTTCTCGGCTTTTTCTTCCGCCGCTTTCTCTTTGGCCAGCTTGTCTTTCTCCAGCTTGGCTTTCTCCAGCTTGTCGGCCTTCTCTGCTTTTTCTGCTTTTTCTTTTTCCAGCTTCTCAGCCTTGTCTTTTTCTTTTTGCTGCTGTTTTTCCAGTGCGCGCTTTTCTTCCTCGCGTTCTTTCAATTCTTGCTTGCGGCGTTCTTCCGCTGCCGCTTTCTCTTCTTTCAGTTTGGCTTTCTTGCGCTCAAGGGCGATTTCCGCCTCGCGCAGGTCGACCTTCGGCTCGGGGGCTGCCACCGGCGGCGGTGGCGGCGGGGCCGGCTGTTCCACTGGCGGTTCCGGCGGCGGCGCCGGTGTCGGCTCCGGCTGCGTGGCCACTTCGGGCGGCGGCGCGGCCGTCTGCACCGTCATATCCCATACTTCTGCTTCGACGGCGACGGGTTCCGTATTTTGCCAGTGTACGCCCACCCACAGAAAAAACAGCAGGCCAAGGTGCATCGCCAGCGCCAGGCCCAGCGAGGGCCAGCGGCTGCGTTCGCGCGGCACGCTATAGGGCTTGCCGAGTACATGGTCGATTTGTTTGGTCTGCAAAGTCTAGTCTATCTAAAAACGGTCAAGTCTGGAAATACGCTGCGGTGCTTACTTGGTGGCCAGGCCGACGCGGGTAATGCCCATCTTTTTCGCTTCCGAAATGAGCTGGATCACGTCGTCGTACTTGCTTTCCTTGTCGCCCGCAATCATTACGGGAAAGTCGGGATTGCTCTCGTGCAAGCCGCGCAGCTTGCGCAGCAGGGCGTCGCGGTTCGGTTCCGTTTCCGGCGCCAGTTGTTCCTTGCCGATGACGCCGATCGATAGCGAACCATTCGGCTTGAGCACGATCTGGATATAGTCATCGGGCGGTTTCGCCGACCTTTCCGCATTGGGCAAGTTCACCACGCTGGGATTGTTCGACGATGGCATCACCATGAAAATGATCAGCAGCACCAGCATCACGTCGATATATGGCACGACGTTGATTTCGGACTTGAACTTGCGGCCGCGGCCGCCGCGCATGCCGCCGCTATTGAATGAGGAACCCATGGACGCTGCTCCCTTTTAGCGCGACTGGCGCTGCAAGATGTTGGAGAACTCTTCGACGAAGCTCTCGAAACGGATCGCCAGGCGGTCGATATCATGCGAAAAGCGGTTGTAGGCGACGACCGCCGGAATGGCTGCGAACAGACCGATGGCGGTGGCGATCAAGGCTTCGGCAATGCCGGGCGCGACGGCGGCCAGGGTGGCTTGCTGCACGTTGGCCAGGCCGCGGAAAGCGTTCATGATGCCCCAGACGGTACCGAGCAAGCCGATGTAGGGCGAGACGGAGCCGACCGATGCGAGGAAGGCCAGGTGCGATTCGAGCACGTCCATCTCGCGCTGGAAAGCGGCGCGCATGGCGCGGCGGGCGCCGTCGAGCACGGCACCTACGTCCAGCGCTTCGCGCGCACCGTAGGAAGCCTTGCCCTTGATGAATTCGCCCATGCCGGCATCGAAGATGCGCGCCAGCGCGCCGCTCTGGTCGCGGTTGCCGCTGGCATTTTGGTGCAGCGCATGCAAGTTGCCGCCAGCCCAGAAGCTGCGTTCAAATTCGATCGTTTGCTTGCGCGCCTGGCGCACGGCAAACATCTTGCGGAAAATGTAGGTCCAGCTGGTCAGGGAAATGAGCAGCAGCAGGGCCATGATCAGTTGCACGATCAAATGGGCATTGCTGATGAGCGCGAGGAAAGAAAGATCTTGTGTAACGTTCATTGGCTGGCAGTCTGTTGGGTGAATTGTCCGGGGGTGGCGGGTAGGGCTCAGGCGGCGCGCATGCGGGCCGCCACTGCATCAGGCACGGCGCGCGGGCGCAATGCCGAGTCGACGCAGCCAATCTTGACGCGGGCCGTGTTCAGCAGGCGCTCGCCGCACCAGGCTTGTTGCAGAAAAACAATGGAGGCGCGTCCCATTTTTTCTATGCTTAATGTCAATCTTACCGTGTCATCGAGTCTGGCTGGCGCATGATAGTCGGCGTTGACGCTTTTGACAACGAACATGGCGTCGTGCTGCTGCAGCAATGCTTGCTGGCTTACATCGATGGCGCGTAGCCATTCGGTACGCGCGCGCTCGAAAAATTTCAGGTAATTTGCGTAATAGACGATGCCGCCGGCGTCGGTGTCTTCATAGTAGACACGCACGTTCCAGGTAAAGACTGAAGGCATGTTTATTGTGCCAGTAGTGAGATTGAGCAACATTTTACGCGATTTTTCTTCTTGTGACTGTGGGCTTTTGCTGGAAAGCCATGCAAAAACCGCATAAAAGTGGCCTAAAAGCGGCATACAAGTTGCACCGCGGCATTGTAAATGCGGAGTGCATAATGACAAGTCCCGTAACATACGCTTACATACCGCCGCCAGGTTTAAGCACAGCTTAAGCGTCGCAGTCGCCGCTGCGGGCTGCGGCCTTGTCCGCTTCACCTTGGCACACCGCCTTGGCGCACGGTGGCATGGTTGCATTCCTTGCTCAATTTGGGCACTTGACTTACAATTTCATTTCCATTACGTCTCACGTGACTGGCGAAAAGTCGGAGCGATCCCCATAATGTGGCGGTCGGCAATCCGGCGAAAGGTGGGCACCCACCGGGAAACGTGAGATTTTTCATCAGCCGTTCGCCTGGGTAGCCACTATGGAACAGTACGAAGAGGCTGCCTATCCAATGTTGTTATTCAATTAACGCCGGCTCCCCTCATTCGATCCAATCTGCCAGTACAAGCACCCTCATACTTGGAGTTTTTACATGTTTGCAAAAGATCACACCCTCGCCAACGTCGATCCTGAATTGTTCGCCGTTATTCAAAAAGAAAACGTGCGCCAGCACGATCATATCGAACTGATCGCGTCGGAAAACTATACGTCGCCAGCCGTAATGGAAGCGCAAGGCTCGCAGCTGACGAACAAGTATGCCGAAGGCTATCCAGGCAAGCGCTACTACGGTGGCTGCGAATACGTCGACGTGGCCGAGCAGCTCGCCATCGAGCGTGTCAAGCAATTGTTCGGCGCCGAATGCGCGAACGTACAGCCGAACTCTGGTTCGCAGGCGAACCAGGGCGTGTTCTTTGCCGTGCTGAAACCGGGCGACCTGATCATGGGTATGTCGCTGGCCGAAGGCGGCCACCTGACCCACGGCATGCCGCTCAATATGTCCGGCAAGTGGTTCGACGTCGTCTCGTATGGCTTGACGGCGGAAGAAGACATCGATTACGAGGCGATGGAGCGCCTGGCTCGCGAACGCAAGCCAAAGCTGATCATCGCTGGCGCGTCGGCCTTCTCGAAAAAGATCGACTTCGAGCGTTTCGGCAAGATCGCCAAGGAAGTGGGCGCCTACTTCCTGGTCGACATGGCCCACTACGCAGGCCTGATCGCCGCTGGCCTGTACCCGAATCCGGTGCCGTTCGCCGACTTCGTCACCTCGACCACGCACAAGTCCTTGCGCGGCCCGCGCGGCGGCATCATCCTGATGAAGGCGGAACACGAAAAAGCCATCAACTCGGCCATCTTCCCTGGCATCCAGGGCGGCCCGCTGATGCACGTGATCGCCGCTAAGGCGGTCGCCTTCAAAGAAGCGCTGAGCCCGGCATTCGTCGAATACCAGAAACAAGTGATCAAGAACGCCGACGTGCTGGCGAAAACCCTGATCAAGCGTGGCCTGCGCATTGTTTCCGGCGGCACCGAATCGCACGTCATGCTGGTCGACCTGCGCGCCAAGAACCTGACGGGCAAGGAAGCCGAAGCCATCCTCGGTTCCGCGCACATCACCTGCAACAAGAACGGCATCCCGAATGACCCGCAAAAGCCCTTCGTCACCTCGGGCATCCGCCTGGGCAGCCCGGCGATGACGACGCGTGGTTTCAAGGAAGCGCAAGCGGAAGAAGTGGGTAACCTGATCGCCGACGTGCTGGACAATCCGCATGACGCCGCCACCATCGAGCGCGTGAAAGCGGCCGTGAAAGTGTTGGCCGATGCACATCCTGTATACGCGGCATAATTATTTGTCCAGAATGTGTCATACGGAGTAAGATTCTGTCTGACCCATTCCAGCCGTGCCCAAGGGCGCCCGCAGTGATTGGGGCGCCCTTGTATTTCAGGGCGGCGATTTCCCGTAATTATTACTATAAAGTTGTAGCCAGCCCATGAAATGTCCATTTTGCCAGCACGGCGATACCCAAGTTCTCGATACGCGCGTATCGGAGGACGGGGATGCCATTCGGCGGCGCCGCCGTTGCGGCAAATGCGACAAGCGCTTCACGACCTACGAGCGGATTGAACTTATCATGCCGGCCGTCGTCAAAAAGAATGGCAGCCGGACGGACTTCGCTGCGGATAAGTTGCGCGGCAGCTTGATGCTGGCCTTGCGCAAGCGACCCGTCGCGGCAGCCTCCTTGGATGCGGCCATCGCTTCCATCCAGGAAAAATTGCTGACCAGCGGCTTGCGCGAAGTCGATTCCGGCTATATCGGCGAATTGGTGATGCAAGAACTCAAGCGCCTCGACAAGATCGCTTATATCCGCTACGCCTCCGTGTACAAGAATTTCGAAGACGTGGCCGAGTTCCAGGATGCGATTGCCGAAGTGGGACAGGCGCGCAGCAAGCCCTGACGCTGTTTCGACATGCCGTGCATCAGCTGCATCAGCGACAGCAGCGACATCAGCTATATCAGATGCCGCTGAGGCAGCCTCCCACGCGCACCACGCCAGCGCTCGACTGGCAAGTGGTCTGATCAATTGAGGCGCTTTTTTCTGCGGCCGTTTTTCCTTCTTCCCTCCCTATATTGGCGACGTTTGCGCTGTCTCATGCCCGCGTCTTTGCGCACGCCTATCGTGTAACTGGGCCGGACGTCCGTGCGGCTCCAGTCTTGCTGCAGGAGAAGCTCATGCACAGCGGCGCGCGTGGTCCCATGGATGGCAGCAGCCTTGTCGAGGTGCTGGTGTCGCTGCTGCTGTTGGCGCTGGGCTTGCTGGGCGCCAGCATCTTGCAACTGAGCTCGCTGCGCGCGCGCCATGAATCGGCGCTGTTGTCGGCGGGCGTGCAACTGGCTGCCGGCATGGCTGAACGCATGCGCGCGAACAGCGTGCTCATGTATGGCCCCGATGCGGGCAATGCCTACCTGAACGTCAGCTACGCGGCAGCGGACGACGCCGAGCCTGCTGGCGGCGCACCCGATTGCTTCGGCCCTGCTGCCTGCAGCGCGGCCGAATTGGCGCAATTCGATATCGCCGAGTGGAAGCAGCAGTTGCAAGCGGCCTTGCCCGGCGCGCGCCTGCGTGTCTGCCGCGATGCTCCCGCTTGGGATGGCGCCGCCCAGGGCTTGCACTGGGCGTGCAGCGGCGGCAAGGGCGCGCCCATCGTCATCAAGCTCGGTTGGCGTGGCCGCCAGCCCGACCGATCACCGGCCGTAAATGGGGCTGGCGAGTCGCTGCCCCGGTTGGCATTCCAGCTCGGCGGAGGTGGCGCATGAACACTGTCTTGCGCGGGCACCACGGCATGAGCCTGGTCGAATTGCTGGTGGCCCTGTCGCTGGGGGCGCTGTTGATGCTGGCGGCCAGTAGCGTACTGCTGGCCGCCAGCGGCAGTTATGGCGAGCAGTCCGCCAGCGTGCGCCTCGATGACAACGGCCGCTATGCGCTCGATAGCATCGCCCGCGCCGTGCGCCAGAGCGCGTATGTGAACTGGGACAGCAGCGCCGCGCCCGTGGCCCATGCCGATGACGATAGCGCCAATATCGCCGGCCTCGACGCGCGCAGCCTGGTCAAGAACAGTGAGGGCATCAGCGGCGCGTTGCCCGGCGCCTTGCATGGCAGCGATGTGCTGGCCTTGCGTTTTTTTGGCGCCGGCAAGGAAGAGGGCGGCGACGGTTCCGTGCTCAATTGCGCCGGTTTCGGCGTGGGCTCCGCGAAAGCCGAGACACAGCGCGGCTGGAGCATTTTCTATGTCGCGCAGGGCGCTGATGGCGTGGGCGAACTGCGCTGTAAATACCGTGGCGCGAACGGCTGGGGCGCGGACGCCATCATCCGTGGCGTCGATACTTTCCAGGTACTGTATGGGCTCGACACGGATACGCCGCCCGATGGCGTGGCGAACCGGTATGTCAACGCCAGCGTGCTCGACGCCCGCGATGCCGCGCTGGTGCTGGAGGGGGCCGATGCGGCCGAGCGTCAGCGCGATTTTCACCGCCGCACGCATTGGAAGCGCGTGTCTGGCGTGCGCGTGGCGCTGCTGTTGCATGGCGAGGTGGGGCAGGTGGACAAAATGGCGCAACTGGGACCGTCGCAGTTCGACCTGTTCGGCAAAGCATACGCCGAGGCGCACGGCGCCAGCGACACGGGCGTGCGCATCGCGCGCGCGGCCTTGCCCGCAGCCACGCGCTCGCGGCTACGGCAACTGGTGCAGACCAGCATTATGCTGCGCAATGGGCCAGCATAGGCCGGCGCCATGATGGCCGGCATGGGCGCCTGCGCTGGCGTCGCCAGAGGCGCTGCTGGCGCACGCTGGCGTGGCGCGACCCTGGTGTATGTGCTGTGTCTGCTCGTGATCATCTTGCTGCTGGGCATATCGGCGGCGCAGATGGCTTTGCAGGGCGAAAAGGCGGCGCGCGGCGAGCGCGACCGGCAGATCGCGTTTCAGGCGGCGGAGGAGGCATTGATGGATGCGCAGAACGATATCGAAGGCTTGCCCGGCGTGCCCGGGCGCAGCAGTCTCTTCGCGCCGGGCAGTGCGGCAGGCTTCGCGGCCGGCTGCGGCGAAGGCGGTGCACTCGGCCTGTGCCTGCCTGCGCCCCCGGAGGCGCCGGCGCTCTGGCTGAGCATGGACTTGGCTGGCGCCGAAGCGGGCAGCCGTACGGTGCCGTTTGGCCAATTTACGGGCACCGTCATGCAGACGGGGCAGGGTTTCCTGCCGTCGCGCCGGCCCCGCTACCTGATCGAACTGCTGCCATTTCACCGGCCCGGCGCGCAGGCAGCGGCAATAGCCGGCGGCCTGGCCACGGAAAGTTATGTGTATCGCATCACTGCCATCGGGTTTGGCGCGCAGGAAAGCACACAAGTTGTGCTGCAAAGTTACTACCGCAAAGAGGCGGCGGGAGGCGGACCATGAGGGCTGCGTCGTTCGCTGTATTGTCCGCTTGCTTGTTCGCTCGCTTGTCCGCTTGCTCGTTCGCTCGCTTGTCATATTGCTTGTCCGCCTCGCGGCGCGCTGGCCGCGTCTGCTCGCTGCTGCTCGCTGTCCTGGCTGGCGGCGGCGCCTTTGCCGCCGTTCCCCCGGTGGCGCTGGTGCGGGCCGACGCTGGCTTGCACGCTGCCCGCGTGCCGCCCAATCTGCTGCTCAATCTATCGTTGACGCATGCTGCAGCCGCTGCCGCGCACGGCGGCGACTATGCGCCGCAGCGCGAGTACGCCGGCTATTTTCATGCGCGCATGTGCTATGGCTATCCGTACCGCATCAAGGATGGCGCCATGTTGCCGGACTTGCGCGTAGCGACCGCTTACTTTTCCGCGCTGAAACCGGCCGATGCGCTGCACGGCTGCGGCGGCGATAGTTTTAGTGGCAACTTTCTTAACTGGGCCAGTGCCAGCATGCTCGACATCGTGCGCTATGCCTTGACGGGCGGCGACCGCGTCATCGATGAAGTGCGCAAGACGGTGCTGCAGCGCGCGTATCTGCCCAATGCCGACGGTCCCATCGACTTTTTTGCCCATCCTCTCTTTTTTCCGCGCAAGGTCTTGCAGGAAGGCGTGGCGGCGGCGACACCGTTTGCGCTGGCGCGACTGGCCATCGTTTCCTGCCGCAACCGCCTGCTGTTCAGCGACGCCAGCCTCGGCCAGCCTGTGGGCGGCAGTTGCGACGCGCCCGGCAGCGCTGCCACGCACGGCGTGTTCCTGGCGCGCGTGCGCGTCTGCGACGCCGATGAGGGGCCGTTGCGCGACGACTTGTGCTTGGCGTATGGCAAAAACTACAAGCCGGTGGGCGCCGTGCAGCGCCATGGCGGCAGGGTGCGCGTGGGCGTGTTTGGCCACTTGAACGGCTTGCCCGCCAGCCTAGGCCCCGTGTATGGTGGCGTGTTGCGCGCGCCGCTGGCCCACGTGGGACCGCAGCGTTGGACGGCGCCCGATTTCTTGCCGCAAGACAATCCCGATGCCGAGTGGAATCCCGTCAGTGGCGTGTATGTGGCGCAAGCTGCCAAATCAGGCGGCGCGGTGGGCGCTTACATCAATGGCCTGGGCCGCAGTAATGCGGAGCGTCCCGGTGCCTACGCCAGCGCGGCTCCGCTGGCCGAATTGCTGTACGAATCACTGCGCTACCTGCAGGGACGCCAAGCGAGCGCCGTACTGCCGCCCGCCACGGTGCCGCCCGCCATCGACGACGGCTTGCCGGTCGTGACGGTTTGGCGCGACCCGCGCAGCGTCAGCTGTCAGCGCCATAGCGTCGTCAGCCTCGGCGATGCGGGCATGGCAGGCGACCGTTACGTACCCGGCAATATTGCGGCGACGCCCCCGTCAAACGGCGACCGCGCGCGCGCCGCCGATGGCTTTGCGTCGCCGCCGTTCGATGCGATGGCCTGGACGCATGCGGTCGGTAGCCTGGAAAGTGGCGCTGCGCAAGGTAATCCTGCACCACGGCCCGAGCTGGCAGCACTGGAATTGCTGGCCCACGGAGTGCGCGGCGCCAGCTACCATGCGGCGGGCCTGGCCTACTGGTCGCATGTGCAGGCACTGCGCCCTGGCGCCAAGAACGACGGCATGGCCCGCATCGATCACTATGCGGGCGACTTGCGCCAGGGCGACCCGGCGGGCGTGCCCGATGCTACTCCCTTATTTCTGGCGGCCAAATATGGCGGTTTTCTCGATACGAACGGCGACGCCAACCCCTACAGTAGCGCGTCGGGCAATGCGCTGGAGGAGTGGAGCGTGGATGGCCGCTGGCCCACCCATTACCTGCCGGGCAGTGATCCGGCCGCCCTGATCGCGGGCTTGCGCGCCGCTTTTGTGGCCGCCGACAAGGGTAGCTTGCCCGCGACGCTGGCGGGGCCGGCCCTGCTGGCGCTGGCCAGCGGCGCTGAAGAGGCATATTGGTTCCAGACGCAGATGCGCCTGGCCGATGGCGCCATGAGCTTGTCGCGCACCGCGTTTGCCGTGGCTGCCGATGCTGCATTGCTTCCCGGCAAGTCATTGTGGCGCGTTGGCGGGCAGGAAAAGTTGCTGCCCGATGCTGCGCCAGCAGTCTTGCGTCCCGTCTATACGCTTGACGCCCAGGGCAGCTTGATGCCGCTGGAATGGAAGCGGCTCGATGCACAGCAGCGCAGCACATTCGAGGGTGGCGATGGCCAGGCGGGCCATGCGGAGGCGCGCCTCGCATATCTGCTGGGCGAGCGCACGCACGAAGTGGGCCAGCCAGGCGGCTTCCTGCGGCGCCGCACCGGCAGCCTGGGCGCGGCGCCGCACGGCAATTTACTGTATGTGGGCGCGCCGGGTCTGGGCATGCCGGGCACCGCTTATGGCTTGCACCGCAAGGCGTTGCTGCAGCGCCGGAAAATGCTGTACCTGGGCGCCAACGATGGCTTGCTGCATGCATTCGATGCGCGCACGGGCAGGGAATTGTTTGCCTATCTGCCGCAAGCCCTGCTGCACCTTGCGCCAGCCGCTGCGAGCACTCACTACAGTGCGGCACCCCTGCTCGACGGCGCGGCGGCAACGGCGCAAGTGCAGGCATCGGGACGCTGGAAAACGGTGCTGGTGTCGGGCATGGGCGGCGGCGCGCAGGGCGTGTTTGCGCTCGATATCACCGACCCGGCGCGCTTCGCGCAGGACGGGGCGCTGTGGGAATTCACGGACCGCGATGACAAGCTGATGGGCAATGTGCGCGCGCCGCCCGCCTTTGCCCGCATCAACATGGGCGGCAAAGAAGGCGCGCTGGCCTACCGCGATTTCGCCGTCGTCGCCAGCGCTTACAACAACTATGTGAGCGATGGCAAGAATACGACGGCGCCCGCATCGGCCGCTGCCATTTTCCTGCTGGCGTTGGACAAGTCGCCCGGCACACCCTGGGTGTTGGGAAGCAATTACTTCCGGCTCAAGGTGCCCGTGGCCAGCGGCGGCGATGGCGGCCATGACAGTGGTGCGGACGCACACGCAAACCCGAATGCGGACGCAGACGCGGATGCCTTGCCCCAGGCGCTGGGTCCGCCCGCCGCCGTGGTGGCGGGCAGCGATGGCGCGCTTGCCCATGTGTATGCGGGCGATTTACAGGGCAATATCTGGCGCCTTGACATGGCTGGCGGGCCGCCGTGGAAGGATGGCCAGGGGCGCAAGCTGGTGTTTGTGGCGCGCGATGCTCAGGGCCGGCGCCAGCCCGTGACGCAGCAGTTGAATGTGGCTTATGCGCCCGGTGGCGGCTATCTGCTGCTGTTCGGCACGGGCAAGCTGGTCGAAGCGGCCGATACCTGGCCGGCCGCTTTTTTGCCACAGTCGTTTTATGCCGTGCACGATGATTTACAGGCCTCTTCTCCTACGCGCAGCCGGGCTGACCTGGAGCCGCGCAGCTTGGGTGAGGCGGTGGGCGGCGTGCGTATCGACGGCGCCGAGCTCCGTTATACGGGCAGCGCCGCCATGCGCGGCTGGTACCTCGATTTTCTCAATCCTGCGCAGACGGGCGAACGCAGCATCAGCAGTGCCGTGCTCGCTGCCGGCAAGGTGATGTTCAACACCGTCCTGCCTGGGCGCGACCCTTGTGCCAAGCCCGCCACGCGCCTGTATGTGCTCGATGTACTGAGCGGCTTTGCCGCCGATAGCGCCGGTATCGTGCAGGCGGGCGCGCAGACCGGGCGTTTGTTCGATGGCCTGGCGCGCGCGCCGCCGCTGGCATTGGAACTGAGCAGCACGGTGGGCGCCGTGACGGCGGCAGGGCGTGCCGAGGGACGCAAGCAACTGCTTGTGTTGCAGCCCGGCTTGTCCGCTGCCGCCAGCGCGGTGGGCATCAAGGTCCTCAGCGCACCGTTGCCGGCGCGGCGCCTCAGCTGGCGAGAAGTGGCGAACTGGCGCGAATTGCACCAGGCGGCGAAGAAAAAATAGGGCCGGCATGCTTGGCATGTCGACGTTGACGAGCTGAAAGCGGACGCAGAGGGCGACGCCAGCGCAGCGGCTGGCGTTTTTGCGAGAGAGGAGGGCGCATGGCTGCGCTTGCAAGGCGGTACAGGCCCGTTGCAAATAGCGGCAGCATCTGCGGCTTTAGCCTGATCGAACTGCTGGCCGCGCTGGCGATCACGAGCCTGCTGCTGGCGCTGGCCGTGCCCGCTTATCACGGCCATGTCGTACGCGCCAAGCGGGTGCAGGGGCAGGCGGCCCTGCTGCGGCTGATGCAGCAGCAGGAACGTTATTATTCGCAAAATAATCACTATCTGGCCTTTTCATCGGCCTTGCCGGCGCCGCAGGTGCAAGCGTTTCCATGGTGGTCCGGCGAAGGGGGCGCCGCTGGCAGCGCGTATGAAATCGAGGCGCTTGCCTGTCCCGGCTTAACAATCAAGCAATGCGTGTTGTTGCGGGCCCTGCCCGGCACCGCCAAGGTCAATGCGCAGTTTCAGGATGCCGATTGCGGCGTCCTCTCCTTGCGCAGCACGGGTCAGCGCAGCAGCAGCGGTCCCGCCAGCCATTGCTGGCCCTAGCTCATGCTCGCGCAGCGGCGGCCACGCTGGAACGGGCATACCTTGCTCGAATTACTGGCCGTGCTGGTGATTGCCGCGTTGTTGGCGGCCGCTGCCATGCACGCCTTGCCGCATTTGCTGGCGCGCCAGCAAATGCGCGCGGCAGCCATGGACTTGTTCTCGGCTATCGAATTGACGCGGGCGCAGGCGATGGCGCGCGGACAGCGCGTGCTGTTGATGCCGGCCGGAGCCGGCGGCACGGACTGGGGCGCTGGCTGGCTGATCTTTGTCGACCAGAATGCCAATCTGGTGTTCGACGGTGCTGACGAATTGCTGTTGCGCCAGGGGCCGTTGCCGTCAGGCATCACGGCCCAGTTCGCGTTTTCGTCGGCCACGGCGCCGTTTTATATCGCCTACAATGGCGCAGGGCGCAGTTGCAGCGCGAGCAATAGCCTGGCAGCGCGCTGGGGTACCTTGACCCTGACTTTGGGAAAGCAGGTGCGGCATATTAAAATCAATATGCTGGGCAGGGTGCGTGTGTGCGACCCGCAGCAGCAAACGGTCAATTGCAGCGGCGTGGCCGACAGTTCCTGAGCCGGCTCATCTGGATCACCTGAAACACCTGGATCACCCGAAATACCTGTTGCTTACCCATTACTCACTATTAAAGAAGCCCGTGGAAATACTGAACGATATCGATGGCATGCGTCTGGCGCTGGAATGGGCGGCGCGCGGTTTATACACGACCTCGCCGAATCCCCGCATCGGCTGCGTGATCGTCAAGGATGGCCAGGTGATCGGTGCCGGCGTGACGCAGGCGGCCGGGCACGATCATGCCGAGGTGCAAGCGCTGGCCAATGCGGCGGCGCGCGGCAACGACGTGCGCGGCGCCACCGCCTATGTCACGCTGGAACCGTGCAACCACCATGGCCGTACGCCGCCTTGTTCCGATGCGCTTGTGCGCGCCGGGCTGGGGCGCGTCGTGGCCGCCATGACGGACCCGAACCCGCTGGTGGCGGGGCAGGGGCTGGCCAAGCTGGAAGCGGCCGGCATCGCCGTCACCACCGGGGTGCTGGCGGAGCAGGCACATGAAATGAACATCGGCTTCTTTTCGCGCATGCAGCGCGGCAAGCCGTGGGTGCGCATGAAAACGGCGGCCAGCCTCGATGGCATGACAGCCTTGCACAATGGGCAAAGCCAGTGGATCACGGGGGCGGCAGCGCGCGCCGACGGCCATGCGTGGCGTGCGCGCGCCTGCGCGATCCTGACGGGCATCGGCACGCTCAAGGCGGACGATCCGCAATTGAACGTGCGCGCCGTCGAAACGCCGCGCCAGCCGCGCCGCATCGTCGTCGACAGCCGGCTCGACATCAGCCTTGATGCACGCATCCTTGCCGGCGGCGGCACGTGGATCGTGGCCGCTGTCGCCCATCCCGAGAAGCAAGCGCAGCTGCGCGCCTTGGGCGCGGAAGTCATTCTGTTGCCGAACGCGGCTGGCAAGGTAGACCTGGCCGCGTTGATGCAGGAACTGGGCCGCCGGCAAATCAATGAAGTCCACGTCGAGGCCGGCGCCAGGCTGAACGGCTCGCTGATCCGCGAAGGCTGCGTGGACGAACTGCTGGTCTACCTGGCGCCCACCTTGCTGGGCGATGCGCAAGGCATGTTTGCCTTGCCCGCATTGACGGATCTCAAACAGCAACGTACTTTGCAATTTCACCAGGTTCAGCAAGTGGGCGAAGATTTGCGTATCCTTGCTAGATTCGCCTAGCGCAATTGATATTTTTTTTATACTTTTTTAAGGTTAGCTCCATGTTTACAGGAATTGTTGCCGCCATCGGCAAGATTGAAACCGTGCAAGCGCTCGACGGCGGCCTCGATGCAGGCGTGCGCTTGAGCATCCATGCGGGCGGCTTGCCGCTGGCCGACGTGGCCCTGGGCGATTCGATCGCCATCAATGGCGCTTGCATGACGGTGGTGGAAAAAACGGATACGGGCTTTGCCGTCGATGTCTCGCGTGAAAGCCTCAATTGCACCGCGGGCCTCGATACCGCCACGGAAGTGAACCTGGAAAAAGCCCTGACCCTGGCCGAGCGCCTGGGCGGCCACCTGGTATCGGGCCACGTCGACGGCTTGGGCATCGTGCGCAAATTTGAAGCCGTGGGCGAATCGTGGGAACTGGTCATCGAAGCGCCGCACACCTTGGCGAAATACCTGGCCATCAAAGGTTCTGTCGTCGTCAATGGCGTGTCCCTGACCGTCAATCGCGTGGAAGACCTGGGCGCGGGTGCCGTCAACGGCTGCCGCTTCTCGATCAACCTGATTCCGCACACGATCGCCATGACGACCCTGAAACACATGACGGTCGGTGGCAAGGTCAACCTGGAAATCGACTTGATCGCCCGCTATGTCGAGCGCATGCTGTCGCTGGACAAGGCTGGCGCTGAACACGGCACCGAACACAGCTACCAAGCGTAGTGATGCAGCGAAGCTATCGAGTGTAGCAATACAGCGGTGCCTGGCCTAGCGTGTGCCGCTTGTCGTCACTACGCGCATACTATGTAGCCTTGGGTAGTGGAGGCCAGGCATGGACCCGATTTCGCGCGCAAGCGTGCCTAATGCCATACCGGCGACGCCCCGCGTGGGCGAGGCGGCGGCGCTGGCGCCAGCATCGCCTGTGCCGTCGTCTGGCGCGCCAGCAACGCTTGCCGTGCTGCCATCGACCCAAGTCGAGCTCTCTGCGCTGGGCCAGTTTCTGTCCGGGGTGGCCTTGTCGCGCCGGCAACTGCTGGCCTTGCAGGGCGTCACGGACGAGGCCATGGCAGCCAATGCCCGCGTCAATGTCAATGACGACTTGCTGGTGCTGGCGCGGCAGTTGACGGCATCGTTGAGCCAGCTGCAAACGAGCACGATCAATGCCAGCCAACTGGCGACGGCCGGCGACACGGCGGGCAGCCTGGCGCAGCGCTACGATGTGCTGTCAGGCGATGGCACGATGAATGCGACGGCTGCGCTGGCGCAGGCGGGCTTGGCCCGCATCGGCATCGATTTGCGCAATGGAGAGGTGAATGCAGCAACGTTGCAGGCCGCGTATGCGGCCGACAGCAATGCCACGCTGGACGCCCTGCAACAGGGAACGGACGTGCTGGCACAGGCCGGTGCCGCGCTGGCCCGGCAGCAGGGCGCTTTACTGGCGACCAATGTCGAGGCCGATCTGACGCTTGTCGCGCTGCCGACGCAGCAAGAGGAGGTCGCGCGTGCTGCCCCGGCGCTGGCAGGCGCAGCGCAAGTGCAGGCCGATGCGGGCCAGGCGACGGCGCAAGCGCAGTTGGCCCAGAAAAATGCGCAAGCGCAAGAGCTGGTCGCGCAAAATGCGGGCATGGCCATGCCGCCGCCGTCAGCGCAAGACCCGTCCGTGGCTGCGGCCATCGCCGCGTATCATGTGAACCATGCCGCCCTCAATCCTGGCTTGATGCATGGGCCAATGCCGGCCAGCGACTCGCGCCTGCCGCTGGTGGCCCCGGTGGCCCCCGTGGAAGCCGTCAAGCCCGTCCCTAAAATCTAGGGCAGCAGGCTTGCTTCCACGGTAATAAGGAGCGCCTGCTACGATGCAAACTAAGGGGTGCAAAAAGGAGCAAGGAGCGCCTGCTGCGGCGCAAACTACGGGGTGCGAAGCGGCAGTCAATGTGCCGAGCCGAATGTGCTGAGTCGAATATGCTGGGCTCTTTGCAAGGCCGGCGGCGCGCGTTTTGCCGCCTTTGTCTGCGCCGGGTCGGGCAATTGGCGCTTTGTGGGGCAGGCTGCGGCGCGCATGCCGCAAAGCTGTCTTATTTCAGGCCTGCAAGCGCTAAATCCTTTAAAATAGCAGACTATAAGAAAATTCCTGCAAATTCGCGGAATCTTCGCGCTCCATGTTGCAGTTTTTAGTTTCATTAACAACGCTAGGCAAAATCGTGGCGAGCGCAAGGGAGAGGTGGCTGAGAAGCGCAAGCGTACCAAGGTACTTTGCCCGTCGCAGGCCGCCCGTACTCACGCGCAGCAGGTTTTGACAGGCGTCCTACGAGGATGAATAATGTCTATTTCCAGCACCGAAGAGATCGTCGCTGAATTGCGCGCGGGCCGCATGGTGATACTGGTCGATGAAGAAGACCGGGAAAATGAAGGCGATCTGGTGCTTGCCGCCGATTTCGTGACGCCTGAAGCCATCAATTTCATGATCACGCATGCGCGTGGCCTGGTGTGCCTGACCCTGACGGAAGAGCGTTGCGACGAGCTGAACCTGTCGATGATGACGTCGCGCAACGGCACCGCCTATGGCACCAACTTTACCGTCTCGATCGAAGCGGCCGAAGGCGTGACGACGGGTATCTCCGCTGCCGACCGCGCCAAGACCATCGAGGTGGCTGTTGCCAAGGGCACGCAGCCCAGCGATATCGTCCAGCCTGGCCATATCTTCCCGCTGAAAGCCCAAAAAGGCGGCGTGCTGATGCGCGCAGGCCACACGGAAGCCGGTTGCGACCTCACTGCCATGGCCGGCCTGACGCCCGCGTCCGTGATTTGCGAAATCATGAAGGACGACGGCACCATGGCGCGCCTGCCGGACTTGCTGGTGTTTGCCGAGCAGCACGGCTTGAAAATCGGCACGATTGCCGACTTGATCCATTACCGCAGCCAGACGGAATCGCTGGTCGAGCGCGTTGCCGAGCGCACCTTGCGCACGGCGCACGGCGATTTCCGTTTGATCGCCTTCCGTGACAAGCCGAGCTCGTCGGCCCACCTGGCCCTCGTGCACGGTGATCTGGTATCCGACCAGGAAGCGCTGGTGCGCGTGCACCAGCCTGTCTCGCTGCTCGATGTGCTGGAAAACGAAGCGACCACCCACTCGTGGACGGTGGCCGCCTCGATGGCTGCCATCAAGCAGTCCGAGCGGGGCGTGATGGTCTTGCTGAACTGTGGCGAGACCTCGAGTGAACTGTTTGCGCAGTTCGCTGCACTCGACACGCCGCAAGCCAAGCCGAAAGGCCGTGCCGCCAGCATGGACTTGCGCAGCTACGGCATCGGCGCGCAAATCTTGCGCGACCTGGGCGTGAGCAAGATGAAATTGCTGGCGAGCCCGCGCAAAATGCCGTCGATGGTCGGTTTCGACCTGGAAGTGACGGGTTTTCAGTGCCCTGGCGAGCAGAAGTAATTGATACACAATCTTCAGCGGCCCGGCGCGCGGCGCCGCCGCTGAACACTTATAAAGAGGAATATGATGACCGTAGGAACCTATGAAACCAATTTTGCCGGCGAAGGTTTGCGCGTCGGTATCGTCCAGGCACGATTCAATGAAATCGTCGGTGGTGGCTTGCTGTCGGCATGCCTGGAAGAGTTGAGCAAGCTGGGCGTGGCCGATGAAGATATCCTGCACGTGACCGTGCCGGGCGCCCTGGAAATCCCACTGATTCTGCAAAAAATGGCAGAAACCGAGCAATTCGATGCCCTGATCGCATTGGGCGCCGTGATTCGCGGTGAAACCTATCACTTCGAGCTGGTATCGAACGAATCGGGCGCGGGCATCACGCGCATCGGTCTCGATTACGGCATTCCTATCGCCAACGCAGTGTTGACGACCGAAAACGACGAGCAGGCGGAAGTGCGCATGCTGGTCAAGGGAGCCGAAGCGGCACGCGTGGCAGTGGAAATGGCTAATTTGGCGCAAGCGCTAGAAGAGTTGCAAGAATCCGACGAAGATTAAGCGCGGGTGACCAGAATGCCATGGCTGCGTTGCAAGGCCTCGCCGTACTTGCGTACTGTCTTCGGTTTCGCGCCTTGCCCTGACATCCTTCTCACGCACGCTTTAATTGCGGCTGCGCTGCCTAAAAGCACGCCGCAATGTCTCGCCGGAATTTGTAGTGAACACGTACTTAAGAACAGGTAACAATCATGACTGAGAAAAATTTGCTCGCCAATCCCAGCAAAAACCGCACGCCGCGTCACCGCGCGCGCGAGTTTGCGCTGCAGGGCTTGTATCAGTGGCTGCTGAACAATGAAGACGCGACCACCGTCGTCAACAATATTCGCGCCGCGCACGGCTTCGACAAGGCCGATGGCGATCATTTCACGGTGCTGCTGTACGGCGCCATCAAGGATTCGCTGGCGCTGCGCGACAGCATGGCTCCTTTGATCGACCGCAATATCGCCGAACTGTCGCCCATCGAACACGGCATCTTGCTGATCGGCGCTTTCGAGCTGAAGAACAACATGGAAATCCCGTACCGCGTTGTCATCAACGAAGCGGTCGAGCTGGCCAAGTCGTTTGGCGGCATCGACGGCCACAAATATGTGAACGGCGTGCTCGACAAGCTGGCAGTGAAATTGCGCGAGGACGAAGTCAACGCCAACAAGCGCAAGTAATAGAGACACAGATTCTGCGGTGATAGCCGCAGCCAATAAAAAAGCCACCGGCACTTTGCGTGCGGTGGCTTTTTTATTGGAGACTATTTTTGCTAGCCCTGTGAGGGCTTTTAAAGGGTCACAGGCCGGCGATCTCGTTGTGCGTTGCCATCTTGAGGCTGATGCTGCCGCTTTCGGCCAGCGTGGCCTTGGCTGGCGCTGGCGTGTTCGATGCCATCACTGGCGTGGTGGTCGGCACGCGCTGGCCGTTCGATACTTGCTTCAGACGACGGTATTCGGCCAGCACGCGCGAGCCGTAGCCCGAGTCGGTGGCGAAGTTGGCGGCGCCCACGTAGGTTTTCAAGCCCGCTTCGACGGAGCCGCCACGCGTGACGTAGTCTTTCAGGATCAAGGAGCCGACGCGGATGTTGGCGACCGGATTCAGCGCTGCTTGCACGCCACCCATTTCCTGGAAGCGTTCATGGTGTACTTTTGACATGACTTGCATCAAGCCTTGTGCGCCCACGGGGCTTTCGGCGAATGGGTTCAAGCCCGATTCGACGGCCATCACGGCCAGGATCAGCAACGGGTCGAGCTTGATTTCACGCGCCGTCAGATAGGCCGTCGAAACGAGCATATTGGTCGCATCGTTGGCTACGCGGTAACGCTTGGCAAGCCAGGTGGTAACCCATTGCTGCTGCTTTTGCGTGCCCAGCAAGGCTTTTTCTTCCTTGGTCAAAGGTGCCTCGTTGGCGGCGGCCGTTTGCACGGAAGCAGGCGCTTCCATCAGTGCCGACAGCGCCGGTGCTTCAACAGCTTGTGCTTCTGCCATCGGCAGCGGGAACAGGCTGTGCGTCAGTTGCTTGCCCAGGTCGGGGCGGAACATCAGCAGGGCGATCAGCGCCAGGGCGGAAATGCCGAACACTGTCAGTGTGTGTTGCGCCGTTGCTAATACGCCGCGTGCCGAAATGGCTTGTGCGCGGGCGCGCAAACGCGCCAACGCTGGCTGTCCAGCCATGGTTGAAGCAGACAAGGCTGCTTCAGTGCTACGATGAGTCATAGAGTTCCCCGAAATGTCGCGTCAACAGGCAGTCCCTCCGCAGGGTCGCGGTGTCGTGGGTGCTGCCAATGCCGTGCATCAGAAATATCACATCGTTACCGCCGCGTATGGATGCGTGCGAGAAACGCCGTCATTGCTTGCTTGAGCTGATCCGTCCCATCTTGGTATTGGATCAGTCGCAATACAACTTTTACCGGGGGTAAGGCAGACGCCTTTTGAAAACACTCCTTAAAATGTCATGTGGAGCCCCGACTCCGTGAATGAAAGAGAAACGCTAAAATCAAGCTCTGGGCCGGCGTGCTCTTTCAAGTTGGGCGAATTGTAGAAGCCGTTTTATATCAAGTCAATACTAACGAATCGATTCTTTATTACTTTTATGTCTAACTTATTGTCTTGCATTGTGCCAAAAGCCAATAAAATCAATTACTTGGCATCTATCCTTCAGCAACGGCGTCCGACGTCAAAAAAATTTAAAAACACATGAAATATTCAGATTTGCGGGATTTTATTTCCCAGCTGCAACAAATGGGTGAGCTTAAGCCCATTTCGACCCCTATTTCACCGATTTTGGAGATGACCGAGGTGTGTGACCGCACCTTGCGTGCGGGCGGACCGGCCTTGCTGTTCAATAATCCCACGGGACACACGATGCCGGTGCTGGGCAATCTGTTCGGCACCACCCGTCGCGTGGCGTTGGGCATGGGGGCGCAAGATGTCAGCGAGTTGCGCAAGATCGGCCATGTGCTGGCGCGCCTAAAGGAGCCGGAACCGCCGAAGGGTTTCAAGGATTTGCTGGGCCTCGGTTCGCTGGTGAAATCCGTGTGGGATATGTCGCCCAAAGAGCTGCGCGGCGCGAAGTGCCAGGAAATCGTCTGGGAAGGCAATGACGTCGACCTGGCGCGCCTGCCCATTCAGCACTGCTGGCCTGGCGATATCGCTCCCCTGATCACCTGGGGCCTGGTGATCACCAAGGGCCCGAACAAGAAGCGGCAAAACCTGGGTATTTATCGCCAGCAAGTGCTGGGACGCAATAAGGTCATCATGCGCTGGCTGGCGCACCGCGGCGGGGCGCTGGACTTCCGCGAGCATGCGATTCAAAACAAGGGCAAGCCGTATCCGATCGCTGTCGCGCTCGGTGCCGATCCCGCTACTATATTAGGCGCCGTGACGCCGGTGCCCGATAGCCTGTCCGAATACCAGTTCGCCGGCTTGCTGCGCGGCAGCCGTACGGAGCTGGTGAAAGCCATCGGCAGCGAATTGCGTGTGCCCGCTTCGGCCGAAATCGTGCTCGAAGGTCACATCTATCCCGATGAAAACCATCCGAGCGGCTATGAACATGCGCTGGAAGGGCCGTATGGCGACCATACCGGCTACTATAATGAGCAGGACAGTTTCCCGGTATTCACCATCGACCGCATCACCATGCGCCGCGATCCGATTTACCATTCCACGTACACGGGCAAGCCGCCGGACGAGCCGGCCATACTGGGCCTGGCCCTGAATGAAGTATTCGTGCCGCTGCTGCAAAAGCAGTTTGGCGAAATCACCGACTTTTATCTGCCGCCCGAAGGCTGCAGCTACCGCATGGCCGTTGTGCAGATCAAGAAGCAGTACGCGGGCCACGCCAAGCGCGTGATGTTCGGCGTGTGGAGCTTCTTGCGCCAGTTCATGTATACCAAGTTCATCGTGGTGGTCGACGAAGACGTGAATATCCGCGACTGGAAAGAGGTCATCTGGGCCATCACCACGCGCGTCGACCCGATCCGCGACACGACGCTGGTCGACAATACGCCCATCGATTACCTGGACTTTGCCTCGCCGGTCAGCGGCCTGGGCAGCAAGATGGGTATCGATGCGACGAATAAATGGCCGGGCGAAACGACGCGCGAGTGGGGTACGACCATCGCCATGACGCCGGAAGTGAAGGCCAGGGTGGATGGCATCTGGCAAGAGCTGGGCTTGTAGAGCCAACCCAAGAGCAGATGCTGGGGTCGTACCCTCAGGGTACGACCCCAGATTTTGCCTTTGGGGGTACGCTGGTTTTGTGTGACTTCCCCAATCTTGCGCAGGTCGGTTATAATTATCCCCGGCGGGCCCCTGCGCATCGTGGCATGGCTAACCTGGTCAGGTCGGGAACGAAGCAGCCACGGCTATTAACCATGAGTGCCGCAGATCAGGCTCGCCTCCTTCGGGAATGTTGTATGAGGATCATCAAGCTAGCTGCCATGGGCAGCTTTTTTGTTTTTACGGCGACATTTTTCCCTAGTGCCGCAGCATTGCCGAGCGTGCCGTGTTTTCCCTGTCTCTTACGGGCCATGTTATACAATTGCTGCTTTGCCGCGTTTGCCATAGTGTATGGCCCGGCCATGAGGCTTGCGCCCGTCGCGCAGGATCACCCGCAAAATCGCATGGTAAAATCTCAGCATGTCCTATCAAGTCCTCGCCCGTAAATACCGCCCCAAGAATTTCGAGACGCTCGTCGGCCAGGAGCATGTCGTGCGCGCGCTCACGCATGCCTTGCACAGCGGCCGCCTGCACCATGCCTACCTGTTCACGGGCACGCGCGGCGTCGGCAAGACGACCCTGTCGCGCATCCTGGCCAAGTCGCTCAATTGCATCGGTCCCGATGGTAGCGGTGGCATCACTGCCCAGCCTTGCGGCGTGTGTGTAGCGTGTACGGCAATTGATGCGGGACGCTTTGTCGACTATATAGAGATGGATGCGGCGTCCAACCGTGGCGTTGACGAAATGGCGCAGCTGCTGGAACAAGCGGTCTACGCGCCAAGCAATGCGCGCTTCAAGGTCTACATGATCGATGAGGTGCACATGCTGACCAACCATGCGTTCAATTCCATGCTGAAAACCCTGGAAGAGCCGCCCGAGCACGTCAAGTTCATCCTGGCTACGACGGATCCGCAAAAAATTCCCGTGACCGTGCTGTCGCGCTGCCTGCAGTTCAACCTCAAGCAGATGCCGCCTGGCCACATCATCAGCCACCTGGACAATATCCTGGGGCAGGAAGGCATCGCCTTCGAGCAGCCGGCCTTGCGCCTGCTGGCTCAGGGCGCACACGGTTCCATGCGCGATGCCTTGTCGCTGACGGACCAGGCTATCGCCTATGCGGCCGGCGCAGTAACGCTCGATGCCGTGCAAGGCATGCTCGGCGCGCTCGACCAGTCCTACCTGGTGCGCTTGCTCGACGCTCTGGCGCAGCAAGATGGCGCCGACCTGCTGGCCGTGGCCGACGAGATGGCGGCGCGCAGCCTGTCTTACAACGGTGCCCTGCAAGATTTGGGCACCTTGCTGCATCGCATTGCGCTGGCGCAAACTGTGCCCGCCGCCTTGCCGCAGGATTTGCCCGAATACGCTGACATCGTGCGCCTGGCATCTGCTTTTGACGCCGAAGAAGTGCAACTGTTTTACCAGATTGCCGTGCATGGCCGCAATGAACTGGGCTTGGCGCCTGACGAATACGCGGGCTTTACCATGACCTTGCTGCGCATGCTGGCCTTTCGGCCTGGCGTAGGCGGTGCCGATGGCGTACCGGCGGCAGCGCCTGTGGCAGCGCCGGGCAACCGTCCCGCTGCCGTCGCTGCCGCGCGCGCCGCAGCAGGAGCTTCTGCACCCGCTGCCCGCGCCGCCATGAACAGCGTGGCCAGCCATGCTGCCGTGACACCGCCCGCCGTCGCAGCCGCCGCTGCCGCCAGCATGGCGCGCAGCGAAGCGCCGCCACCACGCGTGGTTGCCTCTGCTGCTGC
>AHHB01000021.1 GCA_000242815.2 Janthinobacterium lividum PAMC 25724
GCTGCCGCCCCTAGCGCTGCTGCCGCAGCTTCCGTTGTCCCCGTCGTGCAGGCCCAGGCTATGCCAGCAGCCTTGCCGGTGGCTGTCTCGCCAGCGGCTCCTGCGCCGGTGCCCATGCCCGTGCTTTCTCCGAGCGTGCCGCCAGTTGCCAGCGCTGCGCCCGTGCATCATGCGAGGCCCGTGGCGGAACCCCGGCAAGAGACGCCCGGCCAGCCCGCGCCGCCGCCCCTTGCCAGCCCAATGCCTGCAGCGGCACCCGTGCCTGTTCTCGCGCCTGGCGCAGAGGAAAGCGTGCCCGGCGTACGTGACTTGCCCGAGCCGATACAGCGGCAAATCCCGCCGCTCGCCATCGGCGGTTATATCTACTCGAAGAATCCGGCTGACCGATTGTTGCTGATCGACAAGGTCCTGCGCCACGAAGGCGAGGAGCTGGCGCCTGGCCTGGTGCTGGAAAAATTGCAGCCCAAGGCGGCCATCTTCAGTTTCAAGGGCTATCGTTACCGCGTGCCGTATTGAAGCATTGCGCGTCAAGGCCGCGCCGACATCGATGGCTTGCAGCTTAGCCATGCCAATTGGCGCGCGGGCGTGGCCTACCCTATGCACGACTGCGGTGCACGGCCAGCCATGCGCCGGCCGCGCATGGCACGCCAGCGTTCGGGGCGGCGCGCTGGCGCCAGCGCGGCTGCGTATAATCACTGCTTCTCAATCAAGGAGTGACCATGCACGATGCGATGCCCGCCCACCCGGTACTGGGTGTGATCGGCCGTTCCGGTAGCGGCAAGACGACCCTGCTGGAATTTGTGGTGAAGGAACTGGCGGCGCGCGGCTTGCGCGTCAACCTGGTCAAGCACAGTCACCACGACCTGGCGCTGGAGCCGCCGCAGAAGGATAGCGCCCGCCTGCGCCTGGCCGGGGCGGCAGAAGTGCTGGTAGCCTCGCCGTACCGTTTTGCCATCGTGCATGAGCTGCGCGGTGCGCCGGAACCGAGCCTGGCGCAGCAATTGGCCCGCATGGGGCCGGCAGACCTGACGCTGGTAGAGGGTTTCAAGACGGACCCCATCCCCAAGCTGGAAGTGTTCCGTCCGGAAGTGGGGCAGGCGCCTCTGTATCCGCATGACCTGCAGGTGATCGCCGTCGCCTCGGACAGCCCGGCGCCGGCCGACTTGCGCGACGGTGTGCAATGGCTGGACCTGAATGCGCGCGAACAAGTGCTAGCCTGGCTGCTGAACAGACTTTAAAAAATAGGCTAAAGGTTTGCCGCCGCCATCCGTTAACCTTGGTAGATCCTTATAGGAGAAACGTATGAACGTCGGAAGCATTGCTCAACTGTCAACTACGATGGCGCAGACAGGCACGCAGCAAGCCGTCGGTTTGACTGTCCTGAAAAAAGCCCAGGATATCCAAAGCTCGACTGCCACTGCCTTGCTGGCAGCGCTGCCACCAGTACAGCCGGCCTCGAATCTGCCGCCTAACCTCGGCAACCGCATCAATACCACAGCCTGAGTTCAGGCTTGCGGCGCCAGTCTGGCGCTAGCCAGATCAACACCCATGCCCGCGCCAGCGTCGCCGACGATGGCGCGCTGGCGCGTGGGCAACGCTGTGCTATCCACATGCTCATGCCTGCCCTTGCGCTTGCATCGAAATGACTGGCTGGCGATAGTTCCCCATGGCGCGGCCGATTCAGTAAAATGATAGTCATTACAGCGCATTGCCCATGGCGCACCCTGGGGCGTGCCTTTACTTTGACCCGTGCAAGAGGATTATCCATGAACAAACGTCAAGCTCTCATCGCCGCCGCCCTTGCGGGCATCTGTGCCGCTACTGCCGTCAACGCGGCCGAGCACGATGCTCCTGCCTCTGGCAGCAAGGAAAAATGCTATGGCATCGCCAAGGCAGGGCAAAACGATTGCGCCTCGTCCGATGGCGCGCATTCTTGTGCTGGTCAGGCGCAGGCCGACAACTTGCCCACGGAATGGACCTATGTTGCCAAGGGAACGTGCCAACAGGCGGGCGGCTCCGTGAAGCCGATCAAAGCCGGCAAGGCGACAAAACCGGCCACGCAGTCGTAAGCGTCCACCATCAGCTCATGCCGCAGCTAGCGCTTGCCGGCGCCGGCGTCGGCTTGCGCGCCGCGCACTACCGCGATTTCCTGGAGCGCCGTCCCGCCGTGGGCTGGCTGGAAGTGCACACCGAAAATTATTTGCAGCCATCGGGCTGGGATAGTCATGTGCTGCACACGCTGCGCCAGGATTATCCGCTCAGCCTGCACGGCGTGGGGCTGGGCCTAGGTTCGGCGCGCGGTTTTTCCGATGCCCATTTGCAGCGCGTGTGCGCCGTGGTGGAGCGGATCGAGCCGGTTCTCGTGTCGGAGCACCTGTGTTGGGGTGCCGTGGCGCAACGGCAACTCAATGATCTGTTGCCGCTGGCCTTGAATGGCGCCGCCCTCGACGTCATGTGTGCAAGCGTCGGACGCGTGCAAGATGCGCTGAAAAGGCCGATCTTGGTGGAGAATGTCTCCACTTACCTGCGCTTTGCCGACGATGCCATGAGCGAGGCGCAATTCCTCGCGGAACTGGTGCGCCGCAGCGGCTGTGGACTGCTGCTCGATATCAATAATCTATATGTGAACCAGTGCAACCACGGCGAAGATGCCTTGCTTGCCATGCAGGCGATCGTGCCGGGCAGCGTGGGCGAGTTGCACCTGGGCGGCCATCTGCTGACGCCTCGCGCCGTGATCGATCACCATGGCGCGGCCGTGGCTGATCCCGTCTGGGACTTGTACGCAGCCGCGTTGCAGCGCTTTGGCGCGGTGCCCACCCTGGTCGAATGGGATACGGATTTACCGCCGCTCGATATCCTGCTGGGCGAAGCGGACAAGGCGCAAGCCATGTTGACGCGCCACCAGCAACATCGGCCGTGGCATGGGATGTCGTCCTCACCAGCGCCAGCGCCATCGCTGTCCGTGTCGTTAGATGCGCTGGCGGCCGGGCAACAAGCGTTTGCCACGGCCTTGCTCGATCCCGCGCAAGGTGCGCAAGCCCTGCCAAGCTTCGCGGGAGCGGCGCCGCTAGAGCGTTTCTCTTTGTATCGCGGCAACTTGAGCGCCACCTGGCGCCGCACCCTGGGCCAGGTCTATCGCGTTGTGCTGGCGCTGGTGGGCGAGGATTTCTTTGCTGGCCTGGCACGCGCCTATGGCCGGCAGATGCCATCCGATAATGCGGATTTGAACCAGTTTGGCGCCCGTTTCGCCGATTTTCTGGCTGCGTTCCCGCCGGCGGCCAACTTGCCCTACCTGCCGGACATGGCGCGCCTGGAATGGGCCTTGCATTTGGCCCATTACGCGGCAGATGCGCCAGCGCTGGCGCCCGAGTCGCTGGCTGCCTTGCATCCTGAGCAACTTGAAGCACGCCGTTTTGCCTTGCATCCCGCTTGCACCTTGTTGGCATCGCACTGGCAAGTGGCAGCCTTGTGGCAGGCGCATCAGGAGCATCAGGAGCATGCGGGGCGGGGCGAAGGGCTGGGGGCGTTTCCGCAAGAGATGCACGTGGCGAGCTGGGTGCTGGTATCTCGTGCGCGCTGGAAGGCGCAAGTGCTGGTACTGGATGCGGGGGCGCATGCGGCCTTGCTGGCCTTGCAGCAGGGACAGACCTTTGGCGCCGCGCTCGATGCGGCGTTCGAGCGGGACTGCGCATTTGACTTGGCGGCATGTTTGCGCCAGTGGCTGGCGCATGCAGTGTTGTCGGCGTGATCGCTTACTCGAAGGCGCGCAGTACGCGCGCTTCGCCCGTCTGATCGCGGTACACGGCATTCGCGGCCAGGGTGGCGTCCATCATGCGCGTTACTTGTTCTTCTTCAAAGCGGGCCAGTTCGGCAGTAGCTGCGACGAGGGCCTGTTCCAGCCTGGCGCGCGCGCTTTGATACAGGCTGCTCGTGTATTTTTCTGTGTTGCGCAGCAATTCCTCCGCGCTTTCTATCACTTGGCGCAAGTCGCCGATCAGGCGTACCTGGTTGCGCGTACCTTGTTCGGGTTGGTCCATGGCGCTTCCCTTCTGCAATCGATATTTATCTGACAATAGCGACGTGTTGCAGCTCGATCCAGGCAGCCGGGCCGGCAGGCGCTGGCAGGATGCATGGGGTGCCTTCGCGCCCCATGCCGGGGTCAGGCTGGAGCGACGACCGTGATGCGGATGTCGCTCACGCTGACGACCTGGCCAGCGCGGATCTTGGCAGTCTTGCGCAATTCTTTCTTGCCATCGACCTTCACCACGCCGCTATCGACCATGACCTTGCCTGCGCCACCACTGTCGCACAAGCCCACCAGCTTCAATAGCTGGTTCAGCTCGACGAACTCGGATGTTAAATCAAAGCTTACTTTTTGCATTATATCCCTTATTGCAATGATGTTTTTTAAGTACCAAATGATGGCATCAACTCAGGGTATAGTTTACATGAAGCTAGCGATAATGCGGGCTGAGCCTTAACTTTTGTTGGGCCGCGTCATCTCCAGGGGCACGATCCACGCACGCAATTGCGCTTCTGTCACAAAGCCCAGTCCCAGCGCCGCTTCCTTCAAGGTCGTGCCTTCGTGCTGTGCCCGCTTGGCGATTTGCGCCGCCTTGTCGTAGCCGATATGCGGTGCCAGGGCCGTGACCAGCATCAGGGAGCGTTCCATCAGTTCGGCGATGCGTACACGGTTCGGTGCGATGCCGTGCGCGCAATGCGCGTCGAAGCTGCGCATGCCGTCGCCCAGCAGGCGCGCGCTTTGCAGGAAGTTGTGCGCAATCAATGGCTTGAAGACGTTCAGCTCGAAATTGCCCGAGGCGCCGCCGACGGTGATGGCGACGTCGTTGCCAAACACCTGACAGCACAGCATGGTCAGCGCTTCGCACTGGGTCGGGTTGACCTTGCCCGGCATGATGGAGCTGCCCGGCTCGTTTTCAGGGATGCTGATTTCACCGAGGCCGGAACGTGGGCCGGATGCCATCCAGCGCACGTCATTAGCGATCTTCATCAGCGCCGTCGCCAGGGTTTTCAGCGCGCCATGCGCGGCCACCAAGGCATCGTGGGCGGCCAGGGCGGCAAACTTGTTGCTGGCCGTGGTGAATGGCTGGCCCGTCAGGCGCGCCAGTTCGGCTGCGATGCGGTCGGCAAATTCGACGTGCGCATTCAAGCCGGTGCCCACGGCTGTGCCGCCGGCGGCCAGTTGCCGCAGCGCTGGCAGCGCTGCCGTGAGGATCTGTTCGGCAAAGTCCAGCTGTGCCACGTAGCCGGAAAACTCCTGGCCCAGCGTCAACGGGGTCGCGTCCTGCAAATGGGTGCGGCCGATTTTGACGATGTCGGCAAATGCCGTGGCCTTGGCGTCGAGGGTGGCGCGCAGCTGGCGCAGCGGCGGCAAGACCGTGTCGGCGACGGCGAGGACGGCTGCCACGTGGATGGCGGTGGGGAAGATGTCGTTCGAGGACTGGCCCAGGTTGACGTCGTCGTTCGGGTGCAGCAGGCGCTGCTCTCCCCGCAAGCCGCCGATCAGCTCGGAACCGCGGTTGGCCAGCACTTCGTTCATGTTCATATTGCTTTGCGTCCCCGAGCCCGTCTGCCAGACGGCCAGCGGAAATTGCGCTGCATGCTTGCCGGCGAGTACTTCGTCGGCCGCCTGCGTGATGGCGACGGCTTTGCGGCCATCGAGCAATCCCAGCTCCAGGTTGACGTGGGCGGCCGCGCGCTTGACGGTGGCCAGGGCGGCGATCAGTTCGGGCGGCATCGTTTCTGTGGAGATATGAAAGTGCTCAAGCGAGCGCTGCGTTTGCGCTCCCCAAAGCCGCTCGGCGGGTACGTCGATCGGGCCAAAACTGTCGCGTTCGATTCTGCTGCTCATGGCATCGCTTTCATCGGTGGAGGTGGATCGAGTGTACTCCAGACGCCAAAAAGGCACAGGATAATGCTGTAAGGCATCATTTTTGCCATGACCCATCTATATTTTTGCGATTCCCTGCCGTTAAAGAAAGACGAGTTCCGATTATTTATCTTGTTATCAAAGCGATCAGTCCATGCAAAGCAGCATTGTTCCCCGTTGGTCCCTGCTCGCGTGCGCCGCCGCCAGCCTGGCCTTGTCGCCTGTCATGGCGGCCGAACTGGGCGAGATGGCGCTGCTGTCGCATGTGGGCCAGCCCTTGCTGGTCGAGATCGAATTGACGGCCCTGGCGCCCGAGGAAGCGGGCGGCGTGTCCGTGCGCCTGGCCTCGCCCGATGTCTACCGGGGCGGCGGCATCAGCATGGACCCGGCCCTGAAAGCGTTGACGATCAGCCCGCTGGAGCGGGGCGGGCGGCGCTATGTGCGCGTCAGTACGGCGCAGGCGATCCAGGCAGGCTACGTGCATTTGTATTTATTACTGGGCAATGGTAATGGTGCCATCGTGCGCCTCGCTACGTTGTGGCTGACGCCGGCACCGCCGGCCACCGCCATCGTCGCCGCCGCCAGTGCGCCAGTCAGGCCCGCCATTCCGGCACCCGTGCCACTGCCTGTGCCGCTATCGCCGCCACTGCCACTGCCACTGCCGCGCGCTGCGCCCGGCGCGCCGCCACCCGATCTCGCCGCACTGGCGGCCCGCGCGCGCGCCGAGGGTCTGGTGCGTCCGGCGCGCGTGTTTGTGCCGCCGCCCGCTGCGCCCACGCTGGCTGGCCCGCCGCCATTGCGCCGCGCCAAGGCGCCAGCGGGCGCTTGCGTGCCGCAGGCCAAGCTAGAGCAGGCACAAGAGTGCGTGGCGCTGGACCAGAAAAATGCCGCACTTAATGAAAAGCTGGGTGAGTTGGAGGGCAAGATCGGCGCCTTGCAAAAGGCACTGGCGCTGCCCGTCGTCGCCGCCGTACCGGTTGCCGTGGCGGAGGCGCCGCATGCCAAGCCCAAGCCCCTGAAGGCGGTAGCGCCAGCTGACAAGGAAGCGAAGGCAGGCGGAAATGGCTTGCTATGGCTCGGTATTGGCACCCTGGCCTTCGTGTTGTTGACGGCGCTTATTGTATATGTCGTGCGCAAGCGCAAGCACAAGCGCAAGCAAGCGCCTGGCACGAGCGCGCCGTCAAAATACTGGGTCTTGCTGCGCAAACCGTTTGGCCGCAAGAAAGAGGTGCCAGTGTTGACGGAGGCGGTGGAGGCAGAGGTGGCCGAGCCCGAAGTGGAGCCGTTCTCGCGTTAATGCTGCTGCCAGGTTAGCTGAATTTGATATTAAAAAAGATATTCAAAAAAGATAGAAAAATACCTGGCTACGGTGTTGCCTATATTTTAAAGATGGTGATATGATCAACTCAGTGGACTTGCTCTACGACAAAACAGTCCCAGCCTGTCGCAGTCACCAACGATAGTGTGGCGCGGCAAACAGGTGTAGCGTTGCATAAACGCCTGGGCCTGGAAGCGGTTTGCGATGCCGACGATGTGCTCGCGAACGCCGGATGCAACCGGCAGCGAGGCGACGCCAGGAGATACCTGGGGTTCGCCTTCCACATTCCGCCTCCTTGCCGCTTGAGTGCCACAAATGCTGCGCTCGCGGCACGGCGGCAGATGTAAAAAAAGCACCCTCAGGTGCTTTTGTCGTTACTGATGCGACGAACTTATTTACATGTGGGTGCGCGATTCCGGCATGTTGTTCGACAGTTGCGTCATCCACGGTTCCGTGATGGTGCGGATTTCGCGGTCGTTTGCCAGGATTTGCTTGAGTAAATCGATCTTGCGCTGGCGCGAGGCGCCGGTCTGGGCGGGCACCTTGCTTGTCATGGTAGGGCTGGCGGCGGCGGCGCACTGGTTTTCCAGGGTATCGAAGCCATCCCAGTCGCTCGAACGCGCTGCGACCACCATTTTATTGGTCATTCCTGCAATATTTTCATACATCGAGAGAACGTCGTTGGAGGTCATGAGCACACCCGTAACTAGTGAATGGATTACCGCTTGTCTAGATTAACGGCGTGCTCATCTGGAACTTTAGGGTATGTTTTAAAAAAAGTGAAAATAATTTGCAGCTAGCCTGGCGGGCAGCACAATTGCCCGCTAGGCTGCATGGATGCTGTCTCGACACTGTCGCCACCGATGCCTTTATTTGACGAGTTCTTCCAGTCCCGCGCTCAGTTCGGCTGGCGGCGGCATCTTGTCCACCAGCGCCAAGGGCGGCAAGTTCAGCGCTTCAGCCACCTCGCTGGGGTAGCAAGCGATAATTTCTTCATGGCTCAACTGGTTTTCATCAATGCGCGCGCGCCAGGCGGCCAGGTGCACGATGGCGGCCAAGCGGTTTAACGGTGCCTTGGCCAGCGGATCGGGAAAGGCGGCGAGGGTCTCGGCAAAGGTGGCGGGAAACTTCCAGCGGCGCGCCAGTTCCGCGCCCACTTGCGCATAGTCATAGCCCAGCGACGCGCGCTCGGCGTTGAGCCGGCGCGCGTCAAACGGCGGCGCGATCTTGTCGAGCTGCATGGCTTGCTCGGGCATGACGGCATGGATCACCAGTTGGCCGATTGCATGCATCATGCCGATGGTGAACGCCAGATCCTGGTTGTCGCCCGTCTGCTTGGCGATCCAGCGGGCCGACACGGCACTATGCAGGCAGTAGCGCCAGAACTGCGGCAGGTTCAGGCCGGGTACGGCCTTGTAGCCGCTGACCAGGCCCGAGCTGATGACGAGCGTGCGTACAGTCACAAAACCAAGCATCAGCACGGCGTCTTCGACCGTGCCGATGCTGCGCGAGACGTGGTAATAGGCGGAGTTGGCCAAGCGCAGCAGCTTGGCGCTCAAGGCAGGGTCGGCTCCCAGCTGGCGCGCGATCTCCTCGGTGGCAATGGCGGGGTTGTTGAAACTGCGCACCAGTTCATCGACGATCTTCGGGGCGGCAGGCAGGGCGTGGGGATGCTGGAACAGAGCTTCTAGTTGCATGGCAATAATCTCCTTGGCATTCGCGCGTCATGGGATGAAGCAACTATATGCCGGTTTTTTGTCCGCATGCAAAAAAATTTCAGGGGCATTTTTTCGGCCCGAAAACATGATGATTTTGGCTGTGCAGCACGGACATTCCCGCTGACCGCAGCCGCCGGGACTCGTTCGCCATCCTCGCTAATGCGGCCAAGGAGCGCATCATCGGTCTCGTCGAACGCATGGGCGCAGCGCCATGGACGGACGCGGCAGTGCGCCAGCTCAGCGATTTTTACTGTTCCTGGATGGATCAATCGACTATCAAAATGCAAGGCTGGTGGCCGACGTCGAGCCGCTTAATGCCAGCAATTTTTATACGCAAAACCTGTTCGACCCGTGGGGCGCGTAAAACTTGAATGACGCGACGCGCCATGCGGCTGATGTTTTGCAAGGCGAGCTGGGCTTGCCCGAGCGCGCCTTCTACCCATCGGCGATGCCGCTGCTGTGTTAGGAACCGTACAGAACCTTTGATAGTCGCTGCGTACTATGAACACATCGACACGCAGCAACAGTTTGCCGCAGCGTGTGAGCCGCAGCGCCGGCCCTGTTGGGCCGGACAGCAGATGAAGCAACTACAGTGAGGAATTATCATGAACAAAGATCAAGTCGAAGGTAAGTTGAAGGAAGTCGGCGGTAAAGTCCAGCAAGCCGCTGGCAAAGTCGTCGGTAGCGAAGAACAGCAAGCCAAGGGCCTGGCAAACCAGGTCGAAGGCAAGGTACAAAAGAAAGTTGGCGATGTGAAAGACGCAGTGGAAACCATCACGCGCAAACCGTAACTCGCCGTACACATGAAAAAACCGCCGCCTGTCGAAAGACAGGCGGCGGTTTTTTTGTGGGTGCAGCGCGAAACTTATGGCGCCGGATTGGCCAGCTTTTGCTTGAAGAACATTTCAATTTTCTTGTACACGTGGCGCTGGCCCGCGCGCGACGAGATGCCGTGCTTGGCGCCCGGATAGGTCATCAGGTCGAATTGCACGCCGCGGTTGACCAGCGCGTCGATCAAACGCGTGCTGTTGCTGAACAAGACGTTATCGTCAGCCATGCCATGCACCAGCAGCAGCGGCGATTGCAAGCCGTCCAGGTGGGCGAACACGGTGCTGTCTTTGTAGCCGTCCACGTTTTCCTTAGGCATGCCGAGGAATTGCTCCGTGTAGTGGGTGTCGTACAGCGACCAGTCGGTCACGGGCGCCACCGAGACACCCATGGCGATCTTGCTTGATGCAGCTGACAGCAAACGCAGCGTCATGAAGCCGCCATAGCTCCAGCCAAACACGCCGATGCGCTTGGGATCGACGAAGCTTTGCTTGCCCAGCCAGGCTATGCCGACCAGCTGGTCCGCCACTTCGGCTGCGCCCAGCTTGTGATAGATGGCGTCCGTGAAGGCGCGCTCGCGGCGCGACGAGCCCCGGTTATCGAGGCGGAAGACAACAAAGCCTTGCTGTGCCATGTACTGGTCGAAGTTGTTGCCCCAGCGGCGGGCCACGTGCTGCGAGTGCGGGCCGCCATACGTCGACAGGTAGACGGGATAGCGTTTGCTCGCGTCGAAGTTCGACGGTTTGACGATGGAATAATGGAGCGTTTGGCCATCGTCGGCTTGCAGGGTGCCGTACTGCGTCGGCAGGTGGTCCGCCTTGTACTTGAAATACGGATGGCTGGTGTTGAGCGCATTTTCTTCCAGCCAGCCCACCATGCTGCCGTCCGGACGGTGAATGCTCACTTGCGGTGGCGTGGCCGGATCGGAATACGTGTCGACGAAGACTTCGCCATTGCGCGAGAACGTCGTGTCGTGCCAGCCGTCGGCTTTCGTCAGACGCTGCGGCTGGTCGGCCGTGCTGCCATCGAGGGCCAGGGCGTAGGTCTGCTTGTCGATCACGGCGTCGCGGTTCGACGAGACGAACACTTTGCCGGTTTTCTGGTTCACCGCCAGCACGCTGTCGATGCCCCACGCGCCTGAAGTGACCGGGTGCAGCAGCTTGCCGTGCATGTCGTACAGGTACAAATGGTTGCGGCCCGTGCGCTCGGACGACCAGAGGAAGGTACCGTTCGACAGGAAGCGCAGGTCGTCATGGATGCTGACCCAGCTTGTCGACTTTTCCGTCAGCAGCGTGCGCTGCGCCAGGGTGCTCGCATCGACTGCGACCAGATCGAGTGTCTTCTGGTCGCGCGATTGGCGCTGGTAGACCAGCGACTTGCCATCGAAGCTCCAGTCGGCGCGTACCAGGTAGATGTCCTGATTCGAGCCCAGGTCCACCTGGCGCTGCGCACCCGTTTCCGGCGAGACGATTAGCAACTGCACCAGCACGTTCGGATCGCCGGCTGCAGGGTAGCGCTGCTCGACGACGTCGGTGCGGTCGGCGAAGATTTCAAAGCGGCGCACGACGGGTACGGGCGCTTCGTCATAGCGTTTATACGCGATGGCGGAATCGTCGGGGGCCCAGTAATAGCCGGTGCGCTGGCCCATTTCTTCCTGTGCCACGAATTCGGCTTCGCCGTTGCGGATCGTGCCCTTGCCATCGCTGGTGAGCTGGCGTTCCTGGTTCGTCTTGAGGTCGATCACATAGATATTTTGATCGCGCACGAACGACACGTAGCGGCCTTTTGGCGAGATCTTCGGGTCCAGCACATTGCCCTTGGCGACCAGGCGTGCCTGCTCCGGGTGGGCTGCATCGACCAGGTACAGATTGCCGGCCAGCGGCACCAAGAGCTGCTTGCCATCGGGCGACCAGCTATAGCTGAGAATGCCGTTCAGGCTGGCCGTGCGCTCGCGTTCGCGTCGCGCTTGCTCTTCCGGCGAGATGATTTCATTCGGCACCAGCGCCTTCGAGTCGACCAGGCGGTGCGTGCTCTTGTCCTTGAGCTTGAATTCCCACAGATCGAGCTGGAACTGGTTGTCGGCGCGGCCGCGCAGGAACGTGACGCGCGCGCCGTCGGGCGAGACCTTCAGGTTGCGCATGCCGGGGCCGGCCAGCGCCGGATCGGCGTGGATGCGTTCCAGGGTCAGCTTTTCAGCCGATGCGGGAACGCTGGCCATCGCGGCCAGAAAACAAAGAATAAAACGCATGGATGTCTCGGTAGTTGGAAGAATGAATAACGCTGCATGCCGAACAGGGCATCCAGGGTCGAGCGTTGCCTAAGCCTAAGACGATACCAGAGCGTGCCTGTTTACGCGATAGTCCCTGCCACGGAATAAGACCTTCCTGACCGTATTTCCTTTGCCGAAAATATCCGACAGCCGCCCATTCCATGGCGCTTTTCCTAGTTCAGGCCAATATCGTACCTGCTATCACGGTCAGGCAGGCGCCACCTATCCAGGCGTGGTCATCGCGGAAATTGACGGACACGCGGCCGTCGCGCTGCAGGCAGGTGCCCTGGCGTACGCGGTAGTCGGCGCCTGCCAGCAGGTGCGCGATGCAGGCGTTGGCGCTGCCCGTGACAGGGTCCTCGACCAGCGCACCGTGCTCGCTGAGCAGCGCGCGCACTTCGTAATCGGCCGGTCCGTCGGCGCCGTGCGCGCCGTAGAGGGCAAGTCCGTCAGCCATTGACGCGGCCAGTAATGTCGTCAGTGCCGCGATGTCGGCATGGACAGCCAGGCAGGTCGCGGCGCTTTGCAGCGGCACGCACAGCCAGCGGATGCCCATGTCGACGATGGTGCCGCCAGCGGCCGCCGCGCCGCCCAGCGCTGTTTGCAGCAGCGGCAGCAGCGCGGGGGCGAGCGCGCGCGCGGTGCAGGGCGGCGCCTGGAACGCCAGCATGCCACCGGCGCCGCGTTCTATCTGCACCAGGCCGACGCCGCATTCCTGTACGATGCGCGCACCCTTGGGCCGCATGCCCGCATCGAGCAGGGCATGCGCCGTGCCCAGGGTCGGGTGGCCGGCGAACGGGAATTCCATCTCCGGCGAAAAAATCCGCACGCGGTAATCGGCGGCGGGATTAAGCGGCGCCAGCACGAAGGTGGTTTCCGACAGGCCGGTCCAGCGTGCGATCGCCTGCATCTGCGCGTCATCGAGGCCATTCGCATCGAGCACCACGGCCAGCGGATTGCCCGAGAAAGGCACCGTGCTGAAGACATCGACTTGCTTGAAGGGGCGTTGTTGCGGCATGGTGTTTTCCTCGTTGGATTATCGGGCCGCGCGCAGGCGCTGCAGCGACAAACGGTTTAAATACCAGCTTAGCAGGATGGCAGCCACTGTCAGGCCCGTGACCAGGCCTATCCAGAAACCGGCGGCGGCCATCGGTTCGCCTGGCGACCAGGGGAAGCCTTGCGGTGCCAGTCCCAGTACGTAGCCGATGGGTAGCGAGAAGCCCCAGAAGGCCAGCAGCTGGATCAGCATTGGCTGGCGCGTCACCCTGTAGCCGCGGATGGCACAGGAAGTGGCCACCTGCGTGGCGTCGGACAGCTGGAACAGGGCCGCAAACAGCAGCAGTTGCGCGCACAGCGCTTGCACCTGCGGATCGGACGTGTAGGCTTGCGCGATCTGGTGGCGGAAGATGGTGATGAGGGTGGCCGAGACGATGGCCGCCGTCAGCGACATGGCCACGCCCACCCACGAAATGAAGCGGGCGCGGCGCAAATTGGCTTCGCCCACGGCGTGGCCCACGCGCGTGACTAGCGCGATGCCAAACGTGAGCGGCACCATGAAGACGACGGACGAGAAATTGAGGGCGATCTGGTGCGCCGACACCTGGATCACGCCGAAGCGCGCCACCAGCAGGCTGATGACGCCAAAGGCGCTCGCTTCGGCAAAGTAGGTCACGCCGATGGGCAGGCCCAGGCGCAGCATGGGGCCGATGGACGACAGTTGCGGCCACTCCCAGTGCGTGAACGGATACGTGGCGTGGTAGGCGGGGGCGATCCTGATCCAGGCCAGCATGGCCAACAGCATCATCCACACGCAGCAGGTGGTGGCCACGGCGCAGCCCACGCCGCCCATCTTCGGCATGCCCCAGTGGCCATAAATCAGCAGGTAGTTGATGAGGATGTTCAGACCCAGCGCGGCCAGCGCGATGAGCATCACGGGCTTGGTCTGGTTGATGCTGGTGCTGTAGCCGTACAGCGCGCGATAGGCGGCGAACGGCGGCAGCGCGCAGCTGATGATGTGCACGAACAGCTTGGCCTTGGCCGCCACGTTTGCTTCGAGCATCAGGTGGTCGAACACCAGTGCCGCCATGTTCGTCAGCAGGCAAGCCACCAGGCCCACGAGCAGCCCCTTCCACAGCGACTGGCGCACGATGTGCGGCACTTGGTCGTGGCGTGCGGCGCCGATTTCGTGCGCCACCAAGGTATTTATTGCCATCATGACGCCGCTCACGGTGACCAGCACGATGGACCAGATGGCCGCGCCCAGCGACACGGCCGCCAATTCCTCGGGATTCGTATGGCCCGTCATCGCCACGTCGGCCGCGCCCATGCCGACGGTGGCTAGCTGACCGATCAGGATGGGCCAGGCCAGCTTCCACAGTAAAGAAACTTCAGTACGGACGACGGACAGGGTGAGCGAGGTAGTGTGTGGCATCGGCTGCAAACGTGGCTAAACGCGGGATTCTACCGGCATTCGCCGTGCTTGTCCGCCGCAGTGCCCTTGGTACCCAGGAGCGCGCTGACGCATGTGTGTTGATTCTGTGCGTTGATCAAGGCGCATGGCAATCACATGCTTGGTGCCGTCAGTGATTGCTTTTGGTAACAATATATTGTGCTTTTCAGATACTTTGTTACACCGTTTTTTCTACGCACGACTACACTGACAGTCGTTGTTATGGAGATCACTTGTCGCTGGATGAAGTTTGACGCCGTGCAGACGACAAGGCCTGCGCCGGCGCGGTGTTCTTGCGCTTTTCCATGGCCTCGTATTTGTTACACTAGCAGCCTGGCGCAACGGCCAGGATCATCATCATCCAAGAATGCACAATGGAGTTAATCATGACGGGCCCTTTGAAACACGCGTTGGCATGCGCTACGACCTTGCTGCTCTCGCTGGGGGCGCATGCGGCCGCCCATGCGGGCGATATCACCTTGTTCGAACATTCTGAGTTTCGCGGCCGCGCCGTGAGCCTGCGCGAGACGACGGACGATCTGTCGCGTTTTGGTTTCAATGACAAGGTGTCGAGCATTCTGGTGCGTTCGGGCACCTGGGATGTGTGTACCGATTCCGGCTTCCGCGGCAGATGCAAGACCCTGGGACCAGGCGAATACAGCGCGATGCCGGGCATGAACGATGCCATCAGTTCGGTGCGCGAGTCGGCTCGTGGCGATGGCTACAATCCGGGCCGGCCGGGGCGCGATCCTGATCATGGCAATGGCGGTTATGGCCGCGGCGGCAGCCTGGAAGTGTATTCGGGCGCCGGCCAGAATGGTGGCTCGGCGCGGCTGAATCGCGATACGGACGATTTTGTCAGCATTGGTTTCAACGACCGCACCACCAGCATCGTCATCCACAACGGCTACTGGCAGCTGTGCAGCGACGCGAACTATAACGGTGTGTGCCGCATCTTCGGGCCCGGCCGCCACGACGACCTGGGACGCGGCCTTGATGGGCGCGTCTCGTCGGCGCGCATGCTCGACGAGCGCGAAGTGCGGCGCCAGCAGCAGTATGATCAGCCTTACCAGCAGCCACAATATCCGCAGTACCAGCAGCCACAATATCCGCAGTATCAGCAGCCGCAATACCAGCAGCGTGGTGCCGTCCTGCTGTTCCCCGGAGCGGGCATGCGCGGCGAACCGCTGGCGCTGGACCGCGATGCGGAAGATCTGGTGCGCTACAACTTCAACGACTGGGCCTCGTCCATCGTCGTCAACGAAGGCCAATGGGAAGTGTGCAGCGATTCGAACTTCCGTGGTCGCTGTGAAGTGATTGGGCCAGGCCAATACGGCCACTTGAACAGCATGGAAAACCAGATTTCCTCGCTGCGCCGCGTGCGCTAGGGAGCCGCTGGTCAATTCGCTTTCTTAGTCGGTAATCGGTAACTGTGCAGTCGGACGCCAACGCCAGCAACGTTGATCGATTTTTGGCGCGCTACGACAGCAATTTGAACCGATTTGACGCCCCATCGGGCGCCTTTCGCCGATCAAGACGCTCTTCGGGTTTCGGTGACGGTAAAGCGCCTGCCGGCGAGCACCAGAAAGGACTTTTGCAGGGGCGGTGTCGGGCGATGAACGTAGCGTAATCGTCACAGGACGCGGCACCGACGTGAACGGGGGGCGAATAAATCAGTGCTTCCTTAGCTATCGCCGAGTATCATGGAGTGGTAAGCGGACTGTCTATCCGTGAGGTGCGATGGCTTGCAGCGGGAATGGTTATGTTGTACCGTCAACTCTGGACTTGTCTGGTAGGGAACGTCAATACTCTACCTTGCCTGGCGAGCCGTTGCCCCAATACGAAAGGACTATCGCATGCTTGATCCGGCGTCCACGATTCCCGAATACGTGCTGGATAAATGGCAGCATACCGTCGATGTCATGGCCGAAGTATTTGAGGTGCCAGCTGGCCTGATCATGCGGGTGCGGCCGGGGCAGATTGAAGTGCTGGTGGCCGCCCAAAGGGTAGGCAATCCATACCACGCCAACGAGATGGCCGTGCTTAATACGGGCCTCTATTGTGAGACGGTGATGGAAACTCGCGCCTTGTTGTACGTGCCTAATGCGTTAGACGATATTGACTGGAAGGACAATCCCGACGTCGCGTTGGACATGATTTCGTATCTAGGCGTACCTTTGCTTGCGCCGAACCAGAACGTGTTCGGCACTATTTGCGTCCTCGATAACAAAACTCGTAGCTACCATGAAAAGTACGTCGAGCTGATGTGGGAAATAAAAAAGAGTATCGAGCGCGATTTAGAGTTAATGGAGCAGCAGCAAAGGCTCATAGAGCAGCAAGAGCAGCTTAAGCGAAGTAATATCGAGCTGACCGCCGCCATTGCCCGCCAACACAGCGATGCCGAGCAACTGCAGCGGTCAAATGAAAAACTCAATCTGGCACTTGCCACGCTGACAGCGATGCAATCCGAGCTGTTGAAATCGGCCAAGAATGCGGCCCTGGGTGCGCTGGTGGCCGGCGTGGCGCACGAGCTTGGCACGCCTATCGGTAACAGCATGCTGGTGGCCAGCACAATCCAAGATCAGGCATCGGCTTTTCGCGACAAGATGGCGACGGGCCTGACGCGTACTGACCTAAGCAGCTTTTGTGAAGCGATGCATGACGGCACCTTCCTGCTGACGCGTAACCTGGAGCGGGCGTCGCAGCTGGTAGCGAGCTTCAAACGGATTTCCGTGGATCCGACGGATATGACGCCGAGCCACTTCAAGCTGCGTCATACTGTCGAGACTGTGGCCGCCGCCGTGCCAGGTTTGCGTCTCGTCAACACCGTCAACGAAGACCTTTCGATGACCGGCTATCTCGGCGCTTTTGCCGATGTGCTTGCCGAATTGTTGGAAAATGCTGCACGTCACGCATTCGTTGGTCGCGCCCCGGGCAATGTCACGGTCGCTGCCCGCATGACGGATGCACGCTGCATCGAATTGACAGTGAGCGACGATGGCGTTGGCATATCGGCAGCTGACCAAAGCCGTGTATTCGATCCGTTCTTCACGACGCAACTAGGTCAGGGGGGCAGCGGCCTTGGCTTGTATACTACATACAACCTGGTCAGTACCGCCATGCGAGGGACGATAGTGCTGGTCAGCACCCCGGGAGTTGGTAGCTGCTTCTCCGTGACGATACCGGACAGCGCATACTAGTGGCGGTAGCATTTTTCTTCATGGCCACATGCAAGGTCACGGATTTGCCTGGAATATAGGGGCGCTTTCGACGACTCGCGGCCCGCGTCGATGCCGACGACGGCGCCAATGGCCTGGCTGTCGTAAATCGCATCCGCAATGCCTTCGTCGGATAAACCGAAGCATAGCAGGCTCACAAACACGCGCTGCAGGCGTGCCAAGCCGATCGGCGGCCGACTCGCATCCTCGACTTTGGGATAGAACGGTTCGACCGCTTGTGAAACTCAAGCAACGCGTCACGCTATCGATCTCAGCCAGGAATCGGTCTTGCCGCGTGCGCTTTTCTTGGCGGCGTATTCGAGACCAGAGAGGGACTTTGGCATGCGCCATGTCGGCGCTGAACGTGGCGCAATCGTGCCCGCTCGCGGCCCTGACGGGAAGGGGGAGACGAATAAATCAGCGTTTCCCTAGGTGTTTTGCTCATTCCTTGCAGCGCCCGCTTGAGCGATGTTTTGCGGGTGCTGTTGTATAGCCTGTTGTATAGCCTGTTGTATTGCGCGCGCGCTGTGGCCTGGCCAATTCGTGTACCCTTCCCACAGGCAGTTCAACCATGGGGAGCAAGCACGGTGGAATACAAGGACTATTATAAGGAGCTCGGCGTCGAGAAGAACGCTACCGAGGCCGAGATCAAGAAGGCGTACCGCAAGTTGGTACGCAAATACCACCCCGACGTGAGCAAGGAAGTGGACGCCGACAAGCGCACCAAGGCCCTGAATGAGGCTTACGGTGTGCTGGGGGATGCGGAAAAGCGCGTCGCCTATGATGAACTCGGGCGTCACCAGGGCGCCCAAGGGCAGCCGTTCCGGCCGCCGCCGGGCTGGGGCTCGGGCTACGAATCTGCGGGCGCCGACGACAGCGACTTCTTTGCCGACCTGTTTGCCCACGTGGGCGGGCGTCGCCGCGCCGGTGGCAGTTTCCAGATGCCGGGCGAGGACAGCCACGCCGCCATCAGCATCGATTTGCACGACAGTTATCACGGCGCCAAGCGCCACATCGTCATGCGCGTGCCTGAAGCTGACGCGCAAGGCCAGGTGGTGACGCGCGAGCGCACCCTGGAAGTGACGCTGCCGAAAGGCGTCACGGAGGGCCAGCAGTTGCGCATGAAGGGGCAGGGGAGTCCGGGCAGCGGCGGTGCACCCGCCGGCGACCTGTATCTGGAAATCCGCTTCCAGCCCGATGCGCGCTACAAGGTGGAAGGGCGCGATGTGTTCGAGACGGTGCCTGTCACGCCTTGGGAGGCGGCGCTGGGCGGCGAAATCGCCGTGCCCACGCCATCGGGCACGGTGGCCGTCAGCGTGCCGCCCAATTCACAGACGGGGCGCAAGTTGCGCCTGAAGGGGCGCGGCATTCCCGCCGCCCAGCCGGGCGACCTGTATTTGCTGCTCGAAGTGGTGCTGCCGCCGGCGAACGATGACAAGGCGCGTGCGCTGTATGCAACCATGGCGCGCGAGATGGCTTTCAATCCACGCCAGAAGCTGGGAGGGTAAATCATGGCAAACAAGATAATTGGCGAACTGCTCGAAGATCGTGCCCTGAGCCTGGAGGAATTGGCGCGCGCCTGCGCCGTGGAGCCGGACTGGGTGGTGCAGCATGTGCAGACCGGCGTGCTGCTGCAAAATGGCCCGCCAGTGGGGCAGCTCACGACCTGGCGTTTCACCAGCCTGGATCTGGTGCGCGCACGGCGCCTGCACGAAATCGAATCCGTGTTCGACGCAAACGCCGAAATGGCCGCGCTGGTGGTCGATTTGTCGGAAGAAGTGGCGCGCCTGCGTCGCCGCCTGTACGTGCTCGGCGTCGAGTAGCCCTTATGCGGGCTCGCCGTGGCGTGCTACGGTGAGCCTGGCAATATAAAACTGTCCGTCGACGACGACACGGTGCGGGATGCCGGCCACGTCGAAGCCGGGGCCGCCGTCTTCCATCCATTCCTGCGCCACGGTGTCGAACTGCTGCGGCGTCATGCGCAGCATCTGCGCCGTGATGACGAAGCGCGCGCCAGGTTTTTGTTTGTTGACGAAGTCGTCGATGCCGGCCATGGTGGTTCTCTTCAAGGTTGTGTCTGAAATAGGGGTCAGACCCGTCGGGGCAACCCGTCCCAATGGGACGGGTTGCGATCCCGCAGGGACTGACCCCAGCAGTTGTTTGGGGCTTGCTGAGGCATGATACCTGTCCGCGCGCGCTTCTAAAACCCCTGCACCAGCAACGGCAGTTGCTCCGCAAAGCGCTCTGTCAACCACTTGCCTGCCTGGCCGGACGGCGTATCGGCGCGCTGGATCAGGTAGATCGGATAATTTTCGCCCTTGTCGACGGCCAGCGTCAAATGCACCAGGCGCCCGGCCTGCAGGTCGTCGCGTACCATCGCTTCGGGCATATTGCCCCAGCCCAGTCCTGCGCGCAGCAAGGCGTGCTTGGAACCGAGATCGCCCAGGCGCCAGTTGCGCAATCCCAGCACGCCGAAATCCTGGCCCTGCGTCAGGTCGCTGCGGTCGCTGAGCACCAGTTGCACGTGTTCGCGCACCACGTTGGAGGCGATCGGCTGCGCCAGTTGCGCCAGCGCGTGGCTGGGTGCGGCCACGGGAATGAGGCGCACATGGCCGACGGCCAGGCGCTCGAAGACGCCGGCCGTGGTCGTCATCGAGCCACCGAGGCCGATGTGGCAGCTGCCATCCATCACCAGTTGCGCTACGGCGCCCATGGCTTCGATGCGCAGGCGCAGGGCAACGGTGGGGAACTGCGCCTGGAAGGCTTCCAGGACGCGCACCAGCACGCAGGTGGGGAACATCACGTCGACCACTACCGACACTTCCGCCTCCAGTCCGCCGGCCAGCGCCTTGGCGCGCGCGCGCATGCCATCGACCTTCAGGGCCACGGCGCGCGCATCGGCCAGCAGCGCCTTGCCCGCGTCCGTCAGGGTGGGCTTGCGCTTGGCGCGGTCGAGCAGCACCACATTCAGTTGTTCTTCCAGGTTGGCGATGGTGTAGCTGATCACCGACTGCGTGCGGTGCAATTGGCGCGCCGCGTGCGCGAAGCCGCCCGCGTCGATGACGGCGACGAACACGCGCAACTGGTCGAGCGAAGGTTGGCCCGGTTCTCTCATGCTGGCTCCATATCTAAAAATTCGATGCTAAACATTGGCATTTACACGGTTTCATCGATGGTAGACCCGAACTATGCTGTTTGCAAGGGCTGCAAGGGCTGCAACATGGCCCAAGCCCACCCCATTTCCACAGGAGCAATTCACGAGCAGGGTCTGACACATCATTAGCCGCGTGCGCAACAGCGCCTACCTGTTGCGCCAATTGTGCGGCGAATTCGCGGCGAAACTGGCAGCGCAGCGCAGGCGGCTGCGGCCGTGCAGTTGTCCGATGCCTTGGTCGATGAATTGCTGGCCGCCTACACTCGATCTTCAAGTGGATTGCTAATTTGCTATGCTTGACATAAGCTTGTCGACGGCACGCCCCCGTGCCAGCCCGGCGAACGGTTCGCCATGAAAGTTTTCCATGCACAAGTTGGCAAGCGCAGTACTGTTCGGATGTTCCCTGTTGGCGGCCGGCGCGGCGCAGGCGCAGACTGCGCCGGTGGCGCCGCCCTACGTGGGGCGTCATGCTTCCACGCCCGAAGATATCCGCGCCATCGAAAAAGTCGTCGCCGACTTCCAGGCGGCGCTGCTCGCCAAGGATATCAAATTGCTATCGTCGCTGATGCTGCATACGAACATTTTGTTCGCCGCGCCGGCCGATGACGGTTTTATCAAGAAAATGCGCGACACGACGGATGTGCATTTCGATGGCGTCCAGGCGGCCGGCTATGTCGGTTTCGCCAACTTTATCAAGCGCGAACCGCAGCGCACGGAAGAAAAATTCTATAACGTCAAGATCACCCAGGACCGCCATGTGGCGTGGGTCAACTTCGACTATGCATTTCTGGTCGGCGACAAATTGTCGAACTATGGCGTGGAAGCGTGGCAGATGGTCAAGCGCGACGGCGAATGGAAAATCCTCAGTGCCGTCTGGTCCATGCATCCCGCAGCCGAGGCAGAAAAATAGGTGCCTGCCATGGCGTGTCAGTCGCACGGCAGCGTGCAGATGTTAGCCTGCCACCTGCGTTCAGTACGCGGTTTGCGACTAATAATTCTTTTGCATCGTCTATACTTTCAGTCTGCACACGTAGATAGTCTGATAAGTGTGGCATGCGTAGTCCGGCTCGGCCCGACTCGTGTCGTCATGCATGAAGATGCCTTAGTCATGCATCCTTTTTTCTGTGCCGCGCGATCAAAAAGAGAGCTGAGTTGAATAGCCTGAGCGATCGCGCGTGCATGGTTTTACCCTCACCGCGCCAGTCCGTGGAGACAAGCTGTCCGGCCATGTCATTTTTGGAGCGTACATCGTGCCGATAAAGTATGTTGATTTTTATGAGGTGAATTACACGGCAGAGCGCTTGCAGGGCTGCAAGCTATGGGGCGCGTACGTCGCCATCTATGCCCCCTCGTCCAACCCCATGCATCGCTTGAATCTGCTGCGCAAGCGCCGCGTGTCGGCCGATCACCCGTTTGCCACGGCGGCGGACGCCGTGGCGCAAGCGCGCGAGGCGGCTGTCAAGCTGGTCGAGCAGCGCCAGCGCCGTTATGTCTTCCACCCCTGATGCCATAGCGTCGCATCTTGCAGCGCGCGCCATGGCAGCATTTGCACGCGGCCGGAATGTACCGCTTCCAATTCCACATGCGTGACCGGTTCATCCGGTGTGGCCGTTGCGCATAGCTTGACGACGAGGAAGTGTTTTTCCTTGTTCGCTGGCGTGACGGCCGTCCATTTGCTGTTGAGTAATTTATTCGGACGCACGTTATTGTGATTGAGAATGTTCATGGCGGCTCCTGGTTTGGCACGATGGCGATGTTGCCATTATGATGCAAACTCCGCCACGCACGAGGACCGCCATGAAACGCCAGCTGCACCTGCTTGTCATCGACCCGCAAAACGATTTTTGCGACTTGCCCGCCACCTGGCTGCCGCCGGATGGCGCACCTGCGCTGGCCGTGCCAGGGGCCCACGCCGACATGTTGCGCGTGGCGCAGCTGATTCGTGAAGGCGGCGGCGGCTTGACGCAGATTAGCGTGACGCTCGACGCCCACCACCGCTACGATATCGCCCACCCCGCCTTCTGGCGCACGGGCGAGGGCGCTGCCGTCGCGCCGTTTACGCAGATCAGCGCGCAGCAGGTGCGCGACGGCCTGTTCTTGCCGGCCGCCAGCGGCGCCTTGCCGCGCGCGCTGGCCTACCTTGATGCCTTGCAGCAAGCGGGGCGCTATCAATTGATGGTGTGGCCCGTGCATTGCGAGATTGGCAGCTGGGGGCAGAATGTCCATGCGGCCGTGCGCGCCGCCTACAATGCCTGGGAAGTGCAGCAGTTGCAGGTCGTTGCCAAGTTGAGCAAGGGGGCCAATCCCTGGACCGAGCATTATTCGGCCGTCATGGCAGAAGTGCCCGATGCGCAGGATGCGGCGACCCAGCGCAACCTCGATTTCCTCGCCACGCTGCTGCCGGCGCAGCAGATTTATATCACCGGCGAAGCGGGCAGCCACTGCGTGAAAGCGAGCACGGAAGACATCGCCGACTATCTGCAGGCGCAGCAGGGCCCGCAGGCGTTGGCGCGGCTGGTGCTGCTGACCGATTGCATGAGCCCCGTGACGGGCTTCGCTGCGCAGCAGTGCGATTTCCTGGCCGCCATGCAGGCGCGCGGTGCGCGCCTTGCCACGTCCGCCGAGGTCTTGCCCGAATTGTTGGCCAACGCGCTGGAGCAACCGGCTGCCTGAGCCAGTGTCCAATTTGCGCTGCTGAAATGCTTGCGGTGGCGTACTATTCTGGCTTCAGGAAGTTGGAGAACACACACATGACCCCGATAGTGCGCAGTTTGCTGGAAACCGATCTGTATAAATTTACAATGTGGCAAGCATTGCTGCACGGTCATCCGAACACCCATACCGAATACGAATTTGTTTGCCGCAGCGCGACCGCCTTCCCCTTGGCTGAACTGAAGGTCGAGCTGGAAGAGCAGCTCGACCACCTGTGCTCGATGTCGTTTGCCGACGACGAACTGGCCTATTTGCGCACCTTGCGCTTCATGAAGAGTGACTTCGTCGATTTTTTGACGGTGTTTCGCTTCCAGAGAAAATTCATCGAAGTCAGCACCGATGGCGACACCTTGCTGGTGCACGCGGCCGGACCGCAAGTTCATGTGATGGGCTTCGAAATTTTCGTGCTGTACATCGTCAACGAACTGTATTTCCGCCGCTTCGACCTCGATGCGGCCATGCGCGAAGGGCGTCACCGCCTGGGCTTGAAAGTGGCGGCCGTGAAGGAATTCGGCAAGTTGCCGCGGCGCAAGCATCCGTTTGAATTTTCCGATTTCGGCGTGCGCCGGCGTTTTTCCGGTGCCTGGCACGACGAAGTGGTGCAGTGCCTGGCGCAGGAAGTGCCCGAATATTTTAAAGGCACGTCGAATGTGTACCTGGCGAAAAAGCTGGGCGTCGTGCCGATAGGCACCATGGCGCATGAATATATGCAGTCATTCCAGTCCTTCGGCGTGCGCCTGCGCGATTTTCAAAAGGCGGCACTGGAAGACTGGGTGCAGGAATACCGCGGCGACCTGGGTATTGCCCTGACGGACGTGGTGGGCATGGACGCCTTCCTGGCCGACTTTGACCTGTATTTCGCCAAGCTGTTCGACGGCTTGCGCCATGATTCGGGCGATCCTGTCGTTTGGGGCGAGAAAGCCTTGGCCCACTACGCGGCCCTGCGCATCGACGCCAATACCAAGCGCCTCGTGTTTTCCGACGGCCTGGACCTGGACAAGGCCTTCGCCCTGTACCGGCACTTTGCCGACCGCATCATGACGGGCTTTGGCATCGGCACCAATCTGACCAACGACGTCGGTTTGACGCCGCTCAACATCGTCATGAAACTGGTGCGCTGCAATGGCCAGTCGGTGGCGAAATTGTCGGATTCTCCGGGCAAGACCCTGTGCAAGGATGAAACTTTCCTCGCTTACTTGCGCCAGGTGTTTCACCATCCTGCCGTCGAAGTGCCGCGCTAGAAGCCTGCGAGCACCGTGTCCATGTGCTCGACCTGGGGCGGGGCGGCGAAGAATTCGCCGACGAGACCGCGCCAGGCTTGGAAGTCGTCGCTGCCACGGAAATGCACGGTATGGTCTTCCAGCGTGGCCCAGCCAACGACCAGGCGATACGCATCGCCATTTTCGATCGAGCGCTCCAGGCGCATCGATTCGCAGCCGCGCGCGCGCTGGAACAGGGGCACGGCTTTGGCGACGGCCGCCTCGAAAGCGCCATGCGTGGCCGGTTTGATCTGGATGTGGGCAATTTCAAAAATCATGGCAAGTTCCACTGTGGAATGAAAGAAACTTGATCTTGCCATAATTTTGCGCATGCGTGGGAGGGCGTCAGCGCTTGCAGCGCCTGCGACGACGAGGCGTAACAGGCGGTACATCGGCCAGGTTTCACCTGCGAGCCTGTAAAAAATTCCGCTTCAAGCGATAAAATCCGCGATCAAGGCGCAAAGCTTGCTTGAAATATCCGGTATGGCTGCCAAGTCGCGCTAAGATACGCCTTGCGGTGCATGCTGCAGGCATACGGGGTCTATCTTGCGGGGTCTATCTTTTATAGGAGAACTACATGGCGGCGAAGAAAATTCTGTTTTTGACCGGCGATTTTGCAGAAGATTATGAAACGATGGTGCCGTTCCAGGCCCTGCTGATGCTGGGCCATACCGTGCATGCCGTGTGTCCCGGCAAGCAAAGCGGCCAGACGATCAAGACGGCGATTCACGATTTCGAGGGCGACCAGACTTACACGGAAAAGCCCGGTCATTTGTTCACCTTGAACGCCAGCTTCGACGAGATCGACCCGGCCGACTATGACGCCGTGATGATCGCCGGTGGCCGCGCCCCCGAATACCTGCGCCTGAACGAGAAAGTCATCGCCGCCGTGCGCCATTTCGCCGACGCGGGCAAGCCCGTCGCGGCTGTCTGCCACGGCGCGCAATTGCTGGCCGCCGCCGATGTCATCCGCGGCAAGCGTATTTCCGCCTATCCCGCCTGCGCGCCCGAAGTCAAGCTGGCGGGCGGCACGTATGCCGACATCGCCGTTACGGACGCCATCACCGATGGCCAGTTCGTCACGGCGCCCGCCTGGCCAGCGCATCCGGCCTGGCTGGCGCAGTTCGTCAAGCTGCTCGGTACCGAGATCCGTTTGTAACGTCATACCTGCCCGGCCTGCCAACATGCCGGGTATTTTTCTTCTCTAAAATCGATTTGAGTCTTTCATGCATGCGCCGCGCAGTCAATCTTCCCGTAAACAACTTCCAGCGTCGCGCTGGCGCCAGCGCCGCCTGGCGCAAGCCGAATCGGGGCTGAGCACGGCGCAGGAACGCCAGCTGGCCACCCTGCATGACATTTCCACCCTGCTGGCAGGCCAGCACGCCATCGATGCCTTGTGCCGCGGTTTCCTGCACCATGTGATGCAGTTCGCGCAAGCCCAAGGCGGCACCGTGCGCATCCTCGATGCGCAGCACGATACCGTGCACATCATCGTGCATGAGGGTATTTCGGATGGCATGGTGGAAGAAGAACATTGCATCCGCAATAACGATTGCCTGTGCGGTGCAGCCGTGGCGCAGGGCGTGATCCAGATCCGCGATTTCCGCCAGGTCGATGCGCTGCAGCGCTTTCGCTGCCAGGATGAAGGTTTTATCGCCATCGCCGTCTTTCCCATCCTTGCGCGCGAGCAGGTGGTGGGCAGTTTTTCGCTGCACTTTGCGCGTCCGAAAGCCGTGCACGCGCAGCAGCAGGGCTGGCTGGAAACCCTGGGCCAGAGCCTGGGCATCGCCATCGAGAACCAGCGCCTGATCGCGCGCGAGAAGGAATTTGCCGTAGCGCGCGAACGCAGCCTGCTGGCCGAAGGCTTGCATGACAGCATAGCGCAAAGCTTGAACTTCATCAGCCTGCAAGTGCAGATGCTTGACGACTCCGTGCGCCGGGGCCAGCTCGACGAAGCGGCCGAAGTGCTGCCGCTGATGCGCATGGGTGTCGAGCAAAGCTATCAGGATGTGCGTGAATTGCTGGTCAATTTCCGCACGCGCTGGCATGGCAGCGACCTGGAAAGCAAGCTCAACGAAGTGCTGGCCAAGTTCAAGTTGCAGACAGGCGTCGCCGGCACGCTCGATATGCGCGGCAATGGCGCGCCGCTGGCGCCCGAACAACAGTTGCAGATCCTGTTCATCGTGCAAGAAGCGCTGTCGAATATCCGCAAGCACGCGCAAGCGAGCAACGTGGCCCTGTGTGTGGAAAACGGGCGCGATTTTTCGCTGCGAGTACGCGACGATGGCGAAGGTTTTGCCGCCAATGTGCGCGACAGGAAAACGGAAGTGCAGATCGGCTTGCGTATCATGCAGGAAAGAGCCGAGCGGCTCGGTGCACAATTTACCATCGATAGCACGCCCGGCGGAGGCACGACGATCTCGCTGGCCTTGCCGGCCGCCCGGCGCCAGGCCGCGTAACAGAAGATTCATTCCTACCAGGTAAAAGATACAAATACGTGAACGCTCCAATCAAAATCCTGCTGGTCGACGACCATACCTTGCTGCGCAGCGGCGTCAAGCTTCTGCTGCAGCGCAACCCTCTATTCCAGGTGGTGGGTGAGGCATCGAACGGGCTCGACGGCGTACGCCTGACGGCCGAGTTGCTGCCCGATGTGGTGCTGATGGACTTGAATATGCCCGGCATGAGCGGCGTCGACGCGCTGCAACTGATCTTGCAGGACTTGCCGCAGATGGTGGTGCTGATGTTGACCGTGTCCGAAAACGCGGCCGATCTGGGCGCGGCCTTGCGCGCAGGCGCACGCGGCTATTTGTTGAAAAATATTGAAGCCGAACAACTGGGGCAGGCCATTTGCCGCGCCGCAGCCGGCGAATCCGTGATTGCCGATGCCATGACGGCCAAGTTGGTGTCGCAGTTTCGCGCGGGGCAAAACGCGCCCGAGGCCGACTATGACAAATTGACGCCGCGCGAACGCGAAGCCATGGCTTGCCTGGCGCGCGGCCAGAGTAACAAGGAAATCGCGCGCCAGCTGGACGTGGCCGAAAGCACGGTGAAAATCCACGTGCAAAACATCCTCAAGAAGCTTAAGCTCAGCAGCCGGGTGCAGATCGCCGTGTATGCGGTCGAGCGTGAGTTAGGTAAATAGAGATCAAGCAAAGCGCAAATAAACCCAGGCAATGCGCGATTATTTGATCTGTATGCCGCTCCGGCCTAGACAACCCTAGTTCCTTTGACGTATGGCCTTGACGCTACCTGCCCATTACACTATTAGCCATTCGCTAATCTAATAAGAGAGTGTCATGCATAAGGTCAACGTCGATGGCTTGCTATCGAGCCAGGCTCTGTTCCGCCATATTTCCCCTTCGCAATTAGAACAATTGCGCCAGGATGTCGTGCGCGTCGAAGTGGAAAAAGGCAAAGTGCTGTTCCGTAAGGGCGAAGTGGCGGAAGGTGCTTATGTCGTGGTTTTCGGCCTCGTCAAGCTGAGCGTGTTTTCCATGGAAGGTACCGACAAGGTACTCGAACTGATCCGTCCGGGCCAGAGTTTCGGCGAAGCCATGATTTTCCTCGATGAACCGTACCCGTTCTGCGCCGAAGCGCTTGAGCACTGCCTGCTGCTGCGCATCCCGCCGCACGCGCTGCTGCGCCTGCTGGACCAGTCGCCGCGCATCGCGCGCCAGATGATGAATAGCCTGTCGCACCACCTGATGGGTTTTATTCGCAACGTGGAACGCTGCTCCGTGCAGAACGCCACCCAGCGCGTGGTCGAGTATCTGTTGCAGGCGTCGGACCAGCAGCGTTCGAACGAGGTCAAGCTGGACTTGAAGAAAAGTTTGCTGGCGTCGTTTTTGAACCTGGCACCCGCCACTCTGTCGCGCGTGCTGCACCAGTTGACGGACTTGCATTTGATTAAGGTCAGCGGTTCGCTGATCCAGATCCAGCCCGATGCCTTGAAGACCTACCGTCACGGTGCGATCACGCCGGTGTTGAACTAATTCTTTCAGTAGGCAAGGTCAGCCGCCAGAACAACAGGGCGAGCAAGCTGACCGCCGCACCGAGCGCGCATACCCCATGCCAGCCCGCCAGCGCATACACGCTGGTGGCGGCAATCGCACCCGCACCGCTACCCACCGCATAAAACAGCATATAGCAAGCCACCAGGCGGCTGTGCGCGTCGCTATCGTGCTTGAAGATCAGGCTTTGGTTCGTCACGTGGATGGCTTGTCCTGCCAGATCTAAGGCGATGATGCCGATGATCAAGGGCCACAGGGCCGTACTGGCAAAGCCGAGCGGCAGCCATGCGGCCAGCATCAATAGCAGGGCTGCGCCCGTCGTCCACTGGGCGCGGCCCTTGTCGGCCAACGCCCCGGCACGCGCCGCGCCCAGCGCGCCGATCACGCCCACCAGGCCAAATGCGCCGATGGCCGCATGGCGATAGCCTTGGGCCGTCAAGGGCAGCACCAGGGCACTCCAGAAGATATTGAACACGGCAAACATCAGCAGGGCCAGCATGCCGCGCACGCGCAGCACCTTGTTATGCATCAACATGGCCAGCATGGAGGCGAGCAGGGCACCGTAGGCCAGCTTCTGATGGGATGGCTGCGCTGGCGGCAGCTTGCGCCACAGCAGCAACAGCAGGGCGCCAGCGATGGCCGCCGAGACAAAATACACGGCGCGCCAGTCTGCCATATCGGCCACCACGCCGGACAGGGTGCGTGCCAGCAGCAAGCCTATCACTACGCCGCCCTGCGCCACACCGACCACGCGGCCCCGCTCGTGGCTGGCCGCCGCACTGGCCGCGTAGGCGATCAAGCCCTGCGTCATGGCCGTGCCCAGCAAGCCGACCATCAGCATGCCGCCCAGCAAGGCGGCCGTGGAACGGGCGCAGCCCAGCGCTGTCAGGCAGATGGCAAGCAAGCCCAACTGGAACAGCGTCAAACGGCGTCGGTTGAGCATGTCGCCCAAGGGCACCAGCAGCAGCAGGGCCAGCGCGCAGCCCAGTTGCGTGGCCGTGATGACCATGCCGCTGGCGGCGTCCGTCATACCGAATTGCTGCGCCAGGGTGGCCAGCAAGGGCTGGGCGTAATACACATTGGCCACGCTGAGGCCGGCTGCCGTGGCAAACAGCCAGACGAGGGAGGGGGGAAGTGCTGTCGTCAGGGGAGGGTTTGTATCGCGCATGGAATGGTAGGTAAGTGGTTTTAAATTAAAACCACTTGGAGTCTACGCCGGGAAGTTTTAAAATGCAACCACTCAATCGTGGAGACTGCCTGTGGCCAAGCGCAAAAGCCTGAAAACCGACCCCTGTCCCGTGGCGCGCGCGCTCGACGTCATCGGCGAGCGCTGGTCGCTGCTGATCGTGCGCGACGCCTTCGACGGCATGCGCAGGTTTGGCGAATTCCAGAAAAGCCTGGGCGTGGCGAAGAACATCCTGGCCGACCGCTTGCATACGCTGGTGGAAGAGGGCATTTTTACGGTCGCGCCCGCCTCGGACGGCACGGCCTACCAGCAATATGTGCTGACGCAAAAAGGGCTGGCGCTGTTTCCCGTCGTCGTCGGCCTGCGCCAGTGGAGCGAGGAGCAATTGTTCGAGCCGGGGGAGGCCCATTCCAGCCTGCTGCAGCGCGGTTCAGGCTTGCCCGTGCGTCGCATCGACGTGCTGGCCGAGGATGGACGCGTCTTGCAGGCGGGCGATACCGTCGTGCACAAGGTGGTGCCCGAATGACGCGCGTGGCCGTCATCGGCGCTGGCATCACGGGCGTCACCACCGCTTACGCGCTGGCGAAACGGGGCGTGGACGTGACCTTGATCGAGCGTCACCGCTATGCCGGCATGGAAACGTCGTATGCGAATGGCGGGCAATTATCGGCCTCGCACGCGGAAGTGTGGAACCACAGGGCGACGCTATGGAAGGCCTTGACATGGATGGCGCGGCGCGATGCACCGCTGCTGCTCAATCCGACTCCCAGCTGGCACAAGCTGAGCTGGTTTGCGCAATTTCTCGCCGCCATGCCGCACTACGAACGCAACACCATCGCCACGGCCCGCATGGCGATCGCCGCGCGCGAACATCTGTTTGCGTGGGCGCAAGCTGAAAACATCGCTTTCGATCACCGCTGCGCCGGCATCTTGCATATCTACCGGGACCGGCGTGGCTTCGAGCGGGCGGCCGGCGTGTCGCGCTTGCTGGCGCAGGGCGGCTTGCAGCGGCGCGCCGTCACGCTTGCTGAAATGCGCGCCATTGAACCGGCCCTGGCCGGCGACTTTTACGGCGGCTATTACACGGACAGCGATTCCACGGGCGACATCCACAAATTCACCAGCGGCCTGGCCGACGCCTGCGTCCGCCTGGGCGTGGCCTGCCGCTACGGCGCGCAGGTGAAGACGCTGGCGCGCGAGCATGGCAAGGTGCGCGTCAGCCTGGGCGAGGACAGCACCCTGTTCGATGCCGTCGTCATTTGTGCGGGCACGGCCAGTCGTGCCCTGGCAGCAATGCTGGGCGACCATGTGAATGTGTATCCAGTGAAAGGTTATTCGATTACCGTGCAGCTTGATGACGCAGCGAGCCGTGCTGCGGCTCCTTGCGTCAGCTTGCTCGACGACGCTACCAAGCTGGTCAGCAGCCGCCTCGGCGAGGACCGGTTGCGGGTGGCGGGCACGGCGGAATTCAATGGCGATAACCACGACATTCGCGCCGACCGCATCCGTCCGCTATTGCAATGGGTGGAGCAGTGCTTTCCTGGCGTCAATACGCGCAAGGTGGTCCCGTGGGCGGGCTTGCGTCCCATGCTGCCCGCCATGCTGCCGAAAGTGGGGCCAGGCAAGGCGCCCGGCGTGTACTACAACACCGGCCATGGCCACCTGGGCTGGACCCTGGCCGCCGCCACGGCCGAGATGGTGGCGACGCTGCTGACGAGGGCGGTGGCGGCTAGTTCTTCGGCAACAAGTCGCTGAGCGCGACGCGGCCCTTGGCGGTGAGTAAGGAGCTGACCTTGCTGTCGTCTTCCACTGCGCACGATGCGCTGCACCTCAGCTATGCGCCGGGGCGTTCCTGCGCCACCACGGCCATCGCCGCACCCAGGTATTGCAGCATGGCCGCGTCGACGAAGCTGCCTTCCATCAAACGCGGTTCCTGCTGGTGCGCCTGGCGCAATTTGTGCTGCGTGGCCGGGTCCGTGCCCGCATATGAACGGAACAGCTCCAGCCACTGTCGCGCCAGTTGCAGCACGGCCGCATCGGTGGGTGGCGTGCGCGCATCCATGGCCGCGCGTACGGCGGCGATCAGGGCCGGCCACTCGCCCGAGCGCTTGCCGTATTTGGCGGCCAGATATGCGTATTCCTGCTCGTTGAGGAAGGGCTGGTACAGCGCAATGCGCGAGGCATTGAAGGCGGCAATGATGAATTGCATCAAGTGCGCATCGACGCTGGTCGTCGCTTGCATGGTCGGCTCCTGCGCGTGCATGTCGTTCAGGCGCGCGAACAGGCCGGGGTGGGCGCCCGTGTCGCGCACCAGCTTGACCATCCATTGCGTGGCCAGGGCCTGTGCCTGGGCATCGCCGGGGGCGGCGCCCGTCGCCTGCAGTGCGCGCACGCTTGCCACCAGCGCTTTCCATTCCTGTTCCACGGCTGCGTCCGATAGCAGCGGTAGTTGTTGCAGTTCTTCAGGGCTAAAGTATTTATCGTACATGGTCATCAACTCCATCGTGGTGAGCCAATCGGCCAGTTCCGGGGCTTGCCCTTGCGCCAGTTGCGTCTGCAAGCTGCACAGGCGCGCGCGCAGGGTGGACGCCTGTGCGATCTGGCGCTCCAGCATGGCGATCTGCTGCGCCACGATGGTGCTTAAAGGCAGCTCCGGCCCGGCGAGTGCGTTGGCGATCTCGGCCAGCGACAGCCCGAACTTGCGCAGCGCCATGATCCGGTGCAATCGGTCCATGTCGCCGTGCTGGTACAGGCGGTAACCAGCGGGCGTGCGCGTCGAAGGCGAGAGCAGGCCGATGCTGTCGTAGTGGTGCAGGGTGCGGATAGTCAGGCCCGTGAGCCTGGCCAGTTCACCGATTTTCAATAGCATGGCTTGCTCCTTGTTTGGCGCGTACAGACAGCATCGACCCTGACGCAGCGTCAGGGTCAAGCGAAATGTTCAATGGAGTCAATCGATCGTCAGCCGCTGGCGCAGTTCCTGCAGCAGGGTGCCGGTCTTGGGCCTTAGCTGGCGCGCCAGCGGCCAGGCCAGATACAGCGGCAAGCCTGGCGTGGCCAGTGCCGGCAGCACTTCCACGATGGCGCCCGTGGCCAGGTATTCTTGCACCAGCCAGGTGGCCAGCTGCGCCACGCCCAAGCCCGCCAGCACGGCGGCGGTGCGCGCTTGCGCGTCGCCCAGCGTCATGCGGGGCGACGCCAGCCGGTATTCGACCTGCGCGCCCTTGTCATGGCCTGGGAACAGCCATGGCATGGGCGAAGCGTCGCCGCGCCCGTAGGCGATGCAGTCGTGGCCATCGAGATCGGCGATGCAGGTGGGTGTGCCGCGCCGCGCCAGGTAGGCGGGCGCCGCGCACAGGATCAGCTGTTCGTCGCCTAAGTGCATTTGCCCCAGCGCAGCTGGCCAGTGCGAGGGTGCGCCGATGCGCACGGCGATATCAATGCGCTCCTCGAACAGGTCGACGAAGCGGTCGCTGAAGGCGATCGACGGCTGCAAGCGCGGATATTGCGCGCACAGGTCGAGCAGCGCGGGCATCACGCGCAGACGGCCATACGAGGCCGGCACGCCGATGCGCACCTTGCCCGCCAGTTCTGTCGCGTGTTCGGCCAGGACGTCTTGCGCATCGGCCAGTTCTTGCAGCACGCGCTTGCAGGTGGCGTAGTAGGCGCGCCCAGCATCGCTCAGTTTCAGCCGGCGCGTGCTGCGCTCGAACAGCAGCACGCCCAGCCGTTCTTCCAGGCGCGCCACACTCTTGCTGACGGCCGAACTGCTCAGGTGCAGGCGCTCGGCCGCCTTGGTAAAACTGCCCGCGTCGGCCGTGGCGAGGAAGGGCGTGAGGCCCTTTAAATGTTCCGATGAAAACATGATTCGAGAATTTTATTCATGAATAAGATGAAATAGTATCGCGGATCAGAATTGATGTCGCGTATATGATGATTTTTTCTTTTGGAGCTACTCTCTCATGCAAAAACACGCCCTCATCATCGGCGCCAGCGGCGTCATCGGCAGCAACTTGGCCACGCATTTGCTGGCGCAAGGCTGGCAGGTGACGGGCGTCTCGCGCGGCCGCACGCCCGTGCCTGCCGGTTGCGTATCGTTGCAACTCGATGCGACCGATGGCGCCGCCGTGGTCACTGCGCTGGCGGGCCTGGACGTCAGCCACGTCTTCTTCACGGCCTGGGCGCGCCAGGACAACGAGCAGGAAAATATCCGCGTCAATGGCGCCATGGTGGCCAACGTGCTGGCAGCGCTGGGTCCGAAGGGCCACTTGCGCCATGCGGCGCTGGTGACTGGCCTCAAGCATTACCTGGGGCCGTTCGACGCGTATGCAAAGGGCAGCGTACCCGTCACGCCGCTGCGCGAAGAGCAGGGCCGCCAGGAGGTCGAGAATTTTTACTATGCACAGGAAGACCGTTTGTTCGAAGCGGCCACACGCTATGGCTTTACGTGGAGCGTGCACCGCCCGCACACCATCATCGGCTATGCGCTGGGCAATGCCATGAACATGGGCTTGACTCTGGCCGTGTATGCCAGCCTGTGCAAGGCCAGCGGCCAGCCTTTTGTGTTTCCCGGTTCATCCGCACAGTGGCATGGCCTGTCCGACATGACGGACGCTGGCCAGATCGCGCGCCACCTGGCGTGGGCGGCGCACAGCCCGGCCGCGCGCAACGAGGACTTCAATATCGTCAATGGCGACGTGTTTCGCTGGAAGTGGCTGTGGCCCCGTCTGGCAGCGTACTTTGGCGTGGCAGCGGCGGACTTGCCGGAGGCCATGGCGCCACTGGCCGGGCGCATGCACGATGCGCCTGCACAATGGCGTGCCATCGCGCAGCAGCATGATCTGGTGGAAACGGATATCAGCCGCCTCGCTTCCTGGTGGCATACGGATGCCGACCTGGGACGGCCGATGGAAGTGATGACGGACATGGGCAAGAGCCGCAAGGCGGGCTTTCTTGACTACCAGGATACGCAGGATGCCTTCTTCAATCTGTTCGAGAAGTTGAAGGCGCAGCGCATCATTCCCCGCTGACCTGGTCGCGGCCAACGAGGTTGTCGGCTTACGCCGTTCCGGCTAAGCCGACCTACCAGACTGCGCGTGCATGGTGGCGCAGCGTAAGCCGACATCCTGTTATTCGGCCTTGCGCCGCTCCTGCGCCCGCTGCCATTCCAGGCCCGGGCGGTCGACACGAAATTGCAGCAAGCGCCCCTGCACCACTTCCGTCACATACGCCGTGCGGCCATCGGGGCCGCCGAAGCTGATGTTGCTGGGCTTGGCGCCGGGCACGCTGATCTCGCGCAGGATGCGCCCCTGCGGCGACAGTTTGACCACGCTGCCCTTGCCGTAGCGCGTCACGTACAGGTTGCCGTCGACGTCCACGCGCATGCCATCCATGCCGAAATCGTCAAACTTGATCAGCAATCGCTTGCCACTCAGGCTGCCGTCTGCGGCGATGTCATACATCCAGATATTGCGCTGCACGCTTTCATTGACATACAACATCTTGCCGTCCGGGCTCACTTCGATGCCGTTGGCCGTCCCCATGGTATCGAGCGCCAGTGTCACCGTGCCATCGGCCGCGATGCGCCACACGCGGCCCGTGTTTTCTTTCCAGTTCGGGTCGCTCGCATACAGCACGTCATCGGCAGTGATGGCGATATCGTTCGGCTGCGTCATGCGCGGCTCGCGCGCGTGGATGGACAGCGCGCGCGTGGCCGGGTCCACCCGGTAGATCGTGTGCTCGACATAGTCGGCCAGATACATCTGGCCCCGGCTGCCGAAGCGGATGCCGTTGGCGATGCTGGTGCCGGGCAGGCTCAGCCATACTTCGCCGCTGCCATCGGGGCGCACCTTGCCGATGGTTTGCTGGCGCGCAAAGTTGACGGCATAGATATTGCCATCCGCATCCACGGCCGGGCCTTCGATGCCCTTGGTAAAGGAATGTGCGGGCGTGAAGGTGGTGGTGAGGAACAGCGCTTCGTGCGCGGGCGCGCTGGCGCAGGCGGACAGATTGAGCAGCGCGGTGGCTATCACGGCGCTGCGCAGCCAGCGCAGGGTGGTTCGGGAATCGGGCATGATGGATCTCTGTATAGCAACGGTGGCCCATGTTACCCGACGCGTACTGGCTGCGGCGATCCCTGGTCTATGTGAACCATGGAGTAATGCAGGCAAGGGTATCGAGGGGCCATATTTTGCACGCGATGCCGACCGCTGCCCATGCGCGCGCTACCCTTGCGGCGGCCTGAGGCGCATGTAGTTGATTTAAATGAAAATTCACGCCGCATTGCGGTTACACTGGGGCCGCCTATACTGCAGTAGCAGCCTTGGGGCTTGTTCACGGTGGCGCTGGCAATGCCGCGCAGACCCGCTGTCGTAGGCGAATCCCACCATCTATGATGGGTTCCCGGGCTCGGCCCATGCCTGCGAATCTCCCGAGGGTTGCTGGCAGGGACAGTTGGTGCTGAGTAAGTGTGGCTTTGACGATGTCCGGCAAGCCAGTCTGGAAAAATGCAGCACGCGGCACGCAGTACGCGGCCTAGCAATCGGCCTTGGCCATGGGGGGCAGTTCGCCAATGACGTGCTGCCCATGCGCACCGTTGACGATAAGTAGTCGCATACTTGTATTTTAGAGTATTGTGCTAAATGAGAATGTAATACACCGTAGGCAGCAATAGAGCTGGCGTGCGCGGCGATGTCTGAGTGAACGCTGCGGAACGAAGAGTTGTCCTTGAGGCCGGCCCCCACAGGCCGTACATCGTTACCATGCACCACACAGCACTCTCGCCCGATCCTGAGGATGCGCCCCAGCAGTTGACCTCCGAGCAAACTCTGCATGCCTCGCATAGCCGCGAAGTCAAGCTGCTGCGCGACACAATCAATCAATTGTTGATCATGGCCAAGATGCAGGTGCAGGAAAAGGATCAATCCGACACCTTTGGCCCATTGATCAAGCAGTTGCGCGAAGCCAATCAAAATCTGGTACTGGCGACGTTTGGCGCGCAGGATATGCAAGCTTCGGCCGAAGCGACGACCTTGCGCCAGACGGAATTCCTGGCCATGCTTGCGCATGAATTGCGCAACCCCTTGCAGCCGCTGGCGATGGCCAATGACTTGCTGGCTAAAAAGGTCGACCTCGACCCCCAACTGGCGCATGTGCATGGCGTGATCGGCCGCCAGGTGGCGCACATGGCGCGCCTGATCGGCGACTTGCTCGATGCCTCGCGCGTCAGCAGCGGGAAGATCACCTTGCAGCTGGCACCCATCGCGCTAAGCGAAATTATCGCCAGTGCCGTGGAAGTGGGCCAGGCCAGCATCAGCCAGCGTCAGCAAGTGCTGAGCGTGAGCATGCCGAAAGAAGCGCTGGTCATCGAAGGCGATCTGGTGCGCCTGACGCAAGTGTTTGCCAACTTGCTCATCAATGCCAGCAAATTTACGCACGAGTTTGGCCACATTGACATCGTCGTCAGGCGCCGCGATGATGTGGTGGAAATTGCCGTCAGCGACGACGGCGCCGGCATCGCTCTCGATATCCAGCCCTTCATCTTCGATCTGTTTACCCAGGGCTACCGTTCGCTGGAGCGGGCGCAGGGAGGCTTGGGCATCGGCCTGTCGCTGGTGCGCATCATCACCCAGTTGCATGGCGGTACCGTGGATGTGTTCAGTGCTGGGGTTGGCTTCGGCAGCCAGTTTGTCTTGCAGCTGCCCTTGTCCTCGCTGGCGCTGCCGTCGCAAGACATGCACACGCAAGCTGCGGCGTGCGCACTGCCGCGTCGCGTATTACTGATCGAGGATAACGCCGATGCGGCCGAAATGCTGGCGCTGCTGCTGACGCAGGACGGCCACCATGTCGACGTGCGCAATGATGGCCCCAGCGGCTTGCGCGCCGCGCTCGATGCGCCCTACGATGTCATCGTATGCGATATCGGCTTGCCTGGCATGGATGGTTTTCAGCTCATCAGTGCGGCACGCGCGGCGTTGTTGCCGCCACTGCCATGCTTTGTCGCTGCATCGGGCTACAGCCAGCTTGGCGAGTACGACCGCGCTGGCGAGGCAGGGTTTGACCATTATCTGGTTAAGCCTATCAATATCGACGCTTTGTCGAAAATAATCACGGCAACGGTTCCCCGCTGATGGGCGAGGAAATCCTGATGCTTTTGTTTAACATGGTCCAAGTACCGAAAACCGCAGAGAAAAGATCCGATTATGGCCACAGCCCATGCACAGCGGCAGCGCAGGATAGAGCGCGCGCTGTTACGCGACCCAGGTGTGGTGGTAGACGTCAGTATTCGCCTGTGGGAGCAACTGGCCGCTGAATTGAATCAAATCATTGGTGAGCGCGGCGTGGAGTCGATGTATGCCCGCAGTCTGCACCAGAGTCAGAAACAGTTCAGCTGGTTGACGCCCCATTCGCCGCAAGCACTGGATGCCGCCATGACCGCCTTGCGCGCCAGCTTGCAAGGACAGGCGGACAGCGTCGCTTGCGCGGCAAGCACGGCGATGTTGATGCACTTTATCAACACCCTTATTTTATTAATTGGCGAACTCTTAACGAATAGCATCCTCCTCAAAGCCTGGGGTGATGACGTTGTGAATAATGCTGGAACGGAGCCGAACGAATGAACAAAGTTACCATCCAACGCCTGGCCACTGGCGTGCCGGGCTTGGACGAACTGCTGGGCGGCGGAATACCGGAATTCTCTTTTAACCTGCTGGCGGGCACGCCCGGCAGCGGCAAGACGACGCTGGCGCACCAGATCATGTTTTCCCTCGCCACGCCGGAGCGCAAGGCGTTGTTTTTTACGGTCCTGGGCGAGCCACCGCTGAAGATGCTGCGCTATCAGCAGCAGTTTCCCTTCTTCGATGTGGACAAGATCAACCAGTCGATCAAGTTCGTCAATCTGTCGGCGGACTTGCTGGATGGCGATTTCGACCGCGTGCTGGTGCGCATCGCCGAAGAGGTCGAGGCATTCTCGCCTAGCTTGGTGTTCGTCGATTCCTTCCGCTCCGTGGTGCAATCGGCGAAGGCCATGGATGCGGGCGCTGCCGGCTTGCAGCATTTCGTGCAGCAGTTGGGCACGCAAATGACCAGTTGGCTGGCCACGACTTTCCTGATCGGTGAATACCTGGCGCCCGAGGCCGAGTCCAGCCCTGTGTTTACGGTCGCCGACGGCATCCTGTGGCTGTCACAGCTGGTGCATCGCGATGCCATGGTGCGCAAGATCCAGGTGGTCAAGATGCGCGGTCAGGCGCAAAGCCTGGGCGTGCACACCTTCCGCATCAATGACGATGGGGTGGAAATCTTTCCCCGCGCCGTGCTCAAGAACAGCGGCATGGAAGGGGGCGCGATTTCCGGTAATGAGCGCCTGTCGCTGGGCGTGCCGGAACTCGACGTCATGCTGGGCGGTGGCTTGCCGGCCGGCTATTCGCTGCTGCTGGTGGGACCATCCGGTTCTGGCAAGACCGTGCTGGCAACGCAATTTCTCACCGAGGGCGTGCGCTGCGGCGAGCCTGGCGTGATTGCCGCTTTCGAGAAGAGCCCGAACCAGCTGCGCAGCTACCATCTGAATACGCTCGTCAGCTCCGGCCAGGTCGGCGTGATCAACACGCGCACGCTCGATCTGTCGCTCGATGAAGTCTTGCATGACTTGGTGAGCATGATTACCCGCATGAAGGCCAAGCGCGTGGTCATCGATTCGCTGTCCGGCTTTGAAATGGCGCTCGCCTCCATGTTTCGCGAGGATTTCCGCGAATCGCTGTACCGCCTGGTCGCGACTTTGACGGACATGGGCGTGTCGGTGCTGATGACGGCCGAACTGGAAGACCAGTACACCATGCTACGCTTTAGTTCCTACGGCAATGTCTTCCTGGCCGACGCCATCGTCATGCAGCGTTATATCGAGCTCGAAGGCCAGTTCAAGCGCGTGGTATCGGTAGTGAAGGTGCGCGGTAGCGGTCACAGCAAGGATATCCGTTTCTACGATATCGATGCCGGGGGGCTGAAGATCGGCAGCACGCTTAGCCAGTACCAGGGCATCCTGTCGGGCGAGCCGTACCGGGCTTAGAGGCGATGCCACCAGTGGGTGCATTTATTTACTGGCGTAGGCTCTTGGGCGCGGGCGGTTGGTGACAGCTGAGTAAAAGCGTATGATGAAACTGCAGCCATGCCGCTGGCGCTGGCTGTCACCAGAGGGGACGGAGGATGCGTCTTCCGTGTTTCCGAGCCGATCAAGAGGAGATATGATGGAAAAACCCGAATTTATCCTGGCCGCGAAGGCCATGGAAACGCTGGAAATGTATCAGACCTTCTATGGCCATTCGCAGCAATACCAGGAGCATCAGCAGGAAGTGTTGACTCTGCTGCGCCACAAGGGCGCCTCCTTGCTGGTGTCGGAACATGGCCAGGCGAAGTTCTTGCTGGCCTTTGCCGATGCGCTGGAAGCGGCCAGCTTGCCGGGCGAGTATGTACCGTTGAGCCGGCGATAGGGCGACAGGGCGATAAGACGCTAACGCGCTGAGTCTGGCGCCGTCTGACGGCGCCAGGCAAAGCCGTGCTAACAAACCGCTCACGCGATGCGATTGCCGCTGCGCGCATTGACGCCGGAGTAGCCTACGTAGCCGTCGCGCTCAGGCGTGCACGAGCTTGCCTGCATGGCCTGTGCGTTCCCTTTTCGCTGTCGTTCGCCGATCAAAGCCGGTTCAAATTGCACCAAAGCCGCATGACCAAGAGCAGCAGATTTGCCTTTGGCGAGTCTGCGCCGGCAGGGCATAAGCTAAGTTGACAGGATCAGTATTGAAGATCTGTCCCTGGGCCAGAGTGCCGCCTGGAAAAATTTCAATATGTGTTTACCCCACAAAATGCAGCGACCGCTGACGAGGCTAGAATTGTTCCCAGTCATCGGATAACGACGCGCGTGGCTTTGCCGCCGCCGGCGGCACTGGCGGGCGCTGCGCCGCAATGCGCACCGGAACGGGTTTCTTCGATTGGAGGGCCGCGCTGGCCGGGCTTGGCTTTGCACGTTGCCGCACGGCTGGCGATGCTGCAGCCGCAGCGGGCACGCGATCGAGCCTGAATACCTGCACCACCTGCTCAAGATTTCCGGCCTGGTCTTGCAGTGACTCGGCGGCGGCAGCGGCTTGCTCGACTAGGGCGGCGTTTTGCTGCGTCACTGTGTCCATCTCGGTGATTGCCTGGTTGATTTGCAAGATGCTGGCTTCCTGTTCCTGGCCCGCCGTGCTGATCTCGTCCATGATGTCGGTGACCAGTTTGACGCTGGCCACGATCTCTTCCATGGTGGTGCCTGCTTGGCTGACCAGCTTGCTTCCAGCCTCGACTTTTTCAACCGAGTCCCCAATCAGCAGTTTGATTTCTTTCGACGCAATAGCGGAGCGCTGTGCCAGGTTGCGCACTTCGGACGCAACGACCGCAAAGCCGCGCCCCTGTTCGCCGGCTCTTGCCGCTTCGACCGCCGCGTTGAGCGCAAGGATGTTGGTCTGGAACGCAATACCGTCGATCACGCCGATGATGTCGACAATCTTTCTGGCCGAAGCATTGATCGAGGCCATCGTCTCGATCATCTCCGTCATCACGGTACCGCCCTGGACAGCGACGCCGGAGGCGGAGATGGCCAAACGATTGGCCTGGCGTGCGTTGTCGCTGTTCTGCTTGACATTGGAGGTGAGTTCTTCCATCGACGCGGCGGTTTCCTCCAGCGAGCTCGCTTGCTGTTCGGTGCGCGCGGAGAGGTCCAGGTTGCCGTTGGCGATCTCGCGGCTCGCAACGACGATGATCTCGACACCTTGCTGCACACCAGCCATCGCCCCGTGCATACGCTGCACCGCCCCTTTCAGCAGTTTGGCGCTGGCGCTTTGCGCCGGCTGGGCCGCCATGCGCAGATCGACAGTGCCGTCGTCGCCACCGGTCAAGGTGGCAACACTAATCGTCAGTTCGGCAGCCTGGATGGCATCGCGGTGCAGCATGACGGCGATGTAGCACAAGACGCTCGATTCAGCCACGACATAGAAGGCATGGATGAGGATGAGGCCGGTTGCCGGCTGTGTCAGGCAACGCACGCCGTAACCGAGTTCCTGCAAATAATTGAAGCTCAAATGATGCGCTGCAATGACCGCTGCCGCGACCACGATCACGGACCAGTCGCGATAGCACAGTAGAAAAGCGAGCAGCACAAAAATGCCGAAATGGGCCTCGGTCATGCCTGCTGCCTGGTGGATATGTAATGCAGCCATGATCATCAGCGCGGCGCCGATAAACTGCCGAGTGAGCCTTGTCCCGCCAGCGTACAGTACCAAGGCCGACGCGATCAGGACGGTAGGCAGCCCGGCGAACAGCGCCCATTTCAGGGTGTCGTGCAAGCTAGCCAGTCCCAGGGCTGCGATGAACAGGCCCCACAGCACGCACAACATCAGCCTGTCGGCGCGGCGATAATTGATTTCAAGGAATGAATTGAGGGCGAGCACTGGCTTATCCTATTGTAGAAATTGATCAGGGTGCGCAGGAACGAAGGGCCTTCACTGCGCTGGTAAAGTATCGTTTATGTGCCTGTTGATGTTGAAAAATGTTTCCCTAGCAAATGTTCTTAACATGCGCGCATTGGAAGGCCCACGACTGGAACGAAAGCCCGTTTGCACAGAATTCATTACCGCCCAATTTACCCGGTGTTCCACGGCACATCACACCGCAATAACAGAACAATAGCAGCAGGGGACGCCTTGGCGAAGCGAACACCTGCTTAGGGCGGAAGCGCACAGAGCCGATTAGCGCGCTCAATCGCCACCACTAACTTCAGACCGCGATTTTCAGCGCGGCAATTTATACCTGACCAACAGCGTCGGTCCTTTGCCGCCGGGTGGCGTCAGCAGTATCTCGTCACCGGGCAGCATCTCTTCATACATCACCGTGCAACAGGTCGGCATCGAGTGGCCGCGCGCGGGATAAACGCCAACGTCGGTATGCAGGGTCGCAGCGCGTACGTCCACGCTGGTTTCGCCGGTCTTTCCTGCTTCTTGCAGCTGTTTGCGCAGTGCGGTGACGAAGTCCCCCTTGCTGAGCCTGGCAGGTGTTTGGCTTGCCTGCGGGCGAGCGCTTGCGTCGTTTTTCATGGTAGTTCCCTTCAGTGTATACATTTCCGCCACTATATCATTGGCCTCGAATGTTGCATGATGGTCAGCCGGTAGATTTTAGCGGGTAGGGCCAGGTCCGTCATCCTGACACGACCTGAGCGGCTGATGTCGTTGCTAGGAAAAACCGCCTGCGGCGCAGCTCCAGCGGCTTGCATCGACCGCAGCCGGCTAAAAGCGGTCGTGGCGAATGGCACGCAAGGCCGCGTGCCGGGAAGGGCGATACGCGACTGGTCTAGCTGACCTTTCTACTGTAAGTGAGTGCAGCAGAGACAATTCGATTCATGTCCGGCCCGGCATTTTGGCAATTAGCTAAATGTATTATTGATGTACGGTTCTGGGGTAGGCTACGGTCTTTCCCGTTTGCCGAGCGCCTCCAAGAGCGCGAGGCGCCTGGCTGTTGTTCGCGCTGGCAGCGGTCGCCGATACCATCCACGCGCAGTATGGCGTGATGATGGTCGCTGCCATTGCCTCGCCGCGAACAAGGGCGAGATCCCGACCGAGTGATGCATCAGCCATCCGGCAGCACGGCGCTTTGGACATCGTCAGCGTTACGCTGAACGAAAAAGGGCTCGGTTCTGCATCCGCAAAACCCAGCCCGTAGCAATCTGCGAGACTTTAAGACTTACTTAGGCATGACGACAGTGTCGATGACGTGGATCACGCCGTTGTCGGCTACGATGTCGGTCTTGGTGACGTGGGCCTTGTCGACCATCACTTTGCCCTCTTTGACGGTGACGGTCAGCGATTCGCCTTGCACGGTCTTGACCTTGCCCGACTTGACGTCGGCGGCCATCACTTTACCCGGCACCACGTGGTAGGTTAGCACTTTGGCCAGCGCGGCTTTGTCCTTGAGTAGCGCGTCGAGCTTGGCCTTTGGAATCTTAGCGAAGGCTTCGTCGGTCGGCGCGAACACGGTGAACGGGCCCGGACCTTTAAGCGTGTCGACCAAACCTGCCGCTTGCACTGCGGTCACCAGCGTGTTGAACGAGCCAGCCGATTTGGCGGTGTCGACGATGTCCGCTGCGCTTGCCGCGCCAAAAGCCATGGTAAAAGCTGCTGCCATCAAGATCTTCTTCATGTGAATCTCCTTTGAGTGAACGGTGTATCGAACCCGCATGTGCATAATCTATAGGTAAATATGAATCTTGTCCGTTAGTTGGCGTACTGTGCGCTGGTCTATACCGTTCATTTTACGGCGGCAAGGAACGAGGTCCGTCATTTGCAAGGAACGAGAAGGAACGAGGGGCAGGTCCGGCATTTGCACACAGCCTGAGCGGCTGATGTTGTTGTTAGGAAAAACCGCCTGCGGCGCAAGAGCCAGTCAGAAGAATCGGGGAGCCGTTGCGCTGCAGCGCAACGTCGCTGCGCGGGCGCCTCGCATGCGAGGCAAATTCCCCGCTGCGCCCCGCGTCCGTACCGGACGCGGATTCGGTTCCGGCTGTTTCGTCGTTGGATAAAAAAGTAAGGGCTCCGTCGCTTGCGCTCGGGGGCCCTTACTTTTTTTATCCAGTGGTGGAGACGGCGGGAATCGAACCCGCGTCCGCAAGCACTCTACAGACAGTTCTACATACTTAGCACTATCATTTAATTTAACTCAGCCAGCACGGATGTGCACGTTATGGGCAAGCGAGTTACCTATTATTTAGTCGGACGCTAAGTAACCCAGCATACGACGAGTCCCTGTAAATGACTCTAGAGCTTTTAACGGCCCACCCCAGGGACGAGGTGTTCTAGAGCTAACAGCAATTAAGCTGCCAGTGCGTACGAGTTATCGTTTGCAGTTAAGTTTTTTCAGGTTGTATTTACGAGGTAGCCCGCCCTCGGTATGCCCTGCGCTGCTTTGCAACCCACGTCGAAACCAGGTCGTCCCCACAGAACCTTCATTGTAGCGCAATCTGCCCACTCTTGCATGATGCTTTCGCGCTATCGAAGCAAGGGGGCTGGTCTAATGGGGCAGTCCGGCGTGCACTACGGGCAGGGGCCTGGTTCAAGCCGCCAGTTGCCGCTCCTGCGCCGCCTTCACTACGCCAGTCACCAGCTCGAGCAAGGCTTGCGGCGTGTCCAGCAAATGGTCGGCGTTCCAGTGCAGCGGTTCGACGGGGCCGCAGTAGCCCCAGGCGCAGGCCACCGTGCGCATGCCGGCGGCGCGGCCGGCCTGGATGTCGCGCAGGTCGTCGCCCACGTACCAGCAGTCTTCCGGCGCCAGTTGCAGGCGGCGCGCCGCTTCCAGCAGGGGGGCAGGGTGCGGCTTCGGGTGCGCCATGGTGTCGCCCGAGATTACGCAGCCGGCCGCTCCCAGGCCGATCTGTCCCACCAGTGGGTCGGTGAAGCGGGCCGCTTTGTTGGTGACTACGCCCCAGGCCAGGCCCAGCGCTTGCAAACCGTCGAGCAGGGCGGGGATGCCGTCAAATAAACGGCTTTCCACGGCCAGGGCTGCTGCGTAATTACTCAGGAAGCCTTCTTTCAGGGCTTCATAGTCGCTTTCGCCAGGTTGCACGCCATACGACGCGCCTATCATGCCGCGCGCGCCGGACGAGGCAGTGGGGCGCAGGATGGCATACGGGGTCGGCGCCAGGCCGGCGCGCGCGCGCAGCAGATTGATGGCCGCTGCCAGGTCGGGCGCGGTATCGGCCAGGGTGCCGTCGAGGTCGAACAGGATGGCGCGCGGGGCTGGCAGATGGTCTGTGGTCATGGCGGGAAAAGTGTGTCAAATAGGAATGAAAAATGGCGGCCGCAGCCGCCCTGTATTGTGCGTGATGGTTACAGCGGCCGGGTGCAAGCCACCAAATAATTGACGCTGGTATTGTTATTAAGTGAGTAAATCTTGGTCAGCGGATTGTAGCCCATGCCGCGCATGCTGTTGACGTCCAGGCCGGCGCTGCGCAGGTAGTGCGACAATTCGGCCGGGGTGATGAATTTGTCATAGTCGTGCGTGCCTTTCGGCAGCAGGCGCAGAATGTACTCGGCGCCCAGGATGGCGAACAGATACGCTTTCGGATTGCGGTTCAGGGTCGACAGGAACAGGTGTCCGCCCGGCTTGACCAGCGTGGCGCAGGCCTTGACGATGGCGGCGGGGTCTGGCACGTGCTCAAGCATTTCCATGCAGGTCACGACGTCGTACTGGCCCGGCTCTTCTTCGGCCATGGCCTCGGCGGCAATGAGCTTGTAGCGTACCTTGACACCCGATTCCAGGCTGTGCAGGTCGGCCACTTTCAAGGCCTTCTCGGACAGGTCGATGCCCGTCACGTCTGCACCCTTGCGTGCCATTGCTTCGGCCAGGATGCCGCCGCCGCAGCCGATGTCGATCACGCGCTTGCCGGCCAGCGGTACTTTCGCGTTGAGCCATTCGAGGCGCAGGGGGTTAATTTCGTGCAAGGGACGAAACTCGGAAGTGGGGTCCCACCAGCGGTGGGCTAGCTCACTGAATTTTTGGATTTCAAGAGGGTCGGCGTTCATACATTGAATAATAGCGGCATTTTGACAATCGGGTATCTGCGGGCGAAAAAAAACCCCGCCTTGGCGGGGTTTTCCTTGCCGTCCTTGACTTGCGCGACGACTTGCGGCAAGTCCGGGAGGCTCAGCTATTACTTGTTGCGGGTACCAACAACTTCGATTTCCACGCGACGGTTTTTCGCACGGCCTTCGGCAGTTTTGTTATCAGCAACAGCTTGCTTCTCGCCTTTGCCTTCGGTGTACACGCGGTTGCTTTCAACGCCTTTGGTGACCAGGTAGGCTTTGACAGCATCAGCACGACGTACCGACAGTTTTTGGTTGTAAGCATCGGTGCCGACGGAGTCGGTGTGACCCACAGCGATGATGACTTCCAGGTTGATGCCACCCAGTTGCGCGCTCAGCTCGTCGAGCTTGGCTTTGCCTTCTGGCTTCAGCGTGGCTTTGTCGAAATCGAAGAATGCATCAGCAGCGAAGCTGACTTTTTCCGAGGTAGGAGCAACAACGACTGGTACTGGTACGACAACGGCTGGTGCCGGTGCTGCCGCTGGTGCGATTGGCGCTGCTGGGGCCACGCATTTGCCATCTTGCAGGGTTTCTGGTGCTACGCACAGTGGCACGTCGCAACCTGGCACCGCGTCAGCAGGTGTCCAGTAGCCGGTGCGCCAGCAAAGACCGAATGGATCGCGCACGATCACGCCGCGGGCATCTTGCACGTAAGCGCTTTTTGGGCTTGGTGCCTTGATGTCAGTGGTCACTGGCGCGAATGGTGCCGAGGTTGGGGTTTGGGCCGAAGCCGAGCCAGCAATCACTGCGGATGCAGCGAAAAACAGCGTTACAAATTTATTCATTCTTTTTTCCTTTCGGGGGGTGATATCCGCAGAACAACACTGCGCTACTGGTACTACGTGCCAAGATTTTATCATGTAGACCATATGCGCTCGTTTCAGATTGCGAAACTAGCAATTAACTTCTCAGCCATTTTGCCACACGCATCAAGGGCGCACGACCGTGGTTAAATCAAAGCTGGCTCGATTTTAGATTGCGCGTTGTTTTCGCGCAACGAAATAGCCTGTTTGTAACAGATCTGTAACATTTGATCACTTTTTTTGCCACTTTAAAGGGCTGGTGTCTTGAACTGGTGTTGCCATTGTGCACTATCGCTAGGCCATGCGTGCATGGTCCCGGTGCAATCTGACAAGATTGTCGGCCTGGCCAATTTGTACAGGTAGCTGGGCGCGCATGCTAAAATCGTGTGCTTGACTGTTAAGAGTGTCGAGCAAATGCCCACGGCGGCACTGCATGGCCCGGACGTACCCCTGCGGTACGCTTACTCGCCGTGCTGCGTGTCAGCCGATTTGCTCGGGCACTCTGCGACATGGAAGCCGGGCCGGGCCAGCAGCGCGCGGCGCGGCGTCCACGACGACAGCCGCCTAGGATATGCAGTATTGCGTCATACATTGCGTAACAGATTAAGTTAACCACAGCCTGAGATCAGTCGAACCGCCAATGGATCAATTCGCAAAAGAAACAATTCCTATTTCCCTCGAAGAAGAGATGCGCAAGAGTTACCTCGATTACGCCATGAGCGTGATCGTCGGTCGTGCCTTGCCCGATGCGCGTGATGGCTTGAAGCCAGTGCACCGCCGCGTCTTGTTCGCGATGCATGAAATGAATAACGTGTGGAATCGCCCTTACGTTAAGTGCGCCCGCGTGGTCGGCGAAACCATGGGTAAATACCATCCCCACGGCGATGCCTCGATCTACGACACACTGGTGCGCATGGCGCAAGATTTTTCGCTGCGCTACATGCTTGTCGATGGCCAGGGTAACTTCGGTTCCGTCGATGGCGATGGCGCCGCAGCAATGCGTTACACCGAGTGCCGCCTGGACAAGATCGCCAGCGAACTGCTGGCCGATATCGACAAAGATACCGTCGATTTCCAGCCCAACTACGATGGCAAGGAAAAGGAACCGACGGTCTTGCCGACGCGTATTCCGAATCTGCTGATCAATGGCTCGTCCGGTATCGCCGTCGGTATGGCGACGAACATTCCGCCACACAACATCACCGAAGTCATCGATGGCGCGCTGCATGTGCTGCGCAATCCCGAGTGCACGATCGATGAATTGATCGAGATCATTCCCGCTCCCGATTTCCCTACCGCCGGCATCATCTATGGCGTGTCGGGCGTACGCGACGGCTACCGCACCGGCCGTGGCCGCGTCGTCATGCGCGCCAAGACCCACTTCGAAGAATACGGCAAGGATGGCGGGCGCATCGCCATCATCGTCGACGAGCTGCCATTCCAGGTCAACAAGAAATCCTTGCTGGAACGCATCGCCGAGAACGTGCGTGACAAGAAGCTCGATGGCATTTCCGACATCCGCGACGAATCCGACAAGTCGGGCATGCGCGTGGTGATCGAGCTGAAGCGGGGCGAAGTGCCGGAAGTGGTACTCAACAATCTGTACAAGCAGACCCAGTTGCAAGACACCTTCGGCATGAATATGGTGGCCCTGGTCGATGGTCAGCCGAAGTTGCTGAACCTCAAGCAGATGCTGCAATGCTTCCTGTCGCACCGCCGCGAAGTGGTGACGCGCCGCACCGTGTTCGAACTGCGCAAGGCGCGCGAACGCGGCCATGTGCTCGAAGGCCTGGCTGTCGCGCTGGCCAACATCGATGACTTCATCGCCATCATCAAGGCCGCGCCGACGCCGCCGATCGCCAAGGTCGAGCTGATGGCCAAGGCCTGGGATTCGTCCGTGGTGCGCGAAATGCTGGCCCGCACGGGCGACGGTACGACGCCGGGCGGCATCGATGCCTACCGTCCGGAAAACCTGCCGAAGCACTATGGCATGCAAGCAGATGGCCTGTACAAGCTGTCGGACGACCAGGCGCAGGAAATTTTGCAGATGCGCCTGCAGCGCCTGACCGGCCTGGAGCAGGATAAGATCGTCAACGAGTACAAAGACGTGATGGAACATATCGCCGACTTGCTCGACATCCTGGCCAAGCCGGAACGCGTTACCGTCATCATCACCGATGAAATGACAGCGGCGAAGAATGAATACGGCGCCGGCAACAAGGACGTGCGCCGCTCGCAGATCGAGCTCAATGCGACCGACCTGGAAACGGAAGACTTGATCACGCCGCAAGACATGGTCGTGACCCTGTCGCACACCGGCTACATGAAAGCGCAGCCGATTTCCGAATACCGTGCGCAGAAGCGCGGCGGACGCGGCAAGCAAGCCATGGCGACCAAAGAGGAAGACTGGATCGACCAGCTGTTCATCGCCAACACGCACGATTACATCCTGTGCTTCTCGGATCGCGGCCGCATGTACTGGCTGAAGGTATGGGAAGTGCCGCAAGGCTCGCGCAATTCGCGCGGCAAGCCGATCGTCAACATGTTCCCGCTGCAGGACAACGAAAAGATCACCGTGATCCTGCCGCTGTCGGGCGAGAACCGCACGTTCCCGGAAGACCATTACGTGTTCATGTCGACCAGCCTGGGCACCGTCAAGAAGACGCCGCTGAAGGACTTCAGCAATCCACGCAAGGCCGGCATCATCGCGGTCGACCTGGACGACGGCGACTTCCTGATCGGCGCGGCGCTGACCGACGGCCAGCACGACGTGATGCTGTTCTCCGATTCGGGCAAGGCAGTGCGCTTCGATGAAAACGATGTGCGTCCGATGGGCCGCACGGCACGCGGCGTGCGCGGCATGAACCTGGAAGAAGGTCAGCACGTGATCGCCCTGCTGGTGGCCGAGAACGAGCAGCAGTCGGTGCTGACGGCAACCGAAAACGGCTACGGCAAGCGTACGCCGATCACCGAGTACACGCGCCACGGACGTGGCACGAAAGGCATGATCGCCATCCAGACCAGCGAGCGCAACGGTAGAGTGGTTGCCGCGACCCTGGTCAATACCAGCGATGAAATCATGCTGATCACCACCGGTGGCGTGTTGATCCGTACTCGCGTGTCGGAAATCCGCGAGATGGGCCGCGCGACGCAGGGCGTAACCCTGATCGCAGTGGAAGACGGCACCAAGCTGTCCGGCCTTCAGCGCGTGGTGGAAACCGATATCGACGAAGTCGAGTTGACGACGGAGGCGGGCCTGGAAGCCGCCGCTGCGTCGGTAGCGGCTGAACCAGCCGATCCGGCTGCGGTCGATCCGGTCGACCCGGCCCAGCCGGAGTAAGATGATTGGGGCTCTTTCGGGAGCCCCAATTGCTATTGGCGCGCCAGTTGCGACGCGGACGGTCGTTAGGTCCGTAGGTCGGCTTAGCCCAAAGGGCGTAAGCCGACAAGCCTCCCGGGCGCAGCCCATTTACCCGTCATTCAACATCGCGCATGCCATGAGAAAAATTCTCGCCACTTTCTTTGCCGCGTTTTCGCTGGCTTTTCTTGCGACCTTGCCGGCCCTGGCCCAGGGTGCGCAAGCCATGCCTGCGCACCAGGCGGCGCCCAGCGCTGCCATGAAAGTGGCCGTGCGGCGCATGCTCGACGCGATGCAGTTCCAGCAGCTCACGCGCAGCATCTTCGAGCAGATGCTGCAATCGATGCCCGCCATGATCCGCCAGTCGGCGCAGCAGCAAATCAGCAGCAACCCGAATCTGGATGAGCAGCGCAGGGCCCGCGCGCTGGCCAGCGCCGAGGAAGAAATACCCTTCGCCATGGCCACCCTGACACAGGTACTGGCCGATCCGACCCTGATCGATGAACTGAGCGCCGAAATGGTGCCCCTGTACGCGCGTTTTTACACAGTGCCGGAAGTCGAGCAGCTGACAGCCTTCTACAAGACGCCGCTGGGGCGCAAGATGCTGGCCACGATGCCGCAACTGTCGGCCGAATCGATGGCCATCAGCCAGCGCGTGCTGATTCCGCGCGTGAATGCCGTACTTGAGCAGGTCATGCGGGCGGCCACGCAGTCGCCTCAATAATTCCATTTTTCCAAGGACCGTATCGTGACCCCTCAAGCCTCAAGCCCTATCTACAACTTCTCCGCCGGCCCCGCCGTCCTGCCCAAGGAAGTGCTGGCGCAAGCTGCCGCGGAAATGCAAGACTGGCATGGCAGTGGCATGTCGGTGATGGAAATGAGTCACCGTGGTCCTGAATTCATTTCCATCTACAAGCAGGCGGTGGCCGACCTGCGCGAACTGCTGGCCGTGCCCGAGAACTACAAGATCCTGTTCCTGCAGGGCGGTGGCCTGGGCGAGAACGCCATCATTCCCATGAATCTGGTGGCTCTGGCGGCGCAGCAGCCGGCCACCATCGACTTCGTGCATACGGGATCGTGGTCGGGCAAGTCGATCCAGGAAGCGGCCAAGTACGCCAACGTCAACGTCGCCGCGTCGTCCAAGGCCACCCATTTCACGGGCGTGCCGCCAGTGTCCGAGTGGAAGCTGACGCCGGGCGCCGCCTACCTGCATATCTGCACGAATGAAACCATCGATGGCGTGGAATTCCAGCAGGCGCCAGGCGTGCCGGCCGGTACCACCATCGTGGCCGATATGTCCTCGCACATTTTGTCGCGTGTCATCGACGTATCGCAATACGGCGTCATTTTTGGCGGCGCGCAGAAAAATATCGGCCCGGCCGGCCTGACGCTGGTCATCGTGCGCGAAGACTTGCTGGGCAAGGCGCTGCCGATCTGCCCATCCGCTTTCGACTGGAGCAACGTCGCTGCACATGAATCGATGTACAACACGCCGCCCACCTACGGCATCTATATTGCCGGCCTGGTTTTCCAGTGGCTCAAACGCCAAGGTGGCGTGGCCGCCATAGAACAGCGTAATATGGACAAAGCGGCGCTGCTGTACGCGGCGCTCGATGCGGACGACTTTTACCAGAACAGGGTCGCCCCGCAATACCGCTCGCGCATGACCATCCCGTTCTATCTGCGCGACGAAAGCTTGAACGACGCATTCCTGGCCGGCGCCAAGCAGCGCGGCCTGCTGCAACTGAAGGGCCACAAGTCCGTCGGCGGCATGCGTGCATCGATCTATAACGCGATGCCGATCGAGGGCGTGCAAGCCTTAGTGAATTATCTGAACGAGTTTGCCGGACGCTAGCATGCCTGCCAAAAAGTCCAGGGTGTTGTTGCATTGCCTTGCCGTACATTTGTACTGCCAGCGGCAACGTGCCTAGCCCTGATCATTTTGTCCGGCATTCTCATGCATAAGCGCGCCGGCCCGCCGCCGGCGCAGGCCGCGCGGCCATGATTGAAGTACAGCTGACGAAATACACCGACATGACTGATAAATTGAAACCGCTGCGCGAACAGATCGATGCGATCGACGCGCAAATTCTCGAACTGCTGAACCGGCGCGCGCAAATCGCCCAGCAAGTGGGCCACGTGAAAGCCGAAACGCAGGCGCCCGTGTTCCGTCCCGAGCGCGAAGCGCAGGTTTTGCGCGGCGTGGCCGAACGTAATCCCGGCCCCATGGGTGACCGCGAAGTGCAGACCATCTTCCGCGAAATCATGTCTTCCTGCCGCTCGCTGGAAAAGCGGGTCACCGTGGCATATCTTGGCCCGGCCGGCACCTTCAGCGAACAAGCCGTGTACCAGCAGTTCGGCAGCGCCGTCGAAGGCTTGCCGTGCGCCTCCATCGACGAAGTGTTCCGCTCCGCCGAGGCGGGGACGGCCGACTTTGGCGTGGTGCCGATCGAGAATTCCTCGGAAGGCGCCGTCAACCGCACGCTCGATATGATGCTGCAGACTAGCCTCATCATCAGCGGCGAGGTCGCCATTGCCGTCCACCATAGCCTGATGACGAAGAGCGGCAGCATGGATGGCGTCACCGCCATCTGCGCCCATTCGCAGGCGCTGGCGCAGTGCCAGGTGTGGTTGAACCATCACTACCCGCACATCGCGCGCCACGCCGTGGCCTCGAACGCCGAGGCGGCCCGCATGGCCGGCGAAGATGGTACGCTGGCGGCGATTGCCAGCGAACTGGCGGGCGCGCAGTATAAACTCGGTGTGGTCAAGGGCCATATCCAGGACGATCCGCACAACCGCACGCGCTTTGCCGTCGTGGGGACCTTGCAGACGGCGCCATCGGGCCAGGACCAGACTTCGCTGGTGCTGGCCGTGCCGAACAAGGCGGGCGCCGTGTACCAGTTGCTCGCGCCCCTGGCCAAGCACGGCGTATCGATGACGCGTTTCGAGTCGCGCCCGGCGCGCATGGGCAGCTGGGAGTATTATTTCTATGTCGACGTGGAAGGCCATGTGCACGACGCGGCCGTCGCCCAGGCGCTGGCCGAGCTGCAAAGCAATGCGGCGTTTTTCAAGGTGCTGGGGTCGTATCCGGTCAGCTTGTAACCCGGCAAAGGCGGGGTCGGACCCTCAGGGTCCGACCCCGGTCACTGCTTTTGGGGTTCACCAATCATTCACCAACTTTTAAAGAACACCATGTCTAAAAATATCGGTCCAGAATACGTTCGCGCCATCGCCCCTTACCAGAGCGGCAAACCGATCGCGGAAGTCGCGCGCGAATTCGGCCTCGACGAGGCAGCCATCGTCAAGCTGGCGTCGAATGAAAACCCGTACGGCATGCCGGAATCGGCCAAGCAGGCGATGCTTGCCGCCATCGATGATCTGGGGCGCTACCCTGACGCCAACGGCTTTGACTTGAAAGCCGTGCTGTCGAAGCGTTATGACGTGCCAGCCGACTGGATCACCCTCGGCAACGGCAGCAACGACATCCTGGAAATTGCCGCGCACGCCTTCGTGCAGCACGGCCAATCGGTGGTGTACTCGCAGTATTCGTTTGCCGTCTACGCGCTGGCCACGCAAGGCATGGGCGCGCGCCACATTGTCGCGCCGGCGCAAGCCTATGGACATGATCTCGACGCCATGGCGGCGGCGATTGCCGACGATACGCGCCTGATCTTCATCGCCAACCCGAACAACCCGACCGGCACCTTCCTGTCGGCCGCGCAGCTCGAAGCGTTCCTGCAAAAAGTGCCACCGCACGTGGTGGTGGTGCTCGATGAAGCCTACAACGAATTCCTCTCGGCCGACGAGCAGTACGAATCGACGGCGTGGGTGCGCCAATATCCTAACCTGGTAGTGTCGCGCACGCTGTCGAAGGCGTATGGCTTAGCTGGCCTGCGCATCGGTTTCGCCATCGCCCAGCCGGTGCTGACTGACTTGATGAACCGCATCCGCCAGCCGTTCAATGTCAATTCGCTGGCGCAGGCGGCCGCGATTGCCGCCCTGAACGACCAGGCATTTCTTGCGCAAAGCGCGCGCAACAATGCCGCCGGCTACCAGCAGTTTACGCAGGCGTTCACGCAACTGGGCCTGCAATTCGTGCCTTCGCACGGCAATTTCGTGCTGGTCAAAGTGGGCGATGATGACGGCGCTGGCGCGCGCGTCAACTTGGCACTGCTGCAACAGGGCGTGATCGTGCGCCCCGTGGGCAGCTACGGTTTGCCGCAATGGCTGCGCATTTCCATCGGCCTGCCGCAGGAAAACGCCGTCTTCATCGCCGCGCTGACGAAAGCGCTGGCCTGACGCTATGACGACGCCTGCACTGAACAAGGTAGTCATCTTTGGCGTGGGCCTGATCGGCGGCTCTTTCGCGCGCGCCTTGAAACATGCGGGCGCGGTAGCCAAGGTGGTCGGCATGGGCCGCTCGCGGGCATCGATGGCGCGCGCGCTCGACCTGGGCATCATCGACGAGATCGGCGGCGATATGTCTGAGGCCTTGCTTGGCGCCGACCTGGTGTTGCTGGCTGCGCCCGTGGCGCAGACCGGCGCCATCCTCGCCTCCATCGCGCCCCACTTGCAGCCTGGCACCATCGTCACGGATGCGGGCAGCACGAAAAGCGACGTGGTGGCGGCCGCGCACGCGGCGCTCGGTGGCAAGGTGGGGCAGTTCGTGCCCGGTCACCCGATCGCGGGGCGCGAGACGAACGGGCCTGACGCGGCCATCATCGATCTGTATCAAGGCAAGAAAGTGGTGCTCACGCCGCTGGCCGAAAACGCAGCTGCCGATGTCGAGAGGGTGGCGGCCGCCTGGCGCGCCAGTGGCGCCATCGTGCACACATTGACGCCCGAAGAACATGACAAGGTGTTTGCCGCCGTCAGTCATCTGCCGCATTTGCTCGCTTTTGCGCTGGTCGACGACATCGCCAGGAAGCCGCATGCGGGCCTGCTGTTTCAATATGCGGCCAGCGGCTTTCGCGACTTTACGCGCATCGCCGGCTCATCGCCGGAAATGTGGCGCGATATCAGCCTGGCCAACCAGCCGGCGCTGCTGCACGAACTGGACGCCTACCTGGCGCAGTTGAGCACCTTGCGCGCGCACTTGGCGGCCAACGACGGCGTCGCCATCGAGGCCGTGTATGTGAACGCCCAGCACGCGCGCCAGCAATGGAGCGAGGCGATCGAAACGGCGGAAATTCCAGCCGCGCCCGCAGAATAAATACTCAAGGATTCCAGCATGACCCAGACTAAGCACTACCCCCACCATATCGACTTGAAGCCGGTGATGCACGCCGAAGGCACGGTGCGTCTGCCTGGCTCGAAAAGCATTTCCAACCGCGTGCTGCTGCTGGCCGCGCTGGCCAAGGGCACGACAAAGATCATCGACCTGCTCGCCTCCGACGACACCTTCGTCATGCTCACGGCATTAACGTCGCTGGGCGTCAAATGGAAGCAGGATGACATGACGGGCGACCCCGCCACGGCGCACCAGGTACACCACGTGGAAGGCTGCGCTGGCGTGTTCCCGCACCACGCGGCCGACCTGTTCATGGGCAACGCCGGCACGGCCATCCGCCCGCTGACGGCGGCGCTGGCTGTCATCGGCGGCGACTACACCCTGCATGGCGTGTCGCGCATGCACGAGCGCCCCATCGGTGACTTGGTCGACGCGCTGAACGCCGTCGGCGCGCAGATCGAATACACGGGCGAGCAGGGCTTCCCGCCGCTGCGCATCCGCCGCGGCCACATTCACGCGCAGCGCATCGCCGTGCGCGGCAATGTATCGAGCCAGTTCCTGACGGCCCTGCTGATGGTGGCGCCGCTGATGGCGCGCCAGCATGCGGTGACCATAGACGTGACGGGCGAGCTGATCTCGAAGCCGTACATCGAGATCACGCTGAACCTGATGCGCCGCTTCGGCGTGACGGTCGAGCATGACGGCTGGCAGTCGTTTACTGTGCAGCCGGGCCAGCAATATCAAAGCCCCGGCACCATCCACGTCGAGGGCGATGCTTCTTCAGCGTCGTATTTCCTGGCGGCCGGCGCCATCGGCGGCGGTCCCGTGCGCGTCGAAGGCGTGGGACGCGACAGCATCCAGGGCGACGTGCGCTTCGTCGAAGCCTTGCAACAGATGGGGGCCACCATCACCATGGGCGAGAACTGGATCGAAGCCCGTTCGAGCGGCGTGCTGAAAGCCGTCGATATGGATTTCAACCACATTCCCGATGCGGCCATGACGATCGCCGTGGCTGCCCTGTACGCGGACGGCACCTCGACCTTGCGCAATATCGCCAGTTGGCGGGTGAAGGAAACGGACCGCCTGGCTGCCATGGCGACGGAATTGCGCAAGCTGGGCGCCGAAGTGGAAGAGGGCGCGGACTATCTGCGCGTGACGCCGCCGGCGCAGATTCTTGCCGCCAGCATCGACACCTATGACGACCACCGCATGGCCATGTGCTTCTCGCTCGCGGCGCTCGATGGCGCCGCGCGTCGCGGCAATACAATGCGCATCAACGACCCGAAATGCGTGGCCAAGACCTTCCCCGAGTATTTCGCCGCGTTTGCGGGGATTGCTAAGGATACATTGATATAACCTAAGACAAGTGCCGGGGTCGGACCCTCAGGGGGAATGCCTTCCAATGGAAGGCATTCCGATCCGCCAGGTCCGACCCCAGTCTTCGTTTTGGGTCTCGTTTTTAAAGTGACAAAATAATGCCAACCTCTCATATTCCCGTCATCGCCATTGATGGCCCCACCGCTTCCGGCAAGGGCACGGTGGCGCACCGCGTGGCCGATAAGCTGGGCTTTCATTACCTGGACTCGGGCGCGCTGTACCGTCTGACTGCCTTGACGGCGCTGCGCCGTGGCACGGATTTGCGCGACGAGCACGCGCTGGCCAAACTGGCCGAACATTTGCCCTGCCATTTTGCGGGCGGCGAGATCCTGCTGGCGCACGAAAACGTCAGCGAGTTGATCCGTGCCGAAGAAGTCGGCAATACGGCGTCAAAAATTGCTGTGTTGCCAACCGTGCGCCATGCATTGGTAGGCTTGCAGCTGGGTTTTCGCAAGACGCCTGGCCTGGTGGCAGACGGACGCGACATGGGCACGGTGATCTTCCCGCACGCGCCTTTAAAGGTGTTCCTTACCGCGAGCGTTGAGGCGCGCGCGCAACGCCGCTACAAGCAATTGATAGACAAGGGTTTTTCTGCTAATATGGAAGACCTTCTGATGGATTTGCAAGCGCGGGACGAACGTGATACTCACCGTGCGATTGCGCCGCTGGTCCCTGCGGAAGGCGCGCATGTCCTCGATACCTCGGCGATGACGGCAGATGATGCCGTCGAAACCGTGTTGAAATGGTATGCGTCATTAGTGAAATAGTGTGATTTCCATGCTATGTGGTGCCCGTTGACGGCTCCTGGCCTGTCCGGGTGTGTCAAAAACCTAACCCAGTTTAAGTCGCATGGTGCGATCTCTGCTGGATAACCTGTGTGAACCCTATGTCTACTGTTACAACTAACGAATCTACCGGTATGGAAAGTTTTGCTGCGCTCTTCGAGGAATCGTTGTCGCGTCAAGATATGCGCTCCGGCGAAGTTATTTCCGCTGAAGTCGTGCGCCTCGACCACAATTTCGTGATCGTGAACGCTGGCCTCAAATCCGAAGCATTCATCCCTGTCGAAGAATTCAAGAACGACCACGGCGAACTGGAAGTCAAAGTTGGTGACTTCGTTTCCGTGGCGATCGAATCGCTGGAAAATGGTTTCGGCGATACCATCCTGTCGCGCGATAAAGCCAAGCGTCTGGCTTCGTGGCTGGCTCTGGAAAAAGCGATGGAATCGGGCGAAATCGTCGTCGGTACCGTCAATGGTAAAGTCAAAGGCGGTCTGACCGTGTTGACCAACGGCATCCGCGCATTCTTGCCGGGTTCGCTGGTTGATACCCGTCCTGTTAAAGACACCACCCCATTCGAAGGCAAAACCCTCGAATTCAAAGTGATCAAGCTCGATCGCAAGCGTAACAACGTGGTTCTGTCCCGCCGCGCCGTCATCGAAGCTTCGATGGGCGAAGAGCGTCAGAAGCTGATGGAAACGCTGAAAGAAGGCACGGTCGTGACCGGCGTCGTCAAAAATATCACCGACTACGGCGCGTTCGTGGATCTGGGCGGTATCGATGGCTTGCTGCACATCACCGACTTGGCATGGCGCCGTGTACGTCACCCGTCGGAAGTACTGACGGTTGGCCAGGAAATCACCGCCAAAGTCCTGAAATACGATCAAGAGAAGAACCGTGTTTCGCTGGGCGTGAAACAACTGGGCGACGATCCTTGGACCGGTCTGTCCCGTCGTTACCCACAAAGCACCCGTCTGTTCGGTAAAGTAACGAACCTGACCGACTACGGCGCGTTCGTTGAAGTGGAACAGGGTATCGAAGGTCTGGTACACGTTTCCGAAATGGACTGGACGAACAAAAACGTTGCTCCTAACAAAGTTGTCCAACTGGGCGACGAAGTAGAAGTGATGGTTCTGGAAATCGACGAAGAGCGTCGTCGTATCTCGCTGGGTATGAAGCAGTGCAAAGCCAACCCTTGGGATGACTTTGGCGTGACCCACAAGAAGGGCGATAAAGTCCGCGGCGCGATCAAATCGATCACCGACTTCGGCGTGTTCATCGGCCTGGCCGGTAACATCGACGGTCTGGTGCACCTGTCCGACCTGTCCTGGACCGAAACCGGCGAAGAAGCCGTGCGTCGCTTCAAGAAAGGTGACGAACTGGAAGCCATCGTTCTGGCCATCGACGTTGAGCGCGAGCGCGTTTCCCTGGGCGTCAAGCAACTGGAAGGTGACCCATTCAACAACTTCGCAGCCATGAACGACAAAGGCTCGCTGGTAACCGGTACCGTGAAATCGGTTGAGCCTAAAGGCGCCGTGATCCAACTGTCCGAAGAAGTTGAAGGCTACCTGCGCGCTTCCGAAATCTCGCGCGACCGCGTTGAAGATGCTGGTACGCACCTGAAAGTCGGCGATAGCGTCGAAGCAATGGTGTTGAACATTGACCGTAAAGCCCGTGGTATCCAACTGTCGATCAAAGCGAAAGACAACGTTGAAACCCAGGAAGCCATGCAGAAAATGGCCGCTACCGACAACAACGCAGCTTCGGGCACCACCAGCCTGGGCGCCTTGTTGAAAGCTAAGTTCGATAACAAGAACTAAGACTGCGGATACGGCAGATGACAAAGTCCGAGCTGATCAACCGCCTCGCTGAGCGTTATTCTCAGCTGGTGGCGAAAGATGCGGAGTATGCCGTCAAGACCATTCTCGATGCGATGACCAACGCCTTGGCGACCGGCCAGCGTATCGAGATCCGCGGTTTTGGCAGTTTTGCCCTGAACAGCAGACCACCGCGCATCGGTCGCAACCCGAAATCCGGCGACAAGGTGATGGTGCCCGAAAAACGGGTGCCCCACTTCAAACCGGGCAAACAGTTGCGCGAGCGGGTGGACGCGATGGTCGGGCAACCGATAATCGAGGATTAATCGTCTGCTGGAAGGCGACATAGAAAGCGGCGTCCTTGGATGCCGCTTTTTTTTGTTAATATGCTGAGAATACCTGACATAAGCTACTGCGCGTCGCGCTTTGCGGCCTGCGATGCTCACCGTACTTCAGTACGATTGCGCTTCTCGGCCACAAATCACTGACGCTCGCTACGCTTCTGCCAGGCATTCCGAGGTTGTGCCATACGGCATTTTTTGTACTTTCTGGGCGTATCGATGAAAATCATCTCCACCATCGTTGGCTGTGTTCTTTTCGTCCTGTTCTTCAGTTTTGCGCTGAAGAATGCGCAGGTTGTTGACCTGCATGTTTTCCTCAATTATGAAATTCGTGGCCCTCTGGTCTTGATGCTGCTGGGCTTTTTTGTCGCCGGCGCCAGCCTCGGCGTACTGGCCCTGACGCCGACCGTGTTCCGTCACCGCCGCGAAGCGAACAAGCAAAAAACCACCATTGCCGCGCTGCAGACTGTTGGTGTGGCCAGCAATGTCCAGCCGCAACCGGACAGCGTGAGCGCGCAGTAATCGGCGCCGTCGCTCCTATTTCTCTTACTCGAATAAAAACAATCGCATGGATTTTGAACTCTGGTGGCTATTGGGTATCCCGGTGTTTTTCGCGCTGGGCTGGATTGCCGCGCGTGTGGACATTCATCAACTGGTGTCTGAATCGCGCAGCCTGCCGCGCAACTACTTCAAGGGCTTGAATTTCTTGCTCAATGAACAGCATGACAAGGCTATCGATGCCTTCATCGAAGTCGTCAAGCTGGACCCGGAATCGGCCGATATGCACTTTGCGCTGGGTAACCTGTTCCGCCGTCGCGGCGAAACGGAGCGCGCCATCCGCGTACACCAAAATTTGCTGGCGCGCCCGGACTTGCCGCTGGAGCAGCAGAGCCATGCCGCCTACGAATTGGGCATGGATTACCTGAAGGCGGGCTTGCTGGACCGTGCCGAAGAAACCTTTAACAGCCTTGTCGATACGCAATATGCGGCCCAGGCGCGCCGCGCCCTGCTGGAAATCTACCAGCGCGAAAAGGAATGGTCGCGCGCCATCGAAGCGGCCGTGGGGCTGCAGGAATCGGGTGCTGGAGCGCGCCAGAAGGAAATCGCCCAGTTTTATTGCGAGCTGGCACATGACGCGCTGGTGCATATGAAGCCCGACGAGGCCATGCCGCTGTTGGAAAAAGCCCTGCAAACGGACCGCAAGAGCGTGCGCGCCACCATCCTGACCGGTGACGTGCTGCTGGCGCGTGACGACGTGGAAGGTGCGCTGACCACCTGGCGTCGCGTGGAGCAGCAAAGCGTGCCGCACGTGGCCTTGGTGGCACAGCGTCTGATGGATGGCTACAGCAAGGTGGGCCGCGCACAGGAAGGCGTCAATCTGCTGCGCTCCTATCTGGAAGAGGCGTCGTCGATCGACTTGATCGAAGTGGTCTTCAAGGCTGTCATCGAACTCGACGGCGTGGAAGCGGCGAAGCTGCTGGTCAGCGCCGAGCTGCGCCGCACGCCGACCTTGCTGGGCCTGGACAAGCTGCTCGAGGCTCGCATGATGGATGCGCCGGCCGCCATCTGGTCCGAGCTGTCGATGGTAAAAAACCTCGTGCACGGCTACACGCAGAAGCTCGCGCGCTACCAGTGCAGCCACTGCGGCTTCAAGGCACGCCAGTTTTACTGGCATTGCCCGGGCTGCAACAAGTGGGAAACCTACCCACCACGCCGCACGGAAGAGTTAAATGTCATGAACTGATTAATCGTACACGCCACCTTGCCTTGCGCAACGTGGCGTGTACTCGTATGTAACACCTATATTTCAGAAATACGGCACAACCATGAAAATTACCATTATCGGCACGGGCTATGTGGGCCTCGTGACGGGCGCCTGCCTGGCGGAGCTGGGCAACGACGTTTTTTGTCTCGATCTGGACGTACAGAAGGTAGCCTTGCTCAACAGCGGCGGCATCCCTATCCATGAACCGGGCCTGGAAGAAGTCGTGGCGCGCAACCGCGCCGCCGGTCGCATGACCTTTTCCACCGATGTCGAGGCTGCCGCTGCGCACGGTGTGATGCAATTCATTGCCGTCGGCACGCCACCCGATGAAGATGGCTCGGCCGACCTGCAATACGTGCTCGCTGCCGCACGCGGCATCGGCAAGTACATGACGGGCTTCAAGGTCATCGTCGACAAGTCGACCGTGCCCGTAGGCACGGCCGAAAGAGTGCGCGCCGCCATCCAGGGCGAACTGGACGCGCGCGGCGTGACCGCCACGTTCTCGGTGGCGTCGAACCCGGAATTTCTCAAGGAAGGCGCGGCCGTCGAAGACTTCATGCGCCCGGACCGCATCGTTATCGGCGTCGATGCCACGGCGGACGGCGAGCGCGCGCGCGAATTGCTGAAAAGCCTGTACGCGCCATTCAACCGCAATCACGAGCGCACCTACTGGATGGATGTGCGCTCGGCCGAATTTACGAAGTATGCGGCGAATGCCATGCTGGCCACGCGTATTTCCTTCATGAATGAACTGGCGAACCTGGCCGACAAGGTGGGCGTCGATATCGAAGCCGTACGCCACGGCATCGGTTCCGATCCGCGCATCGGCCATAGCTTCCTGTACGCGGGCTGCGGCTATGGCGGCTCGTGCTTCCCGAAAGACGTGCAGGCGCTCGAACGCACGGCGCGCGGCCACGGCCAGGAATTACTCATCCTGCGCGCCGTCGAAGCCGTCAACGACCGGCAGAAGCAGGTGTTGGGCGGGAAAGTGGTCGCGCGCTTCGGTGCGGACCTGACGGGCCGGCATTTTGCCGTATGGGGACTGGCCTTCAAGCCGAACACGGACGATATGCGCGAAGCGTCTGCGCGCGTGCTGCTGGCGGACTTGCTGGCGCGGGGCGCCACGGTAGCCGTCTACGATCCTGTTGCAATGACCGAGGCAAAGCGGGTGCTGCAACTGGACTTGACGCCGGAGCAATTGGCGCAGGTGCGCTTTGCCGACAGCCCGCTCGACGCCCTGACGGATGCCGATGCCTTGGCCATCGTGACTGAATGGAAAGCCTTCCGTAGCCCGGATTTCGAGCAGATCAAGGCGCGCCTGAAGCAGCCCGTGATCTTTGACGGGCGCAACCTGTTCGAGCCGGCCATCATGGTCGAGGCGGGCATCGAATATCACGGGATTGGTCGCTCGATCCTGACACGCGCATGAGTGCCCACGCGGTGGCAGCCTTGACGGCGCCGGCCGCGCTGGCCCAGGTGCGCCTGCTGGTGGTGGGCGATGTGATGCTCGACCGTTACTGGTTCGGCGAGGTCAGCCGTATTTCGCCGGAGGCACCGGTGCCTATCGTACGCATCGAAAAGCGCGAAGAGCGCCTCGGTGGCGCTGCCAACGTGGCGCGCAACGCGGCCGCGCTGGGAGCGAAGACGAGCTTGCTGGGCGTAGTCGGCGACGACGAGGCTGGCAGCGAAGTCGAGCGCCTGCTTGAAGGTGGCGGCATCCACAGCTATCTGCAGCGCGATGCGGCCATTTCCACCATCATCAAGTTGCGCGTGATCGGTCGCCAGCAACAAATGCTGCGCATCGACTTCGAGGATGCGCCCAGCGATACGGTGCTGCGCGACAAGCTCAAGCAGTTCAATGCGCTGCTGCCGCACTACGACGTGGTGATACTGTCGGACTACGCCAAGGGCAGCCTGGTGAATGTGTCCGAGATGATCAAGGCGGCCAGGGCCGCTGGAAAGATCGTCATGGTTGACCCAAAAGGTGATGATTTTAATCGCTATGCGGGAGCGTCAGTGCTCACTCCGAACAAGTCCGAACTACGCCGCGTGGTTGGAAACTGGAATACGGAAGAGCAATTGACGCAACGCGCGCAGCAGATGCGCGCGCAACTCGGCCTGGACGCTTTACTGCTGACCCGCTCGGAAGAGGGCATGAGCTTGTACACGGCCGATGAGGTGCTGCACATGCCGACCGATGCGCGCGAAGTGTTCGACGTTTCGGGCGCTGGCGACACAGTGATCGCCACCATGGCGGCCATGCTGGGCGCCGGCATGGGCCTGGGCGATGCCGTGCGTACGGCCAACCGGGCCGGCGGCATCGTCGTCGGCAAGCTGGGCACGGCCACCGTGACCCGCGAAGAGTTGTTCCCGCAGTAATCCGCCTTTGTATTGCCTCTCCGGCCTGCGCCCGCTGTTTGATCTGGCGCAGGCTTTCTGTGCCTTGCGCGGTGCCGTCTTGTCAACCGTATCACCTCCCAGCCGTTAAAACGCTCAAGGCGCTGTTCCTCCCTTGCGTTCGAGTTATCTTGCAACCACACCACGGAGAGATACCCATGTTCAAAAAAATATTGTTGGCCATCGTCACCCTGATCGCGACAATGGGATTTGCTTTTGCCCAGGTCGATGTCAACAAGGCGGACCAGGCAGCACTCGACAGCGTCAAGGGCATCGGCCCCAGCACCTCGAAAGCCATCGTTGATGAACGCAGCAAGGGCGGCGCCTTCAAGGATTGGGCCGATTTCGAAAGCCGCGTGAAGGGCATTGGACCGAAAAGCGCCATGAAACTGTCCGAGGCGGGCTTGCAGGTAAATGGCCAGGCCAAGTCCGGCGCGCCAGCGGCGCCGATGGCGAAAGCTGCTCCGGCAAAAGCTGCTGTGAAGGACGTTGCAGCGAAAGAAGCCGCAGCGAAGCCAGCTGCTGCGATCGACACCGCTGCGGCGCCAGCCAAGACAGCCGCTGAAACGAAGAAGGAAGCCAAGGCTGCCGCGGCGGCTGCGAAGAAAGAAGCGAAACTCACTGCAGCCGATGCGAAGAAGGCTGAAGCCGAGAAGAAGTAACTGTGTCGCTGTCAACTGTATAGCTGTCAAGCGTGTTGTGTGGTGGTGCCGCGCAACACGTGCAGAAAACCCCGTGTGGTACCGGCCGCGCGGGGTTTTTTATTGTGTCCGCCTTGCGGCTGATCGGTGGTGTCGGCCGCATACTGGCAGACCTTGCCGTCGCGCTACGCTGACGACAGGGAAATCTGCTGCATACGGGCCTGGAGCCCGAGGCGACTGGCCTGGGCTGGCTCGTCTGGGTGGCTTCGGGCATGAGTTGGGCCGTGCTGCCGGGTATCACTGATGCATGGACTGAATAAGCAAATTACTAAAATAACTAATCGCCACGCGTCCAGCGCAGGCGCGTGCAGCCAGCTGGAACAGCGTGCGCGGCAAGCTTTGCATGGCGCAAAGCCAGGCGCCATGCGACTTGGCACGCGGCTGGGTGGAGCCGGCGTTGCCTGGCAGCACGGCAGTTTTTAGCCATGCGCCGTCCAGCATCTCATATTAGAATGGGTCTTTGTTGACATGACTCAAATAGACACAATGGCTTACAAGACACTTGAAGATACGATAGGCAATACCCCGCTGGTGCAACTGACGCGCTTGCCGGGCGCTGATGCGATAGCGCGCAACAATGTCATCCTCGGCAAGCTGGAAGGCAATAACCCTGCCGGCTCCGTGAAGGATCGCGCCGCCATGTCCATGCTCAAGCGCGCTGAAGAGCGCGGTGCCATCAAGCCAGGCGATACCTTGATCGAGGCTACCAGCGGGAACACGGGCATCGCGCTGGCCATGGCCGCCGCCTTGCGTGGCTACAAGATGCTGTTGTTGATGCCGGACAATCTCAGTGTGGAGCGCCGCCAGAGCATGGCCGCCTATGGCGCCGATATCTTGCTCACGCCGAGGACCGGCGGCATGGAATATGCGCGCGACCTGGCCGAGCAGATGCAGAAAGATGGCCGCGGCATTATTCTCGACCAGTTCGCCAATGAAGATAATTCGCGTGCGCACTATGAAAGCACGGGCCCTGAAATCTGGCGCGATACGCATGGTCAGGTGACGCATTTTGTGAGCGCCATGGGCACGACGGGCACCATCATGGGCGTGTCGCGCTATTTGAAGGAACAGAATCGCGCCATCCAGATCATCGGCGCACAGCCCGAAGATGGCTCGCAGATTCCTGGCATCCGTAAATGGCCGGAAGCGTACTTGCCGAAAATTTTCGAAAAGTCGCGCGTGGACCAGGTGGAATACGTGAGCCAGGGCGCGGCCGAGCGCATGGCGCGTAGTCTGGCGGCGCAAGAGGGCTTGTTCTGTGGTGTTTCGGCAGCCGGCGCCTGCGAAATCGCGTTGCGCATCTCGCAAACGGTGGAAAACGCAACGATCGTGTTTATCGTCTGCGATCGCGGCGACCGCTATCTCTCGACCGGTGTCTTTCCGGCCTGAGTACGCACGCCCAGGCAAACCCACTGCGCGGCGCACCGCCTTGGTGCATCGGCTTGGCTGCCGCGTGCGGCTGCCCGCTGGCGTTTCTTGGTCATATATCGCCGCCGCTCGCTACGCTTCGATTGCGCGTCGGTACAGCGTGGGGGGGGGGAGCGGATATTGGCCAGATCGGCCTGAGAATGACGAGAAATACCCCCTCCCCACGGCAGGGAGGGAAAACCTGCGCAAGCGGCAGGATCAGCCTTGTGACGTTTCGCCTTCTTTTGGCTTGAATTGCTTGTCGCTGATGCGGAATTTATTACGACGGTCACCCATCAGGTAACGCAGGTCGCGGATGCTCAGGTCGCTCACTTCGTGCATGCGGATCAGCAGCGATGCGCCGACAGGCAGGCGGTGGTGACGGATTTTGCTGATCACCGGTGGCGCCACTTCCAGCGCGCGGGACAGCGCTGCGTCGTTTTTCAGGCGCAAGTTTTCGATCAGGGTATCGAGCAATCTGTTTGGGTTGTATTGGAGCAGATCGTCGGAGTCCGAATCGCTGTTCATATCAATGCCGACTTGGTTTGTCATGATGTTAATGTTCCTTCTGTAGTTGCACTGCAAAGTAAAAAACACTCGGAGCTCGCTCTTGCTGCGTTCATGTTCATTCTTTACTAAAAGGAACGAATTCACACACGGGACGATCCGGGATACAGTTTTTCATGATATATACACAATTGTACAGCAGGATTCAATTTCAGACTGGAAAGTCTCAAAATCTTGCTTTGTATAAAATAAGTGTTGTCTTGCTGCAACAGATATTTATTCTTTATTATGCTCTATGGTAGAGCAAAAATTGTATTTTTAAATAAGTTAATTATAAAGTAATTTCTGTATCCGGCGTCGCACAAAGGCTGGCGAGCGAGGCTGGCTCATGGTATCGGCCCCACCATAGACTTATTTGCTGCTTGCTTCAACATCGCTTACGCTTTCTTACAAGTAATATTATAACCTTAGACTGACTTTCGGTTAGCGTGCGCGTACTTGGCTGATGGCCTTGCCCAAGTCGATCACGGACATGGCATAAAAGTAACTTCTATTGTACTGAGTTATAGCAAAGAAGTTATTGCTTGCCAAGTGGTACTCAGTTGCTTCTGAACCATTTTGCAGGTCAATCAAGCCGAACAGCATGTTGCGAGGCGTGGATGTCATGCTGCTCACGCCGGCCTCTTGCAGTTCTTCCAGTCGGTACTTCGCTTGCAAGCCTTGGCCGATGAACTTTTCCCACGCGTGGCTGGACGAGACGCTGACGCGGTACGTGCTGATGGCCGGGTCATCGCGCCGCCAGCCGTGTTCGACCAGGAAATGTGCCACGCTGCCGATGGCGTCGGCGGTAGAATTGCGCAGGTCGATATGGCTATCGCCATCGAAGTCCAGCGCGTATTTCATGATGCTGCTGGGCATGAACTGGGGCAGGCCGATAGCGCCCGCATACGAACCGAGCAGTGTCAATGGATCGATGCCATCCTTGCGCGCATACAGTAGCGCGTTTTCCAGCTCTCCCTTGAAAAACTCCATGCGCGCAGCGCGCGTGGGGCTTTCCGGGTAGGAAAACGCCAGCGTCGTCAGCGCATCGAGCACGCGGAAACGACCGGTGTTGCGTCCGTACACGGTTTCCACGCCGATGATGCCGACGATGATTTCGGCTGGCACGCCATACTCGCGCTCGGCGCGCGCCAGCGCTTCCGCGTTCTCTTCCCAGAATTTCACGCCCGCATCGATGCGCACGGGCTCGATGAAGCGCGCGCTGTAGGCTTGCCAGTTCTTCGGCTTGCCCGGCGGCGCTGGCTTCATCAATTGCGCGGTCGACTCGACGTAGCGCACTTTGCCAATCAGGGTATCGAGTTCGGCGCGGTCAAAGCCATGCTTGGCGGACATCTCGTCGAGGAAGGCGCGTACTTCTTTCCAGTTGGCATAGTCGACAAACTCGCCTTCGAAGTCGAATTTTGCCGGTGTTTGCTTGGCCGTCGCCTTGCTGGGCGGCGCCTTGGCCGCGCGCATGGCACGGGCGCGGTCGGCGGCAGAGATATTGTTGTTTTCGCTAGCGTGCGCCGTTGCCAGGCACAGCGGGAGGGCGAGGAGCAGGCACAGGGCAGAGGTTTTGATCGGTAACAAGGAGCGTCTCATCGGCATTGGGTTGGCAGGCGGCGCAAGCTGCGCCGCACGCGGCATTATTTATCTGGGTTGGCATCACCATACTGCATCGTGGCATAGATTGCCAGAACCTGAGTGATGGTGGCGTGCGCCCCGGTTTTGCTGTCATCGAGGCCGGCCAGGGCGCAGCAGGGCGGGCGCTGCCGCAGCGCTGCTCGCACCCGGTTGGTGTGCACGGCGTGAACAGTTCGCTGGTGTATTTTTAAAAGCGTAGTATTTTTATCACAGGAGCATGGATTATTTAATTTACAATCGCTTTGACCAGGTCAAACGGCGCCGACCGCGCGCCACGCGCTCGTGGTAGATTAGCATGACAGCAAAAGTGGCAAGGAAGGCATAGACCAGCCGGTGATTGTATGCGAGAACGCGCCAGGCAGGAATGCCTTGCAGCGATTCCGGCGCGCTTCCCGGCATGGATAGAGAGCAGAGACAGAGGTAACCAGTACAGCGCATGAGCACAGCCATTTATACCCATCCCGATTGTCAGCGCCACGAAATGGGCGACTGGCACCCTGAATCGCCGGCCCGCTTGCAGGCCATCAACGATCAATTGATACTCGCGCACATCAGCGACCTGGTCGAGCACCGCGACGGCGCGCGCGCGCAATTGTCCGATATCGAGCGCAATCATAGCGCCATGGCCATCGGTCTGGTGCGCGACAACGTGCCGTCCGAGGGCGATTACTATCCGCTCGACGGCGATACCTTGCTCAACGCACACAGCTACGACGCGGCGCTCGCTGCCGCTGGTTCGGCCGTGACTGCCACGGATGCCGTCATCGATGGCGAGATCAGCAACGCCTTTTGCGCGATCCGCCCGCCCGGCCACCATGCACGGCCCAGTGAACCCATGGGTTTCTGCCTGTTCAACAATGTCGCTATCGCTGCCAAGCATGCGCTCGACGTGCGCGGCCTGGAACGCGTCGCCATCGTCGACTTTGACGTGCACCACGGCAATGGCACGGCCGAATCCGTGGCGCACGATCCACGCATCCTGATGGTGAGTTTTTTCCAGCACCCTTTTTATCCCTACAGTGATGTCGAGTCTTACACGGATACGCGCGTCAACGTGCCGGTGCCGGCCCGCTCGAAGGGCGATGCGGTGCGTCAGTTGGTGCTCGACCACTGGCTGCCGGCGCTGCACCGGCAGCAGCCGCAGATGATTTTCATTTCCGCTGGTTTTGATGCCCACCGCGAAGACGACGTGGGTGGCATGGGCTTGGTGGAGGCCGACTATACTTGGCTGACGCAGCAGATGATGAGCGTGGCTGATCAGTATGGCAAAGGCCGCATCGTCAGCTGCCTCGAAGGAGGCTATAACCTGTCGTCGCTGGGCCGTAGCGTGGCCGCGCATGTGAAGGCGCTGGCGGAGCTGTAAGGCTTGGGCTATAAGGCTCGGGCTGTAATGCTTGCGCTGTCCTGCGTATGCTGTCACTACAGCAAGCTGGGCAGGCTGCGCGAATGCGTGTGGCGGTGGGTCTGGTAGTCGAGTGCGTCGCCGGCCATGAAGCGGTGCCACGCTTGGGTGTAGACGAGCGATGATTTCTCCGCGTCGAAGCTGTCGAGCTGCAACATGTCGCGCTGGTGCTTGATTTCATTGACCAGCTGGTCATACAGCATTTGCAAGCCATAGCTGTCGGCGCTCTGGCGTTTCAGGCGCTCTTCGAGTTGCATCACTCGCTGCTGCCACTGCCGGCATTGTTTCTCCCACTGCTGCATGCTGCCATGGCGCGGCACGGCCTTGGCGGGGCGCGCGCTGGCGCCGTCGCATTTCGTGTGCGTCGCTGGCGCCACGCCAGTGTGTTCCATTATCATCATATCGAGCTTTACCCAGCGCGTATTTCCCTGCACCTGGTGTCGCTAGCCTGGAAATAATTGCTTTTAATTTAAGAGGCGATATTAGAGCACACTTTTTTGTTGCTTGCAGTAAATATAAAGATCCTTGCGGAACTAATCGACTTGACTTCCCTGCTGCGTATCACTGGCGCAGCGGTGCTTTGATGGGCGCTGCGCGGGCCGCTCCAGTCATGTTGCCGTCGTCGGCGTACGTCATGGTCAGCAAGGTATTGTCGTCCCAGTTCAGGTCATGCAAGGGCGGCACATAGCGCTGGCGGTCTTGCGTGACGTGGACATCGAGCGTGCGCTCGCCCGAGCGCGCCTGTACCGCAAGCAGCTTGCGCAGTACGGGAAACGGCACCTGGATCAGCGACGAGTGGCACGGCCCGCCTGCCATGCGGAACAGGTTGCGCTGAACAAAAGACAGGCCATCTTGCTCGACGGCCCAGCGGATTTCGCACTCCAGGCGCAAGTCGCCCAGGCGGCGCACGTTCTGCGCCAGGCCCGGCGTGTGGATGTCGGGGCGCCAGCGCAGCGTGTCGCGTTTCTTGTTGCTGAGCAGGTCAGCATTCGCGTCGTAGGCAGTCTTGTCACGCGTCAAGGTGAAGCTGCCGTCCGCCGCCAGGGGCACGGGGATAGACAGCTTGTCGGCCGACAGGTGCAAGGTCACGCCATCGAGCCTGGCGTTCGGCGTGGCCGGGAACAGCATGAAGCGCAGCGGCGCGCCCGGCGCCAGACGCTGGTGGTCGGCATACGCGTCGAGTCCCTTGAGCATGGTGCGGTAGGGGCGCAGGTCGGGATCGCGCGTACCTTGCACCTCGACAAGTTGCTGCACTTCCTCGCCGGCCGTGTCGGCGGGCGCCGCCGCTTGTTCCTGGGCCATGGCCGGCAGCAGGCAGGCACAAAGGGCGGCGAGGACGGGGAAATGGGAGAGATGCATGGAATGCGTGCCAGGTTGAGCGTGCAATGGGGGAAACCGGCCAGGCTGGACGGACTGTGGATATTATCATTCAAGTAACTGCTAAATTATCACCAATTGTCTCGTCCGCGTCGCATGGCCGGCGCTGGCGGCGGAAAATGGGACGTCGTGGCGGCAACCACGTAAAATAGCGGATTGATTGAACGAACTGAAGGCAAGAGCATGGCGATACAATGGTACCCAGGACACATGAACGCGGCCCGCAAGAAAGCGGCCGAGACCATGGAAAACACCGACCTGGTGATTGAAGTGGTGGATGCGCGCCTGCCGGCAGCCAGTTGCAATCCCATGGTGGACGAGTTGCGCCTGTTCCGCCAGCGCCCTTGCCTGAAGATCCTCAACAAGATCGACCTGGCCGATCCCGCCGCTACTGCCGCGTGGGTGGCCTATTTCAATGCCCAGGATGGCGTGACCGCGTATGCGATGACGACCAAGAAGCCGGGCGACGTGGCGCGCATTCCGGACCTGGCCAAATCGCTGGCGCCGCACCGCGGCGTGCCCACGAAGCCACTGCGCATCATGATCATGGGCATCCCCAACGTGGGCAAGTCGACGCTGATGAATGCGCTGCTGAAAAAGCGCGTGGCCAAGGTGGGCGACGAGCCGGCCGTGACCAAAATGCAGCAAAAGCTGTATCTGGACAAGAACACCATCCTCGTCGACACGCCCGGCATGCTGTGGCCGAAGATCGCCATCCCTAGCGACGGCCTGATGCTGGCGGCCAGCCACGCTATCGGCTCTAATGCGCTGATCGAAGAGGAAGTGGCCGTGTTCCTGGCCGAGGAATTGCTCAAGCGCTATCCGGACATGCTGGCAACCCGCTATGGCACCAAGGTTGGCGAAGTCGACGCCATCGGCGTGGTTGAAGGCATTGCCGCCAAGCGCGGTTTCCGCATCAAGGGCGGCGACTACGATTTCGAGAAAGCCTCGCATACCTTGCTGCTCGACTATCGCAGCGGCATCCTTGGGCGTATCTCGCTGGAAACGCCGGACACGCGTGCTGCCCTGCTGGCCCAGCACGCCGCCGAAATGGCGGAAAAAGCGGCGAAAGCGGCAGAGATAGCGGCCGAAAAGGCCAAGAATGCGGCGCGCGGCAAGCGCGGTACCTAAGTTGCCGCCCAAGTTACCGCTTCACTAAGGAAAACGCCGCGACATGGCTGTCGCGGCTTTTTTTTTAAGCGGCGGCGCCTTCTCCGAACCTGAAACTGCTCACCGCCAGCGCTCCAAAAAAATCCTCCTCGTGGTACACCACGTGCGCCGCTTCTTGCTCGGCCGCACCGAGCGCCACCATCAGGGGCAGCAGATGGTCTTCCTGTGGATGGGCCTGGCGCGCACCGGGCGCGCTTTCCCAGGCCAGCAGTTGTTCCAGCCTCTGTGCCGGCGGCAGGGCCATCGCCTGGCGCAGCCAGGCGTCGAACTGTTGCGAGGCGCCGGCGCCGGCCTGGCCGAACTGGCGCAGATTATGGTAGGACAGGCCGCTGCCAATGATCAGCACGCCCTGGCTGCGTAAGCTCGCCAGCGCGCGGCCCACCTCGACGTGCGCCAGCGGATCGTAGTCGTGCTGCAGCGATAGCTGCACCAGCGGCATGTCCGCCAGTGGATAAATGGGGAACAGGGCGCTGAAGGTGCCGTGGTCGAAACCGCGCTCGTGGTCCAGGCGCGCCGGATGGCCGGCCTTGTCGAGCAACTGTTTTACCTGCGCCGCCAGTGCCGGCGCGCCGGGCGCCGGGTACTCGATTTGATAGGTGTGCGGCGGGAAGCCCGAATAATCGTAGATCATGCCCGGCTGCGGACTGGCTGAGACGAGGAACTGCGGCCCTTCCCAGTGCGCCGTGACGACTAGGACCGCTTTCGGACGCCTACCGATCTGGCGCGCGATGTCTTGCAGTGATGCTTCGAGCACGGCGTAGCGGTCGCCGAACTGGTCTTTCATGAATGGCCACGGGCCGCCGCCGTGCGACACGAAGTAGGTGGGGAATGTGTGTTCTTGCATGGCGGCTCCTGAGGGTAATGGCTGATGCTGTCGATGATAGTCATGCAAATTCAGTTGATCAAGATCGAAATTATTCAGATATCATTTCCATTTTGTTGATGATGGGGTGCTCATGGATACCTTGCGCAGCATGCGCGTATTTCGCGCCGTGGTGGAGTTGGACAGTTTCGTGCGCGCCAGCGAGCGCCTCGATCTGTCGCCGGCAATGGTCAGCAAGCATGTGATGCACCTGGAGCGCCATCTGGATGCGCGGCTGCTGAACCGCAGCAGCCGCCACCTGAGCCTGACGGAAATCGGCAAGGTGTATTTTGAACAGTGCCGCGACATGCTCGACACTCTCGACGAGGTGGAAGCGACCGTGGGCCGCACGACGGTGGTGCCGCGCGGCATGCTGCGTCTGAGCGCCCCCGTCTGGTTTGCCAACGCCATCTTTACACGCACCCTGGTAGCTTACCGCGAGCGCTACCCGGCAGTAACGTTTGACATCGACTTGAGCGGGCGCGTGGTCAACCTGGTGGAAGAGGGCTTCGATCTGGCCCTGCGCGTGAGCCAGGCACCATCGCCGACGCTGATCGCGCGGCCCATCGGCAGCATCGCCTTTCACCTGGTGGCGGCGCCCGCCTATCTGGCGCGCGCCGGGCATCCACAGTTGCCGCAAGACCTGGCGCAGCATGCCATGATCAGCTATTCCTTGTTATCAAACGGCAACGAATTAAGGTTTGACGGCCCACACGCAAGCGTGACGGTGAAGTTTGAGCCCGTGCTGCAATGTAATAACGAAAGCTTGCTGCACGCCGCTGCGCTCGACGGCATGGGCATCGCCCTGTTGCCATCGTGGCAAACGGAGGCGGACCTGGCGGCGGGGCGGCTGGTGCGCCTATTCGATGATTTCAAGTTGGCCGGCGGCAAGGTCTACGCCGTCTACACGAGCCGCCGCTATCTATCGTCGAAAGTGCGTACCTTCATCGACTTCTTGGCCGATGAAGCTCGCCTGGGGACGTAACGCTAACTACGTGAGCGAGCGCTTGAGGCCGATCAGCGCGCACAAGCGTGCGCTGCGCGTCCGCGCCAGCACCAGCGCCGCCAGTTGCGTCGCCAGCAGCGGGACGCCGATCTTAATATATTAATAAAAATTCTAAATAATCAATAAGATAACGGTACTTGAAAAGTACCGTTGGGCTGGTGCTTGCGGTACCGCGCGCCGTGCGTATAATGTTTTTCCTTTGCCATCCCTTCATCTCTCCATTGCGCTACCGTGCTGCGGCAGCGCAGCCAGCTTTCTATCATGATGCCAGCCCCGTCCGCCCTGACCATCGCCACGCGCATCTTGCTGCTGTGCGCTCTGGCCATGCCGGCGCGCGCGCAGGAGCGTGTGGCGCCAGCGGCGTCGCCGGGGGACGGCGCGGCTGGCGTCACGCATGGCGACTTCTACAGCGAACTGGGGCAGGGCGGCCAGCATAGCGTGCGCGGCGCTCTGTCGCGCGACCAGGACGGCATGTCGCTTGATGCGGCCATCGAAGGGCTGCGCAATGGCAATTACCGCGATGGCAGCGTGTTCCACCAGCGCAGCGTCAACCTTGGCGCGGAATGGAAGCTGCGCCAGGGCCGTTTCGGTTTCAGTGCCGATCAGCTGAACCAGGATACCCACTACCGCGCGCCCGAGGCGCCGTTCCTGGCCCTGCTGGCGGCCCGCCCGGAAGACCTGTATCGCTATGAAGTGCGGCGCGCCAGCGCCTTCGTGCAGCGTTATGTGGGTAATTTTGAGCTCGGCGTGGAACTGTCGCAGCGGGAAAAGTACGCCACGGCCTACTATGCGGGCGCGAACGGCAGCAGCGAATCGCGATACAGCAGCCGGCGTCGTCAACTCGCGCCCCGCATGCGCCATTACGGCAAGGTGGGCGGCGTGGGCACGGATACCGAAGTGGGCCTGGACCTGATGCAGTGGGAGCGGCGCTCGGGCCGCGATGGCGATGCGCAGCGCCGGCAGTATTCGCGCGCGCTGTTGCTGCGCGAAGAGCTCGCTTTCGGCGGCGCGTATGCGCCGCGCCTGCTGCTGGGCTTGCGCCATGAACAGTTCCAGCTCGATCCGGCCGACCTGCCCGCCGCTGGCAGCGATTGGGAAAACCAGAACGCCTGGGACTTGCAGGGCAGCTTGCAGCTGCACCCGCAATTGAGCGTGTACGCCAAGGCCGCATGCAGCTATCGCATCGATGATGATGGCTATACCAGCGCCGGCTACCGCCCGCTGGCGGGACAGCAGCGGCGTGAAACGGAAGTGGGCGCCACCTTCGGCGACGCGGCGCGCAGCGCTTCCGTGCGCGTTTTCAGCGAGCGTCTGAGCAACCAGATCGTCTTCGACCAGAGCCTGGGCCAGCTCGGTTTTGCTGGCAATCTCGACCCTTCGCGCCGCGACGGCATCGCCATCGAGACCAGCATGGCGCTGGCGCCCGACTGGCGCCTCGACGTGGAGGTGCGGCAAGTGCATGCGCGCTATGACGACTACGCCTACGACGGTCCCGATATCGCTCTGGTGCCCAAGACCCTGGCCAGCCTGCGTCTGTACTGGACGGGGCACGCTGGCGCCAGCTTTGATGCGGGCGTGCAGTGGCTGCGCGCCCTGCGCTATGGCCGCGATTTCGACAATAGCTGCCTGGCGCAAGTGCCCGCGTTTGCCAGCGTGGACGGGCGTTACGTGCGCAAGCTTGGTGCGTGGGAGCTGGAACTGGCCGGCAGCAACCTGGCCAACCGCCACCATTACGGTGCTGCGCCGGGCTGCCGCTCCAGCATTTATCTCAGGGATGCGCGCCAGCTGCGCGTCTCGGCGCGCTACCATTTCTGAGGCAGACGCGTAACGGCGCTTAAGAGTGGCTTAATCAGGCGCAAACGGAGCGCGTAAAGTGTTATTTTTCCACCGCAGCTTTATCGCCCAGTGCAAAAAGTGGTAATCTGCCACCGTTCACGACCACTTTATGATGAAGGATTAATATGCGTTTTCTGCGTTTCTTGCGTCCCCTGTTCGCCGCCGTCACCCTGGTAGCGGCCACCGGCGGCGCCATGGCGGCCGATACCGGCTTTACCACCCTGTCGACGCCAGTGCGCACCGACACGGGCAAGAAGGTGGAAGTGGTCGAGTACTTCATGTATTCCTGCCCGCATTGCTATGCGCTCGATCCGCTGATGCACGACTGGGTCAAGAAACAGGGTGACAAGATCGCCTTCCGCCGCATCCACCTGGCCTTCTCCGGCCTGAAAGACGCGCAGGCGAAGGCCTATGCCACCTTGGAGGCGATGGGCCAGCTGGAGCAGTTCCACGACAAGATCTTCCGCGCCATCCACGTCGAGCGCAATCGCCTGAACCGCGATGACGCCATCCTCGATCTGCTGGTGAAAAACGGCATCGACAAGGCGAAATACCTGGACATGTTCAACTCCTTCGGCGTGCAGACCAAACTGAAACGCAACGAGCAACTGATCGCCGCCAGCAAGATCGACAGCGCGCCGACCATCGTCATCGATGGCCGCTTCGTCACGTCGCCGGCGCAGCTGTCGCGTCCGGGCCAGTCCGAGCCGCAAACCCAGGCCGCGACCTTGAGCGTGATGGATGAACTGGTGGCGCGCACGCTGAAAGAGCGCGCTCCCGCGCCGGCGAAGAAGTAAGCGCGTAGCGCACCATGAAACAGCTGCCCTGGACTTTGTGCGCACTGGCCTTCGCCCTCCTGGCGTGGCTGGCGATCGCCATCGTCAACGTGGAAAACCAGCGCAATGCGCTGGCCGGCAAGGCTTGCGTGGACCCCACGTTCAAGAACGAGATCGATGCGAAATGCCTGGCGTCGGTGCAGTCGCGCGAGCACTGGTGGCAGCATCTGGGCTACGCCATGACGCATTTCAGGAATTGAATGCGTTGCACGAAGAACCCGCCGCGCGCGGGTTTTTTTTGGTCCGCGCAGGACGAAACCAGACTAGCATGCCGGGGCAATGAAGGCACTGCTCTTGATGCCCGATAGCAGCCATGGCCATGCCGTCTGCGTCAACTATGCGTGCGAGGTGCTGGCTTGGACTCGCGTGCAGAATGGGGCGTGATGACGACGGTGCAAGTCGTGCCGGCCACCAGGGCCTGGTTCTTGTCTTGCTCGTCGATGTGGATGCGCACGGGCACGCGCTGCGCCAGGCGCACCCAGTTGAAGGTGGGATTGACGTCGGCCAGTAATTCGCGGCCCGTGGCGGCATCGCGGTCGGTGATGCCGCGCGCGATGCTTTCGATGTGGCCATGCAGGGTGGCGCCGCTCATCAGATTCATCTCCGCCTTGTCGTCCTGCGCCAGCATGCCTAGCTTGGTCTCTTCGAAGTAGCCGACGACATAATACGAGGCGCTGTCGATGACGGCCAGTTTGGCCGCGCCGACGGCGGCGAAATCGCCCTTGTGCACGTTCAGGTTGGTCACGTAGCCGCTGACGGGGGCGCGCACGGTGGTGCGATCCAGGTTCAATTGGGCCAATGCGCGCGCGGCCAGCGCCGCCTGCACTTGCGACGAGGCCGAACTGGCGGCAAAGGCCGCACTTTCGCGGCTTTCCGTCGAGATGATGCTGGCGTCGAGATTGGCGCGGCGCTGCGCCTCCTTGCCACGGCGGCCCTGTTCCGTCTTTTGCATGGCCAGCACGGCGTTGGCCTGCGCCAGCGCGCTGGCATAGCGTTCCTGGTCGACGACGAACAGGATGTCGCCCTTTTGCACTACCTGGTTGTCGCGCACCAGCACGTCGATGACGGTGCCGGCCACGTCGGCGCTGATGTTGACGATATCGGCCTTGATGCGCCCGTCGCGCGTCCATGGCGATTCCATGTAGCGGTTCCAGACGGTCTTGCCGGTCCAGAGGGCCGCAGCCAGCAGCAGCACGGTGATGGCATAGCGGGTCAGTTTGCTTACCATGTCGGTAGCCCTTCCTTGATCAGATTGAACATTTTTTTTGTTTGAACATCATTGGTACAGCGATAAAGCCAGCGCGCCAAAGATGACGACGAAGATGCATAGCCGCGCCAGTGACGGGTGCCACACCATGCGGTACACGCCCAGCGATCCGAGGATGCGGTCGAGCAGGGTTTGCAGGCCGATGCTGAGGATGAACAGGGGTAGCAGGGTAGGAATCAGAATGCCGAACAGGGCAAATTCACGCGTCATGACGGTCTCCGGCGCCAGGCGCCATGTTGTCGAGTAATGAGGTGTAGATCGAATGCAGGTCGACCAAGGCCGTGTGCAGGCGCAGGTCTTGCTCCTGTTGGTGTTCGGCTGTGGCAGCGGCGTCGGCCGCCGTGTCCTTTTGCGCCGCACGCACCACGGCGCCTGCCTGCAAGGTGGCAGCCAGTGCCCCCTGCAGTTGCGCTGCGCCACGCGTGTGCAGCCAGGCGGCGATGCTGTCCACGCAGCGTTGCAGCGCGTCGCGCGCGCGGCTGTTGGCGCAGGCGCTGGCGATCAGTTCGCGCAGGTCGATCACCGAGTGGCCGATTTCCAGCAGGGTCAAAGCCTGGCGCACGATGGCGCGCGTGGCCTCGCCCGGCGCCGGCCCGGCCGCCGCGTTGAGCTGGCTGAGCAGATCGCGCACGCGGTTGTCGAAGCGGTGTTTCACGCGGTGCGCAGGTGCCGTGCACGCCTGCAGCGCTTCGCGCCACAGGGCTGGACCGACATGGTCCTTGTGGCCCATGGTGTGCTCGGGCAGCAGCACGGCGAACACGAGGGCGGCCAGCATCAGGCCGACGATCAGCGCCATGCCCGTGTTCAGGAACGCCGCACCATCGATATGCATCAGGTTGCTCGGCGCCATCTGCGTGATGAAGGTCGACATGCCCAGGCCCACCCCCAGCTTGGCAGGATTGGTCATCAGGTACAGGCCCACGGCCAGGAAGGGCGCAAAACTGAGCACCAACATGGGGAAGCCGTCGCCATGCACCAGCACGCAATACACGCACACGAGCGACAGCGGCAGGGCGATCAGGAAGCCCGCCAGCACTTGGCGTATCATCATGATGGGGCGCGGCGAGGACGAGGCCAGAGCGCAGAACACGGCTGCCATCAGCATCGCCGTGCTGGCATACGGCCAGGCCAGGAAGTAGGCGCCCAGCGCCAGCAGAGCCAGGCTGATGCCGGCGCGCGCGCCACTGGCGATGACCAGCGCGGGCGGCGTCTTCGGCGCATACGCCTGAGGCGTGCTCAGGTTCAGCGGCGTATCGTGCGCCAGGCTGGAATACACTTCGTGAAAGCGGCTCATGTCGCGCGTGTAGCGTTCCAGCAGTTCGCACATCGTGTCGAAGTCGATACGCTGCGCATGCACGATGCCGGTCGCGTCGATGTCCGCGCGCGCCAGCGCCAGCGCCGCTCGCAAATGGCGCTGCATGGTGTCGAGCGAGCCTTGCGAGGGCGTTGCCTGCAGCGCTTCGGCGACGATGGCGTACAGCGGCGCGCAGGCTTGCAGCACCTGTGTCTCGCCGTCGCGCTGCAGGCGTTCGAACAGGCGGTGGAAGGTATAGAAAGTGGTCAGCGCCGTCATGAAGGTGGCGTTGAAGGCGTGCAGCTTGCGGTTTTGCGCGCGCGCGTGGCCCACGGCGCTGCTCACTTCGAATAGGGCGGCCGAGCGGCCCAGTTCCAGCGCCGCGACGTCGGCGGCAAACTGCAGGTGCGTCAATTCCACCTGCGCCGGCGTGAGCTTTTGCTGCAGCACGTCCTGGCAAAAAGCAAGCAATTTGCGATAGCGCGCCTGCACCGTGCGCATCACTTGCGTGCCTTGGTGGCGCGGCAGCAGCACGCTCGAGACGACGGCCGAGCAGATGATGCCCAGGCCCACTTCAGCCACGCGCGTGACGGCCAGCGAAAATACCTGCAGCGGCTGCTCGATGGCGGGCAGGACGATCATGCAGGCGGTGTAGCCGGCCAGTACATACACATACGACTGGGCGTTGCGGTGCAGGGCCGAGCCACTCGTGCACAGGCCCACCCACAGGGCCAGGCCGGCCAACAGCAGCACCGGCTGCTGCGGGAACAGGCCGATCAGAGTCAGCGCGGCCGTGCATCCGAGCACAGTGCCACACAAACGGTAAAAGCTTTTTTCCAGCACCATGCCGCTGCTGGGCAGGGCCAGGATGATGGTGGTGGTCATCGCCGTGCTGGGCGAATCGAGTCCCAGCCGGTAGGCCAGCCACAGGGCGCAGAACGCGGCGATCAGGGTCTTGAGCACGTAGATCCAGCGTTCGCCTTCCGTCGTGCGCCAGTCTTGCAGCGCCAGCGCCAGCCAGCGGGCCGCCCGGCTCAAGGGGCCTGGCGTGAATGTTGTTGCTGTCGCTGGCGTCATCGATAGGCGATCAGTTCTGCTTGTTGAGATTGTTGAGGTTGCGCAACTGGCGCAGGTACAGCTTGTCGAGCACTTGCAGCTCTTCATCCGTGAAGCCTTGGTACAGGGCAGAGGTTTCCTGGTACACGTCGGGCAGTGCCGTTTCGATCAGCGCGCGGCCCTTGTCGGTCAGCGAAATCATTACCGAGCGGCGGTCGCCGGGGCGCGTGCCGCGGTGGATCAAGCCGCGCGTTTCCAAGTCGTTGCACACGCGCGTCAGATTGGCCGGCTTTTCATGGCAAGCCATGCCCAGGGTGCAGGCGTTCGAGGTTTCCTCGTCCGTGCCGTACAGCACGGCCAGCACCATGTAGCTGGCATCGACTAAGTCGTGCTTCTTTAACGCGGCATTGGTCAAGTCTCTCATGCCTTTTTGAATGTGGTACGTCATGCGCAACAGGCGCATCAGTTCCATGGGGAAACCTGGCATGCGCGTGCGGATGTTTTGCAGCCGCTTGGAGGTGGCGTCAAAAGCGGTCATGTCCTATTCCTTCATGTGTGAATAAAGTCCCGATTGTATCTTGTTGAGCCATGGCAATGCCAGGATTGCAAGTTTAGATTCCGCCCCCCAGTGCATTCATCAAGGAAACGTAGAGATCGAGCTCGCGCGCCCCATTTCGCGCCCGCTGCTGTTCTTCCGCCAGCAGCGCCACTTGCGCGTTGAGCATGTTAATGGCGTCGCTCATGCCCGCCTTGTAAGTCTTTTCCGCCATGTCGCGCGCACGCTGCGCCGTGCTCAGCGCCTGCAGCGTCAATTGCTGCTGTTTTTCCAGCGATTGCGCCTCGGTGACGGCATTCGCCACCTCTGACATGGCGTTGATGACGCTGGCGTTGTATTGCTCCACGGCAGCGTCGTAGATGGCTGTCTGGCTACCCAGTTGGGCGCGCAGGCGGGCGCCGGCAAAGATGGGCAGGCTTAGCGCAGGGCTGGCGCCGCGGATCTCCGAGTTGGTGTCAAGAAAGTGGCTGAAGCCGAAGGCTTGGAAGCCGGCAAAGGCTACCAGGTTGACGTTCGGGTAAAACTCGGCCTTGGCCGCATTGATGCGCTGCGCCGCCGCTTCCACGCGCCAGCGCTGGGCGGCGATATCGGGCCGGCGGCCGATCAGGTCGGCCGGCAGGGCGGCCGGGATGGCCAGTGGCTGGTCCAGGCGCAGCACGGGACGCGTGAGCGCCGCACCGGCGCCCGGGCCCTTGCCCGTCAGGGCCGCCAGCTGGTTGCGCAGCAGGGCCAGCGACTCGGCCGATTGCTCCAGTTGGCGGCGTCCCGCCGGCAAGGTGGTTTCGATTTGCGCTACGTCAATATCGGTGCCGATGCCGGCCGCCTTGCGCTGGCGCGTGATGTCGAGGATGCGCGCGCGCTGCGCCAGGCTGCGTTCGATCACGTCCTGCAGCTGGAATGCATACGCGAGCTCGATGTAGGTGCGCAGCAACGCCGTTTCCAGGGCCAGACGGGCCATCTGCGATTCGGCCGAGGCCATCTGCACGTCGCCCAGGGCGGCGGACAGGGCGGCGCGGTTGCGGCCCCACAGGTCCAGGTCGTACGCGGCGGTGACGCTGGCCTGGTTGCGCCAGGCGTAGTTGCCGGCCAGCGGCGCCGGGGTGCTGCCGTGCTGCGAATACAGCTCGCGGTTGAGGGAGACGGTCGCATCGGCTTGCGGACGGGTCTTGTCTTCCAACGCGCCTGCCAGCGCCTCGGCCTGGCGCACGCGCGCCTGGGCGCCGCGCAGGGTGGGGCTGTCCGCCAGCGCCTGCTCGATCAAACGGTTCAATTGGGGGTCGTGCAAGTCTTGCCACCATTGCGTGCGTGGCCACTGTATGGCGGCAATGGCAGCGGCCTGCATGGCTTTGCTCGCTTGCAGCTTGTTGGCGTCGAGCATGGCTGATTGCGGTGCGATATGAGCCATGTCGGCGCAAGCGCTCAAGACAAGGATCAGGCTGGCGGCAAGCAAACGGCGGTGCAGGGACATGCAGGAACTCCGGGGTGGCTAAGTGTAGGGGGTGTTGCTGGCAGCATCACGGCTCGCTGCGGTGAGCGCCGGGAGTGGCCCGGCCGGGGCAGGCTCGAGTGCTGCGCCACAACTGAGTGCTTACTGACGCAACACGGATGCTGGCTGGTTTCTTATTTCACGACGTGCTTGGTCGTTTGCGCTACATCAAAGTCCGCTTCCGTTTGTGCGATCAGGCCAGCCTTGCGGGCGGCGTAGAACTCGGCCATGACTTGCTCGCGCGTCACTTTGCTGGCGGCGGCGACCGGCGTTTTCGGGTAGTCGACTTCGCTGCTGGCGATTTCGCCGGCATTGCGGGCGCGGATGTATTCGGCCGTGACCTGCTCGCGCGTGAGTTGCTCGCTGGCGGCTGGCGCGGCGCTTTGGGCGAAAGCCGAGGTAGCGGTGGTGATGGCAAACAATGCTGTGATGAGTGATTTGGCTTGCATGATGAAACTCCAATATGTGCATGATGGCTGGGTGCATGGGCCGGTTCGCCACGGACCGGTCGCTTCGGTGGCAAGGTGCTGGTGGGCGCCGTGCCGCCGATGAAGCAGTTTCTGGATGAGAAGATGCTTACTTAAGTTAACTATAGCAATGAATATTACATTTGTGAAGTAATTGATGAAAATAGTGCTGCGGTGCCGCATTTCCGCCGGGAAAAATGCCGTGCAGGCGTGCGCCGCTGGCCAGGTCAGGGGAGTAAGCTCATTTTTTATTAATGGGAGGCAGCCATGAGCAGCAGTTCACTCGATCCGGATAATTTGCCCGTCACCTCTGACCGCGTATTGGGCAGCGGCCATGGCAAGGGCGCGCTGGGGCCCAGCGACAGTTCCGACAGCGGCAGCGACATGCAGGGCGTGCCCGGCCAGGATGCGGAAGAACTCGACAGCGACAGCGATGCGGCCGGCACCGGCGAACGGGCCGGCGTGGAGCCGCATAACGCGGCGCCCGATGGCGGCGACATCGATGTCGATCATGTCGAGCGCCTGGCGCCCGTCACCCCGGCAGAGCAAGCCGAGGATGAAGCGCGCGCTGCTCCGGTGCCGCTGCCACGTCGCTGATGCCGGCGGTGGCGCATGGCCGCCACGAATTGCTGTCTCTGCTGCGCCATCAGCGTAAAATGCGGCCAAGGCGGTGTGCGCGCCGCCATGGCCAGTCGGCCGACACACGATAGGATGTCAGAGGATGCAAACGCAGATGTCGCAAGAGAAAGAAAAAGACTTGATGTTGATGTACCGCGAGACGCGGCCACGCGAGTTCTTTGGCGAAAAAAGTAACACGAATCACTTGGCCTGGAGTTTGCTGGTGGTGTTGCTGGCGCTGGTATTGTGGTTGGTCTTGGCCCTAGCAGCAGCAGAAAATCAGCGCTATGCGCTGGCTACGAACGCGTGCCAGGATCACGTGTTCCCTGCAGAAATCGACATGTCTTGCCTCAAGCAGGTCAAGTCGCGCGATCACTGGTGGCAGCATGTAGGACATGCGCTGTTACGCATGGGGGCCTGAGCCTAGCGCAAGCTGGCTGAACGACCTGGCTTGAGCCTGCGGCGGCGAGGGCCGCTGCGGTGACAGGGCGCAGGAACTGCTGGAACTGCTGGCACTGCTGCCACTGCTGCCACGGCCCTTGTCGCCGCCGTATATGTCGTATATGTCGTAGATGTCGTATATATCGTATATATCGTATATATCGTATATATTGTATATGTCGTACATGCTGTACATGCCCGACACTGCCCGCGATGGACCTTCCCAAAGGTGAATGTGGCCTTCCCGCGCCTGCACGTCGATGGCCGCCAAGTCCAAGGCTCTACACGCCAACTGCTGCAGCGCGGCCACGCTTTTGCGGATTTGCGCACCGTTGATGGCACCGGCCAGCGTCGAGATGACGCGTGGATCGCGCAGTACTCAGGCCAGCGCCATCTGCGTTAGAGTCTGCCCCCGCTGTGCAGCGATCTGCTTCAGTGCGCGCACGCGGGCCAGGTTTTCCGCGCCCATCCTGCGGCACGCGCCTTACAATACATGATAGGCGATAGGCTATAGGCGATAGGCGATAGGCGATAGGCGCTGACGAATCTCACAAGGAGTGGGCATGGAAATCGAATTGAAATTGTTGCTGGCGCCGCAAGACGCGCCGCGCCTGCGCGCGCACCCCCTGCTGGCGCAGTCTGCGCAAGGCGAGCCGCAGGTGCTGCAGATGCACGATATCTATGTCGATACGCCCGATTTGCAGCTGTGTCGCCACCAGGCGGGCTTGCGCGTGCGCCAGGTGGATGGGCGCTGGGTGCAAACCTTGAAGGCGGGCGGCCATGTCAGCGGCGGCTTGCACAGCCGCCATGAATGGGAAAGCGAGGTGGCGGGACCGCAACCGGACCTCGCCGCGCTCGACTTGCTCATCGGTCGCAAGCAGCCCATCCGCGCGCTGCTGCGCCAGGATGCCATCCGCGATGCCTTGCAGCCGGTGTTTACCACGCGCATCGAGCGCACCGTATGGCAGTTGCGCACGGCGCAGGGCGAGCAGATCGAGTGCGTGCTGGACCAGGGGGTGATTGAAAGCGCTGCGGACGCTGCCGATGGTGCCCTACGTAGCGTGGCCGTCAGCGAGATCGAGCTGGAATTGAAGCAGGGGCAGGCCGCCAGCCTGTTCGGCGTGGCGCTGGCCCTGCTGCACGACGTGCCGCTGCAGCTGGGCCACATGAGCAAGGCGGAGCGCGGTTACCGCCTCGCAGCGCCACAGCCCCTGCGCGCCGTCAAGGCGCAAGCCCTGGCGCTGCATGCGGCGATGTCGGTGGAGCAGGTGTTCCTGGCTATCGCCAGCAATTGCCTGGAGCAGGTCAGCAGCAACCAGGATGGCGTGGCAGCGGGCGAGGACGTGGAAAGCGTGCACCAGATGCGCGTAGGTTTGCGCCGTTTGCGCTCGGCGCTCGGGATGTTCAAGTCCCTGCTGGCGCTGCCGCAGGCCTTGACGCGCGAACTCGACTGGTTGGGTGAGGTGCTCGGTGAGGCGCGCGACTGGGATGTACTCGCTGGCGTTACCCTGGCGCAGCTCGATGGCGAGGCAGCTGCGGACGCGGCTGTGCTGGTAGCGGCGGCGCAGGCGCAGGCACGCCTGAAGCACGTGCAAGCGGCCCAGGCCGTCACCTCGGCGCGCTATACGGCTTGCATGCTGGGCTTGCAGCGCTGGCTGCAGGCGCGGGCCTGGCGCGACAGTTGTTCAGTGCGTCAAGTGGTGCGTCTCGACGCGCATAGCTGCCCATTTGTCCGTGCTACCGTGCGCAAGGATCAGCGCCGACTGTTAAAGCGGGGAAAAGACTTGCCGCAGTTGGCGCCGCCGGCGCGTCACCGGGTGCGCATCGCGGCCAAGAAAGCGCGCTATGCCACTGAATTTTTTGCATCCTTGTATGACGCCGGGCAAGTCAGGCGCTACGTGAAGCGACTGTCCGCCTTGCAGGACGAACTGGGCTGGCGCAACGATAGCGCTGTGGCGGACGCCTTGCTACGCGCGCTGGCCGAAATGCAGCCTGATCTGCTATCGCAGGCGGCCTATGTGCGCGGCTTCCTGGCGGCGCAATTGCAGGGCGGTGCAGGCAAGGCGCTGGCGCGGCCATGGCGACGCTACGCGCACGCCCCTTTGCCGTCGAAGGACAAGGCCTGACAAGCTTTTCCAGCCGTCCTGCCGTCGAGCCTGTCGCCATCGTGAGATATCTGTTCCGCTGACACTTTGCAAGAGTGCAGACGTCGTCGATCGTCGTCGCATGGCGCAGCATGCGAGCGGCGCTGCACAAATTTTTCCAGGTCCGTGAGCGTCAAGGGGCGGCTGAAGAAGTATCCCTGGTAGGCGCGACAACCGTAACGCGCCAGGAAATCACGCTGTGCCAGCGTCTCGACGCCCTCCGCGATGACAGCGATGTTCAGGCTGTGCGCCAGGGCGATGATGGTTTTGGCGATCGATGCATCGCTAGGGTCATGCGTCACGTCGCGGACAAAGGACTTGTCTATCTTTAACTGGTCCAGCGGCAAGCGCTTGAGATAGGCCAGGGAAGAATAGCCCGTGCCAAAATCGTCGAGTGAAAAACCGACGCCGTGCGCTTTGATTGCGGACATCTTGGCGATCACGCCACCGACGTCGGACACCAGCAGGCTCTCGGTCAGCTCAAGCTTGAGAAGACGAGGGTTGGCACCGCTGCTGGCCAGGGCGCACAGTACCTGATCGACAAAATTGTCCTGGTTGAACTGGCGCACGCTGACATTGACCGCGATGCTCAGATAGCGCATGTCCGGGTGTCCGGCCCAGGCGACCAATTGTGCGCAGGCCGTTTCAAGCACCCATTGTCCCAGCGGCAGGATCACGCCGATTTCTTCGGCCAGCGCAATGAAGTCGCTGGGCGGCACCAGCGCGCGCAGCGGGTGTTGCCAGCGTACCAGCGCTTCGACGCCGGTAACGTCCCCACGGTGGTCGATTTGCGGCTGGTAATGGAGTATCAACTGCCGGCATGGAATAGCGTCGCGCAAGTCCGTTTCCAGCGCGGCCCGTTCCAGCATGGCCACCTCCATGGCGGGATCGAAGAAGCGCAAGGCATTGCGTCCCACCGCCTTGGACTTGTACATGGCCAGGTCTGCCTGCTTGAGCAGATCGTCGATACTGGTCAGATTGCCCATGAAGAGCGTGGCGCCGATACTCGAGGTGCTGCGGTGGCTAAGCTGCTTGAGCCAGTAAGTCTGGCTCAGTTCTTGCAGTATCTTGTTGCCGATGATATCGACCTGGGCTGCCGCCTGTTCCGCATTCACATGCAGGTCCGTCAGCATGACGACGAACTCATCGCCACCCAGGCGCGCTACGGTGTCGCCAGCGCGCACGCAGCCGACCAGGCGCCGCGCGACTTGATTGAGCAATAGGTCGCCCATGCCGTGCCCAAGCGTGTCGTTGAGTGTCTTGAAATTGTCCAGATCAATGAATAGGACGGCGCCATGCTTGCCGCTGCGCATGCTCGATGTCTTCGCCTGCTTCAGGCGGTCCAGCAGCAAGATGCGGTTGGGCAGATTGGTGAGTTGATCGAAGAAGGCCAGTTGCTGTATTTGCTTCTCTGTCTTCTTGCGCTCGGCGCGCCGAAAGCGGTGCCGTTTTTGTATCAGCAGCAGCCCGAGCGTGCTGAAAACGGCGACCAAACCGAACAGGATGCTTTGCGCATACAAGCTCTGGCGCCACGGCGCGAACAAAATCTCGGTGTCGCGGCTCACGGCGATGCGCAGCGTCGTCCCGAAGATGGACGCGTTCGACGGCACGTCGCGCTCGGCGACCATGCGATGCTGCTCGGCGCTGCGCGCCAGGCCGGGCATCCGGGCGTCGGTCTGGCGCGAAGAAGCCAGGTACATCTGGCCGTCTTCGCGTGAAATCGAGCTATGCACATCGTGCGCATAACGAATCGAATCGAGCAGGTCGGAAAAATAGGCGGGCGCCAGGCTGACCATGACGATGCCGCCAAAACGGCCCTGAAACCCGCTGATGCGCCGGCACAGGCTGATCGCGCCGGGAACGGCGGTGTCGCCGGGCGGTGCGCTCACGTGCAGCAATTGCGGATCGGCGAGTCGCATGGCTTTTTGGAAGCAATCGTTTTGCCGGAAGCTTTCGGCCGCCATGTCGGCGTCGCTGCCCGCGACCACCTGCCCGTCAGGACCGATGACCAGGATGGGGCGGATGCCGATCAGCGTATCGTTGATCACTTTGAGCCAGTGGTTGGCCCGCCGCAGGTGATCGCCTTGCGCCTGCCAAGTGGCCAGTTCGTCGATGATGCTGTCGATCACCCGCTTGCTCAATTTTAATTGCGGCGTTAAATTCTTTTCCACGATTTCCGCCTGCATCGCCAGCCGCTCGTGTTCCTGGCGATTAATCCGGTGATATTCCTCGTACTGGGTAAATGCAATGAAGCCGGCCAATGCCGACAACACCATGGCGTGGATCAGCCATTGCTGGAGAAAGTGTTCATTTTTAATCTGCTGCGGTGCGGACATGGAAGGTATGCGAGGTTCTGGCGCGGCAACCCGTTGCCACTGGCTTGCTTCGATCCAGATGGCCAAATGCTTTTGTTGCGAATGAGAAAGTGTAGCGGGGCATGCGTAAGCAAAATGTAAATTGCTTAGTCGGGCATGTAAATGTTTCGTAAATTCTGCACAAATAAAAAAGGAAGTTATTACCTTTCGGTAAAAACTTCCTTTGGGAAAATATGACAATTTTCAAGTCATGTTTTCATGTCAACATGTCGTTGACGTTGACAAGAGAGACGCGCTTAGGCGAAGTTCTTGGCAACGAATTCCCAGTTGACCAGGCCCCAGAACGTTTCCACGTACTTGGCGCGCAGGTTGCGGTAATCGATGTAGTAGGCGTGTTCCCATACGTCGCAGGTCAGCAGTGGCTTGTCGCCGGTGGTCAGAGGGCAGCCGGCGTTCGAGGTGTTGACGATGTCGACGGAGCCGTCGGCTTTTTGTACCAGCCAGGTCCAGCCCGAACCGAAGTTGCCTATGCACGACTTGGTGAATTCTTCCTTGAACTTGTCGAACGACGACCATTTGGCGTTGATCGCGTCAGCCACGGCACCGGTAGGCGCGCCGCCGCCGGCCGGCTTCATGCCGTTCCAGTAGAAGGTGTGGTTCCATACTTGTGCTGCATTGTTGAAGATGCCGCCCGACGATTTCTTGATGATCTCTTCCAGCGACAGGTTCTCGAACTCGGTACCCTTGATCAGGTTATTCAAGTTGGTGACATACGCCTGGTGATGCTTGGCATAGTGGTATTCCAGGGTTTCTTTCGAAATATGCGGCGCCAGAGCGTCCATTTCATACGGCAGTGGTGGCAGAGTATGTTCCATGTGATGTCCCTTTATGGTGAGTATTCGGAGTCTTCCGGCCTGGGCCGGAGGGTTGAGCCTTGCGTGCTTGAACCAAGCATTCTTGCTGAACGAGCCACTATTGTAAAGCGGATGCGCCATTGCTGCAGATTCCGGCACGCGTGGCCGATGCTGTCGGCGTAGTGATTCTCGTTTAGCTAAAGTCGCGAGGAAATGGTCGCTGCCGCAAGCCTCAGCGGACGCTGGCGCACGGATAGCCTGCGTCTTGCAAGCCTTCTTCGACGCCATGCAGGCTTGCGTTGAAGAAGGGGCTGGACCTATCGTGCACTGTGAGGCGTGCACCACCATGCCGATGCTCATCGGGTGCTCTTTGTTACGTTAGCGTCGCCTGTACGCTGGCGATGCCGATCTGCGCGCTGCCTTCGGCCAGGCGCACATTGACGTTCTGGCGCGCCTGTAGCTGCGCCGGCGAGCGCACGATGGCGCCCTTTTCATCGCGCACGATAGCGTAGCCGCGCTCCAGGGTGCGCTGGGGATTCAATAGTTCCAGCTGCGCCGTCAGGCCGTCGAGGTGGTGGTGCCGCTGGCCTAGTTGCTGCGCCATGGCCGCGCCGCTGCGGCGCTGCATTTCCACCAGGCGCACGCGCGGCGCCGTGACGTCGGGCCGCAAGGCGACCCAGCGCGAACGCAAGCGCTCGAGCGCGAACTGCGACTGCTTCACGGGCGCGCGCGCCGCATGCGTCATGGCCGTCGACAGGGCCAGCAACTGCAAGCGCTGTTGCTGCAACTGCGCTTTCGGGTTGAGCAGGCGACGGCTGTGGCGGTCCAGCGTTTGCGCTGCATCGTCGAGGCTGCGGCGCATGGCGCGGCGCAAGTCTGCCGCATCGGCGCGCAGCGATGCCAGCCAGTCGGCGCGCGGCGTGGCCGCCAGTTCGGCCGCCGCCGTCGGCGTGGCCGCGCGCAGGTCGGCCGCGAAGTCGGCGATGGTGAAATCGGTCTCGTGACCCACGCCGCTGATGACGGGCATGGAACAATCGGCGATCGCGTAGGCCACGGCTTCATCGTTGAACGACCATAAGTCTTCGATGCTGCCGCCGCCACGGCATACCAGCAGCACGTCGCACTCGGCCCTTGTCGATGCCGTGCGGATGGCTTGCGCGATTTTTTCCGGCGCTTGCTGGCCCTGTACGGGCGTAGGGTACACAATGATATTGATGTGCGGTGCACGGCGCTTGAGCGCGATCAGCACGTCGCGCAGGGCCGCCGCTTGCGCGCTGGTGACGATGCCGATGCTGCGCGCAAACATCGGAATGGGGCGCTTGCGTTCCTGCTCGAACAGGCCCTGTGCGGCCAGTTTTTCCTTCAGGCGCTGAAACGCTTCATACAGGGCGCCCACGCCGGCGCGGCGGATGGCTTCCACGTTGATCTGGTAATCGCCGCGCGCGCCATACAGGGTGACGAGGGCGCGCACTTCGACTTTGTCGCCTTCGCGCGGCGTGAAGCCGGCGTACTGGGCGCGGCCGCGGAACATCACGGCGCGCACCTGGGCGCCATCGTCTTTCAAGGTGAAATACCAGTGGCCCGAGGCGGCGCGCGTGAAGTTGGAAATCTCGCCGGCGATCCAGGTCAGAGGGAACGAGCGCTCGAGCAGGCGCGCGACGGCCTGGTTCAGGGCGCTGACGGTCAGCACGGGCGGGGCGGCAAAGCCGCTGTCAGTCGGGGTGTCGGTCATCATGAAGTGGGAGAGGGAAGGGAACTGTCCACATATTATCGGCGAGGTCATGCTTATGTCATATATCGCGCAAAACAACAAGTTCTATTTCTAAGTATTTGATTTTATGTGGAATTCCTGTATGCCTGATTTGCGTGCACAGGGAAAAAATCCTTTAATATCAAGCACATCAACGCAGCCCCTGCCACTTACGCACAAAGTTATCCACAGAAAGTGTGCGGAACTTTTTTCCATGCACCAACGTTGCCGAGCAGAGCTGTTTTGGCGAGGAAAAATGCCTTGCTACATTTTTGCGCACGGCAATAAAATGCTGAGGAATCAATCGCTTAGTCTGCCATGCATGGCCTTGCGCACAATCTTATCCACAAAAAATGTGCAGAACTCCGATCTGGCGTGTGAATTATCCACCGACATGCCCATGGCACGGCTTGCCTGAATTTTGCGCAGCATAAGAATATTCATATAAATCAATAGTTTAGTATCGCAGTGTGTGCATTGCGCACAATCTTATCCACAGAATATGTGCAAAACTGCCTAAACCGTAGCGTCTCTTCGCCGGATCTTTCACTGCACGCGCGGGTTGTGAGTCTGCCTTATTTTTAAGCATGTAAAAAAAATCCTTTAAAATCAATGCTCTTCCAGGGAGTTAATCAGCTTGCTCACAATCTTATCCACACTTTATGTGTGGAACTGCACTGGCGCCGGAAAAGTACAGTATCGCAGCGAAACGCGGCCATCAAAATGCCGCTTTTCGGCTCCTGCCACATTTTTATGCAAGCTCAAAAAAACGATATAAATCAATGTACTTGGCGTCTATTCTTGCGCTTGCACACAATCTTGTCCACAGATTGTGTGTGAAACTTTGACGCTGACTAAGTCGCCTATTTTTCGCCGCCTGCCACTTTTTTGCGCATTGATTTAATCTCCTTTAAAATCAGGCACTTAATCGAATTACTTGGCTTTGCGCACAATCTTGTCCACAGTAAATGTGCAAAACTCTTCAACTGTTAATTTATTGGCATTGACTATGCTCGATAAACTGCTATGCCTGTATTTTACGCATACCGACAATACCCATGTAAATCAATGACTTGCATGCTGCACTTCATGCTTGCTCACAATCTTATCCACACAAAGTGTGCAAAACTGTGCACTGGCGCTATACGCCCGGCGCGTGGTGTGGGCCAGTGTGCAGTCAGTCACCACTTGCCGCCGACGCGGCAACGCGCTACATTGCGCCATTCCCGCGCCGACATGTCATCGCATTTCGGCGCTCGCTACAATACGGTTTGTCCGGGCGCTGCATCGCCGTCTCTTTACCAGGAGTTTCTTTTGCTTGCTATATTCCAAGCCGCTGGCTGGCCCATCTGGCTGTTGTTGATTGCTTCCATCGTCGCCCTGGCCCTGATCATCGAGCGCGTGTTTTACTTGCGTCGTGGCAAGATCTTGCCCCGCAAGCTCTTCGATGAAGTGGTGCAGGTGTATCGCAGCGGCAAGATCACGCCCGATACGGTAAGCAAGCTGGAAGACAATTCGCCGCTGGGCGTGGTGCTGGCCGCCGCCTTGCGCAATGTCAACGCGCCGCGCGAGGTGATGAAGGAATCGATCGAGGAGGCGGGCAGTGGCGTGGCCCACGTGCTGGAGCGCTACCTGACCACCCTCGGCACCATCGCCACCCTGGCCCCACTGATGGGGCTATTTGGCACGGTGGTGGGCATGATTGAAATCTTCGGTTCGCAAAATGCCAGCGGATCGAATCCGGCCCAGCTGGCCCACGGCATTTCGGTGGCGCTATACAACACCGGCTTTGGCCTCGCCATCGCGATGCCGGCACTGATCTTCTACCGCCATTTCCGCGCCCTCGTCGACAGCTTCGTTATTGACATGGAGCAACAAGCGGTCAAGTTCGTCGACATCGTCCACAGTGGCCGTCAATGAACTTCCGCAAAGGCAAGGGGCGTGAAGACCCCGAAATCAATCTGATCCCGTTTATCGACGTGCTGCTGGTGATCCTGATCTTTCTGATGGTCAGCACCACCTACAGCAAATTTACGCAGCTGCAGATCACCTTGCCGACGGCCGACGCCGAGCAAGCGAAGGACAAGCCACAGCAGATCGACGTCACTATCGATGCCAAGGGTAACTACACTGTGAACCGCGAACCGGTCTCGTTTCGCGACGTCGCTGGCCTGGCCGATGCCTTGCAGAGCGCGGCCAGGGCGGCCAATGGCGGCAAGGCGCCCGCGCAGACGCCCGTGGTGGTGCTCAACGCCGACCAATTCGCCATGCACCAGATGGTCATCCATGTCATGGAAGCGGCGCGCCTGGCCGGCTATGAAAAGCTGACGTTTGCGGCGCAGGCGGGCGGCAAGTAAGGCAAACCTCCAACCCCAACCGAAGTGCCGGGGTCGGACCCTCAGGGTCCGACCCCAGGTGTTGATTTTGGGTTCCAATTTTATTTGACACCCATGCCCACATCCTCCCCCGCCAAGCTTGAAACGACTCTCACCCGCGCCTGGCTGACGCGCGGTCCGCTGGCGTGCGCGCTTTGGCCTGTCTCTCTGCTGTTCGGCGCCCTGAGCGCGCTACGGCGCGGCCTGTACCGCGTCGGCGTGTTGAAATCGACGCGCCTGCCCGTGCCCGTCGTCGTCGTCGGCAATATCTTTATTGGCGGCACAGGCAAGACGCCGCTGACGATCTGGCTGGTGCAAGCCTTGCGCGACGCCGGCATGCGCCCTGGCGTCATTTCGCGTGGCCATGGCAGCGCCGAGCGCTTGCCGCGCGCCGTCACTGCCGCCTCTACGGCGCAGCAGGTGGGCGACGAGCCGCTGTTGATGTTCCAGCGCGGCGCTTGTCCCGTAATGGTGGGGCGCGACCGCGCGCAAGCGGGGCGGGCGCTACTGGCGGCGCACCCGGACGTCGACGTACTGGTCACGGACGACGGTTTGCAGCATTACGCTTTGCAGCGCGACGTGGAAATCGTGCTGTTCGATGGCCGCGGCGTTGGCAATGGCTGGTTGCTGCCGGCCGGCCCTTTGCGTGAATCGCCGCGCCGTCGGCGCGATGTGACCGTGCTCAATGCGCCCGAGTTGGCGCCGGCACTGCTGGGCAACGTCGCGCCCGCAGCTTCATTGGTGGTGCAGATGCTGCTCGATGGCAGCGTGGCCGAGCGCCTGCTCGAGCGCAGCGTGCAACTGCCGTTGGCGACCCTGGCGGCCAGCGGTCAGCGCATCGTGGCGGCGGCCGGCATCGGCAATCCCCGGCGTTTCTTTGCCATGCTGCGCGCTGCCGGATTGGACTTTGTGGAGCTGTCCTTGCCCGACCATCACGACTTCCTCGACCAGCCATTTGCGGCACTCGACACGGATGTGATCTTGATCACCGAGAAGGATGCAGTAAAATGTGCGCAAATTGAATATCTCAAAGATGACCCGAGACTGTGGGTCGTCCCCGTCAGTGCGCGCATCGATAGCGCGCTGGCCCAACAAATTGTGGAGAAATGTCGTGGACGCTCGATTGCTTGATATCCTGGTCTGCCCTGTTTGCAAGGGTCCGCTTGAACACGATAAAAAGGCGCAGGAATTGATTTGCCGCGCCGACCGCCTGGCCTATCCTATCCGCGATGGCATCCCCATCATGTGGGCGGACGAAGCGCGCACCTTGCAAGACGCAGTGGAATAACGATGGCGTTCATCGTCATCATCCCGGCCCGCCTGGCCTCGACGCGACTGCCGGGCAAGCCGCTGGCCGACCTGGGCGGCAAGCCCATGGTGGTGCGCGTGGCCGAGCAAGCGCTGCTCTCGGGTGCCGCACGCGTCATCGTTGCCACCGACCATGACAGCATCCGCGCCGCCTGCGCCGCGCACGGCGTGGAAGTGTGCATGACGCGTGCCGACCATCCGTCGGGCACGGACCGCATCGCCGAAGTGGCGCGCACGCTCGATTTGCCGCCGGACGCCGTCGTCGTCAACCTGCAGGGTGACGAACCCTTGATCGATCCCTCCCTGCTGGCCGCCTGCGCGGCGCAGATCAGCGCCAGCGTCCCCATGGCCACGTGCGCCCACCCGCTGCATGATGTGCTTGAGGCCTTCAACCCGAATGTCGTCAAAGTGGTGCTGGACAAGGCGAATCGCGCCTTGTATTTTTCGCGCGCCTGCATCCCCTGGCACCGCGACGGCTTTGCACAGTCGCGTGAAACCTTGCCGCAAGGCTACGTGCCGCTGCGCCATATCGGCCTGTATGCGTACAGCAATGCGTTTTTGCAAACGTACCCCAGCCTGTCCGTGTCGCCGCTGGAAGCGATCGAGGCGCTGGAGCAGTTGCGCGTGCTGTGGCACGGTGTTGCCATCGCTGTGCACGTCACCGACTCGGCGCCTGCAGCCGGCGTTGATACGCCGGAAGATCTTGTCAGGGTGCAAGCCCACTACGGCGTTCTGTAACGCGCTGGCGGCAAAGCGGCAAAGCGGCAGGTGTGCAACGGTGGTTTGTATGCCTGCAGCAAAAACCACATTTTGAAACCCCTGTCTCGCTTATTACTGGCTTTGATCAATCAGGGCATGACAATTCGACAGCAAACTGGCGCTGCGGGGATTTTTTGTGGTAAGTTTCGTAGAGAAAGATAGTCATAGCAACATCATCTAAAAATAATTACACATACCACCATCCAAAATCTGTTTTTTAGGAACTTTTCAATGCGTCTGATACTTTTAGGAGCACCCGGTGCCGGCAAGGGCACCCAAGCTAACTTCATCAAAGAAAAATACAACATTCCACAAATCTCCACGGGCGACATGCTGCGCGCGGCGATCAAGGAAGGCACAGAACTGGGCCTGGCAGCGAAAAAAGTCATGGATGCGGGCGGCCTCGTGTCCGACGACATCATGATCGGCCTGGTCAAGAACCGCTTGCAAGAAGCCGATTGCGCCCATGGCTACCTGTTCGATGGCTTCCCACGCACCATCGCGCAAGCGGACGCCATGAAAGATGCCGGCATCAATGTCGACTATGTGCTGGAAATCGACGTGCCTGATGCCTCGATCATCGAGCGCATGGATGGCCGCCGCAGCCACCCCGGTTCGGGCCGCGTCTACCACGTCAAATTCAACCCGCCCAAGGTAGACGGTATCGATGACATCACGGGCGAAGCGCTGATCCAGCGTGACGACGACAAGGCCGAAACGGTCAAGAAGCGCCTGGACGTCTACCATAACCAGACCAAGGTCTTGCTCGGTTACTACAACGAATGGGCCAAGTCCGGCCTGTCAGGTGCGCCGAAATACCGCCGCATCGCCGGCGTCGGTCCGGTTGAGCAAATCCGCGACAGCGCCTTCGCTGCCCTGGCTGAATAAGCAGTGATGTAAAAGCGGACCTCAGCGTCCGCTTTTTTTCTGCCCGCATCGCTGAAGGCATAACGTTTTCGTAGTTCAGGTTTTTTGCAGGTCGTGTTTTCCTGGCTGCGCGTGCCTACCCGGTGCGTTCTGCAGCTGTTGGCAATGACGTCGGATGAAAACAGAAGGGGACGATATGGCAGCCAGTTTGTGGTTTGCGGTAGCCTGCGGCTTGCTCGCAGTCATTTACGGTGTGATGTCGCGTAGCTGGATCTTGCGCCAGGATCCCGGTAACGCGCGCATGCAGGAAATCGCGCTAGCCATCGAGCAGGGTGCGGCCGCCTATCTGGCGCGCCAGTACCGTACCATCGCGTTTGTGGGCGTGGTGTTGCTGATCGCCATCTATGCGCTGCTTGGCCTGCATACGGCGCTGGGCTTTTTGATCGGCGCCGTGCTCTCGGGCGCCTGCGGCTTCATCGGCATGAATGTCTCGGTGCGGGCCAATGTGCGCACGGCGCAAGCGGCCACGCTGGGTATCAACCAAGCTTTGAGCGTGGCCTTCAAGGGCGGAGCGATCACCGGCATGCTGGTGGTCGGTTTGGGCCTCTTGGGCGTGACCCTGTTCTACTGGCTGCTGGTGATGACGGGTGCGCCCGGCCTGAGCCAGCATGACTTGATCAAGCCCCTGATCGGATTGGCCTTCGGCGCTTCGCTTATTTCCATCTTCGCTCGCCTCGGTGGCGGCATTTTTACCAAGGGCGCCGACGTGGGCGCTGACCTGGTAGGCAAGGTCGAGGCGGGCATCCCCGAGGACGATCCGCGCAATCCTGCCGTCATCGCCGACAACGTGGGCGACAACGTGGGCGACTGCGCCGGCATGGCGGCCGACCTGTTCGAAACCTATGTCGTGACCCTGATCGCCACCATGCTGCTGGGCGCATTGCTGATGGCGCAGGCCAGCAGCACGGCCATCATTTATCCGCTGCTGCTGGGCGCCGTCTCCATCCTCGGGTCCATCGTCGGCTGCGCGATGGTGAAGACCAAGCCGGGCGCGAAGATCATGTCGGCCCTGTACACGGGCCTGTGGTGGGCTGCTGGCTTGTCGCTGCTCGGCTTTGCCGTGGTGACGTGGCTGCTGTGGCCCGACGACGCCATGCGCTACAAGATGATGGGCGCTACCGTCGTCGGCATCGTGCTCACCGGCCTGATGGTCTACATCACCGAGTACTACACGGGCACGGATTTCAAACCCGTGCGCCATATCGCCGAAGCGTCGACGACGGGTCACGGTACGAATATCATCGCCGGCCTGGGCGTATCGATGAAGTCCACCGCTTACCCGGTGCTGGCCGTCTGCGTCGCCATCCTCGTCTCGTATCAATTGGCCGGCCTGTACGGCATCGCCATTGCAGCGACGGCCATGCTGTCGATGGCGGGCATCATCGTCGCGCTCGACGCGTATGGCCCGATCACCGATAACGCGGGCGGCATCGCCGAAATGTCGGGCCTGCCCGACTCCGTGCGCGCCATCACCGATCCGCTCGATGCCGTGGGCAACACCACCAAAGCCGTCACCAAAGGTTATGCCATCGGTTCGGCCGGGCTGGCCGCGCTGGTGCTGTTCGCCGACTACACGCATGCGCTCGAATCGGTGGGCCAGCACATCACCTTTGATTTGTCTAACCCCATGGTCATCGTTGGCCTCTTCATCGGTGGCCTGATACCGTATCTGTTCGGCGCCATGGCGATGGAAGCGGTGGGCCGCGCTGCGGGTGCCGTGGTGGTCGAAGTGCGGCGCCAGTTCCGCGATATCAAGGACATCATGGAAGGCACGGCGCGGCCCGAATACGACAAGGCCGTCGACATGCTGACGGCGTCGGCTATCCGGGAAATGATCGTACCCTCGCTGTTGCCGGTGGTGGTGCCCGTCGTTGTCGGCATGCTGCTGGGGCCAGCGGCGCTGGGCGGGCTCTTGATGGGCACCATCGTGACGGGCCTGTTCGTGGCCATTTCCATGACCACGGGCGGCGGCGCCTGGGACAACGCCAAGAAATATATCGAGGATGGCCACTTCGGCGGCAAGGGCTCGGAGGCGCACAAGGCGGCCGTCACGGGCGACACGGTGGGCGACCCGTACAAGGACACGGCGGGACCGGCCGTGAACCCCTTGATCAAGATTATCAATATCGTGGCCCTGTTGCTGGTGCCGCTGCTGCCGGCCAAGGGCTGGCTGGAGGTCAGGGCACCGGTGTCCAGTCATGCGATCGCAGCGCCGGTCTTGGCGCCGGTGACACCGGTGCAAGTATTGCCGGCGCAGTAAGGCTACTCCTGCCCGCCCCGCATCACATGCTGCGGGGCGGTGCCGCGTCAGAAGCGCGACGTCAGGCCTGCAAACATGCGCCGCCCTGGCACGTAATAGGTGACCAAGCCATCGTTTGCCGGGCCCTTCTTGAACAGGTTTTCCACGCCGCCGCGCAGCGTCCAGTGCGGCGTGACCTTGTACGACACGACCGCGTCAACGATGGTGTAGGCCTTGTTGGGCGTGCGGCGCGTCGCGGAACGTGACTCGGCGTCCAGTTCCTTGCCCGTGTACTGGGCCGATACTTCACCGAACAACTGGTCGTTCACTTGCCAGCCCAGTGCCGAATACAGCGACACTTTCGGCGTTGACAGCAAGTTCACTCCGGTAGTGAGGTTTTTCGCTTCCGCCATGTAGGTCAGGTTGTTACGCCAATTCACATGTTTCGTCAGGGGGATGGTGAGTGTGCCTTCGAGCCCGCTGGTGCGCGCTTTCTGGATATTCGTCATCTTGGTCCACCATTGTCCCTGGAAGAAGCCCAGCGGCGCATAGTCGATCTTGTTCTTGAAATCCGTGCTGAAATACGTCAGCCCGGCATCCCAACCGTTGTGTTCGTACGCCACGCCGATTTCGGTCGCGGTGCTCGTTTCCGGCGTCAACTCCGCGTTGCCAGCCATGTAGCAGCCGCCCTTGATGTAACCGAGTGGACGCAGGCCGTTGCAGCCGCCGCCGCCTGACTGTGTGGCGGCGCCCGGCGAGTTTTCCTTCAGGCTGGGGGCACGGAAGCCTTGCGACACGCCACCCTTGACGGTCCAGGCTGGCAAAGGGTGGTACACCAGATACAGGCGCGGGCTGTAGTGGTTGCCGAACTTGCCGTGGTGATCGAGGCGCAGGCCGGCCGTGGCCGTCAAGTCCTCGCGCAGGAACAGCTGATCTTCCGCGAACAGTGCCGAGGTGGTGCCGGACAAGGTTGCGCCGCTCACGGGATTGCCCAGGTAATCGGTGGGCAAGGTGCCGATGGTGTCCGTATTCGTCAATTGTTGGTGTTTCCATTGGCCGCCCATCACCAGCAGTTGCTCGACGCCCCAGCCCAGGCGTTTTTCCAGGGCCGCGTCCAGCGTGCTGTCCTTGGACTTGGCCAGCGTCCCGATGAACTGGTTGTCATAGTCGTTATGGTACAGATTGACCTTGGCCTTGCCGAAATCATAGCGGCCTTCATAGTCGAGGCCCACGCTCTTACGGATCAGCTTGCTTGCGCCCCAAGCACCGAACAGTGGCCTGCCGTTCTGGTTCAGCGTGGGCGAATCGCTCGCTTCCTGGCGGCCATAGCTGGCGTCCAGCGACAGGCTGTGCTTGTTATTTATGGCCCAGTTCAGCTGGCCGCTCATGGTCTGGTTGCGTTCGCCACCTATGCCGCCTGCCTTGCCGTTGCTGCGTTCATCGGGTTTTTGTTCCGATTGCGCGATGCCGATGCGCATGCCGACGGACTCCGACAGGGGGCCGGCCAGATTCAATCCCAACTGGTGCGCCGTGCCGCGGCCGCTGTCCTGCGGCTGCGTGTAGTTGGCCGTAGCCGTACCGTTCCACTTGCCCGGCACCTTGCGCGTGATGATGTTGATCACGCCGCCCATGGCGTCCGAACCGTACAGCGAGGACATGGGGCCGCGCACCACTTCGATGCGCTCGATCATGTCGGGCGAGATCCAGTTCAAGTCCTGGCGGCCCAGGTCGGGGCGGTAAGCCGTGTCGGCCGAGCTGCCGACGCGCTTGCCATCGACCAGGATCAAGGTGTATTTGTCGGGCAAGCCGCGCAGTTTGATCTTCGATTCTTCGCCGACCGGGCTGGTGCCGCCCGTCACGCCGGGAATGCGGCGCAGCAAGGTGTTGAGGTCATACACGGGCTGGCGTTCGATTTCTTCGCGCGTGATGACGCTGATGCTGGCCGGCGCATCCTGGATATCGATGGCCGTACCCGATGCGGTAACGACGACCGTGTTCATGCTGGGATCGGCGGCTACATGGGCTTCGGCCCAGGCGCTGCTGACGGCCAGCGACAGCAGGCAGGGCAGTAGCCGGGTGGCACAATACACGGCGCGGGCGGGATTGGAAACGGGGCTTACGAAGGTGGGACTACGCTTGGTCATGGTGAGTTTTCCGGAACTTGTTATTGCCTGGCTACCGTCCGGGTGGCTCGGGTATGAATGAAAAGAAAATATACTGTGCTCGAATCCTGTCAGTGAGAATAAGAATCGTTAGCATTCTAATGCCATCCTGGCAAGAAGGAAAGTCTTGAACGGAAATAAAACACTGTTGCAAGCTGCGCATGGCAGGGGCAATTGTCAGCTTGTTAGCTTCGCTGGCATGTGGCATGGCGTGTGCCAATAAAGAAAGTCGTGCGATGGCAACAACGATCAGGGCAGGCGCATGTGCGCTGTTGCTGCAAGTTTTCGCTAAGAGAGCGTAAAAGTGGCTACAATTGTCGCCGACATTACGTTTACGTTTACGTAAGCGTAATGCATGACGCCATGCACCATGCAACCATCGGATGCTGGGAAAGCGGCCCTTATCACTCAGGAGATTTCATGCAGATTCAGGACAATGTATTCATCATCACCGGCGGCGCATCGGGTTTGGGCGCGGCCACGGCGCGCATGCTGACGGCCGCTGGCGGCAAGGTCGTACTGGCCGACGTGCAGACGGAGGCGGGCCAGGCATTGGCCGCTGAACTGAACGGCGTGTTCGTGCAGTGCGATGTCACGTCGGAAGAAGATGGCATGGCCGTGGTGGCAGCGGCAGGCAAGCTGGGGGTATTGCGCGGCTTGGTCAATTGCGCCGGCGTAGCGCCTGCCGTGAAAACCGTGGGCAAGGATGGCCCGCATCCGCTGGCCCTGTTCCAGAAAGTCGTCAACATCAATCTGGTGGGCACCTTCAATATGTGCCGCCTGGCGGCCGACGCCATGGCCAGGCAGGATGCGACCGCTGAAGGCGAGCGCGGCATCATCATCAACACCGCTTCCGTGGCCGCTTACGATGGCCAGATCGGCCAGGCCGCGTACGCGTCGTCGAAGGCGGCAGTGGTAGGCCTGACTCTGCCGATGGCACGCGACCTGTCGCGCAGCGGTATCCGCGTCATGACGGTGGCGCCTGGCATTTTTGAGACGCCGATGCTGCTGGGCATGCCGGCCGAAGTGCAGGATGCGCTGGGCAAGATGGTGCCGTTCCCTTCGCGCCTGGGCAAGCCCGGCGAATACGCGCAACTGGTGAAAGCCATCGTGGAAAACATCATGCTCAATGGCGAGACCATCCGCCTTGACGGCGCGATTCGCATGCAGCCGAAATAACAGCATCCGGGCACTGCCCAGGGCGTCGCTGCATGCTCCGGGCTTGTCATGCTGCGTGCCATCCGCCCTGTTTTCGGCCACGCGCCTGCCCCTGTAGATTGCCATGCACTCTGACGCGGACAGTGCCCTGGCGGGTATTTGATGTAGGATGCCGCCGTATGGGGCGTACAGCCTTGCCGGGCTGTACGCCCTTTTTTTATCGGAGAATCCATGATCATATTGAAGCCGCTGGCGCTGAGCCTGACCTTGCTGGGAGCGCTCGTTGCCAGTCCCGTATTTGCCGAAGTGCCGCAAAGGGCGCCGGAAATTGCCACCGCATATACGGAAAAATCAGGTTGGGCGGCGCAGAAAAACATGGTCGCCGCCGCCAATCCTCTGGCCGCCGATGCCGGCTACCAGATGCTCAAAATAGGCGGTAGCGCCATCGATGCGGCCATCGCCACGCAGTTGGTGCTTACTTTGGTCGAACCACAATCGTCGGGCATCGGCGGCGGCGCCTTTTTGCTGTATTCCACGGCCAAGGGCGTGCAAGCGTTTGACGGGCGCGAAACGGCGCCTGCCGCTGCCGACGAACACCTGTTCCAGAATGCCGACGGCACAGCTGTTTCGCGCGCGACGGGCGTGGTGGGCGGGCGTTCCGTGGGTGCGCCGGGCGTGCTGCGCATGCTCGAACTGGCGCACAAGGAGCATGGCAAGCTGCCGTGGGCGACCCTGTTCGGCCCCGCCATCAGCCTGGCGCATGATGGCTTTCCCGTCAGTCAGCGCCTCCACGGCCTGTTGAACTGGGATCAGGCGCTGAAGCGCGACCCTGTCGCCGCCGCCTATTTTTATGACCAGCAAGGCAAGGCATGGCCCGTTGGCCATGTGCTGAAAAACCCGCAGCTGGCACGCACCCTGCGCGAGATCGCCCTCGGTGGCGCCGACGCCTTTTACCAAGGCCGCATCGCGCGCGACATCGCCGCCAAGGTGGCGTCGCACCCGAGCAATCCGGGCAAGCTGACGGCGCGCGATATCGCCGCTTATCAGGCCAAGGTGCGCGAACCCGTGTGCAGCGACTACAAGGCCTGGACCGTGTGCGGCATGCCGCCGCCATCGTCGGGCGGCATCGCCATCGCGCAGATGCTGGGCATGCTGGAAGTGAAAGATATCCGGCCGTATGCGCCCGTCGATGGCGTGCTCGATGCGCAAGCGATCCATTTGTTTACGGAAGTGGGACGCCTGGCCTACGCCGACCGCAACCGCTACGTGGCCGATACCGACTTCGTGCCGCTGCCGGGCAAGGGCATCGCCTCCCTGCTCGATAAAAACTACCTGGCGCAGCGCGCCTCGTTGATCGGCGAGAAATCCATGCGCCGCGCCTTGCCCGGCACGCCGCCCGGCATGCAGGTGGCGTGGGGCATGGATAACGCCCTGCAGCGTCCGTCGACCTCGCACCTGGTGGCGGTGGACGCCTTCGGCGGCGGCCTGTCGATGACCAGCAGCGTGGAAGACGCGTTCGGCTCGCGCCAGATGGTCGACGGCTTTTTGCTCAATAACCAGTTGACGGATTTCTCGTTCGATTCGCGCGATGCCGATGGCCCGATTGCCAATCGCGTCGAAGCGGGCAAGCGTCCGCGTAGCGCCATGTCGCCCACTCTCGTGTTTGAGAAGGGCACGCACAAGCTGGTGCTGGCGACGGGATCGCCCGGCGGCTCGTCCATCATCAATTATGTGGCCAAGGTACTGGTCGGCACCATGGATTGGGGCTTGAACGTGCAGCAGGCGATCAGCTTGCCGAACTTCGGCAGCCGCAATGGCCCGACGGAGCTGGAAAAAGGGCGTGCGCCGGCAGCCCAGGTCGCGGCGCTGCAAGCCATGGGCCACGAGGTGCGCGTCATCGAACAAAATTCCGGCTTGCAGGGCATCATGCGCCTCAATGCGCATGGCAAGGATTTTTGGTTTGGTGGCGCGGACCCGCGGCGCGAGGGCATGGTCCGAGGAGATTAATTTGTCCTAAACTTTTCCACAAAGCATCCAGACCCTGCTAATCTGCCAGCATGGGAATGCAAAATAAAACAGGCTTGATACTCACTGGAGGGGGCGCTCGTGCCGCCTACCAGGTGGGCGTGCTGCAGGCGATTTCGGCGATTCTGTGGGAAGCGGGCTGGGCGCCGGCGCGCAACCCGTTCGACATCATTTGCGGCACCTCGGCTGGCGCCATCAACGCCACGGCGCTGGCCTGTCGGGCAGACAATTTCGGCGAAGGCGTGCAAAAGCTGCTCGACGTGTGGCAGCACATCCAGGTCGAGCAAGTCTACCGCGCCGATTCGCTGGGCGTGATCCGTTCGGGCGCGCGCTGGTTGTCGCTGCTGTCGTTCGGCTGGCTGCTGCGCCAGTGGCATGCGTCGCCGCCCAACTCCCTGCTCGACAATACCCCCTTGGTCAGCCTCTTGCACCGCATGCTCGACTTGCCGCGCCTGGACGCGGCGCTGGCCGATGGTTTGCTCCATGCGCTGGCCGTGACGGCGTCGTCGTATACGGGCAGCCGCCACATGACGTTTTACCAGACGGCCGCCGAGATCGCGCCCTGGGTGCGCACGCAGCGCGTGGCCCTGCAAGACCAGATCGGCGTGGAACACTTGCTCGCCTCGGCTGCCATCCCCTTCATTTTCCCCGCCGTGCCCCTGTACGTGGGCGGCCAGCGCGAGTACTGCGGCGATGGATCGATGCGCCAACTGGCGCCAATTTCCCCGGCCATCCACCTGGGTGCGAACAAAGTGCTGGTGGTGGGGGCGGGGCGCATGACGGAACCGGCGCCCGGTCCGGGCGATGCGGCGCCCTACCCGAGCCTGGCGCAGATCGCCGGCCATGCACTATCGTCGATCTTCCTCGATGGCCTGGCCGTCGACATCGAGCGCTTGAACCGCATCAACCTCACGCTGTCGATGCTGCCGCCTGAATTTCTGGGCAAGACGGCATTGAAACCGGTGCAATTGCTGGTCATCGCGCCTTCCGAACGGCTCGATGCCATCGCCAGCCGGCACATCGGCAGTTTGCCCCGCCCGATACGCACCATGTTGTCGGGCATCGGTGCGGCCGAAGCGCGCGGCGCGGCATTGGCATCGTATTTATTGTTTGAATCGACGTATACTAACGAGTTGATCCGTCTTGGACAGCGCGATACGCAGGCCCGCAAGGACGATGTACTGACGTTTTTTGGTTCTTGAGACGGCCTGCGTAACAGTAGCCGGAATTTTCGCGTTTTTTTGACAGGACGATTGTGGTGGTATTTGGACGTGCGTGCGTATTGGTATCGCTATTGCTATTGTTTTTTCTGCTGCCTGGCGGTTCGGCCGCTGCGGCGCCTGCGCCCACCCTGCGTTTCGACCAGCTCAGCGTCGAACATGGCCTGGCGCAGGAGTCGGTACTGGCCATCGTCCAGGACCGGCAGGGCTATATGTGGTTCGGCAGCCAGTCTGGCCTGAGCCGCTACGATGGCTATCGCATGGTCGTCTACAAGAATGTCGAGGGCGACAAGACCAGCCTGGTCGACAACTGGGTGGGCGAACTGCATGTCGATGGGCAGGGGCAGCTGTGGGTGGGCACCGACAACGGCCTGGATCGCTTTGACGCCGCCAGCCAAACCTTCACGCATTACGCCCCGGCCGAAAAGAGCAAGCGCGGCAACGGCAATCGGCGTATCCACGCCATTGTCGACGATGGCGCGCGCGGCTTCTGGATCGCCACCTCGGACGGCTTGCAGCATTTCGACCCCGCTACCGGCACCTTTCGCACCTGGCACCATGAAGAAGGCAATCCGCACAGCCTGGGCGACAATGAAATCAAGGCGCTGGTGCTGGACGCGCAAAAGCGCCTGTGGATAGGCACGGTCACGGGCCTGGACATGCTGGCGCCGGGCAGTGAGCGCTTCGAGCATTTCGCCGTCGATGCCAAGCCCGGTTCCAAATATAACGTGATCCAGTCGCTGCTGGTCGACCGCCAGCAAAATCTGTGGATAGGCACCATGGCCGGTGCCGAGCGCTGGCGTCTGGGAGGTGCCGGGCAGGCGCCGCAGGCACGCCTGCGCCTGAATGAAAAACAGGGCTTTTCCGCCATCCGCGTGGCCAGTTTGTACCAGGATATCGACGCCACCGTCTGGCTGGGCAGCAATGCCGATGGCCTGTTCCGCTGGCTGCCCGAGAGCGATACCTTTCTGCAGTACCGCCACCAGACGGGCGACAAGTACAGCGTCGCCGACAATCAGCTGTCGTCGCTGTACCGCGACCGCGCCGGCACTTTTTGGGTCGGCTCCTGGTACAACGGCGTGAGCCGGGTCGACCTGGGCAGCGGCGGCTTTTCGCGCATGGCGCTGCCGTCCGGTGACGTCGGCGCGCTGGCCGACAAGAAGGTGCGCGCCGTGGTCGATGCGGGCAATGGCAAGCTATGGCTGGCCACCAAAGCCGGCTTGAAACTGTACGATACGCGCGACGGCAGTTCGCGGCTGTTCGACCTGCGCAGTTCGCCCGGTATGTCGCGTGATGAGCAGGTCACCACCCTGTACAAGGCGCCGGACGGCACCCTGTGGGTGGGGGGCTCGACGGGCTTGCACCGTTTCGATGCGCGACAGGAGCGCTTTTTTACCATGCGCTTTGCCGCCGGTGATCCGAACAGCGATACTATCCGCAATGTCGTGAGCGATCGCAGCGGCATGCTGTGGGTGTCGACGCGCGGCGGCGTGCACCGTTTCGACCCCGTTAGCCGGGCCTTTACCACGTATCGCCACGACCCTGCCAACCCGAACAGCCTGTCCGACAACATGGTGCGGCCCGTGCTGGAAGACGGCAAGGGACAATTGTGGATAGGCACATTCCATGGCCTGGACTTGCTTGACCGCGCCAGCGGCCAATTCCGGCATTTCCGCCACGATCCGCAAAATGCACATAGCCTCAGCCACGACGAGGTGCACTACCTGCACGAAGACAAGCGCGGCGTGCTGTGGGTGGGCACAGCCAATGGCCTGAACCGCATGGATGTCGATGCGAAGGGCGAGATCCGCTTTCGGCGCTTCGTGCGCAAGGACGGCATGGCCGACGATGCCGTCGCCAGCATCCTGGGCGACGATAAGGAGCAGCTGTGGCTGAGTACGAATAGCGGCATCACGCGGCTCGACATGCGCAGTGGCCTGTTGCGCAACTACGACAGCGCCGACGGCACGGTGGAAGGCTCGTACTTCGATGGCGCGGCCCTGCGCGCTACGGATGGGAGCATGTATTTCGGCGGCTTTAACGGCATGACGGTGTTCGTGCCGCAAGATATCCATGACAACCGCGTGCCGCCACTGGTGACCATCACGGAGCTGCAGATTTTTAACAAGCCGGTGTTCATCGGCCGCGGCGAGTTCGCGCACGTGCTCAAGAAGGCGATCGAGCATACGCGCGAGCTGGTTCTGACCAGCCGCGAAAGCGTCTTTTCGCTGGAATTTGCAGCCTTGCATTTCGCAGCACCGCAGCGCAATATGTTCGCCTACCGGCTAGAAGGCTTCGACCAGGAATGGGTCATGACGGATGCGGGGCGGCGCTTCGCCACCTACACCAACCTCGATGCAGGCAATTATGTGTTTCGCGTCAAGGCGGCCAACAAGGATGGCGTGTGGAACGAGAGCGGCGCCACGCTGGCCATCACGATTCTGCCGCCTTTCTGGAAAACCTGGTGGTTCCGCACGCTGATGGCGGCGCTGCTGCTGGGTGCTGTGTATGGCGCTTACCGGCAGCGCGTGCGCGCGCTGCGACGCCAGCAGAACGAGCTGGAAAAACTGGTCGGTGAACGCACGGCCGAATTGCAGAGCAAGGAAATCGAAGTGCTGGCGCAGTCGGAAAAGCTGGCGCAGGTCAATAGCAGCCTGACGAAAAACGAGGAAAGCCTGCGCCAGGCCAAGCGCAAGGCCGAGGATGCGACGCGCCAGAAGTCGGAATTTTTGGCCAATATGAGCCACGAGATGCGTACGCCACTGGCTGGCGTGATCGGCATGCTGGGCTTTGCACTGCGCGACGAGCAGTTGCACGACGCCACGCGCGAGCAGATTTTGCGCGGCCAGGCCAATGCCCAGTCGCTGCTGGTGATCATCAATGACTTGCTCGACTTTTCCAAGATCGAAGCGGGCAGCTGAGTATAGAGAATATCGATTTCGCGCTGGGCGCTGCCATCGAGACGGTCGTCAGCCTGTTCGAGGAGCAGGCGGCCGCGCGCAGCATCGGTTTTTCCATCGATTTTGCGCCTGACCTGCCGCTCTTCGTGGTGGGCGACCCGACTCGTTTGCGCCAGGTGCTGGTCAACCTGGTTGGCAATGCCTTCAAGTTCACCCAGCGCGGCGGCGTCAGCGTGTGCGTCGAGCGGGCCGGCGTAGCCAGCGGCGCTGGCGCAAGCCGTGTCAACCTGATTCGTTTTACCGTCAGCGACAGCGGCATCGGCATCGATGCGGACGCGATGGCGCGCCTGTTCCAGAAGTTCGAGCAGGCCGACGCCAGTACCACGCGGCGCTACGGCGGCACGGGGCTGGGCTTGGCGATCTGCCGTCAGCTGGTCGAACTGATGCAGGGCGAGATCGAGGTGAGCAGCACGCCAGGGCAGGGCAGCACGTTTGCCTTCACCTTGCCGCTGGCCGATGGCGTGGCGCCGCCGCTGGTGCCGCAGGTGGCGCTGGCGCCGCACAGCCACCAGTTGCGCGTGCTATGCGCCGAAGACTTCCCCACCAACCAGATCATCATCCGCGTCATGCTTGAAGACTTGGGGCACCGCGTCGATGTGGTTGCCAACGGCGTGCTGGCCGTGGCAGCGTGCGTGCAGACGCGCTACGACCTGATCCTGATGGATGGGCGCATGCCGGAGATGGACGGTGCCACGGCGACGCGCCTGATCCGCCTGGGTGGCTGGCCGGACCAGCCCGTGCGCGACCAGGAGCTGATGATCGTGGCCCTGACGGCGAATGCCAGTGAAGAAGACCGCAGCCGCTACCTCGGTGTCGGCATGGATGATTTCCTCAGCAAACCAGTGGACGAGGCGGTGCTGCATGGTTTGCTGGCGCGTGCCATCGAGCGCCAGCTGCAGCGCGGTTTTATGTTGCCGCGCATGCCGAGCATGCCGTCGCACGTCTCGCGCGGCGCCTCGCGCGGCCAGGCCGAACTCGATGCCCTGTTCGGCATCGCGCCGACGGTCGCCGTGGCGGCAGCGTCCCCAGCGGACCGTAGCGGCGAACTGCAGCGGCGCATCCGTGTCGCCTTCGCCGCCGGCCTGGAGGGGCGCCTGCGTGAAATCGACGCCGCCCTGGCGGCGCAGGACAAGGACAACGCCGGGCGCCTGCTGCACGGCTTGAAGGGCAGCGCCGCCTATCTGCATGAAACCCAGCTGCACCAGTTGTGCACGCAACTGGAAGAGGCTGCGGACGGTGGGCGCTGGACGCAGGTAGCCTTGCATTTGCCGCAATTGCGCGCACTGTTGGCGCAGATAGCCGTTTCGGGCAAGAAAATGTAAAATAAGCAATGCCGACCATGTGGCGCGCGGCGAAACTGGGTAGAATATCGCCAGGCCCCCGACGCTGCCGGCAATGGAGAAAGCAATGAAAGTACTGGTAGTTGACGATGATGTCGTGTCGCGCATGGTGTTGATGCATCTGATCGACAGCTGCGGCGTGCACGATATCGTGGAAGCTGAGGATGGCGCAGCGGCTTGGGAGCAGCTCGAAGGGGGCTTGCGTCCGTCGCTGTGCTTTTGCGATTTGCGCATGCCGCGCCTGTCGGGCATGGAACTGCTGCAGAAAATCCGCGCCGACAGCACGCTCGATGCCATGCCGCTGGTGCTGGTGTCGTCGGCCAATGACCAGGACACGGTGCGTGACGCTGTGCAGGCCGGTGCTGCTGGCTATATCGTCAAACCCTTCCAGCCGCAGCAGGTACGCGAGCATATCGATGCCTGCTTCGAGCTGTGCGCATTGCCGGCCGAGACGCCGCGCGACACCTTGCAGCGGCTCGATATCGACGGCGAACGCCTGCAGTCCTATTTGACGGGCTTCCAGGGCCAGATAGTGGCGGCCAGCGAACAGGTCGACGCCTTGCTGGCGCGCGGCGAACCGGCGCAGGCGCGCCAGCAGCTCGAACGCCTGCACCTCGGTTGCCGCACCCTGGGTTTGCATGGCGCGCAGGCCGCGATGATGGACGTGCTGCAGGCATCGGTGCTCGATGGCGGCCAGATACAGGCGGCGCTGGCTGCCTTGGCGCGCAGCGTAGTACAACAGGTGCGCCTGCTGCGACAATAGGACGGCGTCGACTGAAACGCCATAACAAAACCGACTGCGCGTCGCCATTTGCGGCCTCCGATGCTCACTGTGCTAAAGCACAGTTCCGCTTCTCAGACCAACGGGGGTGCCGAGCCGCACATCGGCTCGCTACGGTTTGTCAGGTGTATTGAATTTGCTGTTTTTCGCTTGCCGGAAAAATACTTTAGGTTTAAAGTATTTACTTCCGGGCCCTGTGCACGCGCCCGCCACCAGCCAGGATGAGCATGAGCAGCGACCCTACGCCCAGCATGGCATCTCCCCAGGACGACTTTGCGCGCGCGCACCTGCCGCCGCGCGCACTCTGGCCGCAGCTCTGCCTTGACTTGCCCGAGCTGCAGTATCGGGCGCGTCTCAATTGCGTCACCGAACTGCTCGATGCTGCCGTCGCCAGCGGTGGCGGCGAGCGCATCGCCATCCTTGCCGATGGCCAGCGCTGGACTTACGCGCAGCTGGCGCGGCAGGTCGACCGCATCGCCCATGTGTTGCAGACCGACCTGCGCCTGATCCCCGGCAACCGCGTGCTGCTGCGCGGCGCGAATACCCCCATGATGGCCGCCTGCCTGCTGGCCGTGTTGAAGGCCGGCTGCATCGCCGTGCCCACCATGCCGCTGCTGCGCGCGCGTGAATTGTCCACCATCCTGGCCAAGGCGCAAGTGAATGCCGTGCTGTGCGCGCAGCCCTTGCGTGCGGAACTCGATAGCGTGTCGACATGCCCGCCGATGCTGTGCTTTGGCGCCGATGACGGCGAACTGGAACAGCGCATGGCAGCGCGCGACACCGCGTTTGTCGCCTTTCCTGCGCACGATACGGCGGCCGATGATGTCTGCCTGATCAGTTTTACTTCGGGCACGACGGGCGTGCCCAAGGGAACCATGCATATGCACCGCGACTTGCTGGCCATTTGCGATTGTTTTCCCCGCTCGATGCTGCAGGTGCGCGCCGACGATATCTTCATCGGCACGCCGCCGCTGGCCTTTACCTTCGGCCTGGGCGGCTTGCTGCTGTTCCCCCTGCGCTTTGGCGCTTGCGCCGTGCTGCTGGAAAAATGTACACCCGAGACTTTGCTGCGCGCCATCGATGCATACCAGGCCACGATCTGCTTCACGGCGCCGACCTTTTACCGTCTCATGGCGCCGCTCGCTACTCGCCACGAGGTGCGCAGCTTGCGCCTGTCCGTGTCGGCCGGCGAGGCACTGCCGCTGGCCACGCGCGACGCCTGGCAGGTCGCGACGGGACTGGCCATGGTGGACGGCATTGGCGCTACCGAGATGCTGCACATCTTCATTTCCGCCACCGGCGAGGGCATACGCCGCGGCGCTATCGGCAAGGCCATCCCCGGCTACCAGGCTTGCATCGTCGACGATGCCGGCGTGCCCCAGCCGTCCGGCGTGACGGGCCGCCTGGCCGTGAAAGGCCCCACCGGTTGCCGCTATCTGTCCGACCCGCGCCAGCGCGAATATGTGCGCAATGGCTGGAACCTGACCGGTGACACCTTCGAAATGGACGGCGACGGCTATTTTTATTACCGCTCGCGCAGCGACGACATGATCGTCTCGGCCGGCTACAACATCGCCGGCCCGGAAGTGGAGGAGGCGCTGCAGTGCCACCCGGCCGTGGCCGAATGCGCCGTGGTCGGGCGCGCCGATGCCGAGCGTGGCCAAATCGTCGAGGCGCACGTGGTGCTCAAGGACGGCTGCCTGGCCAGCGATGCGCTGGCGGCCGAACTGCAGCACTTCGTGCGCCAGCAGATCGCCCCGTATAAATATCCGCGCGCCATCCGCTTCCTGTCTTCCCTGCCACGCACGGAAACGGGCAAGCTGCAGCGCTTCAAACTTCGCACGGAGAGCGCATGAATATTGTCTGCATCGGCGGCGGCCCCGCCGGCCTGTATTTCAGCCTGCTCATGAAAAAGCAGAACCCGGAGCACCGCATCACGGTTATCGAGCGCAACCGCCCGTATGACACGTTTGGCTGGGGCGTGGTGTTTTCCGACCAGACTCTGGGCAACCTGGCCAATGCGGACGAACCGACCGCGCGCGCCATCCTGCAGGCGTTCAACCACTGGGACGATATCGAGATTCGCTTCAAGGGCGAGAGTGTGCGTTCCGGTGGCCATGGCTTTTGTGGCATCGGCCGCAAGCGCTTGCTCAATATCTTGCAGGCGCGTTGCGAGGAACTTGGCGTGCAGCTGAAGTTCGAGACGGAAGTGCAGGACGACCAGGCCATCGCGCGCCAGTACGGCGCCGATCTGGTGATCGCCAGCGACGGCTTGAATAGCCGCATTCGCACGCGCTATGCGGCCAGCTACCAGCCCGAGATCGATCAGCGCCATTGCCGTTTCGTCTGGCTGGGCACGCGCAAGAAGTTCGAGGCTTTCACGTTTGCCTTCCGCCAGACGCCATACGGCTGGTTCCAGGCGCATATTTATCAGTATGACGGCGATACATCGACCTTCATCGTCGAAACGCCCGAACACGTGTGGCGCGCCGCGGGGCTCGACAGCATGAGCCAGGAAGAAGGCATTGCCTTTTGTGAAGCGCTGTTTGCGCAGGAACTCGATGGCCATGGCTTGCTGAGCAATTCGCCGCATTTGCGCGGCTCGGCGCAGTGGATCACCTTCCCGCGCATCGTTTGCCGGCAATGGGTGCACCGGCAGGATGGGGTGCCTGTCGTGCTGATGGGCGACGCGGCCCACACGGCGCATTATTCGATTGGCTCGGGCACCAAGCTGGCGCTGGAAGACGCTATCGAGCTGGCGCGCTGCTTTGGCCAGTATGCCGACGCTGCTGCTACCGCTGCTGCTACCGCTGCCGCTTCCGCCGCTGCTACCGACGCTGCGCTGGCGGCTTACCAGCAGCTGCGCGCCATCGAGGTACTCAAAATCCAGAGCGCGGCGCGCAATTCCATGGAGTGGTTTGAAAACGTCGAGCGCTACAGCGCCATGGAGGCGCCGCAGTTTGCCTATGCCATGCTCACGCGCAGCCAGCGCATTTCGCATGAAAATCTGCGCCTGCGCGATCCCGCCTACGTGGCCGATTACGAGCGCTGGCTGGCACGGCGCGCGGGTGAACAGGCGGGCGTGGCGATGCCCGACGAGGCCATGCCGCCCATGCTTACGCCCTTCCGGCTGCGCGGCGTGCTGCTAAAAAACCGCATCGCCGTCTCGCCGATGGCGCAGTACAGTGCCGTCGATGGCGTGGCGGGCGACTACCATCTGATGCACCTGGGCGCGCGCGCCATGGGCGGCGCTGCGCTCGTGTTTGCGGAGATGACATGCGTATCGGCTGACGCGCGCATCACGCCCGCCTGTCCTGGCATGTACACTGAAGCGCACACGCAGGCCTGGCAGCGCATCGTCAATTTCGTGCATGCCAGCAGCGATGCGAAAATCGCCCTGCAACTAGGCCACGCGGGGCCGAAAGGGTCTACGCGCCCCATGTGGGACGGCATCGACCTGCCGTTAGAGGACGGTAACTGGCCGCTGCTGGCCGCATCGAGCCAGCAATATCTGGCCGGCGTGTCGCAGGTGGCGCGCGCAGCCTCGGCTAGCGACCTGGCGCGCATTGAACACGATTTTGTGCGCGCCACCTTGGCCGCCGCCGTCGCCGGTTTCGATTGGCTGGAACTGCACTGCGCGCATGGCTATCTGCTGTCGAGTTTTATCTCGCCGCTGACCAACCGCCGTACGGACGAGTATGGCGGTAGCCTGGAAAACCGCTGCCGCTATCCGCTGCGCGTGTTCCGCGCCATGCGCGCCGCCTGGCCGCAAGATAAACCCATGAGTGTGCGCATCTCGGCCCATGACTGGGTTGAAGGCGGCATCACGCCCGACGATGCGGTCGTCATCGCGCGCCTGTTCAAGCAGGCCGGTGCCGACCTGATCGACTGTTCCTCGGGGCAGGTCAGCAAGCTCGAACAGCCCGTGTACGGGCGCATGTTCCAGGCGCCGTTCGCCGACCGCGTGCGCAATGAGGCAGGTATCGCCAGCATGGCCGTCGGCTCGATTTTTGAAGCCGACCACGCCAACAGCATCATCGCCGCCGGGCGCGCCGACCTGTGCGCCGTGGGCCGCCCGCACCTGGCCAACCCGGCCTGGACCCTGACGGAAATGGCGCGCATCGGCTACAGTGGCGCCGGGGCAGGCGCAACGTGGCCGAAACAGTACCGGCCCGCGCAGCTGCAACTGGAGCGCAATCTGCAGCGCGAACGCCAGCTGGCTGCCGCCAGCACGGGCCTGACCCCGCAACAGGTGGCCGCGCGGCTGCTGGAAGGATGACATGAACAAGGAACGACGGGACGGCGCGTTGGCCGACAAGCACGCGCTGCTGACGGGCGCCGGCAGCGGCATCGGCCTGGCCTGCGCGGGCGCCTTGCTCGACGCGGGCGCCCGCGTTACCCTGGCCGGGCGCGATGGCGCGCGGCTGGCGCGCGCGCGCCTGCAACTGGAAGAGGGCGGTTATGCTGGCAGGGTGGCCATCTGCATGCTCGACGTGAGCGTGGAAGCGTCCGTGCAAGCGGGCTTCGCGCAGGCCGCCGCGCATTTTGGCCGCATCGATATCCTGGTCAATAACGCCGGCCAGGCCCACGCGGCGCCGTTCGGCAAGACCGACGCTGCCATCTGGCAGCAGATGCTGGCCGTGAACCTGACGGGCGTGTTTCACTGCTGTCAGGCAGCCATGCCGGCCATGCTGGAAGCGGGCTGGGGGCGCATCGTCAACGTGGCGTCGACGGCGGGGCTGAAGGGCTATCGCTATGTCAGCGCCTATGTCGCCGCCAAGCACGGCGTGATCGGCCTGACGCGCGCGCTGGCCCTCGAAGCGGCGCCGCACGGCGTCACCGTCAACGCCGTCTGCCCTGGTTACACGCAAACGCAGATGCTGGCGCAGGCCGTGCAAAATATCGCGCGCAAGACGGGGTGCGACGAAGACGCGGCGCGCGCGCAGCTGGCTGCGGCCAATCCGCAGCAACGTCTGGTGCAGGCGCGCGAAGTGGCCGATGCGGTGGCCTGGCTATGCCTGCCTGCATCAGCGGCCATGAATGGACAATCGATCGCCGTCGCCGGCGGTGAAGTCATGTAGACAATGGATAAAATGGATAATCAACGCGACCTTCTGCAGGCCGAACCGGAGCTGGACCTGGCCAGCCGCCTGACACAGGATCACCACCAGTCGCTCAAACTGTGGCTGCGCATGCTCTCGTGCACGGTGAAAATAGAAAACGAGGTGCGCACACGCTTGCGCGCCAGCTTCGGCATCACCTTGCCCCGCTTCGATCTGATGGCGCAGCTCGAGCGCTTTCCCGAAGGCTTGCGCATGGGCGAACTGTCCAAGCGCATGATGGTTACGGGCGGCAATATCACGGGCATCACCGACCAACTGGAGCAGGAGAAGCTGGTGCTGCGCGTGGTCGATCCGCAGGACCGCCGCGCGTATAGCGTCAAGCTGACGCCGGCCGGGCGGCGCGCCTTTGACGACATGGCCAGGGTGCACGAAGGCTGGATCGCTGAACTGCTGCAGGGCGTGACGCCGGACGACAAAAGCCAATTGATCGACCTGCTGTCGCACATGAAGCAGCAGCTAAATGACATCGCCATAAAGGACTGACCATGCGCCATCTACCGGGCCAGCCGCAAGACCTGCCAGGCAACCGCGCCAGCTTGGGCCATTACGCCGCGCGGCATTTTCTGTTCTCCGTCGAAGCAGGCGTAGCGCGCCTGACCCTGCACCGCCCCGAGCGCAAAAACCCGCTGACCTTCGATTCGTATGCGGAGTTGCGTGATCTATTCCGCGCGCTGGCGCATGCGCACGATGTCAAGGCCGTAGTCATTGCTGGCAGCGGCGATAACTTCTGTTCGGGCGGCGACGTGCACGACATCATCGGCCCGCTGACGCAACTCGATATGCCCGGCCTGCTGGCGTTTACGCGCATGACGGGCGACGTGGTGAAAGCCATGCGCGCCTGCCCGCAACCGATTATCGCCGCCATCGACGGCATTTGCGCCGGCGCCGGCGCCATGCTGGCGCTGGCCGCCGATATGCGCATCGGCACGGCGCGCAGCAAGACGGCCTTCCTGTTTACCCGCGTGGGCCTGGCCGGCTGCGACATGGGTGCCTGCGCCTTGCTGCCGCGCGTGATCGGTCAGGGCCGCGCCGCCGAACTGCTGTACACGGGACGCTCCCTGCCGGGCACGGAGGCCGAGCGCTGGGGCTGGCTCAACCGTCTGGTCGAGCCGGCAGAACTGGCACAGGCGGCGCAGCTATTGGCCGCAGGCCTGGCCAGCGGCCCCACCTTTGCGCACGGCATGACAAAAAAAATGCTGCAGCAGGAGTGGAATATGGGCGTCGATGAGGCCATCGAGGCGGAAGCGCAGGCGCAAGCCATCTGCATGGCCACCAACGATTTCCACCGCGCCTACCACGCCTTCGTGGCCAAGGAAAAACCGCAATTTGAGGGCGATTGACATGCGTAGCAGCACAATGAGCAGTACACGCGACACGACTTACCTGGACTGGCCATTTTTTGAGCCGCATCATGCCGAACTTGAGCGCGAACTCGATGCCTGGGCGACGCTGTACCTCGACGCGGCCCATGGTAGTGACGTCGATGCGGCCTGCCGCGCGCTGGTGGCGCAACTGGGGCAGGGCGGTTGGCTCGCACATGCCACCGGCATCGATGGCAAGATCGACACGCGCGCCATTTGCCTGCTGCGCGAAACCCTGGCGCGCCACGACGGCCTGGCCGATTTCGCCTTCGCCATGCAAGGCCTGGGTTCGGGCGCCATCGGCCTGTTCGGCAGCGCGCAGAACAAGGCGCGCTATTTGCCGGACGTGGCCAGCGGCAAGCGCATCGCCGCCTTTGCCTTGTCCGAGCCGCAGGCTGGTTCCGACGTGGCGGCCATGGCATGCGCGGCGCGCCGTGACGGCGACGCGTATGTGCTCGATGGCGAAAAGACGTGGATCTCGAACGGTGGCATCGCCGATTTTTACGTGGTGTTTGCCCGCACGGGCGAGGCGCCCGGTGCGCGCGGCATCAGCGCCTTCATCGTCGACTCCGACAATCCCGGCCTGGAAATCGCCGAGCGCATCGCCGTGATCGCGCCGCACCCGCTGGCGCGCCTGCGTTTCAATCACTGCCGCGTGGACGTGTCGCAGCGCCTGGGAGAGGCAGGCCAGGGCTTCAAGGTGGCGATGGCGACCCTCGACGTGTTCCGCACATCGGTGGCCGCCGCCGCCCTCGGCTTTGCGCGGCGCGCCTTCGATGAGGCGCTGCGCCATGCGACAAAGCGCCAGATGTTCGGCCAGACGCTGGCGGATTTTCAGCTGACGCAGGCCAAGCTGGCGCAGATGGCCACCGGCATCGACGCGGCCGCGCTGCTGACCTACCGCGCCGCCTGGCAGCGCGACCAGGGGCGCAAGGTGACGAAGGAAGCGGCCATGGCCAAGTTGACGGCCACGGAAACGGCGCAGCAGGTGATCGACGCGGCCGTGCAACTGTTCGGTGGCATGGGCGTGGTCAGCGGGCACCCTGTCGAGCGCTTGTACCGGGAAATTCGCGCCTTGCGCATCTACGAGGGCGCCAGCGAAGTACAGCAATTGATCATCGCGCGCGAACTGCTGCGCGAGGCGGACAACGCATGAACGGCATGAAGCGCACACAGAGTGAGGAAAGCAATATGCAAGTTCTACAACCGCCAGGGTGGGCCAGGCCGCGCGGCTATGCGAACGGCATCGCCGTCAGCGGGCGCACGGTGTACGTCAGCGGCATGATAGGCTGGGATGCGCAGGGCCAGTTCCATACGGACGACTTTGCGGGACAGGTACGCCAGGCCTTGCACAATATCGTCGCCGTGCTGGCCGAAGCGGGCGCCTTGCCCGAACACATCGTGCGCATGAATTGGTATGTGCTCGACAAAAAGGAATATGTCGCGGCATATCCACAAATCGGCGTGGCTTACCGGGAAATTATCGGCAAGCATTTTCCGGCCATGACGGCGGTGCAGGTGGCTGGTCTGATCGAGGACAGAGCGAAGGTGGAGATTGAGGTGACGGCGGTGTTGGTGGGCTGACTTTCCGGTATTGCATATTGGTATGTAAATAATAAATATAAAAAAATTATCTTTCATGTTATATTTGGCAACCGGAAAGTGTGCCGGTTTTAAATACTGACAGTCGAGGTAGCGGATGCAGAACAATTCTAGAGCAGCAAAAAGCATGGCGCTGGCGGTGGTCGGCATGGTTGTTTGCCTGGGTGCGCAAGCCGATTCCGGCACCTCGCTACTCTCTCCTGGTTACAAGACGCAACTGGAAACGTGGCTCGGCGAAGGGCGCCTGTCGCTGACGAATATTTATACCAAGGCTGCGGGCGATACCTCGCTGGACTTTCACAAGGCGTCCGATGGCAAGGGGCGTACTTTTTCCGTCATGGAGGCCACCAACGCATCGGGGCAGACCTGGCTGGTGGGCGGCTATAATCCGCAAAGCTGGAGTTCGTCGGGCACCTACAATACGACGCAGGAAGACCGCGACCGCACAGCTTTTATCTTTAACCTGACATCGGGACTGATGCTGCCGCAATTAAAGCAATATTTCAACGGCGATACCATCGGTAGCGGCCAGACTTTTAATCACATCGAATACGGACCTACCTTCGGCGTCGGCCATGACCTTTACGTGCCACAGGATTTGACGCATGGCGGTTACTCATCGCTGTACAGCTATAATTATTTAGGCCAGCCGAACGGTGGCGTTAGCCTTATTGATGGCTCGGTGTTTACGAATCCGAATATCACTTATGGTGCGATCCAGGTGTTCAGTATCAGCGCCGTGCCTGAACCTGGCATTTATAGTTTGATGCTGGCGGGGCTGATCTTGCTGGCTGGCCTACATTTTCGCGAGAGGCAGGCAACGGTTCGCAGTTAAAGGCGGCTGTTGGACTGATATCGGGTACTCTTGCGCGTGTCGCAGGAGCGGCGCGCGGGCGCCCGCTGCTGACGCAAAAAGGCGATATGGCAGCATCTGTCTAGTCAGAAAAATGATTGATGGCCATTAGCTCATCGGATGGCAGTCGCCCGAGCTTGATATTGTCGTACGAATAATCACCCACGCTTGGATCTTGTAGTGTTATTTAATACCTTCTCATTTTTCCTCATTTTTCTACCGCTGGCACTGCTTGGTTACTTTGTCCTGTCGCGTCATTCGCTGCGCCTTTCCATCATTTTTCTATTGCTGGCCTCGGTTGCATTCTATTGCTACTGGGATATTGCCTTCTTGCCCTTGCTGGCCCTTTCCATTTGTATTAACTTTGCCGTCGGGCGCAGCATTTCGCTGCACCACAGCCAGGGCAGGCTGCGTCAGGCAAAGCTATGGCTGATTTGCGGCCTTACCTTCAATTTGTCCTTGCTCGTGTTTTTCAAGTACTTTGACTTCCTGCTGAGCAATATCGCCGCGTTTACGGGGGCGCCCATCGAACCCATCGGGATAACTTTGCCCATCGGTATTTCATTCTTCACCTTCACGCAAATCGCCTATCTTGTCGATTGCCACGCCGGCAAGGTTAAGGATTATCAGCCCGAAAGTTACGGCTTGTTCGTCACGTATTTTCCCCATCTGATTGCCGGTCCCATTCTGCATCACAAGGACATGATGCCGCAGTTCTCGGAGCCGACCCGCCATGTCTTTCGCCGCGCTCGGCTGGTTGTTGGCTTGAGTTTCTTTACCATCGGCCTGTTCAAAAAAGTCGTCTTGGCCGATGGCGTGGCGCGCTTCGTGGGGCCAGTCTTTGACCTGCACCATCAGCACCTGAGCATGCTTGAAGCATGGGCTGGCGCGCTGGCCTATACCTTCCAGCTGTACTTCGATTTCTCGGCATACTCCGATATGGCCTATGGCTTGTCCTATATGTTTGGCATTGTCTTGCCCATCAATTTCAACTCGCCGTACAAGGCGGCATCCATTATCGATTTTTGGCGTCGCTGGCATATCACGCTGTCCAATTTCCTGCGCGATTATCTGTACATTCCGCTGGGTGGCAATCGCAAGAGCGCGTTCCAGCGCTATCGAAATCTGCTGCTGACGATGTTGCTGGGGGGGCTGTGGCATGGCGCCAACTGGACGTTCTTGCTGTGGGGCATGTTGCACGGTATTTATCTGATTATTAACCATGCCTTGCGGCATTTGCTGGGAGGGCGCAGCAACCTGATACTGCGTCTGGGTGGCGCGTGTGCCACCTTTCTAGCCGTGGTCGTGGCCTGGGTCTTCTTCCGCGCCACTTCCGTGGGCGTGGCTGTAGACGTGCTTCATGCTATGTTTGGGGGGACCCTGACGCCGGCGATGCGCGGAACTGTGCTTGGAATAAACCGCATCATGGAGCTTGGCACTTGCCTGTGGTGGCTCGGCGCCTGTGCCGCGATCGTGTTCTTTTTGCCAAATGCCTATGACCTGCTGGGCCGTGGCTTGCGCCTTGAGCAGGAAAATCGCCTGGAAGGCCGGTGCGGCAACCTGTTGATGGGTGCCATGCTGTTGCTGTGCCTATTTTTGCTGTCGATCAGCGAGACCCGCGGCGTGTCCGAATTTCTGTACTTTAACTTTTAAATCATCATGCGTTCATCCATTACGATAGGAATCGGTGTGCTGCTGATGGCGCTGGTGCTCGAAGTTGTGTTGCAGTGTCTGCCGGTATCATCCGGCTTGCGCCTCGATCAAAGTAGCCCCAGCATGCCGCTCAGCCGTTACATGCCCGGACAACATTATGTGTATTCCTATGGATGGGCACTGTCGAATGCGCGCCGTGGCGTCACCAACAGGCAGGGATTTGCCAATTCCGCCGATTTTCAGCCGGATGCCGCCGTGCTTGTGCTAGGCGACAGCTTCGTCGAAAGTCTGATGCTCGATTACCCGGACACCCTGCAGGGGGCGCTAGACAGCATGCTGGGCGGCGCCGTGTATTCCGCCGCCAGCTCGGGAAACGGCCTGGCCGATACGCTTGAATTGCTGCGCTACTATGCGCCTCGCTTGCATCCGCGTAACGTCGTCGTGCTGATCGATTCGGGTAATTTGAACAACTTGTTGTTGCCCGCATCGCGTAGCCACAACCAGTTCGTGGCCGGTCCCGATGGCGTGCGTACGGTGCATGTTGAGTATGTCGAATCCAAGCTCAAGCGCTGGATGGCGCACTCGGCTCTCGTGCGCTATGCCTATTACAATCTGAAACTTCCGGACTGGATCTCGTCGCTGCTGAGGGTAGCCCCTATGACAGGGGGCTTTAACGCTGCGCCGGCGGCACGCGATCAGATGCTTGATTATTATTTTAGGCAGATAAAGGCGGTGCAGGGTGTTGCTAATATGAAAATTGTCTTTGTCATTGATGGCGAGCGCAATACCTTGTACGAGCCGAAGAAGGGCAAGCCCACGTGGCACGGCGATGATCGCCAGGTTTTTATGGCGCAGGTCAGGAGGAATGGCCACACCGTGGTCGACATGCAGCCCGTGTTCGAGGAACATTGGCGCCAACGTGGCGAACGGCTCGATTTCCTGCCGATGGACGGGCACTGGAACAAGGTGGCGCATGGCATGGCTGCGCAGCAGGTCCGACAGGTTCTGTTGCCAGCCACGCAGCCATAGCCCGACGTCGCCAGCCGGATTTTCGCCTCGCGCACCAGTGTTCACTATGTCCATGGCGCGCGCCACCCTGTATAATGCCGCTGCGCGTGTCGCCATCGTACAATGGATAGTACAAGGTCCTCCTAAGACTTAAATGCAGGTTCGATTCCTGCTGGCGACACCACATTCCACGCAGCGCGCGTCGGCGGCCCGGGTCCCTGCGGGCGAAATTACTGGTCGATGGCGATTGAAGTCCGAGATATCGGTACAATGCGTGCTTCATTCATCTAATCGGCGGCTGTTTTGCGCACCATGCGGTGTGCAGGGAACGGCGCCCGAGCACTCTTACTCATTATGGCTGTCATTTCTCTCTCATCGGCGCAACTTGCGTTCGGTCACGTCGCGCTGCTCGATCACGCGGAATTTTCACTGGAAACCACCGAGCGGGTCGGCTTGATCGGCCGCAACGGCACGGGTAAATCGTCGCTGTTGAAAGTCATCTCGGGCAAGTTCAAGCTCGACGACGGCTTGTTGGTGATGCAGCAAGGCATCAAGATCGCCTATGTGGAACAGGAACCGCAATTCGACCCGGATATGTCCGTGTTCGACGCCGTCGCCTCCGGCATGGGTGAATCGCAGGCATGGCTGAAGGAATACGATGCGTTGACGGGCCAGTTTGGCCAGGGCAATGACGACGAATTGATGGAACGCATGCACGACATCCAGGTCAAACTCGATGCGGCCGATGCGTGGAGCTTGCCGAACAAGGTGGAAACCGTGCTCGACCGTTTAAATCTGACGGGTGACATGTTGATGAAAACCCTGTCGGGCGGGATGCAAAAGCGCGTCGCGCTGGCACGCGCGCTGGTGTCGGCACCCGACGTGCTGCTGCTCGATGAGCCAACCAACCATCTGGACTTCAGCTCCATCTTGTGGCTGGAAGGCTTGCTGCGCGACTTCAAGGGCAGTGTGTTGTTCATTACCCATGACCGCTCCTTCCTCGACAACGTGGCCACGCGCATCATCGAGCTCGACCGCGGTCGTTTGCTGTCGTATCCGGGCAACTTCACCGCTTATCAGACTCGCAAGGCCGAGCAGCTGGAAATCGAGGAAGTGGAAAACGCCAAGTTCGACAAGTTCCTGGCGCAGGAAGAAGTGTGGATACGCAAGGGCGTCAAGGCGCGTCGCGTGCGTGACGAAGGCCGCGTGCGCCGCCTGGAAGCGCTGCGCCTGACGCGCAATGCGCGCCGCGACCAGCAAGGTCAGGTAAAACTGGACGTGTCGGCCGGCGAACGCTCGGGCAAGATCGTGGCAGACCTGGAAAACGTTTCCAAAATTTATGGCGACAAGGTCATCGTCAAAGATTTCAGTGCCACCATCTTGCGTGGCGACAAAGTCGGCCTGATTGGTGCCAACGGCGCCGGCAAGACCACCCTGCTGAAGATGATCCTGGGCCAGGAAGAGTCCGACACGGGTAGCATCCGCCTCGGTACCAAGTTGCAAGTGGCGTATTTCGACCAGATGCGCACGCAGCTGAACGAAGAGGCGAACCTGATGGAAACCATCGCGCCAGGCAGCGACTGGGTCGAGATCAATGGCCAGCGCCGTCACGTAATGACCTATTTGAACGATTTCCTGTTCGCGCCGGAACGCGCGCGTTCGCCCGTCAAGTCGCTGTCCGGTGGCGAGCGCAACCGTTTGCTGCTGGCGCGCCTGTTCGCCAAGCCGGCCAACGTGCTGGTCCTCGACGAGCCGACCAATGACTTGGATATCGATACTCTGGAATTGTTGGAAGAGTTGCTGGAAGAATATACTGGCACCGTCTTCCTGGTTAGCCATGACCGCACCTTCCTCGACAACGTGGTCACGCAGGTGATCGTCGCCGAAGGCGAGGGCAAGTGGCGCGAATTCGTCGGCGGCTACACGGACTGGGAGCGCGTGCGCACCTTGCCGATCGCCACGGCGCCAGCGAGCAAGCCAGCTGTGAAGACCGATGCCGCTGCACCGGCAGCCAAGCAGAAAAAGCTTAGCTACAAGGAGCAGCGCGAACTGGAAGAATTGCCCAAGCTGATCGCCAAGCTGGAAGACGAACAATCGGTGCTCGCTGCCGAGCTGTCGCATCCGGACTTCTACAAGAAGACGCCGGCCGAAGGCAAGCGCCTGAACGCGCGCGTGGCCGAAATTGAAGGTGAACTGCTGGAAGCGTTGGAGAAATGGGAGCTGATCGAGGCGCGCGCCAACGGTTGATGCCTTTTTGCATTTCTTGTTGTAATTAAATCAGTATTATTTGCCACGGAAACGTTCTGGTTTGATATAATTATATAATTATATTTATTACATCGGGGAATGCATGTTTTTCATAAAAAACACGCGCTCCGGACCACTGCGTCCGGCGCGTGGCTTCTCCTCCGATGCGCGGCACTATGTTTGACCGCGCTGCCTTGCCCAGGGTGGCGCCATTCCTGGCCTATCTGTCCTTCATCTTCATTGCCGACATGCTCGCTCGCCTGGGTGTTGCTTCGCAGGAATTGCGTTGGCTGTACGCCGTCAAGATCGGCGTCGTGTTGGGCATGCTGTTGTACTGGCGCCGTAGCTATACGGAATTGGCTTGGCGGCCCTTGGGTGCGCGCGCCTTGGCGGTGGCATTGGCCACGGGAGTCGTGGTTTTTCTGCTGTGGATTAATCTGAGCGCCAGCTGGATGACGATCGGTAGCGCCGCTGGCTTCGACCCGCGTAGCGACGGCCAGATCGCATGGAGTCTGGTGGTGCTGCGTATCGCTGGTGCTGCCCTCGTGGTGCCCGTGATGGAAGAGCTGTTCTGGCGCTCTTTCCTGCTGCGCTGGATCGATGCTGCTGATTTCCTGAAATTCCAGCCATGCCTGGCGAGCGCCAAGGCTCTTATTGTCAGTGTGGTACTGTTTGGCTTTGAACACAATTTGTGGCTGGCCGGCATCGTTGCCGGCGCCGCCTACAGTCTGCTGTACATGCGTAGTCAGAACCTGTGGTCGCCGATTCTTGCGCACGGCGTCACGAATGGCGTACTGGGCCTGTGGATTGTTTATGGCGGACACTGGACTTACTGGTAATATTGCCGATCAACTGTTTGCTCTCTCAAAAGACGATACCCATGTTGAATTCCCCTTGCCAAAGCGTGCCTAGCAGCGCATGCAAGTTGCCTGGCATGCCGCTCAAATCCCGCCTGCGTGCCGCCTGCGTCATCCTTGTATGCGGCATGGCAAGTTCGACGGCAGTGGCTGCGCTCAGCGATACCATTGTTCCGTTCTTGTCGACGTCGTATTCCTATGACGATAACCTGTTGCGCCTCGACGACAAAGTGCCCGGCTACAACGGTCCCCGTTCAGATACCTCGCGCCAGATACAAGCGGGATTCCTCGTCAACCGGCCGTTCGGACGCCAGATCTTGAGCGGGCAGGCGAAGTGGTCGCGTGTCTCGTTCCAGCACTTTGATCAGTTCAACTATAGCGGCAAGGATTTCCTAGCCGACCTGGAGTGGCATCTCGGCAACCATCTTGACGGTCACGCGGGCGCCTTGTACTCGCAAACCCTGACGCCGTTCAGTGATTTCCAGAGCGTCGAACGTAATTTGCGTACGCGCCAGCGCGAGTACGTGGATGGCGGCTGGCGTTTCCATCCGAGCTGGCGCGTGCGCGGCGCTTATAGTCGTGAGCGCTATTCGTACGATTTGCTATCGCAGCGCGTTTCCAACCGCGTGGAAAACGCCTCGGAACTGGGGCTGGATTACTTGGCTTCAAGTAACAGTCGCATCGGCGTTCAACTTCGTCATCTCAAGGGGAACTACCCGAACCGCCTGAACAGTGGTCAGTTTGGCCTCGACCGCGGTTATACGCAGGATGAGATGAAGGCTAATGTCTATTGGGTGTACAGCGCCATTACCCAAGTGCAGCTGCTGGGCGGCTTGGTGCGGCGCAGCAACTCCGTTAATTCGGAGCGCGATTCGAGCGGTGCCAATGGCCGCGTCGTAGTGAATTGGGCGCCACTGGGCAAGGTGCGCTTCACCGGTTCACTGTGGCACGAGTTTGGAACCGTGGAAAATGCGCTCATATCGAGCAGCTTGAATAACGGCGCCAGCGTGGCCGCCTCCTGGGATATCACTTCCAAGGTGCGCATGGATGCGCAACTGCGCCGCGAGAAGCGCGATTTCTCGTCCGTCAGCGGCCTGGTGCTGCCGGTCAATGTCAGCGATAACTCGCATACCGAATCGCTGGGAGTGACCTATCTGCCCACGCCGAGCATTCAGCTGGGCCTGAATGCCTTCCGTGAGACGCGCGAGGGCGCGCCGATTATCAATACAGGCAGCTACCGCGCCAAAGGCGTTTCCTTTAGCGCCAGTGTCCAGTTATGAAGAGTACTATGACGGTCAATGATATCCCCTTAATTTCCTTCTTCCAGCGCATCCTTGATCCACTGATCATCATGGGTACGTTGTATCTGTTGTCCGCCTTGTCTGGTTCGCCCTTTACCGGTTATTCGCTGGTACTGATGATATTGGCGTTTTTCATTTCCTCGTCTGTGTTTCAGTATGTCGATCCCTATCGCACCTGGCGCAGCGGCCGTATGCTGGCCTATGCCCGCGATGTCTTTGTCGGCTGGGGCATCACGGCCCTGATTCTCGTTTTCCTGGGGGCGGCGACGGAGCTGGCGTTTCATTATGACCACCAGTTGGTGCTGGCCTGGTTGGTGCTGACCCCGTTCATCATACTGCTCAGTCACCTCGCCGCGCGGCGCATGGCGGCTGATCCCGGACGTGACAGCGAAGTGCGCTCCGTAGTCATCATCGGCGCCAACGATGCCAGCCTGAAATTTGCCGCAACCGTAGAGCGCAATCCGAATCTGTTCATGAGAGTGCGGGGGTTTTTTGACGACCGCACGGATGAGCGCTGGCCAGAAACGATGCGCGAACCAATGCTGGGCAAGATGGCCGATATCGCCGCCTATGTGCGCGAACACAATATCAAGATGATATTTATCAGCCAGCCCATTTCTGCCCAGCCGCGCATCCGCAAGATGCTCGATGAATTGCAGGATACGACGGCTTCCGTGTACTTCCTGCCCGATATTTATATCTTTGACTTGATGCAGGCGCGTTTCGACAATGTGGGTGGCATGCCTGTGATCGCCATCCGCGAATCGCCGTTCACGGGCATTAATGGCATGGTCAAACGGGGTAGTGATATTGTACTGGGCCTGTTGATCCAGGTGATGTTGTTGCCTGTGATGCTGGTGATTGCCATCGCTGTGAAGATGACATCGAAGGGGCCGGTGATTTTCCGGCAGCGCCGCTACGGCCTGTATGGGGAGGAAATTATTGTCTATAAATTCCGCTCGATGACGGTCAGTGAAGATGGCGACAAGGTGGTGCAAGCGACCAAGGGCGATCAGCGCGTGACGCGCATAGGCGGTTTCCTGCGCCGCAGCTCTCTGGATGAGTTGCCACAGTTCATTAATGTCCTGCAGGGGAGGATGAGCATTGTCGGACCGCGTCCGCACGCGGTGGCGCACAATGAACAGTACCGTAAGCTGATCAAGGGCTACATGCTGCGCCACAAGGTCAAGCCGGGCATTACCGGGTGGGCTCAAGTGAATGGCTTGCGTGGCGAGACGGAAACAATCGACAAGATGGAAGCACGTATTCATTTTGACCTCGATTACCTGCGTAATTGGTCGCTATGGCTCGATTTGTGGATTATTTTGCGTACCGTCAAGGTGGTGCTGAAGCGTGACAATGCGCATTGAACGCGCGTCGCTTGCCTCGTGGCGGGCTCGCCTGTGGCGTGCGCCGGCGCGTCGCCCGCCCAGCGAAGTCCACAGCTACGTTGCAAAAAATCTGCGCCTAAAGGGCTTGCCCGATCCCAGCCGCTTTGCTGTATTGGTCTGTGCCCAAGTTTTGTGCAGTATGGTGTTAGTGGGTATTGCTTAAAAGTAAATATTTTAATTTGAAAATTATTTTCTAGTTGGCATGTATGTCAGTGTTTGTGTTCCTGATAAAATAGTTGTTTATAAGATCTTTTAATAGATTTTTAAGCAAATAGTTTCCTAGCAAGCTAATACACTGTGTATCATATTTATTATATTGATAATCATGTGGCCGCAAGCCCATAATTTCATTCGAAATCTGTTTAAAACTAGCAGCGGATTTCCTTACCTGAATCGAAGGAGTCATTTTGAACCAATCGAAAATCGCCCGTATGTCTTCCAAGCCTGCCATGCCGATGCGCCTGCTGTGTGCTGCCATGGTGTTGCTGGCCGTCGCAGGATTGTCCGCTTGTGGCAATAAAGAAAAAAAGCCTGGTCAGGCGCTGGCGAGCGTGAATGGGGAAGAAATTACCGTTTTTCAGCTGAATGAAGAGATGCAGCGCGCCAATGTCCAGGCGCCGCAGCAGGAAGCGGCCAGCAAGCAGTTGCTCGAATCGCTGATCGACCGCCAACTATTGCAGAACGAGGCGGTCAAGGACAAGACGGACCGCGATCCCAAGGTGGTGCAGGCGATCGAACGCGCCAAGGCGCTGATCGTTGCACAAGCCTACATGCAAAAGCGCGTCGGCACGGTCGCGCGTCCAACCAAGCAGGAAGTGGAGGAGTACTTCCACAAGAATCCCCAATTTTTCACCGAACGCAAGCAGTTCGACATGCGTGAACTGGTCATTGCCAGCGCCGACATGAACGACAAGCTGAAGGCTGCCATGGATGCGGCGAAGACGCTGGACGATGTTGCTGCCTGGCTCGATGCGAACAAGGTCAAGTATGCCCGTACCCAGCTATCGCGTACCAGCTCGGACCTGGCGCCTGAGCTGAGCGCAAAATTGCTGTCGATGCCGAAGGGCCAATTGTTCATTATTCGCGAGGGCGACCGCACATTACTCATTTCTCTGGCCAATATCAGCGACAATCCCGTGACCCTGGCGCAGGCCGAGCCGCAGATTGAGCAATTTATGTTCAACAAGAAAAACAAGGATGCTGCCGATGCTGAACTGAAGCGTTTGCGTGCCGCCGCCAAGATCGAGTACCTGGGCAAGGATGGCGCTCCGGCGGCGGCATCGGCAGCCGCTAGCAGCGCCGCGCCAGCTCCGGCTTCGGCTCCTGCTCCGGAAGCTGCGGCCCAGCCTGCTCCGGCGCAGAGTTCCTCGGAAGCAAATGACCGTGGCGTTGCTGGCTTAAAGTAAGTCCCAGCATTTTAGTTTAGCTAATTAACTTATCAATGGAATAAGCGAATCATGAAACGACTTCTGATGTGGTGCATGGCCACTCTGCTGGCCTTGAGTGCTGGTTTTGCCGGCGCTGCCGATATACAGCTTGGTGCCGGCGATGTATTGAAAATTTCCGTCTATGGCAATCCCGATCTGGCCCTAGAAACGCGCGTCAGCGAGGCGGGCGAAATCACCTTCCCTCTGGTCGGTAATGTTGCCCTGGGCGGTCTGTCGGTCTCGTCAGCAGAAAAAAAGCTGGGCGGTTTGTTGGAAAAAGGCGGCTTCCTGCGCAAGGCACAGGTGAACATCATCGTGACGCAGTTGCAAAGCCAGCAAGTGTCGGTGCTGGGCCAGGTCAATCGTCCCGGACGCTATCCGATTGAAGGCAAGCGCAGCCTGATGGACATGCTGGCTATGGCCGGCGGCGTTAGCCAGGACGGCGGCGATGCGGTCAGCGTGATCCGCAAGCGTAATGGTAATACGACGCGTGAAATCGTCGACATCGTCGATATGGTGCGCTCGGCCGACTTGAACCGCGACCTGGATGTGGCCGGCAATGACGTGATCTTTGTCGAGCGCGCGCCGCGCTTCTATATTTACGGCGAAGTGCAGCGCCCGGGGGCCTTCCGCCTTGAGCGTTCGATGACGGTGTTGCAGGCATTATCCGTCGGCGGTGGCTTGACGCAGCGAGGCACCGAGCGCGGTATTCGCATCAAGCGCCGTGACGAGGCTGGCAAGCTGGAAATCATTAAGGCCAAGCATGATGACCTGCTGCAAGTTGACGATATGGTGTACGTGCAGGAAAGCCTGTTCTAAGCCTGGTTCTGTATCTTTCCGGCACAAGCCGGATGTTTTTCATTCTGTGTTGAGGTTTTTTCATGAATTTGTCACAGCTCCTACTGATCCTGCGTGCACACAAGAAGTTGATCTTGATCACGCTGCTGGTTACTGTGCTCGGCACGCTGTCGGTTAGTCTGCTCTTGCCTAAAACATACAAGGCGACAAGTTCGTTGCTCTTGAACTACAAAGGTGTCGACCCGTTGACCGGCCTGCCCATGCCGGGCCAGTTGTTGCCCGGTTTCATGGCGACGCAAATCGACATCATCAGCAGCAAGAACGTTGCCTTGCGCGTTGTCGATTATTTGAAACTGGCGGAAAGCCCGGCCGTGATCGCGCAATTCAATGAGGCGAACGAAGGCAAGGGCGGCACCGTGCGCGACTGGCTGGCCGATCTGCTGTTGAAAAAGGTGGAAATTGTGCCTTCGCGCGAAAGCAGCGTAGTCGATATCAGCTTCAAGGGCAGCGACCCGCAGTTCGTCGCTGCCGTGGCAAATGCCTTTGCGGACGAATACCAAAAGATCAGCATCCAGCTGAAGGTCGATCCCATGCGCCGCGTCTCAACGTATTTTAGTGAACAGACCAAGTTGTTGCGCGATAACCTGGAAGTGGCGCAGAGCCGGCTGTCCAAGTATCAGCAGGACAATGGCATCGTCAGCGTCGACAATCGCCTTGATGTAGAGTCGAACCGTCTGAATGACTTGTCGGCGCAGCTGGTCATGGTCCAGGGCCAGGCGATGGAAGCGTCGTCGCGCCAGCGCATGGCTCAGGGCAGCAATGGCATGGCCTCGCCCGACGTTTCGTCGAATCCGCTGATCCAGAACCTGAAAATTGGTCTGGGCAACGCCGAAGGCAAGCTGGCGGAAATCGCCCAGCGCCTGGGTCGCAATCACCCGCAATACGAGAGCGCCAAGGCGGAAGTCGACAAACTGCGCGCTGATCTGCGCGACCAGTTGGCCAATACTTCTAGCAGCGTGGGTAATAACGCACAGATCATGCAGCAGCGCGAAGCGGCAGTACGCGCCGCTCTTCAGGCGCAAAAAACCAAGGTGCTGGAACTAAACCGTACCCGCGATGAGATGGGCGTGCTGATGAAGGATGTCGAAAGCGCCCAGCGCGCCTTTGACGTGACTTCCCAGCGCTTGTCGCAGACGCGCATCGAGGGACAGGCGGAGCAGTCGGATGTCTCCGTGCTCAATCCGGCCGTCCCGCCGACCGATCCTGCCGGTCCACGCGTGCTACTCAATACCTTGCTTTCGATTTTCCTCGGCACTTTGCTGGGTGTGGGCCTCGCCATCGTGATCGAGATGTTGTATCGCCGCGTGCGTTCGGAAGCTGACTTGCAAGATGCGCTGCAAATTCCCGTCTTCGGCTCGATTGACTGGAACGCCAGCAAGACGCCAGGCAAAAAAGGTGTGTTGAACGGCATCCTTCCGCGCCGCCTGCGCCTTCGTTAAACATGGATAAGATGATGAATCAAGCCGAGCTACCTATTCCGATGAACACCGTGCCACGTACCGGCGACTCCAGTATTGGCGGTCTGCTGCTCGAGTCGGGCAAGATCACGCCAGAGAACGCCGAGCGTGTCCTGCGCATGCAAAAAGAACTCGGCATCCGCTTCGGCGAAGCGGCCCTGCGCCTAGGGCTGATCACAGAAGCCGACATTCAGCAGGTGCTGGCACGTCAGTTTGATTATCCCTACCTGCAAAAAGGCGAGGGCAAGTATTCGCAACTGCTGGTCGCGGCTTACGAACCGTTCACTCCGCAAGTGGAAAAACTGCGAGCGATTCGCAGCCAGCTCATGCTGCGCTGGTTTGCGCGCGGGCACAAGGCGCTGGTGGTACTGGGTGGTGCGTCCGGCGACGGTGCCAGTCTGTTTGCCGCCAACTTGGCCGTGGTGTTTTCGCAACTGGGCGAGCGCACCCTGCTGGTTGACGCCAACTTGCGCAATCCGCGCCAGCATGAGATTTTTGACGTGCAGACGCGCCAGGGCCTGTCCGACGTGCTCGCTGGCCGCGCCCAGCTTGACGCCATTACCAAGGTCGAATCGTTCGTCGACTTGTCCGTGCTGGGAGCCGGCACCTTGCCGCCGAATCCGCAAGAGTTGCTGAGCCGTAGCTCGTTTGCCAACCTGAACACGGAAATCGAATCGTTGTTCGACATCGTCATCTATGACGTGGCTGCCTACGCCCTCGGTTCCGATGCCATGGCCATTGCGGCGCGCGCCGGTGGCGTGCTGATCGTGGCGCGCAAGGATCAATCCCTGTTGAGTGATATCAACGCCATGGCCGAGCAAATCGTGCAGAGCGGCGCCAAGGTGGTTGGTTCCGTGATGGTAGATTTCTAAATGAATACGCAAGTCAAGCGCTGGAATGGCGTGAATTTGCAGCAATGCAAGGAGTATCTGCCGGAATGGCTGCCGCTGGCCGTTGGCATGCTAGCCATGTACATCCCGTCGTTTATCGGCCTCTTTGGCGGTATTTGGGCGACGGAAGAGCAGGCGCATGGCCCCATCATCCTGTTCCTGTCGCTGTGGTTGATCTGGCGCAACTGGCCGTACATGCTGGAAAAAACCAGCGCTACCGAACCAAGCGCTCTGGGCTGGGTAGCGCTGGTCATCGCCTTGGTGCTGTACGTGCTGGGCCGCTCGCAACATATCTTAGCCTTTGAAATCGCTTCCTTCATCTGGATGCTGGCCGCGATCCTGCTGCTGAAACGGGGCTTGCGCGCCCTAAAGGTGCTGTGGTTTCCCTTTTTCTTCATGCTGTTCATGGTGCCTCTGCCGGCCCAGCTCGTGATTATGCTGACGATGCCGATGAAGATGGCGGTGTCGTACGTGGTCGAGCACCTGCTGTTCTTTGCCGCTTACCCTATTGCCCGCACGGGCGTGATACTGCAGATCGGCCAGTACCAGCTGATGGTGGCGGACGCGTGCGCAGGCCTGCAGACCTTGCTGTCGCTGGAGGCACTGGGCCTGTTTTATCTGAATGTCGTGCGCCACACCTCGGCCCTGCGCAATATCGCTCTGGCCATCCTGATCATCCCGATTTCGTTCTCGGCCAACGTCGTGCGCGTCATCGTGCTGACCTTGATTACCTATTATTTCGGTGATGCGGCGGGGCAGGGTTTCCTGCACGGTTTTGCCGGCATGGTGCTGTTCATTACGGCGCTGATCTTGATCCTGTCTGCTGATACTCTGCTGCAATGGATCGTTAAATTGCGCGCACGCGCAGCATTGGGGAGCCGGGCATGAAATCGATGAGTAAGTCCGTCAAGGCCAGCATGCTTGCCGGCATCCTGATGGTGGCGTCGGCCGGTCTGGCCAAGCACTTGACGCCTAGCGTCAAGATCGCGGACAGCAAGAGCCAATTCCAGCTCGCTGAGATCATTCCCGCTCAATTTGACGGCTGGACCATCGATACGAGCATCATCCCGTTGCAAGTGGATCCGGAAACCCAGGCGCGCCTGGACAGGATATATAACCAGACTCTGTCGCGTACGTATGTCGATCTGCAAGGAAATCGCGTCATGCTATCGATCGCCTATGGTGGCGACCAGAGCAGCAATATGGCTGTCCACTTGCCGGAAGTCTGCTATGGCGCTCAAGGTTTCGAAGTGCAGAAATCGGGCCGCGGCGAGATTAGCACAGCATACGGCACGATACCGGTGAAACGGCTATATGCCATCAGTGGCCCGCGCCAGGAACCGATCACTTACTGGATTACCGTGGGCGACAAGGCGCTCACTCCCGGCATAGACCAGCGCATGCAGGAACTGCGCTATGGCTTAAGCGGCGCAATTCCCGATGCCATGCTGGTACGTGTATCGAGTATCAATAGCGATACTAGGGCCGCCTATGCGACACAGGAAGGTTTTGTGCGCGCCATGTTGTCGATTATGAAACCGCAGGACCGTGCGCGCATCATCGGCAGCTTTCCTGGTTGATCCGGGCGCCGGTGCGCCGTCTGTCGCGGCTTATGCGCCCTGAAATTTTATCGATAGGAATGACCATTAACACTTCTCCGCTGCGCGTGAGCGCTTCTTCCTGCCCCGTGTTCCGCCATGCCCGCCAGCGCTGACATCAAGACGCGGGCCGTGAGTGCCGTGAAGTGGGCCGCGCTCGGCACGGTGACCCGCTTCGTGCTGCAGATGGGGGTGCAGATCGTGCTGGCCCGCCTGCTGGGGCCGGAAATCTATGGTTTGTTCGCCATGGGGCTGCTGGTTATGACCCTGAGCACCTTCCTCGCTGATTTTGGCTTTGCCTGGGGCCTCGTGCAAAATCAGGAACTGCAAGACGATGACATCCGCTTTGCCTTTACATGGCAGTGCTTGTCCGGCGCGGCGGCCATGCTTGGCCTGTACCTGCTGGCACCGTGGGTTGCCGCCTACTTTAAGGAGCCGCGCCTGGAATCGATCGTCAGCTGGTTGAGCCTGACGTGTTTGCTGAGCGCGATGACGGCGCCGAGCAGCAATCTGTTACGCCGTCAACTGGATTTTCGCTGGCTTAACATTGCGCAGATTCTCAGCTACGCGCTGGGCTATCTGTGCGTGGGCGTACCGCTGGCGCTGATGGGCGCCGGCGTCTGGACCTTGGTCAGTGCGTGGCTGGTACAGGCACTAAGCTTGCTGCTACTTACATATTGCCGTAAGCCCCATACGCTGCGTCCGCTGCTGTGGTACGCGGGGGCGCGCCGCTCGACGAACACGGGCAGCACGGTCTTCATTACCAACTTGAGTAACTGGTTCTTGAATAATCTGGACCGTATTTTTCTCGGGCGTATGCTCAATGCCCATGCAGTGGGGGTCTATGCGGTCGGTTATAACCTGGCCAATACGCCCAATTCGCTGTTTCTCAGTGCGCTGCAACCGGCCTTCCTGGCGGCCGGCGCGCGTTTGCAAGACGACCTGGCGGGTTTGCGCCAAGCTTACTTGTCCGTCATCGCCGCCACCTGGATCGTCATCGGGCCTATCTTCGTGGTGTTTGCCTGCTTGGCCGGCGACCTGATCGCCACCCTGTACGGCGACGCCTGGCGCGAATCGAGCCGCGTGCTGGCTGTGTTGGCGCTGGCTATGCCAGCCTACGTCACATGGGGCATGTCCACGCCGATCTTGTGGAATACGGGCGGCAAGCATCTGGAGTCCTTGCTGCAGATGCCGCTGATCGTGTTGGCCTGCCTGGCGCTCTGGCAATTCGCGGGCCTGGGCGTGCTGATGGTCGCCGGCATCGCCGCTGGCACCTTGCTGGCGCGCGCGGTGGTGATCGGCAGCGCGGCGTGTCGCCGTCTGCGGCTGGGGCCGGCGGACCTGTGGCCCAGTGTCTGGCGTTCCATCGTGTTGATGCTGCTTGCGGCGGCGGGTGCGCATGGCGGTTCCCTGCTGGGACATGCCCTGGGGCATGGACCCTTGCCGGCTTTGTTGCTCGGCTCATTGGGCGGCGGTGGCCTGTGTCTGCTGGCCGGCATGATTTATCCGCCATTGCTGGGCCGGCGCATTGTTGACCTGCTTGGACGTTTCAGTCCGCCGGTACCGGCATGGGTCGGCGTTTATCTTCGTAGTAAATGTTTGGTGTGATGAGACTGATATGATTGAATTGATCATCGGCCTGGCAGTCTTGGCTGCTGCCATCGCTGTCCTGGCGGGTGCCGCATTGAGCGCGCACTGGGGAAGGAACCGCGAATTGGGGGTGATGCAGTATATTCCCTACCTGCTTCTGCTGAACTATGGCTTGTCCATCCTCTTGTCGGGCCGCGACCTGGCTTTTCCTGATGATGTGCTGGCCATTGTCATCAACAAGAGCCCCCTCGTTTCCTGGTTGGGGCGCCTGAGCTCGATATTTCTGATCTTCTCGTGTGGCGAGCGCATATTGCGCTACGTGCTGAACGCTGGAAGCGAGCACAAGCGCATGCCCGGCATGCTGCTGTTTGCTTTCTGGATTTTTTATGTCAGCAATACATTGGCACCCGCGCTGTTCGGCCTATACCCATATTTTTCCCACGAATTCCTGTATGCGCTGCTGGCTTGCCAGGCGGCGCTGATGGCCAATACCAAGGCCAACGTGGATGCCATGACGGTCACACTGCGCAATTCTCTGCTGGCGCTGCTCGTTGCCAGTGCAGCTTGCATCGTATGGAAGCACGGCCTGGTGATGAGCACGAACTACCACGGTCTGGTGCCGGGCCTGAAGCTGCGTTATGCTGGGCTGACCAGCCACGCCAACAGCCTTGGACCATTGTGCATGCTGTTCATGCTGTGCCTGTGGTACCGGCCTTTCAAGAGTGACTGGCTGAGGCGCTGTGGCTGGATATTGGGTGGTGTCAGCCTGGTGCTGACGCAGTCGAAGACTAGCTGGATCGCTTTTGTCCTGTCGGTGGTGGTGCTGGCCTGGTATAGCCGCCGCGATGAAATCAACGCCCGCATCCAGGATTTCCGTCGCCCCCATCTGCCCGTGCTGCTGGTGCTGCTGATGATGTTTTCCGGCACCATGCTGTGCGTGATTTTCATGTTCGGCGGCGGTAGTGACAAGATTGCGCGTTTCTTCACCACTCGTGACGGTGCTGAACTGATGACCTTTATGGGACGCGAACAGATCTGGCAGATCGCCGTCGAAGAGTGGCGCAAAAACCCCGTGTTTGGCTATGGACTGAATATCTTCGATGAAACTTTCCGCAAGAGTATTGGCATGCCGTTCGCCACGCATGCGCACAGTCAGTTCTTTCAGAGTCTGTCTAGCGCCGGCAGCGTCGGCGCCTTCGGCTTGCTTTTCTACACGCTGGTGATCGCCTATTTTGTGGCTAACACCGTCCGGGCCAGCCAGGGTCTGTCGCTGGCGTTGTTTATCGTGCTTATTTGCAAGTCGATCAGTGAGGTGCCCTTGTCGCTGGCTAGCATTAGTCCTGACTTGCCGATTCATATGCTGCAACTGGCTGTGCTCGTCCGCTACTATGTGCCGGCGGCACAGCAGCGGCGCGAGAAAGCCTTGGCGCGGCGCAATATGATGGAAGGGAGTTTGTCTTGATGTTGTGCTCCGTCATTATTCCGCTGTATAACAAGGAAAAATATATCGTCTCGGCGATTGAGTCTGTGATAGCGCAAAGCTGCCAGGATTTTGAAATCGTCGTCGTCGATGACGGCTCGCGCGATGGCGGCGCGGCGCTCGTGGAAGCGATGGCCGATCCGCGTGTACGTCTGATCCGACAAGCCAATGGCGGCGTGTCGCGCGCGCGCAATGCCGGAATCGCAGCGGCACGCGGTGAGCTTGTATGCTTTCTTGATGCCGATGACTGGTATGGTGTGGCGTTTCTGGAAGTGATGGTGAGCATGTACAGGCAGTACCCCGAGGGCAGCTTCTTCTCCAGTTCGTTCTTGTGTATGGAAGAGGCGGTGGATGGCCAACTTGATACTGATGTTGATGCCAATTTTTTCGCGTGGACAATTTCTATGAATATCAGGCTGCGCATGGCGTCTTTTATTGTACTAATTCGATAGCTGTACCGCGTGCCACTCTACAGTCCATGCCGCAGTGTTTCCCTGAGGACGATCATTTCGGAGAAGATCAGGATTTGTGGTTCAGGTTGGCAGATCGTTTGCAGTTCATTTTTTGCCCAGCCAAGTTGGTGGCATATCGAATGGACGTTGCCGGCAGCCTTTGTGCCGTGCATGATATGCGCACCATGCCCGAGGTATATTCGCGGCTGGAGCAGCGGGCTTTGCGGTGGTCCGCCAGCGATCGTTCACGGCGGGCGGCATTGCGTATTGTGGCGTATGCATACGTGGGAGTTGCCCGATATGCCTTGCAAGATGGGCGTCGTGCCGACGCATTCACTGCCTTGCGCCGCGCCGCGCGTTACGCCGTCAGCATGCGATGGCTAGCGACGTTGCTGATGTGTGCAATAGGTAACGGGGCGTTGCTTAAGCGTTGGGAATTGTGGCGCGAACAGCGCATGCGCGACTAATCTATGGGTTGTAGAAAGGCAAAAACGGTATAATCAGGCTTGCACTGACGTATTTATGCGCGCCGACGGCAAGTGAGATGCAAAGCTGCGGGAAAAATCGGATGCTATTCCCGACAAGTTACCATTATTCTCATGGAGGCTACAAGTATGAAAGCCGCTAAACGAACTTTGCTTTGCAGCGTCGCCTGGTTGCTGTTCCCCTATTCCCCTTATGCTTATGCCGACTGGGCACAGTCCACGGATGTCCTGATTGTGCGGCCCAAGCCGGCGGGCATGGAGACGCAGTCGCAGAATCCTCCTAGCTTTACATGGGCTAGGCATGCGACCAATTTTGCATCTTATACTTTGGAAATTCGTCAAGGTGAGACCGTAGTGCGTTCTTACACGACTACACGTAATTGGTACTTGCCAAGCAAGGCATTGCCTAACGGAAATTACACGTGGCGCGTGCGACCCACTAGCAGCCCTGCGGAGTGGTCCACTGACCGTGCTTTTATCATTAGCACCGCGTCGCTGCCATTCGAATTGGCCGAGAATGACGCGTTGCGTGCGACAATTTTACGAAAATCCAGGCCACGCGCGCTGCAACTGAACATGCCACTGGCGAGCGCATGGTCGGCGGCTATGAAGGCCGAGCGCGGCGCTGCCTTGTTATCTTTGACGAACGAAGTGGTGCGTCAATCGACGGCGATTGCATATCCTCGCGATAGTGACTGGCCGCTTGTGTTGCCTAGCACCAAAATCGTCACGGCGGCACTTGCCGCTCAGATGGCATCTATCCGCACGTCGATTAATTTGAATACGCGTCAATTGACAGCTGCGACCTTGTTGTACCGATTGACTGGCGAAGAGCGTTTTTTGACCGAGGCATTGAAGCGTGGCAACGCCCTCGCTGCGCTTAGTCCCGCAGGCCCGACGAGTTATCTTGAACAGGATCAGGGGAGTCGCGCCATTTCGCTGGCGCTGATACGTGCCGTTGATACTATAGGTAGCTCGCTCGATGCCACGCGTCGGGCCGCCTGGCTCAACATCGTCAAATTACGTGTTACGGATTTTTATAAGGATATGTCCGCAAATAACGGTCGTATTGAGAATTATCCGTATGAGTCACACGCACATACAAATTTGTTCTTCCTGGCCTTGATTTCTGCCCTGTCCGTTGGCGATATCCCTGAAGCGAATACTTGGTTCGATTTTTCTGTGCGCTACATGGCTAGCTCGCTGATGGTCTGGAGCGGTCCGGAAGGGGGGTATTCAGAAGGTACTGCATATGCGGAATATACTGCTGATTACGCTTTGCAAACCTGGCCAAGTCTGGAGCAGGCGACGGGCATCAATCTGTTTGCCAAGCCATGGTCTGCCGGCCTGGCCCGTTTCTTCATGCATTTCGTGCCACCAGGCACGAAAACGCATTTGTTTGGTGATGGAAAGGAAAATGAGCCGGTATATCGCTTCGAGAAAGCGTTCGTCTCGCGTTTTGCTACCCCGCAGGCGGCTTGGTATGTGCGCAATATGCCAGGTACGGAGGATGCGTTGAGTCTACTGTCGGCGCCATATCCTTTGCCAGTAAATACTGTCACTGCTCCACCGGCGCCGCCAGCGAATGCTGCCCTGTATTCGAGCATTGGCTGGGTTGCCATGCATAGCGATCTCCAAAATTTTCTGCGTACCTCTGTTTACTTCAAGGCAAGTCCTTACGGCGCTATTTCCCATGGGCATGGTAACCAGAATGGCTTTGTGCTGACGAGCGCCGGGGTTCCCTTAATTAGCGAAACGGGCTGGTACGACTGGTATGGCTCACCAATGCACACGAGCTGGTACCGGCAAACCAAATCTGCCAATGCGCTGACTTATGATGGTGGTGTTGGGCAAGTCGTTGACGGATATCGCGAGCCGTTTCAAAGCAATGGCTACATCAAGGCGTTTTCAACAACTCCCTTGGTCGACTATGTGCAGGGTGATTCTACTTTGGCCTATGGTGGCGCCCTCGGCTCCGCAGTACGCCAGCTATGGTATTTACGTCAGAGCGATGCCGTGGTTGTGAGAGACAAGGCAAGTTCTGCGAATAAACGTCTGTTCGAGTGGAATTTTCACGCTCTTGCCCCAATCCTCGTTGATACTGCAGGCAAGGTTTCTATCGTAAAAAGTGGACGTTCCGTTTGCGTAACCCCTATTGTTGCAAATGGCTTACGCTTTGAGCGGCGCACCGGTCCGCCACCGAAAACGGGTGTCACTGAGGATCATGGAGTGTTTTTGTTGCCTGCGGCTACGAATAACGCCGAATTCCTGATGTTACTGGATGTCGGCTGTAAAAAACCGCTAGTCTCTCTGGCGCCTGCTGCTGGAGGGCGTAACGTTACCGTTGGCACACAGACCATTTTTATTGCCGATTGAGATAGGCATCTTGTTACATGTTCGTAAGCATTCAGCCACGCCTCCTTTCAATCAGTCTTGAGGCGTACTAGACTTTGCAAATGACAGCAGTGAACGATCTCGCTGCGCGGGCAGGAGGGGAGTTTTTCGACGGTTTGGGTCGGCCAGCGCAGGGGTTCCAAGCCATTGAGTTTGGCGCTGGTGAGCCGGCCGATGTCGACCGGCGCCACGGCGATACTCACTGCCGTCAATTGCAGGTTCATGCCGGCCGCCTACGCGGTGCGGCGACACCGCCGCCTCGGTAACGTTGTCGGACTTGACCGCCACCGGCACCAGTTCTGGTGTTTGGGCGCCGACGCCGTCGCGCAGCTTGCGTATCCAATAGCCGGCCTGGCGCACGGGCCAGCCATGCTCAAGCGCGAAGGCGCGTTGGCTCAGGCCAGTGTACGCCATTGCTGCGCCCGTTCTTTTTATGGGGCCCTGCGTACACTTCAATTCATTCTGATCTCCATAGCGAAAATCGGAGTACGGTCAGGCATTCCGGGTATTTACAGATGTGGCGGCAGGATGCTTATGCATAGTCATCCTGCCCGCTTGCTGCAACAGCGAGCGGGCGTTTTTCAATATTGCTATTGTGAGAATCCAAAGGTGTATTTCTCATGGCGTGGGGTGCGCAATGGTGCTTTTGACAATATTTGAGACACGGCATGTACTGGTCAATAGGGCTACCTTTATGTCATTATTGCAATAACAAACCTATGTTCGTGATACTATTTACATAATTTTGATTTTGCAGGATTTGTAAATGCGTAAGAAAGTGACGAGTGTGTTGCCCGTTTTTGATCGGTTGAGAGTTTTGCAACTGGTGCCTGAGTCGCTGCCAACGTTTCGCGTGGATGTCGCGACCTTGTTTGGTAAATATCTTCCACGCGTTGGTATTGAGTGTGATCTGGTGGGGAAGCCAGGTGGGGTGGCAGCGGTAGCTGCGACGGGCTTTTCCCGTGTGCGTATGGCAAGTCCCATCGGTGGCCGGTTACGCCGGGAATGGTCGTTTCTTTGTACCTGCCTGCATGCGCTGCTGAAGGCTGATAGGCGCTCTTGCGATATTATCCAGGTACGCGACATGGTGTCCATCGGCACTTTGGGAATGGTTATTGCTCGTTGCAAACGCGTTCCATTTGCCTATTGGGTATCATTCCTGATGTGTGAAGCACGTATTGATCGCGCTCGTGCCCAACTGGCTGCAAACGGAGGACTACGCAATCGTCTGATTTTGCTCAAGGGATTGGTGGAAGAGCGCATTTTGTACCGTGTGTTATTGCCACGTGCACAGCATGTTTTTGTGCAAAGCGAAGCGATGTTGCAATTAATGCTAGATAAGGGGATTCCACGCGAGCGCCTGACTGCGGTGCCGATGGGAGTTGATACTCAGGAGCTTGCCTCGTCACCTGTCCGTGGTCAACGTCCATTGGGCTGGAGCAGCGGCCCCTTGATTGCTTACCTGGGCACTCTTGATGCCAGCCGTCAGATCGAGCGGATGATTGATGCACTGACGATAATACGTAAAAGCTATCCTGATGCGCGTTTGCTGTTGATTGGTAGTGCGGCCTTGCCGCAAGATGCCGGAAAACTGCGCGCGCGCGCGGAGGCAGCGGGACTGGCGGACGCAGTACGCATTACCGGCTGGTTGCCTTCGCCGCAGGCCTGGACTTTATTGGCTGGCGCCGATGCCGCTGTTTCATACTTTCCAAGAGGCTTGATTCACGATGTGTGTTCACCAACCAAGCTTCTGGAGTATCTTGCGCTTGGTATTCCCGTCGTCGCCAACGACAATCCAGACCAGGTTCGGGTGTTGCGCGACAGCGGTGCTGGCTGGCTGGTGGACAGTTCGACCGAAGCGATGGCGGAAGGTCTGCTGCAGATCCTGCGTGATCTTCCATCGGCCCGCGCGCGTGCCGGTCTTGGCCCTGCGTATATTGAAGCGCAGCGTAGCTATGGCGTCATTGCGGAAGCAGTAGGGCAATCTTACCGACGCATGGTTCCGGGCTGACCGTCTGCTAGTGTTATGTACAGACTTAGCAAGGCATTGCGTACCTGCACTGCATGGTGATTTTCAGCGACATGAATGTGGGCGGCTTGAACCAGGCGCTGATGCAGGGCTACGTCCTCCCACACTCGCAGCAATTGTGTCGCAAATGCCGCAGCATCCTGCGCAGGGGCTAGCAAGCCATGTACTTCATGTTTTATCAAATCGGGGATACCTCCCACGTTGGTGCTTACGACCGCAGCGCCACAAGCCATGGCTTCGAGTAGCACCATCGGCTGTGCCTCCGTGTGTGATGCTAGGGCCAGTACACGGGCGCGCCGCAGCAAGGCATTTTTTTCATCGGGACCTATCCAACCTGGAAAGCTCACCTGCTCGCTTACTCCAAGCGTGACGGCTTGTGCCTGCAGTTGCGCCAATGCAGGGCCGCTGCCGGCCATGATCAGGCGGGCGTCAGGATTTGTTGCAAACAGGGTGGAAAATGCCTGCAGTAGATCTTCCACGCCTTTTGCCGGCAGCAAGGCGCCCAGATACAGCAGCAAGGGAGCGCGTTGAGCCGCCTGTCTTTGCGTATTGGTGCTTTCAAACAGATGGGCGGGTATTGGATTGGGCCAGAAGCGTAATGGCACCAAAGGCGCGACTTGGCGTAGCCATGTTGCGGCCGGGGTTGAAAGGCATAGCAACTGATCGCTATGCCGAATTGTGGCGAAGGCGCAATAACGCTTCCAGGTCGGTAGTGCTTCGATGAAGCGAATAAAGCCACCGCTATGTAGGTGGAATATGATTTTGCGCCGCCACAGTACTGCGAGCCAGATAAACACGGCTTTACGCCAGAAGCTGGCGTCGGAAGCGACATGTACATGGAGAACCTTGCCCTTGCCGCGCATTAGCAAGCTGGCGTAGCTATATAGCGCCTTGGTGGCTGTGATGAGTTTGTGTAGCTTGCTGCCGTCGCTGTAGCTGGCCAACAAGCGTACTTGTCCGTTGTTAAACAGGCCAGATTCCACATATACCTTTATGACGCTTGCCATGCCTCCCTGGGCTTGGGGGTCGGGCCCTATCATGACGCACAGAGGGGTCTTACTCATAATGCCCCCTTGAACTGAAGTTGTGCTACCAAAAACGAACGTAATTTGTGGCATGTGTGCATAAAGCTCGTCAATATTGTCATGGAAAAGATAGGGATAGCGATCTGAATCAGGGGTTCATGTTTCTGTGCAGACCTTGTAAGTTTCCTGGTCCGTAGAGAGTGCGGGATGAAGTTGCATCAGAGGCAAGGTGTTATATGTATAATTTTATTGTAAACAGAGACACTCTGTGCACTGCACCAATTGCATTTTATACTATAATAAGGGTCTCTTTTACAATATTTTCGTCATGCTCCTGGTTTGTGCTGGACATGTCTTTAACTGCTTGAAAGTCAAATATGAACATTGTTGCAGTGATAGGTCTGGGCTACGTGGGATTGCCCCTGGTCGTAGAGTTTGGCAAGCTGGGACGTACCATCGGCTTTGATATTTCCGTTGAGAAGGTTCAAGCTTGTCAGCGCGGCACGGATCCTTCGCGTGAATTGAGTGATCAGCAGATGGCTTTGGCCGTGCACGCCGAGTATTCGTTCGAGCCGAAGATACTGGCTGAGGCCGACATCATCATCGTCGCCGTGCCGACGCCCGTCGACCAGGCGCACAATCCGGATTTTTCGCCCTTGATCGGGGCTAGCCGGACGGTCGGGCAGTACCTGAAGAAGGGCGCGACCGTCGTGTATGAATCGACGGTATACCCCGGCGCCACCGAGGAAGTGTGCATACCCGTGTTGGAAGAGGTCTCCGGCCTGAAGTGGATGCAGGACTTTTTTGTCGGCTATTCCCCCGAGCGTATTAATCCTGGCGACCGCAAGCACATGTTGACGAATGTCATCAAGGTCGTCTCGGGCGATACACCGCAGACGCTCGAGCGCGTGGCCACCATGTACGAGACCATCGTCGAGCCGGGCGTGCATCGCTGCTCCAGCATCAAGGCGGCGGAAGCCTGCAAGGTGATCGAAAACACCCAGCGCGACTTGAATATTGCACTGATGAACGAGTTGGCGATTATTTTCGACAAGATCGGCATCGATACGTCGGAAGTGCTGAAGGCGGCTGGCACCAAGTGGAACTTCCTGAAGTTCTCGCCGGGTCTGGTGGGCGGTCATTGCATCGGGGTCGACCCGTACTATCTGACGCACAAGGCAGAAATGCTGGGCTACCACCCGCAGGTGATCCTGGCCGGGCGCCGCATCAACGATGGCATGGGCAAGTACATCGCCGAGCAGACCATCAAGAACATGATCGCTTCGGGCAGCTATATCAAGGGCGCCCGCGTCAATGTGCTGGGACTGACGTTCAAGGAAAACTGTGCCGACTTGCGCAACTCGAAAGTGGGTGATGTCATCCGTGAATTGAAGACTTACGGCGTGGAAGTGTTTGTGCACGATCCGTATGCCGAACAGGAAGAAGCGATGCACGAGTATGGCGTGCGTCTGTTCAGCTGGGAAGAGCTGCCGCGCGCTGACGCCATCGTGGCGGCCGTATCGCACCAGCAATTGCTTGATTTGCCAGTGGAAGAGCTGCAGCGCAAGCTGATCAAGAACGGTTGCTTCATCGACGTCAAGGCGTGCTTCGACCAGCAGGCGCTGGAAGAGGCGGGCATCAAGGTCTGGCGCCTGTAAGGGCCGACGCCGGACACGGGCGCGGCATCTTTTTTTATTGTTGTAAGGGTAATTCATGCGTATCTGGTTTGAACTGACCAACTCGCCGCACATCAATATGTTTGCGGCCATGATCCGCGAACTGGAACGCGAACACGAGGTTGTAATCACGTGCCGGCCGCTGGCCAATACGGTCGAGCTGCTCGACCTGCATGGCTTCAAGTACACGGTGGTGGGCAAGCATTACGGCGGCAAGCTGTCGGCCAAGCTGTTTGGTTTCCCCGTGCGCGTCTACCAGCTGTGCCGTTTTCTGAGAGGCAAGAAGATCGATGTGGCGATCTCCCAGAGTTCCTTCCATTCGCCGGTGGCGGCGCGGCTGATGGGCATACGTTCCATCTACATGAATGATAACGAGCATGCGGCAGGCAATATCCCCGCGTTCCTGTTTGCCAACAGCATCATGGTGCCGGAGTTTCTCGGCATGGAAAAACTCAAGAAGCAGTGGGCTAATCCGCGCAAGGTCTTGCATTATCCTGGCGTGAAGGAAGGCATTTACCTGTGGGAACTCGACCAGCGGCTCGGCGCCAATGTCTTGCCGCAGCGGGCCGGGCGTGCGCGGCGGGTGGTGTATATCCGTCCGGAACCTTGGACGGCCCAGTATTACAAGGGCAGTCGCAATTTCCTTGATGAGTTGCTGCTAGGTATGAAAGACCACGTCGACATCATCTTGTTGCCACGCGGGAAAGAGCAGGGCGTGCACTACCAGGAACCCAAGTTTGCCGGTGTGCGCGTGGTGACCACGGCGCTCGACATCGCCGATATTGCGCCCGATTGCGACCTGTTTATCGGTGCTGGCGGCACCATGACGCGCGAGATGGCGGTGCTGGGCATCCCTACCATTTCTGTCTATCAAGATGCCTTGCTCGACGTCGACTGCCACTTGCTGGAGGCGGGTGCCTTCGAGCACTGGCCCAGCTTGACGGCCGCGCAGGCGCTGGCCTACCTGGACAGCGCCACGCAGAAACCACCGAATCGTAGTTTGCTGGAAAAGGGCCGTGCCGCGTATGACATGGTCAAGCGGCAACTCGTGGATAGATAATATTTGATTAACAACATCCGGGCGATGGCGGCACAGGCCCCGTTGTCCCGGCAGCGCTAAAGGACAGGATATTATGATACGCCTCGCAGTAGTAGGCTTGGGCAAGATGGGCTTGTCCCACCATTCCATGATCAATGCACATCCCGGTGTCAAGCTGGCGGCCGTCTGCGACGCCACCGGTTACATGCTCGACATCCTAGGGAAATATACGGGCGTGAAGACTTATACGGACTTCGACGTCATGCTTGAGGAGTTGGAACTCGATGCAGTGATCATCGCGACGCCATCGAGCATGCACGGCAAGATGGTACTGGCCGCGCTGAACAAGAATATCCATGTGTTTTGCGAAAAGCCGTTCTGTCTCGACACGGTGGAAGGCGAGCAAGCCACCCTCCTGGCCGAGGAAAAAGGTCTGGTCAACCAGGTCGGCTATCACTATCGCTTCGTTGGTGCCTTCCAGGAGGTCAAACGCCTGCTCGATCTGGGCGTGATCGGCGAAGTGACGCACATGCTGGCCGAGGCTTACGGTCCGGTGGTGCTGAAGCCGAAAGGTTCCACGTGGCGTACCCAGCGCTCGGAAGGCGGCGGTTGCCTGTATGACTACGCGGCCCATCCGCTGAACCTGCTTAACTGGTATTTTGGCGCGCCGCGCGGCGTGGGCGGTTCCGTGCTCAACAAGATTTTCTCGGCTGACACGGACGATGAAGTGTTTTCCACCCTGTATTACCCTGACGGCAAGAGCGCCCAGTTGTCCGTCAACTGGAGCGATGAGTCCTACCGCAAGATGTCGACGAAAATCAGCGTGTGGGGCAAGAACGGGCGCATCTCTGCCGACCGCCAGGAAGTCCAGGTCTACCTGCGCGACGCCAGTGGCGCGCCGGAAGGCTATGGCGAGGGCTGGACCGTGCGCAATACCACGGAATTGACGGAACCAGTCGATTTTTACCTGCGTGGTGAAGAATACTCGGCCCAGCTCGATTATTTCGTTCGTTGCATTGTCGATAAGCGCGCGGGTGATAACGTCAACTCCTTCGCTTCCGCGCTGGCCACAGACCGCGTCATTTCGATGCTTATCGCCGATGCGGAAAAGGGTCCAAGTGTGCTGTCCAGCGATGCTTTGCCGGAACTGCCGAAAAAGAAAAAAGGTTTCTTTTTTGGCCGCTGACAGCCGGCGCAGCTGGATTTTGATACGAAATATGAATGGAGCAGGAAATGGATCAACTCGATCGTTTGTTATTTGGTGATAATCAGTTCTTCGGTGTAAATCATATGTCTGAGGAAAAAGCACGGGCCCAGGCCATGCGCTTTCAGGATATCAAGGCCGTTATCGGCGTACTCGATAATGCATACGATGAAGGAGTGAAATCCTTCATGTGCACGACGCATGACCGTATCGCGCAGGTATGCGATCACATGCGCGCCGACCCGGTACGCTACAAGGATTTCAAATTTATGCCTTGCATGCCGTATGCCCACAAGTATGCCAATGCCGTCACGGAAGACGGCATCATGGGCGCACTCAAGCGTTTCACGCCCGACGAAGGCTTCCTGAATGCTGCCTTGCGTGGAGGCAAGGCATTGGCGACCAAGGATATCGAAGGCATCATCACCTTGCTGGTGGACGCGGAAATGAAGATGTTCGCCGGGCTGAATACGCCCGTTATCTTTCTGCAAAACGTGGTGGTCGATCTGTTGCTGGGCCTGGGTTTCAAGGAGGCCTTCTCGATTTTCGCCAACCACGTACGCAAGCGCTACAATGCCGAGCCTGGCTTCATCACGATGAATTTGCCGATGCTGCTTGACGTGCTCGAAGAGCAGGGCATCGACAACCCCATCGTCTGTTCGAACATCAATAAAGTGGGCTTCCGCATGTCTGGCGGTTTTGATGCCTACCAGAGCGCTTTGCGCGATCGCAAGTTTCGCGCGATCGCCATGTCCGTCTTCGCTTCGGGAGCCATTGCGCCCGAAGAGGCGATTGAATGGGTATGCCAGCAGCCGAACATCGAGTCGATTGTTTTTGGCGCTTCCAGTCGCGGCAATATCCGCAACACGCGCGAGCTGGTGGACCGCTACTGGCGAGCCGGGCAGGAGCAGACTTCATGAAGATGATCTACCTGGTGGCTGGCGCGCGCCCCAATTTCATGAAGATTGCGCCCATCGTGCGTGCGCTGCAAGGCCATGCGCGCCTGGCATACAAGATCATCCATACGGGCCAGCACTACGACCGCGACATGAACGACGTGTTCTTCGAAGAACTGGGCATTCCCGAGCCGGACGTATTCATGGCGGCCGGCGGCGGCACGCACGCGGAACAGACGGGCAAGATCATGCTGGCCTTCGAGCAGCTGTGCCAGGCCGAGCGGCCCGCCGCGGTGCTGGTGGTAGGCGATGTCAATTCAACGCTGGCCTGCTCGATTGCGGCGAAAAAGCTCGGTATTGCCGTGGCGCACGTGGAAGCGGGCTTGCGCAGCGGCGACATGAGCATGCCGGAAGAAATCAACCGTCTCGTCACTGACAGTATTTCGGACTGGTTCTTTGTCACAGAACCGAGTGCCGTCGAGCATCTGCGGCGCGAAGGCAAGGCCGATGCCGCCATCCATTACGTGGGCCACGTGATGGTCGACAACGTGTTGTACCAGGCTGAAAAACTGGGCCGTGAGTCGCCGCAGCAGTTTGAAACGTCGCCCTTCAAGGCGGCACATAGCGTTGCCGGCGCCCGCTATGGCGTGGTGACTTTACACCGTCCGAGCAACGTCGACAGCGCCGAAGACATGCGCAAGGTGGCCGGTGCGCTGGTCGAGATCGCCGCCGAGCTGCCCCTGATCTTTCCCGTGCATCCACGCACGCGCGCCAACCTGGACAAGTTTGGCATCGATCTGGGTCCGAACATCACGCTGGTGGGGCCGCAAGGCTACATGGCCTTCCTCAATCTGTGGAAGGATGCAGCACTGGTGTTGACCGACAGTGGCGGTCTGCAGGAAGAGACCACGGCGTTGGGCGTACCCTGCATTACGATACGCGAAAATACTGAGCGTCCCGTTACCGTCGACGAGGGCAGCAATGTCCTTGCCGGTACAGATCCTCTGCGCATCGTGGCCGAGGCGCGCAAGGTGTTGCGCGGCGAAGGCAAGCAGGGCCGCCGTCCGTACCTATGGGATGGCCAAGCCGCGCAGCGCATTGTGGCACAACTGGACCAAGATTGGCATAGGCACTGGCAGGCAAGCGATAGGCTGGAAGAGGATGAGACTGGTGCACAGGGCGGACGCGGATAGCGCCGCCCAAGCGCCGGCATTGTTCTGCTGAGATGCCCGCCGGAGGTCGCATCCACCCCAAACAACGATGGAAAGCGATCCACCATGAAAGCAATGATTTTAGCGGCAGGCAAGGGCACGCGCGTGCAGCCCCTGACCTATGATTTGCCCAAGCCCATGATCCCCATCCTGGGCAAGCCCGTGATGGCATATCTTGTGGAGCACCTGGCGCAGCATGGCGTGACCGACATCATGGTCAACGTCAGTTATCTGCATGAAAAGATCGAGGGGTATTTCGGCGAAGGCCACCAGTTCGGCGTGCGCATCGGCTATTCCTTCGAAGGTTATACGAATGATACGGGCGAGGTCGTGCCACAACCGCTGGGTTCTGCTGGCGGCATGAAGAAGATCCAGGACTTTGGCGGCTTTTTTGACGAAACGACGATCGTGCTGTGCGGCGACGCCTTGATCGACCTCGACCTGCAAGCGGCCTTGCGCGAACACCGCAGCAAGGGCGCGCTGGCGTCCGTCATCACACTAGAAGTGCCTTGGGACAAGGTATCGAGCTATGGCGTGGTGGTCAGCGACGCCGATGGGCGCATCCGCGCCTTTCAGGAAAAGCCGGCGCAGGCAGATGCGCTGTCCAATTGCGTCAGCACCGGCATCTATATTTTCGAGCCGGAAGTACTGGACCTGATACCTGGCGACCGCCCGTTCGATATCGGTTCGGAATTGTTTCCTCTGCTGGTAGAGCAGGGCTTGGCTTTCTATGCGCAAAAGTGCCAGTACAACTGGATCGACATCGGCAGTGTGAAGGATTACTGGGAAGTGTTGCAAAGCGTGCTGATGGGAGAAGTTGCCCAGTTGCAGGTACCTGGCACCCAGATTGCCGATGGCGTGTGGGCTGGCCTCAATACCAGTATCGACTGGCGTGGCGGCACGCGTATCGAAGGCCCCGTCTACATCGGCTCGGGCTGCCGTATCGAAGCGGGAACCACTATCATCGGCCCCACCTGGATCGGTCACGGCAGCCATGTCTGTAGCGGCGCCGAAGTCGTGCGCAGCGTGCTGTTCGAATACACGCGTGTGTTGCCTGGCGTGGTACTTGATGAAATGATCGTCTTCAAGGATTACAGTGTCGATCGCGCCGGCCAGATGCGCCACGTATCCGATTACACGAGCGATGCCTGGGGCAATGCACGCGACCGGCGCCGCCAGCGCCGCGAAGAAGCGCCGCCGGCACTGTGCGCTTCCTATTAAACTGTTTGCCAAGTGAAACCATGAACATTTACCCAGTCATCCTGTCCGGTGGTTCGGGCACCCGTTTATGGCCGCTGTCGCGCGTCGTGCTGCCCAAGCAGTTGTTGCCGCTGGTCACCGACAAGAGCATGTTGCAGGAAACCGCGTTGCGTGTCAGCAGCCTGCCGAACCGCCGAGCCGGCGACAGTGCGCTGGCCGAGTTCGACCTCATGCCGCCGCTGGTGGTGTGCGGCAATGAACACCGCTTCATGGTCGCCGAGCAACTGCGCGAGATCGGCCTGCCGCCGCTGGGCATCCTGCTCGAGCCGGTGGGGCGCAACACGGCGCCGGCCGTGGCCGTGGCCGCGCAATACCTGTTGGCTATCGACCCGCAGGCGCTGATGCTGGTCTTGCCAGCCGATCACGTGATCACCGATGTTGCCGCGTTTCACCAAGCCATCGCCGAGGCGGCACTACTGGCGGCCGAGGGCGCGCTGGCCACCTTCGGCATCGTGCCCACGGCGCCCGAAACGGGTTATGGCTATATCCGCAGTGGCGCACCCGTGAGCCCGGGCGCCCTGGGCTGCAAGGTCGAGCGTTTCGTGGAAAAGCCGGACCTCGCCACGGCGCAGACGTTCCTTGCCGCCGGTAATTATTTCTGGAACAGCGGCATGTTTCTGTTCCGCGCCGAACGCTATCTGAGTGAGCTGGGGCAATTCCAGCCGGCCATGCTGGCCGCCAGCGAGGCGGCGGTGCGCGATGGCTACCGCGATCTCGATTTTTGCCGCCTGGAAGAGAAGGCCTTCGCCGCCTGTCCATCCGATTCGATCGACTATGCCGTCATGGAGCATACGGCGCATGCGGTGGTGCTGCCGGCCGCCATCGGCTGGAGCGATGTCGGTTCTTGGTCGGCCTTATGGGAAGTGCAGCCGGCTGACGGCAACGGCAACGTGGTGCGCGGCGACGTGTATCTCGATGGCGTCAGCAATTGCATGGTGCGCGCCGAGCGCCGCATGGTCGCTGTGTTGGGCGTGCAGGATTTGATCGTGGTGGAAACGGACGATGCCGTCCTGGTGGCGCACAAGGACCAGGTGCAGCGCGTGAAACAGGTGGTCGATCACTTGAAGCAGGCGGGGCGCAGCGAACACGTGCAACACCGCAAGGTGTATCGCCCTTGGGGCAGTTATGAAGGCATCGATATCGGCGAACGCTTCCAGGTCAAGCGCATCATCGTCAATCCGGGCGGTAAGTTGTCGCTGCAGATGCACCATCACCGCGCCGAACACTGGGTGGTGGTCAGCGGCACTGCCAGCGTCACCTGCGGCGAGAAGGTGACTCTGCTGACAGAAAATGAATCGACCTACATCCCCATCGGCATGACGCATCGGCTGGAAAACCCGGGCAAACTGCCCTTGCATTTGATCGAAGTGCAATCGGGTAGCTATCTGGGCGAGGATGATATCGTGCGCCTGGAGGATGTTTATCAGCGAGTATGAGCTACAGTTTTTACAATATCTCCACAGTGAAACTATTGGCCTTAAGAATGATGCCATAAGGTAACTTTATATTAAATATTCGTCAACATAAAAAATTACTTTATGTTATGATGTCATCTGGTTTTGTAAGATAACTCATGTGGATGCAAATGTATCCGCAACCACGGCCGGGGAAATCGCATGAAGAAAAATACATATTCGGTACTGTCCGCGCTGGCATTTGCCGGCTCGGCGTTGTTCGCGCAGTCAGCCTTTGCGGCACCCGTCGACATCAGCTCCATGCCTGGCGTCGTCAATCTGGCAGCGGGCGGTTCGCTGACCTTCGGCGATAAGTTCAAAAACAATCAAAAGAGCAATTTTTTCAATGACATGTTCAAGTTCAATGTGGCGCAGGCCAGTGACCTGAGCGTGGTATTGAGCTCGCGCAGCAGCAGTGATAAGAACGGCCTGAACCTGACAGGTTTCGGCTTGTACAGCAGCGTTGGCAATACCTTGCTGCTCGGTGGTAATCAGTTGTTGACCGGGATTGATGATAAATGGACCTTGTCGTATGCCCACCTGGCTGCCGGTTCCTATTACTTGAAAGTCAGCGGCAACGTGGTGTCGAATACGGGCGCCGCTTTCAGTGCGAACGGCAGTCTGGTATCGGCCGTGCCTGAGCCTGGGACGTATGCGATGTTGCTCGCTGGCTTGGGCTTGCTGGGTTTCATGGCACGCCGTCGACAAAAGGCTTGAGCCCAGCTGGGCTGATTGGCACCCTCGTTTGCATTTCCATCCCGCAGCTGGCCTGAGCCGGTTGCAGTCATCTTGGTGAAAAGTATGAAAAAATTTCTGAAATCCCTGTTTGTGGCAGCCATGTTTGCCGGCAGCAGCCTGGCAGCCCATGCGGCGCCGGTTGATATCAGCCACGCCACGGTAGACCTGACGCAAGACTTGCTCGACTATTCCAGTAGCGATCTGCTAGGCTCGTTTTCGTTGGCTCCAGGCCAGTTGGCTGGCGCGGGCAATAACTTTTTCAGCGACAAATTCACGTTCAGCGTCCAGGGTCTCAATGACCTGAGCGCACTGGCGACGTCGCTCAAGCCGAGCGCTAATTCCGGCCTGACATTGACCGGCTTCAGTCTGCGTAATGCCAACGGCATTCTGTTCAAAGGCGCGCTTGACTTGATTAATTTCACAGCGAAAGACCAGGCGTGGTCGTTGCAGTCCGGTTCCATGCCTTTGGCTGCGGGCAGTTATTTCCTGCAAATTGATGGTTATGTTGCTTCGCCAGCCGGCGGTAGCTATAGCGGCATCCTGGCAGTTACGCCGGTACCTGAACCAGAAACCTACGGTATGTTGCTGGCGGGCTTGGGCCTGGTCGGCTTCATGGCACGCCGCCGCAAGCTGCAGGCTTGAAGATAAAAAATTCTGTACATGAAACGGAGGCTGCGGCCTCCGTTTTTTTTTACCGTCGGATGATGTGGGGCTATAATCGTCACGCACAATGGGCGGCCGCTGCATGGCTGTTTCGATCTTTCTCAACGACGATATTGACCTTGCATAAATCTCTCTTCCTTTCGCTGGCGCTGGCCGCCGGCATCGCACATGCCGACGCGCCATCCATGGCGCCAGGATTGAATGCGCTGCAATTGGCTGTTGTGATCAATGACGCCGAACCGAACAGTATCGAAGTGGGGGAATATTACCGCCAGAAGCATGGTATTCCTGCCGCCAATGTCGTGCATGTGCATATCCCGAACAGGCCGCGCAAGCTGAGCATGGACCAGTTCGCGCAACTGAAGGAGCGCATCGACGCGCAGTTGAAGCCGGGCATCCAGGCCGTGCTGATGGTGTGGAGCGCACCGTATGCGGTCGAATGCAATTCGATCACCTCTGCTTACACATTGGGTTATGATGCCGGGCAGTGCGCCAAGAGCTGCAGCGCCGGCAAGGCAAGTACTTATTTCAATAGTGATGCCGGCCAACCGTTTAGCCAACTGGGCTTGCGTCTGTCGATGTTGCTGCCGATTGATTTTGTCGACGAGGCTAAGGCGGTCGTCGACCGCGGCTCCGTTAGCGCTTTTTCCGTACCGGCCGCCAGTGCCTATTACCTTAATACGAGTGAAGGTGCGCGCAATAGTCGCGCGGCATTTTTTCCGCCGGCCGGGGTGGTGCGCCAGCGTAAGCTGACGATTAAGAACATGAAGGCAGATGTGTTGGAAGGCGCACAAGACATCATGGTGTACCAGACGGGCATGGCGAAGGTGGGCAAGCTGGAAACCCTGCGTTTCCTGCCCGGCGCCCTGGCCGACCATTTGACGTCGTTTGGTGGTGATTTGCAGGGTACCGCACAGATGAGCAGCCAGCGTTGGCTGGAAGCAGGCGCTACCGCCAGTTACGGCACGGTCAGCGAGCCATGTAATTACTGGCAGAAGTTTCCCAATCCCACGGTGCTGCTGCGCCGTTACCTGGGTGGCATGACGGCGCTGGAAGCGTATTGGGGCAGCGTCGCCTGGCCTGCCCAAGGCTTGTTCATTGGCGATCCCCTAGCCGCACCTTACGCTACTTTCCGGCGCTGACTGTAGACGGGCAGATGAAAAAAATGGCTCTTATGAGCCATTTTTTTATGCCTTGCCGTTGCGGCGGCGGCCTATCCAGCTCAGCAATCCCAAGCCCGCCAGTAGCATCAGATAGGTTTCCGGTTCCGGCACCGGAGGAATTGGCGGTATCACGATGTTCGAGCCGCCACCACTGCGGTCCAAGCCGCCGCTGGGGCCACCACCGCCGACACCACCACCACCACTACTACCAGCAGCCGGCGGCGCGGTGTTGCCGCTCGACAAGATCAGCGGTTCATACACGTCGCCAGCGGCCAGGGCGCGGCCAGCTTGATAGCCACGGCCTTCGATGGCCCGTTCTTCCTGGGCATAGATGAAGTCGCGGCTGCCGAATTGGTATTTACCCGTGCTGGCCAGCAGGCTTCCACTAGCGCCGTAGCCTTCATTGACGGCTTGGTCCTTGGCGTTAGCCAGGCGGTGGTCATTGCCAGAAAAGGCCGGTGTGCGCAATACCTGGTCTGACACGCCCGTGCCGAATTCGGGCGTCGAGCCGACACCGTTGTTGCTGCGCGAGCCAAAGTTGACGAAACCATTCGCTAGCCTGCAGGCGCTGCTTGAACTGTCGGGGTTGAATTCGCCTGCCTTGCCTGCGCTATCCGCATTGCCCGCTTCGCAGCGTTTGCCGTCCGCATTGGCCTGTGCTGTCGCTGTTTGCGCCTGTGCCATTCCCGCCGACATGAACAGTGCTGCCGCCATGGCGGCGCAGAAAGCAGTGTGGTGCTTAAGTGGTTTTAACATGGTGTATCTCTTTAAAATGCCCCCGAGCGTCGCGCTGGCGCGCTGTCCGTTCGTGATGCGATTAGTATTGCTACCGGTAATGCGACCTTTGTGTGCATCGCCGGATGAGCATTCCAAGAGACAAGCGAGGCTCGGGCCTGTTCTCATTGTCGCGGTATTGTTATTGCGAAGCTGCTTATCGTTGTCCACAATAAAACTTATTTGTTTTAAATATATCATATTTTCTCGCTGGCGTCTTTTATTTGCGTGTCGCACAGCACTGTGAATTGCTAAAAAATATGTCCATCCCCGCATCAAAAGAGGCCGGTAGGCACGGTTTTTACGCCATTCAACTTAATCAAATGTCATCAAGTTGTCATCCCCGGCCTTTAATATGCAAATAACAAGTCTGAAATACTTTTGTTAATTGTAGCGTGCCGGCCGATCATGTGGGGCCGGCGTCATTTATTTATCGACCGGGATCTTCATGCACACTTCGTTTTCCCCCTTGCGCACGCCGCTGCGCTTGACCGTCATGGCCGCCGTTCTGGCCAGTCTGTCCTTGCCAACAGTGGCTTTGGCTGCTTCCGATATCGTCATCAGCCAGGTATATGGCGGTGGCGGCAATACGGGGGCGCTGTATCGCAACGATTTCATCGAACTGTTCAACCGCGGTGCCAGCCCGGTGAACCTGAGCAACTGGAGCGTGCAATATGCGTCCGCTGGCGGCTCAAGCTGGGCTGTGACGGCCTTGCCGGCTATCGATTTGCAAGCCGGCCAGTATTTGCTGGTCCAGCAAGCCAAGGGTACGGGCGGTACGCAGGACTTGCCCACGCCGGACGCCTCGGGCAGCCTGGCCATGTCCGGTACATCGGGCAAGGTGTTGTTAAGCAATAAAAAGACGGCCCAGACGGGCACCAACCCCACGGGTGCTGCCATCGTCGACCTGGTCGGTTTTGGTACTGCCAACGGCTTCGAAGGCAATGTGGCGCCCGCGCCATCGAATACTCTATCTATTGCGCGCGCCAATGGTGGCTGCGGCGACACGGACGATAACAGCGCCGACTTCGCCTCCGGCAGCGTGACACCGCGCAACACGGCTTCCCAGCGCAACATGTGCGGCGGCCCCGTCGTACACCAGATCCTCACCACCTGCCCCGCCAGCCTGGCCTTGGCCGTGGGTAATGGCGGCAGCGCCGTGCTGCGTGCCGCCGATGTCGATGGCATCGTGAATGCGGCAAGTGTGATTTCCCCGGCCGTCGCTGGCATCAGTTTGGCCAATTTCAGCGCCGCTGGCGTGGCTGGCGAGAGCGCCAGCGTCAATTTGCGGGTGGCCGCTGGCGTGCCAGTGGGTAATTATCCTGTCGTCGTCAATTTCAGCAATGACCAGCAGCAAAGCGTTAGCTGCAAGATCGATGTTGCCGTGCAAGGCTTGGCGGCTGTCAGCCATACGATTCCACAAATCCAGGGTTCGGGCGCGGCTAGCCCCTACGCCAATTCCGTGCAAACGACGCAGGGCGTGGTCACCTTGAAAGTGGGCACGGGCTTCTTTATTCAGGATATGGCCGGTGACGGCGACCCGTTGACGTCGGACGGTATTTTTGTGTACACGGGCGCGACGGCCAGCACCGTGCAGCCGGGCGAGCTGGTGCGCGTAACGGGCACGGTGTTCGAGTACACCCCGACGGGCGCGAAAAATTCCTACACGGAATTGAAGGACGTGACGGCCATCCTGACGCAAAGCGCGGGTCACAGCATCGTGCCTGTGAACGTGACCTTGCCGAACGAAAAGCTGGCCGCCGTGGAAGGCATGCTGGTGCGCTTCACGCAACCGTTGACCGTGTCGCAAAACGCCTACCTGGGCGCGCGCGGCGAACTGAGCCTGTCGGCGGGACGGCGCGAAGTGCCGACCAACCGTTATCCGGCCGGCTCGGCCGAAGCGCAAGCCTTGATCGCCGCCAATGCGGATAACCTGATCGTACTCGACGATGGCATTTTCGTCACGCCGTCGAGCATTCCTTACATCGGCCAGGATGGCACCGTACGCAGCGGCGACACGGTGTCGGACTTGACGGGCGTGGTCGATTTTGGTGCTATCGGCGGCGGTGGCGCCGCGTATAAACTGCAGCCGACGCAAGTGCCGCAGTTTTCGCGCGACAACTCGCGCACGGCAAGGCCGGAGCTGTCGCCAGGCAACGTCAAGGTGGCCAGCGCCAACGTGCTGAATTTCTTTACGACCTTTACCAATGGCAATAATATTTTTGGCCAGACGGGGCAGGGTTGTACTTTGGGCAGCTCGACTGCCAAGAGCAATTGTCGCGGCGCCGATAATCTGGCCGAGTTCTTGCGTCAGCGTGACAAGATCGTGGCCGAGCTGCAAGCTATCGACGCGGACGTGGTGGGTTTGATGGAAATCCAGAACAATGCTGAAATAGCCGTCACCTATCTGGTCGAGCAGCTCAATGCGGCCATTGGCGGCGTTACTTACGCGGTGGTGCCGAAGCCAGCAGCGACCGGCACGGACGCCATCCGTGTGGCCATGATCTACAAGCCTGCCAAGCTGGGCCTGGTGGGTGGTGCTTTGTCGGACGCCAATGCCATCAACAACCGTCCGCCGATGGCGCAAACCTTCCGCGCCGCGAATGGCGAAAAATTCTCGCTCGTCGTCAACCACCTGAAATCGAAGGGTAGTTGCCCATCGACTGGGCTCGATGCTGATCAGAACGATAGCCAGAGCTGCTGGAACGCCACGCGCGTGAAGCAGGCACAGCGCCTGATGGGCAGTTTCGTGCCGCAGGTGGCCGCTGCCGCCGGCGACGCCGACGTGCTGGTTATCGGCGACTTGAATTCGTATGGCGCGGAAGATCCGATCCAGGTCATCACAGGCGCCGGCTTCGTGAATGAACTCGAGCGCTTCGTGCGTCCGTCGGGCATGCCGTATTCGTATGTGTTCGGCGGCCAGAGCGGCTACCTCGACCATGCGCTGGCGAGTGCCTCGCTGAGCCCGCAAGTGGCCGGCGTGGCCGAATGGCATGTGAATGCGGACGAGCCGGAAGTGATCGACTACAACATCGATGCGGCCAAGCCGCAAGACTTGTACAACGCCTTGCCTTACCGCGCCTCGGACCACGATCCCGTCGTCATCAGCCTCGACTTGCAACCCGCCTACCGCGATATCACGGCCGGCGTGGCGCAAGCCAGTTCGGGCCTGACGTACAACCGCGTGACGCAAAAGTACACGGGTACATTTGCCTTCACCAACAAGGGCACGACGGCCATCAGCGGCCCGTTCCAGGTGGTGTTCGGCGGCTTGCCGGCCGGCGTGACCCTGGCCAATGCCAGCGGCAGCCATGCGGGCGCGGCCTTTGTCAGCGTTAATGCGGCCAGCCTGGCGCCCGGTGCGACCGCATCGTTCGCCGTCAGTTTTACCAATCCGTCGAAAGTGACGATCAATTATTCCGCCAGCATCTTTGCCGGCAAATTCTAAGGAACTATCATGTTGACTACGAAACTACATCTGACCCTGCGCCGCGTCGCGCTGGCCGCCATGCTCGCCGCCAGCAGCAGTGTGGCGCTGGCGGACCCGCTTGGCTATCACGTGGAAATCGATACCCGCGCCTTTTCCGGCGCCGGTTTCCTCGACTTCGCCTTTATCGCTGGCAATGACCCTGCGCCGGGCGCCAGTGCCACCTTGAGTCATTTTTCGGGCGCGTTCGGCGCACTGGAATCGAAGGAAGGCAGCGTCAGCGGGAGCTTGCCCGGCACTTTGGTCTTTGGCAATAGCGGTGCCTACAACGACTGGTTTCATCATGTGACCTTGGGTGGCAAGTTCGGTTTCAACATCGTCTTTAGCGGCGATTTCCTGAACAAGTCCGGCAACGTGGGCACGACCTTTGGCGTGGGCTTGCTCGATGCCTCGGCCACGTCCTACCTGGGCAATGTCAATGGCAATTTGCTGCAATTCGAACTGACCCCGCTCAACGGCGGCTTGCCCGCCAGCATAGCCGGCAGCACCTACGCCAGCATCGCGACGATCTCGGCGGTGCCGGAAGCGTCGGAATGGATGATGTTGACGGGCGGCCTGGCACTGATCGGTTTTGCCCTGCGCCGACGCCAGTCTGTTACGCCAGCATAGTCCTTGCAACGTGAACACAGCGCGCCCATGGCCCGCTGTGTTTTTTTTCATCAAAAATCTGACTCCGGTTGAAACCCCGTCCTTCAGGGCGGTAGCGAAGGAGTAAATTTCCCGGCACCGACCGTAATGCCGTTAAGTTAAGAGTTTTGGCCTGATTGATGAGCGCCAGTAAATTCGCTCAACCCAGAGGCAAAGAGCTGGGGTCGGACCCTCAGGGTCCGACCCCAGTCCTTGTTCTTGGGCTAAAAATAGCATCACTAACGCTAACTTAACGACATTTGGCACCGACCGGGCGATTTCCTACGTAGCGCTTGGGGAGGGGATATAAACCCCTTCCCAAGCTTATTGAATCGACAGGCCCATCGGCCTGGAGCCATTCAATTGCTTTTCAGGCTGTTGCATTTCCTGATGGACCATCGGCGCGGCATCGCGCTGCGCCTGCTCAGCCATTAGCGCTGGTCTTGCGGCGGGGCCTGTTTCTTTCCATGGCTGTCGCTAGTATGCGTGTGTTCGACGCTAGTGGGCGATACCTGCGCCACGTCCGGGCTCGCTCTCAGGCGCGCCACCTCGTCCGGCGTCAGCATGGCCGCGAAGCCGTTCAGAGTGACTGTGTAGCGGTATTGCACGGGCGCCCCGGCCACTAAGGCCAGCACGGCGCGCTGGCGCTCTTCCAGGTAGGCCGTGTAGCGGCGCGCCGCCTCGCTGCCGGTGTCGAGGCGACTGCCCTCCGAGACGGTGGGAACGAGGCCGGCTACGCCCCCCGTGTACGAGGCCAGCGGCGCATCCTTCAATTGCACGATGTAGCTGTGTCGCGCTTGCTGCGCCGGTTTTTGCTGCTCCGTCTGCACGGCACCGGCCAGGCCGGCGACTGCGGCAATGATGATAAATATCCAGTTTTTCGAGGGCATGGCAGGCTTTCCAGGCGGTTGTGAGGTCGTTGTCATGCCGATTCTACGCTTGTATCGGCGCCCCATAAAAAAGCGCGCCCCGTAGGGCGCGCTGTGTTGCCGATCCAACGGTGTGCTTACAGCTTGGCGTCTGTTTTCACGTTGCGCATGCTCGGTACGGCCAGCGGCAGCGGGCTGTTCGTTTCCACGGACAGTACGGTGGTGGAGGCCGCCGCATTGTTTCCATCAAGGAAGACCACGCCGCCCAAGTAGCGCTTGCCCGTTTCCAGCGCCGACCAGCTAATGCCGGCCGTGGCACTGCCGCCCACATACACCTTGCCTGGCAGGGTAGCTTTCAGGTTGCCGCCTTTGTCGGCCGTCGTGACGACCGCTGACGACAGGCTGAAGCCGGTCGATGCGCCGTTCGCCAGCGCGTAACCGACCACGCACAACTTGTAGCTACCTGTCGCCGGGGTAGTCACACTGATCGACTCGTTCGAGCCGGAATTGGTCGAGGTGGCAACGGTCGCTCCAGCGCTGTTGAGTAGCACCAGGTCGAGGTCATTGCCGGCGCCTTCCGTGGTGTCGCGGTCGAAGGTTTCGAAGCGTGCCACCACCGTGTTGGCGGGAATGCTCACATTGACCACGCGCACGCCGCTGCCGCCTGCCTTACAAGCGGTGACTATCTGCGCCAACGTTTCCACGCTACCCTGCGGGGCCTGGCTGATGCTTTGCTCGCTGCGTGCCACTTCCTTCAGGCCGCCCGTCGCCGCGCCGACCTTGCCGGCAAAGCCGGTGGACAGAGTCAGCGAGCGCAAGCCGCTGACCTTGTCGGCCCGCAGCAATGCCGGCGACTGCACCGCGCGACCCGAGCGGGCAGTGACGGGGCTGCGGACCGTGTGCACGCCGTCGCTCCACACGAGGGCGCCGTACTGCCATGCGTTTTCCGGCGCCGTGGTGCGCGTCAGCGTCACGGTAAACGACTTGGTTTCTCCGGGCGCCAGCACCAGTGTGGCAGGCGCCACCGCCACGCTATAGCCGCTGACCGAGGCGCTGGCTGTGTAAGTGGCGCTGCTGCTGCCCACGTTGGTGACGCGGCGCGTCACCGTTTGCACGCCCAGCACGTTGCCGATGGTGATCGACGGCACGTTCAGGTTGTAGCCGGCAATGGTGCCGCCCGCACATTCTGCCGTCATGCCGACGCCGCACATGTATTTTTTGTAGTCAGCCAGGCTGGCGTCATACACGAGGCCTGGATCGGCGGCCTTGTTCGGCGTCACGTGGCCGGCGCCCTGGCCCCATGGCAGGATGCCGCGCGCGTCACCGGTCTGGGTGTCGGGCAGGGTGGTGCTGCCGGTGGTCATCAGGGCCGACTTGATGGCGGCAGGGCTCCAGCCAGGATGCTGCTGGCGCAGCAGGGCCGCCAGGCCGGCCACGTGCGGGCTGGACATCGAGGTGCCTTGCAGGAAGACATAGGCTTGCGCCGGCGTCAGGCTGCCATCTTGCACCGCGTCGCGCTGCGCGCGCGACAGGGCAGGCGAACCGCCGGCCAGGATGTCCACGCCAGGCGCGGTGAGGTCGGGCTTGAGCAGATTGGCGTCGTACAGGTTCGGGCCGCGCGAGGAAAAGTCGGCCACTACGGGGGCGGCAGGGCCGTTGCCCGTGGTGACGAAGCGCGAGATGGCCGCCGTGGCCGCTCCCGTTTGCGCCTGGGCGTTGATCAGCGCGCCATCGGCGGCGCTTACATGCACGGCCGGCAGCACGTGCGGATCCGATACCAGGCCCAAGCCCGTATCGACCAGCACCATGCCTACGCCACCGGCGTCGCGCACGGCGACGCCCTTGTCGGTGCGCGCCGTGGTGCCGCGCAAGCAGCTGACGACCTTGCCTGCGACCTTGGCCGGATCGAGCAGGGCTACGCCGCCATTGTCGCCGGCGCGGTAGCACAGGGCCAGTTTTTGCGCATCGGCACCGGGCAGGCCCGCATCTTGCGCGCGGATCAGGGTGCTCGCTGGCAGCGGGTTGTAGTTGAGCGAGGCGCCCGTGTACCTGGCGCCATTGCCCAAGGTCACGCTGGCCTGGTTGGCGCGGTTGTGCGTCGAGGCGGCCACTGTGGTGATCCATGGGCTGACGTGGGCCACCGTGTTCGCCGGTCCCGCGTTGCCGGCCGAAGCGGCAACGAAGACGCCCGCGTTCGACGCGTGCAGGAAGGCTTGCTCGACGGGGTCGTTGACGCTGCCGCCGCCGCTGATCGAGTAATTGATCACGTGTACGCCGTCCTGGACGGCTTTTTCAATCGCCGCCACGCTGTCGCCGCCGTAGCAGCTATTTTTTGCGCCCGTCGGCTGCGTGTCCAGGTTGTAGGACCAGCACACTTTGTAGACGGACAGGCGGGCGCGTGGCGCCACGCCGGAAATGGCGCCCAACGGCGCGCCGTTTACGGTCACTGGCACGCCCGCATTGCCGCCCGCGGTGGACGAGGTGTGCGTGCCGTGGCCGCCTTCGCCGCTGGGGTTGCCAACGGAATCGCGCGGTGAGGTGAATTCGCTCCAGTGCTGGATCTTGTCCGTTTCGGTCAGGCGCACGGCATTGAAGTATTGCGCGCCGAGCAGCTTGTTATTGCAGTGCTCTTGTGTAAAGCCCTCGCCCGTCTGGCAGCTGCCCTTCCAGGCGGCAGGCGCGGCGCCGTATGCCAGCGTGGCGTTCGGGTCGAAGGTAGGGATGCCGTTGGCGTCGACCTTGTCCGCATACGACAGGTTTTCCGGCCACACACCGCCATCGACGATGCCGATGATGATGTCTTCGCCTGCATGCTGCTTGCCGCCCAGCTGGCTCCACAGGCCACCGGGCTGGTCCAGTCCCAGGAAGGTTGGCGTGTAGTTAGTTTGCAGTGCGCGCGGCTCGTCGGGGGCGATGCTGGCCACTTCGCCGCTGGCCTGCAATTGGCGCACTTCGGCATCGGTCAGCAGGGCCGAAAAACCGTTGAGGACGATCTTGTACTGGTATTGCACGGGGGCGGCGGCGACGAGCGCTTGCACTCGGGCTTGTTTCTGCTCGAGATAGTCGCCGTACAGCTGCACTTCCGCGCTGGCCAGGTCGAGGCGGCCGCCGGCAGCAGGCTGGGTTGCACCGAGGCCTGCTACCGAGCCGGCGTAGGAAGCGATCGGCTTATCGGTCAGTTGCACGATGTAAGGACGGCGCAGGTCGTCGGCCTGGGCCTGGAAGCTCAGGCTGGCAAACAGACTCAGTACGGCGAGTGACATGGGACGTAAAGCGGGACGGAAGGTCATGTAGGATTTCCTGTAACGGTGGCGGAAAGGGGAAAATCAGGCTTGCTGGCGGCGACGCGCCGCGAAACCAACGCATGCCAGGCCGAGCAGCAGCATCGCGTAGGTCGATGGCTCAGGTACCGAAGCGACGATATTGTCGAGCGCGAACTGGCCCTTGTTGGTACTGAAGGCGTTGCAATTGCCGGCCGTGTTACAAGTGAAACCGAAGAAGGCCAGCGAGGCGAATTGCTGGCTGCCGAAGTTGGCGCTGGTGTTGTAGTGCTGGAACTGGAAGTTGCCGCCGACTGGGCCGCCCAGCTGATACGTTTCATACAGGGAAGAACCGTTAGCATAGAAGCCTTGCACGCGCAACAGACCTGCCACCGCCGGGTAAGTAACACCCTGGGCGTAGCCGATGAAGCTGGCGTCGAAGCCTTGCAGGCTGATACGGCCGCCCGGGTTCAGTGGATCGAGGTAGGCGATGCCATCGTTGAGCGATGCATAGTAATTGCTTGTATTGTTGGTCGGACACGCCATGCCGCAGGCGGCCGGGTCCGTGCCGTCGTACACCGCGCCGACCAGATCGCCAAAACTGGCACCAGCCGCATTCGAGGCACCCGTGAGCCGGAATTTTCCGATTTCCAGAGCGCTGCCATGGCCGACATACTGGCTATCGAGATTGTTAAAATTGATCACATCAGCCATGGCGGCTGGTGCGCAGGCGGCGGACAGGGCCAGAATGGCGGCGCCGGTCCATTGTTTGGCGGAGAAAGGACTTGCTGCGGAAACTACCTTCGGATGCACGATACGAGTCATGAATTTTCCCTTGGTGATTATGTAGGATGCAATATGCTTTGCGTTTGGCTGCTTTTTTCTGCGCGGTTAGACACTACGAATACGCAGAAAAGCGATTTTTACTATAGCAAAAGCGACAATTCTATTGTTTTATATTCTTGCAAATTTAATTTGAAAGTTACAAATAATGAATGAATAATATTCATCGTGTACTATGATTTGGTAACCAAAAGTAGATGGTTTTCGGATTGAAAATAGTCGAGTAATCCAGCAGCCAACGCAGCGCGCGCGGCACGGCGGCCGTTTCGCGCGCACGCGATGGTTTCCCCCTGCAATTTGTTGTTCGCAGTACAAATAAAAGATTGTATTAACCATAAGCGGCATGGTAGGCTGATAAGGATCGGGCAAGCGCGTGTCGCCCGGGTGCGGCGATTCGCCGCGCGTAGCGATGCAATGGATTGAAGGCAGGCGATAGGGAGTTAGCGGATGCATGCAGCACACAGGCAGAACCTTGCGGCAACACGCGATGCGCGTGGTTTTACCTTGCTCGAATTGTTGGTCGTGATCGTGATCATCGGCTTGCTGGCGGCCTATGTCGGCCCCAAATATTTTGCCCAGTTGGGCAAATCGGAAGTGACAGTGGCCAAGGCGCAGATCGAGGCGTTTGAAAAATCCCTCGATACCTATCGCCTCGACGTAGGGCGCTATCCCACCACGGAAGAGGGCCTTGCCGCGCTGCTGGCCGCGCCGCCCGCCGCCGGCACGCGCTGGAATGGCCCCTACCTGAAAAAGGCCGTGCCACTCGACCCGTGGGGCCATGCCTATCAATATCGCGCGCCCGGCAGCAAGGGCGAATATGACATCGTTTCGATGGGCAAAGATGGCCAACCTAGCGGCAGCGGCGACAATGCCGACATCAGCTCGCAGTAAGGCCTGCGCGCTTACTCTTTCTCCACGGACAAGCCATCATGCAGTTTGAAGTACGCGCGCTTTCTACGGACCAGGCAGTTGCTAGCTTGCACACCTGCGTGATCGACGGCCGCGACGAGGCCGACGCGCGCCGCCAGGCCGAAGCGCGCGGTTTGTTCGTCAGCGCCATCCGTCCTGTGCGGGCCACGCCGTTCAGCGCTGCCGGTCGCCGGCGCGCGCGTGCCTTGCCACTGCTGCTGTTCAGCCAGGAGTTGCTGGCGCTGTTGCAAGCGGGCCTGGGCATCGTCGAGGCGCTGGAAGCCTTGCTGGAAAAGGAAGCGTCACCGTCCACGCGCAGCGTGCTCACGCGCCTGCTGGAAGGCTTGCGCGAAGGCAAGCGCTTTTCCGCCGCATTGGCCGAGCAGGCCGAACTGTTTCCCCCTTTGTATATCGGCATCGTCAAGGCGGCCGAGGGCACGAGCGACTTGCCGCGCGCGCTGTCGCGCTATATCGACTACCAGCAGCGCATCGATACGGTGCGCGGCAAGATCGTCAGCGCCGCTATCTATCCCGCCATCCTGCTCGCTGTGGGCGGCGGCGTCAGTGCCTTCCTGATCAGCTACGTGGTGCCCCGTTTTGCCGAGGTCTACCAGGGCGCGGGACGCAATTTGCCGTGGATGTCGCAAGTCATGCTCAGCTGGGGCCAGTTCGTCACCGAACATGGTGTACTGCTGTTGCTGGGGCTGGTGCTCGCCGGCAGCGCTTTGTCCATGGCCGTGCGGCGCGTGCTGCGCCATGGCGGCGTGGCGCGCCTGCTGGCGACACTGCCCGGCATCGGCGAGCGCGTGCGCATTTATGAGCTGTCACGCCTGTACCTGACCCTGGGCATGCTGGCCGAAGGCGGCATCACCATCGTGCAGGCGATCGCCACCGTGCAGGCCATGGTTTCGCCTGGCATGCAGGCATCCTTGCAGCGCGCGCGCGGCGATATCGAGGCGGGCCAGCCGCTATCGTCGGCGTTTGAACAGCATCAATTGACGACGCCCATTTCCCTGCGCATGCTGCGCGTGGGCGAGCGCACGGGAGACATGGGGCCCATGCTGACGCAGTCAGCCGCCTTCTATGACGGCGAAATCAGCCGCTGGATCGACCGTTTCACGCGTACTTTCGAACCCTTGCTGATGGCGGCCATTGGCCTGGTCGTGGGCGCCATCGTGATCCTGCTATACATGCCCATCTTTGACCTTGCCGGCGACATTTCATGATGCAAACTGATTCCGCGCCCGTCGTGGCCATCGACGCTGCGCTGCTGCAGCGCGCCCGCTCCCTGAGCCGGCAATCGAAGCGTAGCCTGGTGGAGGAATTGCAGCAGCTGAGCGGCATCGAGGTGCGCGCCGTGGTGCGCGAACTGGCGCGTCCGTTTGGCCTGGGCGTGCTGGAAACGGCCGACATGCTGGCCCATGCACCTGCGTTCGACTTGCTGCCGCTGTCGCAGGCGCTGGCGCGCCACTGCGTGCTGCTGCGCGCCGCCGACGGCCAGCTGGTGGGTGTGATCGCCGACCCATTTGACCTTGACCTGCAAACCTGGCTCAGTACGCGCGCCGGGCTGGGCGCCTTGAACGTGCGCCTGGCGCTGCAGGCTGACATCGGCGCCTACCTGTCAAAGCAGGAAGAGTCGGCGCGCGCCGTCGATAGCCTGCTGCCGGGCGCCGCCACTGACGCGCGGCGCGATGGCAAAACGGCGGCCGTGCTGTCGTTCGCCAGCGTGTCGGAAGCGGCCAGCCCCGCCGTCAAGCTGGTCAATTCGACGCTATACGACGCTTTGAAGGCCGGTGCTTCCGACATCCACCTGGAGAGCACGGCCGGCGGCCTGGCCGTCAAGTACCGCGTCGACGGCGTGCTCGATCACGCCACCGCCGTCAATGGCATCGAAGTGGCCGAGCACATCATCTCGCGCCTGAAAGTGCTGGCCGAACTCGATATCGCCGAGCGCCGCGTACCGCAGGACGGCAGCTTCCGCGTCGAGGCGGGCGGGCGCGAAATCGATTTGCGCGTCTCCATCATGCCCAGCATCCATGGCGAGGATGCCGTCATCCGCATCCTCGACAAGCGCGCCATGATCGAGGCGTATGGCGCCCTGACACTGGAGGCGCTGGGCTTTGATGCGGCGTCGCTGGAAGCGCTGCGCGCGCTGGCGCAAGAAGCCTATGGCATGCTGCTCGTCACCGGCCCCACGGGTTCGGGCAAGACGACGACCTTGTATGCGGCGCTGACGGAAATCCACAACGGGCGCGAAAAGATCATCACCATCGAAGACCCCGTCGAATACCAACTGCCCGGCATTTTGCAAATCCCCGTGAATGAAAAGAAGGGGCTGACCTTCGCCAAGGGCTTGCGCTCCATCCTGCGCCACGATCCCGACAAGATCATGGTGGGCGAGATCCGCGACCGCGAGACGGCGGAAATCGCCGTACAGTCGGCCCTCACGGGCCATTTGGTGCTCACCACCGTGCATGCGAATAAGTCTTCGACGTTTTCGGCCGGTTTACCCACATGGGCATCGATCCGTACGCGTTCGTCTCGGCCCTGAACGGCATCTGGGCGCAGCGCCTGATCCGCACCAACTGTCCCCATTGCGCCACCGACTACACGCCCGACGATCTGGAACTGGCCAGCGTGGGCCTGGCGCGCGCCGACGTGGCAGGCTATCAGTTCAAGCAGGGCAAGGGGTGCGGCGACTGCCGCGGCACCGGTTACAAAGGGCGCCGCTCGATTGCCGAAATCCTCGTGCTGACCGATGAAATCCGCGAATTGATCGTCGATAAAAAGCCGATCCGCCAGATCAAGGCGGCCGCGTATGCGAACGGTACGCGCAGCCTGCGCCTGGCGGCGCTGGAACTGGTCAGACGGGGCGCCACCACTATCACGGAAATCAAGAGGGTCACCCTGCATGCGTAGAGGCATAGGAGAAGGACTGCGCCTGGGCGTGGCGGTGGGCAGCATGAGCCTGTGGCGCAGCAGCCGCTGGCGCTCGCCGGCCTGGACCTTGCTGGGTGAGGCGGCGTATGCGCCGGACGACACGCTGCATGGCGATTTTGCCGCCCTGGGACAGGCGCTGGCGCAGTTGCTGGACCGGCTGCTGCCGGCGGGGCAGTGCGCGCGCTGGCCATTGTCCGTGGTGCTTGACGACGCCTTTGCGCGCCTGTGGCGAGTGGACATGCCGCAAGGTGCCGCGCGTCTGAGCGACATCGAGGCGGCCGCCGCGCTGCGCTTTCAGTCGCTGTATGGCGATGCCCCCGGCCTGTGGCACAGCAGCAGTGCCTGGGATGCGCGTGCGCCGTTCTTCTGTGCCGTGCCGCGTGCGCTGCTGGCGCAGTTGACGCATGTGGCGGCCGCACGCAAGCTGGCCCTGATTTTTATTACACCGCAATTCGTGCGCCACTGGAACCGCTGGCATGGCGCGTTGAAGCCGGGCGCCTGGTTTGGCCAGTTGCAGGACAATATCTTGACCCTGGGCATGCGTCACGATGGGCATTTGTGTGCCGTGCGTGCGCTGCCCGTGCCGCCTGGCGTGGGCGGTGATTGGCTGCTGCAGACGCTGGCGCGCGAAGCGCTGCTGCATGGCGTGATCGCGCCCGCGCTGCTGCAGCTATGCGGCGCGCCGCCAGCGGGCTGGCTGGCACCGGTGGGAGCGTTCCACTGTCAGGTACTGTCCACGCCAGACGGGGACGGCGCCTTGTCGCCGGCGGCCCGGCTGGCCCGCAGCGCAGGTGCCGCATGACGCGCCTCGATATCGATTTCGCGCCACCAAGCTGGCGCCGCAGCCTGTACCGCGTGCCTGCGTGGGCGTGGTTTGCAGGTGCGCTGGGCGTGGCGCTGAGCGTCACGGCGGCGTACAGCTGCAGCGCCGCGCTGCAGCGCCAGGCGGCAAGCGAGGCACGCTGGCGCCTGGCGCAGCAACGCGTGATGGCAGCGACGCAGCGGCCGGCGCCTGCATCGCAAGTGCTGATTGCGCCAGCGCAGGCGGCGGCCGTGAATGCGGCCATCCTGCAATTGAACCTGCCGTGGCGCGACCTGCAGGATGCGCTGGCGAGCGCCACGCCGCCCGCCATCGCGCTGCTGGCGCTGGAGCCGGATGCGCGCAAGCGCGTGCTGAAGATTACGGCCGAGACGACTGGCAGCGACGCCATGGTGGCTTACATCGCGCAATTGAAGCAGCAGGAACTGTTCGGCGAGCGCGTGCAACTGCTACGCCATGAAATCAACGCGCTCGATCCACATCAACCCTTGCGCTTCCAATTAGAAGCGCGCTGGGGCATGCCATGATAGCCATCGAGATCAATCTCTTGCGCCTGCGCGCGCAACTGCTGTTGCGCCGCCTGGGCGCGCCCGCCTGTCTGGCCGTGGCCTTGCTTGCGCTGGGCGCGGCCGCTTGGGTCTGGGCCTGGCAGCAGCGCGCCATGGCGGCGCAACTCGAGGCGCGGCCGTTGCCGCAGCCGTCGCTGGCCGTGGCGACTGCAGCGGCGGCGGCGCCGGCGACGGCCAGCGAAAACATGGCACGCTTTTATGCCGCCCTGGGACAGCAGCGTCATGCGGAGCAGCAGGTCAAGCAACTGTTTGACCTGGCTGCGAAGAATGGCCTGGTGCTGGCGCAGGGAGAATATAAAAGTGGCTACGACAAGGCCAGCCGCGTCACCACCTGGCAGGTGACCTTGCCGCTCAAGGGCAGCTATACGGCCGTATGGCAGTTCGCGCTGCAGGCGTTGCGTGCCATGCCCTTCGCTTCGCTCGACGAACTGAGTTTTCGCCGCGAACAGATCGCCGACACGCAGCTCGAAGCGCGCCTGCGCCTGACCTTTTATCTGGCCGATACGCTGGCCGATACGCTGTCCGACAGCGTGGGAGAGGCACCATGACGCCGCGCCATGGTCTCATGCTCGCCGGCGTGCTGGGCGCCGGCGCCTTGCTGCTGTTCGGCGAGCGCCAGCCCGTGGCCGAGGTGGCCGAGGCGGTGGAGCGGGCCGTCGCGCCCGCGCGCCATGCCGGCGGCAGGGCGCAGGCGGCGCAGCCGGCCATCCTGGTGCTGCTGCCGCGCAGCGAGGTGGCGGGCGAGGATGGCGACACCTTTGGCGGCGCCAATGGCGTCTTCCAGAGCCAGGACTGGAATCCGCCGCCGCCGAAAATGGCGCTGACGGCTGCGCCACCACCACCGCCGCCGCCGATGGCGCCGCCGCTGCCCTTCGTCTACCTGGGCAAGGCGGCCGCCGACGGCGCCTGGGAAGTGTTTTTGTCGCGCGCCGACAAGACGTATATCGTGCGCGCCAATACCGTCATCGATGGCGCTTACAAGGTCGTGACGATCGCGCCGCCCGTCATGACACTCACCTATCTGCCGTTGAACCAGGTTCAGCAGCTTAACATTGGAGTACTCGATTGATGTCTCGTTCCTTTTCATCTGCGCCTTTGCTGGCGCTGCTGGTGCTGCTGTCGGGCTGCGCGGGGCAGCAGGCTTACCGCGACGGGCGCGAGCTGATTGCGCAAGATCACATCGCGGCCGGCCTGCAAAAGCTGCAAGAAGCGCTGCGGCAAGACCCCGGCAACGCGCAATACCGCAGCGCCTACCTGCAGGCGCGCGAACGGGCAATCTCTAGCCGCTTGCAGCAGGCCGAGCGTCAGGCGCAGGCGGGCCAGAGCGAGCTGGCGCGCGCGGGTTTTTTGGGCGTGCTGGAAATCGATGCGCAGAACGAGCGTGCCAACAGCGGCTTGCGCGCGCTCGAGCGCGAGCAGCGCCAGGGTAAATTGCTGGCCGATGCACGCACGGCGTTTGAGGCAAAACAGTACGACCCGGCGCGCCAGCGCCTGAAGGCTATCCTCACGGAGCAGCCGCAACACGCCGGCGCGCGCGCGCTGCTGCGCGAGGTCGACGAGAAGACCGCGCCGCCCGTCGTCGAATCGGGCCTGGCCAGGTCGTACAAGCAGCCGATCACTATCGAGTTTCGCGATGCACCGTTAAAACAGGTGTTCGAGCTGATCGCGCGCCGTTCCGGCCTCAATTTTGTCTTTGATAAGGATGTCAAGGCGGACGCGAAAACCTCGATCTTCCTGAAAAACAGCACGGTGGAATCGGCCGTGTACTTCCTGCTGGTGACGAACCAGCTCGAACAGCAGGTGATGGATGCGAACACGATCCTGATTTACCCGAACGTGGCGGCCAAGCTGAAGGAATACCAGGAGGTGCTGGTCAAGACGTTCTTCCTGGCGAACGCGGACGCCAAGCAGGTGGCCAACACGCTTAAGACCATCCTCAAGACGCGCGACGTGGTGGCCGATGAAAAACTCAACATCGTCATCGTGCGCGACACGCCCGAGGCGATCCGCCTGGCCGAGCGCCTCATTGCGCTGCAGGACGTGCCGGAAGCGGAAGTGGTGCTGGAACTGGAAATCCTCGAAGTCAAGCGCAGCCGCCTGCTGGAACTGGGCGTGGCCTGGCCATCGAGCCTGTCGCTGACGCCGCTGAGTACCTCGGGCGGCGCCGGGCTGACCATCAACGACTTGAATAATCTGAACCAGCGCAGCATCGGCATAAGCAACTTGGCCGTGACGGCCAATGTCAATAAGACCGACGGCGACGCCAACATCCTGGCCAACCCGCGCATCCGCGTGCGCAACCGGGAAAAGGCGAAGTTTGTCATCGGCGACAGGGTGCCCGTGGTGACCACCACGATTTCGCCGGGCATGGGGGGCTTCGCTTTCGAGTCCATCAGCTACCTGGACGTGGGCCTGACGGTGAATGCCGAGCCGACCATTTATTTGAACAATGAAGTGGGGATCCGCATCTCGCTCGAAGTGAGCAACCTGGGCGCGCCGACCATCACCAAGAGCGGCTCGACCTTGTACCAGATCGGCACGCGCCAGGCCTCGACCATGCTGCAGTTGAAGGATGGCGAAAACCAGGTGCTGGCGGGCTTGATCAATAATGAAGAGCGCAGCTCGGGCAACAAGGTGCCAGGCCTGGGCGATATTCCCGTAGTGGGACGCCTGTTCGGCAGCAGCAAGGATGACAGCCAGAAGACGGAAATCGTGCTGTCGATCACGCCGCACCTGGTGCGCACGGTGCAGCGTCCGGAAGCGAATGAATCTGAATTCCCGGCCGGTACGGAGGGCAGTTTCCGTCGCCGTCCCGACATGGCGGCCAAGGCGCCCACGCAGATGCCGGGCACGTTGATCGTGCGTTCCGGCGCGTCTGCAGTGGGCATGCAGCCGGCGCCGGCGCAGCCGCTGATGGAGCCGGTCCAGCTGCCATCGAGCATACCGCAGAGCGTGCCCGCGCCGGCAGTGGCGCCATCGCCCGAGCCGGCCGCCTCGCCCCTGCCGATACCGGCAGGCCAGCCAGTGCCGTTGCAGGCGGCACCCGTACCGCTGTCATCGAGCCAGCCGGTGCCGCTGGCACCACTGGCACCACCGCCTGCCAAATGAGACTGGCGCGCACGCAGTGGCGAGACGGCGGCTTCAGCTTGATCGAGCTGCTGGTGACTCTGGCCATCCTGGGCGTGCTGGCCACTCTGGTGGTGCCCATCACGCAGGTGACGTTGCAGCGACGCCAGGAGCAGGAATTGCGGCGCGCACTGCGCGAGATCCGCCAGGGGCTCGATGCCTATAAACGCGCCGGCGACGAAGGCCGCATCGTGCGCTCGCCCGACGCCAGCGGCTACCCGAAAAGCCTGGAACTGTTGGTCGAGGGTGTGCCGGACCAGCGCAATCCCAAACGCAGCAAGCTGTTTTTCCTGCGTCGCCTGCCGCGCGACCCGTTCAATCCGGACGCGGGCCTGACGGATGCGCAGACTTGGGGCAAGCGCAGCTACGCCAGCGAAGCGGCAGCGCCGCGCGAGGGCGACGACGTCTACGATGTCTATTCCACGTCTGACAAGACGGGCTTGAATGACGTACCTTACCGCAAATGGTGAACCATGCCTGTCCATGATCGCAGCGTCCGCATGCGCGGCTTTACCCTGATCGAACTGCTGGTGGTGCTGGGCATCGTGGCTTTGCTGCTGACCCTGGCCGTGCCCCGGTATTTTCCCAGCCTCGACAAGGCCAAGGAAACTGTGCTGATCGATAACTTGCGCAATCTGCGCATGACCATCGACCAGTATCATGGCGATACGGGCCGCTATCCCGAGTCGCTGGAGCAACTGGTGGACAAGAAATACCTGCGCGCCATGCCCATCGATCCCATCACCGATAGCGACGCCAGTTGGATCATCGTGCCGCCACCCGACGATACGCCGGGGCGGGTGTACGACGTCAGAAGCGGCGCGCCCGGCAAGGACCGCAGTGGCACGCCATTTGCCGACTGGTAGCGATGATGCGCCGTCCGCAAGCCATCGCGCATCGCCTCCAGTGCGGCTTTACTTATCTGGGGCTGATCATACTGGTGGCCATCCTCGGCCTGGTGGGCGCGGCCGGATTGAAGATGGGTTCCCTGCTGCAGCGCCAGGCGGCGGAACAGGAATTGCTCGACATCGGCGCGCAATTTTCCGACGCTCTCTATAGTTACGCGGCCGCCACGCCGCCAGGACAGCCGCAACAGCCGCCGAATCTGGCAGCCTTGCTGCGCGATCCGCGTTTCCCCCAGGTGCGCCGGCATCTGCGCAAGCTGTTTGTCGACCCCATCACGGGGCGCGCCGAGTGGGGTCTGCTGTACCAGCCGGGCAGCAACCTCATCATAGGCGTGCATAGCCTGTCGAAGGCGACGCCATTGAAGGTCGGCAACTTCGCGCCGCGCTTTGCTGGCTTCGAGGGCAGGGTTCATTTTTCGCAGTGGCATTTCATGCTCGACCCACAAGCGCAAGCGGCCCAGGCTAGCGCAGCGGCGACCGCGCCTGGGGCGGAGTTGCCAGCGGACGCGCCTGACTTGCAGGCGCCGTCGTTGTTTTTTAGGCCTATTGCCTCACCGCAAGAACAGTCGCCGCCAGAGCCTGCTGAGGAGCATGAATCGCTAGATTCTGCCGAAAACGTTGCCGAGCCAGCCGTTGCACCTTAAAAATGCAGGAAAAACCGTTAGATCTGCTGCTAACTATTTTTTCAGGGAAAGTCGTCGATTTAGGAAAATATTTCACCCAAAAAATTGTTATCTCATAAGAAACTTTGGTATGTTATTTATAATTAATTTAATGCATTTATGCTACTATTCTTAACGGTACTTTCGGTACCGTAAGCATTGGTGGCCTGCGCTTTGCAGCCATAAATCACTTTTTGGGGAATACACTATGAAATTGAAATTTATCGTTGCAGGCGTTTTAGCAGCCGCATCGTTGAGCGCTTATGCAGGCGATCAAGTCCTTGATATTACCGCTGACGGTAACACCCACACCTTCAACGCAGTTGTTGGCAATGGCATTTTATCCGGTGGTCTGGATGAGATCATCCTGGGCGGCCTGGGTGCTGGCAAGTACAATATCGGCTTGTCGATTACCGGCCAGAAACTGACGTTCAATGCCCTCACGTCGAACTTGAATGCTCAGTTGGGTGAATCCTTCTCGGCTGGCGGCCTGAAGTTCTTCGGCGTGGAGTACAGCGGTGTTGGCCCGTTCAAACTGCAACTGTTTGGTACCGCCCAAGCTGGCGCTAACTACAGCGGCACCTATACGGTAAGCGCCGTACCAGAGCCAGCAAGCTACGGCATGCTGCTCGGTGGCTTGGGTCTGCTTGGCTTCATGGCCCGTCGCCGTTCGGCAAAAAAAGCTGCCTGATATCGCTGCTGTGCAAGATGCAAAAACCCGCTTCGGCGGGTTTTTTTTTGATCTCAGTTATCTGCGCAAGGCGAGGTGCCGGCAACCACCTTCTGCATGGCTGCTCACACGCTGCGCTTGAAGTCGCGGAAGCGGAACCCTACCAGCAACAGGGTGGCAAAGTAAGCCACGGCGCACAGTGCCACCAGCAAGGCCAGTGCGCCGGCCCGTAACAGCGGATGGGCTTGCATAGCGATCCAGTCGATGCGCAGGGCGCCGAAGGCCGCCACCCCACCCATCACGATGAGCGCCGGCAACAGGCGCAGGAAGAACTTGGCCCAACCCGGTTTCGGCTGGTAGATGCCACGCTTGCGCAAGCCCCAGTACAGGAAGCTGGCGTTCAGGCAGGCACCCAGGCCGATCGACAGGGCCAGGCCGGCCACGGCGATGTAGGGCACGAATAATAGATTCATCAATTGCGTGGCGATCAGCACGCCGATGGCGATTTTCACGGGCGTGCGGATGTCTTGGCGGGCATAGAACGCGGGCGCCAGGGTTTTTACGAGGATGATGCCGATCAGGCCCAGGCTGTAGGCCACCAGCGGCTGCGTCGACATGCTCACGGATTCGGCTGTAAATTTGCCGTAGTGAAATAGGGTCGCGATCAGCGGCGTGGCCAGGGTTGCCATGCCGACGGCGGCTGGCAGTGCTAACAGGAAGGTCAGGCGCAAGCCCCAGTCCAGCAGCGCCGAGTATTGCGTCTTGTCGCCGTCCACATTCGCCTTTGACAGGCTGGGCAGCAAGATGGTGCCCAGGGCCACGCCCAGCATGGCGGTCGGGAACTCCATCAGGCGGTCGGCATACGACAGCCAGGAAATGCTGCCTTCGGCCAGGCGCGACGCGATACTGGTATTGATCATCAGGCTGATCTGCGCCGCCGAGACGGCGAACACGGCCGGCCCCATTTTCTTGAGCACGCGGCGCACGCCGCCGTCTGACAGGCCGATGGCGGGATTGAGCGACAGGCGCGGCAACATGCCGATCTTGATCAGTGCAGGAATCTGCAGGGCCACTTGCAGCAAGCCGCCGGCGAACACGGCAATGGCCATGGCGTAGATGGGCTGTTTCAATTGTGGCGCGAGCAATAAGGAAGCGGCGATGAACGATAGGTTCAGCAGCACGGGTGTGAATGCGGGAATCTTGAATTCGCGCCAGGTATTGAGAATGCCGCCGGCCAGGGCCACGAAAGACATGCAAGTAATATATGGGAACATCAGCCGCGTCATCCACACGGCGGCATCGAAGGCGCCCGCATCCTTGCTCAGGCCCGTGGCGATAGCGTACACGAACCATGGCGCGGCGACGATGCCGATGAGGGAAACGAGCACGGTGGCCCAGACCAGCGTGGTGGCCACATGATCGACCAGTTGCTTGCTCGCTTCCTGGCCATGCTGGTTCTTGTATTCCGACAAGATCGGCACGAAAGCTTGCGAGAACGCCCCCTCGGCAAACAAGCGGCGCAACAGGTTGGGGATGCGGAAGGCAACAATGAAGGCGTCCGTGTAAGCGCCGGCGCCAAAGGCGCGCGCGAACAGGCTTTCGCGCAATAATCCGGTTACACGGGACAGCATGGTCATGCTGGAGATGGCGGCGAGTGTTTTAAGCAAGTTCATGGGGGCAGATTATAGCCGGGTGCGGGGCCGGTAAACGCTTAAAATATGCTCACTGGTGCTGCCGATTCGCCCTTGCCCCGCCCATTTGCAGGTGTTTTTGGCGCCATATACGGTTTTTTGATTTGCCCCCGCTTGAAAATATCGCTATAATCGAAGGCTGTACAGAATTCTGTTACGCAGACACTAATGTTTGACAGGCACTGGTTTGGCACACATGGTTCGGCAGACGCACAGAACGCACCGGTTGGCAAACACTAATGTTTGCAAACGCACTTTGACCCTGTTTTAGGAAATTCCATGGCAAATACCGCACAAGCGCGCAAACGCGCTCGTCAAGCAGTTAAGCAAAACGCACACAATTCGTCCCAACGTTCGACCTTGCGCACGGCTATCAAAGCTGCTCGCAAAGCGATCCAGGGCGGCGACAAGGCAGCAGCTGCTGCAATCTTCCAAGCATCCGTGTCGACCATCGACCGTATCGCTGACAAGAAGATCATCCACAAAAACAAGGCAGCTCGCCATAAGAGCCGTCTGGCAGCTGCTTTGAAAGCACTGTCCGCTTAATATTCGCCAGCAGGCAAGCCACCCAGGTGGCCTTGCCTGTGCCGGTACGCTGGCACTGGTTGAAAAGCAAAAACCCGCAGATTCGTTCTGGCGGGTTTTTTCGCGTGCGCGCATGCTTTTTGCCGCCTCGTTTGCCACCTCTTTTGCCATCCTGATGGCCATCCTCGGCCGCGTTTTCCGGCAACACCCTGTTGCCGGCCGCCACGGCTTAGTGCAACGGGGGCAAGTTGCCGATGCTCATGCCTGGCTTGATGTTCTTTTGCCTGAACCAGCCCAGGTTCATTTCCAGCGCATAGCGCACGGGGACTGCCTTGCTGGAGCAATGGCTGTCGAGCGTGAGCGCTTGCATGTCTTCGATGTTGACGATCTTGCCACTGGCATCGATAAAAGCCACAGATAGGGGCAGCGGCGTGTTTTTCATCCACATGCATTGCGTCGACGAGTGGTCAAAGACGAACAGCATGCCCGCATTCGGCGGCATCTTTTCGCGGTACATCAAGCCTTGTTCGCGTTGCTGTTCCGTGGCGGCTACTTGCGCCTGTATCAAATGCATGCCGGCCGAGAGTTGCACGCTCTTTTGCGGTGTCTGTGCTTGTGCAGTGCTGGCACACGCCATCAGGACGATGCACAGGCTGAGGCGGCGAAGGGACGTTTTCATGGGGCGTGACGGTGACTGCGAAGCGCCGATTAAGCCATGCTGGTGAGCGTCAGGTCAAGCATGCTGTCTGGTCGCGCTGAAAGCGTGGGGTCACAGCAACATGCTTGCTGCCGTAAGCCCCGGCGATGCCCTTTTTTCACGCGCTTGCCGGCGTCCGAGAGCGGCTATTTTGCCTTGCGCGCCTGGGCGATCAGACTTTGCTGGTGCTGCTCACGCTTTTCCAATGTTTTGGGCCGGCACTTCGCACCATTCGCCGGGGAGCAAGGGGTGGCTGGCCAGAGAGAACGGGCCGATGGCGCTGCGCACCAGGCGCAGGGTGGGCAGGCCGACGGCAGCCGTCATGCGCCGTACTTGCCGGTTTTTTCCTTCTTTCAAGGTGATCGCCAGCCATGAGGTGGGCTGGTCGGCGCGCGCGCGGATGGGGGGATTGCGTGGCCACAACCAGTCCGGCTCGGCGATGCGCACAGCCCGGCATGGCTTGGTGATGAAGTCGCCCAGGTCCAGTGGCGCCTGCAGGCGTGCCAGGCTGGTCGCGTCGGGTACGCCATCGACTTGCACCAGATAGGTTTTCGCTTCCTTGCGGGCGGGGTGGCTGATGTCGTGCTGCAGGCGGCCGTCGTCCGTCAGCAGTAGCAAGCCCTCGCTGTCGGCGTCGAGTCGGCCGGCCGGGTAGATGCCGGGAATGCTCAAATGGTCGGCCAGGGTGACGCGGCCGTCTTGCGCTGAAAACTGGCACAAGACCTGGAATGGTTTATTGAAGAGGATGAGTGGCATGCTGATAAATGAATGGATGCAAACAATGGTGGCCGCAGGATGGCGCCGTAAAAGTGTGGCGCCATGTAAGATACTGGTACATAATGTGAAACGCTAGTCTTATATCTTATAGAAGACCTGATGCCAGTGTGGCGATAAGGTCCTCTGGCGCTGCATGCTGCAGTGTGAAGCAGATGGCCCGGCCATTCTTTCCCTGCTAGAGTGCGCTGTTGCCGCCATGTTCGGACTTGTTTTTGTAAACTCTGCAACCGCAGAGCGCGTCGCCGGCCAGTGTTGCCCGCCAGCGGTGTGTCCCACTTCGGAGATCACGATGTATCAACATATCACTGTACCTGCTGACGGCAAAAAAATCACCGTCAATGCCGATTTTTCGCTGAATGTACCAGATAATCCCATCATTTCCTTCATTGAGGGCGATGGCACGGGTGTCGATATCAGCCCGGTCATGCTCAAGGTGATCGACGCTGCCGTGGCCAAGGCCTACGGCGGCGCTCGCAAGATCAGCTGGATGGAAATCTACGCGGGCGAAAAAGCGACGAATGTGTACGGCCCCGATGTGTGGTTGCCGGAAGAAACGTTGGCCGCGCTGAAAGACTACGTCGTCTCCATCAAGGGTCCGCTGACTACGCCCGTCGGTGGCGGCATCCGCTCGCTGAACGTAGCCCTGCGCCAGCAACTGGACCTGTATGTCTGTCTGCGCCCCGTGCGCTACTTCACGGGCGTGCCGTCGCCCGTGAAAGAGCCGGAAAAGACCGACATGGTGATTTTCCGCGAAAATTCGGAAGACATTTATGCGGGCATCGAATACCAGCAAGGCTCGCCCGAAGCCAAGAAATTGATGGATTTCCTGATCAATGAAATGGGCGTGACCAAGATACGCTTCCCGGCCACCTCGGGCCTGGGCATCAAGCCCGTGTCCATTGAAGGCACGCAGCGCCTGGTGCGCAAGGCCATTCAGTACGCGATCGACAATGACAAGCCATCCGTGACGATCGTACACAAAGGCAACATCATGAAGTACACGGAAGGCGGCTTCCGCGACTGGGCGTATGCGCTGGCGCAAAAGGAATTCGGCGCCGAACTGATCGATGGCGGTCCCTGGTGCAAGTTCAAGAGTCCGAAGACGGGCCGCGACATCATCGTCAAGGATTCCATCGCTGATGCGTTCCTGCAACAAATATTGCTGCGTCCAGCCGAATACAGCGTCATCGCCACCTTGAATCTGAACGGCGATTACATTTCCGACGCGTTGGCGGCGCAAGTGGGTGGCATCGGCATTGCGCCGGGCGCCAACCTGTCCGATTCCGTCGCCATGTTTGAAGCGACGCACGGTACGGCGCCCAAGTACGCGGGCAAGGATTACGTGAACCCCGGTTCCCTGATCCTGTCGGCAGAAATGATGCTGCGCCATATGGGTTGGCTGGAAGCGGCCGATCTGATCATTGCGTCGATGCAGAAATCGATAGCCTCGAAGCGCGTCACCTATGATTTTGCCCGCCTGATGGAAGGCGCGACGCAAGTGTCGTGCTCGGGTTTCGGCAAGGTGATGATCGAGCACATGTAACTGGCGCGCCAGGGCAGGGTGCTGCGCACCTTGCAGGCGAAAAAAAACCCCGTTGGACAACGGGGTTTTTCACATCTGAGGGCCGGCGGTGCTTAGGCTGCTTGGATGTTGGAAGCTTGCTTGCCTTTAGGGCCTTGCGTGACTTCGAATTGAACTTTTTGACCTTCTTTGAGGGTCTTGAAACCGTTCATGTTGATTGCGGAGAAATGCGCAAACAAATCTTCGCCGCCGTCATCTGGGGTGATGAAGCCAAAACCTTTGGAATCATTGAACCACTTAACTGTACCTGTTGCCATAAAAAGAACTTTCAAAATTAAAACAAATCACACGAGCCATAAAAGCAAGAAGCTTCTTGCCCCCTCCTCGACGTCTCATTCTTATCAAGCTGTACATTACTGCAACAGTCGATACAGCATTGTTGGCGGAATAAATAATGAAGTCAAGCGCTTTTCCATCGATATTGCCAAATTCTTCACAACAACCAAAAAAAGCAACTCTTGATTTTGACGGCAAGGTCGCCATCTGCGCAGTATTAAGAAAACGCGTAAGATTGAGAACAATTGGAAAGGCGCAGATATTGCGCATGACAACCACTGTGAAAGCATTAGAATAAGCGTATGGCAACCAAGCACGACACAGAAACCCTGCTGGAGCGGCAAGTGCTGAAGCCGCCACCGCTCTACCAGGTAGCCTTGCTCAATGACGACTACACCCCGATGGAGTTTGTGGTGGCCGTGATTCAGGAGTATTTCAACAAGGACCGTGAAACGGCGACGCAAATCATGCTCAGTGTTCATCGCTACGGCAAAGGAGTGTGCGGCGTGTTCTCTAAAGATATAGCGTGTACCAAAGTGGAGTTCGTTTTAACGCATGCGCGCAAGGCGGGGCATCCCCTGCAGTGCGTGATGGAGGAAGTATGATTGCGCAGGAATTAGAAGTAAGTTTGCACATGGCGTTTGTCGAAGCTCGGCAGGCACGGCACGAATTCATCACGGTTGAGCATTTATTGCTGGCACTGCTGGACAATCCCTCTGCTGCTGAGGTGTTGCGTGCCTGCGCGGTCAATATTGAAGACCTGCGCAAGACGCTCGCCAATTTCATCGGCGACAACACGCCGACTGTGCCTGGCACGGGCGAAGTTGACACCCAGCCGACGCTTGGCTTCCAGCGCGTGATCCAGCGTGCGATCATGCACGTCCAGTCCGCCTCGAATGGCAAGAAGGAAGTTACTGGCGCCAATGTGCTGGTAGCCATCTTCGGCGAAAAGGATTCGCATGCTGTCTATTACCTGCACCAGCAGGGCGTGACACGCCTCGATGTGGTCAATTTCATTTCGCACGGCGTGCGCAAGGACCAGTCGACGGAAAGCGCAAAAGCCTCCGAAGGCGTGGAAGAAGCGCCTGCCGATGGCCAGCCGAAGGAAAGCCCGCTCGACCAGTTCACGCAAAACCTGAACAAGGCCGCCGCCGAAGGCAAAATAGACCCACTGATCGGACGCGAGGAAGAAGTCGATCGCGTGATCCAGATCCTGTGCCGTCGCCGCAAGAACAATCCGCTGCTGGTCGGCGAGGCGGGCGTTGGCAAGACAGCCATCGCCGAAGGCCTCGCTTATCGCATCACGCAAAACGATGTGCCGGAAATCTTGCAAAATGCCGTCGTGTATTCGCTGGACATGGGCGCCTTGCTGGCCGGTACCAAATACCGTGGTGACTTCGAGCAGCGTCTGAAAGCCGTGCTGAAACAGCTGAAGGACAATCCGAACGGCATCCTGTTCATCGACGAAATCCACACCATCATCGGTGCCGGTTCGGCTTCGGGCGGTACGCTGGACGCTTCCAACCTGTTGAAGCCGGCACTGGCGAATGGCCAGCTCAAATGCATAGGCGCGACCACGTACACGGAATTTCGCGGCGTGTTTGAGAAAGATCATGCCTTGAGCCGGCGGTTCCAGAAAGTGGATGTCAACGAGCCGACCGTCGAGCAAACCGTGCAGATCTTGCGCGGTCTCAAGTCGCGCTTCGAAGAGCACCATGGCGTGAAATACACGGCGTCGGCCCTGACGACGGCGGCCGAACTGGCGGCGCGCTTCATCAACGACCGCCATTTGCCCGACAAGGCGATCGACGTTATCGATGAAGCCGGCGCAGCGCAGCGCATCTTGCCGAAATCGAAGCAAAAGAAAACCATCGGCAAGGCCGAGATCGAGGACATCATTGCCAAGATCGCGCGCATTCCGCCGCAAACGGTCAACCAGGACGACCGCAGCAAACTGCAGACGATAGACCGCGACTTGCGCAATGTCGTATTCGGACAAGATCCCGCCATCGACGCGCTGGCCTCGGCCATCAAGATGGCGCGCGCTGGCCTGGGCAAGACGGACAAGCCGATCGGCTCTTTCCTGTTCTCCGGTCCGACGGGCGTGGGCAAGACCGAGGTAGCCAAGCAACTGGCGTTCATCCTCGGCATCGAGCTGATCCGTTTCGACATGTCGGAATACATGGAACGCCATGCCGTCAGCCGTTTGATCGGTGCGCCACCGGGCTACGTTGGTTTCGACCAGGGCGGTTTGCTGACGGAAGCGATCACCAAGAAGCCGCATGCGGTCTTGCTGCTCGATGAAATTGAAAAAGCCCATCCGGACATTTTCAATATCCTGCTGCAAGTGATGGACCACGGTACCTTGACCGATAACAATGGCCGCAAAGCCGACTTCCGCAACGTGATCATCATCATGACGACCAATGCGGGTGCGGAAAGCTTGCAGAAGGCCTCGATCGGTTTCACCAATTCCAAGCAGGCAGGCGACGAGATGGCCGACATCAAGCGCATGTTCACGCCGGAATTCCGTAACCGCATCGATGCGACCATCAGCTTCCGCGCGCTGGACCAGGAAATCATCCTGCGCGTGGTCGACAAGTTCCTGATGCAGCTCGAAGAGCAGTTGCACGAGAAAAAGGTCGAAGCCGTGTTCACCGAGAAGCTGCGTGCTTTCCTCGGCAAGAAAGGATTCGACCCGCTGATGGGCGCGCGGCCAATGGCACGCCTGATCCAGGATCTGATCCGCAAGGCCCTGGCAGACGAGCTCTTGTTCGGCCGCCTGGTCACCGGCGGACGTATCACTGTCGACATCGACGACAAGGAGCAGATCTTGCTGGAATTCCCGGAACCGCCCGATGCGGCGCCGACGGCTGCACCGGAAACGGTGGAAGTGGAATAAGAACACCGAACCAAAGCTACTGCGCGTCGCGATTTGCGGCCTCCGATGCTCACTGTGCTCCAGCACAGTTCCGCGTCTCGGCCGCAACTCGCTGCCGCTCGCTACGGTTTTGTTCGGCGTTCAGAGCGTTTCTGCTCTTGTCGAAAAACCCGCCCACGCAAGTGGCGCGGGTTTTTTTACGTTTTTGTGGCCAATAAAGAAGGTTTTCTTCGGTCGTGCTTATGCCAGAATTGCTGTCCGGTATCGACATGATGTCCATGCCACCTTATTGCCCTGACCGCTATCTGGATGCTCGCATGAAAATTTCCCGCACTCTCGCCACCCTCCTGTTTTCCGCTGGTCTGCTCGGCAACGCTGCCGCCGCTCCTGCCAGCAGCTATTTCCGCTTTCCCGCCGTGCGCGGCGACAGCGTCGTCTTCACGGCCGAAGGCGATTTGTGGAAAAGCAGCGTGCATGGCGGCGCGGCGCAGCGCTTGACCACGCATCCCGGCTATGAAACGAATGCGGCAATGTCGCGCGACGGCCTGTGGCTGGCGTTTTCCGCTGCCTACGAAGGGGCGCAGGAAGCCTATGTGATGCCGCTGGCCGGCGGCTTGCCGCGACGTATTTCGTATGACAATGGCGCTGTGCTGGTGCTGGGCTGGACGGCGCAGGGTGAAGTGCTGGTCAGCACGCAAGGCACGGACGGTCCCGCCTCGCGCCGCATCGTCGCCGCCATCGACCCCGTGCAGCAGACGCGACGCGTGTTTCCCGTCGCTGATGCCAACGATGCCGTGCTCGACGACGCGGGCAAGACGCTGTTCTTCACGCGTTTCGGCCTGGCCATGACGAATGACAATGTGCGTAACTACCGGGGCGGCGCGCATGCCACCCTGTGGCGCTATGCGCTCGATGGCAAGGGCGAGGCCGTGCGCATGCATACCGAGCCTGCAGTGTTGGCAGGCAACAACAAACGCCCCATGTGGTGGCAGGGTCGTGTGGTCTATATCAGCGACGAGGGCGGCAGCGATAACCTGTGGAGCATGCTGCCCGACGGCTCCGATCGCCGCGCATTGACCAGCCACACGCAGTGGGACGTGCGCAACGCCGCGCTCGGTGATGGCAAGGTCGTCTACCAACTGGGCGCTGATCTGCATGTGCTGGACCTGGCCGCCCCTGCAACAGGCGCCTCGCAGCCGCTGGCCATCAGCCTGCTGTCCGATTTCGACCAGCAACGCGCGCGCCAGATCCGCTCGCCACTCGATACCTTGAGCAATGTCCAGCTATCGGCCAAGGATGAGCGCGTCATCCTCACGGCAAGGGGCCGTGTCAGTATCGCTGGCACGGGCAGCTTGCGCCGCGTCGATATCGCCATTCCCGAAGGAGCGCGGGCGCGCGATGCGGTCTTTTCCAGCGACGAAAAATCCGTCTTCGCCATCGTTGACACGAGCGGGGAAAACGAAATCTGGAAGTACGCCGCCGATGGTACGGGCAAGGGCGAGCAGCTGACGACGCACGGCGACAAGCACCGCTGGAAACTGTATCCGTCGCCGGACGGACGCTGGCTGGCGCACACAGATAAAAAAGGCCGCTTCTGGCTGCTGGACCTGACAAGCAAAGCGAATCAGCTGATCGATGATGCGGGCAAGGCGGGCGTGGACAAGCACGACGCAGTGCAATGGTCATCCGACAGCCGCAACCTGGCCATCGTGCGCGTGGCCAGCAACGAGCAGCGCGAGCAGATCGGCCTGTATAACATTGCGTCGAAGCAGTTGCAGTTCGTCACCAGCGACCGTTATACATCCGGCTCGCCCGTGTTTTCGCCCGACGGGCGCTGGCTGTATTTCATGTCGGCGCGCAATTTCCAGCTGGCCAACGGGTCGCCGTGGGGTGACCGTAATATGGGCCCCGTGTTCGACAAGCGCATCGGCGTGTATGTGCTGGCGCTGCAGCCGGGCAACCGGTTTCCCTTCCAGCCCGACGATGAGCTGAGCCGCCCCGGCATCAAGCCGGCCGAGACGGATGACGAAAAGGCAGCCGAACTGGCGGCGGAAAAGGCGCTGGAAAAGGTCGCTGGCAAGACGGCCTCGAAGAAAGCGGCGGCCGTGCTTCCGGACGTCGTCTTCAAGGGCCTGGCCGAGCGCCTGTATGAGGTGCCGCTGGCGGCCGGTAATTACAGCGCGCTCGCTGCCGACGACAAGCGCCTGTATTTCCTCGAGCGCGACAGCGGCGAGCACAAGTTCAGTCTGAAGACACTCGCCATCGGCAATACCGGCTCCAAGCCGGAACTGCTGGTGGCCGATGTGCGTGAATTCGACCTGGCCCAGGATAAAAAACATCTGTACTACAGGACAGCAAGCAGCGCGACCGCCACCGGGCCGGGCGAGATGCTGGTAATCGAGGCGGGGGCCAAGCTGCCGGCCGACCTGTCGAAGGCAAAAGTCAAAGTCGACGACTGGACATTTGTCTCGAATCCGCGCCTGGAATGGAAGCAGATGTTCAACGACGCCTGGCGCTTGCATCGCGACTTCCTGTACGACGCGAAGATGCGCGGCGTCAACTGGACGGCGGCGCGCGACAAATATGCGCCGCTGGTCGAGCGGGTGACGGATCGGGCCGAGCTCAATGACGTGCTGGGCATGATGGTGGCCGAAGTGGGTGCCCTGCATTCGCAGATCCGTCCCGGCGAATTGCGCCGCACGGAACAAGAAGGCACGCCGGCTGGCCTGGGGGCTGTGCTGGTGCGTACCGGCGATGGCTATCAGGTCGAGCATGTCTATCGCAGCGAAGTAGAATTGCCTTCGGCGCGCTCACCCCTGTCGCGCCCCGAGGTAGACGTGAAGGCGGGCGACGTGATCACGGCCGTCAATGGCAAGGACGTGCTGGCCGCGCGCGATATCAGCGACCTGCTGCTGAACCAGGCCGACAAGCAGGTGTTGTTGCAGGTTAAACGTGGCAAGGGCTTGCCGCGCGCCGTCATCGTCACGCCCGTCAACATGGCAAAGCAGACAGCGCTGCGCTATGGCGACTGGGAATTGAGCCGCGCCGAGCAGGTGGCAGCCGCTTCGCAAGGGCGCATCGGCTACCTGCATTTGCGCGCCATGGGCGCCAACGACATCGCCTCGTTCGCGCGCGACTTTTACGCCAACATCAACCGCGAAGGCTTGATCATCGACGTGCGGCGCAATAACGGCGGCAATATCGATAGCTGGATCATCGAAAAACTGCTGCGCAAGGCCTGGGCCTACTGGGCGCCGCCGGGCGTGCAGCCGTCATCGAACATGCAGAACACGTTCCGTGGCCACCTGGTGGTGCTGGTCGATGAACTCACGTATTCGGATGGCGAGACTTTCGCCGCCGCCATCAAGGCATTGAAACTGGCACCGCTGGTGGGTAAGCGCACCGCTGGCGCTGGCGTCTGGCTCAGCGACAATACGCGCCTGCTCGATAACGGCATGGCGCGTGTGGCTGAAAACGGCCAGTTCGGCATCGACGGACAGTGGCTGATTGAAGGCGTGGGTGTGGTGCCGGACGTGGAGGTGGAGAACCCGCCGCATGCCACCTTCCTGGGCGCCGACCGCCAGTTGGAAGTAGCGCTCGACATGCTGGCGAAAAAACTCAGGGAGCAGCCGCATCCCGCCTTCCAGGCGCAGCCTATTCCGGCCCTGAAGTAAGGTCGCTACAGGCCGGTGACGGCCTTGAACTGTTGCGCGCGGCGGCGCGACACCTCGACCACGCTGCCATCGAGCAGGTGCAGGTCGAGGCCATCGGCCGCATTCGGCGCCACTTGCGCCACCTGTGCCAGGTTGACGATCTGGCGCCGGTTAGCGCGCAAGAATAGCGCAGGGTCGAGTTTTTCTTCCAGCTGGTTCAGGCTGCGCAGCATGAGCGGATGCTGGGCGCCGAAATGCACGCGCGTGTAGTTACCTTCCGATTCGAGCAGGTGGATATCGTCAAACGCGACGAACCAGCAGCGCTCCCCATCCTTGATGAAAACCTTGCGCGGTGCGGGTAGCGGCACGGCTTGCGCCCGCGCGCCTGCACGCGCCAGCGCCGTGGCCAAGCGCGCAGCCTGCACGGGTTTTTGCAGGTAGTCGAGCGCGCTGACCTCGAATGCCTGCAGCGCGTACTGGTCGAAAGCCGTGCAAAAAATGACGTCGGGCACCGCGTCGAGCGTGGCCAGAAGGTCGAAGCCGGAGCCGCCCGGCATCTGCACGTCGAGCAGCAGTAGATCGGGCTGCAGCTTGCCGATCTGTGTGACGGCGTCGGCCGCGCTGGCCGCCTCGCCCACGATGTCTACGGCGCCGCGCTGCACATGCGGCGCCAGCAGGCGCCGCAGCTCGGCGCGCGCCAGGCGCTCGTCATCGACCAAGAGGACCTTGAGTGGCGCTACGTACATGCTTGCTCCGGCAAATGGATCGTGGCGTATACCCAGCCCGCCTGCTGGCGCAAATCCAGGCTGGCGCGCTCGCCGCAGGCCAACTGCAAGCGCTGGCGCGCATTGCGCAGTCCGACGCTGGTGGACGTTCCGGGTTCGCGCAAGGCACCCGTGTTAGCGACCTCGATCTGTAGCATGGGCGTGCCGTCGCTAGGGCTGGCGCGTCGCGCCGCGATGCGGATATCGCTGCCATCGGGACTCGCCTCCACGCCATATTTGACGGCGTTTTCCACCAGCGTTTGCAAGACCATGGGCGGTATGCGCACCTGCCCGATCCTTGATGAACATCCTACCGGCCCAGACGCCACGCAAGCAGCGCTGCGGGATGAGCGGCGCCAGGGCGGGATGAACGGCTCAGATCCATGCGTCCTGATCCTGGCAGTGCTCGGGAAAATAGAGCGGGTATTGCACCATGCGCGTCGACGGGCCATGGTTGGCAGTGGCGCAATGGGGCAGTGCCTGGTGCCAGATAAGAAAATCGTCCGCGTTGCCTGCGACGGCAACGGGCCGCAAGTCGCTGACGGCCCAGTCGGATGTGCCGCTGCGCCTGTTGCAGCGCGCCCATAAGTCGTGCAAGAAAATCCAGTCGCCCATGGCGCGTGTCGGGGGGCGGGTGGGAGGGAGGGCGTCAGCCTGTACGCAGCCGGCGCCATAGCGTCGTGCGGCTGATGCCCAGGTAGTCGGCCGCGGCATCGCGGCGGCCGCCAAAGCGCGCCAGTACTTCGCTGGCGCTTTCGGGCCGGACAGGTGGTGGTGCCGGCAAGGCGTCGCTGGCCGTCAGGCTTGGCGCCTGGGCCGCCTGGGCCGCCTGGGCCAGCTCAGGGGCGACCCCCAGCACGAAGGCCGGCGTCAGCGCCTGCAGTGGTTCGGCGGCCAGGAACAGGGCCAGGCGTTCGGCCAGGTTGCGCAGTTCACGCACGTTGCCGGGCCAGTCGTAGCGGCGTAACAGCGGCGCGCAGGCCTGGATTTCCGCGTGCAGGTTGGGGTGCGGGCGGGCGCCCAGCGCAGCCAGCGCGTTTTTCAGCGACCATTCGGCCAGGCCGGCAATGTCGTCGGCGCGTTCGCGCAAGGCGGGCAAATGCAGGCGCAGCACCGCCAGGCGGTAGAACAGGTCGGCGCGGAAACGACCTTCGCGGATGCGTTGCTCGAGGTCGCAGTGGGTGGCGCTGATGATGCGCACACTGATGGCGATGGGCCGCGTGCCGCCCACGCGCACCACTTCGCGCTCTTCCAGTACGCGCAGCAAGCGCGTTTGCAGGGCCAGCGGCATTTCGCCAATTTCATCGAGGAACAGGGTGCCGTGGTTGGCCGCCTCGAACAGGCCTGCATGGCCGCCCCGGCGCGCGCCTGTAAACGCTCCGTCCTCGTGGCCGAACAGCTCCGATTCGAGCAGGGATTCGGCGATGGCGCCGCAATTGATGGCGATGAAGGGGCGGTTCGCACCCAGGCTGCGCGGGCTTTCTCGGTGGATGGCCTGCGCTACCAGTTCCTTGCCGCTACCCGTCTCGCCCTGGATCAACACTGTCGCCGGCGAGCGGGCATACAGCACCACCGACTGGCGCAGCGCTTCCATCGCTTCCGATTCGCCGCGCAAATCATGCAGGCCATGGCGCGCGCGCAAAGTGTCGGCCACTACCGCGCGCCGGCCCCGGTTCGATTCGATCTGGGTCAGGCGCGCCAGTTCCAGCGCATCGTCGAAGGCGCGCCGGATGGCCGTGGCCGAATACACGAAGACGGCGGCCAGTCCGGCCTCTTCGGCCAGGTCGGTGACGAGGCCCGCGCCAACGACGGCCTTGATGCCGGCTGCCTTCAATTCGTTGATCTGCGCGCGCGCGTCTTCCTCGGTGGCATAGGTGCGTTGCGCAATATGCAGGCCGAAGGTGGTAGCAAATTCGGCCAGTTCCGGCATCGGGTCCTGGTAGGTGATAACGCCGATTTGCGGCGAAATGCGCCGTGCGCGCGCCAGCGCCTGCATTACGTCGTAGCCGCTGGCCTTGGCGATAATGACGGGTACCGACAGCCTTCCTTTCAGATAGGCGCCGTTCGAGCCGGCCGCGATGACGGCGTCGCAGCGCTCGGTGGCCATGCGTTCGCGGATATGGCGTACGGCGTCGTCGAAGCCCAGGTTGATCGGTTCGATCGTCGCCAGGTCGTCGTACTCGAGCGTGATGTCGCGGAATAGGTCGAACAAACGCGACACGGAGACGGTCCAGATGACGGGTTTGTCGCGCTGGTCGAGCGGAGGTTGAGGAGGGCGGCGCATGCTTTATTTTAAACGATTTGTTTCATTTTTTTGCCATCGAACGGCTTTGCAACGGGCGTGTTGCAAACAGCCTGTGACGTTTCATATATGGTCCATAATGAATATGGAAAAACCGCCGAAAACTGGTTTATGATCTAGTAGCAGCATGACGCTTGAAAATTTTTCCCAGGCGTATGTTTACTTTGCCTTTAACCATCGATGGCGTCCATGCACCGCGTACCGACCAGTCCCGATTTCATCGCCGAGGCCTTGCAGCTGATCGCCTTGCCTGCCTGCGCCTGCGATGGCAGCGGCATGGTAGTGGCGGTGAATGACGCCTTGAGCGCCTTGCTGGGCAGGGATGTGTCTGGCCGGCTGCTTGCCGAGTGTTTTGCCGAGGCCTACCGCGCGTCGAGTACCAGCATGCTGCGTGGCGCGCTGGGTGTGGCCGGGCGCGAACGGCACTGGGACAGCAGCCTGCAGGGAGCCGATGTCGCCATCGCCGTGCAGGTATGGGCCAAGCCGCTGCCGCTGGGCGAAGGCTTGCCGGGCGCGACGCTGGTGTTTGCCGATATCAGCGTGCAGCAGCGCAACCAGCAAGCCTTGCGCAAGACCTTGCTGGAACAGCAGGCCATCTTGGAAAGCGCGGCCGTGGGCATCGTGTTTTCCAAGGGGGGCTTCATCGAGGAGTGCAATATCCGCGCCGCCGAGATGCTTGGCTATGCGCGTCACCAGTTGACGGGCATGCCAGGCGCGGTGCTGTACCGCTCCGCCGAGCATTGCCGCACCCTGGGGCTGGAAGCGGCGCCGCTGCTCTCGAAAGGTAAGCCCTATCGCACAGAACTGGAATTGCGGCGCCAGGACGGTACGCTGTTTTGGAGCCGCCTGCACGGGCGCGCCGTCGATCCTCTCAATACGCATGACGGCACGGTGTGGATCATCGAAGATATCAGCGACCATCGGCGCGATGAAGACCAGTTGCGCCGTGCCTTGCTGGAAATGCAGGCCGTGATGGACAACGCGCCGCTGGCGATCGGTTTTCAGCGCGACAAGGGCGTGCTGCGTTACAACCGCCGCTTTGCCGAATGCTTTGGCTTTGATGGCGACAGTGGCGTGGGCCTGGCCGTCGCCGACCTGTATCCGTCGCGCGCGGCGTATGAGAACGTGGTGCGGCAAGCGTCGCCACTGCTGCGGCGCGGCCAGCCGTTCCAGGGCGAGATGGAGATGCGCCGTCGCGATGGCTCCACATTCTGGGCGCTGGCGTATGGCTACGTGCTGAACCCGGAGAGCCAGACCGACCGCGGCTTGCGCGACACGATCTGGCTGTTCGACGACCGCAGCGCGCAGAAGGCAGCCGAGGAGGCCACGCGCCAACTGATGCTGGAGCAGCAGGCCATCCTCGACAATGCGTCCGTCGGCATCCTGTTTTCGCGTTCGCGCCTGGTTTTGCGCTGCAATCCCCGCTTCGCCGAAATGTTCGGCTACGCGCAGGAAGAGATGATGGGCTTATCCACCGCCGAGCTGTTTCCCTCACCCGCCGCCTACGAGGAGTTTGGCATGCAGGCCAAGCCCCTGCTGGGACAGGGCTTGCCGTACGAGCAGGATGAAGCGCTGTTCCGCCGCCGCGACGCCAGCCTGTTCTGGTGCCGCATCCGCGCCAAGGCTGTCGACCAGGCGCACAGCGAGCAGGGCACTATCTGGATCATCGAAGACGTCACGGCCAGCCGCCAAGCGCAGATGGAGGTGGCAGCCATCATGACGAATGCATCGGTGAGTATCTTGTTTACCAAGAACCGCCAGATCTCGCGCTATAACCTGGGCTTTGCCGCGATGTTCGGCTACAGCGGCGACGAGGCGCTGGGCTTGCCCGGGCGCGCGCTGTACGTGTCGCAGCAGTCCTACGAGTTGCTGGGCGCGGCAGCCTTCCCCTTCCTGTCGCTGGCCAAGCCGTTCCAGACGGAAGTGGAAATGATGCGCCGTGACGGCAGCACCTTGTGGGCGCAGTTGATCGCCTATGTAGTCAATCCGGACGATCCCGCCGCTGGCACCATCTGGATTATCGAGGACCGCACGGAAGCCAAGCGCGCCGAAGAATCCTTGCGCAATGCGCTGTTGGAAAACCAGGCCATTCTCGATAGCGCCGTGCTGGGCATTTCGATGGTCGAGGGCGGCTACAATTTGCGTGCCAACAGCAAGATGGAAGAACTTTTCGGCTATGCCTCCGGCGAGATCAACGGCCTGTCGGTGCAGGCGCTGTATCCGGACGAGGCCGCGTGGGAAACCGCGCGTGGCGAGACGGCGCGCGATTTCTGCGCGGGCCGCGTGCACATGTCGGAATACCAGCTGGTGCGCAAGGATGGTAGCCGCTTCTGGGCGCGCCTGTCCGGCCGGCCGTTTGACCTGGCGCATGCGCATGGCCGTTCAGTATGGCTGGTTGACGACGTGACGGCGCGCCGCGAGGCGGCCGAGGCGGTGCGCCGTGCGCGCGACGAACTGGAACTGCGCGTGCAGGAGCGCACGGCCGAACTGGCCGGTGCCAATTTGCTGCTGCAAGGAGAGATCGTCGAGCGGCGCCAGGCCGAGGCACGCGTGCTTCACATGGCTTATCACGACAATCTGACCGGTTTGCCGAACCGCGCGCTGCTGTCGGACCGCCTGGAACGGGCCATGCTGGCTGCGCAGCGTTCTGCGCGCAAGCTGGTCGTGATGTTCATTGATCTGGATCGTTTCAAGACCATTAACGATTCGCTGGGCCACATGACGGGCGATTTGCTGCTCAAGGAAGTGGCTGTCCGCCTATGCCACGCGGTACGCGCCAGCGATACGGTGGCGCGCCTGGGCGGCGATGAATTCGTCGTACTCTTGCCAGGCATCCACGACACCGACGAAGCGGCGTGCATGGCCGAGAAGATCATCGAGGCGCTGATGCCCGCCTTTCCGCTCGACGGCCATGTGCTGCACGTGACACCGTCGATCGGCATCTGTATGTATCCGGACGATGGCGGTGATGTCGATACCCTGATGCGCCATGCCGACGCGGCCATGTACCACGCCAAGGGCAATGGGCGTAATAATTACCAGTTTTTCACGCAGACGATGAATCAGACGGCGGCCCTGCACTTCGACCTGGAAAGCAGCTTGCGCACCGCGCTGGCGCAGCAGCAGTTCGAATTGTTTTACCAGCCCATCATCGATATCGCCACGCGCCGCCTGCATAGCATGGAAGTGCTGCTGCGCTGGCGCCGCCCCGGTCACGGCCTGGTGCAGCCAGACCGCTTCATTCCCATCCTGGAGGAAAACGGCTTGATCGTGCCGGTGGGCGAATGGGTCATGCGCCAGGCATGCGAGCAAAGCATGGCCTGGCAGTGCCAGGGTTTGCAGCCAGTGCCCTTGGCGGTGAATCTGTCGCCACGCCAGTTCATGCACAGGGGCTTGGTGGCGGCCATCGGCGCGGTGGTGCGGGAAACTGGCATCGATCCGGCACTGCTGGAATTCGAGATCACCGAGACGGCGCTGATGCAGCACGGCGAGCATACGCTGGAGATTTTACGGCAGATTAATGGCATGGGGCTGCGCCTGTCGATCGACGATTTCGGCACTGGCTATTCCAGCCTGGCCTACCTGAAGCGCTTCCCGGTGAAAAAGGTCAAGATCGACCGTGCCTTCATCAAGGACCTGGAATACAGCGCGGAAGACCGCGCCATCGTGGCGGCCATCATCGCGCTGGCTGACAGCCTGCAGTTGTCGACCGTGGCCGAGGGCGTGGAGACGGAAGAGCAGTTCGCCCTGCTGCAGGCGAACGGCTGCCGTTATGCGCAGGGCTATCTGTTTTCTGCCCCCGTACCTGCAGCCGATGCGCAACTGCTATTGGAGCGACGCAGCACTTAATTGACGGTGGCCATGACGGGTGCATGGTCGGATGGCTGTTGCCACTTACAGTGGTCCACTTTCGATGATGCCTGCATTGCTTAATCGATGGTTGCCACAACGGGTGCATGGTCGGATGGCTGTTGCCACTTACAGTGGTCCACTTTCGATGATGCCTGCATGGCTTAATCGATGGTTGCCACAACCGGCGCATGGTCGGATGGCTGTTGCCACTTACAGTGGTCCACTTTCGATGATGCCTGCTGGCTTAATCGATGGTTGCCACAACCGGTGCATGGTCGGATGGCTGTTCCCATTTACGGGGCACTCGGTCGATCACGCAGGCCGTGCAGCGGGCCGTCAAGTCTGGCGAAAGCAGGATATGGTCGATGCGCAGCCCCTTGTTCAGGCGGAAGCCCAGTTGGCGGTAATCCCACCAGCTGAACGATTTTTCCGCCTGCTCGAACAGACGGAAAGCGTCTGTCAGGCCGATGTCGAACAGGCGCTGCAAGGCGGCGCGTTCCTTGTCCGAGACCAGTATCTGCCCAGCCCAGGCGACAGGGTCGTGCACGTCGCGGTCGTCGGGCGCGATATTGTAGTCGCCCACGACGGCCAGTTGCGGGTGCAGCAGCGCTTCTTCGGCCAGCCAGTCGTGCAGGGCGGACAGCCAGCCCAGCTTGTATTCGTACTTGTCCGAGTCGACACTCTGGCCGTTTGGCACGTAGGCGCACACGACGCGCACGCCGCCGATTGTCGCGGCCAGGATGCGTTGCTGCGCATCTTCATAGCGAGGATTGTTTTTCACCACGTCGGCGATCGGCAGCTTCGACAGGATGGCTACGCCGTTATAGGTTTTCTGGCCGCTGAAGACCACCTGGTAACCGGCCGCCTCGATCTCGGCGACGGGGAACTTGTCATCCGTGAGCTTGGTCTCTTGCAAGCAGAGTATGTCGACCGGGTTGTCTGTTAGCCACTGCAGCACTTGCGGCAGGCGCACTTTGAGCGAGTTGACGTTCCAGGTGGCAATTTTCATGGGAAAAATCCTTGCTTGAATAGGTATCGATAAGCGCGAATCTTACCGCATGCGTGTCGTCGACGTGCTGCTCCCCGCTTGTCGTGCAAGTACTTTATTTTCCCACAGGGAAAAAGAGTGTTCATAAAGTGTTTATATTTAGCCAATCGTGGGGCAGGAATATTATGTTTTTGTGTATGATTGATCAATCCTTATGTTTGATTTAGCATAAGTGCTTGGCGTGGCGGGCTTTGTCGTGCCGTTTAACGCGACAAAGGTGTAAAGTTTCTCGCTAAAACGCGATAAAAACTACTAAAATGGCACAATGTAACAACTGTGTCATACGCCTTTGTTACAGCCAAGTTGAGAACCGAACAGGAAGCAGTTGTAATTAGTTGTAATTGCTATTCCGATTACATGACCACTGCGCCGTTACGGAGTGTTAATTCCGTCACTGGCGCCGCCAGACTTGTTATATAAATTGCAGTACTATATCTATGATACTATTTTGCAACATCAATAGATGGTACTATTTTGAAATGTTGCAGTTTTAATAGTGAGACTTGCGCGTAGCATTTGCAAAGGAAGAAAATGCGAACTGCATTTGAAGCGTGGGCGCAGCGTGACGGCCACATTGTGCGGCGAAGAGAAGATAAACCGGATGAGTACCTGATTTTCGAGACTCAGCGTCGCTGGGTGATCTGGCAGGCAGCTCTGACGCATGGCAAGATGCCGGCCAAGCCGCGCGTGAGCGCAGCCGAAAAGGCGGCGAAAGCCCAGCGCGCGCTGGAGATGTCCTCGGCTGAAGCGAGCGTGCGTAACAAGGTGCTCAATGAGGTGCTCGACGCCTTCAGCGGTGCCGATGGCGCTGCCGGCATGGAAGGCATACTGCAAGTGATCCAGAGCCTGAAGATGAAGCAGAAGGCACTGGCCGACGAGAAGAGCGAAGATTCAACGGCTTGAGGGGGCGACGATGCGTTATCGGCATTACAAGGGCGGCATTTATGAACTGGTGTGCGAAGCCACGCTGGAAGCAGATCTGACGCCGATGATCGTGTATCGCGCCGCGGACGGCACCATCTGGACCCGGCCGAAAGACGTGTTCTTTCAGCTGATCGAAGTCGAAGGCGTCATGGTTCAGCGTTTCGCTCCTATTAACTGATGGCAACTGACGGCCGCGTGCGTGCGTGCCTGGGATTATCTTCATGCGTAAATTGCTGCCAGCCGTTTTAGTGCTGGGTTTTGCCTGCGCCGTGGCGCAGGCCGAAACCATCGGTTCTGTCGACACGGTGTTCAAACTGATCGGCCCTGACCACAAGATCGTCGTCGAAGCCTATGATGATCCGCGTGTCGCTGGCGTTAGCTGCTACCTGTCGCGCGCCAAGACCGGTGGCATCAAGGGGGCCATCGGCCTGGCCGAAGACAAGGCTGATGCGTCCGTGGCTTGCCGCCAGGTGGGGCCGCTGCAATTCAAGGGCCAGCTGCCGCGCCAGGAGGAAGTGTTTACCGAGCGCGCCTCGATCTTCTTCAAGCATGTGCGCGTGGTGCGCATGGTCGACAGCAAGCGCAATGCGCTGGTCTATCTCGTGTATTCCGACCGCCTGATCGAGGGTAGCCCGAAAAACAGTGTTACCGCCGTCGCCGTGCCTGGCGAGCAGCCGATTCCCGTCCGTTGATTCCTGTCCCTTAAGCGAGCTTCCCATGCGCCTACCATCGTCTGCCGCCCTAGCTGTCAGGACGCTGCTGCTGTTGGCGTTGGGCGGCTGCGCCACCCTGACTGGCAACACCGAGCAGATGGTGCTGGTGCAAACCGTCCTGGATAACCGCGAATTGAATGGCGCGGGCTGCATCCTCAGCAACGATGTCGGCAAGTGGTTTGTCACGACGCCGGGGCGCATTACCATCCGCAAGAGCCAGGAGCCTTTGACAGTCGACTGCCGCAAGCACGGTTCGCCCGCCATTGCGACGGATGACCACATCGACCCCAAGCTCAATGGCAGCGTCTGGGGCAATATCATCCTGACCCTGGGCGTTGGCTATTTCGTCGACCGCAACACGGGGGCGGGCTTTGACTATCCATCGATTTTAACCATCGTCATGCAAGACCCTGCGCGCCTGGCCCCGCCGCCCGCGGCGATTTCCGCGTCGCTTCCAGCGCCCGCGGTGCCGGAGGCCGTGGTGCAGCCGAAAGTGGCGCCATCGCCCTTGCCCAATTCCGTCGTCTACTGATCCAATGACACATAAAAAAACCGCCAGGTCAGTGACCGTGGCGGCTGTCTTCTTGCGTAGCGACGCCTGACAAAACCGTAGCGAGCGGGAGCTAGTGGTGGCCGAGAAGCGCAGCTGTACTTCATGTACAGCGAGCATCGCCGGCCGCCAATAGCCCCGCGCAGTAGCTTTGGTCTGGCCTTCTCTTAGACGCGGTTGATCAGGAACGTGGTCAGCAGCGGTACTGGGCGGCCGGTTGCGCCTTTTGCTCCGCCCGATTTCCATGCCGTGCCGGCGATGTCCAGATGCGCCCAGGTGTACTTCTTGGTGAAGTTTTCCAGGAAGGCCGCTGCCGTCACCGAACCACCGCCTGGCGTGCCGATGTTGGCCAGGTCGGCGAAGTTCGATTTCAGCTGCTCGTTGTACGCCTCTTCGATCGGCATGCGCCATGCCGTGTCGCTCGACTGTTTGCCCGCTGCCAGCAGTTCATTGGCCAGCTGGTCATGCGCTGCATCGCTGCGCGTAAACAGGCCGCTGTTGTGGTGGCCCAGGGCGACGACGCAAGCACCCGTCAGGGTGGCGATATCGACCACGACTGCAGGCTTGAAGCGTTCGGCGTAAGTCAAGGCGTCGCACAGCACCAGACGGCCTTCGGCATCGGTGTTCAGTACTTCGATGGTCAGTCCGTTCATCGAGGTGACGACGTCGCCTGGCTTGGTGGCGCGGCCCGACGGCATGTTTTCGCATGCGGCGATGACGCCGATGACGTTCAGCTTCAGATTCATTTCGCCGATGGCGCGGAAGGTACCGAGTACCGAGGCGGCGCCGCACATGTCGTACTTCATTTCATCCATGCCAGGACCAGCCTTGAGCGAAATGCCGCCCGTGTCGAAGGTGATGCCCTTGCCAACCAGGACCACCGGCGCGTCCTTGGCCTTGCCGCCCATGTGCTTGAGGACGATGAATTTCGGCGGCTGCTCGCTGCCGTTGGTGACGGACAGGAAGCTACCCATTTTCAACGCTTCGAGCTGTTTGCGGTCCAGGATTTCGACTTCGAATTTGTAATCCTTGGCCAACTGCTTGGCCGTGTTGGCCAGGTAGGTTGGGTTGGCGATATTCGCTGGCAAGTCGCCCAGATTGCGCGTCAGGTCGGAACCGTTGGCGATGGCGATTGCCTGCGTCAGTGCGCCGCGCGTGGCTGCCGTTGCTGGCGCTGCCAGGACGATCTTGCGCACGCCTGCTGGCGCCGGATCTTTTTTACTTTTTTGCGAGTCGCAGCGGTATTGGCTGTCATGTGCGGCTTGCACCACGCAACGGATTGCCCAATTTACGTCACGCTCTTTCACTTCCGTCAGCGGTAATGCGATAATGGCGTCCGCAGCGCCCAGCGAAGCGAAAGCCTTGAGGGTCGCTTGTACACCGGTAGCGAAACTTTTTTCGCTGACAGTTTCATCGCTGCCCATGCCTACCAGCAGAACACGTTCGGCGACGACGCCATCGACTGCGCGCAGCAGCAGGGTGCTGCCAGGCTTGCCGCTGATGTCGCCGGACTTCAGCGCAGCCGAAATTGCACCCTTGCTGTCCAGCGATTTTGCCGCAGGCGACAGTTTTTTGTTTTCGAATACCGCAACCGCGATGCATCCGCTTTTGGCCGTGCCGAGGGTGCTCTTGGTATCGAATGCTTTTATGCTAAAGTCCATTTGGTTCTCCGTTTTCATTTACTAGTAACGTGTTACTCAACTAACTGACCCGAATTATAAACTCCGAATGATCTTTCAACGCGCCCTTCGACGTGAATTGGCTAGTGCTGCCGGGGCCACCTTCACTGTTTTGTTCAGCATCCTGCTCACCTGGATGCTGATCGGTATTCTCGGCAAGGCGGCGGGCGGCAAGATTGCGTCGGCCGACGTCATGTCGCTGATGGTCTTTTCCGCTCTGATGCAACTGCCCACCATCATCATCCTTACCGGTTTCATTTCGGTGCTGATGGTCGTGACCCGCAGCTACAAAGAGTCGGAGATGGTGGTGTGGTTCGCCTCCGGTCTGAGCCTGTCGCGCTGGATCTGGCCGGTCCTGAGTTTCGGCTTGCCGCTGGTGCTGATCACCGGCATCCTGAGCCTGTATGCCACGCCGTGGGCGCAAAAGAAAAGCGATGAATATGTGGCGCGCTTTGAAAAGCGCGAAGACCTGCAGAAAGTCACGCCGGGCCAGTTCCGCGAATCGGCTGGTAGCAACCGCATCTTCTTCGTCGAGGGTGCCAGTGGCGAAAAGAACGTGGTGCAGAACGTCTTCGTCAATACCGTCGATGAAAAAGGCAGCGCCGTCGTCGTCGTCGCCCGCGAAGGCGTGATCAATACCGACGCCAAGGGTGAACGCTTCCTGGTGCTCAAGAGTGGACGCCGCTATCAGGGCGTGCCGGCGCAAGGGGACTTCCAGACCATGGAATTCGAGCAGTACATCATGCGCATCGAGAGCCGGCAGCAGGACTGGGCGCGGAACTGGGCGTGCGCGCCATGAGCACCATGGCACTCATCGCCGATCCGAATTCCTATACCATGGCCGAATTGCTATGGCGCGTTAGTGCGCCCCTGATTGGCCTGATGCTGATTCTGCTGGCCATTCCGCTGGGCTTTGTCAATCCGCGTGCGGGCAGTTCTGCCAATCTGATCGTGGCCCTGCTGATTTTCTTTTCTTACAACAATCTTATCAAGGTCGTCGAAGCGAGCGTAAAACAGGGACGCCTGACATTTGGGCTGGCCTGGTGGCCGCTGCACCTGCTGGCGGCACTGGCCGTCGTGGCGCTGTTTGCGTGGCGCCTGAATGTGAATCACCGCTATCATCCGCTGGTCTTGCTGGCGTCCTTCAAGCGCGCGCGCCGCGCCGGTAAACCAAGTAAAGCGGCATCGAAATGAAGATTTTACAGCGCTATTTTACGGTCTCGATATTCCAGGCAGTGCTGTTCGTGCTGCTGGCATTCCTGGCACTGCAAGCCTTCATCGACCTGACGGGCGAGCTGCCCAAGGTGGGCCGCAACGGCTACACCATCCAGTATGCATTCCTGTATGTGCTGGTGCTGGTGCCGGGGCATGTGTACGAGGTGATGCCGATTGCAGCACTGATCGGCACGATCTACACGATGGCGCAGTTTGCCGCCAGTTCCGAATTTACCATCATGCGCGCCTCGAGCATGTCAACGGCGATGGCGGCCGGTTTCCTGCTGCGCATCGCTATCGTCTTTGTGGTCATTACCTTTATCTTCGGTGAACTGATTACCCCGCGCACCGAGCAACTGGCCGAACGCCTCAAGCTGACTTCGCGCGGCGCGGCCGTGTCGAGTGAATTTCGCTCCGGCCTGTGGACCAAGGATATGGTCAAGAGCGATGGCCTGACGGGCAGCGTTACCGGTTCGCGCTTTTTCAATGTCGGCGAAGCGCGTCCGGACGGCCAGCTGAAAAACGTCAAGCTATACGAATTTGACACCGATTTCCGTTTGCGTACCTTGACCGTAGCGAAGGGGGCGACGTATCAAGGCAATAATACCTGGCGCCTGACCGATGTGACGGAAACCTCGTTTTCGAACAGCGCGGCGGCCTCGCCCGACTTCGAGCCGAAGCTGGCGAACTACTATGAGCAGGAAACGAGCATGGTACGCACCGTGCATAGTGCCAGCAAGGACATGGTGTCCGAAGTGACGCCGAAGATCCTGACGGTGTCGGCTTCGGATCCCGAGCGCATGTCGGCCAGCGAACTGGCCGTGTACACGCGCCATCTGGCCGAGAACAAGCAGGAAACCGAGCGTTTCCGCATCGCCTTCTGGAAAAAGCTGATCGATCCCCTGGCCATCTTCGTGTTGATGGCGCTGGCGCTGCCGTTCGCCTACATGCACACGCGCAGCGGCGGCATCAGCCTGAAGATATTTATCGGTATCATGATCGGCGTGAGCTTCATGCTGGTCAATACCCTTTTTTCGCATCTTGGGCTGCTCAGCACCTGGCCAGCCTTCCTGACTGCAGTGGCGCCGAGCACCCTGTATTTGCTGCTGGCGCTGGGCGCCCTGTGGTGGGTGGAACGGCATTGATGGAGAAGAACTTGAAACAGGCACTGATTTTGTTTGCACATGGCGCGCGCGCCGCATCGTGGGCCGCACCCTTCGAGCGCTTGCGCGATTTGACCCAGGCGCGCATGCCCGACACCAGCGTGCACCTGGCCTTTCTGGAATTGATGACGCCACGCCTGCCCGAGGTGGTAGCAAGCCTGCTGGCTGACTTACCCGCAGGTGCAACCCTGGACGTTACGGTGGTGCCGGTGTTCCTGGGGCAGGGCGGGCATGTACTGCGCGACTTGCCGCTCCTGGTGGAAGAACTGCGCCAGCAGCATCCGCAACTGCGCTTGAAGGTGGTCGAGGCGGTGGGCGAGAACGCCAGCGTGCTCGCTGCCATCGCCGATTACTGCGTGGCGGCGCCATGCTCCAGTGCTATCCCTTGAGCTGCGCCGCCAGCGCGATGCCAGCGACGCGCATCGACATCGTTTATCTGTGGGTTGATGGCGCCGATCCGGCCTGGCATGCGCGCCGACAGCAGGCATATGCCGACTGGGCGCGGGCGCATCCCGGCCAGTTGGCCCTGCACGGCAACGTCGCGGGGCGCTACCGCGACAACGGCGAACTGCGCTACAACCTGCGCGCGCTCGAGCGTTTCTTTCCCGACCACGGCCATGTCTATTTGCTGACGGACCGCCAGGTGCCTGCCTGGCTGCGTGCTTCTGCGCGCCTGACGGTGATCGACCATGCCAGCCTGATGCCTGGCGCATCCCTGCCGGTGTTCGATTCCGGTCATATCGAATCGTATCTGCACCATATTCCAGGCTTGTCCGAACGTTTCCTTTATCTCAATGACGATGTCTTTATCGGCGCGCCGTTCGTGCCCGCATTCTGGTTTGGCGAAGATGGCGACCGGCGTTTGAGCGTTTTTACGGAGAGCGCGCTGCAGCCTGATGTGCAGTGCTTGCGCGCCGACGTGGCCGCGCCTGTCAATTGCGCCACCTTGTCGCGGCAATGGCTGTCGGCGCAGTACGCCGATTATCGGCATGAACCGCAGCTGTATGCGCATGCGCCGCGGCCGATGCTGAAAAGCGCGCTGCATGCGCTCGAGGCGCTGGCGCCGGCCATGTTTGCCGGCGTGCGCGCGACAGTGTTTCGCTCCTGGCAGGTGCCAGCATTGCTGCCCGATCTGGTGCCGCGCTGGATGGTGCATCAGGGCATGGCGCGCGCGCGCATGCTCGACCCGCTGCATATCGCCAGCGGCGATGTGGAGGCGCCGCAGCAACTGGAACAACTGCTGGCGCAATTCGGCACCTTACCATTTTTCTGTATCAACGATACCTGCGACGAGGCCGACGATGACGACCCGCGCCTGCTGCGCGTGGCCGCCACACTTCAGCGGCTACTGCCGCTACCTTCCTCTTTTGAACACGCCTAAGCGCAGCCGGGCAAAGTGGGTTCGCGCAGGATGACTACGCGCTTGCATCTTGCCGGCACAGCTTTTTCATGCGGCGCAACAGGCTTCTTCTGCAGACATCTGCTCACTGCAAGGTCGCTCAAATACGTTGTATTTAGTCAGCCATAGCGCGCCAGAATGGCAGTGTCCTCGACGCCCTGGTGCGCGCGCGCGGCCATGGCATCGCCCAGCATCACCAGCACGGGGCCGTGGGTGTCGCCCAAGCCATGCGCGAGGGCGCTCAGCGGCAGGCGCACGATGCGCTGGTCCGGGCGGCTGCAGTTTTCAATCACGACCACGGGCGTGTCAGCGCGCCGGCCCTGGGCCAGCAGGCGCTGCGCCGTGGCGACGGCTTCGCGGCCACCCATGTATTGCACCAAGGTGTCGCAGTCGGGAATGCGTGTCTGGTCCGGTTCGCCCGGCGCCGTGCTGGACGTGAAAAAGGCCACGCTGCGCGAGACGCCCCGTTTGGTCAGCGGCTGCTGTGTGGCGGCGGCCGCCGCCAGCGCAGTGGTAATGCCGGGCACTACTTCGACAGCGATGCCCGCTTCTTCCAGCGCCCGCAGCTCTTCGTCGGCGCGGCCGAACAGCATCGGGTCGCCGCCTTTCAGGCGCACCACGATGGCGTGCTTGCGCGCATGGTCCACCAATTGCTTGTTGATGAACGCTTGCGCCGTCGATAACTGGCCGCAGCGCTTGCCAACAAGAACCTTTTGCGCCTGCGGGCACAGCTCCAGCATCTCTGCGGTCACTAGTGCATCGTGCAGCACGACGTCCGCCTGTGCCAGCAGGCGCGCACCGCGCAAGGTCATCAAGTCTTGCGCGCCGGGGCCGGCGCCGATCAGGTAGACCTTGCCGGGGTGAGATGTGGAGTGGTTCATGTTTGCTTTCTTCAGTCGAGACGCCGCTTACAGCCGAATCATGCCCGCCGCGACGGTCTGGTGGGTCACTTCATCGATCAGGATAAACGCACCGGTGGCGCGGATATCGGCATACGCGTCGGCCGCCAGTGCCTGCTGCACGTTCAGGCTGATGCGGGCGATGTCGTTCAGCTTCAAGCCTTCAGCCGGATGGCGCTGTTGCGTATTGATATCGAGGATAGAATCAATCGCCGTCACTTTCGCCGCCGTCTGCTTGGTGCCGTGCTTGATCCAGTACTTGCGGCGCAGATCCAGCGCGTCTTCCGACAGCCAGCACACGTCGGCCACCACTTGTTTCAGCAAGGTGGCGGGACGGTCGGCTCCGGCCAGCAGGTCGCCACGCGAGATATCGAGGTATTCATTGAGCAGCAAGGTCACGGACTGGCCCACCACGGCAGTTTGCAGTGAGCCGTCCAGGGTGACGATATCCTTGACGCTAGCCGTCTGGCCCGATGGCTGTACCTGCAGCGTGTCGCCGATGCTGACCTTGCCCGCTTCGATACGCCCCATATAGCCGCGGAAGTCGTTTGCTTCGTGGCCATTGTGGCGTGCCACCAGCTGCACCGGGAAGCGGAACGGCGTGTCGTGCGATTCGTCGTAGACGGACAAGGACTCCAGCAACTCGATCAGGGTCGGGCCCGTGTACCAGCCCAGCTTGTCACCGCGTTCGACGACGTTGTCGCCCGTCAAGGCGGACAGCGGGATCGGCGTGATGTCCTTCAAGCCCAGCGACTGGGCGAACTCGCGGTAGGCGGCGACGATGCGCGTGTACACCGTCTCATCGTAGTCGACCAGGTCCATCTTGTTGACGGCGACGACCACATGCTCGATCTTGAGTAAATGGGCAATCGTCGAATGGCGTTTGGTCTGGATCAACAGTTCCACGCTGCCATCGTCACCGAGTTTAACTTTCGACACGTCGATCAGGATGATGACGGCATCGGCGGTCGAGGCGCCCGTGACCATATTGCGCGTATATTGCTCGTGGCCCGGCGTGTCGGCGATAATGAATTTACGCTTGGGCGTGGCGAAGTAGCGGTAGGCCACGTCGATGGTGATGCCTTGCTCGCGCTCCGCTTCCAGGCCGTCCGTCAGCAGCGACAGGTCGACCGTGTCGCCCACCGTGCGCTTGTGCTTGGAGCGCGACATGGCGTCGAGCTGGTCGGCAAAGATGCCCTTGCTGTCGAACAGCAAACGGCCGATCAGGGTGCTCTTGCCGTCATCGACGGAACCGGCCGTGATAAAGCGCAACATGCCGCGCTCGACATTGACGGGTGAGGTGGTGTTCTGGCTTGCTGCGTTCATTAGAAATATCCTGCTTTCTTGCGTTTTTCCATCGAGGCTTCGGAAGTCTGGTCATCCATGCGGGTGGCGCCGCGTTCCGTGATTTGCGTAATTGCCGTCTCGGCGATGATGGCGTCGACTGTCGCCGCGTCGGACGACACGGGGCAGGTGCACGAGATATCGCCCACCGTGCGGAAGCGCACGACTTGCGTTTCCACCATTTCGCCTTCGCGCGGCGGCGTCAGGTCCGTCAATGGCACCAGCAAGCCGTTGCGCGCGATCACCTGGCGTTCGTGGGCGAAGTAGATCGGCGGTAATTCCAGTTTTTCGCGGGCGATGTATTGCCACACGTCGAGTTCGGTCCAGTTCGAGATGGGGAAGACGCGCATGTTTTCACCGGGATGCACGCGCGTGTTGTACAGGTCCCACAGTTCGGGACGCTGGGCTTTCGGGTCCCAGGCGCCGAATTCATCGCGGAAGGAAAAAATGCGTTCCTTGGCGCGGGCCTTCTCTTCGTCGCGGCGCGCACCGCCGATGCAGGCGTCAAATTTGTGCTCGGCGATGGTTTCCAGCAAGGTCACCGCTTGCGCTGCATTGCGCGAATCCGTGGCCGGGTTGCGCAGGCGCACAGTGCCGCGCTGTATCGAGTCTTCGACGGAGCCGACGATCAGGCGTTCGCCCAGTTCAGCCACCTTCTTGTCGCGGAAAGTGATGACTTCCGGGAAGTTGTGGCCCGTGTCGATATGCACGAGGGGAAACGGGAATTTGCCTGGGCGGAAGGCTTTCTCGGCCAAGCGCAGCAGGACGACGGAATCCTTGCCGCCGGAAAACAGCAGCGCGGGGTTGGCCGATTCGGCCGCCACTTCACGCATGATGTGGATGGCTTCAGATTCAAGGCTGTCGAGATGACGCTGGTTCAAAATATTGCTCATAGGTGTGCTTTCTTGTTCTGCTGAGTCTGTTGTGTCTGATCAGGCTGCCACGGATTTGATGCGTATCAATTTGCCGTCCACCATGTGCAGGCCGCATTCCTTGGAGTCCGGGTTTTCCCACCACCAACGCCCGGCACGTACATCTTCACCCGGCTGTATTGCCCGCGTGCACGGTTCGCAGCCGATCGACGGGTAGCCCTGGTCGTGCAGCGCGTTGTAGGGCACATCGTTGGCACGGATATAGTCCCACACATCCTGCTCAGACCAGTCGGCCAGCGGATTGAATTTTGTCATTGCATGTGCGGCGTCTTCTTCCTGCACGTGCAGTTCGGCGCGCGTGCTGGACTGGGCGCGGCGCTGGCCCGTGATCCAGGCCTTGTTGCCGGCCAGGGCGCGTCCCAGTGGCTCGACCTTGCGGATGTGGCAGCATGCGCGGCGCATCTCGACGCTGTCATAAAACGCGTTGAGACCGTGCTGTTCCACGTAGCCAGCCACCGCTTCCGGCTGTGGACGGTACAGGATGATGTCGTGGTCGTAGCGGGCCTTGACCTTGTCGAGTACGGCCAGGGTTTCCTGGTGCAGTCGGCCTGTTTCCAGAGAAAAGATGCCGATTGGCAGCTTTGCCTTGAGAATCAAGTCAGTCAGCACCATGTCTTCGGCGGCCAGGCTGGACGCGAACACGGCCGGCGAAAAGTCCGCCGCGATGCGTGCCAGCGTTTGCCCGGTGGCGTCAATTAATGTAGTCAGATCACGCATGAGGCGTCCTCAGATGCCGGCCGCGTTGTCGCGGTCAGGATTCTGGCCTTCGCGCTGGTGGCGGCGGAACAGCGGTGATTTTTGATCCCACGAGGCCTGGTAGGTTTCCGAAAAGACAGACAAACCTTTCAGCGCGTCATGGATGCTGCGGTCAGGCCGCGTCGCATATGCGTCAAAGCCGACCCTATGCATGGAGAACAACTGGTCGCGCAGCACGTCGCCGATGGCGCGCAATTCCCCTTGGAAACCGAGGCGGGCGCGCAAGTTGAAGGCGATGGAATAGCCGCGGCCATCCGTGAATTTCGGGAAGTCCACGCCGATGACGGGCAGTTGCGCCACGTCGGCGGCCAGTTCTTCCGGGCGCTCGTCGCTGGCCAGCCAGACGCCGATGTCTGGCTGGCGCGCCAGCAGGGTCTCGCGCTGTGCTTGCCAAACGGACAGGGGGACGATGACCTTGCCGGCAGGCACGATGACCGTTTCCGGCGTCTCGCCCTCATCGAGGCGCAGCAAGCCCCAGCTATTGGGCACGACAGCGGCGTTCTTGATAATTTCTTCGCGTACTTCAAACATATTCGTCTTCTCCCACCAGGTTGCCGATCGTGATCGGCGTTGCATACACGTGTTCCTTGAACGGCGCCAGGCCCAGGCGCTGCGCCGTATCGACGAAGCGCTCGCCTTCATGGCGGTCGCGCACGTAGACGTGCAGCAGGCGGCCGATGACTTCAGGCATTTGCAGCGCAGAGAATGATGGTCCGATGATCTTGCCGATGGCAGCATGGTTGCCCTGCGCGCCGCCGATCGACACTTGATACCATTCGCTGCCATCCTTGTCGACGCCGAGGATGCCGATGCTGCCCACGTGATGGTGGCCGCAGGCATTGATGCAGCCGGAAATATTGAGTTCGATCTCGCCGATGTCATGCTGGAAGTCGATGTTGTCGAAGCGTTCCGCGATGGCGGCCGCGATCGGCAGCGACTTGGCGTTGGCCAGCGAGCAGAAATCGCCGCCCGGGCAGCAGATCATGTCGGTCAGCAAGCCGATGTTCGGCGTGGCCAGCCCGTGCGCCTTCGCTTCCTGCCACAGTTTGAATAGTTTCGATTGCTCCACGTCAGCCAGCACCAGGTTTTGCTCATGCGTCACGCGCAGTTCGCCAAAGCTGTAGCGCTCGGCCAGGTCGGCTACGAAGTCGATCTGCTCTGCCGTCGCGTCGCCCGGCGGCACGCCCGTTTTCTTTAGCGACAGCACCACGGCCACGTAGCCAGCGCGCTGGTGCGGCTTGGCGTTGCGCGCCAGCCAGTTCATATAGGCCTTGTTATCCGCGTGTTCCGCCTTGTAGTCGAGTTCTGGCAGGGCAAGGTAGGCGGGCGGATTGAAAAAGTCTGCTACGCGCTGCATTTCCTCGGCCGTCAATGTTTCCGCGCCATCCTTCAAGTCGACCCACTCGGCTTCCACCTGGCGCGTGAATTCTTCCACGCCGATGGCTTTCAACAGAATCTTGATGCGCGCCTTGTATTTATTGTCGCGGCGGCCGTGCAAGTTATACACGCGCATGATGGCCTGGACATACGTCAGCAAATGTTGCCATGGCAGGAAGTCGCGCACCACGCTGCCCAAAATCGGCGTACGGCCCATGCCGCCACCGGCCATGACCTTGAAGCCCACTTCGCCAGCGTCGTTGCGTACGGCCGTCAAGCCGATATCGTGCACGGCGATGGCCGCGCGGTCTTCCTTGGCGCCATTGATGGCGACCTTGAATTTGCGCGGCAGGGCGATGAACTCGGGGTGGAAAGTACTCCACTGGCGCAACACTTCAGCATAAGGACGTGGATCGATGATTTCATCGGCCGCAACGCCGGCATAGGGGTCAGATGTTGTATTACGGATACAGTTGCCGGAAGTCTGGATCGCGTGCATTTCTACCGACGCGAGCTCTGTCAGGATATCGGGAGTTTGCTCCAGCTCGATCCAGTTGAACTGGATGTTCTGGCGCGTGGTGAAGTGGCCATAGCCGCGGTCGTACTTGCGCGCGATGTGCGCGAACATGCGCATCTGCTTGGATGACAGCAAGCCGTACGGCACGGCGATACGCAGCATGTAGGCGTGGCGTTGCATGTACAGGCCGTTTTGCAGGCGCAGCGGAATGAATTCCTCTTCCGTGAGTTCATTGGCAATACGGCGCACAACCTGGTCTCGGTACTGGGCGATGCGTTCTTTGATGATGAGGTGGTCGTACTGATCGTAATGGTACATATCAATTCCTAAAAAAGCCGGGGTACTGGAAGACTGCCTGGGATGATGTTCTTGATTTTGCTCTTGTTACATGGTGGGGCACTAATAGATTAGCTTCACTGCCACGCCGGTCAAGGTCATCGCCAGCAGTACGCGTAAAAACTTTTCTGGCACGGAGCGGGCGATCCAGGAACCGAGCGTGATGCCAGGCAGGGAGCCGACCAGCAGTGAGGCCAACAATTCCCAGTCGATGGAGCCGAGCCACCAGTGGCCCAGGGCGGCGATGGCTGTCAGGGGCACGGCGTAGGCGATATCGGTGCCCGCCACTTCGGCCGAGCTCATGCGTGGGTATAGCATCACCAGCAGGGTTGCGCCGATGGCGCCGGCGCCGATCGACGAGACCGTCACCAGCACGCCCAGCACGGCGCCGGCGATGCTGGTCGCGGCGGCAAGTTTCTTGCCCTGTAATTGTTTCTCAGGGTGTGCATTGATCCAAGCCAGCATGCGCCCCTTGAAGATGAGCGCCACGACGGTCAGCAGCACGGAGCCGGCGATCGAGTAACGAATGATCTGGCCGATTTCCGGCGACAGGGTGCCGAATGACTTCAATGCCAGGGTTGAGACGACGGCGGCAGGCAGGGCGCCGATGCACAGGCGCTTGACGATATCCCAGCGGACGGTGCCACGCAGGCGGTGCGTCAGGGTGCCGGCGCTCTTGGTGATCGAGGCGAACGCCAGGTCGGTGCCCACCGCCACGGAGGGCGACACGCCAAACAGCAAGGTTAACAGCGGCGTCATCAGCGAGCCGCCGCCCACGCCGGTCATTCCTACGAGTAATCCTACGGCGAATCCTGAGACTATATAAGACAAAGTCATGCTTGCACCCCCAAAGTACCCGCAATAGTAATAAACTTCGTGTTTATCCCAAACTACTTAGTACGCATTTGCTTATATGCGATATGCGTATAAGCATGAACGCAAAATCATGGGTGGTGCGGAAACTTGGCAAATGACGGCAATCTAGGGTAAACCAGCAATGAATCTCCATCAACTGCGCTTCGTGCGCGAAGCGGTCCGTCAGAACTATAACCTGACGGACGCCGCCAAGGCATTGTTTACGTCGCAACCGGGCGTGTCGAAAGCCATTATCGAGCTGGAGGAAGAGCTGGGCGTCGATATTTTTACGCGTCACGGCAAGCGCATCCGTGGCTTGACGGAGCCGGGTCGCCTGGTGCTGGAATCGGTCGAGCTGATCATGCAGGAAATCGACAGCATGAAGCGCATCGGCAAGGAATTCGCGGCGCAAGATAGCGGCAGCTTTACCATTGCGACCACGCATACGCAGGCGCGCTACACCTTGCCCAAGGTCGTGCAAGCGTTCATGCTGAAGTTTCCCAAGGTCAGATTGTCTTTACTGCAGGGTAACCCGCGCCAGATCGCCGAGATGGTGCAGCGCGACCAGGCCGACCTGGCCATCGCTACGGAATCGATCGCCGCCATCGATGGCTTGATCACCTTGCCATGTTATCAATGGGAGCATGTGGTGGTGGTGCCGCTCGACCATCCGCTGCTCAAATCGAAGTCCGTCACCCTGGAAGAAATTGCCGCATTTCCCCTCATTACCTATGACAGCGCGTTTGCCGGACGTAACAAGATCGACCACGCTTTCGTGCTGCGTGGCCTGAAGCCGGACGTCTTGCTGGAAGCCATCGATGCCGATGTCATCAAGACTTATGTCGAGTTGGGCATGGGCATTGGTATCATAGCGGGTATGGCCTTCGATGCCGAACGCGACAAAGGCTTGCGCGCCATCCCTGTCGGCCATCTGTTTGGCATGAATGTGTCGCGCGTGGCCGTCAAGCAGGGCGCGTATTTGCGCAGCTATATTTATACCTTTATCGAGTTGCTGACGCCAACCCTGAACCGCAAGCTCATTGAGCAGGCGATGAGCGGTGATAAAGAGCACTACGAACTATAACAATGCATGAAGTCGGCCGGGTGATGTGCCTGGCCAAGATTATTTAAGAAGAGAATAAACGATGATTACCGATCAGCTTGCCAAATATTACGCCACCATCGCGCAGCAGTACGAGCGCGTCTATGACAAGCCCGAACGCCAGGAAGACCTGGAAGTGTTGCGCGACAAGGTCGCTGACGTGCTGGAAGGGCACACCGTGCTGGAACTGGCCTGCGGCACCGGCTACTGGACGCAATTGGTCGCCGAGTCGGCCGTGTCCGTGCTGGCCACCGATATCAACGATGAAATGCTGGCGCTGGCCCAGGCACGCGGCTTGCCCGACAACGTCACCATTGCCAAGCTCGACGCATTCAATTTGCCCGATGATTTGTTGGGCAAGTTTACTGCTGTCTTCGCCGGCTTCTGGTGGTCGCACGTCAAGCGCGAAGACCAGGACAAATACCTGAAGCAATTGCGCAGCAAGCTGGGCAAGGACATCGTGCTGGTGCTGATCGACAATTCCTATGTCGATGGCAGCAGCACCGTCATCGCGCGCACTGACTTGGAAGGCAATACTCACCAGTTCCACACGACGCCGGCAGGCGAGCGCTATGAAGTGTTGAAGAATTTCCCATCGGACAGCCACCTGCGCAAGAAGTTTGCCCATTCGACCCGCGAAATCCGCATGAAGCGCCTGGAATATTACTGGCTGCTGAGCTGCCGTCTGAAATAAGGCTGGAACGGTAAGCTGAACCGCCTGCGGGCGGTTTTTTTTCGTCTGTTGTTTTTATGTCACACGCTATTGTGATAAAAAGCAACATCTTGTCGATGTCATATTGTTGAAGTAATTCGTGGGCATGATTCGGTTCAGCAGCTAAGCAGCAGCTCAACTTGTCCAACTTAATGTAGAGAATCTCAAGTGAAAAAAATTACTCTGGCAGCATTGATCATCGGCACCTTCGCAGCGGCGACTGCGCAAGCTCAATCGAACGTTACCGTCTACGGCGTGGTCGATCTGGGTATTGCCAAGACCACGGGTGCGGCGATGCTGGAACGTGAAAACCAGGCGTCGCGCATTGGTTTCAAGGGCACGGAAGATCTGGGTAGCGGCTTGAAGGCCATTTTCAACCTGGAAGGCGAATTCAAGGGTGATACTGGTGCGCAAGCGTCCACCAACACCCTGTTCGATCGCCAGGCATGGGTTGGCCTGACCGGTGACTTTGGTACCGTCTACCTGGGCCGTACCAAGGACCTGATCGACGGCACCCTGGCACGCGTTGATCCATTCAACACTTACGGCGTCATCGGCAAGATCAATGAGCCAGTCATGCGCGGCGGCCAGTCGCCAAACGGCGCACAAGCCATTCCGGCCACATCGGTCGTGGGCGTGTCGCGTGTGAGCAATGCTGTGACCTACAACAGCCCATCGTTCAGCGGTTTTGTCGTCAGCGGCCAATACGTTGCCAGCGAAATCAAAGATGCCGATTCGGGTTTCAGCGTGGTTGCCACGTATGACCAGGGTCCAGTGAGCGCACACGCCGGCTACCAGAAGAAAGTACAGTCCGTTGCTAACGCAGCAGCCGAGCCGAAACTGTGGATCGTCGGTGGCGGTTACAAATTTGGCCCTGCCAAAGTCACCTTTGATTACTCGAAAGCAGATACCGATGTTGCCGCTACCGGCGATTTCAAGAGCTACCTGCTGGGTCTGGCTTATGACATCGGCGGCGGCGCAATCAAGGTCAGCTATGTGAAGCAGAAGCAAGACAGCCGCACCGTCAGCGGCAAGGAAACGGCCAAGGCCTATGGTCTGGGCTACGACTACCCGCTGTCGAAGCGTACCGCTGTGTACGTCTACGGTGGCCGCGACCAGTTCAGCGAAAAATCGATGTATCAGCTGGGCATGACCCACAAATTCTAAGCATCAGTTGATGTGATGAATGAAAAAGGCGCCTGCGGGCGCCTTTTTTCCTTATGCCGTGGCTGTTTGCGTCACTTCCGCCTGCATGGGCAGCGAGATGTCGATGCGTGTGCCGCCCAGTTCGCTATCGGTGCCAATATAGATGCTGCCGTTCAAGCCCCATACCCGTTCGCGCATGCCTAGCAGTCCGAGTGCCGTGGCTTTTTCCAGGTCGTGTTCAGCAATGCCGTGGCCATCATCCTGGATGGTGATTGCCAGAGAGGAATTGATGCGGTGCAGGGCGATGGTGATGTGGCTGGCCTCGGCGTGACGCGCGATATTCGTCAGCGCCTCTTGCACGATGCGGTAGATGGCCGTGCTACGCGCGTCGTCGAGCACCAGGTCGGCCTCGTCGGCCAGCAAGTCAAAATGGATGGTGCGGCGCAACAGGAAGTCATGGCGCAGTTTTTGTAGTGCAAAATACAATCCCCCCTCATCGAGCGCGCGCGGCCGCAGGTTGCTGGCGATGCGCCGCAGCGAAGTGATGGCCGTCAGCAGCAAGCCATCCATGCTGTGCAGCAACGCTTGTAGCGACAAAGTCGTGTCCGTGTGCTGGCGTACCAGCGTCAGGTCGCCTCGCAAGGTAGCCAGCAATTGCCCTAGGTCATCATGCAGTTCGCGCGCGATATGCTTGCGCTCTTCTTCGCGGATGGATTGCAGCGCATTCGACAATTCACGCAGTTGCGAAAAGGAGCGAGCCAGTTGCTCGTGCATCTGCTGTCGCGCGCTGATGTCGCGCACGATGATGGTCAACACGCTGCCGCCATCTGCCTGCATGGCCGAGAGTGAACCTTCGAGCGCAAACATGGCCCCATCGCTGCGCCTGCCCGTCAGGGTGTAGTCGGTGGCGCGCCGGCCCGACAGGCGTAGTCCTTGATTGATATCGCCAAACGGCGCATCGCCATCATGGTTGCTCAGGCTGCAAAGAGTGCGTAAGTCGCGCAAGATGTAGTGGCCCAGGCGCATGCCGCGCATGCGGGCCGGCGTGTCGTCAAATAACCTGGCTGCCGCCGCGTTCGCATGCACGATGATTTGTTCGCTATCGATGCTGATGATGGCTTCGCTGGCGCTGGCGCTGTCAATGATGGCCTGGCCGTGCGCCCGCCGTTGCCGGCCGGCGTTCAAAGCAGGAAGCAAGCACAGTAAAAGCGCTGCCGCCATGCCCAGCGGCAAGATGCGCAGCAGGCGTGGACTGCCTCGATCAGGCATGGGCTTCTCCTTGCGAACGTGTACGAAGGCCGGCCGGACAGCGATGGCGGACAGGACTGTAGATAGCCTAAGCCGGCCACTGCGGTGCGGCTTGATGTGGCACAGAAAGGGGAAGAAAGAGGGCTATGCGCCGCGCCGGCATGCCGGGCGGCGACTCGCTTACATTTGCTTGAATAGGTGCAAGAAGCTGCGGCTCACTTCGAGCTTGTCGGATTTGCCTTTGATGAGTACCAAGTGACGGCCGCGGATGTCGCGCGTCACGCCTTCGATGGCATTGACGTTGACCAGTGTGGCACGGTGGATTTGCCAAAATAGCGAAGGATCGAGCTCTTCGGCCAGATCGCGCACAGGCTTGCGTATCAGTGCCTCATACTTGGCTGTCTGCACGCAGGTGTATTTCTCGTCAGAACGGAAAAATAAAATCTCATCGACGGGGATCATGCGCAAGTCCTGGCCGATGCTGGCCTGTATCCATTGCAGGTAGCTGGGCTTGGCCGTAATTTTTTCTGCCAGCTGCGACAGCATGGCCGTGACGCTGCCATTGACATCGAGCGCTGGCTTGTTCAAATGCGTTTTCAGGCGCTCGACCGTCACCAGCAAACGCTCATGCTCGGGTGGCTTGAGTACGTAATCGACTGCGCCCCGTTCGAAGGCTTCGACGGCGTGGGTATCGTAGGCGGTGACGAAGACGATATGGGTCTTGCTGCCAATCACTTGCGCCGCTTCCATGCCTGTCTTGCCCGGCATGCGGATATCGAGGAATGCAAAGTCGGGCTTGAGTTGCGCCACCAGTTCAATTGCTTCGTCGCCATTCTTGGCTTCGCCGATGATTTCCAGTTCGGGCCAGGCTTGGCCCAGGCGCAGGCGCAGCTGGTCGCGCATCAGTCTTTCGTCGTCGGCAATAATAGCGGTAGGCATAGGTCTCAAGTGTGAACAGGCGAAGATTGATTATTCAATGAATTAGCGTTTTTATCAACTATCTTATTGAGCTCGCTTATTTGGATAGTTGATACGGTACTTCGATCACGGCGCACACACCGCTGGGCTGGTTGGGTGTGATGGTCAGGCTGCCCTGGTCGCCATGCAGCAGTTTTAGGCGCTCGCGGATGGTGGGCAAGCCCAGGCCCGTGCCATCGCTGGGTACGACACCAAAGCCCAGGCCGTCATCGGTGACGATCACGCGCAGCTTGCTGTGTGCTACTTCGGCCAGGATGCGCAAGGTGCCGCCTTCCGGTTTGACTTCCAGGCCGTGCTTGATGGCATTTTCTACCATCGATTGCAGCATCATGGGAGGAAAGGCGGCGCTGCGCAGGCCGTCTGGAATCTGGAAGTCGACGGTCAGGCGTTCTTCCATGCGCATTTTCAGCAGGTTCAGGTACGCTTGCACCATGTCCGCTTCACGGCCCAGATTGGTAATCAGGGCGTTGTCGCGCATTTGCGGCAGTACGGCGCGCAGATACTGGATCAGGCTGCGTTGCATCTTCGCCGCACGCGGCGGATCGGTCTGGATCAGGTGCTCAACGGAGGCGAGGGTGTTGAACAGGAAATGAGGTTCGACTTGCGCTTGCATCATTTGCATTTTTGCTTCGCTGAGCTGGCGCTGCATGGATGCGCGTTCGGCCGCCTCATTTGCCGTAATGGTTTGCGCTTCCGCACGTTTCTTGCCGCCAACCAGAGCTTTCATGGCGAACAGGGCCAGCACCAGCAAAGACACAAAGCTCTTGAACCAAGTCGACGCTTGCTGGTGATAGCGTGATACTTTTTGTTCCGCAGCATCATCGACCGCTTCTTCTATGGCATTCGACAACTCTTCGCCGATTTGTGGCGGCAATTCGATATGGACCTCTTCCCCTGAAGCATTGGTGGTCACCGGATAGCTGGGTTTGGTGGCGGCGGCGGGCGGTTCGGGCGGTGCCGGCGGCACCGCTTTTGCCTGCTCGTCCGCAGTGGCGGCATCGGTCGGATCGCTGGCTGCATCAGCCGTGCTGCTACGCCGGTTCTTGCTGTTGCGCGGATTGAAATGGATGCCGGTATCGTCGATCAGGATATTCGTCTCACCCGAGCCTTTGCTGCTGCGCTTATGCGATTTGATGACGACTTCCTCATCCGGGTTGGACGAGAACAATTCGTCTTGCAAAATGGAGCCGGCGATCAGGGCCAGGGCGGCGAACAGGAAAAATTTCCACCAAGATAGCTGGGTTACCCAAGTCGTCGTCGCGTCGAATGCTCGTTGCAACCAGGCGAGGATGGTTTTCAACAATTGAGGCAGGCTGGAAATCGGAAGCATGGATAGCACTTTCAAGTACAAGAGTTAAGCGGCGCTGGGGGCAAGTGCGAGTCTTTGTTGAGCAGCGTCAGAATCTGATGTTGCCACTGTGCCTAAAGACCTCGAACTATGCCAGTCGATTGCGACAGGCTGCACAAAAAGGCGCTTGAAGTGAAGACAATGCTTGCTGGGCAGAGGGGGACAGGCTGCGGCGAAAAAGAAGGCTTGCAGAGTTTGCGGGCCAGGGCTATAATTCGCCCCCTCGCTGAACGACGCATGTAAATGCAGAGTAAAGCAGGGTAAAAAAGTTTTTAAGCGCAATGCGCTGAAAAACAGAGTTGACGGATTTAAAAAAATGCTTCATACTCTTCCTTCTTCGCAGCTGACAAACACAACGCTTTGTCGATAGCGCGAGAGTGGTAAATAAGTAGTACCGAATACGTTCTTTAACAATTAACAGTCGATAAGTGTGGGCATTTGATGTAAGTGCAGCAGTGATCTTCGGGTCGCTGTAAAACTTAAAATATCAAATGTTCACAAGAAATAATGAAATAGGCGCTACGAAAGTAGTGGCCTGTCAGTTTTTTGAGTGAGCGACCCATCAGCAATGATGGTGCCGGTAAAACGGCAAAGTAACAGAGATTAAACTGAAGAGTTTGATCCTGGCTCAGATTGAACGCTGGCGGCATGCCCTTACACATGCAAGTCGAACGGCAGCACGGAGCTTGCTCTGGTGGCGAGTGGCGAACGGGTGAGTAATATATCGGAACGTACCCTAGAGTGGGGGATAACGTAGCGAAAGTTACGCTAATACCGCATACGATCTAAGGATGAAAGTGGGGGATCGCAAGACCTCATGCTCGTGGAGCGGCCGATATCTGATTAGCTAGCTGGTAGGGTAAAAGCCTACCAAGGCATCGATCAGTAGCTGGTCTGAGAGGACGACCAGCCACACTGGAACTGAGACACGGTCCAGACTCCTACGGGAGGCAGCAGTGGGGAATTTTGGACAATGGGCGAAAGCCTGATCCAGCAATGCCGCGTGAGTGAAGAAGGCCTTCGGGTTGTAAAGCTCTTTTGTCAGGGAAGAAACGGTGAGAGCTAATATCTCTTGCTAATGACGGTACCTGAAGAATAAGCACCGGCTAACTACGTGCCAGCAGCCGCGGTAATACGTAGGGTGCAAGCGTTAATCGGAATTACTGGGCGTAAAGCGTGCGCAGGCGGTTTTGTAAGTCTGATGTGAAATCCCCGGGCTCAACCTGGGAATTGCATTGGAGACTGCAAGGCTAGAATCTGGCAGAGGGGGGTAGAATTCCACGTGTAGCAGTGAAATGCGTAGATATGTGGAGGAACACCGATGGCGAAGGCAGCCCCCTGGGTCAAGATTGACGCTCATGCACGAAAGCGTGGGGAGCAAACAGGATTAGATACCCTGGTAGTCCACGCCCTAAACGATGTCTACTAGTTGTCGGGTCTTAATTGACTTGGTAACGCAGCTAACGCGTGAAGTAGACCGCCTGGGGAGTACGGTCGCAAGATTAAAACTCAAAGGAATTGACGGGGACCCGCACAAGCGGTGGATGATGTGGATTAATTCGATGCAACGCGAAAAACCTTCCTACCCTTGACATGGCTGGAATCCTGAAGAGATTTGGGAGTGCTCGAAAGAGAACCAGTACACAGGTGCTGCATGGCTGTCGTCAGCTCGTGTCGTGAGATGTTGGGTTAAGTCCCGCAACGAGCGCAACCCTTGTCATTAGTTGCTACGAAAGGGCACTCTAATGAGACTGCCGGTGACAAACCGGAGGAAGGTGGGGATGACGTCAAGTCCTCATGGCCCTTATGGGTAGGGCTTCACACGTCATACAATGGTACATACAGAGCGCCGCCAACCCGCGAGGGGGAGCTAATCGCAGAAAGTGTATCGTAGTCCGGATTGTAGTCTGCAACTCGACTGCATGAAGTTGGAATCGCTAGTAATCGCGGATCAGCATGTCGCGGTGAATACGTTCCCGGGTCTTGTACACACCGCCCGTCACACCATGGGAGCGGGTTTTACCAGAAGTAGGTAGCTTAACCGTAAGGAGGGCGCTTACCACGGTAGGATTCGTGACTGGGGTGAAGTCGTAACAAGGTAGCCGTATCGGAAGGTGCGGCTGGATCACCTCCTTTCTAGAGTTTGCACGAATCAGCAATGATTCACGCATCAAATGTTCACACTTATCGGCTGTTTAATTAAGAAGAAACAGTAGTCGTAGTAGCACCGCGTTGGGGCTGTAGCTCAGCTGGTTAGAGCACCGTGTTGATAACGCGGGGGTCGTTGGTTCGAGTCCAACCAGCCCTACCAGCAAAAAAAGCCTTACCAGCTAATTAGTACATAATTCCCGGGGGATTAGCTCAGCTGGGAGAGCACCTGCTTTGCAAGCAGGGGTCGTCGGTTCGATCCCGTCATCCTCACCAAGTTTTACTCGAAAGTACAAACGTAAGCCAGTCAATAAGACTGTGTTTAGGTTTGATCTTTTAGCGATCAAAGCTGTTTCGTTCTTTAACAATCTGGAAGAAGTAAAGATTATTTATTGATCGGTTTGCTGTAAAAGTAAATCGATGGGTAATGATTGTATGTATCAACAAACAAGCAACAACGTTGTACTTTCTTATCCCTGTAGCGCTCTTTGGTCACCTCGGTGAACAGAGGCTAACGTTATAGGGACAAGCGAATAAGTGCACATGGTGGATGCCTTGGCGATTACAGGCGATGAAGGACGTAGTAGCTTGCGATAAGCTGCGGGGAGTGAGCAAACACACTTTGATCCGCAGATTTCCGAATGGGGCAACCCACCCTTTTAGGGTATTGCATACTGAATACATAGGTATGCAAGGCGAACGCGGCGAACTGAAACATCTAAGTAGCTGCAGGAAAAGAAATCAACCGAGATTCCCAAAGTAGCGGCGAGCGAAATGGGAAGAGCCTGTACGTGATAGTCGGACTGATAGAAGAATCCTCTGGAAATAGGAACCGTAGCGGGTGATAGTCCCGTATTCGAAATCAGACCGGTGATACTAAGCGTACGACAAGTAGGGCGGGACACGTGACATCCTGTCTGAATATGGGGGGACCATCCTCCAAGGCTAAATACTCGTAATCGACCGATAGTGAACCAGTACCGTGAGGGAAAGGCGAAAAGAACCCCGGAAGGGGAGTGAAATAGATCCTGAAACCGTGTGCATACAAACAGTAGGAGCGGACTTGTTCCGTGACTGCGTACCTTTTGTATAATGGGTCAGCGACTTACATTCAGTGGCAAGGTTAACCATATAGGGAAGCCGTAGAGAAATCGAGTCCGAATAGGGCGATCAGTCGCTGGGTGTAGACCCGAAACCAAGTGATCTACTCATGGCCAGGATGAAGGTGCGGTAACACGCCCTGGAGGTCCGAACCCACTAATGTTGAAAAATTAGGGGATGAGCTGTGGGTAGGGGTGAAAGGCTAAACAAACTTGGAAATAGCTGGTTCTCTCCGAAAACTATTTAGGTAGTGCCTCAAGTATCACCATCGGGGGTAGAGCACTGTTATGGCTAGGGGGTCATTGCGACTTACCAAACCATTGCAAACTCCGAATACCGATGAGTGTGAGCTTGGGAGACAGACGTCGGGTGCTAACGTCCGGCGTCAAGAGGGAAACAACCCAGACCGCCAGCTAAGGTCCCAAAGATTGGCTAAGTGGAAAACGAAGTGGGAAGGCTAAAACAGTCAGGATGTTGGCTTAGAAGCAGCCATCATTTAAAGAAAGCGTAATAGCCCACTGATCGAGTCGTCCTGCGCGGAAGATGTAACGGGGCTAAGCCAGTCACCGAAGCTGCGGATATGTGCGCTCCTTTAAGCGCATTGATAGAGCAGAGCTGGGCGATACTTACTTGCGAAGCAAGTTAGTAGAGACCAAAGCTCTTGCGAACATCGAGTGTATTTAAAGGAGCGCACATATGGTAGGAGAGCGTTCTGTAAGCCTGCGAAGGTGTCTTGTAAAGGATGCTGGAGGTATCAGAAGTGCGAATGCTGACATGAGTAGCGATAATGGGGGTGAAAAGCCTCCACGCCGTAAGCCCAAGGTTTCCTGTTCAACGTTCATCGGAGCAGGGTGAGTCGGCCCCTAAGGCGAGGCAGAGATGCGTAGCTGATGGGAAGCAGGTTAATATTCCTGCACCGTCGTATGATGCGATGGGGGGACGGATCGCGGAAGGTTGTCCAACTGTTGGAATAGTTGGTTTTTGGCTCATAGAAGGCGCTTAGGCAAATCCGGGCGCAGGATTCAAGGGGTTGAGACGAGTGAATTTATTCATGAAGCAATCGGAAGTGGTTCCAAGAAAAGCCTCTAAGCTTCAGTCATACGAGACCGTACCGCAAACCGACACAGGTGGGCGAGATGAGTATTCTAAGGCGCTTGAGAGAACTCGGGAGAAGGAACTCGGCAAATTGGTACCGTAACTTCGGGAAAAGGTACGCCCCGGTAGCTTGATTGGTTTACTCCATGAGGGTGAAAGGGTTGCAATAAACTGGTGGCTGCGACTGTTTAATAAAAACACAGCACTCTGCAAACACGAAAGTGGACGTATAGGGTGTGACGCCTGCCCGGTGCTGGAAGATTAAATGATGGGGTGCAAGCTCTTGATTGAAGTCCCAGTAAACGGCGGCCGTAACTATAACGGTCCTAAGGTAGCGAAATTCCTTGTCGGGTAAGTTCCGACCTGCACGAATGGCGTAACGATGGCCACACTGTCTCCTCCCG